>CAVQNH010000016.1:0-85864 GCA_963713815.1 uncultured Actinomycetes bacterium
CAACGCTGGCCGACGAGACCTCGCCTTCGCCACCCTGACCTGGGCTAAGTGACGGGGCGGACTCAGCTGAACCGGCAAACGACGTCAAGAACGCTGGAGACCACCGGGATGATCGGACCGAAAGAGGCTTGCTCGAGGTCGCAAACTCTTGCAATTTCTTGCGGTAATCGCCGTATAGTTGCGTCATGACACGGCGGCTAGCGGAAGTGGCCAAGAAGGTGGGGGTCAGCGAGGCGACGGTCAGCCGGGTGCTGAACGGCAAGCCGGGCGTCTCCCAGACGACCCGGGACGCCGTGCTCACCGCGCTGGACGTGCTCGGCTACGAGCGGCCCACCCAGATGCGCGGCGAGCGCGCCCGGCTGGTCGGGCTGGTGGTGCCCGAACTGCAGAACCCGATCTTCCCCGCGCTGGCCGAGGTGGTCGGCGGCGGCCTGGCCCAGCAGGGCTTCACGCCGGTGCTGTGCGTGCGCGGGGCCGGCGGCGGCCTGTCCGAGGCCAGCTACGTCCGGATGCTGCTCGACCAGCACGTATCCGGGATGGTCTTCGCCGGCGGGAACTTCGCCGAGGCGGACTCCCCGCACGACCACTACGACCTGCTGCTGGAACGGGGCGTGCCGGCGGTACTGGTCAACGCGGCCGCCGAGCACCTCCGCTACCCACGGGTCTGCGTCGACGACGCGGCCGCGGTGGAGCAGGCCCTGGGGCACCTGCTGTCACTGGGCCACCGCCGGGTCGGCCTGATCATCGGCCCGGACGACCACATGCCGTCGCGGCGCAAGCTGGCCGCGTTCACCGCCCTGGCCGCCCGGGCCGGCATCGACACCACGGGCGCCGTGGAGCACACGATGTTCTCGGTCGAGGCCGGGCACGCGTCCGGCGCCCGCCTGGTGCGGGCGGGCATCACCGGCATCGTGTGCGGCAACGACCCGCTGGCGCTGGGCGCCATCCGGGCCGTGCGCCGGCTGGGCATGTCGGTGCCCGGCGACGTCTCCGTGGTGGGCTACGACGACTCGGCGCTGATGACCTGCACGGATCCGCCGCTGACCACGGTCCGCCAGCCCATCGACGCGATGGGCCGGGCCGTGGTGAGCACGCTGGTCCAGCAGGTCGAGGGCGGCACGGTCGCGGCGGCTGAGCTGCTGTTCGAGCCGGAACTGGTCGTCCGGGGCTCCACGGCCCGGGCCCGGGCCTGACGGTGCGGGGGCCCGTCAACGCCGCGCGCCCGCCTCATCACCGCACGGATATGCGCCTGAAAGTTTGATACTTACGTAACTCCATCGACATATTGCAGACACACGTCCGGCTCTGTACGGTGAGGGCACTTTTACCCGCCCACTCACCCCCAGGAGCCCCGAGTGTTACGTTCCCCCCGCACTCTCAGACGCTTGATCGCCCTCGCAGGCAGCACCGCGCTGCTGGCCAGCGGCGGTGCCCTCGTGGCGGCGGCTCCGGCCTGGGCCGCCGCCACCGGCGGCAGCGGCGCCAGCCTGCCGTACACCGAAGTCCAGGCGGAGAACTCCGCCACCAACGGGACCGTCATCGGCCCGAGCTACACCCAGGGCCAGCTGGCCGACGAGGCCTCCTACCGCAAGGCCGTGACCCTGAAGGGCACCGGCCAGTACGTCACGTTCACCACGCCGGTGGCGACCAACTCGATCAACTTCCGGTACAGCATCCCGGACAGCTCGGACGGGTCGGTCTACACCGCGCCGCTGTCGCTGTACATCAACGGCGCCAAGCAGGCCGACTTCACCCTGACCAACGCCTACAGCTGGTACTACGGCAGCTACCCGTTCACCAACACGCCGGGCAGCGGCAACCCGCACCACTTCTTCGACGAGACGCACCGGCTGCTGTCGACCACCTATCCGGCGGGGACGACGTTCAAGCTGCAGGTCGACTCGGAGGACACCGCAGCCTCGTACACGATCGACTTCGCCGACTTCGAGCAGGTCGGCGCCGCGCTGACCCAGCCCGCGGGCTCGGTGTCGGTGACCAGCGAGGGCGCCGACGCGACCGGCGCGGCCGACTCGACCAGCGCGTTCAACGCCGCGATCACCGCGGCCGGCGCGGGCGGCACCGTGTGGATCCCGCCGGGCACGTACAACATCCCGGGCCACATCAGCGTCAACAACGTCACGATCGCCGGGGCCGGGATGTGGTACTCGACGGTCACCGGCACGGCCCCCGGGTTCTACGGCAACTCCGCGCCGAACCCGAGCACCAATGTCCACCTGCAGAACTTCGCCATCTTCGGCAACGTCCAGGAGCGTGACGACAGCGCCCAGGTCAACGGCATCGGCGGCGCGATGAGCAACTCGACCGTGTCGAACATCTGGATCGAGCACATGAAGGTCGGCGCCTGGATGGACGGGCCGATGGACAGCCTGAAATTCAGCGGCATGCGGATCCGCGACACCACCGCGGACGGCATCAACTTCCACGGCGGCGTCACCAACTCCACCGTGACCAACAGCGACATCCGCAACACCGGCGACGACGGCATCGCGACCTGGGCCGACTCCAGCATCGGGGCCGACGCCAACGACACGATCACCGGCAACACCGTGGAGCTGCAGATGCTGGCCAACGGCATCGCGATCTACGGCGGCCACGACAACACCGTCACCGGCAACCTGGTCCAGGACACCGGGATCACCCAGGGCGGCGGCATCCAGGTCGGGCAGCGCTTCACGTCCACCCCGGTCGGCACGACCACGATCTCGAACAACACCATGATCCGGGACGGCGACCTCGACCCGAACTGGCAGTTCGGTGTGGGCGCGCTGTGGTTCGACGGCAGCCAGGGCGCGGTGACCGGCCCGATCAACGTCACTAACGATCTTATCGAGCAAAGCCCGTTCGAAGCGGTCCAGTGGGTCGAGGGCACGATCAGCGGGGTCAACCTGAACAACGTGACGATCGCCGGCACCGGGACGTTCGCGCTGCAGGAGCAGACCGGCGGCGCGGCCTCGTTCACCAACGTGACCGCGACCGGCGTGGCCCAGGCCAACGCGGGTAACGCGCCCAGCTACAACTGCGAGGGCGGGGGCTTCGCGATCACCGACGGTGGCGGGAACTCCGGCATCACCCCGACGCAGTGCAACGGCTGGCCGGCCCCGGTCTACCCGCCCTATCCCGCCTCCGGCGTGACGGCCAGCCCGAGCGCGCTGAGCTTCGGCTCGGTCGTGACCGGCACGACCAGCGCCGCCCAGACCGTGACGGTCTCCAACCCGACCGGCTCGGCGGCGGCGGTCTCATCCATCGCGGCCACCGGCGACTTCAGCCAGACCAACACCTGCGGCTCGTCGATCGCGGCGAACGGCTCGTGCACGGTCAGCGTGAAGTTCGCCCCGACCGCGACCGGCGCCCGGACCGGGACCCTCACGGTCAACGCGGGCGGGGTGACCAACACGGTCAGCCTGACCGGGACCGGCACCGCGCCGGGCCCGGTGCTGAACGCCGCCCCGGCCAGCCTGTCCTTCGCCGGGACCGACGTCGGCTCCAGTTCCGCGGCCCAGGCGGTGACGGTGACCAACTCGGGCACCAGCGCGGCCAGCGTTTCGGGTGTCTCGGTAACCGGGGACTTCAGCCAGACCAACAACTGCTCCAGCGTCGCCACCGGCAGCTCCTGCACGGTGAACGTCACGTTCAAGCCGACCGCGTCCGGGACCCGGACCGGCACGCTGACCGTGACCAGCAACGCCAACAACAGCCCGGCCACCGTCAGCCTGACCGGCAGCGGCATCGGCGCCACCACCAACCTGGCCCTGGGCGCCACCATGACGGCCAGCGGATCCACCCAGAGTTACGTCCCCTCGAACACCAACGACGGGAACACCAGCACCTACTGGGAAAGCACCAACAACGCCTTCCCGCAGTGGCTGGAAGCCGACCTCGGGTCGGCCCAGACGGTCGGGTCGATCACCCTCGACCTGCCGCCGTCGAGCTCGTGGGCGACCAGGACCCAGACCCTGTCCGTCCAGGGCAGCACCGACGGCAGCACCTGGACCACGCTGGCCGGCTCGGCGAACTACACCTTCGACCCGTCCACCGGGAACACCGTCACGATCAGCCTGCCGTCGGCCGTCAGCGAGCGGTACCTGCGGCTGAACTTCACCGCCAACACCGGCTGGCCGGCCGGGCAGGTCTCGGAGTTCGAGATCTTCCCCGGCGGGGCGGGCGGCAGCGGCAGCGGAGGCGGCGGGGGCAGCACCAACCTGGCCCTGAACCAGCTCACCTCGGCCAGTGGCTACACCCAGACGTACGTGCCGGGCAACGCCACGGACGGCAACACCAGCACCTACTGGGAGAGCACCAACAACTCGTTCCCGCAGTGGCTCCAGGTCGACCTCGGCGCGGCCAAGAGCTTCAGCCGGATCGTGCTCGACCTGCCGCCGGCCTCATCGTGGAGCACGAGGACCCAGACGCTGTCCGTCCAGGGCAGCACCGACGGGTCGAGCTTCTCCACGATCGTCGGGTCAGCCAACTACACCTTCAACCCCTCGACCGGCAACACGGTCACGATCACCTTCCCGTCGGCCAGTTACCGGTACGTGCGGCTGAACTTCACCGCCAACACCGGGTGGCCCGCCGGGCAGGTCTCGGAGGTCCAGGTCTGGACCAGCTGAGTTGACGTCAGGTCCCGGGTGCTGCGCCGGTGGTGCAGCACCCGGGACCGGCATCTGATCAGCCCAGCGCGCGGGACAGCAACGTCCGGCGGTTGTGCGCCGAGGTTTTCGCGAAGATTGACTTCAGGTGGTCCTGGACGGTGTGCTCGGACAGGAACATCCGGTGCGCGAGTTCCCGGGTGTCGGCGCCGGTAGCGAGATGGCTGAGCAACTCGCTCTCGCGTGCGCTCAACCCGAACGCCCGGGCGAACAAGGCCACCCTTTCGGGTGGCGTCGTCTCTTCTATCGTGACGGCAATGTCGCTTCCCGCATTGCCTCCGGCGCTGTCGATCCGGGCCGCCCGGAGGGTGAGCCAGACGCCGTCCGACATATGCACCCGGGCCCACGGCGGATTGCCGTCCACACCCGCCTCGACGGCCAGCAGCTGCGCGGCCACGTTGTAGGCACTCGCGGGAATCGGCGGCCGGTCTTCCGCAGGAGGAACGAGAATCCGCAGATACTCCTGCGTCTCGGGAGTCTGGCGGAGCACCGCCAGCGCGGGGGACAGCAGCAGCACCACGGGTCCCGGCCGCCGCGTGCTGCGCGACCCTCCGCCGCTGGTGAACGCGCTGGCCTGGCTGCGCCGCAGGGCCGCTGTCACTGGCCCGGCAATATCACCCAGGAAAGCGGCCTCGGCCGGGCCGAACCGCGCCGGGGCACCCGATCTCCAGAGGTCGAGGAAGCCCCAGCAGCCGAACCGGTCCCTGAAGACCAGCGACGCCACGTCACTCACGGCGTAACGGGACTGCAGGTCTTGCCAGAGCAAGCTCCGGGACAGGTCACCACCGGTCGCTTCGTGCAGCAGCGCGGCCGGGGCCGCATGGAGCGACGTCCACCGGTTGATCCTGGTGAGGTACTTCAGGGCGATCAGCCTGGGAAGCTCCGGAAGGCACGGGACATCAGCGAGCGGCGCCGACCCCACCGAGGTTTCCGGGTCCGTCAGCAGCCAGGCGTAGGCATCGAAACTGACCGCACGGCGGATTTCCTCCAGGAGCCGCAGCCGTAGCGTCCTGGCGTCCGCGGCTGACTCGCAGATCCGCACGACCCGCTCCACCGACTGCGCGGATCCGGCCGGCCTGGTCATGCCTGGAGGCTACGCGCACCGGGCCAGGGCACCGCACGGCTTCGCACCCAAGACCCCAGGGACCTGGGATAGGCAGGCCGGGCCCGCTCTTCTAGCGTCGGACCTGACCGCAGCCCAGCTCAGCCGGGAGACACCATGACCACCCTGCACATCGAACATGCCGTCACCGACTTCGACACGTGGAACGCCGCCTTCAGCCGCTTCGCGGAGGCCCGTCAGCAGGCCGGGGTACGCCAGCAGCGCGTCCAGCGGCCGGTAGGCGACCCCAACTACGTCGTCATCGACCTCGACTTCGACAGCACCGACGACGCAGCGGCGTTCCTCAGCTTCCTGCGGGCCACGGTCTGGACCTCCAGCGCCAATTCCCCCGCCCTCATGGGCACCCCGCAAACCGCGATCCTTCAGCTCGCCGAACCCATCTCCTGAACAGCCAGGACCGTTTGGAGCGCGGATAGGTAACTCCCGGGCCCCGGGTCCCGCCGCCGCGCAGTGCCCGGGGCCTGGACGGTCCTGCGAATCTGTGTTATCGCCGGAATATGAGCCCGCTTGCATGTCCCGCGTCATGAGATGGTGCAAGGTCTTTCCCGGCCAGGAAGACCAGATCACCGAGGCCGCCTCGTTCGTCGCCCAGTTGCTGGGCAGCCACCCTGACGGTGACGGCATCGCGCGCTGCGCGGCCGAACTGGCCGCCAACGCGATCCGGCACACCGCCACCGGCCAGGACGGTTTCTTCGCCACCGAGGTCACCTGGACCGGGCAGACCGTGCGGGTCGCCGTGTCCGACGGCGGCGCCAGCACGGTTCCTTCAGCCAGCACGGTCCCTTCGGCCAGCACGGTCCCTTCGGCCAGCAACCGTTCCCGTCACTGCCCCGGGCGGAACCCGGGCCGCCGCCGGGCCCGAGCACGGGCTCGACCGGCTGGCCCGGCTGTCGTCCCGCTGGGGAACCGAAGGCGACTACCGCGGCCGGGTGGTCTGGGCCCAGTTCCTGGCCAGCACGGATCTGGCCGGCCCGGATCTGGCTGGCACGGGCACCGCGGCCGTCGCCACGTCGGTACCGCTGACCGCGGAGCAGTCCACCGCGGCCGAGGCCGCCGACCTGGCCGAGCGGTACAAGGGCTGGCACACCTGGTTCGGGCGCTGGACCCGGCAGTGGTGGGCGATCCCCAAGCAGGCCTCCGCGACCGCGTCCCTGATCGCCGAGCCCACCGCCGTCGCCCTGGCCCGCAGGCTGGACTCCCTCGGTCAGGTGGCCACGTAGCCCGCCGTGCTGTTTGACCCGCAGTGCTGTTCAACGCGCAGTGCTGAGTAACCCCGGTGCTGTTTAACCCGCAGTGCTAGTTTAACCGCCGGTGCTGAACGCGGCGTCGAAGGACGCACTGGGTGGTTCCAGGTCGAAGTGCCGCAGGTAGGCCAGGGCCTCGGGCGCGCCGGCCAGCCGGTCCATCCCCGCGTCCTCCCACTCCACCGAGATCGGGCCGCGGTAGCCGATCGAGTTGAGCATCCGGAACACGTCCTCCCACCGGACCTCACCCCGCCCCGCGGACACGAAGTCCCAGCCCCGGTGGGGATCACCCCACGGCAGGTGCGAGCCGAGCCGGCCGTTGCGGCCGTCGAGCCGGGTGCGGGCCTCCTTGCAGTCCACGTGGTAGATCCGGTCCGGGTAGGCGTCCAGGAACGCCACCGGGTCCAGGTCCTGCCAGACGAAGTGGCTGGGGTCGAAGTTCAGGCCGAACGCGGGCCGGTTGCCCACCGCGTCCAGGGCCCGCCGGGTGGTCCAGAAGTCGTAGGCGATCTCGCTGGGGTGCACCTCGTGCGCGAAGCGGACTCCCTCGGCGTCGAACACGTCCAGGATCGGGTTCCAGCGCCGCGCGAAGTCCGCGTAGCCCTCCTCGATCATCTCCGGCGGCACCGGCGGGAACATGGCCACCGTGTGCCAGATCGAGGAGCCGGTGAAGCCCACCACGGTCTGCACCCCGAACGCGGCCGCGGCCCGCGCCGTGTCGGCCAGCTCGGCGGCGGCCCGCTGCCGCACCCCCTCGGGCTCGCCGTCGCCCCAGATCCGGGCGGGCAGGATGCCCTGGTGCCGCACGTCGATCGGGTGATCGCAGACCGCCTGCCCGGCCAGGTGATTGGAGATGGCCCAGCAGCTCAGGTCGTACTTGGCCAGCAGGGCATGCCGCCCGGCCAGGTAGCCGTCCTCGCGCAGGGCCCGGTCCACCTCGAAGTGGTCGCCCCAGCAGGCGAGCTCGAGGCCGTCGTAGCCCCACTGGTGAGCCAGCCGGCAGACATCCTCCAGGGGCAGGTCGGCCCATTGCCCGGTGAACAACGTGAACGGTCGGGACATGATCGGCTCCGGGTGGTTTTCGTTGCGGCGAATTTTGCTCGTGAATTTTCCGGGCGTCAGACCGGGGTCCACCGGCTGCCGGTCGCGGCGCTGGCCGAGACGGCCTCCAGGACGTGCTGGACCTGCAGGCCGTCGGCGAAGGACGGCTCCGGGTCGGTGCCCTTGGCGATCGCGGTGACCAGGTCCCGGACCTCGTGGGTGAACGTGTGCTCCCAGCCCAGCACGTGCCCCGGCGGCCACCAGGCGGACAGGTAGGGGTGGCCGGGCTCGGTGACCAGGATGCGCCGGAAGCCCTGGGTCAGGGGGTCACCCGTGCCTGACGAACCGGTGCCTAGCCGGCGCTGTCGGCGAACTCCAGCTCGTTGAGGCGCTCCAGGTCGAACGCGAGGCTGCCGAGCGCGCCGTTGACCTCGATCCGCAGCGCGTTCTTGCGGCCGGTGGCGAACCGGGTCGCCTCGAAGGAGGCCAGGGCGCCCGATTCGAGCCGCCCGGTGAACGCGACCGCGTCGTCCACCGTGACCGGCCCCGTGGCCCCGGGAGGGCCGCCGGGACGCGGGCGCTCGGGCACGAACGTGGCGGTCACCGCGGAGACCCCCGCGATCAGCTGCCCGGTCAGGTACTGGGCCAGGTCCACGATGTGCGAGCCCAGGTCACCCAGGGCCCCCGAGCCCGCGTGTTCCTTCTGCAGCCGCCAGGTCAGCGGGAAGGCCGGGTCGGTCAGCCAGTCCTGCAGGTAGCTGGCCCGGACGTGCCGGATCTCGCCGACCCGGCCGGCGGCGATGAGCTCGCGGGCCAGCGCGAGGGCCGGCACCCGGCGGTAGTTGAAGCCGATCATGGAGCGGATCCCCCGGGCCCGGGCCCGGGCGGCCGCCGCGGCCATGGCCTCCGCCTCGGCGAGCGTGTTGGCCAGCGGCTTCTCGCACAGCACGTGCTTGCCCGCCTCCAGCGCGGCCACGGAGATCTCGGCGTGCGAGTCGCCGGGCGTGCACACGTCGATGAGCTGCACGTCGTCGCGCTCCAGGAGGGCGCGCCAGTCGGTCTCCACGCCGGCGAATCCGTAGCGTTGCGCGGCGGCTTCCGTGGCGGCCCGGTCGCGGCCGCACAGTGCGGCCAGCACCGGGCGCAGCGGCAGGTCGAACGCGTGCGGGGCGGTGCGCCAGGCCTGGGAGTGGGCCGCTCCCATGAACGCGTACCCGACCATGCCCACGCCCAGTGCTTCAGCCATGGAACTCCCCGTAGTCAGCTGGTGCGGCCTGGTCGCTCACGTGAGGCCCGGGACGCACGGGTCCCAGTCCGCGGGCAGCGCCTCCGGCGGATCGAAGGTGGTCGCGACCCGCTCGAACCTACCCCCGGTGATCGAGCGGGCGACAGCCTCCATGACGTCCAGCACGTGAAGCGCCAGCTCACCGGAGGCCCGGTGGGCCGTCCCGGCGCGGATGGCCCGCGCCATGTCCAGCACCCCCAGGCCCCGGCCCGCGGTGGCCCCGGACGCCGGGACCGTCTCCCAGTCGTCGCTCCCGGTCGGGCGGACCCGGACGTCGCCGTCGAACCGGTTGGGATCCGGCAGTGACAAGGTGGCCTCGGTGCCGGTGATCTCCACGAAGCCGTGCCGCCGCAGCGGCGAGTCGAAGCTGAGCACGAGCGTCGCGGCCGGGCCCCGCGCGTAGCCGATCAGGGCCGCGACGTGGGTTGGCACCTCGACCTCGAACGCCGTCCCGGCCCGCGGGCCGCGGCCGATGACCCGGCTCGGCTGGCTGCGCCGGCCGAGCGCGGCGACCTGCTCCGCCGGGCCGAGCAGGGTGGCCAGCGTGGTCAGGTAGTACGGCCCCATGTCGAACAGCGGGCCCGCGCCGCGCCGGAACAGGAACTCGGGGTCGTGGTGCCAGCGCTGCGGCCCCGGATCCTGCATCAGGGCCAGCGCACTCTGCGGCTCGCCGATGACGCCGCCGTCGATCAGCCGCCGGGCGGTCTGCAGTCCCGCGCCGAGCACGGTGTCCGGAGCACAGCCGACCCGCACGCCGGCCCGGACGGCCGCGGCGAGCAGGGCACGCCCGGCCGTGGTGTCCAGGGCCAGGGGTTTCTCGTTCCAGACATGCTGGCCGGCCGCCACCGCCTGCCCGGCCACCTCGGCGTGCGCGGCCGGGATGGTCAGGTTGACCACCAGTTCCACGTCCGGGTGCGCGGTGGCCTGGGCGGCACTGCCCACGCCGGGCACGCCGTACCTGGCCGCCTGCGCCTTGGCCCGCTCGAGGTCCAGATCGGCGCAGAACAGCACGCGCAGGTCCGGGAAGGAGGTGAGGTTGCGGAGGTACTCGTCGCTGATCGTGCCGCAGCCGATGACGGCCACGCCGACCGGGTCCGTGGTCACGGGCTTAGCCGCCTGCGGCGGGACGCACCGGCTGGGCCAGGCCCTGGCTGGCCAGCCAGGCCAGGCTGTCCCCGACCGCGGTCATCATGTCGGTCGCGCACCGGTCGAGCTCGACCACGCGCCACGCCCCCGGCGGGGCGGCGGCCAGGATCTCCGCGACCGGCATCCGCCCGGCGCCGACCGCGGTCATCGGGTCGTCCCTGGTCACCGGGCCGTCCTTGACGTGCAGGTAGCCGACCCGCTCGCCGAGCCGGCCGAGCAGCGCGGGCACGTCCTGGCCGCCGACCGCGGCCCAGTAGGTGTCCAGCTCGAGCAGCACCGACGGGTCAAGCTCGGCGGCCAGGGCCTCCAGCGCCGGGGTGCCGTCCGGGAGGCCGGCCCCGCCGGGCAGCGGGGCGAGCTCGTGATCGTGGTTGTGGTAGCCGAGGCGCAGGCCCTCGGCGGCCAGCCGGGCCGCCATGCCGTTCAGCTCCGCCGCCACCGCGCGCACGCCGTCGTGGCTGGCGAAACGCTCCGGCGGCAGGTACGGGACGATCACGGTGTCCGCGCCCAGCGTCCGGGCCGCCGCCGCGACCGGGCCGGCCTGCTCGCCGGCCGGGATGGCGTGCACGCTGCACACCGCGAGGCCGGCGGCCGCCAGGTCGGCGGCCAGCCCGGCGGGATCGCTGAGGATGTCGAAGGGCTCCACCGCCCCGTAGCCGAACGCGGCGACCTGGTCCAGGACGCCTTTCCGGTCCGCCGCGAGCTGTTCGCGCACGGTGTAGAGCTGCAGGGCCGGCAGGGTGCTGGCCGGGGGGTGGCCGGCCGCGGGAGTACTCGTCGTCACGTTCCTCAGGCTCCGGTGCGTCAGGGACGATAGTGAGGGATACGTCCGGCTAGAACTTTCGAAAACTATTCGCTACATCATCCAGGCTAGATTCGGCGCTTTAGGCGGTCAAGAGCCTTCACCGGTTATCCTGAGGTGACTGAAGTTTCGAAAATCACGACGCACAGGAGCCGCCGTGGCCCGCGGGACCGGCCGCAGCACGCTGGCGGGCATCGCCGCCGAGGCGGGCGTGTCGGTGTCCGCCGTGTCCAAGGTGCTCAACGGGCGGACCGACGTGGCCGCCGGGACGCGGGCCCGGATCGCCGCGCTGCTCCGGCGGGACGGGTACCAGGTCGCCTCCCGGCTCGGCTTCGGCGTCGTGGACCTGCTGATCGCCACCCTGCATACCCCGTGGGCCGAGGAACTGCTGCGCGGCACGGTGCAGGCCGCGGACGAGGCCGGGGCCAGCGTCGTGGTCAGCACCGTGGACTCACCCGGCGGGTTCACCGCCTGGCTGAACCGGGCCACGGCCCGGGGGACCGACGGCGCGCTCACGGTGCTGAACCTGCCGGACAGCAGCGAACTGCAGCGGCTGGCGGCCGCGCGCATCCCGCTGGTCGTGATCGACCCGCCCGAGGAGCCGGGCCCCGGCATCCGGTCGGTGGGCACGACCAACTGGCAGGGCTGCCTGACCGCCACCCGGCACCTGATCGAGCTCGGGCACCGCCGCATCGCCATCATCGGCGGCCCGGAGCACTTGTGGTCCAGCCGGGCCCGGCTGGCGGGCTACCGTGCCGCGCTGGAGGCGGCCGGGCTGGGGGCGGCCGGGCGGGACGCACCCGGGGAGCTCATCCGCCGGGATCATTTCTGCGCCGAGGGCGGCCGGCGGCAGGCCCGCGAGCTGCTCGCGCTGCCCCAGCCGCCGACGGCCATCGTGGCCGGCAACGACGCGCAGGCCTTCGGCGTGCTCCAGGCGCTCGGCGAGCGGGGGTTGCGGGCCCCCGGGGACCTCAGCGTGGTGGGGTTCGACGACGTCCCGGTCGCCTCGTGGGCCACCCCCGCGCTCACCACCGTCCGCCAGCCCCTCGCGGCCATGGCGGCGACCGCGTTCCGGATGCTGCGGGCCCCGGGCACCGGCCCTCCGGGCGCCTCCGGGGCCGGGGAGCCGCACCACATCGAGCTGGCCACCACCCTGGTGATCAGGGAGAGCACCGGGCCGCCGGTCAGGGTTATATAAACGTCATCCCGGACGTTTGACCCGTTTTAATGCGCTAGTCTGCCCCTGAATCCGCGTTGCTATCAGGGAGTTTCCCATGTCACGTCTCTTCCGGCGGCGGCCCCTGGCCGGGCTGGCCGCACTGGCAGGTCTGGGGCTGCTCGCCGCAGGCTGCAGCGGTGGCGGCGGCTCCGCCGCGCCAGGCGGGCTGGAGAAGACCAACCTGACGGTGGCGGCGGTCCCGGCCCTCGACTCAGCCGGGCTGTACATCGCGAAGCAGCGCGGCCTGTTCGCTGCCGAGGGACTGAACGTCTCGATCCTGCCGGCCGTCAGCGGGGCAACGACGATCGCCAGCCAGCTCCAAGGCCAGGTGGACATCTCGGCCGGGAACTACGTCTCCTACATCGAGGCCAACACCAAGGCGAAGGACCCCGCCCACTTCCGGGTGCTCGCGCCGGCCTCCATCATGCAGGCGGACAACCAGGACATCGTGGTCCCGCAGCACTCGGGCATCACCACGGTCAGCGACCTGGCGAACAAGACGATCGGCGTGAACGTCAAGAACAACATCGGCACGCTGCTGATCAGCTCGATCCTCAGCGACAACTCGGTGACCGTTAATTCCAGGCAATTCGTTCCCATCCAATTCCCGGACATGGGGAAGGCTCTCGCGGACCACAAGGTGGACGCCGCGTGGCTGCCGCAGCCGTTCATCACCCAGGACGAGGAACAGTACGGTGTCCAGCCCCTCGCCGACGCTAACCAGGGCTCGACGCAGGACCTGCCGATCGAGGGATACATGGTCACTGAGTCCTGGCTGAAGAAGTACCCGAACACCGCGGCGGCGTTCCGCAGGGCACTCCTGAAGGCCCAGGCCATCGCGGTCTCCGATCCGGGCGCTGTGCAGCAGGGCATGGCGAAGTTCGCCAAGACGCCGATGCAGTCGGCGGCGATCGCGGGTGCTCCCGAGTTCCCGACCCACGCAGAGCGCCAGCGTGCTCCAGCGGGTGGCCAACCTGATGCTGAACTTCGGAATGCTGCAGCAGCACTACGACGTGACGCCGATGGTCGTCAAGTGACGCGCGGTGCCGGTCCCGCACCAGATCTTCGGTGCGGAACCGGCACCGATGGGCCGGGCGGGCTAGGTGCTCAGCTGGCCAGCGTGTCCACCGAGACCTGCCAGAGCAGCGCGGCGTCGCCGGGGTCCAGGGCGTAGGCCGCGACGCCCCGCCGGCTCCCCGGCTCATCGAGGCCGGCCTCGTTGCAGTCCTCGAAGTAGCGGCCGCCGATGCCGTCGAGCAGCGGCGAGGTGGCCACGAGCACGGACGTCGCGGCACCCTGCTCCGGGGTCTTCCAGCTGGGGGCGGCCGGCCCGCTCTCGCGGCGCAGCCGGTCCAGGTCCTCGTCGGTGACGTAACGCTGCAGGCCGGTCCGGATCCCGCCCGGCATCAGCGCGTTGACCGTGATGCCGTCCCCGGCCCAGCGCCTGGTGGCCTCGACCGCGAACAGGACGTTAGCGGTCTTGGACTGCCCGTACGCGGCCCACGGCTCATACGGCCGCTCGAGGAAGTGGATGTCCTCGAACACGACCGGCGAGCGCAGGTGGGCGCTGGAACTGACGGATACCACCCGGGCGCTGCCCGCGGCGGCGAGGGCGCCGTGCAGCCGGGTGGCGAGGGCGAAATGGCCCAGGTGGTTGGTGGCGAACTGCATCTCCCAGCCTTCGGGAGTGCGCATCAGGGGAGAGGCCATGATCCCCGCGTTGTTGATGAGCATGTCCAGCGGGCCATCCCAGGCCGCCGCGAACGCGGCCACGGAGGCCTGGTCGGCCAGGTCCAGCCGGGCCACGAGGACCTGCTTGCTGCCGGTGGTCCCGGTAATGTCCTCGGCGGTGCGCTCGCCGGCCTCGACGTTGCGGACCGCCAGGGTCACTTCGGCGCCTGCCCCGGCCAGCGCCCGGGCGGTCTCGATGCCGATCCCCGACGCGCCGCCGGTCACGATGGCCCGGCGGCCGGTGAGATCGATGCCGTCCACGACCTCGGCGGCCGTGGATTCGGCCGTGAACGGTGTGGTGATAGGCGTGCTTCCAGTCATGATGCCCCAGTCTTGCTCGGCGGTGCAGTGCGGTACGTTCTGGTGGCCCCGGTCCCCGCAGACCAGGCAGATCCGGCCAGGATTCCCCGGATCCGGCCAGGATCCTTCTGGGAGACCTGCCGGTATCATGGAAAACGGAGGAGCCTCCAGTACGCATCCAGATTAAACGGAGCTTCCTCCGTTTAGCAAATCCGGAGTCATCCCGGGAGAGGAGGGGCGGGTGAAGGGGACCATGGACCGGCCGATGCGGGCCGACGCCCAGCGCAACCGGGCCCGGCTGCTGGAGGCGGCGGTCCGCGCGTTCTCCCAGGAGGGCCCCGAGGTGACGCTGGACGCCATCGCCAAGGACGCCGGGGTCGGCATCGGGACGCTGTACCGCCACTTCCCCACCCGCGAGGCCCTGGTGGAAGCGGCCTACCGCAACGAGCTGGACCGGCTCGGCGGCGCGGTCCCCGAACTCCTCCGCGACCTGCCGCCGGACCAGGCCACCCGCCGCTGGATGGACCGGTTCGTGGACTACATGACGACCAAGCGGGGCATGGCCGACGCGCTGCGCGCGGTCATAGCGTCGGGGCGTAACCCGTACGAGCACAGCCGCGGCCAGCTCATCGCGGCCATTACCACGCTGCTGCAGGCCGCGGGGGAAGCCGGGGCGCTGCGCCGCGACATCGACCCCGCCGACGTGCTGGCCAGCCTGGGCGGCGTGTCCCTGACCGCAGGAGAGCCAGCGCAGCGCGAGCAGGCCGGCCGCCTGCTCGACCTGCTCATGGACGGCCTCCGGTACCAGGCCGCGCCAGCGAGCGGATCGCGCTCGCGATGACCGGGCGCTAATCCAGTGGCGGTGCCAGGCGGGGGCGCGGGACAGTGGGGCCATGCTCGACCCGTCAATCGCTGAGCACTATCAGTCCGGCTACGAACGGGCCGATTCCCGGCGGCACGAGCAGATCCTGTTCGCGGCCCGGGCGATCGAAACCGACCCTTCCGTCATTGGCTTCAGCCACCATTTCATCGCAGCAGCCAGCCGGCCTTAGCTGATCAATGGGCTTTAGCTGACCGAGCGGCGCGGCAGGTCCCGCCCGGCGCCGCCCCCGTGGAGGCGCCGCATGCGGACCGGCGGCGCGCTCCCCGGTGCGCGCGCCGCGTGCGGCAGGACTTCGTGGTCAGCGGTCCTGCCGCACCCAGCCCCGGTCGGCCATCGGGGTCAGCGGCTGAACCCGGGGATGCCGGTACCGCCCTCGGTGGTCCCTACGTGCAGGTAGACCGGCCCGCTCTTGCCGCACGCCTGGAACGTGAAGGGAATCTCCAGCGACCTGGTCGCACCGGGCGGGTAGACCCGCAACGCCACTGCGGTGGTCTTGCCGCACGACGACGGCGGGAAGACGGTCACGTCGGTGATCTGGAGCTCGGCATGGGCGGTGGCACCCCGGCCCAGCGTCACCAGGCGATTGGGTACGGCGTGACCGCGGTTCGCCGCCCGGCCGAGCTGGTGGCCGCCGGGAGCCAGGGCGGACACGCCCGGGAAGCCATACAGCGAGCAGGTGTGGTTCGAGATGTTGGACAGCTCCAGCTGGTAGCCGACACCGCCGGCGTAGCCGTCGCCCGGGATGCCGAGCCAGGCAGTGAGGGCGGCGGTACCGCACCTCGGGGGAATGGCCGCCGCGGCGGCCCGCGCCGCCGCGGCCGGCTTGGCCGGGCTTCCCGATGCGGCCAGGGCGGTGGTCGGGATGGCGACCGCCGCAGCGGTCAGGGCCAGCGCGGCCAGGCCGCGCCGCGCCGCACGAGTAGTTGGCTTCATGTCTGCTCTCCTCGGGTCGGTTGGTCCGCGATTTCCCGTGGCCCCCTGGCCCCGGGAATGACCAAACTCGTCAGTTAAGACGGCACAACAGCAGGAATGGTTGGAATCGGCCGGAGACAGCCCGCCATTCCTGCCCTCACCTCGGCAGACACGTGCTGATGATGCTGGTCCGGCCCGGCCGGATCCCGCGGTGTCCCAAAAAGTCTGGCGTCACCGGTGTTTAGCCGGAGGCGCCGAGGTTAGCTGCCACCCGTCCGGAATCCGGGGACCGTGAACGTCCCGTGCAATGGCCTTCCCCTGGGCCATTGCACGGGGCCGGGGCACGGGGCCGGGCGCGTCCACCCGCCCCGCCCGGAACGTCTCCGCCAGGTCAGCAGCACCCCGCCCGGCGCCCGCCCGTAAGATCGTCCGCCGCGCCCGGTGCGGCTGCGATACTTGTCGGCTATGTCCACGTGGATCTTGAGGGAAACCGTGTCCGGGCCTGGCCTGCGGGTCGCCATCAAAGACCTGATCGACGTGGCCGGGCTTCCCACCACGGCGGGCAGCCGGGCCATCGCCGAGCAGGCTGGGCCGGCGGCTGCTGACGCTCCGTGCCTGGCCGGGTTGCGGGCCGCGATGGCCCGCGGCGAGGCCTGCCTGGCCGGCAAGACCAACCTGCACGAGCTGGCCTATGGGATCAGCGGAATCAACGCGGCCTTCGGGACGCCGGTCAACCCGCTCGATCCGCTGCGGGTGCCGGGCGGATCCTCGAGCGGCTCGGCCGTGGCCGTCGCCAGCGGCGAGGCCGACATCTCATACGGATCAGACACCGGCGGGTCGATCCGCATCCCCGCCGCGTGCTGCGGCATCGCTGGCCTCAAGACCACCTGGGGACGCATACCGCTCACCGGGGTATGGCCGCTCGCGCCGAGCATGGACACGCTGGGGCCGATGGCACGCGACGTGGCCGGACTCATCGCCGGGATGCAGCTGCTGGAGCCGGGCTTCTCGGTCGCGGCCCCGGCGCCCCGGGTCGTCGGCCGGGTGGTGATCGGCGCCGACCCCGCGATCGACCAGGCGGTCGACGCCGCCCTGGCCGCGACCGGCTGGGAGGTGATCCCGGTCGTCCTGGACGGGCTGGACGAGGCGACCACCGCCGCGATGACCGTGCTCGACGCGGAGGCATGGGCGTCCGACGGCGCGCACGCGGAGACGGCCCCGGACAAGATCGGCCGGGACGTGCTGGCCCGGCTGCGGGCGGGCAGCACCATCACCCCGGCCCAGCTCAGCTCGGCCCGGGAGCAGGCGGCACGATGGCGCGCGACCCTGTCGTCGCTCTGGGACCAGGTCGACCTGCTCGCGCTGCCGACGCTGCTGGGCTTCCCGCCGCCGCTGGACCAGTCCCGGGAGATGGTCCGTATCCGCGGCCTGACGTCCCCCATCAACCTCGCGGGCGTGCCCGCGCTGGCGCTGCCGGTGCCGGCCGGGGGCCCGCTGCCCGCCAGCATCCAGCTGGTCGGGCAGCCCGGCGGCGAGGAAAGCCTGCTCGCCGCGGGCGCGTTCCTCGAGCAGGCCGTGCTGGCCTCGCCGGGGCCGGCTTAGGGGCTGGCCTGAACACTGGGCGCCTGAACACCGGGCGCCTGAACACTGGCCGCCTGAACACTGGGCGGCGGGGTGATCGCCCAGCGGATCCCCCGGATGACCGCGTGGCCGGCCGGGCGGACCACCGCGCGCTCGGTCAGCGGCAGGTTGGGCAGGTACAGCGGGCGGCGGGCCCAGCCGGGCAGCAGCGAGGTCGCTGCGGCGGCGAGGACTCCGTACGGCCCCCGGGCGACCAGCGGCAGCGGCGGGGTGAGCAGCAGGAAGCGGGCCGCCGCGCGGGCCTCGGCGGTCCCGCGCAGCTCCGCCCGGTACTGGCCGATCCGGTCCGCGAGCTCAGCCTCGGTGCGGGGCGGGTCGGGTACCCCGAGCTCCACGGCGATCCGGGCCACGTCGGCGACGTACCCGTCGCGGCCCGCCTGGTCCAGCGGCTCGGCCCCGAACCGGGTGTGCGCGCGCAGGAAGCTGTCCGCCTCCGCGATATGCACCCAGGTCAGCAGGTGCGGATCCGAGGCGGCATAGGGACGGCCGTCCGGGGCGGTCCCGGTGACCCGGCGATGGATGGCCCTGACCCGCTCGGTCGCCGCCTTCGCGTCGCTGGCCCGGCCGAACGTGGTGACGGCGAGGAAGTAGCTGGTCCGCTGCAACCGTCCCCACGGGTCGCCGCGGTAGCCAGAATGCGCGTTCACGCCCGCCATGGCCAGCGGGTGCAGCGACTGGAGCAGCAGGGCGCGGATCCCGCCCACGAACATCGACGAGTCACCGTGCACCCGCTGGATGGGTCGGTCCCCGGCGAACCAGCGGTCACCCTCGGCCTGGTGGATGACCCGGCGGTGGTTCGGTCCCTCAGGACCGGCCACCTTCTCGAAGATCGACGCGCCGATCCGGCGCCGGACGGAATCGGCGGCACTCTGCACTGTCATCTGTTCAGTATCACCACGGCACCTGCCCGGTATCACCACGGGCACCTGCTCAGCATCACCGCCGGCAGCTGCCCGGATCGGCATGGGCACTGCCCGGTACCGCTCCCGGGCCGCAGTTGTCCCGCCGGGAGGGAGGCGGGCCGTCTCATTGTGATCCGGGTTTTGCGAACGGTTCTTTTGCGAACCTCACGGGAGCTGTGCTGTCATGGTTGTTCAGAGCGTAACTGTCCGGAACCGGGGGCTGACGGGATCGGAAAAGAAGTCCGGAGGGGGCTCCGCCGTGCCACGGCTCAGCGCACGTGAAATCACCAGTATCGAGACGACGTACACGAGCGAACTCGGGACGTTCTCCTGGGCCTGGGTCATCCGGGCCGATGGCGAGGTCCAGTACCGGCTGAGCCACGTGGACGGCCGCCGCGAGCGCAACCCGTGGCAGTCTGTCTGCCGCTTAACCTCGGTGCAGCGCCTGTCGATCGGTTCTGACCAGGCCCGCGCCACCGATCTGCTCATTGGCCTGGCGCGCCAGCACGGGCACTTCCCCGTCGATAAACGCAGATAACGACACCGGGCCCGGCCGCCCCGGTCATGCCGGAACCGCCGGGCCCGGTGAGGCCAGCCCGCGGGCTAACTCAGGTCCGGCACCCTCTGCTGACCGGGTGCCCGGATCCCGCACGCTCAGATCCCGCACGCGGCGGCCACGGCCTCGGCGGCCGCCTCACGGTTGCCCACCGCGGGGATGCCGGCCCGCTCGAAATCGGTCACGTAGATCGCCGCCGCTGCCGCCGGGGAGGAGGCCGCGTTCAGCGCCGGGATGTACTGGGACCAGATGCGGTTGAAGGTCAGGACCGCCGCCAGCTGGGTCTGCAGGTCCGCCGAGTAGTTCCCGGTCACGTACCCGGCCGGCAGCGGCGTCCAGCCGATCAGCCCGCCGCCGCCGTCACCGACCGACTCGGGGTTGCCGTCGGACTCCTGCCACATGTTCCCGGCGATCCCCGCGGCCGCGTTCCCGGTGTAGCCGTGGGAGGTCAGGAAGTTGACAATCGCCCCGTAGTTGGCCGGGACCATCCCGCTGGCCGACCCCGAGCACGACACGCCGTGGCCGGTGGCCGCGCTGGTGTGCGACGTGCTGGTGTCCGTCGTACTGCTGGCCGGCGAACTGCTCCCGGTCGCGCTGCTCGCCGCCGGGCTGCTGGCCGAGCTGGACGGCGACTGGCTGACCGCGGTGCTGGTCGCCGCGGCCCCCTTGGAGTGCCGGGCCTGGTAGGTCCCGTTACGGACCGAGGCGGGCGGGTCGGCCGGGGCGCTGAACACCTGCCCGGTGTAGATCAGGTTCGGGTCGCTGATCTTGGCCCGGTTGAGGTGGTACAGCCACTGCCAGTCGCTGGCGTGCCCGTAGAACTGCTGGGCGATCCCGCTCAGGGTGTCCCCGGTGCGCACCGTGTAGGTCCGCGCCGCCTGGCGGCCGGGATGGGTCGCCGCATCCAGATGCGCCCGGGTGACCTGGTGCCGCTGGGTACCTGGGGCGGCGTGACTGGTGGCGGCCGCGGGGGCCGAGGTGGAGGCGAACGCGGTCTGCGGAGCGGCCGCCAGCGCGCCGACCACGGCCACGGCGGGCGCGGCCTTGCCGGCCGCCTGGGCCACCTTCACGGTCTGCGACGGCGCGGTGTGCCGTCCGATCCGCCGGAACTTCCTGCTCTTGCTGCGCGACTTTCCTGCTTTCACGACCCTGCCTTACGCCGAATCCGCGCCCGGCTACGCGACAACCCACGTCTCTCACCAGGCCTAACCTTGCTCATCGGGCAGCATGGCAGGACAACAGTCTCAACGTGTATCAATCCGGACAAAAAGTAGATATGAGCTGAGACACCGCTGTTTCAGGGACGATCGGGGAGCAATCGCTCAACCCGGTTCAGCGTCTCCCGCAGGTTGGTCTCTGTGGTCAGGTCCCGGGCCTCGGCGAGGGTCAGCCAGCGCAGCGGCGCGTCCGGCGCTTCGGGCACGACGGCGCCGGGCATCTGGGTGGCCAGGAAGAAGCGCACGTCGGCGTGCTCGTGCGCGGGATCGGCTCCGGCGGCGGGCACCGAGACGATGACCACGTGCCGCAGCTGCGGGTCCGGCCAGGGGGCCAGGTCGGCCAGGCCGGTCTCCTCGGCCGCCTCGCGCCGCGCGATCCCGAGCGGGTCGTTCTCACCCGGGTCACCGTGCCCGCCGACCTGGAGCCAGGCCTGCTGGCGCGGGTGCCAGCGCAGCAGCACCCGGCCGCTGTCCGGGTGGACGATCAGCGCGGACCCGGTGACGTGCAGCGGCAGCGTCCGCGGGTACGGGTCCGGCGAGCGCTCGAGAAGCGCGCGCACCCGCGCGACGTCCGCGGCCTCGGCCTCGCCGTCTGGCTGGTAAGTCTCGAACAGGTCCTGGATCGACGTCACCGGCGCAACCTACCCCAGGACGGTGCCCGACCCCAGGAAAGCCCGGGACCGCCCGCTACGGGAAACGGCGCAGCCCTGCCCGGCCGGCAGCCGGGCAGGGCCGGCGCGTCAGGGCACCGAGACCGGGACGGCGGCCTCGGCTCCGGCCGGGTCCGGCACCTCAGCAGGCTGGCGCAGGCTCCGGACCGTGAGCGGCGCCACGGCCACGACCGTCGCGGCGATGACGACCAGCACCAGCCACGTGCCCACGTGGCCCCACTCCCCGAGCAGCAGCAGGAAGCCGGGAATGGTGCAGGTGGTGAAGGACAGGATCAGCGTCAGCCAGCCGGCCGGCGCCGTGAGGCGGGTCACGCCCATCGCGAGTACCAGCCAGAACAGCGGCCCACAGGACCGACCATTGCAGCCACAGCAGGCCGATCGTCGGGTCATGGAACTTGACGATGTTGGTGATGCCGAAGGCGGCGGCCATGATCGCCACCCAGGCCGAGTACCAGCCGAGCCCGGCGAGCGACTGGCCGGCCAGGTTGCTGATCCCCACGTACAGGTAGGTGAACCCGAACAGGAAGATCCCGGAGTCCAGCAGGATGTCGTCGGCGGTCGGGGCCGTCGCGATCAGGTAGAACGGGATGGCTACCTGGAGGGCACCGACGAAAATGTTGAACGGGGCGGCGCTCTTGGCGTCGATCCGGCCCAGGAACAACAGGCCATTCACGAACAGCACCGCACCCACGAACATGAGTCCTACAGCGGACATCGCCGTCTCCTAGGGGGTGAGGATGGCTAGTTGTACGAATCGACGGGCGGCAGGGTGTCGTTGAGCAGGTAGTCGCCTGCGTGCAGGAGCTTGAAGTCGAGCGGGTTGTGCAGCGACAGCGTGCGGGCGTTCCGCCAGTGCCGGTCGAACCCGTACTTCTCCAGGACGCTGCCCGCGCCGCACACCTTGAACAGGTACGACCCGTTGAACA
The DNA here is from genome assembly GCA_963713815.1 of uncultured Actinomycetes bacterium. GTDB lineage: Bacteria > Actinomycetota > Actinomycetes > Streptosporangiales > Streptosporangiaceae > RYN-230. The sequence goes on from CAVQNH010000016.1 coordinate 22,270, forward strand.
GGGCGGCTTCGGCGGCCGCGTGCCGCGCCTGGCCGGTGACCAGGGACGCCTCACCGCGGATGCGGGCGTCACCAAGATGCGCGACGGCCTCGTCGCACAGGTCGGCGGCGCGCAGCGACAGCAGCTCGGCGGCGTCCACGGCGGTCTTCATCTCGCCGACCCGCAGCTGGGTGTAGAGGTCGTCGACGGCGCGCTCGGCACCGCTCTCGTACCAGACCCGCGCCTTCGTCCGGACGAACTCGACCGCGTCGTCGAGCGCGTTCCTGGCGATGCCCACGAACACGCCGGTGTGCACCGCCTGGTAGTTCAGGGAGGTGATGTCCCCGCCTCCGCCGCCCTCGGTGTCCGGGCTGCCGAGGTATCAGCTCGTCGGGGATCCACACGTTGGCGAACTCGGTCGTGCCGCTGGCCGTGGTCCGCTGGCCGAACCCGCTCCAGTCGTCGTGGATCGTCACCCCTTCGGCGTCGGTCGGCGTGTAGAACACCCGGACCTCGTCGGAGCCCTCGATGCGGCACGGGCCGAACGTGAGGTCCCCGGCCAGGCTGCCGGTGCAGTAGAACTTGCGGCCGTTCAGCCGCCAGCCCGCGCCGTCCCGGGTGATGGTGGTCTTGAAGTCGTTCACGCTCTTGGTGCCGACCTCGGAGTACGCGTTGGTGATCCACAGCTCGCCACTGGCGAACCGGGGCAGCCACCTGGCCTGCACGTCGGGCGCGGCGAACTCCTGCAGCAGCCGGATGCCGCCGGTGTGCAGCTGGTACATCTGGCCGATGTTGGAGTCACCTGCCGAGATGGCGATCACGACCCGCATGAGCTCCGCGAAGTTGCCCCCGTAGCCCCCGTATTCGCGCGGGACCATGAGGCCGAGCAGGCCGGACGCGCGGAACGCCGCGCACTGCTCGTACGGGAACGCGCGGTCCCGGTCACGCTCGGCGGCGCCGATGCGGAACTCGTCGCGCAGCCGCTTCCGCGACCCGGACCGGATCGTGCAGGTCGATGCCCGGGAGCGGGGCGCTCCGGCTGGCCGTGCTCGGAGTACTGCTCTCCGTCGTCGTCACGATAACGTCCTTTCTGATAGCTCAGGGTGAGTTAGTGAGGTCGTGGCGCGCCCGGCCGGCCGGCAGGGCGAGGTCGCGGGGCGTCAGGTCGCGGGGCCGGTCAGAGGTCCGGGGGCCGGTTCAGGGTCCCGGGCGGATTCCCGTTATCCGAGCGAGGCGTAGCTGCCGCGCCAGAACACGAGCGGGGCCGCGTCGTCGTCGCTCGTCTCCACCTCCCGGACCCGGCCCACGATGATCTCGTGGTCACCCCCGTCGAGGCGGTGCTCAACGGTGCATTCGAGGCTGGCGATCACGTCCGTCCAGCCGCGGGCTGCCGGTCCGGCCCCGGCGGTGCCGGACCCCGTCCCAGGCCGCGGCCAGACCCCGGCGGGCGAAGTTGGCCGACAGGTGCTGCTGCCGGGCGCCGAGGACGTTGACCGCGAACGCGCCGTGGCGCCAGCACCGCCTCCAGCGTCTGGCTGGAGCGGTCGAAGCAGACCAGGATCAGCGGCGGGTCCAGGGACAGCGAGCTCACCGCGTTGGCCGTGGTGCCGACCGGCTGGCCGTCGATCCCGACCGAGGTGACCACGGTGACGCCGGTCGCGAAGTGGCCGATCGCGTGGCGGAAGTCCGCCGGCCGACACATCGCCCCCGGCCACCCGCGGGTCAGTGGTCGTCATGGTCAGAGCTGCCCGTGGTTCGGCGGCAGGACATCGTTGAGCAGGTAGTTGCCGACATGGTGATACTTCCAATCGACGGGGTCGTGGCTGGCGTGCGTCCGGGCGTTCCGCCAGTGCCGGGACAGGTCGAGCCGCTCGTCGGCCGCGCTGGCCCCGGCCAGCGCGAACAGGTCGCTGGCCACCTCGACCGCGACGTCGCTGGCGAACGCCTTGGCCTCCGCGACGGCGATCGAGCCGCGGGCCGCCTCCCCGGCGTCCCGGGGGAACCGGGTCACCTCCGCCAGGGTGGCGGCGGCCGACGCGAGCAGGGACTCGGCCGCGCGCACCTGGGTGGCGAGACGGCCGAAACGGTGGATCGTGTGCGGGTCGGCCGCGGCCGTGTCCGCCCAGCCGGCCCGGGTGGCCTCGAAGAACGGCCGGGCCCGGGTCCGGACGAAGTCACCGGCGTCGCGCAGCGCGCCGCCCGCGATCCCGACCTGGATCGCGGCGTGCACCAGCTGGGCCCGGGCGCCGAGCTGCTGCGGCACCTCGAACGCGCCGCCGTACGGGATGACCAGTTCCGGGTCCACCGGCACCTGGTCGAAGACCGCGGACCCGCTGACCGTGGCCCGCTGGCCCATCACGTCCCAGTCGTCGCCGACCTGGACGCCCGGGGCGTCCCGCTCGACGAAGGCCAGGACCAGGCGGCCGTCGTCGTCCAGGGCGCTGACCCCGATCCAGCGGGCCGAGATCGCGCCGGTGCAGTAGTACTTGCGGCCGCTGAGGCGCAGGTCTTCCAGGCCGGCCATCAGGGCCCTGCGATGCAAGCCGGGTCCTCAGGTCCTGGGCGTGCTGGCCGCCCCGCTCGGCCAGGCCGTTGCCCAGCCGCGCCCCGTCCAGCACCTCCGTGAACAGCCGCTCCTGCTGCGCGGGAGTGCCGTGGGTGGCGAGCACGTCCACGAACAGGAAGTGGGCCTGCGGGACCTGGGCGATCGCCGGGTCCACGGCCGCGATGGTCCGGATCACCTCGGCCAGCACCACCGGGGACAGATCCGGGCCGAAGTGAGCCGCCGGGACCGTGATCCCGAGCAGCCCGCTGGCGTCCAGGGCGGCCAGCTCGGCGTACGGCACCGTGCCCGCCCGGTCCCTCCCGATCACGCCGCTGGCGATCGAGCTGGCGTAGGACCGGGCCGCCGCGAGCGCTTCCGTTGCGGAGAAAAGAACCTCAGGCTGCGCGGCGGTGGAGGTGATGCTCATCGCGCGCCCACGAGGACGGGACCGGGCACCGTCAGGCCCGCGGCCGGGTCGGGCACCGCGGCCGGGTCCAGGCCGGCCTCCACCTCGAGCGCGCGGACGATCGGGATCACGTCCCGGCCGAACCGCTCGATCTCCTCGTGGTAGTGCAGGAAGCCGGTCAGGATGAGATCCACGCCGAGCTTGCGGTACTCGAGGATCCGGGTCGCCACCTGCTCGGGGGTGCCGATCAGCTGGGTGCGGAACCCGTCGTTGTACTGCACCAGGTCCTCGAACGAGGAGTCGGCCCACATGCCCTTCTTGTCGGCGGTGGACGCCCCGGCCTGCTTGACCGCGGCCCCGAAGCCCTCGACCGCCTCCACGTGCGCCTTGGCGATGATCTCGCGCAGCGTGTCCCGCGCCTCGGCCTCGGTGTCGCGGACGATGACGAACCCGTTGAGCCCGAACCGCGGGCCGTCGGTGCGTCCCGCGGCGTCCGCGATCTGGCGCAGGTCGGACAGCTGCTCCCGGACCCCCTCGAAGTCCTTGCCGTTGGAGAAGTACCAGTCGGACAGCTGGCCGCCGTTGCGCCGGGCCGCCGAGGAGTTGCCGCCCTGGAAGATCTCCGGGTGCGGGCGGCCCGGCCAGGACAGCGGCTTGGGCTTGAGGCTGAAGTCGCGGATCCGGTAGAAGTCGCCGGCCAGGTTGGCCTGGTCCTCCGTCCAGATCCGCTTGAGCGCGAGGATGAACTCGGCGGTGCGCCGGTACCGCTCGTCGTGCTCCAGCCACGGCTCGCCGAGCTGGCGGAACTCGTCCGTAGAACCAGCCCGAGACGACGTTCACCGCGACCCGGCCGCCGGACAGGTGGTCCGCGGTGGCCACCCACTTGGCCAGCACCCCGGGGTGCCACAGGCCCGGGTGGACCGCCGCGATCAGCTTGAGCCGCTCGGTGGCCATCAGCAGGGCCAGGCTGAAGCTGGTCGACTCGTGCTGGTACTCCGCCCCGTAGCTGGCCGTGTACCGGACCTGGCTCAGCGCGTAGTCGAACCCGGCCCGCTCGGCCAGCCGGGCCAGGGTGCGGTTGTAGTCGAACGACCAGTCGGTGCGCTGCTCGATGGTGCTGGTCACCAGGCCGCCGCTGACGTTGGGCACCCAGTAGGCGAAGCGGAGCGGCTCGGTGGTCGGATCGGTGGTCATGGTCAGCCTCCAGGGGATCAGTTGTCGTCGTGGGGGGAGGTCATGAGGCCGCGGCGGCGCAGCACCGGGATCAGGCCCTCGCCGGCCTGGTAGACCTCTTCCAGGTGCGGGTAGCCGGACAGGATGAACTCGTCGATGCCGAGCGCGTAGTACTCGGCGATCCGCTCGGCCACCTCGTCGTGGCTGCCGACCAGCGCGGTGCCCGCGCCGCCGCGGACCAGGCCCACGCCGGCCCACAGGTTCGGCGACACCTCCAGGGCGTCGGTGCGCCCGCCGTGCAGCGCGGCCATCCGGCGCTGGCCCTCGGACTGCGAGGCCCGCTGGATGGCCTGCGCCCGCTCGATCGCCGCCGGGTCGAGCCCGTCCAGCAGCCGCTGGGCCTGGGCCCACGCCTCGTCCGCGGTGTCCCGGGTGATCACGTGCAGGCGGATCCCGAAGCGCACCTCCCGGCCGGCTGCCTTGGCGCGCGTCCGCACCGCGTCCAGTTTTTCCGCAACGGCCTGTGGTGGCTCACCCCAGGTCAGGTACACGTCGGCGTACCTGGCCGCCACGTCCAGGGCCGGGGCGGAGGACCCGCCCAGGTAAATGTCCGGCGCGATCCGCGGCGGGCACGATCTGCCCGCCGCGCACGTCGTAGTGCTGGCCGGCGAACGTGACCGGGCCGCCGCACCACAGCTCGCGGACGATGTGCAGGAACTCGCCGGCCCGCTCGTACCGGGCCTCCTTGCCGAGGTGGTCGCCGAACCGCTGCTGCTCGACGTCGTCGCCGCCGGTGACCACGTTGAGCAGCAGGCGGCCGCCCGAGATGCGCTGGTAGGTCGCGGCCATGTGGGCCGCCAGCGTGGGCGACATGAGGCCGGGGCGGAACGCGACCAGGAACTTGAAGCGGTCGGTGACCTGGGTCAGCCCGGCCGTCATGATCCACGCGTCCTCGCACCAGGAACTGGTCGGGGTCAGCGCGCCGGTGAAGCCGAGCTGCTCGGCGGACCGGGCGATCTGGCCGATGTAGCCGATGTCCGGGGCGCGCTCGGTGCCGCCCTCGGCGGCCCGGCTGCCGGCCACGCCGACCGCGTTGCCCAGGCTCAGGTCGCTGCGCGAGTCACCGTTGGTGGGCAGGAACCAGTGCAGGACCACTCCCATGGGCGGGCCTCCTCCGGGGATCGTGGCGGCTGGGCCGGACTTCTTCCTGTTTTGTCGATCAAATTTATAGGAAGTTCGGGTGGCTGGATAGGGCGCGGCGATCGGAGTCGGGTCGCGGAGGTGGTCACGGGGGGCGGCCTGGCGGCATCCTTCCCCGGCCATCACCAGCTTCCCGGGCCACCACCAGCGGAACTAGCTTCAGCATGCGGCCGGCCCGGACGGCACGTCCAATACCGATCGGCGAGGGAGTGGTAAGGTTTTCCTATTAAAGCGATCGCTATCCTGGTGTTGACTGGCGCCGGGCGAGAGGGGTCGTGTGCGGATCGAACAGCTTGAATACGTGGCCACGGTCGCCCGGCTGGGCTCGTTCCGCCGGGCGGCCGACGAGTTGCACATCTCCCAGCCCGCCCTGAGCGGCTCGGTCCGGAGCCTGGAACGCGAACTGGGCGTGGACCTGCTCGACCGGGGCCGGCACGGGGCGCGGATGAGCGACTCCGGCCGTGAGCTGTTTCCCTACATCCTCACCCTGCTCGACTCGTTCGACCGGCTCCGGCACGCCGCCGGTGAGCAGCACCGCAGCGTGCGGCTGGTCCGCCTGGGCACGGTCAGCGCGGCCACGGCCCCGCTGCTCGCGCCGACCATCCAGCAGTTCCGGCAGAGTCACCCGCTGACCCAGGTCGAGGTGATCGGCGCACAGCAGACCGAGATCCACCGCGGCGTCCTGGAGGGCAGCTTCGACCTGGGCCTGGTGAACTACCTCGACGGCGACGACATGCCCCCCGCGCTGGAGACCACCCCGCTGCTGCGCGGCCGCCCGGTGGTCGTCATGCCCGCGGGCAGCCCGCTGGCCCAGCAGGCGGCGGTGCACACCGCCGACCTGCTCGCCGAGCCGCTCATCGTGATGCGATCTGGTTATGTCATGCACCGCTACCTGCACCGGCTGCTGCAGGGCCAGCCGCCGGCGTTCTCCTACTCCACCGACGGCGCCGAGATGGGCAAGCTGATGGTGGCCGAGGGGCTGGGCCTGACCGTGCTCCCGGACTTCAGCGTGATCGGCGACCCGCTCGAACTGCACGGGGTGATCACCTGGCGGCCGCTGGCCGACGATCACACCGGGGTGGACCTGGTCATCCAGCGGTCCCGGACCGGCTCTCCCCCGCTGGCCGCGCGGGACCTGCACGCCATCTTCGTCGAGCGGGCCCGGGCGTATACGGCCGCCCACCCGACCGGCTCACCGGCGGGGAACGGTGCCCTGGCTAGCCGCCCGGGCGAGGAGGGCCCAGGAACCCCACCACGCCCGGGGAAGACCCGCGTTCGCTCATGATCTCCGGCCGGCCGCCGATGGTGGCCGGGCCCTGGCCGCCGACGCACAGCGAGGCGGCCGCCGTGGCCAGCCGGATGGCCTCCGGCACCGGCCGGCCCCGGAAGATCTCGCTGGTCAGCGTCGCGGCGAAGCAGTCCCCCGCGCCGGTCGGGTCGACCAGCACGGGTACCGGGTCCGCGGTGTACTCCCGGGAACCCTCGCGGGTCAGGACCTCGCACCCGCGCCGGCCCCGGGTCACCACGCCCACGCCGCCGTGGCGCGGCACCGCGGCCAGCAGCTCGCTCACGTAGGGCGCCTCGGTCTCGGACACCACCACCACGTCCACCATCGCCGAGACCGCGGCCGGGAACCGCCGCGGCACGAGCTCGACGCGCGCGCCGATGCCGTCCCACTTCCGGACCAGCCCCTGCGGGGTGAGCAGGACGAAGCGTGACCGGCACTCCCCGGCCAGCTTTTCCAGCTCTATTTCCTGCGCCACGGGAGCGATATGAAGAATGTCACTGTCCGGCAAATCGCTCAGCTCCTGGATAGCGCCGGACCAGCCTTCCAGCCATTGTTCGCGTGAATCCCCGGCCGACACGTTACGGAACATCGTGGTCGACTCGGCGGGCTCCAGGCGCAACCCTACTTCGCCAGCGTACGGCGACCAGTACGGCTCCAGCTGGGCCGGATTCGCCCGCCCCACGATCCCGGCACTAAGCCCTAGCCGGGCCGCCTGCAATGCGGAGTAGACTACCGATCCGCCCAGCACGAAAGACCCCCCCGCCTGGACGTCCAGGGTTGGGTTACCCAAAGCAAGGTAGTCTAGGCGCACTGTGATCCGCTCGTAGATTGGCCGATGGGACTCGATGCATAGTACATCAGTAGATAGCGGGCAACAACGTAAAGACAGCCTCGTCACACTGCCTGCCGAATTGCTGCCCAAGGCCACCGGAAGTAACAGCGGCGGGGCGGTTAACGGGCTCCTGATCGGGGTGGACGGCGGGGCCACGAAAACTATAGCCGCAACATTCGACCTGGATACCGGAGCGGTCACGGCGGCGGAAACGGGGCCAAGCAATCCTGAGGCGGTCGGTTTCGACGCCGCGGCGGCTTCCATTAACGAGGCAATTAGCGCGGTCCTCGGGCCGGGCAAAACCGTGGCCGCGGGAGTACTGGGTGTCGCCGGAATAGACACCGACGACGAACGGAAACGCCTGCTGTCCGGCGTGACCGCCCTCAGCGCGCCGGTAACATTGGCCGTCAATGACGTCGTGGCCGCGTGGGCGGCCGGCTCGCTCGCCTCGCCGGGTATCGCCGCCATCTCCGGCACCGGGAGCAATACGTTCGGTGTTAATGCGCAGGGCGCGGCCTGGCGTTGCGGCGGCTGGGGCCATATCGTCGGCGACGAGGGTTCCGGCTACGTGATCGCGGTGAATGCAATCCGTGCCGTCCTGGCCTACCGGGACGGCAGAATTGATTGGACGCCGCTCGTCCCGCGCCTGCTCGAATTCTACGGCCTGCAGCACATCGAGGATATCAAGCCGGTTATTTACCGGGATTTTGACAAGGCCCGTATCTCGGCCTTTGCCGTGCAGGTGCAGGAGGCCGCGGACGAGGGTGACGACGTGGCGGCCGGCATCTACCGGCAGGCCGCGGTGGCCCTGGCCGAGCAGATCAGCGCCGTCTACGCGGCCCTGGACTTCGGCGGGCCGGCGGAGGTGACGCTGATCGGCAGCAATTTCCGGGCCGGGGAGGTGTTCATGGGCCCACTGCGGGAGCACCTGACGCACGTGACCGGCGGCCGGGACTTCGCGGCGCCCAAGCTGCCCGCCGTGGGCGGCTCGCTCTGGCTCGCGGCCCGGGCGGCGGGGGCCGAGGGCCGCCTGAGCGCCCAGGACCTGGCGGCGGCCCTGCGCGGCGCGGACGCCCAAGGCTTCCTGGCCCCCCCGCCCTAGCTCCCCGGAGATCCCCCGCTTCCTCGGCGACGGGGATGTCAGTCGAAGAACCCGCCCTGGTCGACGGTGGCCGCCACGTCCGCGGGCAGCAGGTCGAGCCAGCGGCGGGCGATCTGCTCGCGGCGGTCCGGTGGCACCACGCCCTCCAGTCGCAGCCGCGAGATGCCCCCATCGGGGTAGATGTCCAGCCGCACCACCCCGGTGACGGTGTCCCCCCGGCCGGCTCCCCCGGTCCTGGCTGCCGTGGGGCCGGCTGCCGCGGGCCGGCTGCCGTGGGCCGGCTGCCGCCGCCCGCCGGCGTGGGCCGGCTGGCCCGGTGCCCGCGGCCGTGGCGCGGATCCGGAACCGGTGCTCGGTGTCCGGGATGAGCCGGGTCCGCGGCAGCAGTTCCGCGCCGGTCCCCGCGTCGCTCAGCCGGGCGTGGCCGGGCGCGTTCCCGACGAAACGGCTGGTGTCGATCACGGCGTGCTGCAGCACACCCGGCGCCGCCAGCCGCACCACCAGCCAGTCGTTCCCGTCGTCGCGGCGGCGGGCGGTCTCCCAGCCGTCCGACATGACCTGGGCCCGCCCCGGCGCGAGCGCGTTGGCCGGTGAGGAGAAGAACATGTTGCTGCACGCCTCCACGCGTCCGCCGGCGCAGGTCGCGGCCAGGTCCACCCGGCCGCCCAGCCGCCGCGGATCGGGCACCACCTCGCCGAAGACCCGGAGCCGGGCCACGCCCCCGTCGGGATGGATGGTCAGCCGGACGTGGGTGACCAGCCGGTCCGGGGCGGTGACCGGCACCAGGTTGGCCCGGTCTCCCCCGAGGCCGGTCTGGTCCGCCAGCGGGGCCCAGGCGGCCGCGCGCACCTCGGCCGCGGTGGGATAGCCGAGCAGCGTGGTCCCGTCGATCGAGGCGAAAGGCGGGTAGTTGCCCCGGAAGTGCGAGGTGTCGATGTTGACCCCGCGGACGATGGCGGGCACGGCGAGCCGGATGATCACGAAATCCTCGCCGGGCTCCCGGCGCCGCCGGGTCTCCCAGCCGTCGTACACCTTGCCGCGGGCCGCGAAGGCCGCCGGGTCGTGGACCGGGGGCCGCGGGTCGATAAGGCTGTGCACGTCCGCGTAGAACTCGTCGTTGGTGTAGAGCACCGTCCCGCCGAGGGCCCGGCTGGCCAGGTCGGGCAGCGCGGCGAAATCGTGGGTGCCCGGGCTGGCCGGGTGGTCTCCGGTCACGACGCTCCTCCCGTGGACACCGGCCCCGTGGGACCCCTGGACCCGTGGGCACCGTGGGCACCGGTCCCGTGGACACCGGTCCCGCTGGCACGCCTCCGGTGGGCACCCGGACGAGCTGCCCGGCTCGCCGCTCCGGCCCGGCGGGCCGCCCGGCCAGCCAGGTCTGGCGGACCACGCCGCGCAGGGTGCGGCCCGCGTAGGGGGTGACGGGGTTGCGCTGCCGTAGCTGGGCGGGATCCACCACGAACCGCTCGTCCGGGGCGAACACGCTGAAGTCGGCCCGCCGCCCGGGACTGATCGCGCCCCGGTCGGCCAGGCCGGTGAGCGCGGCCGGGCCCGCGGACATCCAGGCCGCCACCCGGTCCAGGCCGATGCCGCGCCGGGCGGCCTCGGTCCACACCGCGGGCAGGCCGAGCTGGACCGAGGCGATGCCGCCCCACGCGTCAGCGAAGTCCCCGGTGTCGAACCGCTTGGCCGCCACGGTGCACGGTGAGTGGTCGGACACGACGGAGCCGATCGTGCCGTCCAGCAGCCCCGCCCACAGCGCGTCACGGTTGGCGTCATCCCGGATCGGCGGGCAGCACTTGAACTGGGTGGCGCCGTCGGGGATGTCCTCGGCGCGGAGGGTGAGGTAATGCGGGCAGGTCTCGGCGGTGACCGGCAGCCCGTCCGCCTGGGCCGCGCGGACGGCGGGCAGCGCCGCCGCGCTGGCCAGGTGCACGATGTGGGTCCGGCACCCGGTCCGCCGGGCCTGCCCGAGCAGCAGGGTGATGGCCCGCTGCTCGGCCTCGGGCGGCCGGGAGGCCAGGAAGTCCGCGTACCGCCGGCCGCGGGCGGCGGGGGCCGCCTCGATCACGCCCGGGTCCTCGGCGTGCGCGATGAGCAGGCCGCCGAAGCTGGCGATCTCGGCCATGGCCGCGCCGAGCTGCGCCTGGTCCAGCGGGGCGAACTCGTCCACGCCCGAGGGGAGCAGGAAGCACTTGAAGCCCGCCACGCCCGCCTCGTGCAGGGGCCGCAGGTCGGCGACGTTGCCCGGCACCGCCCCACCCCAGAACGCGACGTCCACCGAAAGCTGGCCGGCCGCGGCGGCCTGCTTGGCGCGCAGCGCGGGCACGGTCACGGTCGGCGGGATGCTGTTCAGCGGCATGTCCACGATCGTGGTCACCCCGCCCGCGGCGGCGGCCGCGGTGGCGGTCGCGAACCCTTCCCACTCGGTGCGCCCGGGCTCGTTCACGTGCACGTGGCTGTCCACCAGCCCGGGCAGCAGCACCTCGTCGCCGGCCAGGGTGACCGTGCCGGGCGGCGCTTCCGGGTAACCGGCCAGGCCGGTGATGAGGCCGTCGCGGACGAGCACGGTCGCAGCCCGCTCGCCGTCAGGCGTGATGACCCGGCGGCCCCGGATCGCCGTCACCTCACCCACCGCACCCCCCGGCATTACCGCGGTGCATTTTGGCTGTATAGAGCGCAAAATGCACCGCGTTAAGGATGGGAGCCACGTGCCCGAGTCTCGCACAGGGTGATCCGGGCGGCCGCTCAGCTGACCATCCTCGCCCCTGCTCAGCAAGCGCGCGGTGATCCCAACCCATTAGGGTCGTCGGGGTGACCCACTGTGAGCGGTGGCGCCCGGGATGACCGGCGATGACCAGGTGACCGGGATCGGTGCGGCACCGGGCCCGGACCGGGTGCCCGTCGCTGACCTGGACCGGGCCACGGCCGCCACCGCCGCCGGGTTGCTCCGGCCGTCGTGCGCCAGCGCGCGCTGGATCGAGCGGCTGGTCAGCGGCCGCCCGCATGAGACCCTGCCGGCCCTCGTGGCCGCGTCCGACGCGACGATCGGCGCGCTGGGCTGGCCGGATATAGAGCAGGCCCTGGCCGCCCATCCGCGGATCGGGGACCGCACGCCTTCGGGGGCCCCGGGTGGCAGAGGCCCGCGGCCCGGGGACGCGGCCGGCGGCCGCCCGGCCCCCGAGGCCGCGGCCGGCGGCCGACCGGGACCGGAGGCCGACCGGCCAGGCGGCCGACCGGGACCGGGACCGGCGGGCGGTGACCGGGAGGCGGCCTGGTCGCGGCAGGAGCAGTCCGGGACCCGGGACGCCCCAGCGGACGTGCAGGCCGGGCTGCGGGCCGGCAACGCCGCCTACGAGGAACGGTTCGGGCACGTGTTCCTGATCTGCGCGACCGGGATGTCCGCGGCGAGCATGCTGGCCGCGCTGCAGGTCCGCCTCGGCCACGACCCCGCCCGCGAGCGCGAGGTGGTCCGGGACGAGCTCATGAAGATCGTCCGGTTGCGGCTGGGCAAGGCGTTCCGGTGAGGCGGTGCGGTATAACCAGCGGCCATGAGCATCTCGACGCACGTACTGGACGCGACCACGGGACGACCCGCAGCCGGGCTGGAACTCGCGCTCAGCCGGCGGGACGGCGACCGCTGGCAGGAGCTGACCCGGCGGCGCACCGACGCGGACGGGCGGGTGAGCGGCCTGGCCACCGGCGCCGGGCTCACCGACGCCGACCCCGATGCGGGCCCCGGCATCTACCGGATCGTTTTCCTGACCGAGGCCTACCTGAAGGCCCAGTCCCCGGCGGCGGAGACGTTCTACCCGGAGGTCGTGGTGATCTTCCGGATCACCGACCCGGCCGCGCACCATCACGTGCCCCTGCTGCTCAGCCCGTACGCCTACTCGACCTACCGTGGCTCCTGACAGCGGCCGCGGATACTGACCCACAGTGAATCACCGGCCGGAGATGATGCTGGCACCGTCGGCACCATGAGCACGGAAGGGGGCTGCGTGACCGAACCCGTGGCTATCGAGGGCTGCTACGTCGCCACCGTGGACCCGGCGGGCAGCGAATATCCCTCCGGGCATGTGGTCATGGACCGCGGCCGGATCGTGGCGGCCGGTCCCGGGCCCGTCCCGCCGGAGTTCGCCCGGGCCACCCGGGTGGACGGCTCCGGGCGGCTGGTCACCCCGGGGCTGGTCAACACCCACTCGCACCTGTACCAGTGGATCACCCGCGGGTACGCCACCGACGGCACCCTGTTCGAGTGGCTGCAGACGCTGTACCCGATCTGGGCCCGGCTGACCCCGGAGCTGATGAGCGCGGCCGCCGCGGCCAACCTGGCCTGGCTGGCCCTGACCGGCTGCACCTCCAGCACCGACCATCTGTATGTGTTCCCGGCCGGAGCGGGCGACCTGCTCGAGGCGGAGATCCTGGCCGCCCGGCAGATCGGCATCCGGTTCCACCCGACCCGGGGCTCGATGAACCTGGGCCAGTCGGCCGGCGGGCTGCCGCCGGACTCCGTGATCGAGGACCACGACACGATCCTGGCCGCCTCGCAGGCCGCGATCGACCGCTGGCACGACCCGTCCCCGGATTCGATGACCCGCATCGCCGTCGCCCCCTGCTCGCCGTTCACGGTGACCGGGGAGCTCATGCGGGACTGCGCCGCGCTGGCCCGCGCGGCTGGCGTCCGGCTGCACACGCACGTGGCTGAGACCGAGGACGAGGAGCAGTTCTGCCTCGACACCTACGGCCGGACGCCCGCCCAGTACGCCGAGGACCTGGACTGGCTGGGCCCGGACGTGTGGCTCGCGCACTGCGTGCACCTGTCGGACGAGGCGGTGTCCCGGTTCGCGGCGACCGGTACCGGCGTGGCCCACTGCCCCTCCTCCAACGGCCGCCTCGGAGCGGGCATCGCCCCGGTCCGCAAACTGCTCGACGCGGGTGCCATCGTCGGCCTGGGCGTGGACGGGAGCGCGTCCAACGAGTCGGGCCGCATGATCGGCGAGCTGCACCAGGCCATGCTGGCCGCCCGCTACGCCGGCGGCCCGCTCGCGCTGAGTGCCCGGGACTGCCTGCACATGGCCACCATGGGCGGGGCCCGCTGCCTGGGCCGCGACGCCGAACTGGGCTCGCTGGAACCCGGCAAGGTGGCCGACCTGGCCGTGTGGCGGATCGACCAGCTCCCCGGGGCGGGCATCGCGGACCCCGTGACCACGCTGGTGTTCGGGGCGCCCGCGCTGGAGCACCTGTTCGTCGGCGGCCAGCCGGTGGTGACGTCCGGCGAGCTGCGCACCGCCGACTCCGCGGCGCTCGCCGGGGCCGCGGCCAAGGCGAGCGCCGTGATCGCCGGGGCCACATGATCGCTGACCACTGAAGGCGCCCGTGGACATCGACGTGCGGATCACCGCGCTGCCGATGAGCCCCGACCGGGTCACCTGGCCCTGCATCAGGACTCATCCCCCACGCACTGATTACAGAAAGGCGTGCGCCCATGGTCCAGCTCGGAGCGAACCGGTACGGCAAGGCCGAGGTCCGGGTGATGCGCGTGGCCCGCGGCGCGGGCCCCGGCGGCATCGGGGACGTGATCCGGGACTGGAACGTGTCCACCAGCCTGTCCGGCGACCTGGCCGCGACCCACCTGACCGGCGACAACTCCGCGGTGCTGACCACCGACACGCAGAAGAACACCGTGTACGCGTTCGCCCAGGAACTCGGGCCGGTGCCGCCCGAGGTGCTCGCGATGAAGCTGGCCGCGCATTTCGTGGATAGCCAGCCGCAGATCACCCGGGCGCGGGTGGCGATCGAGGAGTACGGCTGGACCCCGATCGGTGAGCCCGGGCACTCATTCGCCCGGACCGGCGAGCTGACCCGGGGCTGCCGGGTCGTGCACGACGAGGGGTCTGGCGTGAGCGTCGTGGCCGGCGTGACGGACCTGACCGTGCTGAACACCAGTTACTCCGAGTTCTGGGGCTTCCCGCGCGACAAATACACGACACTGCCGGAAACCGACGACCGGATGCTCGCCACCCAGGTCAGCGCCTGGTGGCGGTACCGGGGCACCGGTCCGCGGGGGACGGGGGCCCCCGGGGTGGAGTGGGACACGGCGTTCGGGGTGGCGCGGGAGGCCCTGCTGTCCGCCTTCAAGGAGACCTACAGCTACTCGCTGCAGCAGACGCTGTATGCCATTGGCCGGGAGATCATCGAGGCCCTGCCGGAGGTGTGCGAGGTCCGGCTGGCCTTGCCGAACAAGCATCACTACCTGGTGGACCTGACCCCGTTCGGGCTGCCCAACGCCAACGAGGTCTACTACCCGGGGGACCGCCCCTACGGCCTCATCGAGGGCACCGTCCTGGCCGACGACGCCCCCGATCCCGGCCCGGCCTGGACCTGACCGGTGACATAGATCCGCTTCTGCCCGGCGGACAGCCCTTCCCCGGGATCCATCCGGCGCGGATAGTGGAAGCGCAGCGGGCACCCGAGAATCAGCCCCCGGACCGGGCGCGTCCCCCGTATGCTCAGCCCGCGCCAGCGCGGCACGAATCCCGGCCCCAGGCCCATGGGGATACAGGGGGAGGATTTCCATTGAACAGGTTCATCGCCCGCTCGTTCGCTGCCGTGGTAACCGCAGGCGCCGCCGCGACTGCGCTGAGCATGCCCGCGGGCGCGGCGGCCCGGCCCGCTCACCGGACCATGCCGGTGATCTACGACCAGTCCTCGGCCGGGTACGTCAGCAGCGGGTGGCGGTTCCGCTTCGTCGCCGCGACCCTGAAGGTGCCCGCGCCGCAAGACATCAAGGGGGACAACGGCCCAGCAGGAGTGTCGCTGTCCGACGGCACGCACCCGGCGGCGCTGCTGGTCCAGACCGGCGGCGGGGCGGGCAGCATCACCTACGACAACGGCTTTGGCCATGGCACCGTGCCGCTGGCGCCGCGGGCCGGCAACATCCTGCGGGTCAGTGTCTACCGTGACCAGGCCGGTGACCGCGACGTGTTCGCGGTCACCAACACGTCGACCGGACGGACCTGGACGGCGCCGGTCGCCACGCCGACCGGGATCGTCTACCGGCAAGCCTCGGAGACCGCAAGCCTCGACAACGCCACGGCAGGCGCCCCGCTCAACGCGGTCCGGCTGTGGTCGTTCAGGTCCGTCCAGGTGACCAGCTACAGCGGCATCCGCGGCACGGTCACCGGGCCCTGGCTCACCTCCGAGCTCATCGACACCCTGGACGGCACCTCCGGCGGCCAGTGGGAGCTGTTCCCGCGCGCCCCGTGGGGGAACAGCGACCAGAACTTCACCGTCTGGAGGCCCGAATCCCCGCACTGATCCGCTGAGGCAGGGCGGAAAAGGTCTACGACCCGGCGGTCACCCCTACGGCCTGATCGAGGCCGCGGTGCTGGCCGACGACTCCCCGGAAAATGAGAGGCGGCGTCCTGGGCTGGGCTGGGATCATGCCTGGCGTGAGCGACGATCTCTGGTGGGCGATGCCCGTGCTGGCCGGGCGGCTGATCCGGCTGGAGCCGCTGGCCCTGGAGCACGCGCCCGGATACCTGGCCGCCGCGGGCACCGGCGAGGCGGCGGCCGAGGTGTTCCGCTGGATGAGCCCGCCGGGCGGCGCGCTGGCCCAGCCGGTCACGCTGGAGGACGCGACCCGGCACATCAGCGACGCCCTGGCGGCCCGGGCCCGCGGTGCCCGGCTCCCCTACGCCCAGATCGACGCGGCCACCGGCGAGTTCGCGGGCACCACCTCGTTCTACGAGGTGAACCCCGCGCTGCGCGGGCTGAGCATCGGGCACACCTGGCTGGGCCAGCGCTGGTGGCGCACCGGGCACAACACCGAATCGAAGCTGCTGATGCTGAGGTTCGCGTTCGAGACCCTGGGCGCGGTCCGGGTCGTCTGGCACACCGACATCTTCAACACCCGGTCGCAGGCCGCGATCGAGCGGCTGGGCGCGGTCCGCGAAGGGGTACTGCGCAAGCACCGGCTGCGCTTCGACGGAAGCTGGCGCGACACGGTCCAGTACGCGATGGTGGACGACGACTGGCCGGCCGCCCGGGCCGCGCTCACCGAGCGACTGGGCTAGCCGCTGTCTGACTCACTGAGCTGGTGACTGTCGGCGGCGGTCAGCTCGCAACCGTAGATCCGCTTGAGTTCCGCGATGACCTCGAGCGTGGGCGCCCCGAACGCCTGCTCCCCCTCGAACGCGTGCAGCACGATGCCTTCCAGCAGGTCGCCCAGGGACAGGTCGAGGTATTCGGCCAGCCCCTTAAGCACCTTGAGCAGGCTGCGCTCCATCCGTACGCCGGTCTGGACACGCTCCACGGTCGTCATGTTACCTTTGTACCATGGTACATACCTCGACAGATCCCGCTCCGCTCACCCGGGCCAGGCTCAGCGGCTCCGTGCGGCTGCCGCCCGGGTACGAGCCCGCCTGGTTCCTGTTCACCCCGCGCGGCGAGAAATTGTGGGCCGACGGCTGGGACCCGGTGTTCCCCGCCCCGGCGGACGACGACACGGAACCGGGCACGGTGTTCGAGACGGCCCACGGCCCGCAGCGCACCACCTGGGTGGTCTGCGCCCGGGAGCCCGGCCGGTCCGTCCGTTACGCCCGCATCGCTCACGGCCGGGACGCCGGCACGGTGACCGTCTCCCTGGATGACGGGACGGGCCCGGGTGAGTCCCGGGTGGCCACCGTGGAGTACGACCTCACCGCGCTGTCCGCCGAGGCCGCCGCCGAGCTGGCCCGGTTCGCGGCCGGATACCCCCAGTTCCTCCGGCACTGGGAAGAGGCGATCGCGGCCGCCACCCGGACCCCGGACGTTCCCAGTACCGCAGCCGTGCCCCGCCCCCTGGAACCTGAGGACACGGGACGTGCCGGCTGACGGACCGGGCCTGTTCACGATCGGCCATTCCAACCAGACTCTCGACGACTTCCTGGGCCTCCTTCGGCAGCACCGCATCGAGGCCGTCGCCGACGTGCGCACCGTGCCCCGGTCCCGCTACGTGCCGCACTTCAGCGCGGGACCGCTCAGTGAAGCCCTGGCCGGGCGCGGGATCGCCTACATCCCGATGGGCCGCGAGCTCGGCGGCCGGCCGGAGGGCGACGAGTTCTACGACGAGGAGGGCCACGTGCTCTACGGCCAGCTCGCCGCGGCCCCTGCGTTCCGCAGCGGCCTCGACCAGGTACTGGCCGAAGCACAGTCGTCCCGCATCGCCCTGCTCTGCAGCGAGGAAGACCCGTACCGTTGCCACCGCCACCTCCTGATCGGGCGGGTTCTGCGGGCGCGCGGCGTGCCCGTGTCCCACATCAGGCGCGATGGGCGCGTGGAGACCGAGGCGGAACTGGCCATCCGGGAGGCCGACGCCGGCCCGCCGCCAGGGACTGCCCCCCAGGCCACCCTCTTCGACGACAGCCCGGCCGCCGACGAGGACCCGGGCTTCGGGGACCGCAGCGCGCAGGAAAGCCAATGGAGATCTCCGCGACCGATCTCCCGGAGAAAACCACCGCCCGGTTGAGCACGGCGCACCTGTCACCATGATCCTGGGCCATTACTGCGAAATCACAGCACCGGTTGCCCAGGATCATGGTGTCCTGGGCCGGCCCCAGCCGCACGCTCCCGATTTCCATGGTCGACGGTCAATATCTGACGCATGGCGCCCCTTATTGACCGTGATCATGGACGGTCCCGCCGTTCGACGCGCGTGATCCTTCTCCGGAAGGGAGCCCTACGGGCACCCAAAGCCGGGCCGGCCTGCGGGTGGTAGCTTTGGCGCGCCGCAGCCTTCCGGCCGCCGGGGCCCACGCGCAGCGGCGGTGCGCTCCTGGCCACCGTCGGCATAGTCGAAGCCACCGGAGCCCGGACGGCAATGATCACCTGGCTAAAACTCCACAAGAAGCCGGAAGAGCCGATAGCGAGGTGACCAGGGATGATCCTGGCGTCTGTCTTCGCGGCACGGACACGCGGCAGCCTTAGCCCCGTGGTGTCCACCGCAGGGATGGTCACGGCAGGAACGCTCCTGCTGGCCGGCTGCTCCGCCGCGCCGTCCACACCTTCCGGGACCACGTCCGCGCTCAACCCGGGCACGACCACCTTCACGTCAGCAAGCGCACCACGCATCCCGCACGTGACCGGCCGCCTGCTGACCGGCGGGAAACTCAGCCTGGCCTCCTACCGGGGCCACGTGACCGTCCTCAACTTCTGGGGATCATGGTGCACCGTATGCCGCGAAGAAGCCCCAGCGCTCTCCGCCGCCGCCCGCCACTTCGGGCCAGCCGGTGTCCAGTTCATCGGCGTGGACGTGCAAGACAACACCGCATCCGCCGAGGCCTACATGAAAGACTTCAAAATCGGCTACCCCAGCCTGTCCGATTCAAGCGACCAGATAGCGCTCGAATTCAGCCAGGTCATCCCCGTCACAGCCTTCCCCAGCACGCTCATCATCTCTCGCAACCAGCGCATCACCGGCCGGATCATCGGCAATGCATCAGCCAGCAACCTCTCCAACCTCATCCAGAAGGCCCAAAAACAGCCCTAGCAGAAAAGCCGTCCCGTCACCCCCGCACAGGGTCCCTGGAAATGCGCGCTGTCCTCCGGCGGCTGAGGTGCGACATTCTTCCGTCAAGTGATCTGCGACATCCGAGCGGCACCGTCGGAACAGTACAAAAAGAGTTGTCACGGGCTGACTGGGGCCTGGCAGACTTCGAGCATGTCCGATGGTGTCGTCCGCTGGCCGGATCGCCCGGTTACGCCGGGCCGGGTTGCGGTGATCACGGTTTCTTACAACACGCGTGAGCTCACCGCTCTGTTGCTGTGGTCGCTGCGCCGGATTCTCGCATGGGGGTCACTGGAGATAGTCGTCGTCGATAACGGCTCGACGGACGGGTCGGCGGAACTGCTCGCGAAGGTCGACGCGGCCGGGGGATGCCGGCTCATCGCCAACGCGGACAACGCGATGCACGGGCCCGCGCTCACCCAGGCCATGTCGTTCCTCGCGTCGCGAGGCACCGAGCTGCCGCGGTGGGTCTGGGCGCTCGACTCCGATGTCGTGATCAGCAGGCCTGATGCCCTTGAGCAGGCGCTGCGGTGCGCGGAGGAGACAAACGCCGCGGTCGTCGGCGAGTCGTGGTGGGACGACGAGCACGGCATGGACCGCTTTCTCGCATACTCGCTGCTGCTCGACCCCGCACGCGTCTGGCGGGACGGGATTGAGCCTTTCGCTGACGGCGGGGACCCCGCGTTCGGCCTGCTCCGGTCCGTGAAGGCGCAGGGCGGAATGCTGTCCGAGTTCCCCTTTGCGAGAGACGGCTACCTGATCCACCGGGGGCGGAGCAGTCTTTTCACCGTATGGGCGTCCGACGACACCACCCACCCCGACCACTGGTGGGCCCTCGACCACCACGATCCGCACTTCGCTCTCGTCGATGGTGCCGCCGCCAGACACGATGACCTGCTCAGAGCCTTCCGCGCCCACGCCGGCCCGCTTGATGACCCCAAGGCGGCTGAAGCGCTCACCATCGGAACGGAACTGCGCCCCTAACGCTGGCGCCAAGCGGCGTGTTCATCGGCAGATCTCCCACAGCCCACTGTTGACCCGCTTCCGGGTGTCGGCGTGTCAACTGCACCGGGGTCCGATCGGGGGTGGTGAGCCGAGGTGGCCGGAGCAGCGAGGCGGCAGCCTGAGTCAGGCATTCTTTTCTCGTGACGTTGAATCCGCCGGGCCAGTATTTGGATGACCGGAATCTGCGGACTCGCCAGCGCCTGTGGAGTTACCAGAGCCCGTTCTTCGACATCGTGGGCTGGGTCCTAGGACTGGCCGGGCTGTCGCCGGGGGTGCGGGTGCTGGATGCTGGCTGCGGCAACGGCCTCTACCTGCGCGGGCTGCGGGAACGGCGGGTGCGGGCGGCCGGGTGTGACCGGTCGCTGGGGATGCTCCGGACGGTATCCCATCCCGCACTGCTCAACGGGGATGTCACCGAGCTGCCGGTGCGTGACGGGGCCGTCGATGTCGTGATCGCGGCCCACATGCTGGACCTGGTGACCGGCCGACCGGCCGCTATCCGCGAGCTGCGGCGGGTCCTGGTGCCCGGCGGCCGCTGCCTGGTGGTGACCAACGGCGGCCAGCACCTGCGCTCCTTGCGGGAACTGGTCGAGAACGCGGTCCGCCCGGAAACCCCCGGATGGCGGATGCTCCCGCCGACGCACGCCTTCGCGGCCGAGAACGCGGCGGCCCAGCTCGGCGCGGCCTTCGGGTCGGTCACCCGCGTGCGCCCGGCCGGCGTCGGGCCGGTGGTCATCCGCGACGCGGCGGTCGCCGCCGACTACGTGGCCAGCCTGGCCAGCCACTACCAGGCCGAAACCACCCGCCCTTGGGACGACGTGGTGGAGGACGTGCGCCGGGACGTGCAGGCGGTCATCGACCGCCAGGGGAGCTTCATCACCGCGGGCGACCTGGCCGCGTTCGTGTGCCGCTAGTCGCAGCCGCCAGCCCCCCGCACCGGCCTCGGCTGCGGTCAGGCGCTGGCGTCCAGGTTGGCCTGGGCGGCGGGGCGGCGGCGGGCCCAGGAGCCGGTGATGTGCTCGTACATGGCGGCGTTGGCGCCGGCCGCGTCCCCCGCGCAGATCGCGTCGAGGATCCGGCGGTGCTCGTCGATGGTTTCCGCGATCCGCGCCGCCGTGGCCGACCCGTGGTAGCGGCCGGTGGTCCGGGCCTTCCCGTGGATGCTGGTCACGATGGCGCGGCCCAGCCGCTGCCCCGAGATGTCCATGACGGTGTCGTGGAAGTCCACGTCGGCGGCGGCGAATCCGGCCACGTCATGGGCGGTCCGCTCCATGGCCAGGAACGCCTCGGTCAGCTGTTCACGCTCCGCGTCGGTGGCCCGGGAGGCGGCCTCCGCGGCCATCTCGCGTTCCAGCGCGGCCCGGACCAGCACGAGTTCGTCGAGAATGCCCAGGGTATCGTCGTGCCGCACGACGGCGGCGAGCACGACGTCGTCGATCAGGTCCCAGGACCGGGGGTCGGTGACCAGGGTGCCCTTGCCCTGGACGATGCGGATCAGGCCCTTGTCCTGGAGCAGCTTGACTGACTCGCGCACCACGGTCCGGCTCACCCCGAACTTGGCGCCCAGGTCGGCCTCGGTGGGCAGGGTGGCCCCGGGCGCGTAGACACCCCCGACGATGTCGTCCACAAGCTGGACGACCAGGGCTGACCCGAGCCGGTCGCCGCGCTGGCGGCGCGACGCGTGCTCAGCCAGGACGGCCGAGCTCAGCGAGGGATCGGCGATCCGCTCCACGGCAACTCCTCGATCTCGCGGGCCGGTGGTCAGTTGGGCCAGTGGTTAGGCAGAACGGTGGTCAGGCAGGCGAGCGGTCAGGCAGGCGAGCGGCCTGCGCGAATCATGCGGTAAGCCTAGACCATTGCCATGACATCATATGTGTGATGTCATATGCCATCCGGCAACACGCCGGAGACCCCCGCGGTTACCACGGCCGACTCCCTGAGTGAGGAAAGCACTATGAACGAAGGTCGTGCGGCGCAGCCCGGCCGGCTGCGCACCCACCTGCCCGGCCGGCGCGCCGGAAAGTCCCCCAGAATCCGCACGTTCGTGCTCGGCGGGGCGGTCGTGGCCGCCGCGGTGAGCCTGGCCGCCTGCTCGGGAGGCCAGTCCATCGGCGGCAGTTCCGGCTCCGCCAGCTCCGGCAGCCCCTACGGGTTCACCGCGGCCAAGCAGAACCCGAAGTCCGAGATCACCGTCTGGGTGGACTCGACCCGGCTGCCCGCCGCCCAGGCCTACGAGAAGGCCACCGGCCAGAAGATCAGGATCGTCACTTACGACGGCGACGCGAACGGGTCCAACTCGTTCCGGACCAAGATGGAGCTGTTCAACCGGGCCGGCTCGGGCTGGCCGGACGTGGTGTTCACCGCCGACGACAACTCGGCCTCGTGGGGCTCGCTGTCCGGCACCGGTGACCTGGCCCCGCTGAACAAGGGCACCAAGAACCTGGTGCCGGCCAGCACCCTGAGCGGGTTCGCCTCCGGCTCCCTCGGCGTATGCACGGTGAACGGCTCGGTGTACTGCCTGCGTAACGACCTCGCGCAGAACGTGCTCTGGTACAACAAGTCGCTGATGGCCAAGTGGGGCTATCAGGTCCCCACCACCTGGGAGCAGTACCAGGCCCTGGCGGCCAAGGTGGCCAAGGCCCACCCCGGGTACATCGTCGGCACGGCCGGCGACGCCTGGACGCCCGAGATCTACATGTGGGGCTCGGAGTGCCCGGCCAGCCAGGTGACCGGGGCGAAGGCCATCACCGTCAACACGTCCAGCCCGGACTGCGTCCGCGCGGCCAAGATGCTGGACTCCCTCATCGCCAACAAGACCATGTCCACCCAGGACATCTTCGGGCCGCAGTTCGCCAAGCAGCAGGGCAGCAAGATCCTCATGATGCCCGGCCCGGACTGGTACGGCGGCTCGGTGTTCCAGGGCCTGCTGAAGACGCCCAAGGGCCAGATCGCCGTGGCGCCCGCGCTGCACTGGGCCAACGAGAGCACGCCCGTCACCGGCGCGGTCGGCGGCGGCGCCTGGTGGGTGTCCGCGCACAGCACGAACCTGGCCGCGGCGGTCAAGTTCGCCACCTGGGCCACCACCAGCGACGCCTACCAGGTGGACCTGGCCCCCGGCTACCCCGCCTACAAGGCGGCGGCGGTCAAGTGGGTCGCCAAGCAGCAGTCCAGCGGCTACTGGGCCAACAACATCAGCATCCCGATCATCGCCGCGGCCAGCCAGGTCTGGACCGGCTGGACCCCGCCGGAATTCAGCCAGGAATCGGTCTGGGCCTCGACGGTGTCCGCGGGCATGGCCCAGGGCAAGTCGATCGAGTCGCTGCTGCCGGCCTGGCAGACCGCCATCACCAACCAGGCCAAGGTGCTTGGCTACACGGTCAGCAAGTGACTACTGGTCCCGTGATAGCGGATCGGGCCGGGCGGGTGGCACCAGCCACCCGCCCGGTCCCGGGGCCCGGGCCGCGCCGCCGCATCCGGGTGCTGGCCACGGGGCACCTGTTCGTCTCCGGCTATGTGGTGCTGCTCGCGCTGTTCGGCGTGATCCCGGTCATCTACTCGCTGTACCTGGCCCTGACCCGGCCGGCCGGCGGGTTCGCGGGCCTGGGTAACTTCATCCAGACCGCGGAGGACTACCGGTTCGTCCCGGCCATCGAGCACGTGGCCGCGTACCTGGTGCTGTGGCTGGTCAGCCTGACCGTGTTCGTGGTGCTGCTGGCCCTGGTCGTGCACCGGCTGGCGTCGCGGCGCGGCAAGGCGTTCATCCGGTTCGCGTACTACATCCCGGGTGCGCTGGCCGGCGCGTCCAGCGTGCTGCTCTGGCTGTTCGTGCTGAACCCGTCGGTCAGCCCGGTGTCCGCGCTGCTGCGCTGGACCGGCAACACCCAGTTCACCGGCGTGATCGCCCCCGGGCACCTGCCGGTGGTGTTCATGATCATCGCGTTCTGGACCGGGGCGGGCGGCTGGATCCTGATCCTGTACGGCGCGCTGAACACGATCCCCGACGACCTGCTGGAAGCGGCCCGGGTGGACGGCGCCGGGCCCTTCTCCACCGCCTGGCACGTCCAGCTGCCGCTGATCGGCAAGTGGATCACCTACATGCTGATCCTCTCCCTGGCGGCGGGCACCCAGCTGTTCGTCGAACCGCAGCTGGTGTCGCAGGCGAGCTTTGGCCTGGTCAGTAACTACTACTCGGTCAACCAGCTCGCCTACCAGTACGCGTTCACCCAGAACAACTTCAACGGGGCGGCGGCGATCTCCATCGACCTGCTGATCGTCGCGCTGGCCTGCGCCGGGATCCTGATCTCCCGCGGCCGGCTGTTCCGGACCGACTGAGGAGGCTGACCGTGTCAGTAGCGAGCGTGAACGCCGCCCGCCGGGGCGGCACCGCGGGCCGCGGCCGCCTGCCCGACCCCGGGCGGCTGAGCGGCCGGACGCTGACCTTCCTGCTGCTCGCCCTGTTCCTGCTGTTCTTCCTCATCCCGATCATCTGGCTGCTGCTGGCCGTGACCAAGACCCAGCCCGGGCTGGTCGGCGGGCAGCCGTTCTCCTTCGGGTCGCTGTCGGCGCTGCGGAGTAACTGGGACAAGGTGCTGGCCTTCCAGGGCGGCGCGGTCAAGACCTGGATGCGGAACTCGGTCGAGTACTCGCTGATGGCCCTGGTCATCACCCTGGTAGTGAGCATCCCGGCCGGGTACGCGCTGGCCAAGATGGACTTCCGGGGCCGGCGGGTGCTGCTCGTCACGACGCTGGTCGTGATGCTGATGCCGACCGCGGCGCTGGTGCTGCCGACGTTCCTGGAGATCAACTACGCGCACCTGGTCAACACCCCGCTGGCCGTGGTCCTGCCGTACTCGTTCTTCCCGTTCGGGGTGTACCTGACCTACATCTACTTCTCCACCGCGGTGCCGGGCGACCTGATCGCGGCCGCGAAGATCGACGGCTGCGGGGAGCTGTCCGCGTTCTTCCGGATCGCGCTGCCGCTGGCCACCCCGGTGGTCGCGCTGGTCGGCTTCTTCAGCTTCGTGGGCAACTGGAACAACTTCTTCCTGCCCTACGTGATGCTGCCGGGCAGCTCGCAGTACCCGATGCAGGTGGGCCTGACCCAGATGCTCTCGGACACCCCCACGTTCAATCCGGTCGTCGGGGCCAGCGCGCAGGTCCAGCTGCCCCAGCTCGCCCTGGCCACGCTGATCTCCGTCGCGCCGGTCCTGATCATCTTCCTCGTCGCGCAGCGCTTCCTGGTCTCAGGACTGACCGCGGGTGCCACCAAGGAATGAGCCGCCGCAACGAAAACCCCAGCGTGGCCGGTCCCCCGGTCACGAGGCTGCACCTGGCGGGCACTGTGACCCAGGATGACGGGGCCGGCCAGCCCGCCGGCCCGCCGGTCCCCCGGCCGGTGATCAGGGCGACGGTGCCGTGCCTGGAGCCGCCGTACTGGGCACTGGCCGAGCGGTCCCTGTTCCAGCTGCTGGACCAGGGCTGGCGGCGGTTCGGAGAGCTGTACACCCGGCCCGACGGGTCGCTGCGCTACGACGGGCAGCTCTCGTCCCGGGACGGCGCCGACGACTTCCTGGAGGTGTTCTTCAACTGGCCCCAGCTGTACCTGCTCGGCGGGGCCGACGACCTGCTGGACGCCAGCACCCGGCACTGGCACGGGGTGGTGGGCCAGCTCACCCGGCTCGGCATGTTCCGCGACGAGTTCGAGATCGGCTACGACTGGTTCCACCAGGGCGAGAGCATGCTGTTCTTCTACTTCCTCACGCTGGCCGACCCGGACCGCTGGCGGGACCGGGCGATGCGGTTCGCCGACCTGTACACCGACCCAGCGCGCGGGAACTACGACCCGGCCCGGCAGATCATCACGGCGCCGCACAACGGCAGCGGCGGGGCCCGGCCGGGGCTGGCCGACGGGCCCGGCTACCCGTGGACCGAGGCTGAGGCGGCCCAGTACGGCTACCCGCTGGACTGGCTGGGACCCGACGGCGCGGCATCCCCGGACAGTGCGGCGGCAGGCGGAGGCGCGGCATCCCCGGACAGCGCGGCGGCCGGCGGGGACACGGCATCCCCGGATGGCATCGCAGCCCGCGAGGGCCCGGCATCCCCGGATGGGGAGGCCGGCGCCGATCCCCGCCTGGGCGCCGAGATGCAGCGCCGGCTGGGCCGCGGTGACGTGGTCGGCAATCTCAGCGTGGGCGGCCTGGTCCTCAACGCGTTCCTGGTCAGCGGCGAACCGCGGTACGCGGACTGGCTGGCGGCGTACATCGGGGCGTGGCAGCGGCGCGCGGCCGCCAACGGCGGCCTCATCCCCGACAACGTGGGCACCGACGGCGTGGTCGGCAGCCAGCTGGACGGCCGCTGGTACGGCGGGCACTACGGCTGGTCCTGGCCACACGGCATGTACAGCATCGCGCAGGCCACGCTGATCGGGGCGATGACCGCGGCGCTGGCCACCCGGGACGACCGGTACCTGGACCTGCCCCGCCAGCTGCTCGACGGGATCATCGGCCGGGCCCGGAGCTTCACGTTCACCAGCAGCGACTCGAGCATCAGCCCGCGATGGCTGGCCCACCTGGGACCCGCCGCGGAGCACCCCATCCTGCTGGTCCCCTACCGGCACAGCGACCGGGGCTGGTTCGACTGGAACCCGGTGCAGGCCTCGGTCCCGGTCGCACTATGGCAGTACACCGCCGACCCGGCCGACCAGGCCCGGCTGGACGCGCTCCGCGCGGCCAGCGGCTACGACTGGACCAGGGTCCGGGCGTTCCGGGACAAGGAGGAAGCGGGGCACGAGGAACCCTGGTACGCCTACCTGCGCGGGGACAATCCCGGCTACCCGGGCGCGATCCTGGCCGCCGCGCACGCCCAGGCCCGGCGCCGGCTGGCGCTGCTGGAACAGCACGCCGGCCAGGACGTCACCGAGCCGGATATCCACCTGTGGCAGAACCTCAACCCGGTGGTCACCGAGGCGCTCACCCAGCTGACCTGGGGCGCGCCCCAGGTCGTGTACAACGGCGGGCTGACCCAGGCCCGGCTCCGGTACTACGACGCGCAGCGGCACCGGCCAGGGCTGCCGCCGGACGTGGCCGCCCTGGTCAGCTCCATCGACCCGGCGGCCACCACGGTCACCCTGGTCAACCTGTCCGCCGCCCGGACCCGCACCGTCGTGGTACAGGCCGGCGCGTACGCGGAGCACGACATCGAGACCGCGGGATACACCCGCGCCGCACCCGGGTGGGCCGGGCAGCACACCGAGTACATAAGTCATGATGTCGAGGTGACCGGGCGGGAGATTGCGGTCGGCGGCCCGTGGCTGGAGGTCGAGCTGCCGCCCGGGACCGAGGTCATGCTGACGTTGCGGCTGGGCCTGCGGGTCCGGGTCCCGGCGGCGCGCACGCCCTGGGACCCGGCACCCTGGGACGCGGCAGAGGAAGGATGAGGATGGCACAGCTGACGGGACTGCGCGCGCTGGTGACCGGCGGGGCGTCGGGGCTGGGCGCCGCGATCGCCGCGGCGTTCACGGCCGAGGGCGCGGCCGTGGTCGTGCTGGACATGGCGGACAAAGCGCCCGCGGGACCTGCCCGACGGGACCGGCTACGTGCGGGCCGACGTGACCGACGATGCCGCGGTGCGGGCCGCCGTGGACGCGGCCGCGGCCCGGCTGGGCGGCCTGGACCTGCTGGTCAACAACGCCGGCATCGGCGCCCAGGGCAGCGTGGCCGACAGCACCGACGAGGAGTGGCAGCGGGTGCTGGACGTGAACGTGATCGGCACCGCCCGGGTGTCCCGCGCGGCCTGGCCGTACCTGCGCGAGTCGGGTCAGGCGGCCGTGGTCAACACGGCCTCGATCGCGGCCACCGCCGGGCTGCCCGACCGGGCCGTCTACTCGGCCAGCAAGGGCGCGGTCGCCGCGCTGACCCGGGCCATGGCGGCCGACGGGATGGCTGACGGCATCCGGGTCAACGCCGTGAACCCCGGCACGGCCGACACCCCCTGGGTCGCCCGGCTGCTCGACGTGGCGCCCTGACCCGTCCGCCGAGCGGGCCGCGCTGGAGGCCCGGCAGCCGCACGGCCGGCTGGTGTCGGCGGAGGAGGTGGCGGCCGCGGTGGTCTACCTGGCCTCACCCGCGGCCGGGTCGACCACCGGCACCGAGCTGGCGGTGGACGGCGGGATGGGCGGACTGCGGCTGCGGCCCCGGCCGTGAGCACGCCGACCGGCCCGGAGCCGGCCAGCGCCGGGCGGGCCGACGCAGGACCGGCCAGCCTGACCTCGGCCAGGCGGGATCCCGCGCCTGCCCTCGACGCGCACGTGCACGTGTGGGATCTGGCTGCCCGGCCTCAGCCGTGGACGGACGGCCTGCCGGTGCTGCAGCGCTCGTTCGGCCTGGACGACGTGGCCGGGGATCTGCGCGCGGCCGGCCAGGACGGGGTCATCGTGGTGCAGACGGTGGCCAGCGCCGCGGAAACCCGGGAACTGCTGGCCCTGGCCGCGGCGCAGCCACTGGTCGCCGGCGTGGTCGGCTGGGCCGACCTGTCCCGCCCGGACCCGGCGGACCAGCTGCTCACTGCCCAGGCCGCGCCGGGTGGCCACGCCCTCGTCGGGGTGCGCCACCAGCTCCAGGAAGAACCCGACCAGGAGTGGCTGGCCCGGCCGCTGGTCCGGGACGGGCTGCGCGCGGTCGCCGCCGCCGGCCTGGCCTACGACCTGGTCATCTCGCCCGGCCAGCTGCCGCTGGTCACCGAGACCGTGACCGCGCTGCCGGAGGTGCGGTTCGTGCTGGACCACGCAGGCAAGCCGCCGATCGCCGCCGGGAATCTCGGTGGCGGGAAGATGGCCGCCTGGACCGGGGGCATGGCGGCGTGGGCCGCGGACCTGCGGGCGCTGGCGGCCTGGCCGAACGTGGCGGTGAAGCTGTCCGGGCTGGTCACCGAGGCAGACTGGGAATCGTGGACGCCGGCGCAGCTCGGCCCGGTGATGGAGTACGTGCTGGCCCAGTTCGGCCCGGACCGGACCATGGTCGGCTCGGACTGGCCGGTGTGCCTGCTGGCGGCCAGCTACGCCCAGGTGATGGCGGCGGCCGCGCCGGTCCTGGACGGGCTGACCCCCGCGGAGCGCACGGCGGTCCGGGGCGGCACGGCCCGGGCCTGGTACCGGCTGGACGAGCACCGGCCAGAAGCCTGAGCGGGCGAGCGCGGAGACCACCAGCGCCGAGACCACGAGCGCCGAGACCACCGGAGGACCGGGATGGACGAGCACCTGATCGGCAAGACCGGCGCGGCCGTGACCGCGCTCGGCTTCGGCGGTGCCCCGGCCGGCAACCTGTACCAGGAGACCACGGACGAGGCCACCACGGCGGCGGTGGACCGGGCCTGGGCGGGCGGCATCCGGTACTTCGATACGGCGCCGCACTACGGACTCGGATTGTCGGAGCGCAGGCTGGGGGCCGCGCTGCGGGACAGGCCGCGCCAGCTTTTCGTTATTTCGACAAAAGTGGGGCGGATGCTGGAGCCCAACCCGCGGCCGGCGGGGTCGGACCTGGCCGCGGGCGGGTTCGCCGTGCCGGACACGCTGCGGCGGCGGTTCGACTTCGGCGCGGCCGCGGTCCGGCGGAGCCTGGAGGGCAGCCTGGAGCGGCTCGGGCTGGACCGGGTGGACCTGGTGTACGTGCACGATCCGGACGATCACGTGGACGAGGCGCTGGCCGGGGCGATCCCGGAGCTGATCCGGATGCGCGAGGAGGGCCTGGTCACCGCGGTCGGGGTAGGCATGAACCAGTGGCAGGCGCCGCTGCGGATGGTCCGCGAGACCGGCATCGACCTGGTCATGCTGGCGGGCCGGTGGACCCTGCTGGACCGCTCGGGCCAGCCGCTGCTCGACGAGTGCGCGGCGCGGGGGGTGGCCGTGGCGGCCGCCGCGCCGTTCAACTCCGGGCTGCTGGCCCGGGCCTGGCCCCCCGACGGGGCGTACTTCGACTATGGGCCGGCCGCGCCGGAGGTGCTGGCCCGGGCGCGTGCCCTGGCCGCGGTCTGCGAGCGGTACGGCGTGTCGCTGCCGGACGCGGCGGTGCAGTTCCCGCTGCGGCACCCGGCGGTGGTGTCCGTGGTCACCGGGATGGCCAGCGGCGAGCAGGTCGCCTCGAACCTGGCCCGCTTCGCTACCGTGGTCCCGGACGACGCGTGGACGGAGCTTGATGCCTGCTGACGGCCTGCTCGACATCGACCTGGCCTATGGGCGCCAGGGCCTGCGTATCTCGCTGCCAGCGGACCGGACCACGGTCGTCGCGCCGGCGTACCACCCGGCCGCGCCGGACATCCCGGCCGCGCTGCGGGAGGCGCTGCGCCGTCCGGTGGCCGGCCCGCCGCTGCGGGCCGTGGTCCGCCCGGGCCAGCGGGTGGCGGTGTCGGTCTGCGACCTGACCCGCCCGCAGCCGCGGGAGGCCATGCTCCGCGCGCTGCTGGACGAGCTGGACGGCATCGCCGGGCCGGACGACCTGACCGTGCTCATCGCGACCGGGACGCACCGCGGCAACAGCCCGGGCGAGCTGGCCGAGATGCTCGGCGCGGACCTGGCGGCCCGGCTGCGGGTCATCAACCACGACGCCCGCGACGAGAGCATGCTCACCTGGTGCGGCGAGCACGGCGACGGGGTGCCGGTCTGGCTGAACCGGCACTGGGCCGGCGCGGACGTGAAGATCACCACCGGGTTCGTGGAGCCGCACTTCTTCGCCGGCTTCAGCGGCGGCCCCAAGCTGGTCGCGCCGGGCCTGGCCGGCCTGGAGACCACGCTGACCCTGCACGACGCGCGGCGGATCGGCAGCGAGCAGGCCACCTGGGCGGTGTGCGAGGGCAACCCGGTGCACGACGACGTGCGCGCGATCGCCGCGGCGACCGGGGTGGACTTCGCGTTCGACGTCGTCCTGAACCGGGAGCAGCAGGTCGTCGCCGCGTTCGGCGGCGAGGTGCTGGCCATGCACGAGTCGGCCCGGGCGTACGTCCGGGAGGTCTCCATGCGCCCGGTGGACGGGCTGTTCGACGTGGTGGTGACGACCAACGCGGGGTTCCCGCTGGACCAGAACCTGTACCAGGCGGTCAAGGGGATGTCCGCGGCGGCCACCGTGGTCCGGCCCGGCGGCCTGATCATCTGCGCGGCCGAGTGCGCGGACGGGTTCCCCGATCACGGGTCGTTCCGCGCGGAACTGGCCGCCGCGCCGGACCCGGAAGGACTGCTGGCCTCGATCGCGGCCCGGACCCGGACCGTGCCCGACCAGTGGCAGGTGCAGGTGCTGGCCCGGGTGCTCCGGCGGGCCCGGGTGGGCGTGCACGCGTCGGGGCTGACGGACGCGGACCTGCGCAGCGCGCACCTGTTCGCGGTGCCGGACATCGCCGCGGCGGTCGGCGCCGAGCTGGCCGCGGCCGGTCCGGGGGCGCGGGTCTGCGTGCTGCCCGAGGGGCCGCAGACGATCCCGTTCGTGAGCGCTGACGTGGCCGGGAGCCTCGTGTGACCGGGAGGCAGAGCGGGACCGGGCCGGCGGGCGGCCCGGGTCAGGAGGTCCCGGCACTCTCGCTCGGTTTCGCCACCGTCGACCTGGACCGGACGCGGCGCCAGGGACTGCCCGAGGTGATCTACGCCCCGGGGAAGCAGCCGGGTGAGATCGCGGCCATCGCGGCCGCGCTGCTGGACCGCACGTCCGGGCCGGTCCTGGTGACCCGGCTGGAGCCGGGCGCGGCGGCCGGGGTCGCGGCGGAGCTGGCCGCCGCCGGGACGCAGCCGGGCGACTACGATCCGGCCGCGCGGGTGCTGAGCTGGCGGCCCGCCCCGCCCGCCGGGTGCCGGGTGGCGGTGGTCACGGCGGGCACCGCGGACGGGCCGGTGGCCGACGAGGCGGCCGCGGTGGCCCGCGCCACCGGCCTGGAGGTGACCGGGTTCCGCGACGTCGGGGTGGCCGGGCTGCACCGGCTGCTCGCCGTGGCCGGTGACATCGCCGCGGCGGACGTGGTGATCGTGATCGCGGGCATGGAGGGCGCGCTGGCCAGCGCGGTCGCGGGCCTGGTCGGGGTCCCGGTCGTGGCGGTGCCCACGTCGACCGGGTACGGCGCGGCGCTGGACGGCATCACCGCGCTGCTGGCCATGATGTCCTCCTGCGCGGCCGGCGTCTGCGTGGTCAACATCGACTCCGGGTTCGGCGCCGCGATGGCCGCGCACCGGCTGGCCTTCTCGCTGCGCCGCCAGCCTCCGGCGCCGCCCGGCCCGGGCGGCCGGGAGGGGTGAGCGGGCCGTGATCTTGTGGCTGAACCCGTTCTCGGGGATCTCCGGCGACATGCTGCTGGGCGTGCTGCTGGACCTGGGCGCGCCGCTCGACGCGGTCCGGGCGGCGGTGGCCAGCACCGGGATCACCGGCTGGGAGCTGACCGCCGCGCCGGTGCGGCGCGCCGGGCTCACCGCCTGCCAGGCCCGGGTGCAGGTGGAGGACGACGTGCCCGCCCGGCCCGCGGCGGACCTGCTCACGCTGGCCCGGGCCGCGGCCCCGGCCGCCGCCGCGGAGCTGGCCGCCGCGGCGATCACGGCCCTGGCCGACGCCGAGGGACGGATCCACGGCGTGCCCGCCGCCGGCGTGCACCTGCACGAGCTGGGCGGGGTGGACACGATCGTGGACACCGTGGGGGTCGCCGCCGCCCTGCACGCGCTGCGGGTGACCGCCGTCTGGTCGGCCCCGCTGGCCCTGGGGTCGGGCGTGATCGAGATGCGGCACGGCCACTTCCCGGCCCCGGCGCCGGCCACGGTCGCGTTGCTGGAGGGCGCGCAGGTTACCGGGACGCCGACGGCGGGTGAGACGGTCACGCCGACGGGCGCGGCGCTGCTGCGCGCGGCCGGCTGCCGGTACGGGCCGGTGCCCGCGATGCGGGTGACCGGCAGCGGGTACGGAGCGGGCGGCCGGGACGTGCCGGGACGGCCCAACGTGCTGCCCGCCCTGCTCGGCGAGGCCCTGGACGATCCGGCCCCGGCCGACCTGGCCTCCGGCGGATCGGCCGGGGGCACCGAGACCCTGATCATGCTCGAGACCACGGTGGACGACGTGACCGGCGAGCTCCTCGGCGACCTGCCCGGGATGCTGCTCGGCGCGGGCGCGCTGGACGCCTGGATCACCGCGGTGACCGGCAAGAAGGGCCGCCCGGCGCACCTCGTCACCGCGCTGTGCCGGCCAGGCCGGGACGGCCCGGTCCAGGCGCGGCTGCTCGCCGAGACGGGCAGCCTGGGCGCGCGGCGCCACCCCGTGCAGCGCCAGGCGCTGCCCCGGCGGGAAACCGCGGTGACCGTGCACGGGCACCGGATCCGGGTGAAGATCGGCCCGCACCGGGCCAAGCCCGAGCACGACGACGTGGCCGCCGCGGCGCTGGCCACCGGCCTGCCCCGCGACGTGGTGGCCGCGCAGGCCCTCAGCCAGCTGGAGCTGGAACCGGGCGACGGTCAGGTGTTCAGGTAGGCCAGGACGGCCAGCACCCGCCGGTTGTCGTCTTCGGACGCGGCCAGCCCGAGCTTGGTGAAGATGCTCGTGGTGTGCTTGCTGACGGCCTTCTCGGTGACGAAGAGCCGCTGCGCGATCGCCACGTTCGAGCGGCCCTCGGCCATCAGGGCGAGGACCTCGCGTTCCCGGGCGGACAGCCGGGTGACCGGCTCGTCCCGGAAGCGGCGGCCGAGCAGCTTGGTCACCACGTCCGGATCCATCACCGTGCCGCCGGCCGCCACGGTGCGGATCGCGTCAACGAACTGGTCGTCGTTGAAGACCCGGTCCTTGAGCAGGTAGCCCACCGCGCCCGACTGGTCGGCGAGCAGCTCGCGGGCGTACAGCTGCTCGACGTACTGCGACAGCAGCAGCACCGGCAGGCCCGGTACCTGCTGCCGCGCCGCCAGCGCCGCCTGCAGCCCGTCGTCGGCGAACGAGGGCGGCAGCCGGACGTCCACCACCGCCACGTCGGGCCGGTGTTCGAGCAGGGCGCCCAGCAGGGCGGGTGCGCTGTCCACCGCCGCGGCGATCTCGAAGCCGTGCGCCGCGAGCAGCCGCGTCAGCCCGTCCCTCAGAAGGAACAGGTCTTCGGCGACGACAACGCGCACGGCACCTCCATGGCGATCATGGTCGGCCCCCCAGGCGGGCTGCTCACCGCCATGATCCCATCGAACGCGGCCAGCCGCTGCTCCACGCCGCGCAGGCCGGTGCCGCGGGCCGGGTCCGCCCCGCCCGCACCGTCGTCGGCCACCTGGATCCGCAGTATCCCGTCCTCGTGCTGCATGCGGATGTGCACCCGGCGCGCCCCGGAGTGCCGTACCGCGTTGGCCAGGGCCTCCGCGACCGCGAAGTAGCAGGCGGACTCGACGGGCGCACTCAGCCGGCCAGGCAGGTTGATGTCCAGGTCCACCGGGAACGGGGTGTCCAGGGCGAGGGCCCGCACCGCGTGGCCGAGGCCCCGGTCGGCGAGGACCGGCGGGCAGATGCCGCGGACCAGGTCGCGCAGGTCGTTCAGGGCGCGCAGCGAGGTCTCCCGGGCCTCGGCCACCAGGGCCAGCGCGGCTTCCGGGCGGCCGGGCAGCATCCGCTCCACCGCGCGCAGGTTCATGCCCAGCGCGATCAGGCGGGCCTGGGCGCCGTCGTGCAGGTTTCGCTCGATCCGGCGCAGTTCGGTGTCGGCGGCGTCCACGGCCAGATCCCGGGTCTCGGTCAGCCGCTGCACGCGGCCCTCCAGTTCCAGGTCCCGCCCGGGGGCCAGCGCCGTGCGGGCGTGCGCCCCGATCGTCCGGGGTACCAGCCAGGCGGCGATGACGAGGAACGCGCTGGCCTCGGCCCCGGCCAGCATGGCCGTCTGGGGAGTGCTGACCAGGATGCCGCCGTAGAGCAGGGCGGGCCGCCCCAGCCCGGCTGGCAGCGCCGGCCAGCTCGCCGCGATCATGAAGCCCCGGGCCGCGAACGCGGCCAGCGCCAGCGGGACCAGGTCCGCGGCGAGGAGCGGCCACCGTACCGCGGTGACCACGCAGGCCAGGATGGCCGCGACCGTCCACGGGTGCACGCCGAAGACGGTCAGGCCGAGCAGCGCCACGGGGACGAGGAGAATGCCCCAGCGATTCTCCAGCATCCGCCGCCGCAGCAAAGCCAGCAGCCCCGCGGCGTGGGTGCGCAGCGTGGCCGCGCTGCGCGGCAGGAGCCACAGGCCGAGGGTGAGCAGCAGCAACGCGAGCGGGACCAGCAGGCCACCCAGCCAGGGACCGTGGCCGGGGGCGATAAAGCCGGAGGTGACGACGCCGCCGGAGTTGATGTGCCAGGCCGTGCCCCCTCCACGTGGCACCATCTGCGCGGTCACGACGGGCGGCGCCGGCACCTGGAACTTCACCCCCTGGCCCCCGCCAGGGATCACGGCCTGGGCGACCGGGGCCGGATACCAGTTCAGGCGGGCACTGCCAGGGACCGGCACGACCCCGCGGGGCGCGCCGGCCGGGCCGAGCCGCGTCACCGCGACCCGCTTCAGCGGGACCTGCTTCAGCGGGACCTGACGAGCCTCGATGACCCGCTTGACGGCCCGCTTGACCGCCCCCTTGACGATCACCGGGGGACGCCTGATGGCTGCCTTGATGCGCGCTTGCTTCAGCGCGCCGAGGACGGAAACCGTCCAGAAGCCCGATCCGGGCTCGGTGGCCGCCACCACCAGGCCGCTGATCCCCGCGACCACCATGCTGACCGGCAGCAGCGCCGCCGCCACGACGGGCCGCCAGAAGGCCACGATCACGGCCAGCAGCACGGCCGCGACGGTCCACGGCTGCAGACCGAACAGCGCGATAGCCATCCCGGCCACCGGTACCAGGAAGATGCCCCGGCGCACGTGGCGGAGCACTCGGACGACGACCCGCCGCAGGACGGTGAAGAGGATCCACATGTCACCCATCGTGACCCTCCCCGGGGCCCGGGCGCTATGGGGGCGTACCTAGTTGCCGGGTGGGCCTGGGCCTACCCGGTGCCGCGGAACGGAGCGGAGCCGCCGCCGGGAACCACCGCACCAGCCGTACTTGCCTGGGCGGGCCCGGCCCGGAATCGTGGCCGCCATGGAAACCAGACCGGTGAACATCGACGCCGCCCTCGCCCAGTTCGACGAGATCTACAGCCCGCGCATCATCGGCCGGGTCAACGACTACGACGTCCGTATCGCGCACACCCAGGGTGAGCATGTCTGGCACACCCACGACCACACCGACGAGTTCTTCCTCGTACTGGGCGGCCAGTTCAACATCTCGCTGCGGGAGGCAGGCGGCGGGGAGCGGACCATCGAACTGCAGGCCGGGGAGATGTTCGTCGTCCCCCGGGGCACCGAGCACAAGCCCTCGTCACCGGGGGGCGCCATCTTGATGTTCGAGCCGTCCGGGACGTCCACCACCGGAGACCGGCACGAGGGAGACATTCCCGCGCACGTGCACAGCACCACGGGGGTCGTGGCGGACCCGGGCCGGTGATTTACCGCAAGCCGTCGCCCTGGATGTCGAGAACTGGTGCGGCGGCTCCGTCCTAGGACCAACAGCGCCGCCCAGGCGCGCCAGCCAGAAGGGATGCACATCATGGACTGGAAGCTGGAAGTGGTCGTGGTGCCGGTCACCGACATCGACCGGGCAAAGGACTTCTACCTGGAGAAGCTCGGGTTCAAGCTGGACGCCGATACACAGCCCACGCCGGACATGCGGGTGGTGCACATGACGCCGCCCGGGTCGGCCTGCTCGGTCGTGATCGGTCCCGTAGTGGTCAGTCGCGGACACCGACAACGGGGCCGGGGCCCACCTCCAGCTGATCGTCACCGACATCGGCGCGGCGCGGGCCGAACTGAGCGGCCGGGGCGTCGAGGTCTCGGAGGTCCAGCAGCTCGATCCCCGGGACGGCGGGAAGTTCATGTTCTTCGCCGATCCGGACGGGAACCAGTGGGCGGTGCAGGAGGTACGCGAGCGGGTCGGCGCGCCGCTGGGGTAGACCTCCGGCGCGGCGGCGGGCGGGGCGGCGGCCCCAGGCGTGGCGGCGGCCGCCCGCCACGGGCCGGGCGAGGTGAGCTACCGTCGCAAGGTGCTGGAGCGGATCGCGCTGATGCCCCCGGCCGCGGGCCCGTGGGGCACGGTCAACGTGCTGGCGCTCGACGCCGCGGGGAACCTCGCGGCCGGGGTGAGCACGAGCGGCTACCCGTGGAAGTACCCGGGCCGGGTCAGCGACTCCGCGCTGATCGGAGCGGGGAACTACTGTGACAACCGGACGGGCGCGGCGGCCTGCACGGGCCGCGGTGAGCTGGCCATCCGCGGCGGCACCGCCCGCTCGGTGCTGCTCCGGCTGGCGGCGGGCGACGAGCCGGCCCGGCCTGTGCCGCGGCCCTGGCCGAGACCGCGGACCTGCCGGACGAGTTCCGTACCCCGCTGCAGTGCCTGTGCCTGACCCCGGACGGCCGTCACGGCGGGGCGTCCACCAACGCGGGCGCGACGTACGCCGTCATGACCGCGCAGGACGAGGACTACCGGGTGCTGGAACGGAGGCGGGCATGAAGATTTTCCTGTCCAGTGACATGGAGGGCACGGCCGGGGTGGTCGACTGGGCGCAGTGCGTCGGCGACGGCCCGGAAGCGGCCGCGGCCGGCGGCTGCTGCTCGCCGAGGTGAACGCGGCCATCGAGGGGGCGCTGGCCGGCGGGGCCACCGAGATCGTGGTCAACGACTCACATTCGACCATGCGCAACCTGCCACCGGAGGAGCTGGCCGGTGAGGCGTCCTACATCTCCGGCAGCCACAAGCCGCTCTACATGATGCAGGGACTGGACGGCAGCTTCGGCGCGGTGCTGTTCGTGTCGTATCACGGCTCGGTCGGGGCGCCCGCCGGGCTGTCGCACACCTATAACCCCCGGGCCGTCGTGGAAGCCCGGCTGGACGGGGTGGTGACCGGCGAGGCGGGCATCAACGCGCTGGTAGCCGCGCACTACGGCGTGCCGGTGGTGCTGGTCACCGGGGACCGGTGCGCGTGCGAGGAGACCGCCGCACTCATCCCGGGTGTGCACGCGGCCGTGGTCAAGGAGCCGGTCAGCCGGGTGGCCGCGCACAGCCTGCACCCGGCCCGGGCGTGCGCCCTGATCCGGGAGACCACGGAGCGGGCGGTCGCGGGCGCCGCCGCGGCGTCCCCGCCGGCGCTGGGCCAGGCGGTGCTGGAGCTGTCCGTCCGGACCACGGACATCGCCGAGGCGGCCAGCTGGGTCCGCGGGGTGGAGCGGACCGGGCCGCGGGAACTGCGCTGCACCGGGGACGACCCGCTGGCCACGTACCGTTCGTTCTGCGCCGCGATCCTGCTGACCCGCGGGATCGCCGAGACCGTGTGACCGGCCAGACCCGTGCCAGCCCGATGACGCAGCACCAGCCGGATCAGGACCAGCCAGGCCAGGACCAGCCAGATCGGCCCGGCGTCCCGGCGCCGCGCGTCCCGCCTGATCGACATAGGCGGTGGGCGTGCACCTCGACCGTGTGGGTAACGGCGACCCGGCGCAGTCCGTCCGCCGGGGTCACGAGGATCTGGCGCACCGCCCGGCAGCAGGGATACCGGCGAGCGCGCGCGGGCGCTCACGGCGGCCTGCCGGCGCTCACCCTGACCACGTTCGCCGAGGTGCCCTGGAACGCGCCCTACTACGAGCCCTGCGGGTTCCGCCGCCTGGCCGAGGCTGAGATCACGCCGGGGCTCGGGAGGTCCGGCGCCGGGAAGCCGGGCACGGCCTGGACGGTGGCCGCGCGTGTGCATGCGCCGCGACTGTGAAGACGCCCGGACGGAGTCAGGCGGGCTGAAGGATGACCTGGCCGGCGAGGCGCTCCGTCTGCGTGGCCTCATCGAACCGCGGGTGGGCAGGATCAGGCCCGTTCCGGCGGCCGCGATCCCGGTCAGGCCCGGAGGTAGGCGTGGCCCAGGACCGGCTCCAGCAGATCGAACGCTTGCGCGGCAGCCACGGCGAGCACGGCACAGATCTCTGGCTTCGGCTGCCCGGCCAGGCTGCGCTGGCGCGCCTCCTCGTACAGGACGCGGTGCACCGAGGCGAGCAGCGCGGCGGCCAGCCGCTGCTGCGGGCCGTCGGTGCCGGTCTCGGCGGCCATCGCGTCGCCGAGCGTCCGCTCGCGCAGCAGCAGCATCTCCCGCTCCCGGGTGGCCAGCACCGGGCTGCCGGCGATCATCCGGGCGAAGGCCGGACTAGACAGCCCGAGCGTGACGTCGGCCCGGGCCACCGCGGCGGCGTAATCGCGGCGGATGGCGGTGAGCATGCTCTCCCCGGGCGGCCGGGCGGCGACCACCTCGGCCAGGTGCCCGATGACGGTCTCGGCCCGGTCGAAGACCAGGTCCTCCTTGCGCGGGAAGTAGTTGGTGACCGTCATCTTGGCCACCCCGGCAGCGTCGGCGACCTGGGAGATCGTGACCTCCTCGAAGCCGTTCGCCACGAACAGCCCGGTGGCGATGTCGGAGACCGCCTGCCGGGTCTCCTGCTTCCGCCGTTCGCGGAGTCCGGATGTCATGCACCCACCTTACGCTTAACTTAGGACGAACACAAAATTAGGTTTGACATAAATATAGGTCCAGCCTAGATTGATGCCCATGACGGAAACCCAGATCTGCGACAGCACCCGTTCCCCGGCCGGGGGCGCCCCGGCCCGCCCCGCTCGTCCCCCTGGGCCTGCTGGCCCGGGTGGCCCGGCTGCGTCAGGCACGGCCGCGTCAGGCACTGAGGCCGGGCGCCACGGGGACGTGCTGACGTCCCTGCGGCCGCTGGCCATCGACGTCGGCGTGCCGCTGGCCACCTTCTACGTGCTGCACGACGCGTTCGGGGTCAGCCTGTGGCTGTCCCTGGCCCTGAGCAGCATCCCGCCCGCCATCCGCACCGTGGCCGGCTTCGCCGCCGAGCGGAGCGGCGAACCTGCTGGCCCTGCTCATGCTGGCGGTCAACCTGGCGGGCATCGTGGTCAGCTTCCTGACCGGCGACCCGCGGGGCATGATCGCCAAGGAGGCGCTGGTCAGCAGCGTGATCGCGATCGCCATCCTGGTCTCGGTCGCGATGCGGCGCCCGCTCATGTCCGCCGGGCTCAAGCCGTTCATGACCAAGGGGAAGACCGGGCGGACCGCGGCGTGGGACCGCCTCGCCGCCACCTCGGGCCGGTTCCGCCGGCTCGAGCTGGCGTTCAGCACGATCTGGGGCCTGGCGCTGCTGGCCGAGTGCGCCGCCCACCTGATCGGCGCCTACACGCTGCCGGTCACCACGATGGTCTGGCTGGGCAACGTCTTCACTCTCGGCGCGATCGGCCTGGCCGTGGTGATCGGCGGCGCCGCCGCGGGCCCCATCCAGAAGATGATCGACGCCGAGACCCAGGCGTCCTGAGCCAGGCCGGCCGCTCCGGCTGTCAGACAGACTTGTCTGGTAAGGTCAGATGGTGTCCGCGAAATCAGGCAAGGGTCCCACCCCCCAGGAACGCAGCGCGGCCGCCCGGGCCAGGCTGCTGGCCGCGGCCAGCGACCTGTTCTACGCCGAGGGCGTGCAGAGCGTCGGCATCGACCGGGTCATCGAGCACGCCGGGGTGGCCAAGGCCACCCTGTACAGCGCCTTCGGCAGCAAGGACGAGCTGGTCCGCGCCTACCTGCGGGCCCGGCACGACGCGACGCGTGACCGGATGCGGAGCGAGCTCGCCGCGCGGTACCCGTCGGCGCGGGAACGGCTGGTGGGCGTGTTCGAGGTGCAGGGGCTGACCTTCGCGGACCCTGGCTTCCGCGGCTGCGCGTTCGTCAGCGCCAAGGCGGAGGCCCGGCCCGGCGGCGCCGTGGACGAAGCCGCCGATGAGTACCGGGCCTGGCTGCACACGCTGTTCTTCGACCTGGCCCAGGAGGCCGGGGCGCGGGACGCGAAGGCACTGGCCCAGCAGCTCGTGCTGCTGTACGACGGGGCGGGGATCAGCGCGTGGATGGACCACGACCCCAGCGCGGAGCACGCCGCCCGGGCGGTCGCCGCCGCCCTGGTCGACGCCCAGATCCCGGCCTGACGCGAAGGCGGGCGGCCCGGCTCCGGGCCGGGCGGCCGGCCAGCCCGTGATCCTGCCCGGGCCGGGATTCCCGCCCGGTGGATCCGGCGGCAGATGCACTATTGTGGGCGTATCCCGGCCCCCACCGGGTATCCGCTCGGCCAGCGAGGAGCGTTCCCATGCTGCGTGACGCGGCTGCCGTAACTCGCGGCCACTAGATGCTGGCACCACTGGAGCGCGGACGGTCGGCCGCCCGCGCGGTTCCCTGGCCCGCCGCCTGGCTCACCCGGTACTGGCCGGCGCTATGCGCCCTGCCCGCCGTAGCCGCCCTGATCGTGCTGGCCGCGAGCAGTGCCCCGGACGCGCAGCTGCTGCTGCCCCTGCTCGCGGTGCCGCCCGCCCTGGCCGGCATCGGTGCCGCGACACCACGCCGGCCCCTGGCCTA
This sequence comes from uncultured Actinomycetes bacterium, assembly GCA_963713815.1. Taxonomy (GTDB): domain Bacteria; phylum Actinomycetota; class Actinomycetes; order Streptosporangiales; family Streptosporangiaceae; genus RYN-230. The sequence goes on from CAVQNH010000016.1 coordinate 63,827, forward strand.
CGGGGCCGTGATGCTGGTCGTCGCGATCGTCACGGCACCGTTCACCACGACCCCGGAACTCCCCGCGGCCACCGCGGCGGCCGTGCTGGTCGTGACCGTTCTCAGCGCGTCCGGCGGAGCCCGGGGCGGGCAGCGGGACCAGCGGCTGGCCGACGTGACCTCGGTGGCCGAGGCGGCGCAGCGGGCCCTGCTGCGCCCGCTGCCGCGCCAGGTCGGGCCGCTGGAACTCGGGGTCGTGTACCTCGCGGCCGCGGCCGAGGCGCGGGTCGGCGGGGACCTGTACGAGGTCACCCGGACCCAGTTCGGCATCCGCCTGATCGTGGGGGACGTCCGCGGCAAGGGACTGGACGCGGTGGAGATCGCGGCGGACGTCCTGGGGGTGTTCCGCGAGGTCGCCCACGAGGTGTACACGCTGGCCGAGGTGGCCAGGCGGATCGACGCCAGCCTGGCCCGCCGCCCGGCGGCGCCCCTCGAGGAGTTCGTCACCGCGGTGCTGGCCGAGATCGACCCGGCCGCGGGCACCCTGACCGTCTACAACTGCGGTCATCCCCCGCCCCTCGTGCTCAGCCCCGGCCCCGGCAACCGGACCGGGAGCGGCAGCCAGGCGCCGGGCGACGGGCAGGCCGGAAGCGACGGGCAGCAGCTGCCGCAGGTCACCACGGTGGACGTGCCCGCCCCGGCCCTGCCGCTGCGGCTGATGTCGCTCGGCGGCACGTCGGGCGCGGAGCGCACCGTGCCGCTGCACCCCGGTGACGCCCTGCTGCTCTACACCGATGGTGTCACCGAGGCCCGTGATGGGCGCCGGGAGTTCTACCCGCTCGAGGAGCGGGTCGCCGGGCTGGCCGCCCGGTCCGGCGGCTCGACCGAGGACCTGCTGGAGCGGCTGCGCGACGATCTGCTGCGGCACGTGGGCGCGCCCCTCGACGACGATGCCGCGCTGCTGCTGGTCCGGGTGACCGGCGCGTGGGATGCGCGGGCGGCGCAGCCCGCGCCCGCCATCGCCCCGCAGCCCTGAGCGGCAGTTCAGGGGACGATCGGCCCGCTGGCCAGGATTAACCCGGCGCTGGCGGTGGCCGAGGGCCGCGGCGCGGTGCTGGAGGTGCGCGATCCGCCCGACGAGGTCGGCGCGGGGGTGGTCGGCGCGGGCGTCGACGTGCCCGGGGCCGGTGAGGTCGGCGTGGGCGGCGGGGTACTGATGGTCGGCGTCGGCGTGGGCGTCGGGCTGGTGGACGGCGTGGGCGTGCCGCTGGGCGTGCCCGGGGTGGACGAGGGCGCCGTCGCCGCGGGCGAGGACGGAGCCGGCCGGGTCGTGGACACCGACGGCTGCGGCGTGGCGGCGGCCTGCGCCACCACCGCGTTGCCGCCGCTGGTTCCGGCGTTGCCGGTGCCCGCGAGCGGGCTCTGCCGGGGCGTGACGCTGGGCGCGGAGCTGCGCGACGCCGCCGGCGGCGCTACGGCCGGCGAACTCGCCCCGGCCGGCGCCGGTCCCGGCAGCGTGGCCAGTGTCCAGGCGATGAACCCGATCGCGGCCAGGCCGGTGGCCGCCAGCGCCCCGCGGGCCGGCAGGCTGGCCCGGCCCGGCGCGCGGCGCGAACCCCGCGACCGGGCGCGCCCTCCGCGCGGCGGGGTCCGCGTCCAGTCCGCGGGCGCCGCAGCGGGGGCCGGGTCCGGCGGCCCGGCACCGGCCAGCGCCGCCCCCGCCAGCACCGCCCGCCCCGCCCCGGGCACCGCCAGCGGGGCTCCGGCCATGTCGGGCCGGCTGAGCACCTCCGGGCTGGACAGCAGCACCCGCAGGTACTCAGCCTGCAGCGCGACATCCCAGGCCGACGGCGGGCGGGCCGCGGGATCCTTCCGGGTCAGGTCGGTGACCAGCGCGGCCACGTCGGGTGGCACGGACGGCGGCAGCGCGGGCAGGCCCCGGTCCAGGTGCGCGAGGGCCACGGCCAGGGCCTCGCCCGCGAACGGGACGTGCCCGGTCAGGCACTGGTGCGCGACCACGCCGAGCGCGTACAGGTCGCCCGCGGGTGTCGCGGAAGCCCCCGAGACGCGTTCCGGCGACAGGTAGGCCGGCGTCCCGATCAGCATCCCGGGCTGGGTGAAGGTCGTCTGCCCGTCTGCGTGGGCGATCCCGAAGTCCGTGATCTTGACCAGGCCGTCCGACCGGAGCAGCAGGTTTCCCGGCTTGATGTCGCGGTGCACCAGCCCGGTGCGGTGGGCGGCGGCCAGCCCGCGGGCGGTCTGGGCCACGACGTCCATGACGTCCTCGGGGGACAGCGGCCCGTCGTCCAGGATCCGGGTCAGGGACAGCCCGTCCACCAGCTCCATGACCAGGTACCCCGGCTCGGCACCGGCCGGTTCCCCGTAGTCGAAGACCTGCGCGATGTTCGGGTGCGACAGCGAGCCCGCATGATGCGCCTCAGCCCGGAACCGGGCCAGGCCTTCCTCGTCGTCCTCGTGCTCCGGCCGGAGGACCTTGATGGCCACGCGGCGGTCGATGGCCAGGTCAGTACCCCGCCAGACCTCCCCCATCCCTCCGGTAGCGATGAGCACGTCCAGCCGGTACCGCCCCCGAAGCACAAGCTCAGGCACTCCCACATAACGGGAGCTACCCGCGCACCGTGATGATCACTCGCTTAACGGCGGTATCCAGTCAGCTTTTAACGGTCCCGCCGCGGTCCCCCGTTTCCCCCTCTGATCAGGGGTTTTCCATCTATTCAGCCGATTTCGGCCAGGCGCGGCCGGAGGGTGTCCCCCGGCTGAGGCGGCGCACACGGTGTGCGGACAATAGGGAGGAGTGGGTCACGCGGTGAAGAATCCGGCGGCCCGGGCCAACGGCAGCGCCCGGCGCCAGCGAGCAGGAAGGCTGGGACAGTGCTGACCGGGCTGGCTCTGCGCGCCGGGGAGGTCGTCCCGGCTCGCGCCCAGATGGGATCGAGCCTGGGCTTTCACATCATCCTCGCGTGCATGGGCATCGGCTTTCCCGCGGTGGTGATGACCGCGCACTACCTCGGGCTGCGCCGGCCCGACGCCGACGCGCTGCTGCTCGCGCGGCGGTGGTCGAAGGTAATGGCGGTGCTGGTCGCGGTCGGGGCGGTCAGCGGGACCGTCCTGTCGTTCGACATGGGCCTGCTGTGGCCGGGGCTGATGGGCCGGTACGGCTCGGCGATCGGCATCCCGTTCAGCTTCGAGGGCATCTTCTTCCTGCTGGAAGCGGTGTTCACGGCGATCTACCTCTTCGGCTGGGACCGGCTGCCGCCGTGGCTGCACTTCTGGACCCTCGCGCCCATCGTGATCAGCGGCATCCTTGGTGCGCTGTCGGTGGTGGCCGCGAACTCGTGGATGAACGATCCGTCGGGTTACACGGTGGCCCACGGCCAGATCACGAGCGTTGACCCGGTCGCGGTGTTCTTCAACGGGGCCACCTACTACGAGGCCCCGCACATGATCCTGGCCGCCTACATGGTGGCCGGCGGCCTGGCCGCGACCCCGTACGCCGTAGGCCTGCTGCGCGGCCACCGCGACCGCTACACCCGGCTCGGCTTCCTGGTGCCGTTCACCATGGCCGCGATCGTGACGCCGTTCCAGATCGCCGTCGGCGACACCGCGGCCCGCGCCATCGCCAGCCAGCAGCCGGTCAAGTTCGCGTCGATGGAGTACGTGGCCCGGACCACCCGGGGCGCCACGGAGTGGATCGCCGGCATCTGGTACCACGGCCATGTGATCGCCGGGATCGGCCTGCCGGACGTCGATTCGCTGCTGGTGGGGTTCTCACCGAACACCCGGGTGACCGGCTGGGATACCGTGCCGGCCGCGTACCGCCCGCCGTTCCCCACACTGCTCCACCTGGGCTTCGACCTCATGGTCGGCATCGGGACGCTGCTGCTGCTGTGGGGGCTCTGGCTGGCCTGGTCGTGGTGGCGCCACCGGGATCTCCCGCACGGACGGCCGGGGACGGTGTTCCTGGCCGGCGGCGCACTGTCCGGGGTCGCCGCGACCGCCGCCATGGAGGCCGGGTGGGTCGTCACCGAGGTCGGCCGCCAGCCGTGGACCGTCTACCACGTCCTGCTGACCAGCCGGGCCGCCACGACCGCCACCGGGGTCACCGGGACGCTGGCCGCCACCCTGGTGATCTACGGCGTGCTGACCGTGGCCACGTTCGCCGTCCTGCTGACCATGCAGCGGCGCTGGAGCGCCGGGCCGGACCCCGGCCCGGCGGTTCCCTACGGGCCACCCGGCCGGCCCAGCGCACGCCAGCCGGGAGCCCCGCGATGATCGCCGACATCGTCGCGGCCGTGCTGGTCCTGGTGTCCACCGCTTACGCGGTGCTGGCCGGAGCCGACTTCGGCGGCGGCGTCTGGGACCTGCTCGCTGGTTCCACGGCCCGCGGGGCCGGGCCGCGGCAGCGGATCGGCGAGTCCATCGGGCCGGTGTGGGAGTCCAACCACGTGTGGCTGATCATCGCGCTCGTGGTGCTGTGGACGGGTTTCCCGGTCGTCTTCGCGCGGGTATTCACCACGCTGTTCATCCCGCTGAGCGTGGCCGCGCTGGGCATCGTGCTGCGCGGGGCGGGCTTCGCGTTCCGCTCGCAGGTGCAGACGCTGCGCTGGCAGCGGGTGAGCGGCGCCATATTCGCGTTCTCGTCCCTGCTGACCCCGTTCTTCCTCGGCACCGTGATCGGGGCCATCGTGACGGGCCGGGTGCACTCCCATGGCGATCCGGTGAGCTCATGGGTGAACCCGGCGTCCCTGCTGACCGGCGCGCTGTTCGTGGCCACCTCCGCCTACCTGGCCGCGGTCTTCCTGGCTGTGGACAGCGAGCGGGCCGGTGACGCGGGGCTGCGCGCGTACTTCACCCGGCGGGCCCTGGCCGCGGGAGTCGTCACGGGCCTGCTGGCGGCGGCCACCCTGGCCGTCCTGCACACCTCCGCCGCGCGGGTGTTCTCCGCGCTGACCACCGGACGGGCGCTGCCGCTGCTCGTGGTCTCGGTCCTGAGCGGCGGTGCGGTGCTGGTCCTGCTGGTGGTGGACCGGATCAGGCTGATCCGGCCGCTGGCGGCCCTCGCGGTCACCGCGGTGGTCTGGGGCTGGGCCGTAGCCCAGTACCCGTACCTGCTTCCGCCCCGCCTGACGATTCAGGCCGCGGCCGCGCCGGCCGGGGCCCAGGCCGCGGAGCTGGTCGTGGTCGGCATCATCGTGCTGCTCGTGGTGCCGTCGTTCGCGTGGCTGTTCAGCCTGGCGCAGCGCGGGACGCTCAGCGAGTCCAGGGAGACGCCAGCCACCATTCTCGCGCCCGGCGACGGGCCCCGACCGGCTCCTGACCGGCTCCTGACCGGGAGACAAGCACCGATGACCGACGACGAGAGCCGCGGGCAGCGCGACGATCGCGCCCGGGAGGACTACCACGACCCGACCGCGGGCTTCGGCGGCGCAGCGCCGGCCCGCAGCGCCCTGACCCTCCGCCTGGTGCTGGCCGCCTTCGGCCTGATCGTCTGCACGCTCGGCGCGGCCGCGTTCGTGATCCTGGCCAACGAGCCGGTCCTGGCCGGGATTCTCGCCTTCCTGGCCGCCGTGGCGGTCGTGGACATCGTGGTGGTGGCGCGGCGCAAGCTGCGCGGCGAGCCCGGCTGACCTGGTGTGACGGAGCGGGACTTGGGGTCCACCACTGTGGGGGGGCGCACCTGCAGCTCGGGCGCACGCGCTGGGTATTGGTCCGGGGCCCAGCTGGCATCGTGGCCAGCCGGGCTCCGGACCTCCCCGGCACATCGATAGCAACTTGTGATCGCATCAGGCGTTATATGGCGGTTCAATAGGGCTCACCTCAGCCCCGCTAGCCAGGGCTTATGTCATGCCGCAGGTCCCGCTGCATGAAGTTGCCCGTGAAGGAGGCGGTCGCGATGGCTCGACTGGACACAGCTCAGGCCCGCAAACTGAGGCTCGGTACGCTGGCCAGCCGGACGACAGCACGATTGCGAGGGAGGCCGATGAGCCTCTCGCGTCGCGGGACAGCATTGGCCGTGTGCGCGGTTGTCGGGGCCGTGGGCCTGGCCGCCTGCAGCAAGAGCAGTTCCGGCGGATCAGTCCCCAACGCGTCCGGCGCGTTCGGCACGGCGCCGCCGGCCAGCGGCACCCCGCACGCTGGCACGCTCACCTGGGCGGAGGCGCCCGGCTCCGCGCCGACCTGGATCTTCCCGGTGACGCCCGGTGCCAACTACTCGACCACCACGATTAACACCTTCCAGTACGAGATGTGGCGGCCGCTGTACTGGTACGGCAACGGGGTCCGCCCGGTCGTGGTGCCGTCCATGAGCCTGGCCGACCCGCCGGTGTACTCGCGCGGCGACAAGACCGTGACGGTCCGGATGAAGACGAACTACCGGTGGTCGGACGGCCAGCCGGTGACTTCGAAGGACGCCCTGTTCTATCTCGACATGGTGCGGGCGGCCGTGCAGGAGAGCGGATCGAACTTTGGGCAGTACACCCCGCACATCGGCATACCGGACCAGGTAGTCAGCGCCAGCACCCCGAACGCCAGCACCCTGGTACTCAACCTGAACAAGCCGGTCAACCCGCAGTGGTTCACCGCCGACGGGCTGTACTACATCCAGCCGATACCCGCGCACGCCTGGGCGCGGACGACGGCAGGCGGCCCGATCCTGGACTTCACCAACCCGGCGAACGCGAAGAAGATCTACGACTACCTGGCCAAGCAGTCCGGCTCGACGAGCACCTACGCCACCAACCCGCTGTGGCAGGTCGTGGACGGCCCGTACCGGCTGACCGCGTTCAACAACACCACCGGCGGGTACACCCTGACGCCGAACCCGAAGTACGGCGGCCCCAAGTCAGCCATCGTCCCGGCCGTGCAGGCGGTCCCGTACACCTCCGACACCGCCGAGTTCAACGCGGTGCTGTCGCACAGCGTCGACGTCGGCTACATGCCGCTGACCGATGTGCCGCAACTCGGCGCCGTCAAGGCGGCGGGCTACCACGTCTTCGGCTACCCCGGCTGGGGATTCGCCTACGCGAACTACAACTTCGCCGACAAGACCGGCGATTTCAACAACATCATCAGGCAGCTCTACATCCGGCAGGCCCTGGCGCACCTGGAAAACCAGGAGGGCTACATCAAGGCCTTCTTCCACGGCGCCGGCGGCCTCGCGTACGGGCCGATTCCCTCGGTGCCCACCTCGCCGTACACTCCCCAGAACGCGCTGGAGAACCCCTACCCCTACAGCGTTGCCACGGCATCCAGCCTGCTGAAGTCGCACGGCTGGCACGTGGTGCCCGGCGGTGCCAGCACCTGCGCGAAGCCAGGCACCGGCCCGGGTGAGTGCGGCGCCGGCATCCCGGCCGGGACCAAGATCGGGTTCAACGTGCTCTACGCCACCGACCCGGTCATCTTCGGCGAGCAGGTGACCGCCTGGGCGTCGGACGCGAAGAAGGTCGGCATCAACATCGCGCTGGAGAGCGGCACGTTCAACCACGTCATCACCGTGGCCGACGACCCGGGCTCGCCGAAGACCGTCAATGACTGGGCGGTGGCGGTCTACGGCGGCTTCACCGACGCCTACTATCCGACCACCCTGGGCATCTTCACCACCGGCGGGTCCCTCAACGGCGGTTTCTACAGCGACCCCCAGGCGGACAAGCTGATCAACGCGTCGGTCACCAGCGACAACTCCGACGCGGTCAAGACCGAGGCGTCCTACCTCACGCAGCAGCAGCCCAGCCTGTTCCAGCCCAACTACGACGTCATCACCGTGTGGAAGAACAATGTCTCCGGCCAGCCGGCCGCGATCGAGGCCACCACCCAGTACTTCCTCAACACTGAGCTGATGTACCTGACCAAGTAGCTGGGGGGTGAGGTATGACGGCTTATCTGATCCGCCGCGCGGCGACGGCGATAGTGGTGCTCTTCGGCGTCTCGATCTTCATCTTCTTCATGCTGCACGTGATCTACCCGACGCCGGCCATCGACGTGCTCGGCCCGCACGCGAACAAGCTCTCCATCGCACAGTGGAACTCCCAGCACGGCTTCGACGAGCCGTGGATCGAGCAGTACCTGCGCTACCTCAACCAGTTGCTGCACGGGAACCTCGGCTACTCCTACAAGCTCAACCAGAGCGTGGCCGCGCTGTTCCAGGAGCGCTGGCTGCGCAGCGCGTACCTGTCCGGGATCACCCTGCTTCTCTCGGTGCTGATCGCCATCCCGCTCGGCATCTACCAGGCGGTCCGGCGGAACACGGTCGGCGATGCCGTGGTGACCACGGGCGCGTTCGTGACCTACGCGATGCCCGACTTCTTCCTCTACCTGATCGCCATCCAGCTGTTCGCGATCGCCATCCCGATATTCAGCTACGAGGGCCCGCAGACCACCTCGATGATCTCGATCATCTTGAACTGGCGCGCGATGACACTGCCGATCGTCTGCCTGACCCTGCTGGAGCTGGCCGGATACTCCCGGTACATGCGCTCGGCGGCCATCGACACGCTGGCCCAGGACTACATCAAGGCGGCCAGGGCGAAGGGCCTGCCGGAGCGACTGGTCCTGTGGCGGCACCTGGTCCGCAACGCCTTCCTGCCCATGATCACCCTGATCGGCCTGTCGATCCCGGCATTGCTGGCCGGCAACCTGGTCTGTGAGGCGGTCTTCAACTTCCCCGGCCTCGGGCTGCTGTTCTACGACGCCCTGGGCACCGCCGACTACCCCATCCTGCTCGCCTACACGCTGGTGGGCGCCGTCCTGGTCGTCGTCGGGAACTTCGTCGCCGACATCGCCCTGACGGTCGCCGACCCGCGGATCCGGCTCGTCTGATGGCCCGGGAGACCTCGTGACCAACATCGCCCCCGAACTTCCGCCGCCCGGCCTGGAGCACGTGCCCGAGGGCGGCGCCGTCGGCCCGGTGCAGGGCAGCTGGCGGCTGGCCGCACGCGAGTTCGCCCAGAACAAGCTGGCCGTCCTGGGGCTGGCCGCGCTGGTCTTCTTCGTGGTGTTCTGCTATCTCGGCCCGCTGGTGTACCACGGCGGGCTCACTTCCGACCTCACCGCCACCAACGTGCCGCCGTCCGCCGGGCACCCGCTGGGCACCGACAACCAGGGTTTCGACGTGCTCGAGGAACTGATGGTCGGCGGCCGGGCCGCGCTGGAGATCGGTTTTCTCTCCGCGCTCATCGGCATGGTCATCGGTGCGGTCTGGGGCGCGGTGGCCGGCCTGGCCGGCGGGCTGCTCGACGGGTTCCTGATGCGGATCGTGGACGTGCTGCTGTCGATCCCGTTCCTGTTCGTTATATTGATCGTCGCGGTCCGCTACGGAGCGACGGTGCTCGGGCTCAGCGTGATCATCGGGATCTTCACCTGGCAGGTTCCCGCCCGGCTGGTCCGGGGCGAGGTGCTCACGCTGCGGGTGCGGGACTTCGTGTCCGCGGCGCGCGCGGCGGGATCCGGCCGAGTCCGGCTCATCAACCGGCACCTGCTGCCCAACTCGCTCGGGGTGATCATCGTGACCGCCACGTTCTCCGTGGCGGACGCGATCCTGGCCGTCGCCACCCTCGGCTTCCTCGGGTTCGGCCTGCACTATCCCAATTTCGACTGGGGCGACATGCTCAACAACGGGATCACCTACCTGCAGGACGGTTACTGGTGGCAGGTCTACCCGGTCGGGATCTGCATCATCGTGGTCGTGATGGCCTGCAACCTACTGGGCGATGCGCTGCGGGACGCGCTGGACGTCAGGCTGCGCCGCCGGTGATCACGGTCCCGCCCCGGCAGGCCCGCTACCAGCCGCCCACCCAGGAGTAGCCCCGGATGCCTCCAGTCCTGCAGATCAGCGACCTGTCCACGCACATCCAGCTGACCAAGTCGGTCGTCCACGCCGTCGGCAACGTCGATTTGTCCATCGCGCCGGGAGAAGCCCTCGGGCTGGTGGGCGAGTCGGGGTGCGGGAAGTCGATGACGGGCCTGTCCATCATGGGGCTGCTGCCACCAGGTGGATCGATCGTCAACGGCTCGATCAAGCTGGACGGCAGGGAACTGGTCGGCCTGAGTGACGCCGAGTTGCGCACGATCCGCGGCAACGACGTGGCCATGATCTTCCAGGACCCGCTGACCTCACTGGATCCCACGAAGACGATCGGCTACCAGGTCGCCGAGCCGGTCCGGCTGCACAAGGGGGCGAGCAAGGCGGCGGCCCGGGCCCGGGCGACCGAGGTGCTCGGGCTGGTCGGCCTGCCCCGGCCGGCCGAGCGCCTGGGCGACTACCCGCATCAGCTCTCCGGCGGGCTGCGCCAGCGCGTGATGATCGCGATGGCGCTGAGCTGCGAGCCCAAGCTGCTGATCGCCGACGAGCCGACGACCGCTCTGGATGTCACCATCCAGGCGCAGATCCTCGCGTTGCTGCATGACCTCACGGACCGCCTCGGCATGGCCATGCTGCTGATCACGCACGACATGGGGGTGATCGCCGGGCACGCGGACCGGGTCCAGGTGATGTACGCGGGCCGGATGGTCGAGGCCGCCGAGACCAGGAACCTATTCCGGCATATGCGTCATCCGTATACGCGTGCGCTGCTGGCATCCATCCCGCGACTGAATTCCAGCAGCACGCAGCGGCTGTTCAGCATCAGCGGGCTGCCGCCGGATCTGGCGCGGCCGCCGGCCGGCTGCCGGTTCGCGCCGAGGTGCAGCCGGGCTACCGACAAGTGCCGTAGCGAGGAACCACCGCTGGCAGGCGAGAACCAGGAGCATCGGTTCGCCTGCTGGCATCCGGTTGATGGTCCTGCCAGTGCGCAGGCGGCAGACGGCAGGGCCGCTGGCGGGCCCCCGGCCGCCGCCGGGCCGGCCGGGCCGCGCCGCGAGAACGGGCAGGCGCCACCGGGAACGCCCCTGCTCGAGGTGCGCGATCTGGTCAAGGAGTTCCCGGTCACTGCTGGTGCGATCCTGCAGCGCAAGGTCGCCAGCGTGCACGCGGTGTCCAGCGTCTCGTTCACCGTGTCGGCAGGCGAAACGTTCGGCCTGGTGGGCGAGTCCGGCTGCGGCAAGACGACCATCGGGCGGGTGGTGGTGGCGCTGGAGCGCCCGGACTCGGGCGCCGTGCTGCTCGGCGGCCAGGACGTTTCCGCCCTCAGTGGCGGCGAGCTGCGAAGGCAGCGCCGTGACCTGCAGCTGATGTTCCAGGATCCGTACTCTTCGCTCGACCCGAGGATGCGGGTCGGCTCGATCATCCGCGAGCCGCTCACCATCCAGCGTGTCGGGAGCCGCCGGGATCAGGAGCAGCGTGTCTTCGAACTGCTCGACGAGGTCGGCCTGCCGCGCAACGCGGTCGAGCGCTACCCGCACGAGTTCTCCGGCGGACAGCGGCAGCGAATCGGCCTGGCCCGGGCGCTCACCCTGAGCCCAAAGGTCATCGTCGCCGATGAGCCGGTCAGCGCGCTTGACGTCTCCATCCGAGCGCAGGTCCTCAACCTGATGAAGCGGCTGCAGGCTGACCACGGTCTCACCTATATCGTCATCTCCCACGACCTCTCGGTCGTTAAGTACATGGCCGACCGGATCGGTGTCATGTACCTGGGCAAGCTGGTCGAGATGGGCACCGCGGATGACATCTACCAGCGGGCGGCACATCCCTACACGGCCGGGCTCATCGCGGCCATCCCAGTACCAGATCCCGAGGAGACCAGAGCCCGGAACGAGGCGGCGATCACGGGCGAGCTGCCCAGCCCGATCAGCCCGCCGTCGGGCTGCAGGTTCCGGACCCGGTGCCCGTTCGCGCAGGATCTGTGTGCCGAGGAGGAACCGCAGCTGCGCTCGTTCGGGCCCGGGCATATCGCTGCCTGTCATTTCCCGATGCAGGCTCAGGCCTGAGGCCTCCTTACGACGCCCCGAGGCGGCATCCGAACGCCTCGCCCGGCGACCCCGATCACGGAATCGGGCGGGGTGCGGCCGCGCCCTCCAGGGTGGCCACGGCGTAGGCGCCCAGGGTGGGGAGGTGGTAGCCGCCTTCCTGGATCAGCACGGCCGGGCCCAGCGCGGCGACCCGCTGCCCGGCGGCCCGGTAGGCGGCCTCGGTGACCTGAAGCGGGCTCTCCGGGTCGGCGGCCGCCGCGTCCAGGCCCAGGGAGACCACCACGGCGTCCGGGGCAGTACGCCGGCCGCCTCGGCGCACAGCTGCCCGAGCGCGGCCAGCCAGCCGTCGTCGCCGGTCCCCGGGGGGCAGCGGCACGTTCCGGGTGAAGCCCGCTCCCGGGCCGGTGCCGCGCTCGTCCGCGTAGCCCGCGTAGTGCGGGAACCAGCCCGCGCCCGGGTCCACATGCAGCGACCCGTACCAGACGTCGGCCCGGTCCCAGAAGATCATCTGCGTGCCGTTGCCGTGGTGCGCGTCGATGTCCAGCACCGCGACCCGGGCCGCCCCGGCGGCCCGGAGGGCCTCGGCCGCGATCGCGGCGTTGTTCAGGTAGCAGGAGCCGCCGTAGGCGCTGCGGGTGGCGTGATGGCCGGGCGGGCGGCACAGCGCGTAGGCCGCCGGCGCTGCCCGAGCTGACCAGGTCCGCGGCGGTCTGCGCGGCGTCGGCGGCGCCCCGGATCGCGGCCCAGCTGCCCGGGCCGACCAGCGTCATCGTGTCGTAGCAGTACAGCCCGGCCCGGGCGTGCACGGCCGGCGGGATCCGGGCCGGCAGCCCGGCCAGCAGGCCCGGGGTGGGGAACACGTAGGGCACCACCCGGTCCCGGCCGTACTGGCGGGCAGCCGGCGGCTCCCAGTCCGCCCAGACCGAGGCCAGGTGATCGAGCAGCGCGGGTCATGCACCCGGCGCAGGACGCGGACGGCGGGCAGCCCGGCCGCCTCCCAGTCCGCCCAGACCGTGGCCAGGTGGCCGAGCAGCCCGGGGTCGTGCACCCGGCGCACGATCGTGTCGTCGTGCTCCCGCGCGGCGGTGACCGGGGCGCCCGCCGCGGCCAGCGCGTCGCGCAGCACCAGCGCCCGGGCCGGGACCTCGGTGCCGGGCTCGCGCAGGCCCAGCCACACCTCTCCCCCGGGCTCGTGCCGCAGGCAGTCCTCGCTCCACACGACCGGCACCGGCAGGCTCACGCGCACTCTCCCCAGGCGGCGCGGCGGCGGTTACCATCGCGGGATGCCGCGCGTTCCTGATCTTGGCATCACCCTCGGGCTGCTGCCACCGGGCCCGACCGGATCCGTGCTCGACGTGCCCGGGGCCGGGCTGGGGCACGCCACCGTGTGGCGGGACGAGCCGCCCCCGCCGGCCGGCCGCGGCACGGCGCGGACCGGGGTGACCGTGATCGACCCGGGCGGCGACCTGTTCCGCTTCCCGGTCCCGGCCGGCGGCGCGGTGCTCAGCGGGGCGGGCGAGTGCACCGGGATGCTGGCCGCCGCGGAATGGGGGCTGGCCGAGACGCCGGTCTTCCTGACCTCGACCATGCAACTGGGACGGGTCTACGACGCGGCCTGCGAGCTGCTCATGGACGAGCAGCCCGCGATCGGCGACGAGGACGTGATCATCCCCATCGTGGCCGAGTGCGACGACAGTTTCCTCAGCGAAAGCCGCCGGATGCAGGTGCAGCCGGGCGACGTGCGGGAGGCGCTGGCGGCGGCCCGGGCGTCCGCCGGGGCGGTCAGGCCGGCCGCGGAGGGCGCGGTCGGCGCGGGCACCGGGATGAGCTGCCTGGGTTACAAGGGCGGCATCGGCACCGCGTCCCGGGTGGTGTCCGGCGGGGCGACCGTCGGGGTGGTCACGATGACCAACTTCGGCGACCGGGAACGGCTGACCGTGGCCGGGGTGCCGGCCGGGCGGCTGCTGCCCGATCCCGCGGCCAGCGCCGGGCCCGCGGGAACCGCAGGCGGGGAAGGCGCGGCGGGCCGCGTCCCCCGGCCGGGCCCCGCGGGCTCGTGCATCGTGGTGATCCTCACCGACGGGCCGCTCGACGCGGCGGCCTGCCAGCGGCTGGCCCGCCGGGCCGGGCTGGGCCTGGCCCGGGTGGGCAGCACCGCGCACCACGCCAGCGGGGAGATCTTCCTGGCCCTGGCCACCGGGCTCCGCGCGCCGCGCGGGCAGGCGCCGGCCCGGTCCCCGGTGACCGGCAGCGCGCTGGACGACTACTTCGCGGCCGTGGTCGAGGCCACCGAGGAGGCCGTGCTGAACAGCCTGCTGCAGGCGGAGACCGTGACCGGCCGGGAGGGCCATACCTCCTACGGGCTGCCCGCCGGCGCGCTGCGCCGGCTGGTCGCTGAGCGCACCGCGGGTCCGGCATGACGCGGGGGAAGCGCCCGCCGGGACCGGGTGCGCCACGGCCAGGGCTCCCGGGATCACGATCGGCGCAGCCGGGGCCGCCGGCCCCGGCCCGCCGGCCGCGCCGGCGCGGCCTGCCGCGGGCGGCGGCCCGGACGCCGACCCGTACGCCTGGATGCGGGACCGGGACCGTCCGGAGATGCGGGACTACCTGGCCGCCGAGCGGGCCTGGTACGACGCGCAGACCATGCCCCAGCGCGGGTTGCGCGAGGACCTGTTCGCGGAGATGGCCGCCCGGCTGGCACCGGCCGAGGAGTCGGCCCGCTGGCGCCAGGGCGCGTTCTGGTACTTCACCAGGACCGTGGCCGGCCAGCAGCTGGAGCAGTTCTGCCGCGCCGCGGACCGCGAGGGCCCCGGCGAGGTGCTGCTGGACAAGAACCTCCTGCTGGACGACCCGGCCTGCGCCGGAAGCTACGCGGAGCTGGGTGTCCGCGAGGTCAGCCCCGACGGGCGGTACCTGGCCTACTCGGTCGACTTCGACCGGTGACGAGGTGTACCAGCTGCGCATCCGGGACCTGGCGGCCGGCACCGACCTGGCCGAGCGCATCGAGGGCACGTACTACGGGCTGGCCTGGGCCGCGGACTCCGGGGCGCTGCTCTACGTCGTCACCGACGCGGCGTACCGGCCGCACGAGGTCTGGCGGCACGAGATCTGCGGCACGGGCCCGGCACCGGGCCGGAGCGCGACACGCTGGTCTACCGGGAGGACGACGAGCGGTTCGAGCTGACCGTCCGGGCCACCCGCAGCGGCGTCTGGCTGCTGATCGAGACGGCGTCCCGGGACACCACCGAGACCCTGATGATCCCGGCGCGGGACACCCGCGCCGAACCATTTGTTGCGGAAAAAAGAAAGCGGGGCACCGAATACTACGCAGACCATGCCGACGGGCCGGGCGGGGGCGAGCTCTATCTCGTCACCAACGCCGGTGCGGCCGAGTTCCGGCTGGTCCGGGCGCCCGCCACGGCGCCGGGCGCGGGCCCGTGGTCCGAGCTGAGCTGGACGGAGGTCATCGGGCCTGCCGAGGACACCCGGCTGGTGCGCTGCGACGTGTTCGGCCGGTACCTGGTGGTGGAACAGCGCCGCGGGGCCGCGACCCAGCTGCGGGTGGTCGACCGCGAGACCGGGGCGCACTACCTGATCGAGGCGGGCGGCCCGGAGCAGGCCCTGGCCCTGGCGGTCAACGAGGATTACGGCGCGGCCGCGGTGACCGTGCGCACCGAGTCGCTGACCGAGCCGCCGTCCTGGCACGACGTGGACCTGGCCAGCGGCCGGTGGGAGCTGCGCAAGCGCCAGGACGTCCCCGGGTACGACCCGGCGGGATACGTGACCGAGCGGATCAGCGCCCCCGCCGGGGACGGCACCCTCATCCCGGTCACCGTGGCCTACCGCCGCGGGCTGCGCCGCGACGGCTCGGCGCCCGGCCTGCTGTACGGCTACGGCGCGTACGAGGCGTGTTCCTGGCCGGAGTTCAGCGTGACCACTCCGAGCCTGCTGGACCGGGGGTTCGTGTACGCGGTCGCGCACGTGCGCGGCGGCGGCGAGGGCGGCCGCCGCTGGTGGACCGGGGGGCGCCTGGGCGGCAAGCGCACCACGTTCACCGACTTCATCGCGGCCGCGGACACGCTGGCCGGCGCGGGATGGGCGGCGCCGGACCGGATCGTCTCGCGCGGCCTGTCGGCCGGGGGGCTGCTGCAGGGCGCGGTGTTCTCCCTGGCCCCGGGCCGGTGGCGGGCGGTGGTCGCCGAGGTCCCGTTCGTGGACGTGGTGACCACGATGCTGGACCCGACCATCCCGCTGACCGTCACCGAGTGGGACGAGTGGGGTGACCCGAGGGACCCGGCCATGCGGGCTTATCTGAGTTCGTACAGCCCGTATGACAACGTGCCCGCCGGGCCGCGGCCTGACCTGCTGGTCACCGGGAGCCTGCACGACCCGCGGGTGCTGATCCACGAGCCGGCCAAGTGGGTGGCCCGGCTCCGGGCCACCGATACGGGCGGCGGCGGGCAGGTGCTGTTCCGCCCCGAGCTGGGCGCCGGGGCGCACGTCGGCCCGGCGGGCCGCTACGACCAGCTCCGCTACGAGGCGGAGATCCTGGCTTTTATCGTGACCGCCGCCGGGTAGGAGGACGGCCGGCGCGCGGGCCGGGCTGGGGGCTAGGGTGGACCAGCTGGTGCTGGATTTCGCCCGCAAGGGGTACGAGGACCTGCCGGTCGTGCATAAGTCCGGCTGGGACCGGTGCCCCGGGCCAAGCTGGCCGCCATGGCCGGCGGGGCCGCCATCGTCCGCGCGGAGCCCGGGCCCCCGGCGGACCAGCCACCCTGCCCGTTGACTCACTCACTCAAGGAGCCTGACCCATGAGCCAGCCGCCCGCCGGCGATTACCTGTTCACCTCGGAATCGGTGACCGAGGGGCACCCGGACAAGGTCGCCGACGCCATTTCGGATGCCATCCTGGACGCCGCGCTCACGAACGACCCGTACTCCCGGGTGGCCTGCGAGACGCTGATCACCACCGGGATGGTGGTGGTCGCGGGCGAGATCACCACGCCCGAGCAGCTGGACTACACGCGGATCGTCCGGGACACCGTGACCTCGATCGGTTACGACAACGGGGACTGCGGCTTCGACGGCCACCACTGCGCGGTGCTGGTCGCCGTGGACAAGCAGTCCCCGGATATCGCGCAGGGCGTCGACCAGGCCCACGAGCACCGGGACAAGCAGTCCGACGACGAGCTGGACCGCGCGGGCGCCGGTGACCAGGGGATGATGTTCGGCTACGCCACCGATGAGACCCCTGAGCTCATGCCGATGCCGATCGCGCTGGCGCACCGGCTGGCCCGGCGGCTCGCCGCGGTACGCAAGGACGGAACCCTGGGCTACCTGCGGCCCGACGGCAAGACCCAGGTGACGGTCCGCTACAGCGACAACGTGCCGGTGGCGGTGGAGCGGGTGCTCATCTCCAGCCAGCATGCGCCCGAGGTCTCGGTGGACCAGATCCGCGAGGATCTCTGGGAGCACGTGGTCACCGCGGAACTGCCCGCCGGGCTGTACGATCCCGCCACGCTGCACGCCGACCTGCTGGTCAACCCCACCGGCCGGTTCGTCATCGGCGGCCCGGTCGGGGACGCGGGGCTGACCGGCCGCAAGATCATCGTGGACACCTACGGCGGGTTCGCCCGGCACGGCGGCGGGGCCTTCTCCGGCAAGGATCCCTCCAAGGTGGACCGCTCCGCCGCGTACGCCGCCCGGCACGTGGCCAAGAACGTGGTCGCCGCGGGGCTGGCCCGGCGGGCGGAGGTCCAGGTGGCCTACGCCATCGGGGTGGCGCGGCCGGTATCCGTGCTGATCGACACGTTCGGCACCGAGCGGGTATCACGCGAGCTGATCGGGAAGCTGGTGGCCGAGCACTTCGACCTGCGCCCGGCTGCGTTCCGCGACTACCTCGGGCTGCACCGCCCGATCTACTCCGCCACGTCCGCGTACGGCCACTTCGGCCGCACCGACGTGGACCTGCCCTGGGAACGGACCGACCGGGCCGACCGGCTGCGCGAGGCCGCCGGGCTGTCCGCCGAGCCGGTGGCCGCGGGGGTCTGAGCCTTTCGACCGGGCCCGGGCCCAGTCCCGGGAAGAACACGGTCCCTAGAAGAATGTGCGTACCACGTCGGTAATGCGGTCCCCGGCATCGAGAACCGGGATCCACCGCCATTTGTCGAAGGTCGTGCACGGATGCGAGATGCCCAGGCAGATCTCGTCGCCGGGCGCGAGCCTGGCCTCGGCGGGGACTGACAGCACCGCGTGCTGGTCGAAGAGCCGCCTGACCACCGCGCCGCCGGGGTCGAGGGTCGTTCCGTCGGGCGCGCGTCCGTGCAGGACTACGGGGTTTCCCGCGTCGAATGAGATGTCCCGGCGCCCGATTCCCAGCACCGCGGTTTCGCGCTCGGGCCGGGAGAGAACCGGCGCCCAGGCTTCAAGGGCCGGTTCCAGGACGGGGACGGCCGGCGTGTTCCGCCCGGAGGGCGCGATACGGCTGTACAACCCGTGATCGTGGGTGACGTAACACCCGCTGCGCAGGATCAGGCTCCAGTCACGCTGTCGGCCCAGCACATCGACGACCTCATCGAAGTAAGCGGAGCCGCCAGCGGTCACCACCGGCGGCTCCGGGAACTGTCCCGAAGCGGCGAGCGACAGGGCCAGCTGGCGGAGTTCCTCGCAGTACGCCCGCGCCTTCCGGGCGGTCTCGGCTGGCGTAGGAGCCAGCAGGGAGCCCTCGTAGCCAGCCACACCCGCAAGCTCGAGTCGCGGCGCGCGCCCGACCGCGGCCGCCACGGCGAGCGCCTCCGCGCGGGTGCGGCAGCCGGTACGGCCGTCCTCGTGGCCGAGTTCGACCAGCACACGCAGCCGGCCCGTGAAACCGCACGCCGCCAGGATTCTGTCCAGCCGGCAGGCCCCCGGGACACTATCGACGTAGCAGAGAAAGGAGAACTGCCCATCCGCGGTCAGCTCACGGGCTACCCAGCTGATGGAGGCGTCATCCACGATCTCGTTGGCGAGCAGGACGTTCCGCACGCCGAAGCACCGGAACATCCGGACCTGCGAGATCGACGCGGCAGTAATGCCACCCGCGCCCGCGTCCAGCTGGGCCGCGAGAATCTGCGGCGCCATAGTGGTCTTACCGTGCGGGAACAGGATGACGTCATTCGCCGCGCAGTAGGCGGCCATGGCCGCGATGTTGTGCCGCAGGGCCTGCTCTCGCAACAGGACCCGCGGCGTGCTGAGCAGCCCGGCGCCTGCCCGGGGGCGTTCGCGGGCCAGCTGCCCTGCGGTCAGCGGCGACCGGTGCGCTGGACCGCCGAAGCCCTTCTCCGTCGCATCGATGGGCCAGCGGCGTATCCCGGCGACCTGATCCTTGTCGTACATGGCACCGTCCGAACCGGGCCCGGCCTGCGAGCTCAGCCGCCGACTCCCCCGTTTGGCCACGGGGAGCGCACCGGCCCGGCATCACTGCCCGCGTCCTGGGGTGCGGTATCGGCCGGCGGCCGCTCGGGCTCCGAGAACCACCGGGGCGGCTCGGCGAGGGTCCCGTGGCCATTGCCGGTACTCTGCGCCTCCTCATCGGGAAGACCCAGGCGCCTGCGGTTAGCCCGGTCAACTCCGCGCAGCACCACCTCGGCCATCGCCAGCTTGGCGTCCAGCGTGGCCCCGGCGACGGCACCAAGATCCAGGGTCACCCGGTTGGCGAGCGCCTGATCCCAGGGAGTGGCCACCACCGACACTTGCGTCCCTTCGAAGCCCTCACGGATCCGGGTAAACCAGCGAGCCTGCTCCGGGTCGTTTTCGCTGAACTTATCCACCACGATCGTGGCCTCGTCCATAAGCCCATTCAGGTGCTTCTTTTCCCGCTCAGTCAGCGGCCTGTCCTTTTCGCCGTCATAGTTCCGGTACCGGCTGAACACCTGATCGATGGACCAGAAGCCCAGCTGTGACGCCTCCGTCACGAAGACGTACTTGTCACCATGCAGCAGCGTGCCGACCTGAAGCTGGGAAAACAGTCCCGTGCCGCCATCGTTGATGACGATGTTGGACATGCACTGGAGAAACTCCAGCACCGTCAGGTACTCATGCTCCCCAAAATCGATTCCCACGCACTCATCGGCGGTGTCGCCACGGATCACCGCCACACCCTGGAGCCAGGCGACTGCATCGCGCAGATCCGCGTAGACCTTGATGCTCGCGTCCGTGCACGCCTGGTAGAAGCCCCGGATGGACAACGTCCGCTTGCCCGGCGGCAGCGCCTCGACCGGTACTCCGCCGAGCCGGATGTATCCATGGGGCATATCGTCGTTGCTGTCGGCGAGTATGACGCGGTCGGCAGGCCGCGCGGCAGCGTAGATCGCCGCGAGCGTCACTGCCACGTCAGTCTTGCCGGTCCCCCCGAAGCCCGAGCCCAGGGTGATCACGCCCGATTTGAGGGACGGCTTCCGGATGGCGTCCACCGTCTGGCGCCGCCACTCTGCCACCGCCTCGCGCTTGGCTCGCTCACGTTTGCCAGGGGTAATCACCAGCCCGCGCTTGAGCGCCCGCCTCGAGACAGCGCCCCTGACGCCGTCTTCCGCCGGGGCCAGATCACTCGGCGAGGACGAGGAGTTCGTGAGCCAGGTGGCGCGGTCGCTGCCGGGAAACTCGGTCCACCATGACCCCAGTTCGTCTGGGTACTGGGACATCGCATCCCTCCAAAGTCCGAGTGCGGTCTAGGCCAAACTAACTCACGTCCTGGGACGGGTCCCGCGCGAAAGGCAGCACAACCTGCTTATCCATGGTCCGCTGCAGGCGTGCTCCCCACCGGCATATGGTCACTGACCTGGCGGGCCACCCGCCGCATCCGCACGATCAGGGCGGCCGAGGGCACAACCTTGCCCGACATGTAAGTGGACAGGCGAGACCGCGACGTTCCCAGACGTGCAGCGAAATCCTGCTGCGATAGCCCAGATGCGCTCACCAGATTCCGGACCTCAGTGGCCACCTCGGCGCGCTCCGAATCGGCAGCGATCTCGCGGGCCCGGTTGACCACTCCCTCGAGGAGTTCAGTAGTGCCGTAAGGACGAGAAAGCTGGACAGCTTCCAGCACTTGCTGGGCTACTGGTCCCCAGGGGTCGGCCCGGATCGACTTCGCCAGGCGGCGCCAGTCGGGGAGCGTGCCCCGCTCGACTGCGGCGAGCACACCCTCGAATGGCCAGCTTTCCACCGGGTCGCTGGGAGAGGCCGTGACGTTACGGAACTTAAGTGGGGTAGTCATGAGACCATCTCCACCGCGACTGACCGGCAGACAGACGTCACGTTCCGCCAGTCAGCCCACCGGCTTTCCAGGTCTTTGTAGCTGCCGAGTTGCTTGATCGTCCGCGCATCCGCAGGCCTGGGATCAGCCAACTGCCGGGCAAGCTGGGTCGCGACCCCCTCCGCTTCAGGGCCGCGCTGATCAGAGTAGTAATCGTCAATATGCCTGAGGACATCCGCGGCATGGGAAATACCGCATCGGTCAGACAGAGCGGCCACATCGATGTAGTCGCGCACCTGATTACGCCGCACAACTAGGTAACCTTTGATCCGCAGGGTCTCGTCTGCGGTTGGCACTCGGAGAACATGTCCTGAGGGAAGGTTAACTTCCGCAACTTCCAGTGGCCGGTTCCGGATGAGCTGACGGACACCGGACTCAATATCGCCGAGCTCGCCCAGGATGATCTTGCCTGGGGTGACGCGATTAGTGACCCACCCGTCGGTCGCTTCAATTGCCTCGAGCACCGCCTCGAAGCGTGCACTCAGGTCCGAGTACGTGGTCATGATCGTAGGAAGAACGGTGATTGGCCCACAGCGCTGCCGCCGAACCGCCCACGAGGACAGCATCGGGAACTGCCTCCTGGAGCCGGGCCGCCGACTCGAGAACGCGGAACAAGTCAGCTCGTGCAAGCCCCGGCGTACAGGTCCGGATCTGGCGCACCTGGGGGTGCGCGCGGGCGACAGCCGGTCCAGGTCCCACGCGCCCGCGGCGCCGGGCCGGCGCCGATCAGCCTGACGGACTCGCTGACGCGCCGGCGCCGGGGATCGTGACCGTCGCGGCGGCAGCCAGGGCCAACGCTGAAGACAGGTCGGCGCAGCTGCCGGTGCCGCCCGGTGCGCGGGTAGACAGCGCGCCGGCTGCGCAGCCGAGCGCGGCGGCCTCGGGCAGTGCCAGGCCCTGCAGCAGGCC
>CAVQNH010000017.1:0-132441 GCA_963713815.1 uncultured Actinomycetes bacterium
CACCACCAGGTCCTCCCGGTGCGCCTCCATGAACTGGAG
Source organism: uncultured Actinomycetes bacterium (assembly GCA_963713815.1). Lineage (GTDB taxonomy): Bacteria > Actinomycetota > Actinomycetes > Streptosporangiales > Streptosporangiaceae > RYN-230. The sequence continues at coordinate 40 of CAVQNH010000017.1, forward strand.
CAGGATCTCGATGGCCTCCTGGCCGTAGTCCCGCTCGTTCTCCGGCCGGTACAGGTAGTACGCCTCGTCGATGAGCAGCACCCCGCCCATCGCCCGCTTGAGCACCTCCTTGGTCTTGGGCGCGGTGTGCCCGACGTACTGGCCGACCAGGTCGTCGCGGGTCACGCTGACCAGCTGCCCTTTACGCAGGTACCCGAGCTCGCGGAGCATCTCGCCCATATGCATGGCCACCGTCGTCTTGCCCGTCCCCGGGCTGCCGGTGAAGCACATGTGCAGGCTGGGCCGCGACGAGGTCAGCCCGTACCGCTGCCGGAGCCGGTCGATCAGCAGCAGCGCCGCGATCTCCCGGACCCGGGCCTTGACCGGGGCCAGCCCGACGAACTCCCGGTCGAACTCATCCAGCATCACCGACAGCCGCTGGGCCTGCTGCTCCTCACCCAGCTCGACGGTCTCGTCGGGGGCGCGCGCCAGCGGCTCGGGGCGACAGCGGCTCAGCTTTCCTGGGGACTCCCGGCCCCGTCCGGGTCGCCGGGCCCGGTCGCGCCGTTCGCTCCATCGCGCCCCGGACCGGGGCGGGGCATCGCGAAACCGCTCCCGGCCGGGCCTGCAGTCGCACTCATCCGCTGGCGGGTCCGGGGTGACCGGCGCCGTTGTGGTTTTCGTTGCGGCCATAACGCTCGCCCGCGGGGCGCTGCGCGGCGTAAGCCTGCAGCGAGTACCGGATCCGCCGGTCGCTGCCCTCCTGCCGGTCGAGGCGGAAGCCTGGTTCCTGGCCGGCCGGTTCACGATGAAGCTCAGCGCGGTGGTCTGCCGGCCCAGGCTCGCGTCGTAGGCGTTGACCCGGATGTAGTGCTCCGGATAGGAGTCGCGGCACGCGCGGACCTCATGCATCCCCGCGGCCGCGTCGGCGATGCCGAACATCGGCAGGCCCCACATCTCCCAGAGGAAGTTCCGGGGATGGGGGTCGTCGGTGAACTCCACCGCGATCGCCCAGCCCTGATCCACGGCGTACTGGATCTGCGCCGCGATCTCGTCGTCGGTGAGGTCCGGGAGGTAGGAGAACGTGCCCTGGGTGATCCGCATGCCGCGCTCCTCAGGCCGTGGGGGTGGCCACGACGTCCGGGGTGTCCGTCGATTCGTAGTTGAAGGTGATGTCGCCCCAGGTGTCCAGGGCCGTCTGCAGCGGCTGGCAGCCCTTGGCCGCCTCGGCCAGGATGGTGCCGCCCTCGGCCCGGAAGTCGCGGCCCTCGTTGCGGGCCTTGATCATGGCCTCGACCGCGACCCGGTTGGCGGTGGCGCCGGCCGCGACGCCCATCGGGTGGCCGATGGTGCCCCCGCCGAACTGCAGCACCACGTCCTCGCCCAGGTAGCCGAGCAGCTGGTGCATCTGGCCGGCGTGGATGCCGCCCGAGGCGACCGGCATGGTGCCCGGCATCGAGCCCCACTCCTGCTCGAAGTAGATGCCCTGGCTCATGTCCAGCGGGACGGTGGCCAGGCGCAGCGTGTCGTAGTAGCCGCGGACCATCGACGGGTCGCCTTCGAGCTTGCCCACCACCGTGCCCGCGTGGATGTGGTCGACCCCGATCAGCCGGCACCACTTGGCGATGACCCGGAAGCTGACCCCGTGGTTCTTCTGCCGGGTGTACGTGCCGTGCCCGGCCCGGTGCAGGTGCAGGATGACCCCGTTGCGCCGGGCCCAGCGGGACATGGACTGCAGCGCGGTGTACCCCACGGTCAGGTCGGCCATGACGATCACGCTGCCGAGTTCCTTCGCGAACTCGGCCCGCTCGTACATGTCCTCCATCGTCGCCGCGGTCACGTTCAGGTAGTGGCCCTTGATCTCGCCGGTCTGCCCGGCGGCCCGGTTGACCGCCTCCATCGTGAACAGGTAGCGGTCGCGCCAGCGCATGAACGGCTGGGAGTTGATGTTCTCGTCGTCCTTGGTGAAGTCCAGCCCGCCGCGCAGCGCCTCGTACACCACCCGGCCGTAGTTGCGGGCGGACAGCCCCAGCTTGGGCTTGGTGGTCGCGCCGAGCAGGGGACGGCCGTACTTGTTCAGGTACTCGCGCTCCATCACGATGCCGTGCGGCGGCCCCTGGAACGTCTTGACGTAGGCCAGCGGGATCCGCATGTCCTCGAGCCGGAGGGCCTTCAGCGCCTTGAAGCCGAACACGTTCCCGATGATCGACGAGGTGAGGTTGGCGATCGAGCCTTCCTCGAACAGGTCGATGTCATAAGCGATGTAGGCGATGTACTCGCCCGCGCGGCCCGGGACCGGGTCCACCCGGTAGCACTTGGCCTGGTAATGCTCGTGGGCGGTGAGCCGGTCGGTCCACACCACGGTCCAGGTGGCGGTGGAGGACTCACCCGCCACCGCGGCGCCCGCCTCCTCCGGGGGCACGCCCGGCTGGGGGGAGATCCGGAACGCGGCCAGCACATCGGTCGGCTTGGGCACGTAGTCCGGTTCCCAGTAACCCATCTGGGCGTACGGGAGAACACCCGCGTTCCAGCGCCCCGTTAGCCTCCGCGTCCGGTGCTGCGGCGTCCGGTGCTGCGGTCATGGGTTCCTCCGGTGAGTGGCGGCGGTGTCCTCCGTTCGCCACCCTGCCGCGTCGACCCATTGGCTGTCTATTGAGAGTTTCGCGCTGATTCTCAACCATTTCCTTGATGGTCGGCCTGGCCGCGGCCGCCGCGCGCCGGGCCTCCGGCCGGGCTCCTATGGAAGCGGCGAGGCGGGCGGCTGGAAGCCGCCGTGCGCGAGGACGTGGGCGAGCCAGGCGGGCCGCCGCGCGGGGGAGCGCGCCGGGGGGCGGGCCACCAGGTACCAGTCGCGGTGCAGGGGGGTGCCGGGCACCGGGAGCGCGGCGAGCCGGCCGTCGGCCAGTTCGGCCGCGACCGCGTCGCGGGAGATCAGGGTGACCCCCAGGCCCACGCTCGCCGACTCGCGGATCGCGCCGTTGGAGCCCACCATCAGGGTGAGCGGGGCGATGTCCAGCTCGGTCAGCAGCGCGTCGGTGGCTGCCCGGGTGCCCGAGCCCGGCTCGCGCAGCAGCCAGGCCTGGCGGGCCAGCCACGGCAGCAGGCGGCTGCCGTCCCCGCCGGTCCCGTCCAGGGCGGTCCCGTCCTCCCCGGTCTCCGGTTCGCCGGGCCGGTCTCGCCCGGGCGCGGCCCCGTGCCCGGGGCCGCCTCCCGCGCGCCGGCGGCCAGGCTGGGCGCGGCCACCACGACCAGCTCGTGCGGCCGCTCGGCGAGCACTTCGACGTCCCAGCCGGGCTCGGGGCGGCCGCCCAGCACCAGGTCCACCTGATGCCGGTCGAGCAGGCCGCGGACCCGGTCCCGGTTCCCGGCCTCCAGCCGGACTCCCAGCCGCGGATACCGGGTCCGGAAGCCGCTGAGCAGCCCGGGCAGGATCTGCTCGGCCGCCGTGGTCACGGCCGCGATGCGCAGCTCGCCCCGCTCCGGGTCGGCCGCCGCCGCGGCGGCCCGGCCGGCCTCGTCCAGCAGGCCGAGAATCCGGCGGACGTAACCCGAGTAGGCCTGCCCGGCCGCGGTCAGCCGCAGCCCGCGGCCGTCCGGCTCGAGCAGCACCACACCCAGGGATTTCTGCAGTGCGGTCAGGGAGGCGGAGACCGCCGCCTGGGTCACCACCAGGTCCTGGGCGGCGGCGCGCACCGAGCCGGTCTCCGCCACGGCGAGGAAGGTGCGAAGCTGGTTCAGCGTCACGGGGACCTGCCCGGCTGGTCGTTAACGTTTTGCCTAACTATCGCGGAATACCCTCAACCTTATGGTCAGTGAACCTGCCGCCGCACCGGCCCGCTGGATCGACGTGGCCCCGGAACGCTTCCCGGGCTGGATCGAGTCGTTCGGCGGCCGGCACGGCGCGGTCCGGGTGGCGGACGAGCCGGGGGACGCCGGGCCGGACGGTGCCGTGGTGTTCGTGGCGGCGGATGGGGCGGTGGCGCGGGCCCACGCCCCCTTCCCTCCGGTGCCCGGGCTGACCGGGGCCCGGGAGGCCGGGGACCGGGAACCCGTCGGTCAGGACTCGGTCAGGACTCCGTGGGTCAGGGCTTCGCAGGTCAGGATCCGGGCGAGGTGGCCCGGGTGATCGCGGCCCACGCCGCCGCCGGCCGGACCGTGGGCGTGCTGCTGGTCCGGCTGGGGGGCTACGCGGCCGGGGTGTTCACCGGGGCCCCGCCGCGGCTGGCCGACTCCAAGGTCGGGTCCCGGCTGGTGCACGGGCGCAGCGCGGCCGGGGGCCAGTCCCAGCAGCGGTTCGCCCGGCGCCGGGAGAAGCAGGCCGCCGAGGCGCTCGGCGCGGCGGCGGACACGGCGGCCGCGGTCTTCGGGCGCTCCGGGCGGCCGCTGGACGCGCTGGTGCTCGGCGGGGACCGGCGCGCGGTGGCCGGGCTGCGTGACGACCCGCGGCTGCGCGGGTACTTCGCCGTCGCGGTGGACCGGTTCCTGACCACGCCCGATCCCCGGCTGGCCGTGCTGCGCGAGACCCCCAAGATGTTCCGTGCGATCCGCGTCCAGCTGACCGAGCCCGCGGTCCGGGACTGAGCGCCGGGGCCCTGACCGGGCCGGTTCCTGACCCGGGCTCCAGCGGCCGGGTCGCCAGTCCGTGGTCAGCTTCCGCTGTACGGGCAGCGCCTCGCGCACACGTTCCCCGGGGCCGCCAACTGGCTCGCCTAACGTGTGCGCCAACCGTGGTCCCCGTAGCGGTTTGCGCACACGTTCCCCGGGGGCCGCTAGCTGGCCCGCCTAACGTGTGCGCCAACCGTCGTCCCCGTAGCGGTTTGCGCGCACGTTGGGGACTCACGCTGGGGTGGGAAGCGGTTTGCGCACACATTGGGACTCACGCTGGGTGAGAACGGGTGTGCGCACACGTCGCGGAATCGCGCCGGGCCGGAAGCGGTTTACACCTACGATCGCGGCCCCGGTGGCGGCTCAGACGGCTGCCGCCGGCGGTGCAGGGGTCGCGGGATACGGCGCGGCCTGACAGGCGTTTGCGGCCGGGCCGCGATCGCGGCCCGGCGGGTACCATCGATCATGGGCTCGCGGCCGTGCCGCCTCTTTCCCGATCCTTCGTTTGGAGTGTTGCCTGGTGATCGCCGCGACCGGCCTGGAGTTGCGTGCGGGCGCGCAGCTACTGCTGGCGGACGCGAGTTTCCAGATCGCCGCGGGAGACAAGATCGGGCTCGTCGGCCGGAACGGCGCGGGCAAGACCACGCTGGCCAAGGTGCTCGCGGGGGAGGCGATCCCGGCGGCGGGCAGCGTGCGGCGCGGTTCCAGCATCGGCTACCTGCCTCAGGACACGCGGTCCGGCGACCTCGAGGGCCTGGCCCTGGACCGGGTGCTGTCCGGCCGCGGGCTGGACGAGCTGCGCGCGGCCATGCGGACCGCGGAAGAGCAGATGTCCGACGGGCGGCCCGCCCGGCGCGACGCCGCGGTCCGCCGCTACGGCCAGCTGGAAGAACGGCTCTCCCTGCTCGGCGGCTACGCCGCGGAGGCGGAGGCGTCATCGATCGCCTCCAGCCTGGGCCTTCCTGACCGGGTGCTGGGCCAGCCGCTGGCCACCCTGTCCGGCGGTCAGCGGCGCCGGGTGGAGCTGGCCCGGATCCTGTTCGCGGACGCGCAGACGCTGCTGCTGGACGAGCCGACCAACCACCTGGACGCCGACTCGGTGTCCTGGCTCCGCGATCACCTGAAGGCGTTCCGCGGCGGACTCGTCGTCATCAGCCACGACACCGCCCTGCTCGACGCGGTGGTCAACAAGGTCTTCCACCTCGACGCCGACACCGCCACGCTGGAGGTGTACAACGTCGGCTGGCAGGTCTACCTGCAGCAGCGTGAGACGGACGCGCGGCGCCGCCGGCGCGAGCACGCCAACGCGACCCGGGAGGCAGCGTCGCTGCAGGCCCAGGCGGACAAGATGCGGGCCAAGGCGACCAAGGCCAGGGCGGCCCAGAGCATGCAGAAGCGGGCGGAACGGCTGCTCGCCGGGGTCGCCGCCGAGCGCGCCCCGGCGCGGGTCGCGCGGCTGCGGTTCCCCGACCCGGCGCCGTGCGGGCGTGTCCCCCTGACCGCGGCGGACCTGTCCAAGTCCTACGGCTCGCTCGAGGTGTTCACCGACGTCGACGTGGCGGTCGACCGGGGATCGCGGATCGTCGTGCTCGGCCTGAACGGGGCAGGCAAGACCACGCTGCTGCGCCTGCTGTCGGGCATGGAGAAGCCCGACACCGGCCAGGTCACTCCCGGGCACGGGCTGCGGCTCGGCTACTACGCCCAGGAACACGAGACCCTGGACACCGGCCGCTCCGTGCTGGACAACATGCGCACGGCCGCGCCGCACCTGGTCGACGCGGAGCAGCGGCGCATCCTGGGCTCGTTCCTGTTCTCCGGCGACGCCGTGGACAAGCCGGCCGGGGTGCTCTCCGGCGGGGAGAAGACCCGCCTCGCGCTGGCCCTCCTGGTCGTGTCCGGCGCCAACGTGCTGCTGCTGGACGAGCCGACCAACAACCTCGACCCGGCCAGCCGGGCGGAAATCCTCGGCGCGCTGCGCCGCTACCAGGGGGCCATCGTGCTGGTCACGCACGATGAGGGCGCGGTCGAGGCATTGGCGCCGGAGAAGGTCATCCTGCTCCCCGACGGCGTGGAAGACACCTGGAACGAGGGCCTTGCGGACCTGGTCGCCCTAGCGTGACGGGCAACCCGGGAGTGATCAAAAAAGAAGTGATCACTTACCTGGATGTGGGTAGCCGAACCCGCCCCGATGAGTGATCATGACAGAGACGTAACGCAGCGGTCACTTCAGTTCACGGGAGGTACGCGTGACCGAGACCCTCAAGAAAGGCACCAGGGTCACCGGTGCCGACCGCACCAAGCTGGCGTCGGATCTGAAGAAGAGGTACGACGCGGGGGAGAGCATCCGGTCGCTGGCCGCGGCCACCGGCAGGTCGTACGGGTTCGTGCACCGCATCCTGTCCGAGAACGGGGTCTCGCTGCGTGGCCGCGGTGGCGCGACGCGCGGCAAGGCGCGCGCGAAGCGCTGAGGAGGACATGACCGCCGGGCTGCCCGATCTCGCGCGCGCCGGGCTGCGGTTCGATATCGGCGCGCCGGCCCCCGGCGCAGTCACGATCACGCTCGACCGGAGCCAGCGGCGCAACGCGATGACGCCCGGCATGTGGCACGGGCTGGCGCAGATCGGGCAGGCGCTGCCGCCTGACGTCCGGGTCGTGGTGGTCCAGGGCGCGGGTCCCTCGTTTTCCGCCGGGATAGACCTGCGCCTGTTCACCCCGGAAGGCGTCCCCGGTGAGGTCCTGGTCGGGGCCGCCGATCCCGGCTTCGAGGAGTGGATCGCGTCTGTCCAGGCCGGGTTCACCTGGCTTCGCGACCCGGGCATCGTCTCGGTGGCCGCTGTCCGCGGGCACGCCATCGGGGCGGGCTTCCAGCTCGCGCTGTCCTGCGACCTGCGGGTGCTGGCCGACGACGCCCAGCTATGCATGAAGGAGCCTGCGCTGGGCCTGGTGCCTGACCTGACCGGGACGAAACCGCTGGTCAACATCGTCGGCCTGCCCCGGGCGCTCGAGCTGTGCCTGACCAGCCGCACCGTGGGCGCCGACGAGGCGGCCGCGCTGCGCCTGGCCGAGCTGGTGGTGCCGGGGGCGGAACTGGACGGCGCGGTCGCTGACCTGGTCGCGGCGCTGCTCGCGGTGGAGCCCGCGGTAGCCCGGGCCACCAAGGAACTACTGCAGCAGGCCCCCGGTCATACCCTGGAGCAGCAGTCCGCCGCGGAACGCCGGGCGCAGGCCGCGCTGCAGCGCTCCCGCCTGGAAGCCCTCTCCTGAGGTCCCTCGTTCGCCCTTAGCAGAGGCGGGAAGATCCCCGGCGGCAGGGAGGTTGCCCCGCTCATGGACGGATCGAGCTGGCACGCCATGCGCTCGTTTTACCGGGACTCCGACGTCACCCGGCAGCGGGTGAAGCCGGGCACGGTCCGCAGGATCATGACCTACGCCCGGCCCTACCGCTGGGAACTCGCGCTGTTCCTGGGCATGAACGCGCTCGCCGCGGTGGCCGTGGTCGCGGTGCCGCTGCTCCTGAAGACCCTCATCGACCAGGGCATCCTGGCCCGGAACACCGGCGTGGTCATCGCGGTCGCCGGAGTCGTGGCGGCTCTCGCGCTGGCCAGCGCGATCCTGTCCTTCGCCCAGCGCTGGTACTCGGCCAGGATCGGCGAAGGGCTGATCTACGATCTGCGTACCCAGGTATTCGGGCACGTGCAGCGGCAGCCGATCGCCTTCTTTACCCGGGCCCAGACCGGGTCCCTGGTCAGCCGGCTGAACAGCGACGTCATCGGCGCCCAGCAGGCGATCACCTCGACCCTCTCGTCGATCGTGTCCAACGTGCTGGTCCTGATCCTGGTGCTGATCGCGATGATCAGCCTGTCCTGGCTGGTGACGCTGATCACGCTGGTGATGATCCCGGCGTTCGTGATCCCGGCGCGCCTGGTCGCCCGGCGGCTGCAGCGGCTGACCCGGGAGTCGATGCAGCTCGACGCGGCGATGGGCTCCACCATGACCGAGCGGTTCAACGTGGCCGGCGCGATGCTGGTCAAGCTGTTCGGGAACCCGGAACAGGAGACCAGGGTGTTCGCGGGCCGCGCCGCCCGGGTCCGCGACATCGGCGTCGTCACCGCCATGTACGGGAGCACCCTGTTCATCGCGCTGACCCTGCTCGCCTCGATGGCCACCGCGGTGGTCTACGGGGTGGGCGGGACCCTGGTCATCCACCATGCCTTCCAGGTCGGCACGCTGGTCGCCCTGACCGCATTGCTGGCCCGGCTCTACGGCCCGATCACCTCGCTGTCCAATGTGCAGGTGGACGTGATGACGGCGCTGGTCAGCTTCGACCGGGTCTTCGAGGTGCTGGACCTGAAGCCGCTGATCCAGGAAAAGCCCGGCGCGGTCCCGCTGCGGGCCAGCGCCCCGGCCGCGGACGGCCAGCCGGTTTCCGCCCCGGCCGTCGACTTCCGGCACGTCTCGTTCCACTACCCGGCCGCGAGCGAGGTGTCGCTGGCCTCGCTGGAGTCGATCGCGCTCCCGGCACCCGAGAAGGCGGGCAGCGCCCAGCCGGTGCTGCGCGGGGTGACCTTCCAGGCCCCGCCCGGGCAGCTGACCGCGCTGGTCGGGCCGTCCGGCGCGGGCAAGACCACCATCACCCACCTGGTGTCCAGGCTGTATGACCCGGACGAGGGCGCGGTGCTCATCGGCGGGCAGGACCTGCGCGACGTGACCCTGGAATCGCTGCACGACGCGGTGGGCGTGGTGACGCAGGACGCGCACATGTTCCACGACACGATCCGGGCCAACCTCAGCTACGCGCGGCCCGAGGCTACCGAGGCGGACCTCGTCGCGGCGTGCCGGGCGGCGCAGATCTGGGAGCTCATCTCCGCGCTGCCCGACGGGCTGAACACGGTGGTGGGGGACCGGGGCTACCGGCTGTCCGGCGGGGAGAAGCAGCGGCTGGCCATCGCGCGGCTGCTGCTCAAGGCCCCGTCGGTGGTGGTGCTGGACGAGGCGACCGCGCACCTGGACTCCGAGTCCGAGGCCGCGGTGCAGGCGGCGCTGAAGACCGCGCTGACCGGCCGGACGTCGCTGGTCATCGCGCACCGGCTGTCCACGATCCGGGAAGCGGACCAGATCCTGGTCATCGACGACGGCCAGGTCCGGGAGCACGGGACCCACGAGACCCTGCTCGCGGCGGGCGGCCTGTACGCGGAGCTCTACCACACCCAGTTCGCCGGGCAGGAGCCCGTGGCCACGCCCCCAGCTGACCCCGCGCTCACGCGCGGCTGATCCCGGTGGCTGCGCGGCGCGGCTGACCCCGCGCCTTCCCCCGCCCCGCTGGTCATCAGCTAGCGTTTCCACGGCGCAGTACCCGGAGCTTCTGGTCGAGGGAGGGTCGTCCCATGGGGGCTGGTGTCGTCGGGCCTGGTGAGGGACAGCGGCAGTACACCGCGCGCGGCAGCGTGATGTTCTTCAAGGCAGTAGCCGAGCAGAACGGCGGCGATCTGTCGCTCATGGAGCGCACCCTGCCTCCCGGCGGCCGCCGGCCACCGCCGCACAGGCATGTGAACTGCTCAGAGGCGTACTTCGTGCTGGACGGGCTGGTGTCAGTCGTCGTGGAGGACGAGGAGCTGACCGTCGGGCCGGAAGGCTTTGTCCTGATCCCTCGTGGTACTGCTCATACCTTCGGCAACGCTGGCCAGGCCGAAGCCCGGCTCCTGGTCATCCACGCCCCCGCGATGGACGCCTACTTCGCCGGCCTGCACGAGCTGTGGAATCGCGCCGAACCGCCCACCCCCGACGAGGAACGGGCCCTGATGGCCCGGTTCGGCATGGAAGCCGTCTGAATCCCGGGCCGGGGTCTGGCGCCGTTCAGATGACCCGGAGCGCGCCGCCGTCAACCGGGAGCATCACCCCGGTCAGGTAGCTGGCCGCGGGGGACAGGACGACCGCGGCCAGCCGGCCGAACTCGGCCGGCCTGCCGACGCGCCGCAGCGGGATGCTGTCCGCCAGCTCCTCCCGGTCCGGCCCGAGCTCGCGCATCCGGTCGGTCGCGATCCAGCCGGGCAGCAGCCCGTTCACCCGGATCCCCCGCGGGCCCAGCTCGTTCGCGAGCGTCTTGGCGAACCCGGCCAGGCCGGGCCGCAGCCCATTGGAGATGGCCAGCCCCGGGATCGGGACCCGGACCGATGAGGACAGCACGAACGCGATAGCCCCGCCCTCGGTGAGCTCGGCGGCCAGCGCCCGGCTCAGCCGCACCGCCCCCAGGAAGACGCTGCCGAACGCGGCCTCCCAGGCCTCGTCGGGGACGTCCGTGGCCGACCCGGGGGGCGGGCCGCCCACGCTGATCAGCGCGCCGTCCAGACGGCCGAATTCCTCCCGGGCCGCGGCGATCAGCCGGCCCGGGGTCGCGGGGTCGGCGTTGTCGGCGGCCAGCCCTACCGCCCGCCCGGACCCGAGCGCCTGCGCCGCCCCGGCCGCGGACCCGGCATCGCGGCCGCTGACTACCACCCGGGCGCCCTCGGCGACCAGCGCTTCGGCGGCGGCGTAGCCGAGCCCCCGGCTGCCGCCGGCCATCAGGTAGACCCGGTCCTGCAGCCCGAGATCCACGTCTGCCTCCCGCGTCCAGCGTCGTCCCGCGTTCCGGTGTTCGGGTGTTCCGCTCAGCCGCCGTAGCCCACCCGGCGCAGTTCCCCCCCCGCGATGGCCTCGATCTCGGCCGCCTGTGAGGGGACCAGCAGGCGGCGCCACGAGCCCGGCTCGGCCGCGGCCGAGTGACCCGGCGCCGCCGGTTCCAGCATGTGCACCGGGGTGGAGAGGAAGTCCGAGACGGCCGCGGCGGCGTCCGCAGGCTGGCGGATCACGTCCTCGTACCGGAAGGTGATCATCTGGCCGGCGGACAGCTGGCCGCGCAGCCGCGCCATCTGCCGCACCGTGCCGCGCCAGCGCATCGCGCACTTGGCGGTCATCGACAGGCCGGGCCAGGCGGCCCGGTCGGCTTCGGTCTCCAGGCCCAGCAGCGGGTGCGGGAACTCGGCGCCGGTGTCCACGAACCCCGGCCGGAACCAGGCCAGCACCGCCGGATCAGCCAGCATCCCGGCGACCGCATCCCGGCCGTCCCGGATGATCTGCAGGATCCGTGCGTCCGGGAACGCGTCGAGCAGCGCCTCGGCGCAGTACATCAGGTCGGGGCTGGCGTCCCCGTAGCGGATGACCTCCTGCTGGGTCACGCACGGCCCCACGCCGTCCAGGCGGCCGGCCTCGCGGCACTGCTGAGTGCAACCCAGGCAGCAGTCCGCGGTGACCTGCCAGGCCTGGGCGAACGCGTCACGCAACACGGTCGCGGCGGCCTCGGGCTTGCCCCGGGAGATCGACGGGCGCCGGGCGAAGGCCTGCACCACCGGGATGACCCAGCGCTGGCCCAGGGTGAAGTGGAAGCCGGCGGAGCGCTTGAGCGACCGGGCCAGCAGGTCGATGCCGGAGCACGGGGCACCGATGATGAACACCGGCTGGCGGACCTTCCGGCCGTTGACGACCAGGATGTGCGGCCGGGGTCCGGGTGGCGCCGGGCTGGGGGAAGCGTCGCCCAGGTCGCGGTAGTCCCCCGGGTCGGCGGGGCGGGGAGCTGCGGTCACCGTTCGCCGTGCCCCTGGGCGGGCGGCGCATCCCCGGCCGGGGTCCGGCAGTGCGCGCCGGGGTGCCGCTCCAGGTTCAGCGCGGCCTGGATCAGGGGCACGTGGCTGAAGGCCTGCGGGGTGTTGCCCACCTGCCGCGCGTAGCGGGGGTCGTATTCCTCGCTGAGCAGCCCCAGGTCGTTGCGCAGGGCCAGCAGCCGCCCGAACAGCTCCGTGGCCTCGTCGTCCTGGCCGATCATGTGCAGCGCGTTGGCCAGCCAGAAGCTGCAGGCCAGGAACGCGCCCTCGCTGCCGGGCAGCCCGTCCGGGCTGAGCTGCCCCGGGTCCGCCTCCCCCAGCTGGTACCGGCGGACCAGCCCGTCGGTGACCAGCTCGCGCTGCACGGCCCGGACCGTGGACACGACCCGGGGGTCGTCCGGTGGCAGGAACCCCACTTCCGGGATGAGCAGGACAGCCGCGTCGAGCTGGGTCGAGCCGTAATACTGCATGAACGCGCCGCGCTTGTCGTCGTACCCCTTCTCGAGGACCTCGGCGTGAATCTGGTCCCGGATGGCCCGCCACTGCTCGGCCGGGCCGGACGCGCCCGCTTCGACCGCCCGGACCGCGCGGTCGAACGCCACCCAGGCCATCACCTTGGAGTACACGAAGTGCCGGCGCGGGCCGCGGACCTCCCAGATTCCCTCGTCCGGCTCGTCCCAGTGCTTCTCCAGGAAGGTGAGCAGGGCGCGCTGCAGCGACCAGGCGTGCCGGTCCACCGCGATGCCGGTGGCGCGGCCGAGCGAGAGCGCGTCGATGACCTCCCCGTAGACGTCGAGCTGGCGCTGGTTCACCGCCGCGTTGCCGATCCGCACCGGGGCGGAATTCTCGTAACCCGGGAGCCAGTCCGCCTCCCACTCGTCCAGCCTGCGCTCGCCGCCCACCCCGTACATGATCTGCACGTCGCGCGGGTCGCCCGCCACGGCCCGGGCCAGCCACGCCCGCCAGGCGAAGGCCTCGTCGGTGTACCCGGTGCGCAGCAGGGCCTCGAGGGTGATGGTCGCGTCCCGCAGCCAGCAGTAGCGGTAGTCCCAGTTCCGCACCCCGCCCAGGTCCTCCGGGAGCGACGTGGTGGCCGCGGCCACGATGCCCCCGGTGGGCTGGTAGGTCAGTGCCTTCAGGGTGATCAGCGAGCGGACCACCGCCTGGCGGTAGGTGCCCTGGTAGGTGCAGCGGGCCACCCACTCGTCCCAGAACTTCTGGGTGTCCGCCTCAGCCCGCAGCGGGTCGAGCTGTTCCGGTCCGTCCTCATGCGAGGGCACCCAGGTCAGCGTGAACGGGACGCGCTCGCCGGCCATGACGGTGAAGGTGGCCTCGTGCGCCATGGCGTGACCGGTCAGGGTGATCGGGGTGGCGAGCCAGAGGGCGTCGGGTCCGGCGATGCCCAGCAGGCAGCGATCCATCCGCCTCATCCAGGGCACCACCTGCCCGTAGCCGAATCGGATCCGGAGCACGCACGACATGTCTACCGATCCGTCCAGGCCTTCCACGATGCGCACCAGGGCAGGCGGCTTCCCGTCGCGGGGCGGCATGAAGTCGGTGACCCGGACCGCGCCGGTCGGCGTGTGCCAGTCGGTCTCGAGGATCAGCGTGTCACCCCGGTAGCGCCGGGTAACCGTGACGCCCTCAGCCACGGTCACGGCGGCCCCCGGCGTGAGCGCCTGCCCGGCGCAGGCCCGCTCCGTGCTGGCCTGGCCCGTGCTGGCCTGGCCCGTGCTGGCCTGGCCCGTGCTGGCCTGGCCCGTGCTGGCCTGGCCCGTGCTGGCCTGGCCTGGGCCGGCCGGGCCGCTACCGGACTCCGGTGGCTGGCTGGATGGCGGAGGCGGGGAGTCATCGACGGCTTCGGCCGCGGCGGCCGGCGCGATGCTCCAGTGCCCGTGCTGGTCGTCGCCGAGCAGGGCGGCGAAGCAGGCGGGGGAGTCGAAGCGGGGCACGCACAGCCAGTCCACCGACCCGTCCCGGCTGATCAGGGCGGCCGACCGCATGTCGCCGATGAGCGCATAATCCTCGATCATGCCTGGCACCGGCACCTCCAGGTGGGAGCCGCATTCCCGGCGGCGCGACAAGCGGTGGGAGTGGTGGCCCACCCGCGCATGGTTCCTCCCGCCCGTCCGTACCCGTACCGTACCCGGATCCCCTCGGCCTGCGCTGGCCGTGACCGATCGTAAGCTGTGCACCGTGCATCTACGCGTAGCGGCCCTGACGATCGCGGGCTCCCTGCTGGTGGCCGCCGGGGTGAGCGGCTGCGCCCAGTTCGACGCCGCGCTCGGCAAGCAGGAGGCGGTGGTCCAGTTCAAGACCGGGACCACCACCGCCACCCGGCTCAAGGTCCGGGCCGGTTGCTCCCACATCCCTGAGGCCCGGGCGGAAGCGCTGCCCACCGATCATCTGGCCTCAGACAACCTGTATGACGTGATCTACCGGGTGGACAAGGCCAGCAACGCGCAGCTCGCCCGGCTTGAGCAGTGCCTGCAAAAATACCCGTCGGTGCTCGGTGTCGACATCCAAACCCCCGGGGACAGCTGAGCCGCCGGCCTCCGGCCCTCCCGGCCGGCCCCTTGCCGGCGGGGCCCCGCCGGCCGCAGGTAGAAGACGGCCAGCCCCGGGATGGCCGCCAGGCCGAGCAGCAGCCGCCAGGTGAGTTGTCCGATAGGCCGGAGGCTAGGAAGATCGAGGCGATCAGCGGGCCGACGATGAGGCCGGCCGCCTGGTTGCGCGAACACCGGCGCCCGCCATCCGCCCGCGGGTGTTCTTGCCCACGTGCTCGCTCATGATCCAGGTCATAGGCATCGGTGAAGAAACCCATGCCCGAGACGAACATGATCTTGATCTGGAAGCGGCTGATTTTCGAGTCGTCCAGCGAATCGAGAAGGTCCGACCTGGGCGGAGGCGACGCCGCGTTGTGGCTCACCAGGCGACATTAAGCAGCCGACCGTAATCACAAGGTAACACCAAGAAGTCGGAAGCATGTGCCCTGAGTTAACGGAAAGTAACTGTCCGTCACTTTAAGTATCAGGGAAGTCGTCCCATCTGGCCGTGCAGGGACGCTGTACCGGCCCCAGGGACCACGGCCTGACCGGATTTGCGTCCCTCGCCAGTGGGTATGGTTTAATCGGCCTTGCCTATCAAACAGATCGACATACTAACCTGATCGACAAGGTGGTCCTTAGATGAGACGAGTGGTCCTTGCTGCCGGAGTCGCAGCCATCGCCGCACTGGCCGCCGGGTGCGGGTCCTCGGCTTCCTCCGGCTCCGGAAGCAGCACTGACAGCAGCAACAGCAGCAGCCACATCACGCTGCGGCTGGGCTTCCTGGCCAACATCACCCACGCGCCGGCCCTGGTCGGGCTGAACAAGGGCTTCTTCACCAAGAACCTGGGCGACGGGGTCACGCTCAAGACCTCGGTCTTCAGCTCCGGCACCCAGGAGACCACCGCGCTGCTGGCCGGCCAGCTGGACGCGGCCTACGTCGGCCCCAACCCGGCCATCAACGCCTGGCAGAAGTCCAGCGGCAAGGCCATCAAGATCATCTCCGGGGCGGCATCCGGCGGCGCGGCTCTGGTAGTCAAGCCGAGTATCAGCAGCGCCAGCCAGCTGAAGGGCCAGAAGGTGGCCACGCCGTCGCTGGGCAACACCCAGGACGTGGCGCTGCGGTACTGGCTCAAGCAGCACGGCCTGACTACCACGCAGACCGGCGGCGGGGACGTCTCCGTCACGCCGATCAAGCCGAACTCGGATGCGGTGCTGGAGTTCAAGTCGGGCCAGATCGCGGGCGGCTGGGAACCGGCCCCCTATGACGCCGAGATGGTCGCGGACGGCGGCAAGGAACTGGTGAACGAGGCCAGCCTCTGGCCGGGTGGCAAGTTCGTGACCACCGAACTCGTGGTCACCCAGTCTTTCCTGAAGGCGCACGCCAGCGTCGTGAGCAACCTGCTCAAGGGGCAGGTTGAGTCCGTCAAGTACATCAACGCGAACACCTCCGCCGCCGAGACGTCCGCGAACGCCGAGCTGACCACGCTGCTGGGCAAGGGCCTGAAGTCCTCTGCGCTCGCTGCGTCGTTCAAGGAGATCACCTTCACCAACGACCCCATAGCTTCGTCGCTCGCCACGGACGCCAAGCATGCTGTGGCGGTGGGGCTGCTCCAGCCGGTCAACCTGAACGGCATCTACGACCTCAGCCCGCTCAACGCCGTGCTGAAAGCCAACGGAGAACCACAGGTGAGCCCATGAGCATTGATTCACGCGGTGCTACGCCCCCGGGAGCGATCCCGGGGGCGTCAGCCCAGTCTGAGCCGGTGACCGGAGCCCCCATGACCACTGATCCCCGGCTGGACGAGACCAAGGCCGGAGCGGCCATCCGGATCGACGAGGTGTCCAAGACCTTCGGCCGGGCAGACACCGAACTGGTGGCCCTGGACCGGGTATCCCTCTCCGTCGCCCCGGGTGAATTCGTCTGCCTGATCGGCGCGTCCGGGTGCGGCAAGAGCACGCTGCTGAACCTGGTCGCCGGGCTGGACGCCCCCACCTCGGGCACGGTGGACACCGGCGGCCGCCGGGTCTCCCTGATGTTCCAGGAGTCGGCGCTGTTCCCCTGGCTGACCGCGGCGAAAAACGTGGAAATGCCGATGCGGGCCAGCGGGGTGCCGAGGGCGGAACGCCAGGAGCGGGTAGCCGAGCTGCTCGACTTGGTCCAGCTCAGCTCGTTCGGTGACAAGCGTCCGCACCAGCTGTCCGGCGGCATGCGGCAGCGGGTCGCACTGGCCCGGGCCCTGGCCCAGGACGCGGACGTGCTGCTCATGGACGAGCCATTCGGCGCGCTCGACGCGATGACCCGGGACCTGCTGCACGAGGTCCTGGAGGGCATCTGGCGGCGCCGCCAGCTCAGCATCCTGTTCGTCACCCACGAGGTGCGCGAGGCGGTCCGCCTGGGCGACCGGGTGGTCCTGCTGAGCAGCCGGCCCGGCCAGGTGATCGGCGAATTCGGGGTGGACTTCGAGCGCCCGCGCGGGATGGACTCCACGGACACCGTGGGGCTCGCCATCAAGATCAAGGACCGGCTGCGTGAGGAGATCATCCGCCATGGCCATTGAGACCCCGCAGGAGCCGGCCGCGGCCCTGGCCGGCCTGGACCAGCTGGAACTGGCCCCGCCGCAGCAGGCCAAGCGGCACATAGGCGCCAAGGTCTGGGCGGCGGCCTGGCCCAAGCTGCTGGCCCTGGTGCTCGCCCTGGCCATCTGGCAGATCGTCTACCTGAGCGGCTTCAAGAGCGCGATCCTGCCCGGCCCGGCGACGACCCTGACCGACCTGTGGCACCAGCTGCATGGCGCCCTGCTCTGGACGGCAATCGGCACCACGCTGCGCCGCGCGGTCATCGGGTTCGCCATCGCCCTGGTCATCGGCACGGTGGTGGGCGCCCTGGTCTCCCGGATCAGGCCGCTGCGGGCCGCGGTCGGCTCGCTCATCACCGCGCTGCAGACGCTGCCCTCGATCGTGTGGGTCCCGTTCGCCATCATCCTGTTCGGCGCGAACACGACCGCCATCCTGTTCGTGATCGTGATGACCGCGGCACCTGCGATCGCTAACGGTCTTATCGCGGGAGCGGACTTCCTGCCGCCGCTGCTGCTGCGGGCAGGCAAGACCATGGGGCTGCGCCGGGTCTCCCTCTACCGGCACGTGATCATGCCGGCCACCCTGCCCGCCTACGTGAACGGGCTCAAGCAGGGCTGGGTCTTCGGCTGGCACGGCCTGATCGCGGCCGAGATCGTGGTCATCATCCTCGGCCAGCCCTCGCTCGGCGTGCTGCTGAGCAACGACCAGGACCAGGCCGACATGGCCGGGGCGATCGCGATCATCCTGGTGATCCTGATCATCGGCATCGTGGTGGACGTGCTGTTCAACGCGGTCAACGGCCGGATCCGGAACCGCTGGGGCGTGGCGGACAACTCCCGCGCCTGACTCCGCCCGCGCCTGACCCGGCTGGGGCTTCCCGGCGGCCGCACCGGCCGCCGGGAATCACCTGGCCAGATGACCCGCGGCCAGGCCCTGGTCCGCGGTCAGGCTCTGGCTCTCCGGCTGCTCCGGCCCGGCAGGCCCGTCCGCAGCTGGCCGCTCTGCCGCCAGCTGCCCTATGCCCAGCCGCTCGGGGCCGGTGTAGACGTTCATGGACGAGCCGCGCAGGAAGCCGACCAGGGTCATCCCGGACTCCCCGGCGAGCTCCGCGGCCAGCGACGAGGGCGCGGACACCGCGGCCAGCAGGGGCAGCCCGGCCATCAGGGCCTTCTGGGTGAGCTCGAACGAGGCGCGCCCGCTGACCAGCAGCACGCACCCGGTCAGCGGCAGCCGCCCCTCGCGCAGCGCCCAGCCGATCACCTTGTCCACGGCGTTGTGCCGGCCCACGTCCTCACGCAGCACCAGCAGGTTCCCGGCGGCGGTGAAGATGCCCGCGGCGTGCAGCCCGCCGGTGCTGGCGAACACCCGCTGGGCCTCGCGCAGCCGGTCCGGCAGGGCCGCCAGCAGCGCCGGCGCCACCCGCACCTGATCCGCGGACACGTCGTAGCGGGCCCGGACCCGGATCGCGTCGATGCTGTCCTTGCCGCACACCCCGCAGGCGCTGGTGGTGATGAAGTTCCGCTGCAGCCGCTCCATGGGCAGGGTGACCCCGGGAGCGAGGGTCACGTCGGCCACGTTCGCGTCGCACATGGTGATCTGGGTCAGGTCTGCCGCCGAGGCGATCACGCCCTCCGTGGCCAGGAACCCGGCCGCCAGGTCGATGTCGTGCCCCGGGGTCCGCATGGTCACCGCGAGCGGCTGGCCGCCGACCCGGATCTCCAGCGGCTCCTCCACGGCCAGCAGGTCCGCGCGGGCATCCGCGGCGGCCTGATCATCCGGCCCGGCCGGGACGGTCACCCGCAGCACCCGGCGCCGTGCTGTCCTCGAGGTCATTGACCGCCTCCCGCGACGTGGGACCCGGTACGAGCCTACGACGGGTCCGGGCCGGGGCTCGCGGGGGAGCGCGGCTGGCGGGAACGGCGCTCGCCGGGAAACGGCGCTCGGAGGAGCCAACGGCGCTCGGGGGAGAGCCGTGCTAGCGGAGGATGAGCGTGGCGGCCGCGCGGGGGATCAGCTCCCCGATCACCGGGGCGCCCGGGATCTCCCCGGCGACCAGCAGGCCGCCGGAGGTCTGCGCGTCCGCGAGGAGCAGCAGGTCC
Source organism: uncultured Actinomycetes bacterium (assembly GCA_963713815.1). GTDB lineage: Bacteria > Actinomycetota > Actinomycetes > Streptosporangiales > Streptosporangiaceae > RYN-230. The sequence continues at coordinate 19,483 of CAVQNH010000017.1, forward strand.
TCCTCGCTGAGCCCGCCGGTGTCGGTGTGCGGGATGACCCAGTCGAGGTTGCGCCGGCTGCCGCCGGGCACGTATCCCGCCCGCAGGGCGTCCCGGGCCCCGTCGATCAGCGGCACCGCGGCGTGGTCCAGCAGGGCGGACACCCCGCTGGCCCGGGCCAGCTTGAACAGGTGGCCGAGCAGCCCGAAGCCGGTCACGTCGGTGGCGCAGCGCACGCCGGCGGCCAGGGCGTCCCGGCTGGCACCCGCGTTGAGCGTGGTCATCACCTCGATCGCCTGCGGGAACACCTCGCCGGTCGCCTTGTGCCGGGAGTTGAGCATCCCGCTGCCGATCGGCTTGGTCAGGCTGATCGGCACCCCGGCCTGGCCAGCATCGATGCGCAGCAGCGCGTCCGGGTCGGCCAGGCCGGTCACCGCCATGCCGTATTTCGGCTCCGGGTCGTCGATGCTGTGCCCGCCGGCCAGCAGGCAGCCGGCGTGCCGGGCCGCGTCGAGCCCGCCGCGCAGCACCTCGCCGGCCAGCTCGAAGGGAAGCCTGGCCCGGGGCCAGCCGAGCAGGTTGAGCGCGACCAGCGGCGTACCGCCGACCGCGTAGATGTCCGAGAGCGCGTTCGTGCCCGCGATCCGGCCGAAGGTGTAGGCGTCGTCCACCACCGGGCCGAAGAAGTCGGCGGTGGTCACCACCGCCTGGCCGTCGCTGATCCGGACGACCGCCGCGTCGTCGCCGTGCTCCACCCCGATGAGCAGGTCCGCGTCGATCCGCTGCACCGCCGGCTGGCCCGGGGGCACTGGGGCGGCCAGCATCTGGGCCACGATTTGTTCCAGCTCACCAGGCGGGATCTTGCAGGCGCACCCCCCGCCGGACGCGTACTGGGTCAGCCGGATGTCAGCGGAGACGGTCATGCGTTGCACTCTAATGCGGCGTCATCTTGCGGCCGGCGCGGGGACGTGGTGGCATTCGGTGAAAGCCGGGCCCGCCGGGCCCACCAGGCGGAGGTGAGCGGTGACGAGCGACGTTCTCCGGCAGCGGGCGGAGATCGAGGAATCGATCCGGGACCAGACCGTGTGCGATCAGCTGCGGGAAACCGCGGAGCGGTTCGGTGATTACCCGGCCCTGTCCCAGGCGGGCCCGGACAGCCCGCCCGGTGACACGGCCGGCTGGCCCACCCTGACCTGGGCCCAGGCCCGGCAGCAGGCCCTCGAGCTGGCCGCGGGCTTCATCGCGCTCGGCCTGGCCCCCGGTGAGCACGTCGCGATCATGATGCCCAACCGGACCGAGCACGTGCTGGCCGACTACGGCGCGGTGCACGCCGGCGGGGTCCCGGTCACCTTCTACGCCACCCTGGCCGCCGAGCAGGTCGCCTTCGTCGCCGGGGACTGCGCGGCCCGGATCGCCGTGCTCGACGGGGCGGACCAGCTGGCCCGGTGGCAGCCGGTGCTGTCGGAGCTGCCCGCCCTGGGCACGATCATCGTCCGCGACGCGAGCGCGTGCCCGGCGGGGGAGCAGTACCTGACCTGGGACGACTTCGCCGCGCTGGGCCGGGAGCGGCTGGCCGCGGACCCGGAACTGGTGACCGCGCGGCTGGCCGGGATCACCGCGGAGGACCCGGTCACCCTGCTGTACACGTCGGGGACCACCGGCAACCCCAAGGGTGTCCTGCTCACCCACCACTGCATCCTGTACGAGGTGGCGGCGGCGATCCTGGGCGGCAACGTCAACCCGCACGTGCGCTGGGTTTCCTACCTTCCCCTGGCCCACATCGCGGAGCGGATGTTCAGCATCTACCTGCCCCTCAGCACCGCCGGGCACGTGCATTTCTGTCCGGACGTGCAGCAGCTCGTGAAAACCGTTGGGGAGGTAAGTCCCACCGCGTTCTTCGGCGTGCCGCGGGTGTGGGAAAAGATCAAGGCCGGGATCCAGGCCCTGCTGGCCGCCGAGGCCGACCCGGCCCGGCGGGCCGCGGTCGAGCAGGCCATGGACATCGGCCGCCGGTACGTGGAGAGCACGCAGTACGGCCGGACCACGCCGGACCAGCTGGCCGAGGCGTTCCGCCGGGCCGATGAGCAGGTCCTGGGCCCGATCCGCTCGCTGCTCGGGCTGGGCCAGGCGCGCGTGGTGTCCAGCGCCGCGGCGCCGCTGCCGCCCGAGGTCGGCGCGTTCTTCGCCGGGCTGGGCCTGAGGATCCTGGACATCTACGGGATGACCGAGACCACCGGCGCGTTCACCTCGAACACCGTCACCGAGTTCCGGCTGGGCACCGTGGGGCGGGCGTTCGCGGGTACCGAGATCACGATCGCGGACGACGGGGAGATCCTCACCCGGGGGCCGCTCAACACGCCCGGCTACCTGAACCGGCCCGACCTGACCGCCGATCTGATCGACGCCGGGGGCTGGCTGCACACCGGTGACATCGGCCGCCTGGACGACGACGGGTTCCTGTCCGTGGTGGACCGGAAGAAGGAGCTCATCATCACCGCGGGCGGGGAGAACGTGCCGCCCGCCGCGGTCGAGAACCTGCTCGTCGCGCACCCGCTGATCGGCCAGGCCCTGGCCTACGGGGACCGGCGTCCTTACGTGGTCGCGCTGCTGACCCTCGACGCCGAGGTCGCGCCGGCCTGGGCCAGGGCGCGGGGCATCGAGGCCGGCTCGCTGGCGGAACTGGCCCAGAACCCGGTGCTGCTGGCCGAGATCGAGGAGGCCGTGGCCGCGGCGAACCAGCATCTGGCCCGGGTGCAGCAGGTCAAGCGCTGGCGGCTGCTGCCGGTCGAGTGGACCGCGGAGAGCGAGGAACTGACGCCCACGCTGAAGCTCAAGCGGCGCGTGGTCCACGCGAAGTACTCCGACGACATCGACACCCTCTACGGCGGATAAGGTCAGCACCGGAGGCGTCTGGGTGCCTGGTGGCCCTCCCGGTCTTCAAAACCGGTGGACGGCGCTCCGCGTCGCCGGCGGGTTCGATTCCCGTCCGCCTCCGCTCATCGCTCTGATCAGGGAAGAGGCCGGGAGCGAGCACTTCGCTCCCGGCCTTCTGCTACCGCCTTCGCGGTCCGGTGTCAGCCCGCATCAGGGGCTCCCTCGGCTGTCGCCTAACCGTCAGCCGGGGTGGTGGGCCTCCGGGGCGCGCGCAGGCATGAGGTAGGCGTGCACCGGCGAACTGGGCTGCGGCGAGGGCCTGTCGACCACCTGGGCGAGAGTGGCGCCCGCTATGGCCGCCAGCAGCGCCGTGGCAGTCAGCGCCTCCCGGCGTTTCGTGGTCATCGTCTCTCTCCTCGGTCCGGAGTTGCTCGTTAAACGCCGGGTCTTCAGCCCGGGTTCCCCCGGTACATGCTGGAGGCCCGGCCACCGCTTCGGGTCACTGGGCCTCCCAGGGCTACAGCGTAGGTTCAGGTGTTCGAGTTCCCGTCCGCCTCCGCCACCAGCCGGGCCCCCGCAGGGCCGGCCGGTGGCGTGGCGCCGCTGGGTCAGGCCGCCCGGCGGCGGACCAGCCAGACGGTCACGGCGATGAGCAGCACCGACAGCACGAGCAGCCAGCCGCCTTCGATCCACTGGAAGGCCCAGAACCGGCTGCCGGGCTGATAGCTGGTCCATTGCGTGTATCCGTGCCGGGAGAGGCACTGCGCGGGCGAGACCATGAGGTCCCAGTCGGCAGGCGGCCACCGCAGAACTGCGCTGACCGTCCTGACCAGCTGGTAGCCCTGGGCGGGGAACGCGAACTTGCCGCCCTTGGTGTACCACTGGCTCACGCTCCACGCGGAACCAGGCAGGTTCGGGCTGGCTGGTGAGCAGGGGTGTCATGTAGTGCTGGCGCAGGTACAGCGCGGTCGCGACGGCGAGCCCGGCGTAGGCGGCCAGGGTGGCGGCGATCGCGGGGACGACCCGGCGGATGAGCATCCCGGCCAGGGCGCCGATCGAGAAGGCGGCCAGCGTCCAGGCGGCGAACGCGACCTCGCCCAGGTCGAACACGCGGGTAGAGAACGGGATCGCGTAGCCCGAGGCGAAGAACGGCTGGTTGTACCAGGAATACAGCACGCTGAACGCCCCGGCTACGGCGGTCACCACCACCGCGAGCAGCACCAGCTTGGCGAGCGTCCAGCGCCAGCCGGCCGATGCCCTGCGTCCAGGCGAACCGGTAGGTCCCGGTCTCCAGCTCACGGGCCAGCACCGGCGCCCCGGCGAACGCCCCGATCAGCACCGGCACCACCTGCAGAAAGACGCTGACGAGAATCCCGTGTGGTTCCGTATCTGCCGCTGAAGTTTATGCCGCAGGCGAGTGAGCTTGCCGGGTGGCAGTCGGTCGCGTAGGCGTGGTGTATCTGAAGGCCGGCGAGCCACAGGTACACCGCCAGCGCGCCGAGCAGTATGGCCACGCCGGCCAGCGCGGCACGGTGCTGGCGCCAGGTGACCCAGACCATCCGCGGCCACGGCACCGGCCGCAGGCCGGCGTCGTGCTCCGGGCGGGCGGGCGTGATCAGCGCGGTCATCGCGTTACCTCCGATGGTTCGCCAGATTCAAGCGGCGCAGGCCGGCCGCGGGCCGGGCCGGGCAGCGCTGCGGCGCCGGGCTCGCGCAGGTAGGCCAGGGCAAGTTCTTCCAGGCTGACCGGATGCGCGTCCCAGCCGGACGGCACCGGGTCGGCCGCCCCGTTCGTCCGGACCAGCAGGTGGGCCTGCGCCCCGCCCCGCCGGGCGTGCACCACGTTCAGCCGCCCGGCCTGCTGGCCAGCCTCGGCGGCGGGCCCGGTCAGCACCCGGTGGCTGGCGAGCAGGTCGTCGACCTCGCCGGCCACCTGGACCCGGCCCTGCGACATCAGGATGAGGTAGTCGGCCACCCGCTCCAGCTCGGCCAGCACGTGCGAGGACAGCACCACGGACACCCCGTCGTCGGCCATCGCGGTCATCACCGTGGCCATGAAGTCGTGCCGGGCGACCGGGTCGAGCATCGCCATCGGCTCGTCCAGCACCAGCAGCCGGGGCCGCCGGGCCAGCGCCAGGGTCAGCGCGAGCTGCGCCTGCTGGCCGCCGGACAGCTGGCCGGCCTTGCGCTTCACCGGGATGCCCAGCTCGCCCAGCCGGGACTGGGCGTAACGCTGGTCGAAGCGCCGGTTCAGGTTGCGGGTCAGGTGCAGCAGGTCAGCGGCGGACAGGTTCTTGTACAGCGGCGTGTCCTGGGCCACGAACGCGACGCCGTCCAGCGCGGCCGGGGACCCGGCGGCATGGCCGCCGAGCACGGTGACGGCGCCCGTGGTCGGGGCGGCCAGGCCGACCGCGAGGTTCAGCAGGGTGCTCTTGCCGGCGCCGTTCGGGCCGACCAGCGCGGCCACGTGCCCGGCCGGGATCGCCAGCGTGCACTCGCGCAGCGCCCAGGTACTGCCGTAACGCTTGCCCAGGCCGCTGGCTTCGATGACGTTCATGCCACGCCCTCCGTTCCGCTGCGGCGCTCACGGCCCTGTTTTCCCGGGGGGACGACCCCCGGACCCCCCGGAAGTCCCGCAGCGCACTGGTGAACAGCGCCACGATGCCGTCCTCGTCCAGCCCGGCCGCGTCGGCGGTGGCCAGCCAGCCGAGCAGGGAGCGGTGCAGCGTGGTCAGCTCGGGCAGCGCGACCTGGTTCAGCGTGGCCTGGACGAACGTGCCCTGGCCGGGACGGCCGGCCGTGAGGCCCTTGGTGTCCAGCTCGCGGTACGCCTTGAGCACCGTGTTCGGGTTGATGGCCAGCGAGGCGACCACATCCCGGACCTTGGGCAGCTGGTCACCGGGCTTGAGGTAGCCCAGCCGCAGCGCGTGCTCCACCTGCTGCACGAGCTGCAGGTAGGTCGGCACCCCCGAGGCGGCGTCGAGCCGGAATTCGATCGGCGACGTGGACCCGCCCCGCTTGTCCGGTTGCGGGCCGCCTTCGCCGCCCGAGCCGGGCGCGGACTCATCCGCGCGGCGGCTGATCCCTTTATCTATCTCCATAAGACAAGGGTACAGAGAGCGGTGCCGCTGTCAAGACGGCGCGGCCGCCGGGATGAGGCTCGGGAGCGGAGGCAACCTGCGACTGGCGCAGCCGTGCCTTTGGGCCCCCTGCTCCCCGTCACACTGGCCCCTCCCGCCCACGTTTCCCGCGGACCGTGCGCTTTAGTGGCCGATTTGCCCGGACAGGCGCACCATCCGCGGGAAAGGTCGGCGCTGGGCGTGATCAGAGTGACTGATGGTGCTGATGGATGGACGGACGCCTGCGCGGGGACGGGATCGGCGATGAGCGGGAAGACCACCATACGGCGCCGGGCCGCTCGCTCACCGCTGCCAGTCGGCGCGGTCGAGGGTACGGCGGAAGCGGTCGGCGTCGGTGCTTAACACCAGCCAGGGGTTCCGCCCGTCACGGCCCCGCGCGGACCAGGCGCGGTAGGTGGACAGGAACTCGATCGAGATGTCGAGGTGCGGGAAGTCGGCCTGCAAGTCCTGCAGGGTCGTGGCGTCGTCATGATCGTTCTCCGGGGTCATCGTTCGCCTTCCGGTGTCAGCTCCAGCGGGCTGGGTCAACAGCACTGCTGCGGCAACGATTCAGACGATACTAAGCAGCTTAGGCTGTCAGAGGCGCTAGCAGATCGCGAACCTGGCCTGATCACGGTTGCGATCAGAAGCGTGGCACGGGGACCGGAGCGGCCAGGTGAGCGAGTCGAGCAGTGACCTGCGCGGCGCATCGCCGCGGATGAATGGCAGCTGCCGAGGCATGCCGACGGGAGCCGCGTTCAGCGAGCACTACGGCGTCGGCCCGCGAGCGTGATCAGCGGACACTCGGCGGATTCAAGCGGACGGGCCTATCCGCCGTCGCCGCGATGGGGGACCTTCGGGCCTAGCGCGATGCCGCGCTGCCATGATCCTGGGCAAAGACTGCTGCTGTTTCGCAGTCGTTGCCCAGGATCATGGACCTCCGGCCCCGGCCGCTAACTTGGGTGCTCCGGGGCGGGCGCAATGCCAGGATTGGGGCATGCCCCGGGACCGCGATGTGGCCGCGTTCGCTGAACGTGCTGAAGGCTACGAAGAGGGCTGGCGCGGCCGGCTCCACCATGAGATCGCCGACCGCACGGCGGAGCTCGCGCTGGCCCAGGTGCCGGCGCCGCACCGGGTGCTGGACGTCGGGTGCGGGACCGGCTACCTGCTCCGCCGGCTGGCCGCCCGGGCCCCGGAGGCGGTGGAGCTGGCCGGCCTGGATGCCGCCACGGAAATGGTCCGGGTCGCCCGGGAGTCAACCAGTGATCCCCGGGTCCGCTTCCAGGCTGGTACGGCCGAGCACCTGCCCGGGCCCGACGGCGCGTTCGATCTGGTGGTCAGCACCACGTCGTTCGATCACTGGGCCGACCAGCAGGCCGGCCTGCGGGAATGCGCCCGGGTGATGGCCCCGGGCGGCCGGCTGGTCCTGGTCGACCAGTTCTCGCCGCTGTACCTGCCCACCCTGATCGGCAGCCGCCGGGGCAAGGCCCGCACCCGCCGCCGGGCCACGCGCCTGCTGACCCGGGCCGGATTCCGGTCGCCGGAGTGGCACGCCCTGTATGCCGTCATCATCAAGGCGGTCACGGCGTCGAAGTGACCGCCCACCTGTGGGGCGCGCTGTTCCGGAGTCACGACGTATGTGGAGGTCACCCAATGCCCGCAGTTACCGGGGATACCGCCAGCGGGCTCAGTCAGCGAGCCGCCCGGCGGCTGGCCGCGATCGACCCGCTGCTGGCCGCCCCGCCGGTTCCCGCGGGGTGCGGCGCGGAACTGGCCGTCACCGGGCCGGATGGGTCGGTAGCCGCGCTGGGCACCTGCGAGCACTGGGCCGGGGAGCCGGAGTCGCTGGAGCTGACCTGGGGAGCGGCCCGCCGGTTCCAGCTCACGCCGCAGATCGCGGGGCCGGACGTGGCCGCGCCCCTGGACGAGCTGCTGACCCGGTGGCGCGGCCATCTGGACGCGGTGCCAGAGGCGGCGGAGGAGGACACCGCGGTCGTGCTGACCTGGCCCACCCGGGACGCCGACGGGCCCCGGACCCTGCTGCGGCACGGGCTGGCGCCGCGCGCGGTCATCGCGGCGCGCGCCGCGGGCCGGCGTTCCCCGGCCGCGGTGCCGCTGGACCCCGGCGTGCGGATCCGCCGCGCCGGGCCCGCGGACCTCGACGCGGTCGTCTGGCTCGGCATGGAGACCATCCGGTATGACGCCCATTTCGGCACCGTGATCGAGCGGCCGGGGACACCCGAGGCGCTGAGCCATGAGGCCGCCCGGGTGCTGGCCGCCCCCGATCCCTGGGTGTGGCTGGCCGAGCGGGACGGGGCGGCGATCGCCCTGCTCTACGCGGAACGGCCGGAGTTCGCCGCCTGGATCGCCCCGATGGTGCAGGCGGAGCCGGTGGCCTACGTCGAGCTGATGGACGTGCTGCCCGGCGAGCGCGGCGGCGGGGTGGCCGGCGCGCTGGTCGCGCAGCTGCACCAGGCCGCGGACGACGCCGGGGTGGCGGTCACCCTGCTGCACTACGAGCAGGTCAACCCGCTGTCCGGGCCGTTCTGGAGCCAGCAGGGGTACCGGCCGCTGTGGACCACCTGGGAGGCCAGGCCGGCCAGCACCCTCCGCTGACGGCCAGCGGGGTCAGTGCCGCGGTGAGTCGCTCTCCCGCGGCATCCGGAAGAACGGCGACTTCAGGATGAACCGGGCCGAGAACATCAGCAGCACGCCGGCGATGAGAATGCCGACCAGCGACCAGACCTGCGTCGATGGGGCGCTCTGCAGCGACTTGGCCAGGATCCAGCCCAGGAACACGGCCGCACCGAGGGGCAGCAGGCCCAGGATCAGCGCGTCCCAGGCGCTGCTGAACACGCGGCGCCGGTAGTAGATCATGGTGGCCAGCGCGGTCATGATGTAGAAGATCGAGAACAGCAGCCCGGTCACGTCGATCACGTCGAAGAACGCGTTCTGCACCGAGGTGGCCAGGTAGTAGATGGTGCTGAGGGCGACGATGAGCAGCCCCACGATGATGCTGGCGGCGACCGGCGTGGACCAGCGGCGGGACACGTTGGCGAGGAACTCCGGCAGGGCCCGGTAGCTGGCCATCCCGTAGACGATCCGGGCGCTGAGCACGATGCCGGTCCCGGTGGTGGCGATGACCGACAGCGCGATCGACAGGGCCATCGCCTTGGCCCAGAAGCCGCCGCCCAGGGCCTGGGCCACGGCCACGAGCGCGGTGCCGTTCTGCGAGGCGGCCGCCAGCTTCTGGGGCGAGATCACGCCCTGGAAGCCGAGCTGGGAGACCGTGTAGATGATGGCCAGCAGGCCGACGGCCAGGATGGCGGCCTTGCCGGGGTTGGTCCGCCGGTGCTTGACCTCCTCGTTCACGTACAGGGTGCCGTCCCAGCCGCCGTAGACGAACACCGCGACGAGGAATCCGGCCACCGCACTGCCCTTGCCGTCGACCCCGGAGAGGCTGAACCAGCCCTTGGTGATGGGGACGGTGCCCGGGTGGTGGCTGAGCACGAACACGAGGCCGGCCACGGCGAGCCCGATCAGGATGAGGTACTCGACCGCCGCCATGCCGACCTGGGCCCGCGCGGTGATCTTGATACCCACGACGGCGATGATCAGCATGATGATGCCGACCGCGGCGCCGATGGCGATGTACTGCCAGGTGCTGGTGGAACTGGACCCGAACACGGCCAGCACCGACGGGCCGAGCAGCAGGACCTCGGCCACGGTCCCGATGATGTACGCGGCGATCATCAGCCAGCCGGTCAGGAAGCCGAGGTACGGGTTGATCGCGCGGCCGACCCACTCGAACGACGCACCGCAGTTGGCGTTCCACATGTTCAGCCGGCGGTAGGCGTTCGCGATGATCAGCATGGGGATCGCGGTGAGGATCAGGATGGGGCCGCTGCCGTACGCGGTCGCCGCGGCCAGCGCGGCCAGCGACAGCCCCACGGTGGCCGCCGGCGCGGACGAGGCCATGCCGATGACCGTGTCCTGGGCGACGCCGATAGCGTTGGGCTCCAGGCGGGCGGCTGGCTGGGGCGGGATTCCCACGATCGCCGTGGCGGGTCGGTCGGTCATCAGGCTTCCTCTCGTGCGGGCCCGGAGGGGCCCCAGATGCTCCGCGCCGGTGCCGAAGGGTTCCCCGCCCATTGGCCGGCCACCGCGCGATCATAACGATCATTTCCGGCATAGGGCGATAAGTCCCCGACAGTAATATGCAGGAGTTTCCCGGGGGTTGGCGAGTCGCTTAAGTGGCCATTCCACACCGGAGGGACAGACAGGGACAATCCAGGCAATCAGGGAATTTGATGCGCTGAGGGGTGACCGGTCGCAAAGCAGCGCTCCTGCGGGCGGCCGGAGGCGGCCTGCGGGCTCCCGGCTCCTGCCCGGGAGGCCGGATTGTTCCCGGGCGAAGGTAGTGTCATTTGCGTGTCGCAGATGTCTGGTGACGCGGGACAGTGGCGGGATCTTCCCCCCGCACCGCCACCACACGGATCATTCCTGGCCTGGTACCAGGGCTGCCGTTGTGACGCATGTGAGGCAAGTGGCCAGGGATTCCTGCACGAGCTGGCCCGGCGCAATCTGCATCGGCGCGACGGGGACGAGCCCTACGCGGTACGGCTGAGCGCGGACGACCGGGCTCATCTGGACCCCGCTGTCCGGGCCCGGAACTGCCCCGTGTGCGGGGCGCTGCGTTATCACCGCTGCCGCGACCCGCACTTTCCGCTGCACTTCAGCGCGACTCATCCAGAGCGCGGATCATCCTGACCGGCGCGGAACTCTCCGGTATTCGCGGAGCTGATCTTCCAGCGCGGTCAGGCTCGGGGCCCACAGATCGTGTAACCCGCCCGACCCGTGACGGCGGGCGGTGAAGCCAGTGCCCCGGCCGGGGTGCACAGCGCGGATCGACCACAGCGGCCACCGCGTCCGGGTTGCGGCCAGCTCGGCAGCAGGCGTCGTGCTCATGTGTCCCCCCGCTCGTCATCTCTCTTAAGGAAAAGGCTTCGCCTGCTTGTTCTCATTCCCGTCCCGGGCATGGAATCCCCTCCATGTCCTGCGGACTGGAGCCGAGCCGGGGGATGGGCCGCCGCTCGCGGAGCGCGGGGCTGGTGCGGATGCGGCGCCTGCCCAGCTGGGCGCATGCGAGCGGGCCCGGCCCGCGAGACTGGCTCGCGGGGCCGGGCCCGCCATGCTGATGGAAGCGGGGGCCTCCAGGGGATGGGGTGTTACGGCTGGCTTCCCGGGCTGACCGGGGTCTTGGTGACGGTCTCCTCGCCAGCCGGGGTCTCGCTGTCCCGCACCACCGTGGTCCGCCCGCCCGGGCGGGAGAACACGCTGCGCTCACGGGCTGGCTGCTCGTTAACGGCGGGGTCGGTAGCCGGGGTGGCCGGCTCGGTGACGGCTGCGTCCTCCTCGGCCGCGCGCTCGCTGAGCCGCGCATCCCTGACGCCGATCACCGTCAGCCGGCCTATCGACAGGGCGGCCAGGAACACGATGATCACGCCCAGCCCTGTGAAGTAGGTGAGTTCCACCAGCGTCCGGGTCACGGTGCCGCCGATGGGGGTGCCCAGGGCGACGGTGCCGTGCGCATTCCACAGCGGGCTGAGTACCCGGCCCACCGCGAACCAGGCCCCGGCCAGGGCGGCGATCCAGGCGCCGAACATGGCCACCGGACGGACCCGGCTGGCCAGCAGGATGAGGCCGCCGAGCACGGTGGCGGCCCCGGGCAGGATCTCCAGCCATAGCCGGCCGGAGGTGTAGGTCCAGGAGGTACCCGGTGTGTAGGCGAAGTGGAAATACGGCCCGACGAACGCGATCAGGCCGCCCCACAGGCCGAGCAAAACAAGAAGGGCGCCACTCAAAGCGCCCCGGGTCCGGGGAACGCGCAGCATCCCGGCCATTTCGATCACTCCCTCAAACGGTCCAGCAGGGGTTTTGGTCCCGCGTGGCGCAACTACCCCGGCCGCCGGCCTTTATGCGGTACGCCACCCGGGGCCCGTAATCGCACCAGATAGGGTCGCCCCGTGGAATCAGGTCCGGTGCAGGCCGCCGCGGCGCCGGCCCAAGGCGAACGTTCCGGGGACCGGGGCTAGATGCAGGTCATCGCCACCGCCGGGCATGTCAACCACGGGAAGTCCACCCTGGTCCGGGCGCTGACCGGGATGGAGCCGGACCGCTGGGCCGAGGAGCGGCGCCGCGGCCTGACCATCGACCTGGGCTTCGCGTGGATGACGCTGCCCAGCGGGCAGCAGGTGGCGTTCGTGGACGTCCCCGGGCATGAGCGGTTCGTGCCCAACATGCTGGCCGGCGTGGGCGCCGTGCCCGCGGTCCTGTTCACCGTGGCGGCCGACGAGGGATGGATGCCCCAGTCCGAGGAGCACCTGGCCGCGGTGGACGCGCTCGGCATCACCCACGGGCTGCTCGCGGTGACCCGCTCTGACCTGGCCGATCCGGCCGAGGCCCGGCGCCAGGCGCTGGGCAGGCTCGCCGGGACCAGCCTCGGCGACGTCGAGGCCGTCGCGGTCAGCGCCCGCACCGGCCTGGGCCTGCCCGCGCTCCGGGAGGCCCTGGACCGGCTGGCCGCGCAGCTGCCGCAGCCGGACCCCGCCGCCCCGGTCCGGCTGTGGGTGGACCGGGCGTTCCGGATCAAGGGCAGCGGCACGGTCGTGACCGGGACCCTGCCGGCCGGCACCATCCACGCCAAGCAGGAACTGCTGCTCACCCCGTCGCTGGAACCGGTGCGGGTGCGCGGCATCGAGACACTGAAGCAGGCAGCGGCCCAGGTGAGCGGGGTGGCGCGGGTGGCGCTGAACCTGCGCGGCCCGGAACGGGTGACCCCCGCGCGGGGTATGGCGCTGGTCGAGCCGGGACGGTGGACGCTGGCCGCCGTGGTGGATGTCCGCCTCGCGGCCACCGGGGACCGGCCGCCGCGCCAGCTCACCGTGCACGCGGGGTCGGCCCGGACCACCGCGCAGCTGCGGCCGCTGGGCGGGCTGATCGCCCGGCTCACCCTGGCGGAGCCACTGCCGCTGCACGTCGGCGACCGGCTGCTGCTGCGTGACCCCGGGTCAGCCGCAGCCGCCTTCGCCCAGCCGGGCGCGGGCGCCGGTGCCGGCCGGGCCACGCCCCCCAGGCCCGGGCAGCCCGCCTGGCCGCCGCTGGTCGGCGCCATCGTGCTGGACCCGGCCCCGCCCGCGTTCGGCCGCCGGGGGGCCGCCGCCGCGGCCGGCCGGGAACTGGCTGCGTGGCCGGCCGTGCCCGCCGCGGCCGACTTGCTGAGGCGGCACGGGCTGCTGCGCGCCACCGGCCTGCGCGCCATGGGGCTGGCTGAGCTGCCAGCCCCGGTCGGAGCGGACTGGCTGGCCGACCCGGGGCACTGGGCCACCCTGGCCCGGCAGCTCCGGGACAGCGTCGCCGCGCACGCCCGGCAGGAGCCGCTCGCGCCAGGCCTGCCGCTGGAGGCGGCCCGGGCCGGGCTGGGCCTGCCCGCCCGGCAGCTGGTCGAGCGCCTGGCCGCGCCGCCGCTGGCGGTGCGGTCCGGGTACCTGGTGCTGGAGCGTGACGGCGGCGCCGGGCAGGGCCGGCCCTCCCGGACCGGGTGCTGGCGGCGGTGGGGCTGCTCCGTGACGATCTGGCCGGCCAGCCGTTCGCCGCGCCCGAGGCCGCCCGGCTGCGCGAACTCGGGCTCGACACCCGCGCGCTGGCGGCGGCGGCCCGGGCCGGGATGCTGCTGCGGGTCGCCGATCAGGTCGTCCTGGCGCCGGGAGCGGACCAGGAGGCGGCCCGGATCCTGGCCGGCCTGCCGGGGCCGTTCACCGCGGCCGAGGCCCGGCAGGCGCTGCACACCACCCGGCGCGTGGCGATCCCGCTGCTGGAGTACCTGGACCGCCGGGGGCTCACCCGCCGGCTGCCCGATGACCGGCGCACGGTGACCGGTGACACCGCACCGTGCGCACCGTGACTGGCGCACCGTGACTGGCGCACCGTGACTGGCGCACCGTGACTGGTACAGGCTGACCCGCGCACGGTCACCGCACACCGTGACGGACGGTGCGGTCAGCGGCCGCTCAGGCCGCGGCCCGCGAACCGCTCGCTGCTCCAGGCGGCCGCCTCCGCGGGCGGCTGATCCGAGCTGATCCAGCGCACCAGCGCCTGGGCCGTCACCGGGGCGAGCAGGATGCCGGTCCGGTAGTGCCCGGACGTCAGCCAGGCGTTGCCGAGACCGTGGATCCGGTCGATGACCGGGAGCCCGTCGGGATGGCGGGGACGGAAGCAGCACCAGGTGTAGTCGGCCCGCAGCCCGCGCAGTTGCGGCAGCGTCGCGTACAGGCCGGCCAGGATGCTGTCGATGATCTCCTGCCGGACCACCGGGCTCTCGTCGCCCATGTCGAAGGTCCCGCCGACGAGGAGCCGCCCGTCCTCCAGCTGGGTGGCGACCGGCGCCACGATGCCGGGCAGCCGCAGCGGCGTCGGCTCGGTGACGAGCAGATGGCCTTTGACCCGCTCCCAGGGCACGTCGATGTCCAGGCCGTCCAGGACCGGGGGCAGCCCGGTGGCGAAGACCACCGCGCCCGGCTGCACCCGCCCGGCGGTCGTGTCCACGCTCACGATCCGGTCGCCGCGGACCGTGACGCCGGTGGCGGCGACCCCGGTGGCCACCGCGGGCAGCGCGGCGGACAGCCGGGCCAGCGAGCGCAGCGGGTTGACCCGGCCCTGGTGGTGAATCAGCGCACCCGCCATCGGCATCGAGAGCCCGGGGATGAGCTTGGCCACATAGTCGGGCTCGAGCCACTCCACCGCAGGTGACTGATGCGGGGCCAGGGCGCCCGGGTCGGGGGACAGGCCGATCCAGTCCACGTCCACCAGCCCGACCCCGCCCGGCGAGGTCTCCTCCAGCTCGGCCCACTGGCCCAGGCTGGCCCGGGCCAGGTCGACGAAGGGCTCCGGGTCGCTCCACTCGTGGATCTCGGGAGTCAGCAGCCCCGCGGCGCCGCCGGTAGCCCCGGCGCCCAGGTGGCCGGCCTCGACGAGCAGCACCGAGCCCAGGCCAGCCTGGTGGCAGGCGGCCGCGGTTGCCACCCCGGCGATCCCCCCGCCGACGATGAGCAGATCGGGGCGCGGCTCCGGGATGACACCCGCACCGCGGACGAGCTCAGCGCGCTCCCTTGCGTTGAGCTGATCAAGCCAGATAGCAGTCTCCACGAGCACGACCCTATCGCTGCCTCCCCGGACGAGGGCGAACTCCTATTTTAGCCATCAGATAGACAGGCAATCACGTTCTGCCCAGCGTCATACGGAATGAGGCGGCCCGCCGGATTCATGGCCGGTGCCGCCGGGTTCACGCAGCAGCGCAGGACACGGGGGATTCTCCGGCGGCCGGGCGGATTCCGTGCGGCGTCCGTCAGGGCCGCCCGGGGGACGGCAGGACCCCGAGTTCCATGGCCCGGGTGACGGCCGCGGTCCGGCCGGACACGCCGAGCTTGGCGTAGGCCCGGAGCAGATGGGTCTTCACGGTCGCCTCGCTGACGAACAACTCCCGGCCGATCTGCGCGTTGGTCAGCCCGCGGCCTGCCAGCGCCAGGACCTCGGTCTCCCGCGCGGACAGCGTCTCCCGGGCGGCGGGCGCCTCGCCCGGGGCGGAGCGCAGCCGGTGCACGAGCCGCCCGGCGACGGACGGGGCCAGCACCGTCTCGCCCCGCGCCGCCGCGAAGATCGCGCCGACCAGGGTGTCCCGGGGCGTGTCCTTGAGCAGGTAGCCGGCGGCGCCGGCCTCTACCGCGGGCAGGATGTCGGCGTCGCTGTCGTAGGTGGTGAGCACCAGGACCCGGATCCTGGGCAGGTCCGCGGACAGCTGCCGGATCGCGGCCAGCCCGCCCGCGCCGGGCATGCGCAGGTCCATCAGCACCACATCCGGCTGCTGCTGCCGGGCCGCCACCACGGTCTCCTCGCCCGAGCCGGCCTCGGCGACGACCGCCAGCCCCGGCTCAGCGCTCAGCAGCGCCCGCAGGCCGGCGCGCACTACCGGATGATCATCCGCAACGAGGACCCGCACGGGGCCGGACCCCGCCGGGAGATCCCGGGCGTTCACGCGGCCCCCGCGTGGCCGGGTTCGCCCGGGCCGGCCGGGACGGCGGGGCCCGGCACCGGGACCACCACGCTGACCGTGGTCCCGCAGCCGGGGGAGCTGCGCACCTGGAGCCGCCCGCCCGCCTCCTCGGCCCGGGCCCGCATGCCGGGCAGGCCGTAGCCGCCCGCCGCCTGCCCCGGATCGAAACCCGACCCGTCGTCGGTGACGTCCAGGCCGACCTGTCCCTCGCCGTAGCGCAGGCAGACGATCACCTGCCCGGCCCGGGCGTGCTTGCGCGCGTTGGCCAGCGCTTCCTGGGCCACCCGGAGCAGCATGACCTCGGCCGGCCGCGGCAGCGGGACCGCCGCGCCGCTCACCTCGAACCGGGCGGCCGTGCCCGGGTACCCGTCCGCCGTGGCGGCCAGCCTGCGCAGCGCGGCGTCGAGGGCGCCCGGCTCCAGGCCGGCCGGGGCCAGCGCGGCCACCAGGGCCCGGGCCTCGGCCAGGTTGTCCCGGGCCGTCTCCAGGGCCAGCGCGAGATGCTCCGCGGGCCGCGGCGGGCTGGCGCCCTACGTCCGCGTCCGCCGCCTGGAGCAGCATGATGATGCTGGTGAATCCCTGGGCCACCGTGTCGTGGATCTCCCCGGACAGCCGCTGCCGCTCGGCCAGCACGCCCGCCCGCCGGTTGGCCCGGGCCAGCTCGGCCCGGGTCTGGCTGAGCTGCGCGATCAGGCTGGCCCGGTCGTAGCTCTGGGCGATGATCCCGAACACCCAGCGGCCGAAGGCGACCGAGAACGCCGCGGTCAGCACGGCGACCCGATCAGCGTGGTCAGCTCGCCGGGGTCCGCCCCGTCGATCAGGGCCAGCGCGACCGGCGTGATGCTGAGGACGACTATGGCACCGACGGCCCAGCGGAACGGGACGGCCAGGAAGCACTGCGGGCCCAGGGCCAGCAGCACCCAGGTCTCGATGTATCCCTGGCTGGACGCGACAATGAACAGGATCCACAGCCCGGCCAGGTAGATCAGGCCCCGGGCCAGGCTGCCCTCGTCATAGTGCAGGGTGCGCCGGTTCAGGGCGTACCAGGGCGCCATGGCGGCCAGCGCGCCGCAGGAGACGGCCAGGTCCGCGGCAGGCCGGTTCTGCTGGGCCGCATCGCGATGACCAGGACGAGCACGCCGACCAGGATGATGCCGTAGTACACGTCCCAGCCCCGGGCGCCGCTCTCCCAGGCGTGCCCACCCGGTCGGGCCGGAGTGACGGGCGAAGACGGATCCGCCGTTGCGGCCGGATCCAGCGGCGGGGCCGGGCTCACTCGCGATCCAGCCAGCGAAAAGTTGTCAGGCACAGGACCAAGCCTGCGACGAACCAGGCCCCGAGCACCAGCGCGATCTGGCCCGTCTCCCAGCTGCGGGCTGGCTCGGCCACGGCCGCGGCGGCGGGCAGGAAGACCGAGCGCAGACCCTGGCACAGCCACTTCAGCGGGAACAGCGCCGCCACCTGCTGCAGCACCGGCGGCAGGTCACGGAACACGAAGTACACACCGGAGATGAACGACAGCACCAGGTAGGGCAGGCTGAACACCGCCGAGGAGCCGCGGGTGCTGCGGGGCAGGCTGCTCAGGGCCAGGCCGAGCACGGCGCAGGTGGCGGTACCCAGCACGAAGACCCAGCCGAGGGTGAGCCAGCGGCCAGGGGTAGCGGGCAGCCGCAGCCCGAACGCGGCCGTCCCCACCGCGAGCAGCAGCGCGGCCTCGGCCGCCGCGACGGCCAGCGCGCCGATCGCCTTGCCCGCGAAGTAGGCGGCCGGGGGCATGGGCGTGCCCGCCAGCCGGGTCAGCGTCCCGTCCGCCCGGTCCGCGGCCACGCTCGCGCCCACGTTGACGAACGTGGCGGACATGATGCCGCTGGCGATGATCCCGGCCGTGAAGTACTGGCGGAACGCCACCCCCGTGGTCCCGATCGTGCCGTGGAACACCTCGCCGAACACCACGAGCAGGATGACCGGGAGGGAGAACGTGAAGATGACCGATTCACGGTCGCGGAAGAACGCGGTGATCTCCAGCCGGCCGCGGGCCAGGCTCGTGCGCAGCAGCGGCGGCAGCGCGGGCGGGGGCGGGCTGGCCGTGAGTGGGCCCGCCCCGTGCGGGCTGTCCCCCTTCGGGCTGGCCCTGTGGCGGCTGGCTTCTGGCGGCTGGCCTGCTGCGGGCTGGCCTGCTCCGGGCTGGCCTGGTGCGAGGCGGCTGGGGGAATGCTGGACGAGGCGGTCATGGGGTGTCCTCCGGGGTGCCGGGACCGGGCGGTGTCGCGCCGATCAGCCGCAGGTACGTGTCTTCCAGCGAGGGCCGGGTGACGGCCAGGCCGGGGATCTCGCCGTCCGGGCTGCTGATCCGGGCGGCCAGCGCGGCCACCAGCCGGGTCGGGGCCGACGTCCGCTCCCGGTGCGGCACGCCCTGCTCCAGCCAGGTCACGGTGGCCGCCCCGGCGTCCCGGCCGGCCAGGGTCGCGGGCGGGCCGGCCGCGACGATCCGCCCGGCCGCGAGCACCGCCACCCGGTCGGCCAGGGCCTCCGCCTCGTCCAGGTAGTGGGTGCTGAGCAGGATCGTGGTGCCGCCCGCGGCCAGCTGCCGGATCAGGTGCCAGAACTGCCGCCGCGCCGCGGGGTCGAGCCCCGTGGTCGGCTCGTCCAGGATCAGCAGCTCGGGGCGGCCGATCAGGCCGAGCGCGAGGTCCACCCGGCGGCGCTGACCGCCGGACAGCCGGCGCAGCCGGGTGCCCGCCTGCGCGGCCAGGCCCACCGCCCCGATCAGCTCGCCCGCTTCCCGGGGAGCCGGGTAGTAGCCGGCCAGGTGCCGGATCACCTCGCCCACGGTGAGCTCGCCGAGGTCGCTGGCGTGCTGCGGCACGATGCCGATCCGGGCCCGCCAGCCGCGGCCCGCGGCCGCCGGGTCAGTGCCCAGCACGGTCACCTCGCCCGCGTCCCGCCGCCGGCAGGCGGTCAGGATCTGCACGGCAGTGGTCTTGCCCGCCCCGTTGGGCCCGAGCAGGGCGACGATCTCTCCGGCGCCGATGTCCAGGTCCAGTCCGTTTAGCGCGGCCACCTCGCGGTAGCGGGCAGGGCGGTAGATCTTCCGTAGCCCGCGGACCCTGACGGCCGCCGGTGTCGCTGTCATGATCCGAGGATCGTCTGGGCCGGGCGGCCCGCGCGTCGCTCAGCTGGCCACGCCAGGGTCAGCCGATCGGTGGACACGCGGGGCGGGACGTAGGCTGAGTGACTATGTGGGCGCAAAAGCCCCGCAGATGAAGGGTGGTGAGGTCCGTTACCCCCGACTCCCATGCTCTCGCCGACTCCTACGGGCGGGTAGCGTCTGACCTGCGCATTTCCCTCACCGACCGGTGCAACCTGCGGTGCTCGTACTGCATGCCGCCGGAGGGCCTGGAGTGGCTGCCCAACCCGGCGCTGCTGTCCGACGATGAGGTAGTGCGGCTGGCCCGGATCGGGGTGCAGCACCTGGGGGTCACCGAGATCAGGTTCACCGGCGGTGAGCCGCTGCTGCGCCGGGGTCTGCCCGGCATCGTCGCCCGGACCGCGGAGCTGCGGCCCCGGCCGGAGATCTCCCTGACCACCAACGGGATCGGGCTGGCCCGGCTGGCGGGCGCGCTGCGGGCCGCGGGCCTGGACCGGGTGAACGTCTCGCTGGACACGCTGATCCCGGAGACCTTCCGCCAGCTGTCCCGCCGGGACCGCCTGGACGACGTGCTGGCCGGCCTGGCGGCGGCCGAGGTGGCCGGCCTGCGGCCGGTCAAGGTCAACGCGGTGCTGATGCGCGGCCTCAACGATGGTGAGGCCCCCCAGCTGCTCCACTACTGCCTGGAGCGCGGGTACGAGCTGCGGTTCATCGAGCAGATGCCGCTGGACGCGCAGCACGGCTGGCGGCGCGAGAACATGATCACCGCCGACGAGATCCTCGACGCGCTGACCCCGCACTTCAAGCTCACCGCGGCTGACCCGGGGGAGCGCGGCTCGGCCCCGGCGGAGACGTTCCTGGTGGACGGCGGCCCGGCGCGGGTCGGGGTGATCGGCTCGGTCACCCGCCCGTTCTGCGGGGATTGCGACCGGGTCCGGCTGACCGCCGACGGGCAGGTCCGCAACTGCCTGTTCGCCCGGGACGAGAGCAACCTGCGCGACCCCCTGCGTCACGGGGCCAGCGACGAGGAGCTGGCCGGGATCTGGCGCAGCGCGGTCGCGGTCAAGCTGCCCGGGCACGGCATCAACGACCCGGAGTTCCTGCAGCCCGCCCGGCCGATGTCCGCGATCGGCGGCTGACCGGGAGGGCCCGTGCCGGCTCACGTACGCGCGTTCGATGCTGTCGTCCTGGCCGGCGGCCGCAGTACCCGGCTCGGCGGGGCGGACAAGCCCGGGCTGGTCGTCGGCCGGCGGACCCTGCTTGGCTCGGTCGTCTGGGCCGTCACGGAGGCCGGGGCGTCCCGGGTCGTCGTGGTCGGCCCGCAGCGCCCGGCCGCCCTCGGTGCGGCCACCCTTAGCCCAGGTACCGGGAGCCCAGGCACGGGCAGCCCGGGCACGGGCGGCCCAGGTACGGGCAGCCCAGGCACGGGCAGCCCAGGCACGGGCGGCCCGGGCACGGGCAGCCTGGCCACCGGCGGCCCGGGAGCCCGCGGCGGGGAGCAGGTCCGCTACACCCGGGAGGATCCGCCCGGCGGCGGGCCGGTCGCCGCGCTGCGCTGCGGCCTGGCTGAGGTGTCCGCGCCTGACGTCGTCCTGCTCGCGGCGGACCTGCCGTTCCTGAGGCCGGTCCACGTCACTCGGCTGCTCGCCGCCGCGGCCGGCCCGCCCGCCCGCGGCGCGGCACTGCTGGATGCGTCCGGCCGGTCCCAGTGGCTGGCCAGCTGCTGGCCAGCGGCGGTGCTGCGCGCCGCCCTGGAGGACTACCCCGGTAGCTCACTGCGCGGGGTGCTCGGCCCGCTGGAGCCGGTGCTGCTGCCCGACGAGACGGCCGCGGGGGAGCCGCCTCCCTGGCTGGACTGCGACACCGCCGATGATCTTCGCGTGGCGCAGGACTGGGCCGCGCGGGCGGGAACCGAACAGGAGGCAACGCGGTGAACACGCTGGAGGAGTGGGCCGGGGCGGTCTGCGGCGAGCTGGGCCTGGACCCAGCGTCCCTGGACGTGCCGGTGATCCTCGATATGGCCCGGGACGTGGCCCACGGCGTGGCCCGCCCGGCCGCGCCGCTGACCGCGTACCTGCTGGGCGTGGCGGTGGGCCAGGGACGGCCGCTGGCCGGGTCGGCCGCCCGGATCAGCCAGCTGGCCGCGCAGTGGGCCCCGGCCGACGATGCCGTCCAGGACCGGGCCGTCCAGGACCGGGCCAGCCACGACAAGGCCAGCCACGACAAGGCCAGCCACGACAAGGCCGCACCTCGCGACTGACCCATTGATCCGCTCGATGAATCGCTGAAGCCTTTGGCATTGGCGCTGATGGGTCCGAACTCCTTACCGTGGAGACGTAAGCCACTCACCGTGGAGGGCACGCCGCGGATTCCCTGGAGGTGACCGATGCCACTCGCCACCGCACCCGCCCCCGTCCCGGCCCCGGACCGGGACACCGGGCCGGCCACGGCGCCGGCCCCGCTCAGCGGCAGCCGGTGCCCCGCAGACCTCCTCGAGGCGCTGCGCCGGGCCGTCCGGAAGCACGGCGACTGGGACCTCACCGCCCGCCGGGTAGCGCAGGCGCTCGGGCGGCACCTGCCCGGGCCGGACATCCTCACCGCCGCCGAGCGGGAGGGCGACCCCGACGCGTACCGGCAGCACCTGCTGCACGCCGAGGCGGACGGCTCCTTCTCGGTCGTCGGGCTGGTGTGGCGCCCCGGCCAGATCACCCCGATCCACGACCACGTCACCTGGTGCGTGATCGGCGTTCTGCAGGGCGCCGAGTACGAGGAGCTTTTCGCCCTGCGTGAGGACGGGACCGTGCTGGAGGAGGTGGGCACGAACGCCGGCGCCCCCGGCGACGTGTCCGGGTTCGCGCCGCCCGGGGACATTCACCGGGTCCGCAACCGCGGCAGTGGCGTGGCGATCTCGGTGCACGTGTACGGCGCGGACATCTCCCGCCTGGGTTCCAGCGTCCGGCGGGTCTACGACCTGCCCGTGCGCACCAGCCAGGCCATCCGCTAGGCCGTCAGGCGCCCGGGCCCCGGGGTATCCCGAGGGTGGCGAGCAGATCCTCGTGGAACTGGATCCACAGGATGTGACAGGACTCCCGGTCGGGGGCGTCGACCCAGGCGCGGTGCCCCTGATCTACCTGGCCCAGGGCCGACGAGTACCGGTCGGCGTAACCGCCGAAGCGGGCCAGGCCTTCCGTGAGCTGCGCGCACAGCAGCCGGAAGGACGCGGCGACGGACCCCAGGGTCCGCAGCACCCGCTCGTCCCAGCCCCAGTCGGTGTGATCGTTGAACGCCATCGGCCCAGCCCCGGCCTCGAAGCCCAGCAGCGCCTCCCCGGCCATGTCCCGGGGGAAGGCCGTAGCGAATCGCGCGGCCCGCGAAGGCCGGGCCAGGGGCTGGTGGTGACCACGGGCGGTCTTCGTTGCGGAGGATCGGGCGACCCGCGCGGACCTGCAGCCAGGCGGCCGCGCTAGCCAGCGCACCGGGATTTTTCCTTCCAGGATTTGCTCTCCGATGCATTCCGATATATCGTCGAGCTATCCAGTAAGGCAGAAGTGCTCCTGGGAAGCCCAGTCCGAGCCCTGCCACACAATCAAGGAAGTGACACTCATGCGACACAGTGAAGCCTGGGGAGGCCCAGGAAGCGAAGAAGAGGAAGTCTGGATGCACCGGCACGGACCGCGCCGGCGCGGGGCCCGCGGGCCCGGCGGGCCGGGCGGGCGAGGCTGGGGGATGCGCAGCGAGTCGGTGCCCGCCCCGGGGCAGGACTTCGGGCCGGACTTCGGGCCGTGGTTCGGCGGCCCGCGGATGCGGGGCCCGCGGGTCAAGCGGGGCGACGTGCGGGCAGCCGCGCTCGCGCTGCTGGCGGACGGGCCACGCAACGGCTACCAGATCATCCAGGAGATCAGCGAGCGCAGCGGGGGCCTGTGGAAGCCCAGCCCCGGCTCGGTGTATCCCGCGCTCCAGCAGCTGGAGGACGAGGGGCTGATCGCGGCCACGACCGGCGAAGGCGGCCGGCGGGCGTTCGAGCTCACCGAGGAGGGCCGCAGCTACGTGGCGGCGCACCCGGACGAGCTGCAGGCGCCCTGGGACCTGGTGGCCAAGTCGGTCGGCGGTGACACCATCGAGATGCGCCGGCTGTTCGGCACCGTCGCGATGGCGGCGATGCAGGTGGTCCGGGTGGGTAACAACGCCCAGGTCGCCCAGGCCCAGCAGATCCTCACCGACGCGCGCCGGAAGCTGTACCAGATCCTGGCGTCCGATGAGGGCGAGCAGGCGGACGACGAGCAGGCCGCGGCCGGGAACGCAGACGGCCAGCCTGCCGAGTAAGCAATCCAGGGCCTAGCCGCGGTGAGTCGCCAGACCATCGCGGCTAGGCTCTGCATGGACTAGCAGGAGGCGCGAGAGTGGCAACACAGGCAGGCCCGGGCGCGGACGGGGCGAGCGCCCCGGCATCAGCACCGGCCGGCGCGGGCGTGCAGCTGGAGACCCGGCCGCCCGCGGTGGTCGTATCCGGGCTGACCAAGAGCTACGGGGACATCGAGGCCGTGCGCGGCATCGACTTCGAGGTCGCGGCGGGCGAGACGTTCGGATTCCTGGGCCCCAACGGGGCCGGGAAGTCCACCACCATCAAGATCCTCTGCACGCTGGCCCGGCCGACCAGCGGGCGGGCCAGCGTGGCAGGCCACGACGTGGTCCGCGAGCGGGACGCGGTACGCCGCAACATCGGGCTGGTGTTCCAGGACACCACGCTGGACAACTACCTGTCCGGGGCGCAGAACCTCCGGTTCCACGCGGAGCTGTACGCGGTCCCGTCCGCGGCGGTGGCGCCGCGGATGAAGCAGGTGCTCGACATGGTCGGGCTGTGGGACCGGCGGGACAGCCTGGTCAGCACGTACTCGGGCGGCATGCAGCGGCGGCTGGAGATCGCCCGCGGCCTGCTGCACGCGCCGCACGTGCTGTTCCTGGACGAGCCGACCGTGGGCCTGGACCCGCAGACCCGCTCGTCGATCTGGGAGTACATCAACGACCTCAAGAGACGGGAAGACATCACGATCTTCCTGACCACGCACTACATGGACGAGGCCGAGCACTGCGACCGGATCGCGATCATCGACCACGGGAAGATCGTGGCGATCGACACGCCGGAGGCGCTCAAGGCCAGCGTGGGCAAGGACCGGGTGCAGATCCAGACCGCCGACGACGCCGCCGCGATCAAGGAGCTGGCCGACGTGTTCGGCCTCGAGGCCGGCATCCACGAGGGAGCGGTGACGTTCTCGGTCGAGTCGGGCGAGCAGTTCGTGCCCCAGCTCTTCGCCCGGCTCAGCATCCCGATCCGGTCGGTCAGCGTGTCCCGGCCGTCGCTGGACGACGTGTTCATGTCCTACACCGGGACCACCATCCGGGACGCTGAGGCGTCCGGCACCGACCACATGCGGCAGATGGCGCAGCGTATCCGAGGAAGGCGATGAGGATGGCAACCCAGACCGCCCAGCCGGGCGGGATCGCGGCCCCGGACGAGGGCCTGGCCGCCCAGATCCGGGTGGCGGTGCCGGAGCGCAGCCTGCGCTCGGACCTGCGCGCGGTGAGCATCGTGTGGCGCCGGGAGACTGATCAGGTTCCGCCGGGACCGGCTCAGGGCGGTAACGTCGCTGATCCAGCCGCTGCTGTTCCTGCTGGTCCTCGGCACCGGCCTGTCCTCGCTCGCCGGGCGCAACTTCCCGTCCGGGGTGGACTTCAAGACGTTCATCTTCCCGGGCGTGCTGGCCATGTCGGTGCTGTTCACCGCGGTGTTCTCGGCCGCGTCGATCGTCTGGGACCGGGAGTTCGGGTTCCTGCGGGAGATGCTGGTCGCGCCGGTCAGCCGGGCTGCGATCGTGATCGGCAAGTGCCTGGGCGGGGCGACCATCGCCACCTTCCAGGGCATCGTGATGCTGTGCCTGGCCTGGATAGCCCACGTGCCCTACAACCCGGTGCTGATCCTCACGCTGATCGGGGAGCTGCTGCTGCTGTCCTTCACGATCACCGCGTTCGGGGTGATGATGGCCGCCCGGATCAAGCAGTTCCAGGCGTTCATGGCGCTGACCCAGATGCTGGTCCTGCCGCTGTTCTTCTTGTCCGGAGCGCTCTACCCGCTGACCGGGCTGCCCGCCTGGCTGAGCGTGCTGACCCGGATCGACCCGCTGACGTACGTGGTCGGCCCGATGCGGCACGCGGTGTTCTCGCATCTGAACATCAACCCGGTGGCCTTGGCCCATCTGTCGCCCGGGATCACCTGGAACGGCTGGGTGGTGCCGATTGGGCTGTCACTGGCCATCGTGGCGGTGATGGGGCTGGTCATGCTGGGCATCGCCATCGCGGAGTTCAGCAAGACCGAGTAGCCGCCGGCCCGCTCACCAGCACACGCCGCCCGGGGAGTCCCGGGCGGCGTGTTGTGCGTTAATCCGATAAGTCTCTAAGTAGTTAAGTTGACTCCAGGGCTTAGCCAGGATCGTGGCGACTGCAGCGCGGGTGAAAGAACTCGCGCGAAGCGCGCCATCGGGGGTAGCCGGGGGGATCCCCCCGGGAAGATACTGCGAGCCAAGGCGAAGGCGGCGCGAAGGTTCGCCGGCGTTAGAGCGACTCTGCGGGGGGTCCGGGGGGTCGTCCCCGCGGGAAGATTCTGCGAGCCAGGGCGAAGGTGGCGGGAGGCCGCCGAAGTTAGAGCGACGCCGGGTGGCTACGGGGGCAAACCACCCGGCGTCGCATTCATCGGCGTTCCGACGGGGGCCCGGAACGCCGGCAGGTGCTCCGACGGGGGACCAGAGCACCGCTATGCATGTTACACCGAAACCCCCCAGTGTGCGTCAAGACCGGATTACAAGCAGATCTGGCCCGCACACCCGCGTTGAGCCACCGTTCAGCCGTTTCCAGGCTGCTTTTCAGCCTCTGTTTCCTGGCTAACCGGGTGGGATGGCTGCGGCCCGGGAGACGGCGCCTCCGGGGCGGGCCTCCCAGCAGGCCACCCGGCTGCGTCCGGGAGCATGTAGCGATCTGGCAGCCGGGGCTCGTAGGCCCGGAAACCACTCGTGCTAGCGGGCTCCCGGCCCCCGTTGGCGATCACTACGGCGAAATAGGGGATGGCGATAGCGCCCACTGCGGGAATCGCCGCCAACCAGCCTGCGCCCCCGACGAACAGGGCAATCGTGGCCCCAAAACAAGCGACCCGGATTCCCATCATGATCAGGTAGCGGCGCTGCCGTGAGGCAATGTCCGCCGAGAGAGGCGGCTGTGCCTCGGTGACGAGGTACGTCCGCTGACGGCGCCCCCCGCTGGTGGTTTTCACACCTCCAACGTACGTCCGCTAAGTCCGGCAGGCCAATGCGGGTTGCGCCGCCCAGAGCGGGTCAGCCGCATAGGCCGCTGCCGGGGTCCGCGACGATCCCGAGGGCAGGCAGCGCGGCCACCGACGGGGCGCCGGCCAGTGCCATCGCGTGGGCCAGCCGCTCGGTCAGGTTCTCCAGCCACGCCCGCACGCCGTCGGCCCCGCCGCAGGCCAGCGCCCACAGCACCGGCCGGCCCGCGAAGACCAGGGACGCGCCCAGCGCGAGCCCGGCCAGGGCGCTCTCCGGGCTGCGGATGCCGCCGTCCACGAACACCGGCAGCCCCGACGCGGCGGCGCGCACCGGGGGCAGCGCCTGCGCGGTGGGCACGGCCTGGTCCAGCTGCCGGCCGCCGTGGTTGGACACGATGACCCCGGCGGCGCCCGCGGCCAGGCAGGCGGCCGCGTCGTCGGCCCGCAGCACCCCCTTGACCAGCACGGGCAGGCCGCCGCTGATCTCGCCCAGCCAGCCGATGTCGGACAGGCTGGCCGGCACGAACCTGGCCCGGGACAGGTCGCCCAGCCGCCCGAGATTGGCCTGGAAATCGCTGTCGCTGATCAGGCCGCCGCCCGGTACCAGGGCCTGGCGCCCGACCACCGGGGTGTCGCCGGTCAGCACCAGGGCCCGGGCGCCCGCGGCCGCCGCCCGCCGGACCAGCCCGGCGGTGAGCTCCCGCTCACGCATCATGTACACCTGGAACCACCAGCTCCCGGCGGCGCGGGCGACGGCCGCGGCGACGTCCTCGATCCGCCGCGAGCTCCGGGTGGAGAGCACGAACAGGGCCCCGGCCCGGGCGGCGCCCGCGGCCGTGGCGGCTTCCCCCTCGGGATGGGCGAGCCGGTGGAAGGCCGTGGGCGCCACCGCGACGGGGGTGCGCAGGTCCAGGTTCAGCGGGGGGCCCAGCTGCACGCCGGTCCGGACGGCCGAGACGTCACGCAGCACCCGCGGCAGGAACCGGACCCGCCGCCAGGCTTCCGCGTTCGCGCGGAGGGTCACCTCGCCACCGGAACCGCCGGCGTAGTAGTCATAGACCTCAGGGCGAAGGAGCTCTCGGGCCTGCCGCTCAAGCTCGGAAACGTCAGCCATCACACCCGGACACCCTGCCGGAAGGCCGGGTGGGACGCCAGTCGGACGGGACCGCTTCCCGGATTTCAGCAACCCTGTGGAGGGGCCATGACCGAACGTACCTACCGCGTCACCGAGATCGTCGGCACGTCGCCGGACGGCATCGAGCCCGCCATCCGCAACGCGGTGCACCGGGCCGCGCAGACCCTGCGGCACCTGGACTGGTTCGAGGTCACCCAGGTGCGCGGGCAGATCACCGACGGCGAGGTGGCGCACTACCAGGTCGGCCTGAAGGTGGGCTTCCGCCTCGAGGACAGTTAATTGGGCGAGCGCGCTACGGCGCGCTCGCCGGTCCGATTCAGCTCGACCTACCTAGCTCGCCCGCGCCGTCCGCTTCGCTGGGACGGCGCGGGCGAGCTAACTGGCCTGGCTCTTTTTCTTTGCCCAGCGCGCTACGGCGCGCTGGCGCTGCGTCACTGCGGCCTACCTAGCTCGCCCGCGCCGTCCGCTTCGCTGGGACGGCGCGGGCGAGCTAACTGGCCTGGCTGACAGAAGACATGTTGAAGCCGTCGACCCGGACCGGGGGCATCGCGCAGCGGGTGAAGTAGTCGCCCCATTCGCGCGGCAGCGTGGGGACGGTGGCGCCGACTTCGGAGAGCCGGCCGAGCATGCCGACCGGGCTCTCGTTGAAGCGGAAGTTGTTCACGGCCCCGGTGACCTCACCGTTTTCCACCAGGTAGATGCCGTCCCGGGTGAGGCCGGTCAGCAGCAGGGTCTGCGGGTCCACCTCGCGGATGTACCAGAGGCAGGTGAGCAGGAGACCCCGCCCCGTGCGGCCCACCATGTCCTCGAGCGACGCCGCGGAGTCCGGCGGGCCGGCCAGGGCGAGGTTGTCGATGGCGGGGGTGACCGGCAGCCCGGAGAGCCCGGCGGTGTGCCGGGTCTGGATCAGCGCGGCCAGTTCGCCGTCGCGGATCCAGTCGGTGCGTTCCAGGCCCAGCCCGTTGTCGAACACCGAGGTGTCGCGGCGCGAGGCGTGCGCGACGACGAACGGGGAGCAGGCCAGGCCGGTCAGGGCCGGGTCGCTGTACAGGGTCAGCGGGAGGCCGGACAGCAACTCGCCGACCCGGGTGCCGCCGCCGGGCTTGCTGAACACGCTGCGCCCGTCCAGCGCGTCCTTGGCCCCGGCCGACCAGTACAGGTAGATGAGCAGGTCAGCCAGGGCATTCGGCGGGAGCAGCGTCTCATACCGTCCGGGCGCCAGGTCGATCTTCCGCTCGGCCCAGCCCAGGCGCTGCTCCAGCCCGGCGTCCAGCCACGCGACGTCCACGTCGGTGAAGTCCCGGGTGCCGCAGCCCGCCCAGGCCGAGCGGGCCAGGTCCGCGGACTTCGCGTTGAGCTCCACCTTGCCGGACGGCTGGTCATGGCGCAGCCGCAGGCCGGTCGACGTGCCGAGGAACGTGCAGTTCAGCGAGTGCTCGGCGTACCCGTACAGCTTGCGCTGGCCGGCCTGCGCGGCCTGGAACGCGCCGCCCAGGTCGGCTGCGAACCCGCTGAACACCCCGATCTCGGTGCTCGCCACCGGATCGTCCCAGCGGGCCACGGGCGAGATCTTCCGCACCGCGTCGTCGTCCGGGCCGAGCAGCGGCTGGGCATCCTCCACCGGCGAGCCGTCCCCGGCGGCCTGCTCGGCCTCCCGGACCACGTCCTCCACCTGGTCGTCGCGGACGCCCGCCCGCGACACCACGCCCACCGAGGTGCCCGCCGTGCGGCGGCTGATCGCGATCACGGTCAGCTGGCGGGACCGCGAGACCCCGTTGGTGGTCAGCGTGTTGCCGGCCCAGCGCAGGTTCGCGGTCGAGGTTTCGTCGGCGATCACGATGCAGTCGTCGGACCGGGCCGCGGCCAGCGCGCGCTCGACCATGTCCTGGGGCCCGGTGCTTACTGAAGCGGTGCTCACGCTGGTGGTCCCCGTGCTTCCTGATCTGCCCGTGGTTCCTGAAGTGGACTGGTGCGGGCTCATGCCCCCTCCTCCGCGGTGTTCAGCACCCGGACCCCGCGCATGAGCGCCGTGGGGCAGCCGTGGCTGACCGGGGCGACCTGCCCGGGCTGGCCTTTCCCGCAGTTGAACGCGCCCCCGAGCACGTACGTCTGCGGGCCGCCCACGGCCTCCATCGAGTTCCAGAAGTCGGTCGTGGTGGCCTGGTAGGCCACGTCCCGCAGCTGGCCGTCCAGCCGGCCGTTGGTGATCTTGTAAAACCGCTGCCCGGTGAACTGGAAGTTGTACCGCTGCATGTCGATGGACCAGCTCTTGTCGCCCTCGATATAGATCCCGTTGGTCACCCCGGCGATGAGCTCGTCGGTACCCGGGCCGTCCTCGGCCGGCTGGAGCGAGACGTTGGCCATCCGCTGGATCGGCATGTGGCCGGGGGAGTCGGCGAACGCGCAGCCGTTGGACCGGCCGAAGCCGGTCAGCTGGGCGATGCGGCGGTCGAGCTGGTAGCCGCTCAGCACGCCGCCGGAGATCAGGTCCCAGGACTGGGCCGCGACGCCCTCGTCGTCGTAGCCCACCGTGGACAGGCCGTGCGGGACGGTCCGGTCGCCGGTGACCCGCATCACGGGCGAGCCGTACTGCAGGCTGCCCAGCTTGTCGAGGGTGGCGAACGACGTGCCCGCGTAGGCCGCCTCGTACCCGAGCACCCGGTCGAGCTCGGTGGCGTGCCCGATCGACTCGTGGATGACCAGCCACAGGTTGGACGGGGCGATGACCAGGTCGTACCGGCCCGCCTCCACCGCGGGGGCGGCCAGCTTCTCGGCCAGCAGGTCCGGCAGCCGGGCCAGCTCGGCGTCGAAGTCCCAGCCGGTGCCGGTCAGGTACTCATACCCCCGGCCGGCGGGCGGGGCCAGCGTGCGCATGGTCTCGAACCGGCCGCTGGGCTCCACCGCGACCGCGGTGAGCACCGGGTGCAGCCGCACCCGCTGCTGCAGGGCCGTGGTCGCGCCGTCGGCGTAGAACTTGCACTCCCGCACCTGGACCAGCGACGCGTCGACGTGGTCGACCACGGGGCTGCCCATCAGCCGCCCGCTCCAGTCCGACAGCAGGGCCAGCTTGTCGGTGACGCTGACGCCAAACGGGTCCACCTGGTAGGCGGATACCCAGCTCACGTCGCCGTACCCCGGTTCGGCCGCCAGCTCGATGCGCTCGGTGTTCATCGCCGCGGCGACCCGGGCCACGTCGATGGCTTCCTCGGCCGCCCGCACCGCCGCCTGCGGGGTCAGGTCCACCGCGGCGGCAAAACCCCAGGTGCCGTCCAGCACCACCCGGACGGCCAGGCCCAGCTCGTCCGCATCCATCAGCGTCTCGAGGTGGCCGTCGGAGAGCCCGATCTCCTGGCCCCTGATGCGCTCGGCGCGGAAATCGGCGTGCTCCGCGCCGAGCTCACGGGCGCGCTGCAGCGCGGTGTCGGCGAACTCACGCAGCGGCAGGCTGGCGAACTCCGGGTCGATGGGATGCCCGGCGGCCGGTTCCCCGCCGCCGGGCGGCGCGCCTGCGTCTGTGCTTGGCTCCATGCCTGATCCTGTGCCCTGTCCGATGCGTGGTCCCCGGCCCGGTGTGGTCCGGCCGGCTGGTCCGGGATGTGTACTGTGCTCCACCAGTGGCAACCTATCCCACGCCCTGTGACCGCCGCCGGGTACGCTCGCCGGGGCTGAGCGAGTCGATTTGATGATCATGGAAGAGGGTTCGCAGATGAGCCGATCCGTCCTCGTCACCGGCGGGAACCGGGGTATCGGGCTGGCCATCGCCCGCCGCCTGGCGGCCGGCGGCGATCAGGTCACCGTGACGTCGCGGTCGGGCGACCCCGTGGCCGGCCTGGCCACCGTGGCCTGCGACGTCCGCGACTCCGGCGCCGTGGACGAGGCCTTCGCCAAGGTCGAGGCCGGGCAGGGGCCGGTGGAGGTGCTGGTCTCCAACGCCGGCATCACCCACGATCAGCTGCTCGCGCTCATGAAAGAGGACGATTTCACCGACGTGATCGACACCAACCTGGCCGGCGCGTACCGGGTGGCCAAGCGCGCGGTACGCGGGATGATGAAGATGCGCCGGGGCCGGATGGTGTTCATCTCCTCGGTCGTCGGCCTGCTCGGCTCGGGCGGGCAGGCGAACTACGCGGCCTCCAAGGCCGGGCTGGTCGGCCTGGCCCGCTCCCTGGCCCGGGAACTGGGCAGCCGGAACATCACCGCCAATGTGGTGGCGCCGGGCTTCGTGGACACCGAGATGACCGCGGTGCTGCCCGACGACCGGAAGGCGGCCATCCTCGCGCAGGTGCCGCTCGGCCGCCTGGCCAGCACCGAGGAGGTCGCCGCGACGGTAGCCTTCCTGGCCGGCCCGGATGCGGCCTACATCACCGGGGCGGTCATCCCGGTCGATGGCGGCCTCGGCATGGGCCACTAGATCAGGGACCAGGGAAGGAACACCGATGGGAATCCTGGACGGCAAGCGCATCCTGGTGACAGGGGTACTCACCGATTCGTCGATCGCGTTCCACGTGGCGCGGATCGCGCAGCAGGAAGGCGCCCGGCTGGTGCTGACCGGGTACGGCCGCCTCACCCTGGTGGAACGGATCGCCAAGCGGCTGCCCGATCCGCCGCCCGTCATCGAGCTGGACGTCGCCGACGAGGGGCATCTGGGCTCGCTGGCGGAACGGGTGAGCGGGCACCTGGACGGGCTGGACGGCGTCGTCCACGCGATCGGGTTCGCGCCGCAGGCCGCGCTCGGCGGCAACTTCCTGGAAACGGAGTGGGCGGACGTGGCCACCGCGCTGCAGGTGTCCACCTACTCACTCAAGGCGCTCGCGGTCGCCGCGCTGCCGCTGATGCCGGGTGGGGGCTCCGTGGTCGGCCTGGACTTCGACGCCGCGCAGGCCTGGCCCGGATACGACTGGATGGGGGTGGCCAAGGCCGGGCTGGAGTCGTGCGCCCGGTACCTGGCCCGTGACCTGGGCCCCCGGGGCGTCCGGGTCAACCTGGTGTCGGCAGGCCCGCTGCGGACCATGGCGGCCAAGAGCATTCCGGGGTTCGACGGGCTCACGGACCTGTGGGACAGCCGGGCCCCGCTCGGCTGGGACGTCAACGACGCGGGCCCGGCCGCCCGGGCCTGCGTCGCCCTGCTGTCCGACTGGTTCCCCGCGACCACCGGCGAGATCGTGCATTGCGACGGCGGCGTCCATGCGGTCGGTGCCTGAGCGCGGGCAGCCCCCCGCGGGCCCCAGGCAGCTGGTCCTCACGCTGTCCTGCCCGGACCGGCCCGGGATCGTCCACGCCGTCGCCGCCTTCCTGCACGACTCAGGCTGCAACATCCTGGACAGCCAGCAGTTCGCGGACCTGACCCTGAACCGCTTCTTCATGCGGGTCCACGTCGAGACACTCGGCGACGCCCCCGCCGACGCCCCGGCCCTCCGGGCCGGGTTCGGGCCCATCGCGGGCGAGTTCGGCATGGACTGGGACCTGCACGACCTGGCCATCCGGCCGCGCGTGCTGATCATGGTGTCCCGGGAGGGGCACTGCCTCAACGACCTGCTGTACCGCCGGGAAGCGGAGTCGCTGGCCATCGACGTGCCGCTGGTCGTCGGGAACCATCCCGACCTGGCCCGGCTCGCGGCCGGCCACGGGGTGCCGTTCGAGCACGTGCCGGTCGGCCCGGACCCGGCGGACCGGGCCGAGGCCGAGGGGCGGCTGCTCGACCTGGTCGCCGCGCACCGCGTCGACTTCGTGGTGCTGGCCAGGTACATGCGGATCCTGTCCCCGGAGGTGTGCGCGAAGCTGGCCGGGCGGATCATCAACATCCACCACTCGTTCCTGCCCAGCTTCCGCGGCGCCCGGCCCTACCAGCAGGCCTACGACTACGGCGTGAAGGTGATCGGGGCGACCGCGCACTACGTGACCGCCGAGCTGGACGAGGGCCCCGTCATCGAGCAGGAGGTAGCCCGGGTGGAGCACAACGCGGCCCCGGCGCAGCTGGCCGCGCTCGGGCGCGACGCGGAGCGGGTCGCGCTGGCCCGGGCGGTGCGCTGGCACGCCGAGCACCGCATCCTGCTGCACGGCCGCCGCACGGTCATCTTCAAATAAGGGATCTTCAAATAACGGCTCGCCCCGGGCAGCCACCCGGGCCGGGTCTACATCCCGCTCAGCAGCCCCGCCAGCCGGGTCACCCGCGGCGGCTCGCCGACCGTGGACACCGCCCGGGCCAGGGCCGGGCCAGCCCCGTGCACCACGGACAGGTGACGCTGCGCCCGGGTCAGCGCGGTGTAGACCAGCGGCCGGGACAGCATCCCCGCGGCCTCCTCGGGGAACACCGCGATCACCGCGGGCCATTCGGATCCCTGGGCCCGGTGCACGGTCAGCGCCCAGCCGTGCCGCAGGTCGCTGAGGAACTTGTCCGGCACGGACACGGGGGCGGCGGGGAACGCTACCTGCAGGCCGCCGTCGCCGCGGGCCAGGACCGTGCCGACCTCGCCGTTGGCGAAGCCCGCGTCGGCGTGGTTGGCCACCGAGACCACGCGGTCACCCGGGTCGAACCCGCCGTGCGCGCCCGGCCCGGGATTGAGCCGCTCCTTGAGGGCCCGGTTCAGCGCGATGGTCCCGGCCGGCCCCTTGTGCACCGGGGTGATCACCTGGATGTCGGCGGCCGGGATGCCCAGGGCCCGGGGGATCGAGTCGGTGACCAGCTGCATCACCCGGCGCGCGGCGTCGCCGCTGCTGCGGGCGGGCAGCACGACGACTTCCCGGTCCGGTGAGTCCACCGGGGGCAGCAGGCCGCCGCGCACCGCGGTGGCCAGCCGGGCGATGACGCCGCCGTCGCGCTGGCGGTACAGCCGGGTCAGCTCGGTGACCGGCACGGCGCCGGAGTCGATGATGTCCCCGAGCACCCGGCCCGGCCCGATCGAGGGCAGCTGGGCCGGGTCACCGACGAGCAGCAGCCTGGCCCCGTCCGGGCACGCCTCCACCAGCGCGGTGGCGAGCTCGGCGTCGAGCATGGACGCCTCGTCCACCACCACCAGGTCGGCGTCCAGCGGCCATTCCTCGTTCCGGCTGAAGATCCAGGCCGCCTCGCCCCGGGCCGGGGGCGGGCCGCCGGGCCCGGCCGCGGGGTCGCCCGCCCGGGCGCCGCCCTGCGCGCCGAGCAGCCGGTGCACGGTGGTGGCCGGGGCGCCGGTGAGTTCCTCCAGCCGTTTCGCGGCCCGCCCGGTCGGGGCGGCCAGCGCCACGGTCAGGCCCCGTTCCGCGGCCATCGCCACCACCGCGGCCACGGTCCGGCTCTTGCCGGTGCCCGGGCCGCCGGTGAGGACGGATACGCCGTGCCCGGCGACAGCCTGCACGGCCGCCTGCTGGGCCCGGTCGAGCCCCTCGCCCGGGCCGCTTCCGGGCGGCGCGGGCGTCAGGCCGGTCAGCCGGCCGGGTCAGCCTCGGCGGCCGGGTCAGCCTCGGCGGCCGGGTCAGCCTCGGCGGCCGGGTCAGCCTCGGCCGCCCCGCCGGGGTCCGGGGCCGGGTCCG
Organism: uncultured Actinomycetes bacterium; assembly: GCA_963713815.1. Taxonomy (GTDB): domain Bacteria; phylum Actinomycetota; class Actinomycetes; order Streptosporangiales; family Streptosporangiaceae; genus RYN-230. The sequence continues at coordinate 54,682 of CAVQNH010000017.1, forward strand.
CGTCCTCCGCGCCGCCGGGGCCGGCCCCATCGAGCGGCTCGGCCAGGGCAGCCAGCCGCTGCAACCCCTCCGCCACCGCCTCCTCCGCCATGGCGTACCGGGCCAGCGCCAGCAGCAGGCCGGCCGTGGCCTGCTCACCGTCCCCGTCCGGCCCGTCCCCGGCCGCGGACTCCTGCCCGGCCAGGTCCCCGTCCTCGCCAGCATCCATGTCACCGGGATCTACCTCGCCGGCATCCATCTCGCCGGGATCCGCCTCGAACGGGAGCACGCCGCCCTCATCCACGGCGGCGGCGATGGCAGCCCCCGGATCCTCGATGCGGAACCGGGCCAGGGCGCCGGCGATCACCCCGGCAGGCACGGCGGTATGGCCGTCCCGCGCGGCGCGGGCCAGCAGGTAGCTCACCAGCGCCCGGCCGCGCCGCTGATCCTGCGGGCTGGCCTGCTCGCGCAGCAGCTTCCGGGCGAACCAGTCGGCCTGGTCCGGCCGGATCTGGGGCACCGCCAGCAGCCGCCACGGGTCCTCGCGCAGCTGGTCCTGGGCGCTGCGCCCCAGCATGGCCACGGCGGGGCCGGCGAACCGGGCTGGCACCTGGCAGGCGGCGAGCAGTTGCGCAGTCTCGTAGCAGGGCCGGGCATCGAGGAACGACGCCGCCAGCCATTCGGCACGCTCACCGCTCACCCCGTCGATGAGCTTCAGCCGGTCCGCCGTGACCAGTTCCGGCCCGGTAATGCCTGCGCCCGGCAGCTGGCCGGCCAGTTTCCGGGGCAGCCCCGGCCATAGCCCGGCCGCGCAGAATTCGCCGAATAGGTCGGGAGGATTGTCGGGCACCGGCGTGCCGCCCACCTCAGTTACCGCGGACATCGGGAACAGCCTAGCCGGGGGCCCCGACAGTACCGGGCAGCGAAACGGCCGCGGTCATGAAACGGGTCGGCCCCGTGCAGGCGCCCGGCAGCCCGGCGGCCAGTTCCCGGATACGGACCGGGCCCGCCGGTAATCCGCCAGTCCGGTCCAAACGGCTGCCCACCGGGGGGAAACGGCCGCCGGAACAACAATGCCTGCCGATTGGCGCGGACCCGTTTCCCGGTTACCCGGGGACGTGGAATGTATGGCTTGTGCCCGCGGCCAGCCTCGCTGATACTCGGGACCATGGGAGGCAACCCGGGCGGCGACGCGCCTGCGGACCGTCCTGATCCGCCGCGTTCCCGCTGGCGGCCGGCGGCCCGCGTCCGTGCCTCGGATGCCGACCGTGACGCAGTGGTCAGCCAGCTCCGTGAGCGGTACGCCGAGGGGCGGCTCACCCACGACACGCTGGATCACCGGCTGGAAGCAGCCCTGCAGGCCCGCTATCAGGATGACCTTGAGGACGTGATAGCCGACCTGCCGGCCCGGCGCCGGCTGAGCAGTACCGCGCAGGCTTACTGGCACCGGGGCTGGAGCACGCTCGCCGCCATGATGGCGGGCGGTTCGCGGCCCGCGCCCGCCCGGGTGCTGCCGTTCCCGTCGGGCGGGCAGGGGCGTTTCACCATCGGCCGGGACGCGGGCTGTGACATGGTCCTGCCCGACCCGACCGTCTCCCGCTGGCACGCCGGGCTCAGGCGCGAGGCCAGCGGATGGATGCTGGATGACCTGGGATCGACCAACGGCACCCGGCTGAACGGCTGGCGGGTCCGGGCATGGGTGCCGGTGCGGGACGGCGATCTGGTCAGCTTCGGCGCGGTCACCTACGTCATCGGGCGGCCCGCTCGCGGGCGGGGACTGTCCCAGGCGGGCGGCGGGTCCATCCAGTGAACAGCCGGTAGCTGGCCGCGAGCACCCGGGCGGCACGTTTTTCCACCAGCCCTGCCGACCCTTTAGAGTCATGGCGTGACGTTGGTTTTGCTGGTGCGGCATGGGCTGACGGCGGGTACGGGAACCGTCCTCACCGGGCGGACGCCGGGCATCCCGCTAGACGACCGTGGCCGGGCGCAGGCCGGGGCGCTGGCCGCCCGGCTGGCCGACGTGCCCCTGGACGCGATCATCACCAGCCCGCTGGACCGCTGCCGCGAGACCGCGGAGGCGATCGCCGCGGCGCGCGACGGGTCGGCGCCGCAGGTCCAGGAGGATGAGCAGTTCGCCGAGGTCAAGTACGGCGACTGGACCGGCCAGCCGCTCAAGAGGCTGGCCAAGGAGCCGCTGTGGCGGGTGGTGCAGGCCCACCCCAGCGCGGTGCGCTTCCCCGGGAAGGACGCCGAGTCCATGCCCGAGGTACAGCACCGCGCGGTGAATGCGGTCCGGGAGTGGAACACCCGGCTCGGGAAAGACGCCGTCTACCTGATCTGCTCCCACGGGGACGTCATTAAATCGGTCATTGCGGACAGCCTGGGCCTGCACCTGGATCTGAGCCAGCGCATCCAGGTCGATCCGTGCTCGCTGAGCATCATCCGGTACACCCCGCTTCGGCCTTTCCTGGTACGAATGAATGACACTGGCCGCACCGCCGCCGGGCTGGCCAGGCCCCACGATTCCGTGGCGGGCGCGGGGAAGGCGGCCGCAAATGGCGGGGCGCCGCAGCAGGCGCCCGCTGGGGCAGTGTCCCGGCCCCTGCTCGGGGAGGGTGACGCGGCCATCGGCGGGGGAGCGGGAGGATAAGGATCATGCCGGTCTACTCCTATGATCCGCCGGACCGTTTCGTGGCCGGTACGGTCGGGCAGCCCGGGGAGCGCACGTTCTACCTGCAGGCCAGTTCCACTGGCCGGGTGACGAGCGTGGCCCTGGAGAAATTCCAGGTCAGCCTGCTTGCCGAGCGGCTGGAGGAACTGCTCGACGAGGTGCTCCGGCGGACCGGCGGCCTCACCTCCGTGCCTGCCGCCACCCCCTCCGACCTCAGCGACGACGAGCCGCTCGACCTGCCGCTGATGGAGGACTTCCGGGTCGGTGCCATCGCCCTGGCCTGGGACGGCGAGGACGAGCGGGTGGTCATCGAGGCCCAGGAGGAGTCTGAGACGCCGGTCGAGCCGCTGGCCGAGGACATTCCCGAGAACGGCCCGGGGGTGCTCCGGGTCCGCATCACCGCGGCCTCGGCGCGGGCCTTTTCCCAGCGTGCGCTGCGCATCCTGGGCCAGGGCCGGCCCCTTGCCCGCTCTGCGGCCTGCCGCTCGACACCGAAGGGCACATCTGCCCGCGCCAGAATGGCCACCGGGCCGCCAATGGCTGAAAAGCCACCCGCCCGCCGGCTCTCCCGGCCGCGTCCCCCGCGCCATCCGAAGCATCCGCCCGATGACCACGCCGCCTCGCTCGAGCTGCTCCGTGAGGGTGAGCTCGAGGTCGAGGGGCGGCTGATCGTCGCCTCGAACGCCACGCTGTACTGCACGATCCGCCATGGCCAGGCCGAATCGGCCTGCGTGTACAAGCCGATCGCGGGCGAGCGGCCGCTATGGGATTTCCCACACGGCACGCTGGCCGGCCGGGAGGTGGCCGCGTACGCGGTGTCCCGCGCAGCGGGCTGGGACCTGGTCCCGCCGACCGTGTACCGGGATGGGCCGTTCGGCCCGGGCATGTGCCAGCTGTGGATCGACGCCGACGCCAGCGTGGACCTGGTGGCCCTGTCCCGCCGTTCCGATCACCAGATGCTCCGGGACATGGCGGTGTTCGACGCGGTGGTCAACAACGCGGACCGCAAGATCGGCCACCTGCTGCCGGTCAGCGCGGACCGGCTCTACGGGTGCGACCACGGCGTGTGCTTCGGCGAGGAGTACAAGCTCCGCACCGTGCTCTGGCAGTGGCGGGGCCGGAAACTGCCCCCCCGGGCCATCGACGCGCTGGTCAAGCTCCAGGGTGAGCTGCAGACCGGGCCGCTCGCCGACGAACTCCCGCAGCGGCTCGCCGAGAGCGAGATCCAGGCCACCAGGCAGCGCGTCGAACTGCTGCTCGAAGAGCGGGTCCACCCCTACCCGCCGGAAGACTGGCCCGCCGTTCCCTGGCCGCCGTACTAGTCCGGGGGGACGACCCCCCTGGACCCCCCGCCATCTGCAGGCTCGGCGGGAACACGCCTTCGGCGCGCCCCGCCTCGCCCGCAGATCAGCTGTGGTGCAGGTCTTCCGTACGTGCTTGCGCCAGGGCGGGTCGGGTCAGGCGGCGGCTAGGTCGCGCTGATACCAGGTGCCTGGCTTGCCGCCGAGGTCGGCCGGGTCGGCCGGGCCAACCGGGACGAATCCGGCTTTGGCCAGCACCTTCTGGGACGCGGCATTCTCGCTGGAGGTGGCCGCTCTGAGCGTGCGCAGCCCGTGCCGCGCCGCCGCCAGCTGGCACAACTCCCGGACGGCCGCGGTCGCCACGCCGCGGCCGGCGACGTGCTGGGCGACCCGGTAGCCGAGTTCCGCAGTGCCGTCCCGGAAGCGGTACAGGTTGAACCGGCCCAGGACCGAGCCATCCTCGGCGACGAGCACGTAGAAGGCGCCGGTACCGGCCTCCTGCTCAGCCAGCGAGTCGCGGTGCCGGTCGGTGAACTGGTCGTAGAACTCGTCGCCGCGGTCGGAGATCGAGGCAGCGAAGTAGGCGCGGTTCGCCAGTTCGAAGGCCAGGACCCCCGGGGCATGATCAGCATGCAGCCGCTGCAGCTCGGGCACCGCTGAACTCCGTTACCGGCCTGGCTCGCCGGGGTGGCGGCGGCGGCGGAGATAGCGCTCGAACTCCCGGGCGATGGCGTCGCCGCTCGCTTCGGGCAGGTCGGTCGCGTCCTTGGCTTCCTCGAGCGTCCGGACGTAGTCCGCGACCTCGGTGTCCTGCTCCGCCAGCTCGTCGACACCCCGTTCCCAGGCCCGGGCCTCCTGGGGCAGGTCGCCCAGCGGCAGCGACACGTCCAGGACGTCCTCGACCCCCCGGAGCAGGGCCAGGGTGGCTTTGGGGCTGGGCGGCTGGGCCACATAGTGGGGCACGGACGCCCAGAGCGACACGGTCGCGATGCCCGCCTGCGAGCAGGCGTGCTGCAGCACCCCGACGATCCCCGTCGGGCCCTTGTACTCCACCGGCTCGACATGCAGGTCGCTGGCCAGGCCCGGATCGGACGCCGCCGCGGCCACCGGTACCGGGCGGGTGTGCGGGGAATCCGCCAGCAGGGCTCCCAGCAGCACCACGGTCTGGGCACCGAGCTCGGTGAAGGACCGCACGAGCTCATCGCTGAAGGCCCGCCAGCGCATGTTGGGCTCGATCCCGTGGACCAGCACGATGTCCCGGCCCAGGCCCTCCGGCGTGGCCACGGACAGCCGGGTGGTCGGCCAGACCAGCCGTTCGGTGCGGCCCTCGGAGACTTCCATCACCGGCCGGGTCACCTGGAAGTCGTAATAATCCTCCGGGTCGATCGCGCCGATCTGGGTGGCATCCCAGGCCAGGCCCAGCTGATCGACCACCCCGCTGGCGGCCTCACCTGCATCGTTCCAGCCCTCGAAGGCAGCGATGATTGCTGGCGAGGAGAGAGCTCGATCGCCGTTCAACTCGATCACCCACCACCTCCTTCGGGGGCCGCCGCTCACCCGGATGACACCAGGTTACGTGTAGCTCGATGCTCACCACGTGCCCCGGGGGCCGGTGCCGCCGGTCCCGGCTAAGCCGCCTCCTGGACGCGTCGCCCTAGAATAGGGGCCCTATGACGAACGCTGCCCGCCCGGCCCAATCGGCCCGGCCGGAACTCGGTGCCGTCCTCGGGGATCGCGTGGTGGTGGCCGATGGGGCAATGGGGACGATGCTCCAGGCCAGCGACGCCACACTGGACGATTTCGACGGCCATGAGGGATGCAACGAAATCCTCAACGTGACCCGGCCGGACATCGTCCGCGCCGTGCACGAGGGGTATCTCGAGGCCGGGGTGGATTGCGTTACCAGCAACACATTCGGCGCGAACCTCAGCAACCTGGGCGAATACGGGCTATCCGGGCGGATCGCGGAGCTGTCCGAGGCCGGGGCCAGGATCGCCCGCGAGGCGGCCGACCAGTGGTCCGCACCCGGGCGCCCGCGGTGGGTACTGGGCTCCATCGGGCCCGGCACCAAGCTGCCCACCCTCGGCCACACGAGGTTCGCGGACCTGCGCGACGCCTACCAGGTCGGCGCGGCCGGCCTGATCAGCGGCGGGGCCGACGCGATCATCATCGAGACCAGCCAGGACCTGCTCCAGGCCAAGGCGGCGGTCATCGGCGCGCGGCGGGCGATGACGGCCGCGGGCACCGAGCTCCCGCTCATCGCCCAGGTGACCATCGAGACCACCGGCGCGATGCTGCTGGGCAGCGAGATCGGCGCGGCCCTCACCGCCCTGGAGCCGCTGGGCATCACCCTGATCGGGCTGAACTGCGCGACCGGGCCGGGTGAGATGAGCGAGCACCTGCGTTACCTGGCCGCGCACTCGCGCATCCCGCTGTCCTGCATGCCCAACGCGGGGCTGCCGGTGCTGGCCCCCGAAGGGGCCCGGTACCCGCTGAGCCCGGCCCAGCTGGCCGACGCGCACGCCATGTTCACCGAGCAGTTCGGCCTGGCCCTGGTCGGCGGCTGCTGCGGCACCACGCCCGAGCACCTGGCTGCCGTGGTGGAGCGGCTGCAGGGGCGCCCGGTGGCGCCGCGCAAGCCCAGGCCCGAGCCGGGGGTGGCCTCGCTCTACCAGCACGTGGCGTTCCGGCAGGACACGTCGTTCCTGGCCATCGGGGAGCGGACCAACGCCAACGGCTCGAAGGCGTTCCGGGAAGCCCTCGTCGCAGGCCGCTACGACGACTGCGTGGAGATCGCCCGGGCCCAGACCCGGGACGGCGCGCACCTGCTCGACCTGTGCGTCGACTATGTCGGCCGGGACGGCCCCGCCGACATGACCGAGGTCGCCGGCCGGCTGGCCACGGCCGCCACGCTGCCGCTGGTGATCGACTCCACCGAGCCCGGCGTGATCCAGACCGGACTGGAACTGCTGGCCGGCCGGGCCGTGGTCAACTCGGTCAACTACGAGGACGGCGACGGCCCGGACTCGCGGCTGGCGAAGGTCATGCCCCTGGTCGCAGAGCACGGCGCCGCCGTGATCGCGCTGACCATCGACGAGCAGGGCCAGGCCCGCACCGCCGACTGGAAGCTCGCGGTGGCCACCCGGCTGATCGAGGACCTGACCGGGAACTGGGGGATGCGCCTCTCCGACATCATGGTGGACTGCCTCACGTTCCCCATCTCGACCGGCCAGGAGGAGACCCGGCGCGACGCGATCGAGACGATCGAGGCCATCCGCCAGCTCAAGCAGCGCTACCCGGAGGTCCAGACCACGCTGGGCGTGTCCAACGTCTCGTTCGGCCTGAATCCCGCGGCCCGCGCCGTGCTCAACTCGGTGTTCCTCGACGAGTGCATCCGGGCGGGGCTGGACTCCGCGATCGTGCACGCCTCGAGGATCATGCCGATCGCCCGGATCCCTGACGAGCAGCTGCAGGTGGCGCTGGATCTGGTCTACGACCGCCGCCGGGAAGGCTACGACCCGCTGTCCCGCCTGCTGGAGCTGTTCGAGGGGGTGGACGCGGCAGCGGTCAAGGCCAGCCGGGCCGCGGAACTCGCCGGGCTGCCGCTGTGGGAGCGCCTCAAGCGGCGGATCATCGACGGGGAGCGTAACGGCCTCGAGGCCGACCTGGACGAGGCGCTGGCCCAGCGCCCGGCGCTGGAGATCGTCAACGACGTCCTGCTGGACGGGATGAAGACGGTCGGGGAGCTGTTCGGCTCCGGGCAGATGCAGCTGCCCTTCGTGCTCCAGTCGGCCGAGATCATGAAGCTGGCCGTCGGCCACCTCGAGCCGCACATGGAGCGATCCGGCGAGGCGGGCAAGGGCCGCATCGTGCTGGCCACCGTCAAGGGCGACGTGCACGACATCGGGAAGAACCTGGTCGACATCATCCTGACCAACAACGGCTACGACGTGGTCAACATCGGCATCAAGCAGCCGGTATCGGCCATCGTGGACGCGGCGACCGAGCACGGTGCGGATGTCGTGGGCATGTCCGGCCTGCTGGTCAAGTCCACCGTGGTGATGCGGGACAACCTGTCCGAGCTGAACTCCCGGGACCTCGCGGGCCGCTGGCCGGTGCTGCTCGGCGGGGCCGCGCTCACCCGGGCCTACGTGGAACAGGACCTGGCCTCCTTGTTCGACGGTGAGGTGCGGTACGCCCGCGACGCCTTCGAGGGGCTCCGCCTCATGGATGCCTTCATGGCCGTCAAGCGGGGCGAGGCCGGCGCCGAGCTGCCGCCCATGCGCGAGCGCCGGGTCGCGACCGGCGCGCGGCTCCAGGTCACCGAGCCGGATGCGATGCCCGCCCGGTCGGACGTGGCCACCGACACCCCGGTGCCCGCCCCGCCGTTCTTCGGCGACCGGATCGTCAAGGGCATCCCGCTGGCCGAGTACGCGGCGTTCCTCGACGAGCGGGCCACGTTCATGGGCCAGTGGGGCCTGAAGCCCGGCCGCGGCCCGGACGGCCCGTCCTACGCGGAACTCGTCGAGACGGAAGGGCGGCCGCGGCTGCGGATGCTGCTGGACCGGGTGCAGAGCGAGGGACTGCTCCAGGCCGGGGTGGTCTACGGCTACTTCCGGGCGGTCAGCGACGGCAACGACCTGATCGTCACTCGACGACGACGGGGCTGAGCGGGAACGGTTCACGTTCCCGCGGCAGCGCCACGACCGGCACCTGTGCCTGGCCGACTTCTTCCGCCCGGCCGGCTCCGGCGACACCGACGTGGTCGGCTTCCAGCTGGTCACCGTGGGGCCGGCGATCAGCCGGGCCACCGCGGAACTCTTCGCCAAGAACGCCTACCGCGAGTACCTGGAGCTGCACGGGCTGTCGGTCCAGCTGACCGAGGCCCTCGCGGAGTACTGGCACGGCCGGATCCGGGAGGAGACGGGCCTCGCCGGGGACGACCCGGCCGACCTGGACGGCATCCTCAAGGTCGGCTACCGCGGCTGCCGGTACTCGTTCGGCTACCCGGCCTGCCCGGACCTGGAAGACCGGGCCAAGGTGATGCGCTTGCTGCGCCCCGAGCGGATCGGGGTGGCGCTGTCCGAGGAGTTCCAGCTGGAGCCCGAGCAGTCCACCGACGCATTGATCACATTCCACCCCGAGGCGAAGTATTTCTCCGCCTGACGCGGGGCCTGGCCGCGACCGGAGTGCCCGGGACGGCGCGGTGGCCTCCGCGCCCGGCCCGGAACCCGGCCCCGGGAATGAGGGTGCCGGCGGCGGGCTCCAGGCGGTCACGTTCGACATGGACGGGCTGCTGGTGGACTCCGAGCCGCTGTGGTTCGAGGCCGAGGCCGCGATCATGGCCCGGATGGGCAGCCCCTGGGGTCCGGCCGACCAGCAGCACCTCATCGGCGGCTCGCTGGCCCGGTCGACCGCCTACATGCAGGCCAAGGCCGCGCAGTCGGTTCCCCGGGAGGTGATCGGGCGGTGGCTGGTGCAGGGCATGGCCGACCTGGTCCGGGCCCGCGGAGTGCAGGTGATGCCGGGCGCCCTCGAGCTGCTGGCCGAGGTGGCGGCGGCCGGCCTGCCGCACGCCCTGGTCACCTCGGCCGAGCCGGAAATCATGGCCGCCGCCCTGGACTCGATCGGGGTGCGGTTCCCGGTTACGGTCTGTGCCGCCGACGTGGCCCGGGGCAAGCCGGATCCCGAGCCGTACCTCCGGGCGGCCGCGCTGCTCGGGGTGACCCCCGGGCGGAGTGCCGCCCTGGAGGACTCACCGACCGGCATCAGGTCCGCGCACGCCGCGGGCTACACGGTGGTCGCGGTACCCAGCGTCCCGCCGCCAGCCGGGCTGGCCCGGCTGACCGTCCCGTCGCTGCGCCTGGTTGACCTTGCTACCCTGCGGGAGGCCGTGATGGGGCGCTCGCCGGGCGGCCCATGACGGTGCCGTCTTGATTCGGTCACAATCCAGGCACGACAATGCGGTTCCTCTGGCGCGGACCAGGGAAAACGGTAGATCCTCCCGATAGGGGCCCTGGTAACCGGCTTCCGCACGGCGTAAAGCCGCGACGGCCAGGCAATTTTCCCGTCACGAGCAGCAGGGGAGCGCCACTAGATGGCAGCACCGCTTGACGTGCCCACGTCTGGCGACGTCGTACCGGAGAGCGTGCTCGAAGGAATCAGCAGTAAGGCCATCGAGGGCCGATCGCTCGGCCAGATCGCCTGGATGCGGCTGCGCCGTGACAAGGTGGCCATGGCCGGTGGCGCCATCGTGATCTTCCTCATCCTGGTGGCGATCTTCGGGCCGTTCCTGGTGCAGAACCCGGACATCTACCACGCCAACCTGATCAACCCGACATTCAGCCGACCTAACGGACCGTTCGGGGGAATCAGTCTCGCCCACCCGTTCGGGGTCGAACCGGTGACAGGGCGTGACGTGCTCAGCCGGGTCGTCAACGGGGCCCGGGTATCACTGCTCATCGCGTTCCTGGCCACCGCGCTCGCGGTGGGCATCGGGGTCGTCATGGGCGTCATCGCCGGGTACTTCGGCGGCTGGGTGGACGCGGTGATCGCCCGCGTCATGGACGTCTTCCTGGCCTTCCCGCTGCTGGTGTTCGCGATCGCCCTGGTCGGCGTCATCCCGTCGTCGGCGTTCGGGCTGAGCGGCAACTCGCTGCGGATCGGCCTGCTCGTCTTCGTGATCGGGTTCTTCGCCTGGCCCTACATGGGCCGGATCATCCGCGGCCAGACCTTGTCGCTCCGGGAGCGCGAGTTCGTGGACGCCGCCCGCAGCATCGGCGCCCGTGGCCCGTACATCCTGTTCCGCGAGCTGCTGCCCAACCTGGTGGCACCCATCCTGGTCTACTCCACGCTGCTGATCCCGACCAACATCCTGTTCGAAGCCGCCCTGTCCTACCTGGGAGTCGGTATCATCCCGCCCACGCCCAGCTGGGGCGGGATGCTCTCGGACGCAGTCAGCCAAGGTTTCTACTCGATCGACCCGATGTACATGATCATTCCTGGCCTGGCCATCTTCATCACCGTCTTGGCATTCAACCTGTTCGGTGACGGGCTGCGCGATGCTCTCGACCCGAGAAGCAGCCGGTAGGCCACTGCATCACCGAAATTCGCACAAGGAATCACGACAGGGAGGCGTTTCACCTCATGAGGAGACCCAGAACCATAGGGCTGGCGGCGCTGGGGGCGGCTGCCGCCCTCGCGCTGGCCGCCTGTGGCGGCGGCAGCAGCGGAAGCGGGAGCGGCGGTGCCACCACATCGTCAACCGCTGCTGGGTTCAACGCCGCGATCACCAAGGTGGTCAGCCCGTCCACCAAAAAGGGCGGGACGCTGACCTTCGGTGACAGCAGCACCACGGATTCGACCGACCCCGGAAACACCTATTACGCGTTCTCGTGGAACCTGACCAGGCTCTACACGATGCCGCTGATGACCTACAAGTCCTGCCCCGGCAAGTGCGGCCTGCAGGTCGTCCCGGACCTGGCGACCGGCCCGGGCGTCGTCACCGACAACGGGCTGACCTGGACCTACCACATCCAGCCGGGCGTCAAGTTCGAGGACGGGACCACGGTCACCTCGGCCGACGTCAAGTACGCGGTCGAGCGGACCTTCGACCGGGCCAAGCTGCCGCTGGGCCCGAACTACTTCTCGCTGCTGCTCGCGCCGCAGAAGCCCGCCTACCCCGGCCCGTACACCGACCGGTCCAAGAACCTGATGGGCCTGAACGCGGTGCAGACCCCGAACGCGACCACCATCGTGTTCCATCTGGCCAAGCCGTTCGCGGACTTCAACTACGTGGTCGCCATCCCGCAGACCGCGCCGGTGCCGCCGAACAAGGACACCGGCACGAACTACCAGCTGCACCCGATTTCCACCGGGCCGTACAAGTTCCAGAGCTACCAGCTGAACAAGACGCTCACGATGGTGCCGAACACGTTCTGGAAGGCGTCCACCGACCCGAACGCCAGCCAGCTGCCCAGCAAGATCGTCATCAACTGGAACGTGAACGCGAACGACCTCGACAACCGGCTGCTCGCGGGTGACCTGGACGTGGATGCGGCCGGCACCGGTGTGCAGGCGGCGGCGCGGGCCAAGATCTTGTCCTCGCCGACGCTCAAGGCCTCCTCGGACAACCCGATCAGCGGGTTCCTCTGGTTCGCCTACCTCGACACCAAGGTGGCGCCGCTGAACAACGTGGCCTGCCGGCAGGCAATCGAGTACGCGGCCAACAAGACGAACCTGCAGACCGCCTACGGCGGCCCGGTGGCCGGCGGCGCGATCGCCAGCACGGTGGCCCCGCCGAACGTCATCGGCCAGAAGCACTTCGACCTGTACAAGGCCACCACCGAGCCCGGCGGCGACATCCCGGCGGCCAAGGCGGCGCTCAAGACCTGTGGTCACCCGAACGGGTTCACCACGGGCATCACCTACCGCAGTGACCGGCCCAAGGAAGTCTCCGCGGCGCAGGCCATGCAGGCCTCGCTGGCCCAGGTGGGGATCAAGCTGCAGCTGCACGGCTACCCGTCGGGCACCTACTACAGCAACTTCGCGGGCGTGCCGAACTACATGCACTCGCACAACATCGGCATTGCCATGGGCGGCTGGGCACCGGACTGGCCGGACGGCTACGGGTTCTTCGACTTCATCACGGCCGGCGACACGATCAGCCCGGCCGGGAACACCAACATCGAGGAGCTCAACGACCCGGTGGTGAACAACGACCTGAACAAGATGGCCAGCACCACCAACGCCACGCAGCGCAACTCCTACACCGCCCAGATCGACATGCAGGTGATGAAGGACGCGGCCATCCTGCCTGAGGTGTACGCCAAGTCGCTGCTCTACCGCAGCCCGAACATCACCAACGTCTACGTCCAGCCCTACTACGGCATGTACAACTACGCCGTGCTGGGCGTGAAGTAGTCAGGGAGAAAGTGAGGATGCTGGTGCCCGGCCGCGACATCGCGGCCGGGCACCAGCGCCCAGCATCGTGATCACATTCATCCTCCGGCGGCTGATCGCCACGGTCTTCCTGCTGATCGTGGTCAGCATCATCGTGTACGCGATCTTCTTCCTCCTCCCGCGGCTGGCCGGGCAGAACACCTACCAGCTCGCCACGCAGTTCGTCGGCCGCAACCCGAACCGGGCGGCGGTACTCGCGATCGAGGACAAGCTGGGGCTCAATTCGCCGCTGTACCTGCAATACGGCCGGTTCCTCAAGGCCATCGTGTTCGGCACGCACTACAACAGCGGCACCAGCACCACGTACTGCCCGCCACCGTGTTTCGGCTACTCGTTCAAGAGCCAGCAGCCGGTCTGGCCGCAGATGGTCAGCGACATCCCGGTGACCCTCTCGCTGGCCGTCGGCGCGGCAATCCTCTGGCTGGTCGGCGGGGTGGCGATCGGGGTGCTGTCCGCCCTGCGCCGGGGTACCTTCTTCGACCGGTTCTCGATGGGCGTCGCCCTGCTCGGGGTGTCCCTCCCGATCTTCTTCACCGGCCTGATCCTGCTGGAGCTGTTCAGCTACAAGTGGCCCATCTTCCCCAACGTCCAGTTCGTGCCCCTGACCACGAACCCGTACCTGTGGGCGCGGAACCTGGTGCTGCCCTGGATCACCCTGGCCTTCCTCTACGCCGCCCTGTACGCCCGGCTGACCCGCGCGGGCATGCTGGAGACCATGAGCGAGGACTACATCCGCACCGCCCGGGCCAAGGGCCTGCGCGAGCGGAAGGTGATCTTCAAGCACGGCCTGCGCGCGGCGCTGACCCCGATCGTGACGATCTTCGGGATGGACCTCGGCCTGCTGCTCGGCGGGGCGATCATCACCGAATACACGTTCTCGCTGCACGGCCTCGGCCTGTTCACCATCGAAGCGGTGCAGAACCAGGACCTGCCGGAGATTCTGGGTGTCACCATGCTGGCCGCGTTCTTCATCGTCATCGCCAACCTGGTGGTGGACATCCTGTACGCCGTGGTCGACCCAAGGGTGAGGACCTGATGCCCGATACCCTGCTCGAGGTCAGGGACCTGCGGATCCAGTTCCCGACCAACGACGGCCTGGTGAAAGCGGTGGACGGAGTCTCGTTCACCCTGGACCGCGGGGCCACCCTGGGCATCGTCGGCGAATCGGGCTCGGGGAAGAGCGTCACCAGCCTCGGCATCATGGGGCTGCACCAGGGCACCAACGCCCAGATCAGCGGGAGCATCCAGCTGGACGGCGAGGAACTGGTCGGTGCCACGCCATCCCGGGTCCGGGAACTGCGCGGCAGCAAGATGGCCATGATCTTCCAGGACCCGCTGTCCGCGATGCACCCGTACTACACCGTCGGCGCCCAGATCGCTGAGGCGTACCTGGTGCACAACGAGGTGGACAAGAAGACCGCCCGCAAGCACGCGGTTGACATGCTCGGCCGGGTCGGCATCCCGCAGCCCGCCGCCCGCGTCGACGACTACCCGCACCAGTTCTCCGGCGGCATGCGGCAGCGGGCCATGATCGCGATGGCGCTGAGCTGCGACCCGGAACTGCTGATCGCCGATGAGCCGACCACCGCGCTGGATGTCACGGTCCAGGCCCAGATCCTCGACCTGATCTGGGACCTGCAGCAGGAGTACCACTCCGCGGTCATCATCATCACGCACGACCTGGGAGTTGTGGCCGAGTTGTCCGACGACATCCTGGTCATGTACGCGGGCCGGACGGCGGAGTACGGGAAGGCCGAGGACGTCTTCGACCGGCCCGGTCACCCCTACACCTGGGGGCTGCTCGCCTCCATGCCCCGCATCGACGAAGCGCGCCTGGAGCGGCTCCTGCCGATCTCGGGCACCCCGCCGAGCCTGATCCGGGTGCCGTCTGGCTGCCCGTTCCATCCCCGCTGCCGTTACGCCGGCCTGACCGACGGCCGGAGCCAGACCGAGGTTCCCAACCTGCGCGAGGTCGAGCCCGGTCACCTCGTCGCCTGCCACCTGACGGCCGACCAGCGGCGGGCAGCCCGGGCCGAGCAGCTACTCGGCGACGTCGGGACGCCTGCCGTCCAGACCACGCAGGGGGACGTGTGAGCACCCCGGTAAGCACCGCTGGGACCAGCGGGACCTCCAGCGGCGCGGGTGACGGGCTGCTCGAGGTCTCCGGGCTGATGAAGTACTTCCCGGTGACCCGGGGCGTCATCTTCCGCCAGAAGATCGGCGCGGTCCAGGCGGTGGACAAGGTCGACTTTTCCGTGCCCGCCGGGCGGACGCTGGGGCTGGTGGGCGAGTCCGGCTGCGGCAAGACCACGACCGGGAGGCTGCTGACCCGGCTGCTCGAGCCGACTGGCGGGCGGATCATGTTCGAGGGCCGCGACATCACCCACCTGTCGATGGGGAAGATGCGCCCACTCCGCCGCGACATCCAGATGATCTTCCAGGATCCGTACTCATCGCTGAATCCCCGGCACACCGTGGGCGGGATCGTCGGGGCGCCGCTGCGGCTGCAGAAGGTAAAGACCGAAAAAGGCATCAAGGCCACCGTGCAGGAGCTGCTGGAGCTGGTCGGGCTCAACCCTGAGCACTACAACCGCTACCCGCACGAGTTCTCCGGCGGCCAGCGCCAGCGCATCGGGATCGCGCGCACGCTGGCCCTGCGGCCGAAGCTGATCGTGGCGGACGAGCCGGTCTCGGCCCTGGACGTATCGATCCAGGCTCAGGTGATCAACCTGCTGGAAGACCTGCAGAGCGAGCTCGGCCTGACGTACGTGGTCATCGCGCACGACCTGTCGGTGGTACGGCACATCAGCGACCAGGTCGCGGTCATGTACCTCGGCAAGATCGTCGAGCTGGCCGGGCGGGACCAGCTGTACGCCAAGCCCCGGCATCCCTACACGGTCGCGCTGATGTCCGCCGTTCCCGTGCCGGAGCCGGTCCGCGTGGAGGGGCGCAGAGGGCGCCGTGAGCGCATCCGGCTGGCCGGCGACGTGCCCAGCCCGCTGAACCCGCCGGCCGCCTGCCGCTTCCACACCCGGTGCTGGAAGGCGCAGGAGGTGTGCCGGACCCAGGAGCCACCGCTCGCCGAGCTGGTATCGGGCCACAAGGTGGCCTGCCACTTCCCGGAGAACACCGACGCCGTCCCGTAGCCCGCCCGGCGGCCAGCGCCCCCCGGCGGCGGGCGGGACGATCGTCGCACTCCCACCGGTGTGCGACGATGGGGTGAGGAACGCTGCTGAGGGAGCGGCCCATGTCGACTTATAGTTCTGTCCAGTGGCTTCCGCTGGCGGGGGGACTGACCCTGCTCGGGCTGATCGCCAGCTGGTTGGCCTGGCGACGGCGCGGCCTCGCGGCGGGATTGCGCGGGGTGGCGTGGTCACTGCTGCCGATCGCCGCGTATCTCACCGGCGCCATCAAGATGCTGTGGCAGATGGGCGTGGCCATCAGCAACTTCGCCTCGTCGTTCATTTTCTCGCCCCGGGTGTGGTCGGGCGTGATCGTGGCCGGCGCCTCCGCCGCCCTGTTCTTCATCTCGGCCGGGCTGCGGCGCGGCCGGGCCCGCAAGAGCGCCGCGGACGGGCCGGAGCGGCCGGGCAGCCAGCCGCCGGGGACTCCGCCCAGCAAGGCGCTCAAGCCGGCCAAGAGCAAGGCTCCTGCGGCCGACGACGACCTCGGCGACGTCGCCGACATCCTGCGGCGGCACAACATCCACTGACGGCCCGGCTCACCTCCCGCCGCCAGGTCCTGGGGCCTTACTCAAGGTCTGGGGGCCGTAGCCCGGCTCAGAGGTCGTCGCCCACCAGCACCGGGCCGGCGGCGGCCAGCTCACCGGACGCGGCGGACGGCTGGTCCTCCTCGGGAAGAGCAGGCGGGGTGCCGCCCCAGGCCGGGCAGAGAGCCTTGTGCGCGCACCAGTCGCACAGCCGCCCGGGCCGGGGCCGCCAGTCCCGGGACAGCCGGGCCCGCTCGATGGCCTGCCAGAGGGCCTCGATCTTGCGCTCGGTGGCCCGCAGATCCGCCTCGTCGGGTTCGTAGCGGACAATCTCCCCGTTGCCCAGGTACATGAGCTGCAGCAACCGGGGCAGGCGGCCCTGGGCACGCCAGAGCACCAGGGCGTAGAACTTCATCTGGAACAGGGCCCGCGCCTCGAACTCAGCCGGCGGGGCCTTCCCGGTCTTGTAGTCCACGATTCTGGTCGCACCGCCGGGGGCCACGTCCAGGCGGTCGATGTAGCCGCGCAGCCGGAGCCCCGAGGCAAGCTCGGCTTCCACGCACAGCTCACGGTGCGCCGGTTCCAGCCGCCGGGGGTCCTCCAGGGTGAAGTAGCGGTCCAGCATGGCCGCGGCCTCCTGAAGCCACGAGGCCTGGTCCGTCTCCGCCGCGAACAGGCTGCCCAGTTCCGGCGCCCCGGTGACCAGGCGGTCCCACTCGGGATCCAGGAGGGACCTGGCCGCCTCCGGGGTCCGCTCGCGGGCCGGCCGGTCGAACAGGTGCTCCAGGACCGCGTGAACCAGGGTGCCGCGGGCCGCCGCGGGGCTGGGCGGTTCGGGCAGCCGGTCGATGACCCGGAACCGGTACAGCAGCGGGCAGGTCATGAAGTCCCCGGCCCGGGACGGGGACAGTGACCGGCGCCGGTCTGCGGGCGGCGCCCCGGCGCCGTCCTCCTGGGCCGGGTTCGCCGCGGCCCGGTCCTCCGCAGCCGGCCCGGTGTCAGCCGGCCCGGAGTCAGCCGGCCCGGAGTCAGCCGGCCCTGAGTCAGGCGGGGCAAGGAGCGGCACAGCATCGTCGGCCATGCCAGGGAGAGTAGGGGAACCCTCCGACAGTTGGCGGGTTTTGCCGCCGGTTTCATGCCACCGCTGTCCGCACCAGCGCGCCGGGCGCGTCCGGTGGGGCCGCCCAGCACGTAGCATCAACCTGTGGCAGGCACACCGCCCGAACGGCCCTCACCGCGGGGGTCGGGTTCCGGAGTGAGGATCGCGCGGCCCTTCGGGATACCGGTTTACATCTCGCCGTACTGGTTCCTGATCGCCGGCCTGTTCGTGTACCTCTACGGGAACAGCGCGGCGCTGGCCGGCTCGAGCGGGGTCCGCTACGTGGTGGCCGCCGCCTTCGTGGTGCTGCTCTACGTGTCCGTCCTGTTCCACGAGCTGAGCCACTCGCTGGTCGCCCGCAGGTTCGGCCTGCCGGTACGCCGGATCCTGCTGTACCCGCTGGGCGGGTTCTCCGAGATCGAGCAGGAGCCTCCCACCCCGGGCCGTGAGTTCCTGGTCTCCGGGGCCGGCCCGCTCCTGTCCCTGGTCCTGGCCGGGCTCGGGTGGGTGGTGCTGCTGGTCAGCAACCTGCGCGGGCTGCCCGGCCTGCTCGTCGAGCAGCTGGTCTGGGCCAACCTGCTGGTCGGGATCTTCAACCTGCTGCCCGGGCTGCCGCTGGACGGCGGCCGGATGCTCCGGGCCGGGGTGTGGAAGGCGACCGGCAAGCCGGGCCTGGCGACCATCGTCGCGGCCTGGGCCGGCCGGGTGCTGGCCGTGGCCGTGCTGGTGGTGCCGTTGGCCCTGCTCGTCTCGGCGGGCCAGCAGGTCCAGATCTTCGACGTGGTCTGGCTGGGCGTCATCGCCGCCTTCATGTGGGTCGGCGCCGGCCAGTCGCTGAAGGTCACCCGGGTCCGCGAGCGGCTGCCCGGCCTGCAGGCCCGGACGCTCGCCCGGCGGGCCATCCCGATTCAGGCCAGCCTCCCGCTGGCCGAGGCCATCCGGCGCGCCGACGCTGCCGGGGCCCGTGCGCTGGTCATCGTCGACCACGACGACAAGCCGATCGCGATCGTCAACGAGAGTGCGGTCATGGCCACCCCGCCGCAGCGCAGGCCCTGGATAGACGCGGGCTCGCTGGCCAGGACCATCGACCCCGGCCTGATACTGCCCGCCGACCTGTCCGGGATGGCGCTGCTCGAGGCGGTCCGCCGTTCGCCGGCCACCGAGTACCTCCTGGTCGAGCCCTCGGGTCAGGTCTACGGGGTGCTGTCGGCGAGTGATCTCGACCACGCCTTCGCCGGCGTTTAGCGGCCGGGCCGCAGCCCTCCAGGGCGCCGCCGAGCGGCCGGTCCGCCGCCCTCCGGGCCGCCGCCCGGCCACCGGGCCGTCACCCTCCAGGGTGCCGTCCAGTGACCCGGCTGGCGGAGCGGGCCACGCCACGCCACCTCGGCCGGGGCCAGGGCGCCCCGCGGCCCGGCTACATTGGCGGACGTGATCCGTCAGCGCCGCGGCCCCTTCGCCCCTGGAGACCAGGTACAGCTCACCGACCCCAAGGGCCGCAAGCACCTCGTGCTCCTCGCGGAGGGACGCACGTTCCACACCCACCGGGGCGGGCTGGCCCACGACGACCTGATCGGCGCCCCCGAGGGCACCGTGGTGAAGTCCTCCGGTGGCACGCCGTACGTGGCACTCCGGCCGCTGCTGGCCGACTTCACGCTGTCCATGAGCCGCGGCGCCGCCGTGGTCTACCCCAAGGACGCCGCCCAGATCATCGCGCTGGCTGACATCTTCCCGGGCGCCCGGGTGCTGGAGGCGGGAGCGGGCTCGGGTGCGCTGTCCTGCTGGCTGCTGCGCAGCGTGGGGGAGGACGGGCTGCTGGTCTCCTACGAGCGGCGCGCGGATTTCGCTGACATCGCGCGGGCCAACGTCGAGCGCTTCTTCGGCGCGCCGCATCCGGCCTGGCAGCTGCGGGTCGGCGACCTCATGGAGGTCACCGGCGGGCCGGCCGATCCGGCAGCACAGGCGGATGCGGGCGGCCTGGCCGTCCTGGCCGACGAGCCTGATGCGGCGGGCCTGGCCGTCCTGGCCGACGAGCCCGATGCGGCGGGCCTGGCCGGCCAGGTGTTCCCCAACGGCGGGCCAGACCACGCCGGGCCTGCGGATAGTTTCGACCGGGTGGTACTGGACATGCTGGCGCCATGGGAGTTCGCACACCTGGCAGCCAGCGCACTCATCCCCGGTGGGGTGCTGTGCTGCTACGTGGCGACCGTGACCCAGCTGTCCCGGACGGTGGAGTCGATCCGCGAGCAAGGCAGCTTTGACGAGCCGATGGCCTGGGAGTCTCTGGTCCGCGGCTGGCACGTTGATGGACTGGCAGTGCGGCCAGAGCACCGGATGGTGGGCCACACGGGATTTCTCATCACGGCCCGGCGGCTCGCACAGGGAATCACCGCACCACCGCGCAGGCGCAGGCCCGCGAAGGGTTCCCGGGAGGAGTCTGATCAGTGAGAATGTCAGCGGCAGGCGGCACGAGGTTACGCCGGAGCCTCGGATAGGTAGGGTCTAAGTGAAGTCTGCTCTCGGAAGGGGGTGGGGGCGTGGCCACTCGGGATGAAGGATCGCGCACCGCGCGCGAAGACCAGGTTCAGGGCCTCACCACGCAGATCTCCTTTCTCGAGGAGGAAGTGGCAGTGCTGCGGCGGAGGTTGGCTGACTCGCCCAGGCATGTCCGGCTTCTCGAGGAGCGCCTGCGTGAGACCGAAGCCAGCGTGGCTTCGGTCACGGGCCAGAATGAGCGGCTGGCCGATACTCTCCGCGAAGCGCGCGACCAGATCGTTGCGCTGAAGGAGGAAGTCAACCGGCTCGCCCAGCCGCCCTCGGGGTTCGGCGTGTTCCTGGAGGCGTGCGAGGACGGCACCGCGGACGTGTTCACCGGCGGCCGGAAGATGCGCGTCAGCGTCAGCCCGGCGGTCGAGCTGGACAAGCTGCGGCCAGGCCAGGAAGTCGTGCTCAACGAGGCGCTCAACGTGGTGATCGCCCAGGGGTACGAGACAGTCGGCGAAGTCGTCATGCTCAAGGAACTCCTCGAGGACGGCGACCGGGCGCTGGTCATCTCGCACGCGGACGAGGAGCGCGTCGTCCGGCTGGCCGAGCCGCTGCGCGACTCGGTCCTGCGCGCGGGGGACTCGCTGCTGCTCGAGCCGCGCTCCGGCTACGTGTACGAGCGCATCCCCAAGGCCGAGGTCGAGGAGCTCATCCTCGAGGAAGTGCCGGACATCACCTACTCCGACATCGGTGGCCTCGGCTCCCAGATCGTCCAGATCCGGGACGCGGTGGAGCTCCCCTACCTGCACGCGGACCTGTTCCGGGAGCACCAGCTGCGCCCGCCCAAGGGTGTGCTGCTGTACGGGCCGCCAGGATGCGGCAAGACGCTCATCGCCAAGGCCGTGGCCAACTCGCTGGCCAAGCAGGTCGCGGCCCGCACGGCGGCGCAGCGGGCGGCCAGCGGCGAGGAGGCTGACCCGCAGCAGGAGCCGGGTCCGGCCAAGGGCGCCAAGGACGCCAGGGAAGGCAAGGAAGGCAAGAGCTTCTTCCTGAACATCAAGGGCCCTGAGCTGCTGAACAAGTACGTCGGCGAGACCGAGCGGCACATCAGGCTGGTGTTCCAGCGGGCCCGCGAGAAGGCCAGCGAGGGCATGCCGGTCATCGTGTTCTTCGACGAGATGGACTCGATCTTCCGGACCCGAGGCTCGGGCGTCTCCAGCGACGTGGAGAACACGATCGTGCCCCAGCTCCTCAGCGAGATCGATGGCGTGGAGGGCCTGGAGAACGTCATCGTGATCGGGGCCTCCAACCGGGAAGACATGATCGACCCGGCCATCCTGCGGCCCGGCCGGCTCGACGTGAAGATCAAGATCGAGCGCCCCGATGCGGAGGCGGCGAAGGACATCTTCTCCAAGTACGTCCTGACCGCGCTGCCGCTGCACCCGGACGACCTCGCCGAGCACGGGTCGTCCCGCGAGGCCACGGTGGACGCCATGATCCAGCGGGTCGTGGAGCGCATGTACAGCGAGACGGAGGAGAACCGGTTCCTCGAGGTCACCTACGCCAACGGGGACAAGGAGGTCCTGTACTTCAAGGACTTCAACTCCGGCGCGATGATCGAGAACATCGTGGCGCGGGCCAAGAAGATGGCCATCAAGGAGTTCCTCGACACCGGCCAGAAGGGGATGCGCGTCGCGCATCTGCTGACCGCCTGCGTCGATGAGTTCAGTGAGAACGAGGACCTGCCGAACACCACCAACCCGGATGACTGGGCCCGCATCTCCGGCAAGAAGGGCGAGCGGATCGTATACATCAGGACCCTCGTTTCCGGCAAGCAGGGCACGGAGGCCGGGCGTTCCATCGACACGGTGGCCAATACTGGGCAGTACCTCTGACCTGGGCAGGCGCAGGGGCGCGTCCTCCCGCTGGCGGCCCCGTCACCGATACGCTCCCGGGCGCGCGCGGCGGGTCGCCCGTCCCGCGCCCGGCGGGCCGGCACTAGGCTGCCAGATATGAGTGTTCGGCGGGTGATGGGGACGGAGACCGAGTTCGGTATCTCGGTCCCCGGTCAGCCTGGGGCTAATGCCATGGTCACTTCGTCCCAGGTCGTCAACGCCTACCAGGCGGCCACCTCGGCCCGGGCCCGGCGGGCGCGGTGGGATTTCGAGGAGGAGAACCCGCTGCGGGACGCGCGCGGATTCGACCTGGCCCGGGAGTCCGCGGACGCCACCCAGCTGACCGACGAGGATCTCGGCCTGGCCAACGTGATACTGACCAACGGGGCCCGGCTGTACGTGGATCATGCGCACCCGGAGTACTCCGCGCCCGAGTGCACCAACCCGCTCGCGGCGGTCATCTGGGACAAGGCGGGGGAGCGGGTCATGGCGGAGGCGGCGGCCAAGGCGGCCACCGTGCCCGGCAGCCAGCCCATCCAGCTCTACAAGAACAACACCGACAACAAGGGCGCCTCGTACGGCTGCCACGAGAACTACCTGATGCGCCGGGCCACGCCGTTCGCGGACATCGTCCGGCACCTCACCCCGTTCTTCGTGTCCCGGCAGGTGGTCTGCGGGGCCGGGCGGGTGGGCCTGGGTGCGGACGGGCGCGAGGACGGCTTCCAGATCAGCCAGCGCGCCGACTTCTTCGAGGTCGAGGTGGGCCTGGAAACCACGCTGAAGCGGCCCATCATCAACACCCGGGATGAGCCGCACGCCGACCCGGAGAAATACCGCCGGCTGCACGTGATCATCGGCGACGCGAACATGAGCGAGGTCAGCACCTATCTCAAGCTCGGCACCACGGCGCTGGTCCTGGCCATGATCGAGGACAAGTTCCTCGGCGGTGACCTGTCGATCGACTCGCCGGTGGCCGAGCTCCGGTCCATCTCGCACGATCCGTCCTGCCGCCATCTGGTCACCTTGCGGGACGGCCGGAAGATGACCGGCGTCCAGCTGCAGATGGAATACCTCGAGCTGGCCCGCAAGTACACCGAGGACAAGTTCGGCTCTGACGTCGATGACATGACCGCGGACGTGCTGGCCCGCTGGGAATCCGTGCTGACCAGGCTGGCCGAGGACCCGATGCTGGCGTCCCGTGAACTGGACTGGGTGGCCAAGCTGGAACTGCTCGAGGGCTACCGGACCCGGGAAGGGCTGGCCTGGGGCCATCCCAAGCTCCAGCTCGTGGACCTGCAGTATTCCGACGTGCGGTCCGCCCGGGGGCTGTACAACCGGCTCGTCGCCCGCGGCCGGATGGTGCAGCTCGTCTCGGAGGAGGACGTGGCCCGGGCCATCGACTCCCCGCCGGAAGACACCCGGGCCTACTTCCGCGGCCGCTGCCTGCAGCAGTACCCGGAGTCGGTCGCTGCCGCCTCCTGGGACTCGGTGATCTTCGACATTCCCGGCCGGGAGTCGCTGCAGCGGGTGCCGACCCTGGAGCCGCTCCGCGGGACCAAGGCCCACGTGGGCGGCCTGCTCGACCGCTGCCGGACCGCTGCCGAGCTCGTCGCCGCCCTCACCGGCCAGAACTGACCCCCGGCCCAGGCTCCTGCTGCGGCCTGGTGAGGCCCGGCCGCGAGGGCATTATTGAGCCGCCTGATCCCGATGCCCGATTTCAGGGTTGGACAGGCCATCGGCAGGCGAGGATACGGTTAAGCCGAGAACGACCCTGTAGCACGGAGGTTTCGGCATGGCGACAAAGGACACTGGCGGTCAGCGGCAGGCCTCGAAGCGCACCGAGGACACCGAGGAGGCGGAGCCGCAGGCCTCGGGTGACGTCAAGGAGCGCCAGGAGAAGCTGGCCGACGACGTAGACGCGATCCTGGACGAGATCGACGAGGTGCTCGAGGAGAACGCCGAGGAGTTCGTCCGCTCATACGTGCAGAAGGGCGGCCAGTAAGGGCTGCCCGCCCGAGCACGGTCAACAGCCACAGACCACAAGGCGCGCCCGGCCCGGCCGGGTTCGCCCTGGGCTGACAAGCCAGACGCGCGGCGGGGGCCTGGCCGCAGTAGGGTCAAGGTCAGGTAAGCAGGCGCGGACTAACCGGGAGGACTGGGCGTGGGTTCTGGCTTCTTTGCCGGAAGGTTCATTGCGGCGTGCATGGACGCTGGCACATCGTCATTCGCTGACCTTGTCGCTGACTGCGCTCCGGAATTGCTCCCGGGGGCCGGCGCTGTGGCGGCCGCCCGGCTGGGCGGTACCGCGGGGGCCACGGGCGCCTCGCCCGGCGGCGGGGGCGAGGGCGCCGGCCCCCAGTTGCCCCACGGGACCACGATCGTGGCCGCCCGGTTCGCGGACGGCGTGGTCATGGCCGGTGACCGGCGGTCCACCGCGGGCAACATGATCGCCCAGCGGGACATCGAGAAGGTGTTCCGCAGCGATGACTACTCCGCCGTCGGCATCGCGGGCGTGGCCGGGATCGGGCTGGAGCTGGTCCGGCTGTTCCAGCTGGAGCTGGAGCACTACGAGAAGCTCGAGGGCCGGACGCTGTCCCTGGAGGGCAAGGCGAACCGGCTGGCCGCGTTCGTCCGCGGCAACCTGGGCGCGGCCATGCAGGGCCTGGTGGTCGTGCCGCTGTTCGCGGGCTGGGACGAGGACGCCGGGCGGGGCCGGATCTTCAGCTACGACGTGGCCGGCGGGCGGTACGAGGAGCGTCCCTACGCCGCCATCGGGTCGGGGTCGATCTTCGCCAAGGGATCGCTCAAGAAGCTGTACACCGAGGGCATGCCCGACCGGGCCGTGGTCCTGGCCCTCATGCAGGCCCTGTACGACGCGGCCGACGACGACTCGGCGACCGGCGGGCCGGACCTGGCCCGGCAGATCTACCCGGTGGTGGCGATGATCACCGCCGACGGGTTCCGCCGCCTCTCGGACGCGGAGACGGGCGAGTACGCCCGGGCCGTCGTGGAGGAGCGGACGAGGCAGCCTTCGGGGCCGGTCGTCGCCCTGAACCCGCCGCCCAGCCTGAGCGGATGACCTGCACTACCGCGTGACCAGCCGCCATTCCGAGTAGCGCCGTTACGAGTAGGGGTAAAGCTGCGGTGAGTATGCCGTTCTACGTCTCGCCTGAGCAGGCGATGAAGGACAAGGCGGATTACGCCCGGAAGGGCATCGCCCGTGGCCGCAGCGGGGTGGTGATCCAGTACGACGGGGGCATCCTGTTCGTGGCGCCGAACCCGTCCAGCGCCCTGCACAAGATCAGCGAGATCTACGACCGCATCGGGTTCGCCGCGGTCGGGCGCTACAACGAGTTCGAGAACCTGCGCAAGGCCGGGGTCCGGTACGCGGACTACACCGGGTATCAGTACGACCGCAGTGACGTCACCGCCCGCGGCCTGGCCAACTGGTACGCCCAGATCCTGGGCCAGTTCTTCACCGAGAGCAACAAGCCCTTCGAGGTGGAGCTGGTGGTGGGCGAGGTCGGCGAGGCGCCCGCCGATGATCAGATCTACCGGATCACCTTCGACGGCTCGGTGGCCGAGGAGCACGGCTTCGTGGCCATGGGCGGCCAGGCCGACCAGGTGGCGGCGGTGCTGAAGGACCACTACGAGGACGGCCTGCCGCTGGTCCGGGCCCTGGGGGCCGCGATCGCGGGCCTGGCGGGCCAGGGCGGCCAGCCCAACGGCAACGGCAACAGCACCGAGCTGAGCGCCAGCCAGCTGGAAGTGGGCCTCCTGGACCGGACCCGGGCTCACCGGACGTTCCGCCGGCTGACCGGGCCACGCCTCGAGGTCCTGCTGGCCGAGGCCGCGGCTGATGAGGGAACGGGCACAGTCTCCCCGGCGGCGGACGAACCGCAGCCCGGCGAGGCCGCCAGCCCCGACGAGGGCGTGACCCCGTAGCGGCAGGCGCCGCTCCTCAGGACTGGACTCTGATGGCCGTGTGTCACCCCGGTCACGGGGACCCTGTCTTGACAGCCGCCCATGGACCTACGTTGAATCGTGCTGGACATCATGCTAACGATTGCAGGCCGTCGGCCTCAGGAGACCGCTCTCGGCTGGACTCCGGGGTCGGGATCCCCTGTAATGTCGTGGTTGTGCGCAGCAAGACCTTGGAGGATGAGTGACCGGCACCATGGCGGACCTGGCGGCCACGACGGGAATTGACGTGCCCACCGGGCTGCTGATCGGCGGGCAGTGGACCAAGGGCCGTGACGGCGGGCTGATCGGCGTGACCGACCCGGCCACCGAGGAGACTATCGCGGAAGTGGCCGACGCGACGGCCGAGGACACGCTCGACGCGGTCAGCGCCGCCTCGGCCGCGCTGCCCGGCTGGGCCGCGACCGCGCCCCGCGAGCGGGCCGAGTGCCTGCGCCGCGCCTGGTCGCTGATGATCGCCAAGTCGGACTCGCTGGCCCGGCTGATGGTCCTGGAGAACGGCAAGGCCCTGCCGGACGCCCGGGCCGAGGTCACGTACGCCGCCGAGTTCTTCCGCTGGTACGCGGAGGAGGCGGTCCGGGTCGAGGGCTCGGTGCTCACCGCCCCGTCCGGCGCCAACCGCATCATTGTCACGCGGCAGCCGGTGGGTGTCAGCGTGCTCATCACCCCGTGGAATTTCCCGGCCGCGATGGCGACCCGGAAGATCGGGCCGGCCCTGGCCGCCGGCTGCACCGTGGTCCTCAAGCCGGCCAAGGAGACGCCGCTGACCGCGCTCGCGGTGGCGCAGATCCTGCAGGAGGCGGGTGTCCCGGACGGCGTGGTCAACGTGGTGACCACCTCCTCGGCGAGCCGGTTCAGCGAGACCGTGCTGGCCGACCCCCGGGTCCGGAAGCTGTCCTTCACCGGGTCCACCGAGGTCGGGCGGGTGCTGCTGAAGGCCGCGGCGAACCGGGTCATCAACTGCTCGATGGAACTGGGCGGCAACGCCCCCTTCCTGGTCTTCGAGGACGCCGATATCAGCGCGGCCCTGGATGGCGCCTTCCTGGCCAAGATGCGCAACGGCGGGGAGGCGTGCACCGCCGCCAACCGGTTCTACGTGCACGAGGCCGTCGCCGACGAGTTCACGGCGGCCTTCGCGGCCCGGCTCGAGGCACTCAGGGTCGGCCCGGGCCTGGACGACGGCACTGAGCTGGGCCCGCTGGTCAATGAGGACACCCGGTCCAAGGTGGCCAGCCTGGTGGACGAGGCCACCAGCGCAGGCAGCCGCGTGGTCACCGGCGGCTCGGCCCCGGACCGCCGCGGCTACTTCTACGCTCCCACCGTGCTGGACAACGTGCCGCCGGGCGCGGGCATCCTGGACGAGGAGATCTTCGGCCCGGTCGCCCCCATTGTCCGGTTCAGCTCGGAGTCCGACGCGGTCACCTGGGCCAACAACACCGAGTACGGGCTGGTGTCCTACGTGTACACCCGCGACCTGCGCCGCTCGCTCCGGGTGGCCGAGGCCCTGGAGGCCGGGATGATCGGCATCAACCGGGGCGTGGTGTCCGACCCGGCGGCCCCGTTCGGCGGGGTCAAGCAGTCCGGGATCGGCCGTGAGGGAGGCCACGACGGCTTGCTGGAGTTCACCGAGACCAAGTACATCGCCGTGGACTGGTGACGCCACGCGTGGAGACCGGGGCGCGCGCGGCGACACGCTCCATGAGCCACCCCACCTGGTGCGGTCTCCCGCGGCCGTGCCGTAGGGTCTGGTGAGCGACCATGGACAGACGAATCTTCGGGCTTGAGAACGAGTACGGGGTCACCTGCACCTTCCGCGGCAGCCGCCGGCTGTCCCCGGACGAGGTAGCCAGGTACCTCTTCCGCCGTGTGGTCTCCTGGGGCCGCAGCAGCAACGTGTTCCTGCGCAACGGCGCACGGCTCTACCTCGACGTGGGCAGTCATCCCGAGTACGCCACCCCCGAGTGCGACAACATCCTCGACCTGGTGGTGCACGACAAGGCGGGCGAGCGGATCCTCGAGGGCCTGCTGGTGGACGCGGACCGGCGGCTGCGCGAGGAAGGCATCGCCGGCGACATCTACCTGTTCAAGAACAACACCGACTCGGCGGGCAACTCCTACGGCTGCCACGAGAACTACCTGGTGGGCCGCCACGGCGAGTTCGGCCGGCTGGCCGACATCCTGATCCCGTTCCTGGTCACCCGGCAGGTGATCTGCGGCGCCGGGAAGGTACTGCAGACTCCCCGCGGCGCGGTGTACTGCGTCAGCCAGCGCGCCGAGCACATCTGGGAGGGCGTGTCCTCGGCTACCACCCGGTCCCGGCCGATCATCAACACCCGCGACGAGCCGCACGCGGACGCGGAGCGGTTCCGCCGGCTGCATGTGATCGTCGGGGACTCCAACATGAGCGAGACCACCATGCTGCTCAAGGTCGGCGCGACCGACCTGGTCCTGCGGATGGTGGAGGCGGGCATAGTCATGCGCGACCTGACCCTGGAGAACCCGATCCGGGCCATCCGGGACGTCAGCCACGACATGACCGGCCGCCGTAAGGTCCGGCTGGCCAACGGGCGCGAGGCCAGCGCCCTGGACATCCAGCGTGAGTACCTGGCCAAGGCCAAGGACTTCACCGACCGGCGCGGGGCCGACGCGGTCACCCAGCGGGTGCTGGACCTGTGGGAGCGCACCCTGCATGCGGTGGATACCGGCAACTTCGGGCTGGTTGACCGGGAGATCGACTGGATCACCAAGTACCAGCTGATCGAGCGGTACCGCGGCAAGCACGACCTGCCGCTCTCCTCGCCCCGGGTGGCCCAGCTCGACCTGGCGTACCACGACGTGCACCGTGGCCGCGGGCTGTACTACCTGCTGCAGCGGCGCGGGGCGGTGGCCCGGACGGCGCGGGACATCGACATCTTCGAGGCCAAGTCGGTCCCCCCGCAGACCACCCGGGCCCGGCTGCGCGGCGAGTTCATCCGCCGCGCACAGGAGCGGCGCCGGGACTTCACCGTGGACTGGGTCCACCTCAAGCTCAACGACCAGGCGCAGCGGACCGTCCTGTGCAAGGACCCGTTCCGGGCCGTGGATGAGCGGGTGGAGAAGCTCATCGCAGGTATGTAGATGAGCGGGTGAAGAAGCTCATCGCAGGTGGTAGCCGAGCGGGTGGAGAAGCTCAGCGCAGGCTTGGAGTTTCCGCAACGAATCTTTCGGGCAACTGACGCCGTCACCCAGCTGTGAATTTGCTGAAAATCGGCGGAGCGCCTTTCCGCTGCGGTGCTGCGCCGCAGGCGCCCCCGGCGTTCAGGCGCCCGGCCCGTTCCTTGTGGATTGGTCCAGATACCGTAATGGTCTCGCAGCGGAACCTGCGCACTGTGGTTCGTTCATGCCGGTAGGCTGGCGTCGCTTCAACCTCGGACATGACAAGGTTCCCTTTCTATGCGACGCATTGCCGCCCTGCTATCCGTGCCCCTGCTGGCCGTCCTGGCCCTGGCCGGATGCGGATCCGCCACGTCCTCGTCCACCCCCAGCGTCTCAGTGAAGGGACAGTTCGGCACGAGTCCGGCCGTCACCATCCCGAAGGAGACGGCCGGGAAAGCGCTGGCCGTGAAGACCCTCGTGAAGGGCAACGGCCCGGCGCTGACCAAGTCGGACGCCTTCGTCGGGAACTACGCCGTGTACATCTGGAACGGCAAGACGAGCAAGCTGGCCGAGAGCACGTTCACGACCAAGAGCCCGGCCCTGTTCAGCGGCCAGCTGCTGCCGGGTCTGGAGACCGCCCTGCAGGGCAAGACGATGGGCAGCCGGGTGCTGGCCGTCATCCCGCCCGCCGAGGGCTACGGCAAGACTGGCAACTCCCAGGCCGGCGTGACCGCCAACGACACGCTGGTGTTCGTCGTGGACATGATCAAGGAATTCCCGAACACCGCGTCCGCCACGGGGAGCAAGGTGTCCAGCGGCGGCGGTTCGCTGCCCACCGTGACGGCAGGCAAGTCCGGGGCCGCCCCGACCATCACCATCCCGAAGTCCGGGAAGGCGCCGACCTCGCTGGTGACCAAGACTCTGATCAAGGGCACCGGCCCGGCGGTGACCAAGGGGCAGACCGTCGTCAGCCAGTACGTGGGCGTGATCTGGCGGACCGGCAAGGTCTTCGACTCGTCGTGGTCGCGGGGCACGCCGTTCGGGTTCACGATCGGCGCCACGCCGAGCCAGGTCATCACGGGCTGGGACAAGGGCCTTATCGGGCAGACCGTGGGCAGCCGGGTCTTGCTGGTCGTCCCGCCCTCCCAGGGCTACGGGAAGACCGGCAGCTCGCAGGCGGGCATCAAGGGCACGGACACGCTGGTGTTCGTGGTCGACATTCTCGGCGCGGTCAGCCCCGCCACCGGCTGATATAGAACGAGAAACCGAAGGCGGGCGGACCGCGTAGGCCGCCCGCCTTCGGTTTGCCCGGCCGGTCGCGGGCGAGGCGGGGCGCGCCGCAGGCGTGTTCCCTCCGAGCCGGCGACTAACCCGGCGCTGCCGCACTCGGCCGGCCTGCCGGGGCGGGCCGTGGGGGTCCGGGGGCTCGGGCCCCCGGGAAACAGCCTCAGTCCTTGCTGGATGAGGCGGACGCGCGGTCGACCACGTCGCTCAGGATCAGGCTGGCGCCGATGCCCAGCAGCCAGGTGTCCTTGGCCAGCGCGATGCCCTGCTGGGTCGGGCGCAGGCTGCCCTCCTGGCGCATCCCGGGGATCTTGATGTACAGGCCGAGCAGGCCCCCGGAGAACCCGGTCAGGAGCAGGCCGGCCACTCCGGACGGCACCACCGGCAGCAGCAGGGCGGTTCCGACCGCGACCTCACCCGCGCCGAGCAGCTTGGCGAAGTCCTGCGGCTTCATCGAGCCCAGGAACGGGTACACGCCGGTCGCCATCTGATGCAGCCCCTGGGCGGTCTGCTCGTCCGCCGACAGTTTGCTCAGGCCGGAATTCAGGATGAAAGCACCCGCGGCGACGCGGGATGGCATGTCGCGGATGAACGACGCGAGTCGCATGCAGGAGCCCCCTACTGGTCCGGGTACCGGGTTCGTCCGGCGCCTCGCTCCCTATTGTCCCGCTGCCCCCGGCCAGGACCGCGGCGGGTGCCCGGGCCAGCGCCTATTCCGGGACCGTGCGCGGGTACCCGGTCCGCGCCTATTCCGCCCCGGGGCCTTCCGGTGGCCCGGAACGGGCACTGGCCAGCAGCGCGGCCGCGTGCCGCCCGGCCGCGGCGGCGGCCAGGAAGTACGCCGGGTCCTCCTCCAGCCCGCGGCCCATGGTGGACAGCGGTACCGGGGAGCCGCGCAGCACGCCCGACAGGCCGTCGGTGCTCACGGTGACCAGGGTGTGCCGCCCCGCCAGCGCCGCGGCCTGCGCCGCGACCCGGGCACCGAACGCGCCGGGCAGATCGGGCACGACCACGTCGGCCCGGGCCAGCGCGACCCGCCCGTAGGAGGTGAGGCTGTGATGGGACACGCCGTGGTGGCGTTCCCGCGGATCAGCCTCGCTGACCCGCAGCGACGCCACCGGGCGCCCGCCGAGGACGGCGGCGGCGTTCACCGCCTCCCCGCAGGCCACCCCGGAAAAGCCCCACCGGGTCCCGGTGCCCAGGTTGCCCGGCCCCTGGGCCACCACGGCGACATCGGCGCCGAGCACGTGCCGGGCGGCCAGCAGCCCGGTATGCAGCGTGACGGTCTCCAGGTCACCGCCGAAGGACTGGCCCACGGTCACCGTCCCGCGCAGCCAGCCCGCCTCGCGCAGCCCGGCGCAGCTGCGGGAGAACCACGCGGGCAGCGCGCCGCCGTCGAGCATGACGTACACCGCGGACGGCGGGGCGCCGGCCGGACCGGCGGCGCGCAGCGCCGCCAGCACGGCCGGCAGTGCCGAATGCAGATCGGCCACCACCACCGGCATCCCGCCGAGGTCGTCCGCGTCCCGCAGCACGTCATGGTGCGGTGAGCCCTGCTCGTCGGCGCCCTGGACGGTGGCCTGCAGCGGCGTGTAGCGCGCCTTGACCAGGTGGCCGGGGCCGGCCGGATCGGCGGGCAGCCGGTCGGGCAGCGCCACCACCAGCGCGTACCCGCCGGTGCCCAGGCCGAGCGCGAGCGCGCTGGTGTTCAGCAGCACCCGGTCACCGGCCTCGGGCCGGCCGGTCAGTTCCGGGTAGGCGAGCGCCCGGATGGTGCCCTCGCCGGTGGTTACGTCCAGTTCGACCGCACCACGCCATTCGCGGCGCACCGCCAAAACCACGCCACTGCGCCACCTGATCACTCCCGCAGGGTAGCGTCAGGTACCGACCGGGGGCGGGGAGCGGCGAGGAACGGGAATGTCACGACGGAAGACCGAGCGGCTGCTGGGCCTGGTGGTCTGCCTGCTGTCCAGCCCGCGGTACCTGACCGCGGTGCAGATCCGCGCAGCCGTGCCCGGCTACCCGGAATCGTTCGAGGCGTTCAAGCGGATGTTCGAGCGGGACAAGGAAGAACTCCGCGAGCTCGGCATCCCGCTGGAGACCGGTTTCAACTCGCCGGGCGACGACGAGGCGGGCTACCGCATCCCCCGGCAGGCCTACGTCCTGCCGGAGATCCGGCTGGAGCCGGACGAAGCCGCGGTGCTGTCCCTGGCCGCCCGCGTCTGGCGGCAGGCCGAGCTGGCCGGGGCGGCCGCGGGTGCCCTGCTCAAGCTGCGCGCGGCCGGGGTGGACGCGCAGGAGACCGCCCAGCCCGGCATCGAGCCGCGGCTGCTGGCCGGTGAGGCGGCGTTCGGCCCGCTGTGGGAGGCGGTGCGGGACCGCCGGCCGGTCACGTTCGCCTACCGGGCGGCCGGCCGGAGCGAACCCCAGCAGCGCCACCTCCAGCCGTGGGGCGTGGTCAACCGGCACGGCCGCTGGTACGTGGCCGGGTACGACGACGACCGGGATGCGGCCCGCGTGTTCCGCCTCAGCCGCATCGAGGGCGACGTGCGGTTCAGCGGCCCCGCCGGATCGGTGATCGTGCCGGAAGGCACCGACGTCCGGGAGACCGTCCGCGAGTGGGACACCCAGCCGCCGGCGGCCCAGCGGACCGCGATCCTCCGGGTGCGTGAGGGAGCCGGGCACGGGCTCCGCAGGCACGCCACCCTGCTTCCGGACACCACAGGGCTCCCGGACACCACAGGGCTCCCGGACACCACAGGGCTCCCGGACACCACAGGGGTCCCGGACACCACGGGGTCCCGGCACGGTGGCCCTGGACAGCACGGACAGGGGCGGCTGGGACACGATCAGTGTCCCGTTCTCGGACGTGAGCTGGTTCGCCGAGCATCTCGCGTCGTTCGGCACGGACGTCGTCGCGCTCGAGCCCGCCGACCTCCGCGAGGCCGTCATTACCCAGCTGAAGGGAGCACTGGCGTGAATACCCCCGGCAAGGCCGTGCCGCGCGGCAGCGCCGCAACCAGCACCACCCGGCTGCAGCGGCTGCTGGCCCTGGTGCCCTACGTGGTCAGCCGGAAGGTGGTCGGGCTGGCCGACACCGCCGCGGCCTTCGGGGTCAGCGAGCGTGAGCTGGTGGACGACCTCAACCTGCTGTGGTGCGTGGAACTGCGCTCGCCCGACCCGTACTGCCCGATCGACCTGTCCTACGAGGGCGGCGAGATCGTCGTCAGCCAGGCGGAGTCGATGGACCGGCCGCTGCGCCTGGCCGTGGACGAGGCCAGCGCGCTGCTGGTCGCCCTGCGGATGCTGGCCGAGATCGGCCAGGTGGCCTCGATGCCCGGCCTGGACCAGGGTCAGGCGCTGAACCGGACCATCGCCAAGCTGGAAGCGGCCGCCGGTGAAGCCGCCACGCCGAGCACCCAGGTGGCCATCCAGGTGGACAAGATCGTCCAGCAGGCGGCCCTGGACCAGCTCCGGGACGCCCTGGCCCGGCGCCGCCGGGTACACCTGTCGTATTACGTCCCGGGCCGGGACGAGGCCACCGAGCGTGATGTGGACCCGATGCGCCTGCTGATCGTGGAGGGCCGTACCTACCTGGAAGGCTGGTGCCGCCGGGCGGACGCGGTCCGGCTGTTCCGGCTCGACCGGGTGCTGAGCCTGGACGTGCTGGACGTGGCGGCCGAGGTGCCCGCCGGCGCGGAGCCGAGGGACGTGGACCAGGGCCTGTTCCACCCGTCCGCGGAAGACCTGAACGTGGTCATCGAGCTGGCCCCGCTCGGCCGCTGGGTGGCCGAGTATTACCCGTGCGACTCCGCCGAGGAACTCGGCGACGGGCGGCTGCGCGTGACACTGCGCACTCCGGATCCCGGCTGGGTGCGGCGGCTGGCCCTGCGGCTGGGGGAGAACGGCCGGATCGTGGCCCCGGCTGGCCTGGCCGCCCAGATCAGGGAGGATGCGTCGGCCGCGCTGGCGCAGTACGCTTAACCGCAGGACTGGCGCAGAGCGGGCAATTGCCCGGACAGGGAGGGTCAGTGTTCGCGGTGAGTCCCCTGTCACCGGGCCGAGGCCAATCCGCGCCTGAGCGCGCTACGAACGTATGATGTGTAGGCTCTGCCCATAGTGATCCAGGCGCGGGACGTGCGGTCCCCGGTGAAGAGGCGAAATGATTGGCGACCTGTTCGACAGTCCGTGGAAGATCCTCATCGTCGCCGTGGTGCTGATCGTGCTCTTCGGCTCGAAGAAGCTCCCTGACGCGGCGCGGTCCCTCGGCAAGTCAATGCGCATCCTGAAGACCGAGGTGTCGGACCTGCACCACGAGGACAAGGCCGAGACGGAGAAGCCGGCCCCGGCCATCGCCGCCCAGCCGAACCAGCCGCAGGTCGATGTGCTCCAGCAGCAGATCCGTGACCTCCAGGCGAAGCAGTCCGCGGCGGAGGCAGCCAGGGTCAGCGGCGCGCCGGTCTCCGAGACGCAGCACACCCAGGCCGGCTGAGCCGGCTCTGCGTTCGTAGCCTGAGATGGCCAAGCTGGGTGACACCGTCAAGGGGGCGCGGGTTCTGAGTGCCCGCATCCGGGCGGCGGAGGCCTCGGATCAGGAAGGCCGGATGTCGCTCATCGAGCACATCCGCGAGCTGCGGAACCGGGTCGTCAAGATCGTCCTGGCCCTGCTGGTGGGTACCGGCGTGGGCCTGGTGTTCTTCGAGCCGGTGTGGCACCTCATTGAGCGCCCGTTCTGCTCGGCCAAGATCAACGGCCACACCGGCTGCCACGGTCTCGGTCACCAGCTGGTCCTGAACAGCGTCCTCGCCCCGTTCATGCTGCGCGTGGAGGTCGCGTTCTTCTTCGGGCTGGTCGTGACCAGCCCGATCTGGCTTTACCAGATCTGGGCCTTCGTCGCGCCGGGGCTGTACAAGCGGGAGAAGCGCTGGACCTACGCCTTCGTGGGCACGGCGGTCCCGCTGTTCCTGGTCGGGGCGGGGATCGCCTACTTCGCGATGAGCCGGGGCCTGGCGTACCTGCTCGGCCTGACCCCGAAGGGCGTCCTCAACCTGCCCCCGGTCTCCACCTACCTCGGCTACTTCTTCGGCATGGTGCTCGGCTTCGGGCTGGCCTTCGAGCTGCCGCTGCTGGTGCTGATGCTCAACGTGGCCGGCGTGCTCACCCACCAGTTCTTCCGCAAGTGGCGGCGGCTCATCATCTTCGGCGTGTTCGTGTTCGCCGGCATCGCGTCGCCGAGCCCGGACCCGCTGACCATGCTCCTGCTGGCCGGCCCCTGCGTGGTGCTGGTCGAGGCGGCCGAGCTGCTGATCTGGATGAACGACCGGCGGCGCGCCACCCGGGCCTCGCTGTACGAGGGCCTGTCCGACGACGATCTGGCCCCGCTGGACGACGCTGACCCGGTTGACTCCGACCGCCACTGAGCCCCTGGCCCGGTGAGGCCTTAGCACCGCTGGCCGGCGCGTTCACCTAGGCTGGGTGGTATGTCAACGCCTGCTAGCCCGGCGCAGCGCTATGCCGCTTTCCGGCAGCGGAGCGAGGACGGGGCCGAGCTGGCCGCGTTCCAGGGGCTGTACGACTTCGCGTTCGACGACTTCCAGCGGCGTGCGTGCCAGGCGCTGGCCGGCGGCCACGGCGTGCTCGTGGCGGCGCCGACCGGCTCCGGTAAGACCGTTATCGGGGAATTTGCCGTGCACCTGGCGCTGGCCGAGGGCCGCAAGTGCTTCTACACCACGCCGATCAAGGCGCTGTCCAACCAGAAGTACAACGACTTCGCCCGGCGCTACGGCGCCGACCAGGTGGGGCTGCTCACCGGCGACAACAGCATCAACGGCGAGGCGCCGGTGGTCGTCATGACCACCGAGGTGCTGCGCAACATGCTCTACGCCGGCTCGCCGACCCTGGCCGGCCTGGCCTACGTGGTGCTGGATGAGGTCCACTACCTGGCCGACCGTTTCCGCGGCGCGGTCTGGGAAGAAGTGATCATCCACCTGCCCGAGTCGGTCCGGGTGGTCGCGCTGTCCGCGACGGTGAGCAACGCCGAGGAGTTCGGCGACTGGCTGGCCCAGGTCCGCGGCGGCACCACGGTGATCGTGGACGAGCACCGGCCGGTTCCGCTGTGGCAGCACATGCTGGCCAGCGGCCGGCTCTACGACCTGTTCCTCGAGTCGGGACCCGGCCACGGGACACGGGCCGGCCGGAACGGGGCGGCGAAGGATCCTGGCCCGGACGGGGAGCGCCGGGCCCAGGTGAACCCGGAGCTGCTGCGGCTGGCCCGGCGGGAGGACTGGGCGGCGCGGAAGGCCCCGTCCCGGCCGGCCCGGGGCGCCCGGCGGCCGGTGCGCTTCCGGCCGCCGCGCCGGCCGGAGGTCATCGACCGGCTGGACCGCGCGGGGCTGCTCCCGGCCATCACCTTCATCTTCAGCCGGGCAGGCTGCGAGGCCGCGGTCCGGCAGTGCCTGGACTCCGGGGTGCGGCTCACCACGCCGGACGAGGTCGCCGTGATCACCGAGATCGCCGAGCGGCGCACCCGGGACATCCCCGAGGCGGACCTGCCCGTGCTCGGCTACGCCGAATGGCTCACCGGCCTGCAGCGCGGCATCGCCGCGCACCACGCCGGGATGCTCCCCACGTTCAAGGAAGTCGTCGAGGAACTCTTCGAGGCGGGCCTGGTCCGCGCGGTTTTCGCCACCGAGACGCTGGCCCTGGGCATCAACATGCCGGCCCGGACGGTGGTGGTGGAACGGCTGGACAAGTGGAACGGCGAGACCCACGCGGATCTCACCCCGGGGGAGTACACCCAGCTGACCGGCCGGGCCGGCCGCCGGGGCATCGACGTGGAAGGACACGCCGTGGTGCTCTGGCAGCCCGGGGTGGACCCGCTGGCGGTCGCCGGGCTGGCCGGCACCCGCACCTACCCCCTCAACTCCAGCTTCCGGCCCTCCTACAACATGGCCGTGAACCTGGTCGGCCAGGCTGGCCTGGACAAGGCCACCGCGCTGCTGGAGTCGTCGTTCGCCCAGTTCCAGGCGGACCGGGCGGTGGTCGGCATCGCGCGGCAGGCCCGCCGCAGCCGGGCCGCCCTGGCCGAGCTCGGCCCGACCTGCGACCTCGGGGACTACGCCGGGTACCACGCGCTGCGCGAGGAACTGGCCCAGCGGGAAGCGGACGCGTCCCGGGAACGTTCCGCGGACCGCTGGGCGCAGGCCCGGCAGTCGCTGGAGCAGCTGCGCCGCGGAGACATCATCCTGGTTCCCGGCGGCCGCCGGGCAGGCCTCGCGGTCGTCCTGGACCCCGGGCTGACCAGCGCCCATCCCCGGCGCACGGCGGACCAGCCTGGCCCTCGCCGCGGGAGCCCGGACCGGGCCAGCACCGGCGGGCGGGGCGCCGGCCAGCGGGGCACGGGCCCGCGGGGGGCCAGCCACGGCGCCGCGGCCGCGCCCCCGGGCGCGAACGACCCGCTGCCCCTGGTGCTCACGGCCAACCGGCAGGTCAAGCGGCTCTCCCAGGCCGACTTCCCGACCCCCGTCACCCCGATCGACCGGCTGCGCATCCCGAACAGCTTCAGCGCCCGCTCGCCGCAGCACCGCCGGGACCTGGCCTCCAGCCTGCGCATCAAGGTGGCCGGGCGGGACCTCGGCCGTCATCCCCGGCGGGCCGGGCAGCGGCCGGAGGAGGCGTCCCGCCCGCCGCGCGCCGCGGCGGACGACATCACCAGGCTGCGCCGCGAGCTGCGCCAGCACCCCTGCCACGGCTGCCCGGACCGCGAGATGCACGCCCGGCAGGCGGAGCAGCGATCCCGGCTCGAGCGGGAGGTAGCCGGCCTGGAGGGCCGGGTGGCGGCCCGCTCCCACGTGATCGCCCGGACCTTCGACCGGGTCTGCTCGGTCCTGGATCACCTGGGCTACCTGGACGGCGGCACGGTCACCCCCGACGGCAGGCGGCTCGCTGACCTCTATACCGAGCTCGACCTGCTGGCCGCCGAATGCCTGCGCCGCGGGCTGTGGGAAGGGCTGGATCCCGCGCAGCTGGCCGCGTGCGTGTCCGTGCTGACCTTCGAGTCCCGGCAGGCGGACGACGACGCGGCGCCGCGGCTGCCGGGCGGGCCGGTCCGCGACGTCGTGAACTCGATGATCTCGGTGTGGGCAGAGCTGGACGAGGTGGAAAAGGACCACCAGCTGTCCTTCCTCCGCCAGCCCGACCTCGGCTTCGCGTGGGCCGCGCAGGCCTGGGCGCGGGGCAAGCCGCTGGAGACCGTGCTCCACGCGGACCTGACCCCCGGGGACTTCGTCCGCGCGGTCAAGCAGCTGATGGACCTGCTGGGCCAGATCGCGGTCGCGGCCGGCGCCGGATCCACGCTGGCCGCCACCGCACGCGACGCAGTGGCGGCGCTGCGCCACGGCGTGGTCGCGTACACCTCGGTGAGCTGACGCGCCGCCGGGCCCAGGCTCAGCCGTTCGGCGCAGTAAGCTCCAGGGATGGCTGACGCAGCGGACTTTGCCCGGCTAGCTGGCCGTGAGCGCGGGCTCAGCGTGGTGTCCACCCTGCGGGCGGACCTGACGATCCAGGCCACCGTGGTGAACTGCGGGGTCCTGGATCATCCGCTCCGGGGGGTCCCGGTGATCGGCTTCACGACCCGCGGGAACTCCCGCAAACTGGCCAACCTGCGGGCCCGCCCGCAGGTGGCCGTGACCGCCCGGTCCGGCTGGGACTGGGTCACCGCCGAGGGCCGGGCCGGGCTGGCCGGGCCGGACGACCCGGTCGACGGCCTGGGCCCCGATGACCTGCGGCTCCTGCTGCGCGCCGTGTTCAGTGCGGCGGGTGGCAGCCACGACGACTGGGCGACCTACGACCGGGTGATGGCCGAGGAGCGCCGGGCCGCGGTCCTGATCATCCCGGAGCGGGTCTACTCCAACCGCTGAGCCGGCGGCGGGCCGTCGCCTGGCCCCTGGGGCGGGCCGTCCCCTGGCCCGTGCGGTGATCCGTGCGGCGGCGGCGGCGCGTGCGGCGGCTTGTGCCGGCCCCCGGGCCGCGGGGCCGGGGGCGGACCTTCCGGGGCGGGCCCCGGCCAGACCAGCAGGACCGGGCAGGCCGCGTGGTCGACCACGAACCGGGCCGCCTTGCCCAGGCTCCTGGGACCGGCCTCGGCGGCGCCCTGGCGCCCCACGATGAGCAGGTCCGCGCCCCGCGCCGCCTGCACCACCTCGTGCTCGGGACGCCCGCGGCGGCGCAGCTGGCGCGCGGGGCGGCCCAGCCGGGCGGCCGCGGCCTCCAGGACCTCCGTGGCCGCCGTCTCGGCCATGGCCTCGAGCTGCGCGCCCGGGCCGGCCCCGGCCCGGCCCAGCAGTGCGGTGAACGCGCCCTGCGCCGCGTCCACCGCCCCGGCGTCCGTGACGTGCAGCAGGGTCACGTCGTCGGCTGGCGCCCGGGCCAGGGCCGCGTCCACGCACGCCATCCAGCTTTCCTCCGTCACCCACACGAGCACGGTCATGGGTCCAGTCTCGCGCCCCAATATCGGTTGCGCGGGGCAACCGGGAACGGCACCCTGGGGCGCATGGAGGCGAGCGACGTCCGGATCCGGCGGGCGCACCCCGACGAGTGGGCCACGGTCCGCGACGTACGGCTGGCCGCCCTGGCCGACACCCCTGACGCGTTCGCCTCGACCCTGAGCCGCGAGGCCCGGCGCAGCGAGCCGCAGTGGCGGTCCCGGATCCGGACCTGGCCCTGGTTCCTGGCCTGGCGCGCCGGGGCACCAGCCGGGCTGGTCGCGGCCGTGCCCGACCAGCCCGCCAGCAGCCCGCCGGCCGCCGGCCGGCGCGGATGGCATCTCGTGTCCATGTGGGTCAGCCCGCAGGCCCGCGGCGGCGGCGTGGCCGACCTGCTGGTCGGGGCGGTCCTGGATTACGCTGCGGCGGCCGGGGCGCCCCGGGTGACCCTGTGGGTGGCCCTCGGCAACGCCCGCGCCCGCGCGTTCTACCGGCGGATGGGCTTCGCCCCCACGGGCAGGCAGCAGGTCTACCCCCGGGCCGGGGCGGCCCCGCTGGATGAGGAGGAGCTCGCCCGGCCGGTCAGATCCGCAGCACCGCCCACAGCGCCACGGTGACCAGGAGCAGCCCCGCGGGCACGGTGAGCAGCCCGAGACGGGTGAACTCACCCAGGTCCGTATGGTGGTCGCGGTCGGCCAGCAGGCGCCGCCACAGCAGCGTGGCCAGCGAGCCGGCGTAGCTCAGGTTCGGGCCGATATCCACCCCGATCAGCACGGCAAGGACGGGGCCGGGGCCGCCCAGCAGTCCCCGCCCGGCCAGCACGGACAGCATGACCAGCACGGCCGGCAGGTTGTTTACCAGGTTCGCGAGCAGGGCCGCCAGCCCGGCCAGGGCCAGCAGGGACGGCAGCGACGACCCGGCCGGGATCACCCGGGCCAGCGCGGCGCCCAGCCCGTTGCGCACGACCGCCTCGACCACGATGCCCAGGCCCAGCACGAACAGCAGGAACGGGATGCTCACCGCGCGGACCAGCCCCGCCGGGCGGTCCTGGCCGCGGATCAGGCTCCCGGCGGCCAGGACGGCCGCCCCGGCCCCGGCGGCCCAGGCCGGGTTCAGCCCGGACAGCGAGGTGAGCACGAATCCGGCCAGCGTGGCCAGCACGGTGGCCAGCGCGAAACGGGGGATGCGGGGGAGGGGAGCCTGCGCCGCGCGGGCCGCGGGCGGCGCGGCGGCGGCCAGGTCCCCGGCGAAGAACCAGCGGAACGCCGCGTACTCCACGCCGATCGCCACCAGCCAGGGCACCGCCATCAGCGCGCCGAAGCGGATCAGGGTCAGGCCGGCCACCGAGAACGCCAGCAGGTTGGTCAGGTTGGACACCGGCAGCAGCAGCGATGCCGAGTTGGCCAGGTGGGTGCACGCGTACACGCTGGGCTTGGGCCGGACCCGGAGCCGGGTCGCGGTGTCGTGCACCACCGGGGTCAGCAGCACCACCGTGGTGTCCAGGCTGAGGACCGCCGTGGTGACCGAGGCCAGTCCGAACACGCCCCCCAGCAGCCGCACCGGCGAGCCCCGGCTGGCCCGGGCCAGCCGGCCGCCTGCCGCCGCGAACAAGCCCTGCTGCTGGCAGACATGCCCGATGACCAGGATCGCGCCCAGGAAGGCCAGCACCGGCAGGAGGCGGCCGGCCACGGCGGCGGCCTGGGACCAGGGCAGCGCGCCGGTCACGATGACGGCTGCCGCGGCGGGCACCGCGGCGGCCGCCTCGGGCAGCCATCTGGGCCGGGTGATCGCGGTGACCAGCACGCCCGCGAGCAGCACGCAGGACAGCGCCTCGGCGGCGGGCCCGTGCAGCAGCCCGGTGGCGTCTGTGGCGGACAGTGCGTGGTCCCTTCACGGCGGCTGGCCCGGCTCCCTTGGCCCGGCTCATTTAGCCCGGTTCGCTGCGGGTCGCTCAACGAAAGTGGCCGGGCCTGGCAGGATAGCCGGGGTGGGATCGCTAATGCTGCTGGACACCGCCTCGCTGTACTACCGCGCCTTCTACGGCGTCCCGGACACGCTGACCGCCCCGGACGGGACCCCGGTCAACGCGGTCCGCGGGCTACTGGACATGATCGCCCGGCTGGTCCGGGGCCGGTCACCCGCAGCCCTGATCGCCTGCATGGACGCGGACTGGCGGCCAGCCTTCCGGGTCGCCGCGGTGCCGTCGTACAAATCGCACCGGGCCCGGCCGGACGGCACCGAGGAAGCCCCGCCCGCGCTCACCGCGCAGATCCCGGTGATCGAGGACGTGCTCGCCGCCCTCGGCCTGGCCACGGCCGCCGCCCCCGGCTACGAGGCGGACGACGTGATCGGCACGCTCACCGCGCGGGGCGGCGGCCCGGTCGAGATCGTCACCGGGGACCGCGACCTGTTCCAGCTGGTAGACGACGAGCGGCCGGTCCGGGTCATCTACACGGTCCGCGGGCTGGCCAAGCTGGACGTGGTGGACGAGGCCGCGGTGACCGCCCGCTACGGGATCCCCGGCCGCGCTTACGCCGACTTCGCGGTGCTCCGCGGCGACCCCAGCGATGGCCTGCCCGGCGTGCCCGGCGTGGGCGACAAGACGGCCGCCGCGCTGGTGCAGGCGTTCGGCGGGATCGGGGCCATCCTCGACGCCCTGGACCGGGGGCACGGCGGGTTTCCCAAGGGCAGCCGCCCCAAGCTGGCCGCCGCCCGGGACTACCTGGACGCCGCCATCCCCGTCGTGCGGGTAGCGCCCGACGCGCCGGTCCCGGAGGTGGCGGGCCGGCTGCCGGTCAGCGCCGCCGACCCGGACCGGCTGGCCGCCCTGGACGCCCGCTGGGACCTGGGCTCCTCCCTCCGCCGGGCCGCCAGCGTGCTCGCGGGCTAGCTCCGCCGGTGAAGCGGGCGGGTCCGCAGGACCCGCTCCCCGGCCGGACCGGTGCCCGGCCGGGCGCGCCCCGGATGAGCTAGAGGACCCGGAGGGCGACCAGGCAGGTGTCGTCCTCGGAGTCGGTGGAGCTGAGGGCCTCCAGCACCGCGTTGATCAGGTGTTCCGGATCGCCGATGCCCG
Source organism: uncultured Actinomycetes bacterium (assembly GCA_963713815.1). Classification (GTDB taxonomy): domain Bacteria; phylum Actinomycetota; class Actinomycetes; order Streptosporangiales; family Streptosporangiaceae; genus RYN-230. Next base: position 97,733 of record CAVQNH010000017.1, read on the forward strand.
CGGCCGCCCGGGCCAGCGTGGCGAGCCCTTCGTCCAGCGGCCGGTCCCGGCGCTCCACCAGGCCGTCGCTGTAGAGCAGCAGGACGTCGCCGGCCTCCAGGGTGACCGTCATCGCGTCGTAGCTGCCCCGCCCCGCGCCGAGCAGGATCCCGGCCGGCTGCCCCAGGGGGCGCGCGGTGGCCCCGCGGACCAGCAGCGGCGGGGGGTGCCCGGCCTGGGCCCAGGTGAGCCGGCGGGTGGCCGGGTCGAAGTAGCCGGCCACCACCGAGGCGGTGTGCTCCGGGGCCACGTGGTGCACCAGGTCGTTCAGCCAGCCCACCAGGAGCTCGGGCGGGGCACCGGTGATGGCCAGGCCGGCCAGCGCCCCGCGCAGCCGGGCCATGCCCGCCGCCGCGTCCAGGCCGTGGCCGGCCACGTCGCCGATGGCCAGCAGGACATCGCCCGGCGGCATCTCGGCCGTGATGTACCAGTCGCCGCCGACCCGGCTGTCCGCGGACGCGGGCAGGTAGCGGACTACCGCGCGGAGGCCGGGCAGGTCGAACGGGGCCTCGTGCAGCGGGAGGATGGCCCGCTGCAGCTCCAGGGTGACGTGGCGTTCCTGCAGTAATGCGGCGGCCAGCGCCGTGGGGTCACCGGGGGCTCGCTCACTGTTACGCGGGCGCAGCGTGTACGGACCCGATGCGGCCGCGAACGCGGATCGGGCGGCGGCACGGTCGAGGCCGGCCGGCGCGCCTGGCTCCAGGGGAGCCGGGGAACTAACGATTTCAGGAGTCATCGCCGTTCATATCGTGAGCTGAGGTACACCAAGAGTGATGCATGCGGGGTACTCCTGTCTAGATGCGGACAGGCTCCCGCGCTGACCGGGCGGCGGTGCACCGTCAACGTCGGCAAACACCCCGTGGTTAGATGGCCCCCATGCAGACCTGGCATGCACTTCCCCCGGTTCGACCAGGCGGGTTCCATGGCTAGCGGGCCGGCCGCCGCCACGACAGAACTATATCCAGCGGAGCGCCTGCGGCTGGCGGCGGACGCCACCGGGGCGGCGGGCCTGGGCGCCCTGCTGCTCACCCCCGGGCCGGATCTGCGCTACGTGACGGGCTACGACGCCCAGCAGCTGGAACGGCTCACCTGCCTCGCGGTACCCGCGAACGGGGACCCGTTCCTGGTGGTGCCGCGGCTGGAACTGCCCGCCGCGCAGGCCTCGCCGGCCGGGCGGTTCGGCCTGGAGATGATTCCCTGGGACGAGACGGACGACCCGTATGCGCTGGTCGCTGGCCGGCTCGGCCTGGTGTCGTCGGTGGGCCTGGCCGACCGGATGTGGGCCATGATGGTGCTCCGCTTCCGCGCCGCGCTGCCCGCGGCCCGGCAGGGCCTGGCCAGTGCGGCGCTGCGCGGCCTCCGGTCGCGGAAGACCCCGGCCGAGGTGGCCGCGCTCCGGGAGGCCGGGGCGGCCATCGACCGGGTGCACGCGGCCATGCCGGGCTGGCTGCGGCCGGGCCGGACCGAACTGGAGGTCGCGGCGGACGTGGCCGCGGCGATCAGCGAGGCAGGCCACGTCCGGGCGGATTTCGTGATCATCGCGTCCGGGCCGAACGCGGCCAGCCCGCACCACGAGCCGTCCGCCCGGGTGCTCCAGCCCGGTGACGCCGTCGTGGTGGACATCGGCGGCACCATGCCCAGCGGGTACTGCTCGGACTGCACCCGCGTCTACGCGATCGGCGGCCCGCCCGGGGAGTTCCTCCGCTACTACGGGGTGCTGCGCGACGCCCAGGAGGCGGCGTGCGGGGCGGTCCGGCCCGGCGTCACCGCCGAGGCGGTCGACGCCGCCGCCCGGGTGCCCATCACCGAGGCCGGGTACGGGCCCGAGTTCGTGCACCGGACCGGCCACGGGATCGGGCTGGAGACCCACGAGGACCCGTACATCGTGGCGGGCAATGCCGAGCCGCTGGAGCCCGGCATGGCCTTTTCCATCGAGCCCGGCATCTACCCGGGCCCGCACGGGGCCAGGATCGAGGACATCGTGGTCTGCACCGAGCAGGGATACGAACGGCTGAACCACGTCACCCGCGAGCTGGTCGTGGTCGGCGGCGGCTGAGCCCCCAGGCGTGCTGCCCCTGGGGGCCCGGCCCTGAACCGGCCAGCACTGAACCGGCCAGCACTGAACCGGCCAGCACTGAACCGGCCAGCACTGGGCCGGCCGACCCAGGCGTTCGCCGCCTCGCCCGCGGCGACCACCTCGCCGGCCGCGGGGTGACCGATGGACAGCGCGCTGACCGGGTCGAAGAACTGCAGGTTCGAGGTGTCCACGGCCAGCTCGACCGGCTGCCCGGAGCGGACGTGACTGCGGGCCGCCACCCGGGCGGTCCACAGCGACCTGCCTTCGGCGATGACGACCGCGGCCTCCTCATCGTCCGCGTCGCCCGACATGTCGCTGATCGTGTCGTGCTTCACCGGCGCGGCGTCGAGGAGAAGATCACGTGGATCTCACTGCCCAGCTCCTCGGTGACGTCGGCCTTGGCCGACATCCGCGCCCACCCGCTGTCGGCCAGCGTGCGCGTCCTCGAAGTCCGAGGGACGGACGCCCAGGATCACCTCACGCCCGAAGTAGGAGTCCAGTCCCGGCTTGGCGTCGAGGAGCGACGCGGGCAGCGGCAGCCGGTGGTCGGCGAAGGTGACCGCCGGCCCGTCGTCGCGGACCAGGTTCCGCCGTGATCATGTTCATCGCGGGAGAGCCGATGAATCCCGCCACGAACAGGTTCACCGGGGAGTCGAACAGGGTCTGCGGCGTGTTGACCTGCTGGAGCCGCCCTTCCCGCATCACGCACACCCGGTGCCCGAGGGTCATGGCCTCGACCTGATCGTGGGTGACGTAGACGGTGGTGACGCCGAGCCGCTCGTGCAGCTGGGTCAGCGAGGCGCGCATCGACACCCGGAGCTTGGCGTCCAGGTTGGACAGCGGCTCGTCCATCAGGAACGCCTGCGGCTCCCGGACGATGGCCCGGCCCATGGCGACCCGCTGGCGCTGGCCGCCGGACAGCGCGGCGGGCTTGCGCTTGAGATACTGGTCCAGGCCGAGCATCTTGGCGACCTCGGTCACCCGGCGCTTGATCTCGTCCTTGGGGGTCTTCCGCTGCTGGAGGCCGAAGGCCAGGTTCTGCTCGACCGTCATGTGCGGGTAGAGCGCGTAGTTCTGGAAGACCATCGCGATGTCCCGGTCCTTGGGCGGCAGGTCGTTGACCACCCGGCCGCCGATGGTGATCGAGCCTGAGCTGATCTCCTCCAGGCCGGCGATCGACCGCAGCGCGGTGGTCTTCCCGCAGCCGGACGGGCCGACCAGGACCATGAACTCCCCGTCCTTGATCTCGAGGTTCAGGTCGTCGACCCCCTTGACGCCGCCCGGGTAGATCTTGTTCACCTGGTCAAGGAGGATTTCGGCCATCGGCGCGCGCTCCGTTGCTTTCCGGGGCACCGCTCCGCTGCAGTGCCGTTCCGGGGGCTCCCGGGCCTGGCGTGGCCGCGGTGAGCGCGGTGCCGCCTGTGGCCCTGTTTCCCCTTCGTGCGCGCAGCGTATCCGGATTACCCGTCCGGATTAAGACCGGATGACGTCCTGTTACCTGAGCGTAAAGCCCGTTATCAGGCCGTTACGATCCAGGAGGCGCGGCCGGCTGGTTGCGGAATACCGTAACGGGGTGGAAGACATCGACCGCAAGATCGTCTCACTGCTGGGCCTCGACGGCCGGATCAGCTTCACCGAGCTGTCGCGGCAGACCGGGCTCTCGGTATCCGCGACGCACCAGCGGGTCCGCCGGCTGGAGCGGCGCGGGGTGATCAAGGGGTATGCAGCCATGATCGACCCGGCCGCGGCGGGCCTGCCGCTGACCGCGTTCATCTCCATCAAGCCGTTCGACCCGGCGGCCCCGGACGACGCCCCCGAGCGGCTGGCCCACCTGCCGGCCATCGAGGCCTGCCACAGCGTGGCGGGCGACGAGAACTACATTCTCAAGGTCCGGGTGGCCTCGCCGACCGCGCTGGAGGACCTGCTGCAGCAGATCCGGGCCTGCGCGGGGGTGTCGACGCGGACCACCATCGTGCTCAGCACGCCCTACGAGAACCGCCCCCCGGACCTGGAGCACTCCGCGCAGATCGACGGCGTGGCCGAGAACGGCGACCCCGAGGCTCCCGAGGCGGAGGGCGTCGGCTGATCAGCCGGCCGGCTCAGCCCGTGGTGCCGCCCCGCTGCGCAGCCCGTCGAGCATCACGGTCAGCAGCCGCTGGGCCTGGTCGGAATGGGAGGACGGGTACTCGCAGGCGACCGAGATCGCATGCGACAGCTTCAGCAGGTCGGTCACGTCCACGTCGGAGCGTATCTCGCCCGCCTCCTGGGCCCGGGCCAGCAGCGGCACCACGGCTTCCCGGACCATGGCGCTGCACGAGCTGACCACCTCATTGTTCTTGCCGCCCAGGGACGACATCATCGAGATGGTCAGGTTCCGCTTGGTCGAGGCGAAGGCGACCAGCGCCTCCAGCCAGCGCCTCAGCGCCACGCTGGGCCGGCCGTCTGCCGCCTCGCCCGAGTATTCCTCCGCCCGGGCGCACAGCGCCTCGACCTGGCTGCGGTAGACGGCCTCGAGCAGGGCCTGGCGGGTCGGGAAGTGCCGGTACAGGGTGCCGATCCCGACCCCGGCGCGGCGGGCGATCTCATCCAGGGACGCGTCATCGGCCCCGTGCTCGGCGAACGCCGCCAGGGCGGCCTCGATCAGCCGCTGCCGGTTACGCCGCGCATCGGCCCGCATGGCCCCCGCGGGAGGGCTGGTCGCGCTCATCCGAACCACTCTGCCTCAAACACTGGTCCTAAAAAACACTGGGCCTAAAAAACACCGGACCTCAAAAAACCGTTCTGCCTCAAACGGATCGTCCCAGGCATCTCCGCCGCACCCTGCCCTGGAGTGGGCGGGAAAAACCGGGTTGCTAAGCGGAGCCTGCCTCCGTATAGTAATCGGAGTCGGTCTCCGAATAATCCGCAGACTACCTCGCATCGTCCCAGGACTCCACTTCCGGGAGACAACTGTGCCTTCTTCCTCCTCCGCGTCCGCCGCCGTGGCGCTGCGCCGCCCGGGCCGGTCCCGGCCCCGCGGCCATCGCGGCCTGGCGCTGGTCATCATGCTGTCCGCCCAGCTCATGATCATCCTTGACCTGACCGTGGTGAACATCGCGCTGCCGCACATCCAGACTGGCCTGCACTTCTCCGCGGCCGGCCTGTCCTGGGTGCTGAACGCCTACACGCTCACGTTCGGCGGCCTGCTGCTGCTCGGCGGCCGGGCTGGCGACATCCTGGGCCGGCGGCGCATGTTCCTGGCCGGGATCGCCCTGTTCACCGTCTCGTCGCTGGCGGGCGGCCTGGCCACCACGGCCTGGTGGCTGCTCACGGCCCGCGCCCTGCAGGGCGTCGGCGGGGCGCTGGCCTCGCCCGCGGTGCTGGCCCTCGTCGTGGGGAGCTTCCCGGAGGGCCGTGAGCGGACCCGGGCGCTCAGCATCTACTCCGCCGTGGCCATGGGCGGCGCCTCGCTCGGCCTGGTGCTCGGCGGCGTTATCACCGAGTGGGCGTCCTGGCGGTGGGTGCTGTTCGTCAACGTGCCGGTCGGGATCGCCGTGCTCGCCGTGACGCCGCTGTTCATCACCGAGTCGCCGCGCCAGCCGGGCCGGTTCGACCTGACCGGGGCGATCACCTCCATCACCGGCATGACCGCGCTGGTCTACGCGTTCATCCGCGCGGCCTCGAACGGCTGGGGTGACCGCCTCACCCTGGCCGCCTTCGCGGTGGCCGCGGTGATGCTCGGCGCCTTCCTGCTCACCGAATCCCGGGCCCGCCAGCCGATCACCCCGCTGCGGCTGTTCACCAGCCCGGCCCGGGCCGGCTCGTACCTGGCGCGGCTGCTGCTCGTCGCGGGGATGTTCGGGATGTTCTTCTTCCTGACCCAGTTCGTCCAGGACATCCTCGGGTTCAGCCCGCTGGCCGCCGGGTTCGCGTTCCTGCCCATGACGCTCACCGTGTTCGGGGTGTCCCGGGCGGCGCCGCGGCTGCTGCCCCGGTTCGGCGCGACCCGGCTGATGGTGGCGGGGATGCTGCCGGTCATCGGCGGGATGGCGTGGCTGGCCCAGGTCTCCGCGCAGACCACCTACCTCGGGGGCGTCCTCGGGCCGATGCTGCTCATCGGCGCCGGGATGGGCGTGGTGTTCGTCCCGCTGACCATCGTGTCGCTGGCCGGGGTGGCGCCTGCGGACTCGGGTGCGGCCTCCAGCATGGTCAACGTCATGCAGCAGGTCGGCGGCTCGCTGGGTCTGGCCATCCTGGTCACCGTGTTCGGCACCGCCTACCGCGACGAGGCCCGGCACCTGGGCCCCGCGGCGAGCCGGGCGGGTGCCGCCCATCAGCTGCTCATTCACGGCATGTCCGCGGCCTTCACCGTGGCGGCCATCTTCGACGTGTGCGTGCTGCTGGTGATCCTGCTGACCAGCCGGACCAGGCCCGCGCCGCAGCCTCAGGCTGAGGACCGGCCGGCCGCCGCGGCCACCCCGCTCAGCACGCCACGGTGACCGGGCGGACGGGAAGCCCGGCCGGGAACGCCGCGCCCGCGGGCATGATGGCGGCGGTGCCGCCGTAGCGCAGGGCCGCGTCGGGCAGGGCATCGGCGGGGGTGGCCACCACCGTCGCGCCCTGGAGCAGGGCCAGGTCGAGGAGGACCGTGTACTCGCGGGCACAGCCGTCCGGCGGCGCGGCCAGCACCACGTCGCTGCCGCTCACTGGCGCCGGGGCCGCCAGCCGGGCGAGCTCCGCGGCGAGCTGGGCGTGAGTCACCGGAGTGGCCTGCAGCCCGCCGCCCGGCCGGGCCACGTACGGCATCAGGCCGAGGTCCGCCGGGCCGGCCGCGGCCGGCGGCTGCAGCCCGCGGGACAGCAGTGACCAGAACGGCACGGTGCCCGGCGCCTCGTCGAACGAGATGACCTGCCGGACCCACGACCCGTCCGCCGCGCTCAGCGCGGCGGGCACCAGCGGGTCCGCGGTGACGAGCAGCCGGGCGCCGCAGTCGGTGAGCTGCCCGGCCATCGTGGCTATCGTGCTGGCCGCGCCGATCGGAGACGGCACCCCACCGGCCGCCCTGATCGCATGCACGGCCAGCACGTAGCTCACGGCGTCGGGGACGTAGACCCCGACGACGTCCTGGGAGCGCAGGCCGCGCCAGGCCAGCCCGGCCGCGGCGGTCTGCAGCGCCGCCGCCAGGCCCGCGTGGCTGAGCGTTGCCCCCGGCCACGCGGCTGTCCCGCCCACCAGGGCCGGGTGCTCCCCGCGCGCCGACGACAGGCCCACCAGCCGCTGGGTCACGGTGGTGTGAGGGGCTGGCATGTCCGTCACCGTCATCCGTGCCCTTTCTTCCCAGGCTCCTCCGGCCATCCCCCTCCTGACGGCCGGAGGAGCCTTGGCTCTGCGTCCGGCAGCCCCGGGAAGCCCTGCGCGGGCCCCCATGCCGCGCATGACTTGCCGGAACTCTGTGGATGACCTTACGTATGTACGGGCCAGGTCCACATGCGCCGAACTATGCAGTGCCGTGTGTATTTCGGTGCCGCAGCGGCGGCGGATGGGTATGTAGGCCGGCTTTTCTCAGGCGTCCGGCCCGGGCTGCCGGGCGACCCACGCCGCGATCTGCGCCCGGGAGCTGAAACCCAGCTTGGTCAGCATGTTGGCCACGTGCCGGGCCACGGTGGCCTGGCTGATCACCAGCTCGTCCGCGATGGCCCGGTTGCTCAGGCCCCGGGCGATCAGCGTGGCGAGCTCGCGCTCCCGCGGGGTCAGCGTGGAGGGCACCGCCGGGCCGCCGGCCCCCGCGGACGGCGCGCTGGCCGTGGCGGGCGCGCCGCGGTGGCCATTCTCGGCCGGCCTGGGCCAGCCGCCCGCCGGCGTGGCGCCGTACGCCTCGGCCGGCACGGCCGTCGGCCTGCCCATCGCGTACTGGGCCGCCTCGTCGGCGCCCATCGCGCGGCCCTCCTCCAGCAGGGCGTTCGCGCGCAGCTCGCCCAGGGACCGGCGGGCGGGACCGAGCAGGTCCTCCAGCCGCGCGCCCGCCCCGGCCGAGGGCGGGTGCCCGGCCGCGGAACGCAGCTCGAGCGCGGCCCCGGCCAGCCGGGCGGCCCGTACCGCATCGCCGGCCCGGGCCTCCAGGGCCGCGAAGGCCTCCAGCCCGCGGGCGACCGGCAGGCGCTGGCCGGTGGCCAGGCTCAGCGCCAGGCTCTCGGTCAGGCTGGCCCGGCACAGGTCGAGGTCACCCTGGATGAGCGCCACCGAGGCGATGCCCGCCAGGCACCGGGCGATCTCCGGCCGGGCGTCGATCTCCTGATACAGGCTGAGCGCGCCCTGGTAGTGGCTGATCGCGGCCTGGTGGTCGCCGCGGGCGCGGGCTATCCCGCCCAGCCCCACGTGGACCTGGGCCACTCCCCACCCGTTGTTGTCCCGGAGCACATCGAGGGCCGCCTCGTAGATGCGCTGGGCCTCGCGCAGGCTGCCCAGCCGGGCCAGGCCGGCCGCCTTGATACTCAGCGCCAGCCCTTCCTCCCAGTCGTTGCCGAGCTTGTGGGCGGTGTCCACCGCCTCATCGATCCGGGCCACCGCCTCGGCCAGGTTGCCGGCCCGCAGGCTGGCCACGGCGAGCAGCCGGAGCGCGCCGGCCTCGTGCGGGTCGCCCGCCTCCCGGCACAGGTCCAGGCCCTCGCGGGCGCACCGTTCCACGGTGGGGTAGTCCTGCTGCTCGAAGGCCAGGTCGCCGCGGAACACCAGGGCCGGACCGCGCACCTCGGGCGGCAGGCCGTCCGACGCCACCAGGAAGCGGTCGAACCACCCCACCCCCTCGGTCACGTCCCCGTGTGTCACCCAGGGGTTGCGCATCGCGCCGCACAGGCGCAGCCCCTCGGCGATGTCACCGCGGCGCAGCGAGGTGGCCAGCGCGAGCCGGTAGTTGGCCAGGTCCACGGTGATCGCCCGGTACAGCGCGACCCGCTCCGGCCAGGACGGCGCGCCCCGCACGAACGCCTGCGACACGACGTACTCGGCGTAGCGGAGCAGGTAGTCGCGGTGCCGCAGCCGGAGCGCGTCCTCCTCACCCGAGGCGGCCAGCCGGCTGGCCGCGTACTCCTTGATGGTGTCCAGCAGCCGGTAGCGGGACTCCCCGCGCAGCTCGTGGTCGAAGGTGACCAGCGACTTGTCGATGAGCGCGGCCATCAGGTCGAGCACGGTACCGGCCGGGATCTGCTCATCCGCGCACACCTGCTCGGCCATGTCCAGGCCCCAGCCCGCGAATACCGACAGCCGCCGCAGCAGGATCTGCTCCGGCTCGCTCAGCAGCTCATAGCTCCAGTCCACGGCGGCCCTCAGGGTCTTCTGCCGGGGCGGGGCGGTCCGGTCGCCCGAGGCCAGCAGCCGGAAGCGGTCATCGAGCCGGCTGGCGATCTGCTCCACCGACAGCGCGCGGACCCGGGCCGCGGCCAGCTCGATGGCCAGCGGCATGCCGTCCAGGGTCAGGCACAGCCGGGCGACCGCCTCGGCGTTGTCGCTGCCCAGCGCGAACCCGGACCGGGCCGCGGACGCCCGCTCGGCGAACAGCTGCAGCGCCTCATGGCGGGCCAGGTCGGCCAGGGACTCCAGGGCGAGCCCGGTCGGCACGGACAGCGGCGGGACCCGCCAGACGGTCTCGCCGCGCACCCGCAGCGGCTCGCGGCTCGTCGCGACCACCCGCAGTGACGGGCAGGCGGCCAGCAGCTGCTGGACCAGGTCCGCGCAGCCGTCCACGATGTGCTCGCAGGTGTCCAGGATGAGCAGCAGCCGCCGGGCCCGCAGCGCCTCGGCCAGCGTCGCCATCAGCGGCCGGTCCTGCTCCTCGCGGATCCCGAACGTGGCCGCGACCCGGCGCGGCAGGAGCTCCGCGTCGGCCGTGTCGGCCAGCTCCACCAGCCACGCACCGTCCGGGAACTCCGGGACGACGTCGCAGGCCAGGCGGACGGCGAGCCGGGTCTTGCCGATGCCTCCGGGGCCGCACAGGGTCAGGGCGCGGACATCAGTGAGCAAGAGCGCGAGTTCGCTGAGATCGCGCTCCCTGCCTATGAAGCTGTTCGGCTCCGCAGGAAGGTTGCCCGGGGCAGGGGGAGCTGCGGAAGTCATGGCATCCAGGACCGTCTGGTTGATGGCGGGGGCCAGCGCCCTACGGAGTGTGTTCCTTTATTCACAGATAATTACCGGCACGCTGCTGGTGTAACGAAGTCGACCGAAATACATCAGTTTGACCATTGTCCACCACTGCGTGCCGCGCCGGGTAGTAATCGGTACCCGCACATGATAACGGAGAGTTACTTCTTTTCCAGGGGAGACGGAAAAACCTCGCGTCCAGGGATGCACCGCCCGCCAGCTGCCGAACGGCGAGATCAGCTGGGCCTCACCCCGGACCGGGGACGCGGCCCGGTTGGCCACCCGGACCGCCAGTTCCCCGGCGGCCCCGGGCCGGATCCGGACGGCCGGCGTGAGCACGCTGACCTCGAGCTCGGCCGCGATGGCCTGCAGGTCCGCATCCAGCGCAGCCAGCAGGACGTCGCGGGGCAGGACGTCCGGGGGCGGGCCGTCCTGAGGCAGGCCAGCCCCGGGAACGGGCGGCCCGCCCAGCGTCACCGCCGTGGCGTCCTCCAGGACCTGGCCCAGCTGGTCGCGGATCCGGGCGGCGAGGAAGTACTGGCCCGGGGGCGCGCCCGGCGCGCCGCGCACGGCCAGGTCCCAGCGCGCGTGACCGAGGGCGGGCAGGTCGTAGCGCAGCGGGCCATCCGGGGTGGCCGCCAGCCCGGCCGGGACATCCAGGTCCACCACTCCCGAGGCGGGCTCCGGCCCGCAGGCCACGGTCAGGCGGACCACGGCCGCGTCCTGGGCCCCGGCCGCCTGGGGCAGCGCGACCCGGGCCGGTGACAGATGCACCGCGACCGGGAGGTTGCCCGCCGGGGCCGGTCCCTTGCCGTGCAGCCAGTAGCGGGTGAAGACCGGCTGGGCGGGTTCCGGGGCCGCCGCGGAGGCTGACGGGGGGAGTGCGGGCTGCCCCGGCACGGACAGGGCCAGCGTGACGGTGCCGGCGGCAGGCACCGTGATCCCGGCCTGCCCGTCCCGCACCGGCAGCGACGTCCCGCCGGTGCCGCTGTCCCCGGCCTGGCTGTCCCCGCCTGTGCTGCCCGCAGTCCCGGTGTCCGCAGTCCCGGTATCCCTGGGCCCGGCGTCCTCGACCAGGCTGATGGGATGCGCCGCGCTGATCCCGGTGAACAGGCTCAGCCGGGCCGCGGCCGGCACGGCCGCCGAGATCACGCAGCCGGGCCGTGACCCCGTCCGCGCGCCGCGGCAGCCCGGCCCGGCCGGCGGCGAGCGGGTTCCCGCGCGGCTTCAGGGCGGACACCATGACCGGCAGGTCCGCGGCGCAGAGGCTGGCGGCCGCCGGGTGCGGGCCCGGGTGCAGGCCCGTCCCGCAGGCCAGCAGGTCATGGTTGTAGTCCTGGCCGGCCACGCCGAAGCCCGCCTCCCGCCAGTCCCCGGGGCCGGCGGCCAGGGCGTACTCGAACGTGTGGCTCCAGTGCTGCCAGGCGAAGCTGCTCCCGTCCGGCGCGGCCCGCTTGTCCCCGTCGATCCACACCCCCGACGGCCACGCGCTGCAGGAGCGCATCAGCGCGATGTGCAGGGTGCCGTCCGGCGAGACCAGGCTGCTCGGCGTGCCCCGGTTCAGCAGCGCCACCGAGCGGGGCGCCAGCGCGGGGTCCCGCTCGTCCGGCGCCGGGCCGGCCCCGGCCAGCGCGGTGACCTCGATCACCGAGTCGGCCAGGTCCGCGGTGACCGAGGCCGCCGCCGCGGCCAGGTCCGGGCCGGCCACGATCAGCACCGGCAGGTCGCGCAGCCCGGTCACGTCGGCCCCGGGCGCGAACGCCGCCGCACGGGACTGGGCGGCCGGGATCCACAGCCGGGCGCTGCCGCCCGCGGCCAGCAGGCGGCTGAGCTCCCCGGCCGCGCCCGGCCCGGCCGCCTCGAGGACCCGGGCGGTCCACGGGTTCTGCTCCGGGCCGCCCAGCACGATCCGCACATCAGGAAGGTTCGAGTCCAGGTCGATGGAGCCGTACCGCGGCCCGTCCGGCTGCGAGCACGTGGCCGTGACCCCCTGCCCCGCGAGGGCCGCGACCAGGTCACGGAGGGCCGCGGGCAGGCCGTTGCGGAAAAAAGCGGGGCCCGGCGCGGACGGGGAGGCCGGGAGGATGACCTCCGCCACCCCCAGCGCCTGCTCCTGCCGGGCGCCGCCCGGCTCGCGCCAGCCGGCCCGCGCCGTGGAGCCCAGCCCGAACCATTCGTGGGCCGGGCTGTCGAGCGTGAACGGGTACTCGGCGACGTCCGCCACGGCGCTGCCGAACGAGCGGCCCACGACCGCGGTCGCGCCCTGGTAGATGGGCAGCCCGCCGGGCACGTCCGCGGGGAAGCGCACCCGCAGCAGCCGGTCCTGCCCGATCGAGCCGTCCACATGGGTGCGGAACTCGATCCGCTCCGCGCCGTCCCACAGCAGCGTCTCCTGGGTGACCCGCAGGTCGCCCAGGGTCAGCTCGGCGACCAGCCGGGCGCCCAGCGGGCAGCGCTGCGCGGTGACCTTGGCGCTGGCGGCGCCCGAGCCGGTGCCGGGTCCCTTGGGGGACAGCAGCCAGGGACCCTCTCCCCAGCGCGGGTGGGCGTCGTACTCCTCCTGCAGGAGCAGCTCGTTGCCGCCGGCCGGGCCGGTCTCGCCGCCGCGGCGCAGCAGCCCGGCGCCGGTCCGCTTGTCCACGATGCGGGTCAGCGTGCCGCCCCGGGCCGGGTCCGCCTCGACCAGGAACGCCTCGTTCTCGATCACGGTGCCGGGCTGCGGCTCCCAGCCCTCCGGGCCCGGGCCGGTCCCGGGCGCCGGGCTGGCCCACCAGGTCCGGTAGCCCAGCGCGGGCACGTCGGCGGCCCGGAAGGTGAGCGTGACCGCGGCGAGCGTGCCGTCCGGGTGCCGCCGGGCCGCCTCGGCCAGGAACGGCGCCGCACCGCCGGAGTCATCACGCAGGGTGATCCAGCCGGGGCCGGGGGCGGTGAACTCCAGATCGGTGCGGGCCAGGCCGGACCGGGCCCACGACAGGGTGTTGAACACGGTGACGGCCTGGCCGGTGCCAGGCTGGCCGGCGCCGGGCGGGTGGCCGGCCCCGGTATCCGGCGGCCGGGTGTCGGCCAGGCCGGCCAGGTAGGCCGCCGCGTCGCGGCGGGCCTCGTCACCCCGCTGCCAGGCCTCCCGCCATCCGCCGAGCAGATCCAGGTAGACCTGGTCGGACTCGGTCCCGGTGATGGCGTCGTGGTGCGCGCCGAACACGAGCTGCCGCCAGGCCTTGTCCAGCGACTCGGCCGGGTAGCGCGCCCCGGCCAGCCAGGCCAGGGTGGCCAGCCGCTCGGCCTCGCCGACCGCGATCTCCGCCGCGCGCTGGCCCTGCTTGGTGTCGATGTAGGACACGTCCTTGCCCGGGTAGACCGGGTTCATGTCCCTGGTCTGCGGCACCAGCCACCGCCCTCGCGCGGCGGCGTCCTCCCGCACCGCGGCGAAGAACTCGCGGGGCAGCGCGGTCACGAACCGCGGCCACACGTACCTCGCGTTCCAGTCCCGGTGGATCCCGGTCACCCAGCGGCTCGGGATGACGTGGTCGGCCCCGACCGGCAGCAGCACGTTCCGGGTCGCGGCGACCGGGGCGAGCTCGCGGAACTGGCCCAGCGCCTCCTGCTCCGCGGCGGCCAGGCTGGCGGCCCGGTGGGTGCCCCAGCCGGCCCCGTAGTGGTTGGGCATGTAGCTGGTGAGCAGGCCCTGCCCGTCGGGGGAGACCCACTCGAATTCGCTGCGCATCTGCATCCGGGTGTTGTCCCCGACGGTGCGCTGCGGCCCCCACTGGTGATAGGGCCCCCGGGCCCAGGACGACTCGGCCAGCCCCGCCGCGGCCATCAGCCCGGGGTAACCCGGGTCGAAGCCGAACGCGTCCAGCATCCACGCGGTCCGCGGGTCACCCCCGGCCACGTCCCGCTGGTAGGCCAGGCCGTAGACCGCGTTGCGGATCGTCGAACTCGGCGCCGGTCAGGTTGGTGTTGGGCTCGTTGTAGTTGCCGCCGACGATCTCGACCCGGCCCTCGGCCAGGAAGCGGCGCAGGTCGGCCCGGTCCTCCGGGTGGGTGTCCAGGTAAGGCTTGAGGTAGTCGATCTCGGCCAGGACGAACTTGTAGTCCGGGTCCCGGCGGGCCTCGTCCAGGTGCAGCGCCACCAGCTCGAAGGCGGTGCGGACCTCGGGCAGGGTGCCGTCCTCGCCGGGCAGCAGCAGCCGGGCCTCGGTGAAGTCGCCCTGCGTGTCCCACCAGACCGGGTCGTAGTGGAAATGGCTGACCATCCACATGGTCCAGCCGGTCTCGGCCACCCTGATCCCGGCCGCCTGCTCCGCCCGGCCCCCCTGGCCCTCGGCGATCGCGGTGACCTGGCGCGGGCTGCCCGCCGCGGCGGGCGCGGCGATGTCCACGCCCACCTCGGCCACCTGCTCCGCCCCCGGCTCCAGGTCCAGCCGCACCGGGACCGGCGTGCTCACCCCGGGCCCCTCGACCCGGACCGTGACCGGCCCGCCCGCCGCGCCGGGCCGCGCCGGGCGGTCATCGAGCACCGTCACCTGGATGATCTGCCGCGGGTGCGCTGCGGTGCCGCCGAACAGGTCCGTGCCGGCCACGCTGGTGATACGCATGGCACCATCGTGACACGCGGGCGGCGGCCCGGCACGGGCCCGGACACCCGCCGCCGCGGTAGCGCGGCGGTATCCCCATGACGCGGCGGCAGGCAATCGTCTGCATTGGTGGATACCATTGCGGTCTGACGGTCGCCGTCCCGCGGGTACCTGGATGTCCGCTGGACAGCTGGCCGGCGCAGGCGCAAGATCAACGGGGCGCGCCCGGGAGGGCGCGCGCACAGCGGAAGCGGGGGTGGCTGCCAGTGGCTGATCCGCCGGTGACCTTGAAGGATGTCGCCGCGCGGGCACGTGTGCACCCCGCTACCGCGTCCCGGGCGCTGAACCCGGAGACCCGGCTGCTGGTGCGGGAGGACACGGCCCAGCGGGTGCTCGACGCGGCGGCCGCCCTGGGGTACCGCCCGAACACCGTGGCCCGCAGCCTGCGCACCCGCCGCTCGCACAGCGTCGGGGTGCTCATCCCGGACCTGAACAACCCGCTGTTCCCGCCGATCGTCCGCGGCATCGAGGACCGTCTCGCGGCCGCGGGCTACGTGGCGCTGATCGGGAACACCGACGGTGACGCCGACCGGGAGCGGATGCTGTTCGAGCAGATGCGCGCCCGGCACGTGGACGGCCTGGTGCTGGCCACCGTGCACCTCGGCGACCCGCTGCTCGCCGAGTCGGCCCGCGCGGACCTGCCCGTGGTGCTGATGAACCGGCTCGCCCACGACTACAGCCTGCCGTCGGTCTCGGTGGACAACGAGCGCGGCATCAGGATGGCCGTGGCCCACCTGGCCGGGCTGGGGCACACCCGCATCGCCCACATCGCCGGCCCGCAGGAGGTCTCGACCGGCCTGGCCCGGTACCGGGGGTTCATCGCCGCCATGGAGGCGCACGGCCTGTCCCCCGATCCCGAGCTGATCGTGACGGCCAAGTCGTTCTCGATCGACGAGGGCATGCGCTGCACGCAGCTCCTGCTCCAGCGCGACGCGGGCTGCACCGCGGTGGCGGCGGGCAACGACATGCTGGCCATCGGCTGCTACGCGGCCCTGGACGAGGTGGCCCTGAACTGCCCGGCGGACCTGTCCGTGGTCGGCTTCAACGACATGCCGTTCATCGACCGGCTGCGCCCGCCGCTGACCACGATCCGCTTCCCCCACTACCAGGTCGGCACCGAGGCGGCCCAGCTGCTGCTGGAACGGATCGCCGGGCACACCGGGCCGGTCAAGGTCCTCTTCCTGGCTCCCGAGCTGGTTGTGCGCGGGTCAACCGGCCCGCCGGGCGGCGCCGCGTAGCCTGCCCCGGCCCGCCCGGGGCCGCCCGGCGGGCCGGGATGCGGGGCGGAATCCCCCGGGCCAGGAAATTCTCCGGTATCGAACCGATCATGTCGGTTGACAGGGACCTGACCTGTGCGTCAGGCTTCGTGCAAACGATTGTTAGCGCAGGGGGTGACCTGATGGCAGGGCGCGGTAACGAACTCCGGCTGGGCTGGCTGGGTACCGGGCGGATGGGCGTGACGCTGGTCCGGCGTCTGCTCGAGGCCGGCTGTGACGTTGCCGTCTACAACCGCACCCGGGCCAAGGCGGAGCCGCTCGCGGAGCTCGGAGCCAAGATCGTCAGCTCGCCGGCCGGGCTCAGCGGCCGGGACATCGTGTTCGCCACCGTGGGCACGCCCCAGGACCTCATCGACGCGGTTCTCGGCGAGGACGGCCTGGCCACCGGGGAGTCGGTGCCTGCCATCCTGGTGGACTGCTCGACGATCTCGGCGGAGGTCTCGATGCAGATCCGGGAGCAGCTCGCGGCGCGCGGGACCGAGCTGCTGGCCGCGCCGGTGATGGGCAACCCGAAGGCGGCGAGCGCCGGGAAGCTCACCCTCGCCGTGTCCGGGCCGCGGGTCGCGTTCGACGCCGCCCTGCCCTACCTGGACCTGCTCGGCGCCGGGGCCACATATGTCGGCGAGGGCGAACTGGCCCGGACGGTAAAGCTTTGCCATAATTTGTTCCTGGGCGTGGTGAGCCAGTCGCTGGCGGAAGTGACCATCCTGGCCCAGAAGAGTGGCGTGAGCCGGACCGCCTTCCTCACGTGCCTTAATAAAAGCGTGATGGGTTCGCAGTTCACTCGTTACAAATCACCGGCTTACGCGAACCTGGACTTTCATCCGACGTTTACCGCCTCGCTGCTGCGCAAGGACTTTGACCTCGGCCTGGCTGCGGCCAGGGAGCATGAGGTGCCCATGCCGGTCGCCTCGCTCGTGCACCAGATCGTGCAGACTCTTATTGGGCATGGTTACGGCGAGCAGGATTTCGCGGCCCTTGTCGAACTGGAAGCCCAGTCGGCGGGACTGCAGCTAGAGAGTGAAAACTCTGACATCTCGGACGGGCTGGACCAACCCGACATGAACGGGGGCAATGCAGTACCGTGAGCCACTGTCCCCGGCCAGCCGATAATGCAGCCATCCGAGCCCCCCGCGGACGCGCCTCATAGCGCGGGCTGCAGCTGGCTTTACCCACAGGATATTCCTGAACTGGAAGGAGGACCGGATGAAACCTCACCGCACCCGGTTCTTGTCTCTCACCGCCGTCGCCGCGGCGTCGGCGATGGTCCTTGCTGCCTGCAGTAGTAGTGGCAGCAGTAGCGGTTCATCTGGCAATGGCAGCAGCAAGTCGCCGATCCTGATCGGCACCTCGCTGTCGCTGACCGGCGACTTCTCCGCCGACGGCCAGGCTTTCCAGCGCGGTTACGAGCTCTGGGCCAGCCAGGTGAACAGCCACGGTGGCCTGCTCGGCCGCCAGGTCAAGATGGTGTTCCTGAATGACCAGAGCGACCCGACCACGGTGGCGACCAACTACACCAAGCTCATCGCCCAGCAGCACGTATCCCTGGTTTTCGGGCCATTCTCGACGCTGCTGACCGTGCCCGCCGCGAAAGTGGCGGCCCGGTACGGGTACGCGTTCCCGGAAGGCGCGGGCGGCGGGCCTTCCGTCTACGCGCTGAACCTGCCGAACGTGTTCAACCCCAGCCCGCCCATCGCGGAGCAGCTGGTGCCGTTCGCCCAGTGGGTGGCCTCGCTGCCCGCCAGCGAGCGCCCGAAGACGGCCGCCTACCCCCAGGTGAATGACCCGTTCGCGGACCCGATGACGGAGACCGCGCAGGCCATCCTGCAGAAGGCCGGCGTCAAGACGGTCTACTCGAAGGTCTTCCCGGCCGAGAACCCCGACTATAAGGCGGGCGCCGACGCGGTCGCCGCCACGAATGCCCAGATGGTCGTGCTCGGCGCGGTGGACGTGCCCACCTCGGCCGCGTTCATCCAGGCCTTCCAGCAGCAGCACTACAACCCGAAGATCTTCGTTGCCACCTCCGGCCCGGACCAGGGTGCCGCCTTCACCAAGGCGATCGGCGGGAACGCCAACGCCACCGGGATCATGGTGCCCGGCGGCTGGTACGGCGGGATCAAGAACCCGCTGAGCGAGGCGATGGTCAAGGCGTACATCGCCAAGTACGGCGGCACCGCCGCGGACATCAACGCGGACGTGGCCGAGGCCTACTCCGTGGGCGAGATCACGGCATCCGCGGTCACCGCGACCAAGGGGCTGGACAACAAGAAGATCAGCGCCTACCTGCACAGCGGCGTCACGCTGCAGACCGTCCAGGGCCCCGTGAAGTTCAACAGCTCGGGCGAGAACACGGTCGCGCAGAAGTTCATCTTCCAGTGGCAGAAGGGCGGCACGTACGTCCAGGTGCTGCCGACCGGCGCGACCGGCTCAGTGGCCATCATCAACCCGAAGCCCAGCTGGACGAGCTGAGCACGTCACCAGGAATGGATTGGCAAGCCAATGCGGTGCGCGGAGCGGCACGGGACACCGGGCCTTGGATCGGGGCAAAGCATGCTTTCCCCGGCTACTAAAGGCATACGGTGCCAGTGCGCTCCGCGCACCGGGGCACGACGGGTGCTTCGGCGTGGTCGCAGGAAGGGAGAAGGTCGATGAGGCGCCCCACCCGCCGCAGCTTCGTGCCGTTCGCCGCCGCCAGCGCCACCGCGCTCGCCGTCGCCGCATGCGGCACTACCAGTGCCAGCACCACCGCCAGCAGCTCGGCCCAGCCGATCACCGTCGGTATCTCGCTGCCGCTGACCGGCTCCTTCGCCGCGGACGGCCAGGCCACCGACAACGGGTACAAGCTGTGGGCCAGTGACGTGAACAAGGACGGCGGGCTGCTCGGCCGCCCGGTCCGGCTGAAGATCCTGAACGACAACAGCAACGAGAAGCTGGTGACCAGCCAGTACACCCAGCTGATCACGCAGGACCACGTGGATCTGACGCTGGCCCCGTTCTCCACGCTGCTGACCAGTGACGCCCTGAAGCCGACGTCTAAGTATGACTATGCGCTGGTGGCTGGCTCGGCCACCGGCGGCCTGGTGTTCGGGGTCGGCGGCGGCCCCACATATAAGAACCTGTTCAGTGTCAGCGTGCCGGCCGCGAACGAGATGGAGCCGTTCGCCCAGTGGGTGCTCACGCTCCCGCCCAGCGAGCGGCAGACCGCCGCGTACCCGGAGGTCAACGACCCGTTCGCCGACCCGCCCGTGACCGCCACCGAGGCCCAGTTGTCGGCGCACGGCGTCAAGACCGTCTACCCGGCCAACGAGAACAACCCGGCCAACACGAACGCGCAGATCCAGCAGGAGGCGCGGGCGGTGGCCGCCAAGGCACCGCAGATCGTGGTCATCGGCTCGGTCGACCTGCCGAGCCTGCTGATCTTCATCCATGCGTTCCAGGCCCACCAGGATTACACGCCCAAGGTCATGATCGCCGCCTCCGGGCCGGACCAGGGGCAGGCCTTCCTCAACACGCTCAACCCGATCAACGCCCAGGCGATCATGGTGCCGGATGGCTGGTTCGGCGGCGAGCAGAACGCGCTGAGCCACGTCATGGTGCAGGACTACATCGCCAAGTTCGGCGGCACGAGCTCCGACATCAACGCCGACGTGGCCGAGGCCTACTCGGCGGGCGAGATCCTCGCGGACGCGGTCACCGCGACGCACGGCACCGATAACGCGAAGATCATCTCGTACCTGCACAGCCTCAAGCAGCCGTTGCAGAGCGCGCAGGGACCCGTGCAGTTCAACCAGAACGGCGCGAACATCGCCCAGCACGGCCTCATCTTCCAGTGGCAAAGCGGCCAGTTCCTCCCGGTGCTGCCCGCGAATGCGGCCGGGACAAGCCACATCGTGGCGTCCAAGCCACAGTGGGGACAGGGCGGATGACACGGAGCGGATGACGTAGCGGGTCCGCCAAGCCTGGCGGCCCGGCTCCACCACAACCAGTCAGCAGGATGAAGGGCATAAAGCGGAGATGGGACGTCAACTCAGCGAGGCGATCGTCAACGGCATCCTGGGCGGCAGTGTCTACGCCCTGATGGCGGTCGGGCTGACGCTGATCTTCGGGGTGCTGGACATCATCAACATCGCCCAGGGCATCCTGGTCGTGCTCGGTGCCTACCTCAGCTACGTGCTCTCCGTCCACCTGCACATCGACCTGTTCGTGGGCCTGCTGGTGACCGTCCCGGCGATGTTCATCATCGGGGTCGCGATCCAGTGGGCCTTCATCAGGCCGCTGCGCGGGCGGGAACGGACCTCGATGTCGCTGCTCGCCACGTACGCGGTGGCGATCATCATCGAGGGACTCCTGTACATCATCTTCGGCTCGAACTTCGTGAACCTGAACGCCTCGTACACGACGTCGGGCCCGGAGATCTTCGGGTTCTACCTGGACTACATCTACATCTACGGGTTCCTGATGGCCGTGCTGTTCGTGGCGGCCATCTACTTCACCCTGTACCGGACCCAGTTCGGCCGGAGCATCCGGGCCACCATGCAGGATCACACCGCGGCCCGGATCGTGGGCATCAACGTGAACCGGGTGCAGGCGCTCACGTTCGGGATCGGGGTCGCTGTCACCGCCGCGGGCGGCATGGTCTTCGGCGCCACCGGCGGCGGCTTCAACCCGAACACCGGGTACGACCTGATCTCCCGGCTGCTCGCGATCATCATCCTCGGCGGCCTGGGCAGTATCGGCGGGGCCATGGCCGCGGCCATCTTCATGATCACGCTGGAGGGGGTGGTGGACGTGCTGTGGTCACCGAGCTGGTCCGTGGTCGTGTTCTACGGCGCCCTCGTCCTCGTCCTCGCGTTCCGGCCGCAGGGCCTGTTCGGCCGCAAGGCTGCGAGGGCCCAGTGACCGCGGAACCAGCGAACGGGGGCCAGGTGAGCGAGGGAGCTATGGGCCAGAACTCGGTGAACGCGGCGCTGGCCCAGCCGGGCGGCACGCTCCAGGCCCCCGCGGGCCGCAGCCGCCGGTCCACGCTGATCCGGCTGGGACTCCTCGGGGCCCTGCTGGTGATCGCGGTGATCTTCCCGCTGGTCATCACGAACGCGCTGTACACCCAGTTCGCCGTGAACACGATGATCTTCGTGGGTGCCGTGGCGGCCTGGAACCTGTTCTCCGGGTACAGCGGCTACCTGTCGCTGGGTACCGCGGTGTTCTTCGGCTCCGGCGCCTACACCGTGGGCCTGCTGGCCAACCACTGGAAGCTCCCGGGCGCGGACATCTTCCTCCTGCTGCCGCTGGGCGGGCTGGTCGCCGCGCTGATCGCGGTACCGCTCGGGCTGGTCGCGCTGCGGGTCCGGCGGCACACGTTCGTCGTGATCACCATCGCCTTCTTCTTCATCTTCCAGCTGCTGGCGTTCAACCTCAGCTTCACCGGGGGGAACCAGGGCGTGAGCTCGCCCTTCTTCCTGTGGTCCGCGTCCACCTACAACAACCCGTTCTATTACGTCGGCCTGATCATCGCGGTGGCCACCATCACGCTGTCCTGGCTGATCCGCAACTCCCGGTTCGGCCTCCAGCTGCTGGCCATCCGGGATGACGAGGACCGGGCCCGCGGGCTCGGCGTGCGGACCATGCGGGTGAAGCTCATCGCGTTCACCATCTCGGGCGGGATCGTCGGCATGATCGGCGGGCTGTGGTGGTTCTTCATCGGGCAGGCCCTGCCCGAGACCGCGTTCAACCCGCTGTTCGACCTGAGCGTCGCGCTGATGGCCTTCCTGGGCGGGTTCGGCACGCTGGCCGGCCCGGTGCTCGGGGCGCTGATCCTGGAGCCGCTCCAGCAGTGGATCGGCATCACGTTCACCAACGGCTACACCAGCGACATCGTCCTGGGCGTCCTCTTCCTGCTCGTCATCCTGTTCATGCCACGCGGGATCGTCCCCACCGGGGGCGAGTTCCTCACCAAGTGGCGGGCCCTGCAGGCCCGCCGGCGGGAGGAAGCATCCGGGGGAGGCCCGCCGGGCAGCCCCGCCGTGAGCCGGACCGCGGCGCCGGGCACCAGCAGCCCGGCCACGGGCACGACGGCCACGGGCACGACAAGCACGGGCACGACGAGCACGGGTGCGCCGAGCACGGGAGGAGTGCGATGACCGCCCTGCTGCGGACCGCCGGGGTGAGCAAGTCGTTCGGCGGCGTGCAGGCCCTGGACGGGGCCACGATCGAGGTCGAAGAGGGCAGCATCGCCGGCCTCATCGGGCCCAACGGGTCCGGCAAGACGACGCTGTTCAACGTGATCACCGGCTACGAGACGGTGGACAGCGGCGAGGTCTACCTGGGTGACAAGCGCATCACCAACGCGGCGCCCGACAAGGTGTTCTCGGCCGGCATCGGCCGGACCTTCCAGCTGACCCGGGTGTTCTCCCGGCTCACGGTCATGGAGAACATGATCGTGGCGGCGCAGCAGGCCGAGGGGGGCCGGGGGCGGCTGCGCAACCCGCTGGCCCGGGCCGGCGGCCCGGCCACCCGGCGCCGCGCCATGGAGCTGCTGGAGTTCACCGGCATCGTCCACCACGCCGGCGTTCTCGCCGAGACGCTGTCCTACGGCCAGCGCAAGCTGCTGGAGCTGTCCTACGTGCTGATGGCCGATCCGGCCGTCGTGCTGCTCGACGAGCCGGCCGGCGGCGTCAACCTCACCCTGATCACGATGATCGCGGACCGGATCCGGCAGCTGAACCAGCAGGGCACCACGTTCCTCATCGTGGAGCACAACATGGATTTCGTGATGGGACTGTGCGACCGGGTCACGGTGCTCGACTACGGCACGGCGGTCGTGAGCGGGCCGCCCGACGTGGTCCGGACCGACCCCCGGGTACTCGACGCCTACCTGGGCACTGCGGAGGATGACGATGACGTCCCGGTCAGCTGAGCACGTGACGACGGGCGCCCCGGCCCTGGAGATCCAGGATGTGGTGGCCGGCTACGGCGGCGGCGACGTCCTGCACGGCGTGACCATGCAGGTCTACGAGGGTGGCATCACCTGCGTAGTCGGCCCGAACGGCGCAGGTAAGTCAACCCTGCTCGGGACCATCAGCGGGCTGCTGAACCCCCGGCTCGGCCAGGTCAGCCTGCGCGGTGAGCGCCTGTCCGGGAAGAGCCCGCGCCAGGTGCTGGACATGGGCGTGGTGCTGGTCCCGCAGAACCACAGCCTGTTCCGCGAGATGACGGTACGCGAGAACATCGTGCTCGGCGGCTACATCCTGCGCCAGCGCGGGCTCTCCGACCGCAGGCTGGCGGGGGTCCTGGAGATGTTCCCGCAGGTCACTGACTGGCTGGGCAAGAAGGCCGGCAGCCTGTCCGGCGGCCAGCAGCGCCTGGTGGAGTTCGCCCGGTGCCTGATGCTCGACCCGAGCCTGGTCATCCTGGACGAGCCGTCCATGGGGCTGTCACCCAAGGTGCTGAAGTCGGTCTTCGACGCGGTCCGGCTGATGCACTCCCAGGGCAAGACGATCCTGCTGGTGGAGCAGAACGCCCGGGCCGGGCTCCGGCTGTCCACGCACGGGGTGGTGCTGGAGAACGGGCGGGTCCGGCTGGCCGGCTCGGGTCACGAGGTCCTGCACCATCCGGAGATCGGCGCCCTGTACCTGGGCGGGGCGGTGACCGACTCGTCCGGCCAGGCGAGCCCTGCGGCGGAGGCCGTGGACGCGGCCGCCGCGGCCATCGCCGCCGCGGACGCCGAGGCGATGCCCGCAGAAGGCGGCGGGAGTGACCCGGCCGCGAGCAGCACCGCCGCGAACGGCACCGCGCCGCGTTGATCGTCAACGCGCACTGCCACGTCATCGTCCCGGAGATGACGGCGCGCAGCGTGCCCGAGGCCTGGCGTCCGTCGCTGCGGACCGAGGACGGGCACCGCATCGTCGGGTTCCGGGGCCGTGAACTGACCTCGGCGGTGGGCGAGTTCAGCGACGTCGCGGTCATGCTCGACGACGCGGCCGCTACCGGGGTCGGGCACCTGCTGCTGTCCCCGTGGATCAACCTGGTGCCGGTGGACGCCGGGCCGGACGAGGCCCGGCTGGTCTGCCGGGTGCAGAACGAGGGCCTGGCCCGGCTGGTGGCCGCGCACCCGGGCCGGCTCAGCGCGGTCGGCGCGGTCGCGGTGCAGGATCCGGCCCTGGCCGCACGGGAACTGGCGGACCTGATGGCCGTGCCGGGCCTGCACGGCGTGGAGATCCCGTCCAGCGTGGGCGGCCGCTACCTGGGCGATGATTTCTTCCTCCCGTTCTGGGAGGCGGCCGCCGCGACCGGCGCCGTGGTGTTCATCCACCCCTCCACCCGGGGCTTCGGGATCCCGGCCCTGGACGGCTACTACCTGTGGAACTCGGTCGGCAACCCGCTGGAGACCGCGGTCACCGCGGCGCACATCGCCGTGGCGGGGGTGCTGGAGCGGTTCCCGGGGCTGCGGATCCTGCTCGCCCACGGCGGCGGCGCGCTGCCGGTGCTGCGCGGGCGGCTGCGCCGCGCCCACGCGGTCCGGGCCGAGGCGGCGGAGCGCCTGCACCAGGGCCCCGATGTGTCGCTGCGCCGGTTCCACTACGACACGGTGACCCACGACGCCGGCCTGCTGGCCGACCTGATCCAGTACGCCGGCCCGGAGCAGGTCCTGCTCGGCTCGGACCGCCCCTTCGACATGGGCACCGATGATCCCGTCGGCGAGGTGCGCGCCCTGCGGCTGGGCCCCGCCGAGGACCTGATCCTGGGCGCCAACGCCCAGCGCCTGCTGGGCCTGCCGGTGGCCCGGCCCGTGACTGAACCCAGGGCCTGAACCCGGTGGCCTGCGTGCCTCGACGGGCTGAAGATCTTCGGGTACGGTCAAGCCCGTCCGCCGTCGCGCCCGGCGTCATGACCTACCCGGAGGACAGGCATGGACTACACCAAGGCCGAGGCTAAGCAGGCCGCCCGGGACTGCTTCACCGGGCTGTGGGCCGCGACCACCACGCCGTTCGACGACAGCGGGGCGCTGGATCCTGACGCGCTGCGCCGCGACCTGGACCGGCTGACGGGCAGCCTGGGGATCGACGGCATCTTCTGCGGCGGGGTCATGGGCGAGTTCTGGTCGCTGTCCGGGAGCGAGCGGCGGCGCCTGGTCGAGATCACCGTGGACAGCACCCGGGGCAGGTGCCCGGTGATCGCCCACACCGGCCACTCCTCGGCGCGGCAGGCCCTCGAGCTGACCCGGCACGCGCAGAAGGCCGGGGCCGACTTCGCGGTGCTGATCAACCCGTACTTCCCGCCCGCCTCGGACGAGGGCCTGTACCAGTGGTTCGAGTTCGTCTGCGACCGCGTGGACATCGGCGTCTGGCTGTTCGACACGGCCTACTCGGGAGTTTCCCTGTCGCTCGGGCTGATCGAGCGGCTGGCCGCCATCGAGAACGTCTGCGGGATCAAGATCGGCCGCGACCACGCCCGCTACCTGGAGGTCCTGGACCGGGTGGGCGGCGAGATCCTCGTCTGCGAGCCCAACGAGGGCACCTGGCTGGAGAACATGCGCGATCACGGCCAGCGGGTGTTCATGTCCTCGGCCGCGCCCTACCTCTACCAGACCCCGGACTGGCAGCCGATGCGCGACTACACCGCGCTGGCGCTCAGCGGTGACTTCACCGCGGCGGCCCAGGTGGCGGCCACGCTCGACCCGGTGCGCGCGCTGGCCGCCAAGTGGCTGCACGGCCGGGCCCGCCGGTTCGACACGGTCACCTCCATCAAGGCGTGGGCCGGGCTGGCCGGGATGTCCGGCGGCCCGGTCCGGCCGCCGCTGCTCCCGCCCACCCGGGAGGAGCTGCACGAGCTCGAGGCCGACCTGGACGCCGTGGGCCTGCTGCCCCGGACCGGCGCCTCACGCCGGGTCACCAGCAACGGGCACCGCCCGGCTGTCACCTGACGGGGCGCCCATGATCGCAGCCGGGTCGTGGCCGAGATCCTGCAGCAGCACGATCGCGGCGTTCCGGCCGGGGGCCCCGGTGATGGACCCGCCGGGGTGCGTGGTCCCGCCGGTCTGGTAGAGCCCCGGGATCGGCATCCGGTGCGAAGCCCAGCCGGGGGCCGGGCGCAGCGCCCCGCTGAAGGCCGGGCCACGGTTCCCGCCGTGGAATGCGCCGTGGATCATGTGCGGGTTCAGTTCCTCGATGTCGGCGGGGGACTTGACCAGGCTGGCCAGGATCACGTCGTCGGTGAAGCCCGGCGCGACCTGGCGCAGCCGCTCCAGCGTCCGGCGCGAATGCTCGTGCTTGACCGTCTCCCAGCCGCCCGCTCCCGCGGGCAGCTCATAGGTCTGCGGGCTGAGCAGCTTCACCGTGTGCTGGCCGGCCGGCGCCCGGCCCGGATCCACCAGGGTGGGCGTGGCCACCAGGAGCCAGGCCGGCTCCGGCATGAACCGCCCGGCGCGCAGGTCGGCGCCCATCTGGATGACGTCCTCGGGCCAGCCCGCGAGGCCCGCCGACACGGCGGTCCTCGGGCCGTCCGGGGTCTGGAATTCCGGCGGCGCGGTCGTGGCGTAGTACGTGGCGAAGCCGGGCACGCCCACGTCGTAGGTGTCCACCCCGTAGTGGAATTCCTCGGGCCAGCAGTCCGCGGGGGCCATGTCGCGCAGGTGCTTCACGTGGATCGTGGAGACCACCGCGGTGCCCGCCCGGTACTCGGTGCCGTCCTCGGTCGCCACCCCGGCGCAGCGGCCGTCCTCCAGCAGCAGCCGGGTGACCCGCTGGCCGCAGAGCACGGTGCCGCCGTGGTCAGCCAGGTACCCGGTGAGGGCCGCGGTCAGCTGCCCGGACCCGCCGACCGGGATCGACCAGCTGCGCTGCTGGCGCCCGAACGTCTGCGCGTAGGGCAGCACCCCGGAGCCGGGCTCATCGCCCGGCTGGAAGACCTGGAAGGCCATCCAGAGCAGGAACGCCTGGATGTGCCGGCTCTCGAACTCATGCCGGACCACCTGCACCGCGGACAGCTGCCGCCGCCGCGCCCAGATCTGCCCCCGCGGATGCTCGGCGAGCCTGCGCTCCAGCGAGGGCCCGAATCCCACCGGGGTGAACTGCGACTCGCTGAAGATGTGCTTGACCTGGTCGTACTCGTCGAGCAGGCGGAGGTAGGCGGCCGCATCCGCCTTGGAGAACCGGGCCACCTCCTCGGCGGTCCGGTCCCGGTCCAGCCACATGGTGAACTGCTCGCCGTCCGGGAACGCGACGTGCTCCACCGGGTCGGGCTCGGCGTAACGCAGGCCGTAGCGGGCGGTCAGGCCGAGCTCGTCACGGCTCAGCGCCGGGTTGACCCGGATCATCGTGTGCCCGGTCGCGCAGGTGTCGATGCCGAACCCGGGCAGCAGCAGCTCCTCGGTGGCCGCCCCGCCGCCGGGGATCGCCCGGGCGTCCAGGACCAGGCAGCGGTAGCCGGCCTTGGCCAGGTAGCAGGCGGTGAGCAGGCTGTTGTGCCCGGCTCCCGCCACCACGATGTCGGCGTCGTAGGTCATCTCCGGCCTGCCTTTCCGAAACGGCCTGTCCGCTCTCCAGCGGCCCGTGCGCTCTCTAACGGCCGGTCCGCGCACGTCCCTCCCGCACCCGGGCCGGCGGCGGGCAGCCTGCCTGCAAACCATTGCATACGGCTGTGATCCTGGCATCCTGAGCGGCCCGGGGGCAAGGGGGCGCCGTCCATGGCGGCCCGGGCAGTGTCCAGGTGCGGCGGGTGGCGGGCGGGCTGCGGCGCTCTGGCCAGGGTGTTCCCGTCCCGCGATTTCACTCTCGCGGGGTGACGCATCCCCGGCGGGCCGCGTCATACCGTCCGGGAAAAGACCAGGGAGGGCATTCATGGCGCATCCGGACACCCTGTACGTGCTGGCGGCGGCCTATGACGAGCCAGCCGACGCCATCGAGGACTACGAGGCCGTGAAGGCGCTGTATTACGCGGTCAAGACCTCGCACGACTTCGACGCCGCCGTCATCGCCAAGGACGACGCGGGCAAGGTCAGCATCGTCAAGAAGCACGAGCAGCCGACCCGGCACGGCGCCGCGGTCGGACTCGGCTGGGGACTGGCCGCCGGCGTGGCCGCGGCCCTGTTCCCGCCGGTCGGCATCCTGGGCGCCCTCGCGCTGGGCGCGGGCGGCGGAGCCGCGATCGGGGCCGTGACCGGCCACGCCAGCGGCGGGATGAGCCGGTCCGACCTCAAGGAGCTGGGGGAGACCCTCGACACGGGCACCGCCGGGCTCCTGGTGGTCTACGAGGCCAACCTGGCCGAGCAGGTGACGGCCAACATCAAGGCGGCCAACAAGCTCATCTCCAAGGCGACCGACATGGCGTCCGACCAGCTGGCCGCGGACATGAAGCAGGCCGACGCGGCGGTCGCCGCCGGCCGTTAGCTGCCCGTGGCTGGTGGCTGGTGGCTGGTGGCTGGTGGCTGGTGGCTAGTGGGCCGTGGCTGGTGGGCCGTGGTTAGCGGTCCGGGCCGGCCAGGGCCCGCAGGGCGGCCCCGCTGAGCCGGTGCACGGTCCATTCGTCCATCTCCGCCGCGCCGAGCGAGGCGTAGAACCCGCGGGCCGGGGCGTTCCAGTCCAGCACCGACCACTCCAGCCGGGAGTAGCCGCGGGCCACGCAGATCCGGGCCAGCTCGGCCAGCAGGGCCCGGCCCAGGCCGGACCGCCGCTGGTCCGGCCGCACGTAGAGATCTTCCAGGTAGATGCCGTGCTGGCCGGTCCAGGTGGAGAAGTTCAGGAACCACAGCGCGAACCCCGCGACCTCGCCGTCAGCCTCAGCCACGTGGGCGAACACGGCGGGCCGGTCGCCCGAGCAGCGCGCGGCGCAGGTCCTCCTCGGTCGCGGTGACCTCAGCCAGCGCCTTCTCGTACTCCGCCAGTTCCCGGACGAGCCGGTGAATGGCCGGGATGTCGGCGGCCTCCGCGGGCCGGATCACGCGCTCATCCCCGTCCTGCCGGGAGCTGTCCCGCCCGGAACCGCCGCCGCCCCGGCGGAGTGGCCGTTGCCCGCCGGGTCGGCCTGCGCGGCGACCGGGAAGCGGTACCGGAGCCGGAAGCGGTCGGCCGCGATGACGATCTCCCCGGTTTCCACGGTCCGCTCACCGCAGCGGTGCGACCGCTCGATGAGCAGGACGGGGGAGCCGGCCGGGATGCCCAGCACCGCCGCCTCGGCCGACAGGGCCGGGCGGACCGAGATCTCCTCCACCACCTGGTCCACGCCGATCCCGATCGCCTGCATCCGCTCCGCCACCCCGCGGCCCGCGAACGTGCCCTGCTCGGGAAACGGGACCGGGGTCTGCGCCGTCGTGGCGGCGGGCTCATAACTCGTGGCCAGCTGCACGGGGGAGCCGTCCGCGCTCATCAGGTACCGGGTGCGGGTCACCAGATGGTCCCCGTCGGGGAGCCGGAGCCGCCGGGTCACGTGCGCGGGTGCGGGTACCCGCTCCGACTGGTACTCCCAGGAGAGCCGGGGTGCGTGCCCGGCGTCGCCTGCCTCGTCCCCGCCGTCCGTGACCAGGTGCTCGCCATCCAGCCCGAACGGGGAGCCGGGGAAGTGCAGCCGGTCATGCTCCAGGGACGCGGCCACCGGGAGCCTGCGGACGTAGGAGCCCGAGCCGGCCCGCGCCTCGATGAGGCCCTCGGCCGCCAGGACCTGCAGGGCGTGCTTGGCGGCGGTCTCCCCGACGCCGTACCGGGCGATGATGCCGTTGCGCGAGGGCACCCGGGCTCCCGGTGCCAGGACCCCGCCCCGGATCTGATCGCGCAGATCCTCCAGCACGCGCAGGTACACCGGGTCGTTTGAGGCGCCCACAGGCTCTGATCTTCCTGACGACACTGCCCGGCTAGGCCGGCGAGCCGCCATTGTGACCCACCCGGCCAGGAAGCTGTGGCCCTATAGGGATCCTGTGACCATAGCTTTGCGGTCCCCGGGCGCGGGACGCTACTTCTTCCGGGCGATCATGAGGCCGTCGCCCACCGAGAGCATCGCGAGCTCCACCCGGTCATCGGCCAGCGCCTGCTCGTTGAAGTCCCGGACCGCGCGGGCGTCGGGGTCCGGATCGTCGTCGAAGATCCGGCCGTGCATGAACGTGTTGTCGACCAGGATGATCCCGCCGGGGCGGGTGCGCGGCACGATCTCGTCCCAGTAGACGGCGTAGCCGGTCTTGTCCGCGTCGATGAAGGCGAGGTCCAGGGACGCGTCCGCGGGCAGCGACCGGAGCGTGTCGGCGCCGGGGCCGAGCCGGAGCTCGATCACGGAATCCAGGCCGGCCTTCTGCCAGTACTCCCTGGCCAGGGACGTCCAGTCCGCGTTGACGTCGCAGCACAGCAGGCTCCCGCCCGGGGCCAGGCCGCGGGCCAGGCAGATCGAGGAGTACCCGGTGAAGGTGCCGACCTCGACCGCCCGGCGGGGGGCGATGAGCTGGCTCAGCAGCGTCATGAACGTGCCCTGCTCCGCGCCGATCTGCAGGACCGTCCAGTCGGGGAACCGCCGGGCCGTTTCTTCCCTCAGCCCGGCCAGGACCGCGTCCGGGGGACTGGAGTGCGAGACGACGTAGTCGAGGATCTGAGGACTGACATGCTCGATTCCGGTAGCCACGCGGTCAACGGTAACCGGTTGGGGCAGGGTAGAAGGATGCAGGAGAGCGACGAGGAACTCACCGAACTCCAGGCCCTGCTGGACACCTCCCTGGCCCGGGCCACCGGGCACCTGAGGTCCATCGTCCAGCCGGAGCGGTCCCTGACCGCCGCCCAGCTGGTCCAGGTGATCACGGGCATGTGCACCCTGGCCGTCAGCAGCGTGACCGCGGCCGGTGAGCCCCGGGTGAGCGGCGCCGACGGTCACTTCCTGCACGGCTGCTGGGTCATCACCACCGAACGCTCCTCGGCCAAGGCACGGCACTTCGCGGCGCGGCCCGCGATCAGCGCGGCCCACCTGCGCGGCGACGACCTGGGCGTGTTCACCCACGGCCGGGTGGAAGAGCTGAACCCCGCGGCCGGGCCGCCGGATCCGCAGTGGCCCGCCATCCTGGACCATCTCACCCAGCATTACGGCAGTTCCCCGCTGAGCTGGGGAGACGTGGTGGCCTACCGGATCCGGCCGCACTGGATGGTGGCCTACGCCGCGGACCCGGCGGCGCAGCTGGCCCAGGCGGGCTGAGCGGCCGCCCGGGCCGTCCTGGAGCCGTCCCGCCGCCCGGGCCGCACCGCCCCGGCCGCGGGCCGGATGTCCGTAATCACGAGCCGGACAGCCGCCCCGGGCCGTCACGGTACGCTCGGGCGCATGGCGTTGCGTTTCTACATCCCGAGCCCGCCAGTGAACGGGTTTCACGTCGGCCCGGCCTACATTCACTTCTACGGGCTGATGTACGTGATCGGGATCACCCTGGCGATCCTGATCACGCAGCGCCGCTGGAAGGCGGTGGGCGGCGACACCGGGCTGGTCGGGGACGTCGCGCTGTGGGCTGTCCCGGCCGGCATCGTCGGGGGCCGGATCTACTTTGACCTGACCACGCCGAAGTACATCCCGCATCACTGGTACGGGGTGTTCGCGGTCTGGGACGGCGGGCTGGGCATCTGGGGTGGTATCGCGCTCGCCGCCGTGGTGGGCGCCTGGCGGGTCCGCCGGTCCGGGGCCAGCGTGCCGCTGTTCATGAACGCCGTGGCCCCGGCGCTGCTGGTGGCGCAGGCCGTCGGCCGGGTGGGCAACTACTTCAACCAGGAGCTCTTCGGCGGCCCGAGCACGCTGCCCTGGGCGCTGCACATCTCGCCCGCCTTCCGGCCCGCCGGGTACGCCCAGTACGCCACGTTCCACCCGACCTTCCTGTACGAGTTCATCTTCGACCTGCTCTGGGCGGCGGTCCTGGTCTGGCTGGGCCATCACCGCGGCATCAAGCCGCCGGGCCTGTTCGCGCTCTACGTGGCGGGCTACTCGGCGTTCCGCATCTTCGAGGAGTCGCTCCGGGTCGACCCGTCCGAGCACTTCCTCGGCCTGCGGCTGAACATGTACGTGGCCAGCGTGCTGACCCTCGTCGGCGTCGCCTGGTTCATCTACTCGCAGCGGCGCGGCCGCCCGGCCTCGGAAATGGTGGCCCGCCGGCCAGACAGCGGGGACGCGGACAGCCTGGACGCAGGCAGCGCCGGGCCGGCGGCCGATGCCGGGGACCCGGCCCGGCCGAGCCCGGTCCGGCTGAGACCGGCCCGGCTGAGTCCGGTGCGGCGGGGTCCAGCGCGGCGGGGTCCAGCGCGGCCGGGTCCGGTCCCGCGGGGTCCAGTGAGACGGCGCGGGCCACCGACACGGCCTGAGCCTGCCGGCGACCTGATGCGTGCGGGGGCCTGGTGGTCACGCCGGGACCGGCGGGCATCCCGGGACTTGAGTCGCTGATTAGTTCGACAATTCGGACGAGTACGGCGCGTCTATCGAACTTACGTTTCATCTTCTGCCATGCTTGACCCCTGACACCTCATCAGACGTTCCACCGATGTGCAGGAGGCAACCCCAGTGGGCCAGAAGACGGTCAGGTTCAGCGACCTCAGCGGCGAACTGATCACCAGGGATGACACGCTCGCCCGCATCGTCATCCACGAGCACCCCGAGCTCGGCGACAGCCCGGTGGAGATTGAGGCGCTGGCCGATGAGGCCGCCGCCATCGAGAAGGCGGCGCTCCGGGTCGCCGTGGTCGAGATCTACCTCCCGGGAGAGGACGAGCCCCGCCGGGTGACCATGGAGGCGGCCGCGTTCGACGAGCTGGCCGCCGACCGGCCCATGAGCGAACTGCTGCTCACGGCTCGCCCCGCCCGGGCGGCCCGCCGGGCCAAGGCGGCGGCTGCGCCGCGCAGCATCAACTACGACACCCTGGAACACGCGGGCGAGCCGCACAAGGGCCGGATCACCGAGGCCGAGCGCGAGCTGGTCCGGGACCATCTGGACGCCATCAACGACCGGCTCGTCACGCAGGGCATGCGGACCATTGACCCTGGCGACCCCGAGCATGTCGCGCGCTACGGGCTGACCGGGCTGGCCGCGGCGCAGGCCGCCCAGGGCGACTAGGCGATACGGGCCCGGCAGGGCCGGGCAGGCGTCTGGCCGCAGTAGCCGGAGGCCCGGCACGCCGGGAAGTCGGACTCCGGCGGGGCCTTCGGGCCCAGGATCACGCGGCTGAGGCCGACTGCGCCCGCATGTGTCTCATATGCTGGACATTATATGATCGGCATATGAGCGAGCCAGAGCGGCGCCGCCGGCACTGGCCGCCCAGCCGGTGACACTGGCCCGGGCAGGCAGCGCTGGGTGGTCCTGGTGGCCGGGTTGTTCGCGATGACCGCGGGCTGCACGTTCCAGTACGGGCTGGCCTACCTGATCCCCGCGTTCCGGGCTGAGGGCCTGTCCCTGGAACAGGCGGGCATCCTGGTCGCCTGTCCCACGGCCGGCCTGCTGCTCACCCTGGTGGCCTGGGGCGCGGCCGCGGACCGCTGGGGGGAGCGGCTGGTGCTCGGCGCGGGGCTGGCCCTGGCCGGGACGCTCCTGGTGGCAGGGGCCACCGTGCACGGGACGGCCGCGCTCGGGGCCTGCCTGGTCGCGGCCGGGGCGGCCGGGGCGTCGGTGTACGCCGCCAGCGGGCGCCTCATCCTGGGCTGGTTCCCCGCCCGCCAGCGGGGCCTGGCCATGGGCATCCGGCAGAGCGCCCAGCCGCTGGGCGTGGCCGTCGCTGCGCTCGCGCTGCCGTCAATCGGCGCGCATGGCCGGGCGCCCGCGCTCGCTTTCCTCGGCACGTTCTGCCTGGCCGCCGCGGTCCTGGTCGCGGTGGTCGTGCGTGATCCGGCGCGGCCGCCACGCCAGGCTGGCCGCCACGGCGGCTCACCCTACCGGGGCGGCCCGCACCGGACGGCCATCATCTTGTGGCGTATCCACGCGGCGAGCGCGCTGCTCGTCG
The DNA here is from genome assembly GCA_963713815.1 of uncultured Actinomycetes bacterium. Lineage (GTDB taxonomy): Bacteria > Actinomycetota > Actinomycetes > Streptosporangiales > Streptosporangiaceae > RYN-230. Next base: position 131,801 of record CAVQNH010000017.1, read on the forward strand.
TGCCCCAGTTCGCGGTGGCCACGTTTGCCCTGGTCTTCCTGGTCGACGCGCACGGGCTGGATCCGGTCACGGCCGGCCGGATCCTGGCCGTCGCGCAGGCGTGCGGGGCCTTCTCCCGGCTCGGCGCGGGCGTGTGGTCCGACCGGGTGGGCAGCCGGATGCGCCCGATGCGGGTGCTCGCGGTGGCCACCGCGCTGATCCTGGCCGCGCTGGCGGCCGGGGCTGCCGTCCGGGCGCCGTGGGCGGTCGCCGTGCTGTTCGCCGCGGTGATCATCTCGGTCAGCACCAACGGCCTGGCCTTCACCGCCGTGGCCGAGCACGCCGGATCATCCTGGGCGGGGCGGGCGCTCGGCATCCAGAACACCGGCCAGAACGCGTTCGCGGCCGCCACGCCGCCGGTCCTGGCCGCGGTGATTGGCGCGGCGGGGTACGCCGTCGCGTTCGGGGTGGTCGCGCTGTTCCCGCTGGCCGCAGCGGGCCTGGTGCCGGTGAGCGAGGAACGACGGGCTGCCGCCCGGGCCAGCCGGGCCGGGCCGCCGCCTGAGCCAGCCGGGCCGGGGCGCCCGGCCTCGCCGCCGGGCGTTGATCCCGCCGCCGCCCGCAGTGCATCATGGCGTTCTGGGCCCGACGACCCAGGCTGA
>CAVQNH010000018.1:0-70685 GCA_963713815.1 uncultured Actinomycetes bacterium
GAAGCGGCCTGCGCGCTGACCCGCCCGGCTGACCGCCGGCCGGTCAGCCGGGCCGCCGGGCTGGCGTGCGCTCACCGCGCTGCCGCGCTGTCGCGCGTTCCATCATGATCTCGATCGGGGATCCCGGGCGCATCGCGCTCATCGCGAACTCGACCGGGCAGTTGGCCCCGTCATAGGTGGTCCTGGTGATCCGCAGGACCGGGCTGCCTGTCTCGAGCCCCAGCAGCTCAGCTTCGGACTCGCACGCCGCGGTGGCGGTGCACACCTGCCGGGCCCGCATGATGCGGACCCCGTAATGGCCCTCGATCGTCGCGTACAGCGAGCCTTTGATCAGGAGTTCTGCGTCGAGCCCGGCGAACCGGGCGCAGGGCAGCCAGGAGTGCTGCACCACGATGGGACAGTCGTCCACGACGCGGACCCGCTGGAGGGTGACCGCCGCGGCGGAGGCCGTGAGCTGCAGCGCCTCCCGGGCCTGGTCCGGTGGCTGCTCCACCGCGGCCTTGATCACCTTGGACTCCACAGTCCGGCCCTGGCTGCGCATCTCCTCGGTGAAGCTCAGCAGCGCGCCCACCCGACTGGCCGGGGGCCGCTCGGCCGCGAAGGTGCCCAGGCCCTGCCGGCGGACGACTACGCCCTCGCCGGCCAGGGCCCCGATCGCCTGCCGGACCGTCATCCGGGCCACTCCGTACCGGGCGGCAAGGTCGGTCTCGGACGGCAGCCGTCCGCCTGCCGCCCACTCACCGCTGGCGATTCTCATCCTCAGGTCGTCCCGGATGCTCACGTGAACGGGCTTAGCCATGACTTCCCTGTGAGTGGTGGGGCGGCGTCATCGTGAGCCGGACCGCGGGGCAGCCCACCCGGGCTCCGGGCGGCGGCCCGGTAATGCGTGGTACGCCACTGACCACATCGACTCGTTATCCATAGCCAGCCGCTCAGCATGCCTTGGGTCAAGTTACGAGCATTGTCGCAGGGCGCCGAAAACAAACTGTGAATACTGTTCGTGGCCCAGAGTATAAGGACCGGGGCGCAGCGCGAAGCTGTTCCGGCCAGGTCGCCGGCTAACCGCACCAGGAAGCCACGTTTACGTCATGGCTCCGGCAGCAAGAAGTCAGCTGCCGAGGTAACTGGCTGGTCAGCGGTGGCCATCACCGCAGCCCACCTGCTCTCGGGGTATCCGGCCCGGCCTTCAGCCGGGGCATTGCCACGCAATTGCGTCGCCCGCGGCCAGGCGGCCGGACCGCCGCCGGAATCACCCGGCTGATCGTGGTCCGCCAGGGTGCAATTCCCGGGAGCGCTTCGGCACGGCTGGCTTCTTCCGCCGCGCAGCTGGTGTGCGGCGCAGCCTCACCTGAATTACCTTTAGCTACTAATGAGTGCCGGAGTTCCGGAGTGCCGGAGTGCCGGAGTTCCGGGCCCGGCATGGCCGCGGTGCGGGCTCAGGCCGGGACCGGAACGCCGCTCATCGCGACGCTGACCACCACGACCGGGCAGGGTGCGTGCCGCAGGCAGGCCCGGGCCACCGGGCCGATGCCGTCGGGCGTGCATCCGGCGCTGCCCAGCACCAGCATCTCGGCGCCGTCGGCGTGATCCAGCAGCACCCGCGCCGCCAGCCCTTCCGCGATCTCCACGGTCACCGTGCCCAGGGACGCGGAGCTGACCGCGGCCGTCACCTCGGCCTCGAGCCATTGACGGGCGTCCAGGAGGTCTTCCGTGCGGTCCGGGGGATACGCGTGGGAGGCATATGGTGCCACCCGCTTCGCGGTGTCTTCCCAGGCCCGCACCACATGCAGGGCTGTCCGCCGCAATCCCGCTTCGCGAACTGCCCAGCGCAGCGCGGCCAGAGACGCCGATGAGCCATCGATGCCCACCACGATGCGCGGCAGCCCCAGGTTCTGGTTCAGCGCCGCACCTCCTTCACACGGAATCAGTCGGGAGGATCGGCGTCTAACGCGTTACCCCGCCGCGTCCTGCTGCCGGAGGTACAAATACCCAATGCTGGCTACTCTCACCCACTTGGGCGGTTACGCAGCGGAACTTCACCCTCCCGGCGCCCGGGGACCAGCCGGACCGCGTCGAGCGCGGGGGCCGGGAGCCGTTTCCCGCGGTAGCCAGCGATCTCGCCGAACCGCTCGCCCCGGCTCCAGTCGCGGGCCGCGTCGATGATGTCCTCGGGCGCCGTCCCCACGAAGTTCCACCACATCAGCACCGGCTGGTCCAGCGGCGCCCCGCCGAGCAGGAACAGCTCGGCGTCGGCCGCGGCCGCCAGCGTCACCTGATCCCGCCCGGGAGGAAGGTACAGCAGGCTCCCCGGGGCGAGCGCGGTCCCGCTGGCCTCGCCCGTCCCGGCCACCATGAACAGCACGTGCTCGAAGCCCGGCTCCAGGCCGAGCTGGCCGCGGGTATCGCGGCCCGCCCGCAGCTGGGCCCCCACGACCGGGGAAAAGACGGTGGCCGGGGACTGGGCCCCGGCCAGCGATCCGGCGAACACGGTGACCTCGAACCCGGCCAGGCCGGCCACGGGCAGCTCGGCGTGATGCTCGAAAGCGGGCGCCACCTGCCGCTGCGCCTCGGGCAGGGCCAGCCACAGCTGGACCCCGTGCAGCCGCGGGTCGTGCTCGCCTGGTGATTCCTCGGAGTGGGCGATCCCCCGTCCGGCGGTCATCAGGTTCAGCTGGCCGGGCCGGATCATCTGCTCGCTGCCCAGGCTGTCCCGGTGCAGCACGTTCCCGTCGAGCAGCCAGGTGACGGTCTGCAGGCCGATGTGCGGGTGCGGCGGGACCTGCATCCCGGCTACGCCGTCCACCGACATCGGGCCGTAGTGGTCCACGAAGCACCAGGCGCCCACGCTGCGCCGGTGCCGGAGCGGCAGGAGCCGCCGGACCTCGATGTCCCCGACCCGCGCCACCCGGCCCGTGGTCAGCTCGCCGGGCCGGCCGTCCGGGCCAGGCGGGCCAGGGGCAGGTGGGCCAGGGGCAGGTGGGCCAGGACCAGGCGGGCCAGGCACCGTGACGTCCGCGTCGGCGTTGCTCATGCCGGGTTCCTCAGCCGACCAGGGTCTTGACCGCGGCGGTCAGCTCGGTTAGCGCGCCCTTGGCGTCGGAGAAGAACATGCTGGTCTTCGGGTCCACATACAGCTCGTTGTCGATGCCCGCGTAGCCGTGGCCCATGGACCGCTTGATAACGATGATGCTCTTGGCGTGGTCCACGTCCAGGATGGGCATCCCGGACACCGGGTTCCCGGGCCGCCGCGCGGCCGGGTTGGTCACGTCGTTGGCCCCGATGACCAGCGCCACGTCGGTCCGGGCGAACTCGGGGTTGATCTCGTCCATCTCCTTGAGCTGCGGGTAGGGCACGTTGGCCTCGGCGAGCAGCACGTTCATGTGGCCGGGCATCCGCCCGGCGACCGGGTGGATGGCGTAGCTGACCTCCACCCCGCGCTCCTCGAGCACCGAGGCCAGCTCGGCCACCTGGTGCTGGGCTTGCGCGGCGGCCAGCCCGTAGCCGGGCACGATGATGACCTTCTGCGCGTAGGCGAGCTGGATGGCGGCGTCATCGGCCTGGATGGACCGCACGTCCCCGCCGGGCCCCTCGATCGCCGGGCCGCTGTCACCGGTGCCGAACCCGCCCACGATGATGTTGCGGATCGACCGGTTCATCGCGTCCGCCATCAGCTTGGTCAGGATGCCGCCGGACGCGCCCACCAGCGCTCCCGCGATGATCAGTGCCCAGTTGCCGATGACGAAGCCGGCCATGGCCACCGCGGTGCCGGTAAAGGCGTTCAGCAGCGAGATGACGACCGGCATATCGGCACCGCCGATCGGCAGCACCATGGTCACGCCGAAGGTCAGCGCGGCCAGGATGATGATGATCAGCACGACGACGCTCGGCGTGGCGATCATGTAGCAGGCGCCGCCGACCGCCACCAGCGCGGCGGCGACGTTGACCGCCCGCGAGCCGGGGAAGACGATCGGCGCCCCGTCGATCAGGCCCTGCAGCTTGCCCGCGGCGATGATCGACCCGGAGAACGTGACCGCCCCGATCAGCACGTCCAGGATGGTGAAGACCGTGGTCGACTCGCCGATCCCCCCCGAGGCGAGCCTGACGTAGTCGTGGATCCCGACGAGAGCGGCCGCGCCGCCGCCCACCGCGTTGAAGATGCTGACCAGCTGGGGCATGGCAGTCATCTCGACCGTGCGCGCCGCGTACAGGCCAGCCCCGCCGCCCAGCAGCGCACCAGCGATCATCACGATCCAGCCGGTGGTGGTGACCGTGCCCGCGTGGGCGACCAGGGCCAGCGTCGTGGCCACGGCGAGCGCCATGCCCGCAGTGGAGACCTGGTTGCCGCGCCGGGCCGTGGCGGGCGAGTTCATCAGGTGCAGGCCGAACACGAAACACGTCGCGGCCGCGACGTACAGCAGCTGGGTCACCCAGTCGAACGCGCTCATGCCTGGCCACCCCGCTGCCCCGCCTGCTGCCCGGCGGCCGGAGCCTGGCCGTTGCCGCTGACCGCTGCCGCGGTATCCGCGGCCGGTACCGGGGTGCGCGACCGGCGGAACATCTTGAGCATCCGGCCGGTGACCACGTAGCCGCCGACCACGTTCATCGCCGCGAAGGCGGCGGCCACGAAGGCCAGGATGTATCCGAGGGTGTCGTGCGCGGTCACCGCGATGAGCATGGCGCCGGCCAGCACGATGCCGTGGATCGAGTTGGCCGCCGACATCAGCGGGGTGTGCAGGGTGGCCGGCACCTTGCTGATCACCTCGAAGCCCACCAGCAGGGCCAGCACGAAGATGGTTATGTCAGTGAGCAGTTCCGTGGTCACGGGGTGGCACCTCCGGGTGCGTCATCACCGGGTTGGGTTGTGGCGAGGAGGGCGGCGGTCGCGGGCTGGATCACGGCGCCGTCGTGAGTGATGACCACTCCGGCCTGGATCTCGTCGGTGGGGTCAATGGCCAGCGCGCCGTCCTTCACCATGTACAGCAGCAGCGTGGTGATGTTGCGGGCCAGGAAGGCCGATGAGGCGGCGGGCACGCTGGCGGCCAGGTTCCCAGCGCCGATGACCGTGACCCCGTTCCCGGTGACGATCGTTTCACCCGGCACTGATCCCGCCACGTTGCCGCCGAGCGGGCTGGACCCCATGTCCACCACGACCGCTCCCGCGCTCATCGCTTTCAGCGCGTCCTCGGTGACCAGCAGCGGCGGCTTGCGCCCCGGTACCTGGGCGGTCGTGATGACCACGTCATGGCGGGCGATATGGCCGGCCAGCTCGGCCTGCTGGGCCTGCCGCTCGTCGTCGGTGAGCGCCCGCGCGTAGCCGCCCTCGCCCGCCGCGTCGCGCACCGACATGAGTTCGATGAAGGTGCCGCCCAGCGATTCCACCTCGGTCTTGGTCTGCGGCCGCACGTCGTAGGCGGACACCACGGCGCCGAGGCGCCGCGCGGTGCCGATGGCCTGCAGGCCGGCTACCCCGGTACCCAGGATGAGTACCTTGGCCGGCCGCGCGGTGCCCGCCGCGGTGGTCAGCATGGGGAAGAACCGTCCGAACGTGGCCGCCCCGAGCAGGGCGGCCTTGTACCCGGCCACGTTGGCCTGCGAGCTCAGCGCGTCCATGCCCTGGGTCCGCGTCAGCGTCCGCGGCAGCCCGTCCAGGCTGATCGCGGTCACTCCCTGGGCGGCCAGCGCCGCGGCCAGGCCGGGATCGGTCAGCGGGCTGAGCAGGCCCAGGATGGCCTGGCCCGGGCGCAGCGCGCCGGCCAGTTGGCGGTCCGGCTTGCCGACCATCACGATCAGGTCGGCGTCAGCGAGCAGCTCAGCCCGGCTCACCACGGTCGCGCCCGCCTCCGCGTAGGCGCTATCGGCCAGCCATGCGCTGTCCCCGGCCCCGGATTCCACGAGTACCTCGAGTCCGGCGCCGCGCAACCGCGCGATCATCTCCGGGACGAGCGCTACCCGGCGCTCGCCGGGTGCGGACTCCTTGACGACAGCCACCTTCATGGACGCGACCTCACGATGTCAGGGCGTGGACGGGAAAGTAGCCTGCGCCGCATGCGACTCGGCGGTCGGAGGCCACCGTCCCGCCGCACGGGAAACCTCCGGGCATGATCGCACAAGATCACTCTCCGGCTCCAGTATCGCCGATGACCCCACCCCCGGCTTCCCCCGCGGGGGTGAGACCCGATGTTCCGCGGTGAGACCGCGCCTGGTGTGACACCTGCGCAGCCAGTGACGCCCCGTCCCTCCCACCGGGTCCCGCTGCGGCGTGTGGTTGGGGCACCGGGCCCCCTGCGTGCCTGTGGCTGGGGCACCGGGCCGCCTGCGTGCCTGTGGTTCGGGCCGTGGCCCGCTGGGGGTTAGCTGGCGCGGCGGAGGGCGGCGCTGATCCGGTCGCCCGCCGTGACCACGGCGTTGGCGTGCAGCCGGCCTGGGGAGCGGGTCAGCCGCTCGATCGGGCCGGACACCGACACGGCCGCGATGACCTTGCCGCCCTGGCCCCGGACCGGGGCGGAGACCGAGGCGACCCCGGCCTCGCGCTCGGCCACGCTGGCCGCCCAGCCCCGCCTGCGCACCTGGGCCAGGGACGCCGCGCTGAACTTGGCCCCGCGCAGCCCCCGGTGCAGCCGCTCGGGCTCCTCCCAGGCCAGCAGCACCTGGGCCGCTGACCCGGCGGTCATCGGCAGCACCGTGCCGACCGGCACGGTGTCGCGCAGGCCGGTGGCCCGCTCCGCGGCGGCCACGCAGATCCGGCTCTCGGCCTGGCGCCGGTAGAGCTGCGCGCTCTCCCCGGTGAGATCACGCAGCGCGATCAGGACCGGCTGGGCCACGGCCAGCATCCGGTCCTCGCCCGCCGCGGTGGCCAGCTCGGCGATGCGCGGGCCCAGGATGAACCGGCCCTGGGCGTCCCGGGCCAGCAGCCGGTGCCGTTCCAGGGCCACCGCGATCCGGTGCGCGGTCGGCCGGGCCAGGCCGGTGACCTGGACCAGCTGGGCGAGCGAGGCCGGCCCCGACTCGAGGGCGCTGAGCACGGCCGCTGTCTTGTCCAGCACGCCGACTCCGCTAGAGTTGTCCATGGTCCGATATTGCCGTCTCGGAATGCGAGACGCAAATCGGAGATCGGGCCCCCGCGGGGCGACACTCGGAGTAACCGCCGGAGTAACGCTCGCAGAACCACGGGGCCCCCAGCTAGACGGATCGCGACGAGGCGCCCGCTGAAAGGGGTTTCACGCATGGGACGTACGCTCGCGCAGAAGATCTGGGATTCGCACGTCGTGCACCGCGCCGACGGTGAGCCCGACCTGCTGTACATCGATCTCCACCTCATCCACGAGGTCACCAGCCCGCAGGCGTTCGACGGCCTCCGGCTGGCGGGACGCGCCGTGCGCCGGCCCGACCTGACCGTCGCGACCGAGGACCACAACGTCCCGACGCTGGGGGTGTCCGGCCCGGGGCTGCCGCTCACCGGCCCGGGCAGCCCGGTCACCGACCCGGTCTCCCGGATCCAGGTCGAGACGCTGCGCAAGAACTGTGCCGAGTTCGGCATCCGGCTCTTCCCGATGGGCGACGCCGGGCAGGGCATCGTGCACGTGATCAGCCCGCAGCAGGGGCTGACCCAGCCCGGCATGACGATCGTCTGCGGTGACTCGCACACCAGCACCCATGGTGCCCTCGGCGCGCTCGCGTTCGGCATCGGCACCAGCGAGGTCGAGCACGTGCTGGCTACCCAGACCCTGCCCCAGTCGCCCCCCGCCCAGATGGCGGTGAACGTGGCCGGCGATCTGCCGTACGGGGTGACCGCCAAGGACCTGATCCTGGCCGTGATCGCCAAGATCGGCACCGGCGGCGGGGTCGGCCACGTCATCGAGTACCGCGGCGAGGCCGTGCGCAACCTGTCCATGGCCGGGCGGCTGACCGTCTGCAACATGTCGATCGAGGCGGGTGCCCGGGCCGGGCTCATCGCCCCGGACGACACCACGTTCAGCTACCTGGAAGGCCGCGAGCACGCGCCGCGCGGCGCCGACTGGGAAGCGGCCCTGGACTACTGGCGGTCGCTGCCGACCGACGCCGGGGCCACGTTCGACCAGGAGGTCACGCTGGACGCGGCGGCCCTGACGCCGTTCGTGACCTGGGGCACCAACCCGGGCCAGGCGGCCCCGCTGACCTCCTCCGTGCCCGACCCGGACGCGATGGAGGACGCCGGGGCCCGCGCGTCGGCGCTGCGCGCGCTGACCTACATGGGGCTGACCGCCGGCACGCCGCTCACCGACATCGCCGTGGACACGGTGTTCGTCGGCTCGTGCACCAACGGCCGGCTCGAGGACCTGCGGGCCGCGGCCGACGTGCTGCGCGGCAAGAAGGTCGCGGACGGGGTGCGGATGCTGGTCGTGCCGGGCTCGATGGAGGTCAAGGTGGCGGCGGAACAGGAGGGCCTGGACGGCGTCTTCACCGCCGCGGGCGCGCAGTGGCGCTCGGCAGGCTGCTCCATGTGCCTGGGCATGAACCCGGACACGATGGGGCCGGGCGAGCGCAGTGCGTCCACCTCGAACCGCAACTTCGAAGGCCGCCAGGGCAAGGGCTCCCGCACCCACCTGGTGTCCCCGCAGGTGGCCGCGGCCACCGCGGTCACCGGCCGCCTCACCGCCCCTGCCGACCTCTAACCGGGAGACAGCACCGACCATGGAGCCTTTCACCACGCACACCGGCCGCGCGATCCCGCTGCGCCGGAGCAACGTCGACACCGACCAGATCATCCCGGCCGAATACCTGAAGCGGGTCAGCCGCATCGGATTCGCCGACGGCCTGTTCGCCGCCTGGCGGGCAGATCCCGAGTTCATCCTCAACCAGCCTGTCGCGGACGGGGCGACGGTGCTGGTGGCCGGTCCCGATTTCGGGATCGGATCATCGCGCGAGCATGCGGTCTGGGCGCTCGGTGATTACGGCTTCCGGGCCGTCATCTCCGCACGCTTCGGTGACATCTTCCGCAATAACGCGACAAAGGCGGGCCTGCTCCCTGTCCGTGTTTCGCCGGAATTCGCCGAGTCATTGCAAGACGCTCTCGAGGTAACCCCGGATACCGAGGTGACCGTGGACCTGGTCGCCCGTGAAGTGCGCGTGAACGCCCCGGGCGGCCCGGTGGAACTGCGTGCGCCATTCGATATCGACGACTACACCCGGTGGCGGCTGATGGAAGGGCTGGACGATATCTCACTCACCCTGCGCTATGCAGATGAGATCACCAGTTTCGAGGAGCACCGGCCGCACTGGCTGCCGACAGCGGACGCAGTGGCCTGAAAGCCCCCGCAGGACAGGAAATTCGGGCGTCCGGAGGCCGACACGCCGTGTTTTTACTCTGGGGTGATTGTGCGCCAGCGCTGGATCGCCTAATTTCAGGCAGGTCAGAGGTCGCGGCTACGGCTCCCTGTCCGCGCGACCTCCCGTGGGGGAACCGCAGGAGTGATTCATGAACAAGCGTGACCTGATCGATGCGATCTCCGGCCGGCTGGGGGACAAGAAGACCGCGACCGAGGCGGTGAACGCGGTGCTGGATACCATTCAGAGCACCGTGGCCAAGGGCGACAAGGTCGCTATCACCGGGTTCGGCGTGTTCGAAAAGGCTGTCCGCCCGGCTCGCACCGCCCGCAATCCGGCCACTGGCGCCACCATCAAGGTGGCCAAGTCGTCGGTGCCCAAGTTCCGCGCGGGCGCGGACTTCAAGGCGATCGTGAACGGCGAGAAGAAGGCCACGGCCGCGAAGAAGCGCTAAATCCGCGCGAGTTCATGATCATGGGATTGGCGTCGCCCCGGCGATGCCAATCCCATGATCATGTCTGGGCGGAGACGCCCGGGGCCGCGCCCGCTCAGCGCAGGCCCGGCGGCTTGCGCAGCGCCGTGGTGATCAGGCGATCAATAAGTTCCCGCAACGACAACCCGCTGGCCGCCCACATTTTGGGAAAGTACGAGGCGGCGGTCATCCCGGGCATGGTGTTGATCTCGTTGAGCAGGATCTCGCCGTCCGGCGTGTAGAAGAAGTCCACCCGGGCCAGTCCCTCGCCGGACACCGCCTCGAATGCGGCAGCCGCCAGGCGCCGCACCTCGTCCAGGTGATCGGCGGGGATCGGGGCCGGGATGGCCATCCCGTTGGCGTCGTCCAGGTACTTGGCCTCGAAGTCGAAGAACGCCTCGCCACCGTCGACCATCAGCTGCCCGGGCATGCTGGTGTCCGGGGGTGCCCCGTCCAGCCCTTCCAGCACGGCGCACTCGATCTCCCGCCCGGCGATGGCCTGCTCGACCAGGATCTTGCCGTCGTAGCGCCGCGCCGTCTCGATCGCCGCGTAGAGGCCGTCCAGGTCATCCGCCCGCGAGGTGCCGATGCTGGAACCGCCGCGGGCGGGTTTGACGAACACCGGCCAGCCCAGCTCGCCGATCGCGTCCAGCACCCGCTTGCGCTCCGTCTCGGCCACCGCCGCGGCCGGGCGCGCGGCCGCGGCCGCGGGCCCGCTGCCGTCCGCCGCCGGCCAGTCGCGGTCGCGGACCACGACGAACGGGCCGACCGGCAGCCCCTTCCCCTTGAAGATCAGCTTCATGTACTCCTTGTCCATGCTGACCGCGCTGGCCAGCACGCCCGCGCCGACGTAGCGGATGCCTGCCATCTCCAGCAGGCCCTGCATGGTGCCGTCCTCACCGAACGGGCCGTGCAGCATGGGCAGGACCACGTCCACCTCGCCCAGCTCGCGGGGGATGGCCCCGGGCTCGGCGGTAGTCAGTGCGCCCGGTTCCTGATGGGAGCCGGCGGCGGTCCAGGGCAGCACCCGCCCGCCCGGCTCGGCGACCGCCTCGACGGACGGCAGCTGGCCGCCGGTGATGGCCAGCCGCTCGGGTTCGTCCGCGGTCAGCACCCACCGGCCGTCGGGCAGGATGCCGACCGGGACGACGTCGTAGCGGTCGCGGTCGATGCAGGCCAGCACCGTCCCGCCGCTCGCGCACGAGATCGCGTGCTCCGGGCCCCGGCCGCCGAACACGACCGCGACGCGGATCTTGCGTTCTGAGTTCACGCCCGCTCCCCTCCGCTAGCCAACCCTGTGGTCCCGCTCATCGATCTGCTCCTGCCCAGCCATCGGGGCGGGTGGCTTCGGGGGGTTGTCCCCCCGGGCCAACCCGGTCCAGGGCCTGGTACACGTCGGCGATGAGGTCGTCGCCGTCCTCCAGGCCGATGGAGAACCGTACCGCCCCGGCATCCATCCCGGCGGCGGCCAGGGCGGCGTCATCGAACTGCCGGTGCGTGGTGGACGCCACGTGGCTGACCACGGTGTGCGTGCCGCCCAGCGAGGTGGCCACCTGGCCGACCCGCAGCCGGTCCGCGAGTTCGTACCCGGCCCGCCGGCCGCCATGCGGGGTCACCGTGACGATCGCGCCGAACCGGGTGCCCTCCGCGCCCGCATCGAACAGCCGGATCGCGGTCTCATGCCCCGGGTGCCCGGGCAGGCCGGGGTAGTCCACGCTGCGCACCGCCGGGTGCCGGGCCACCGCGGCCGCGAACAGCATGGCGGTGGAGCACTGGCGGTGCACCCGCAGCGGCAGCGTCTCCAGCCCGCGGCGGAGCAGGAAGGCCTCGTCCGGAGCCAGGGCGCCGCCGGTGTCGATGCGGACCGCGCGGACCTGGCTGATCAGGCCGGGTGCTCCGGACACCACGCCCCCGGTCGTGTCCGAGTGGCCGCCCAGGTACTTGGTGGCCGAGTGCAGCACCAGGTCCACGCCGTGCTCCAGCGGCCGGCAGACCGGCGGGGGCGCCATGGTGGAGTCCACCACCAGCAGCGCACCATGCTGATGCGCGATCTCGGCCAGGGCGGGCAGGTCAGCCACGGCGGTCGTCGGGTTGGCCACCGTCTCGGCGTACACGATCCTGGTCTCCGGCCGCAGCGCCGCCCGCACCTGGTCGGTATCGGTCACGTCCACGAAATCGGTCTGCACCCCGAACCGGGCCGCGACGTGGCGCAGGAACCCGTACGTGCCCCCGTACACCGCGGCCGGCGCGACCACATGCGTCCCCGCCCCGGCGAAGGTCCAGAACACCGCGCTGATCGCGGCCATCCCGGACGCGAAGGCCTGGGCGGCGGTCGGCCCGGGCAGGCCCTGGCCCTCCAGCACGGCCACCGCGGTGGCGAAGGCGTCCGCCGTGGGGTTGTCGATCCGGCTGTAGCTGTAGCCGGCCGTGTCCCCGTTCAGCAGCGCCGCGTACTCGGCGCTGGAGGAGAACGCGAACGCCGCGGTGCGGTACACCGGCGTGCCGAGCGGCTGCTGCACCGGGACCGGCGCGGGCGGCAGGTGCACGGCGCGGGTGTTCTCACCTCGGGGCCCGGTGGGCTGGGCCAGGTTCTCGCCTCGCGGCCCGGTGGGTAGTGGCTGATCAGACGCCATAACGCTCCGGTTTGGCCGAGCGCGAGGTGAGCAGCATCGCGGCCTGGCCCACGGTGATCTCGCCGTGCATCACCCCGACCACCACCTCGGTGATGGGCATCTCCACGGCGTGGCTCCGGGCCAGTTCCAGGATCGGGTCCGCCGACTTGGCGCCCTCGGCGACCTGGGTGGTGACCGCGGCCACATCGGCCACCGCCATGCCCCGGCCCAGCATCTCGCCGAACGTGCGGTTCCGCGACAGCGGGGAACTGCAGGTGGCGACCAGGTCACCGAGCCCGGCCAGGCCCGCGAACGTGTGCTGGTCGGCACCGAGCGCCGCCCCCAGGCGGGTCATCTCGGCCAGCCCGCGGGTGATCAGCGTCGCCCTGGTGTTGTCGCCGCAGCCCATGCCGACCGCTATCCCGACCCCCAGCGCGATCACGTTCTTGACCGCGCCGCCGAGCTCGCAGCCGATCACGTCCGGGTTGGTGTAGGGCCGGAAGTACGGCGCGTGGCATTCCTGCTGGAGCCGCTTGGCCAGCGTGTCGTCCGCGCAGGCGACGACGGTCGCGGCGTGCTGGCGCTCGGCTATCTCCCGGGCCAGGTTGGGCCCGGAAATCACCGCGATCCGGTCCGGGCCGGCCCCGGTGACATCCGCGATCACCTCGCTCATCCGGTCGTGGGTGCCGAGCTCGATCCCCTTCATCAGGCTGGCGAAGGCCGCTCCCGGGGGCAGCAGGTGCCGCCAGGCGCCCAGATGGTGGCGCAGGGTCTGGGCGGGCACGGCCAGCACGACCAGGTCCGCGCCGTCCAGCACCCGGGCGGCGTCGGCACTGGCGGTCAGCTCCGCAGGCAGCGTGATACCCGGGAGGTAATCGGGGTTCTCGTGCCGGGAGTTGATCGCCGCGACCAGGTCCGGCCGGCGGCCCCAGAGCGTGACCGGGGTACCCGCGTCGCAGAGCACCTGGGCGAATGTGGTGCCCCACATGCCGGCGCCCATGACCGCCGCCCTCACGTCTGCGTCGCCTCGCGGGGGCCGTCGCCGGATGCCGGCTGCGTGGCCGGATCCGGCCCGGCGGACTCAGTCTGTTCCCGGGCCACCTGGCGCGCGGCGCGGCGGGCCACGGCCGGGTGGTAGGGCGCGGCGGGCGGCTGCCCGCCGCGGAGCTCGGCCAGCAGGCCCGCGATGTCGCTCATGATGGCGTTCGTGGCCCCGCGCAGGACGTCCCGGGTCAGGGGCTTCCCCTCGTACTCACTGAGGTCCACGGGCGGCCCGGCCAGCATCCGGACCAGCTTGCGCGGCGCCACGTGCGGCTTGACCTCGCCGTAGGGGAGGATGTCCTGCGCCCCCCACTGGGCGACCGGGATCACCGGGACCCCGGTGGCCAGGGCCAGCCGGGCCACCCCGGTCTTGGCGATCATCGGCCACTGGTCCGGGTCGCGGGTGGCGGTGCCCTCCGGGTAGATGATCACGCACTCGCCATCGGCCAGGGCCTGCTCGGCGACCTTCAGCACGTTCGCCGCGTCGGCTTCTCCCCGGCGTACCGGCAGCTGGCCGAGGACGCGCAGGAACGGCCCGATGAGCTTCACGTCGAACGCCGATGACTTGATCATGAACGCGGGGTACCGGCCCGCCTCGTGCACGAACAGCGACATCGCGGGCCAGTCCGCGTAGGACAGGTGGTTCGCGGCCACGAGCATGCCGCCCTCGCGGGGGAAGTGCTGGTAGCCCTGCCAGTCCCGCTTCATCACCGACTTGATCAGCGGGGGGAGCACGACCTTGGTGCCGTTCCGCCACGCCTGGGAGTAACGCCGGCCCTGCCGCCTGCTCATCGCTGCCACCTGCTCATCGGTCCTGCCCGCTCACCGGGGATCTCCCGTCCTCATCAGGCTGCTCGTCATCGCAGTCAGTCTCCCGTTCTGCCCGGTGCCCTGTCGAGGCAAGCCCTCACAACGCAAGCACTGTCACCGCAAGCACTGTCAGGGCAAGCACTGTCAGGCAAGCACGGTCAGGGCAACGTGGTCCTGGCCACGCTGCCCGGGGCCACGCTGCCCGGGGCACGCACTGCCACACGCCTGATCACGCACCGGGCTGAGCACAGTATGGTCGCCGGTGTGACCGAGATGCCGCTTACCTGGTCGGTGGTGATCCCCGTCAAGGTACTTGCATTGGCCAAATCGCGGCTGGCCGGCCTGGCCGGGCCTGCCCGGGCTGAGCTGGCGCTGGCCATGGCGGCGGATACGGTCCGGGCGGCCGCCGCCTGTCCCGCGGTGGCGGCCGTCTTCGTGGTGACGGACGACCCGGCGGCGGCCAGCACGCTGAGCGCGCTGGGGGCCCGGGTGGTCGCCGACGAGCCGGACGACGGGCTCAACCCGGCCCTCGCGCACGGCGCGGCGGCGGCCGCGGCCTCCCGGCCGGACTGCGGGACGGCGGCGCTGGCCGCGGACCTGCCCGCGCTGCGGCCCGCGGAACTCGAGCGGGGGCTCCGGGCGGCGGCGCAGTGGCCGGAGGCGTTCGTTCCGGACGCGGAGGGCACCGGCACCACGCTGTACGCGGCCCGCCCCGGGGTCGCGTTCTGGCCGCGCTTCGGGGCGGGCTCGGCGGCGCGCTACCGGGAGGGCGGGGCGGCCGAGATCGGGCTGACCGATGTGCCCAGCCTGCGCTCAGACGTGGACACGCCGGCCGGCCTGGAGGCCGCGCTCAGCCTGGGGGTCGGCCCGCGGACGGCGGAACTGGCCGCGCAGATCCGCTGAGCCCCGCGACCGGATCCCCGGCAGGCCCAGCGGGATGGTCAGCGGGTCACGCGGGCCGCGGCGGCGGCGGCCCATCCGCACCCCGACCACGATGAGATCCACCAGGATCACCACGATCCCGATGATCAGCAGCCAGAACAGGCCATGCACGACCACGCCCACGATGCCCAGCGCGATCGCCGCGATGACCAGCAGCAGGAACAGCACCATCTGAGACTCCGATCCTGCCTGGTCAGCGGCGGGCGAGACGCCGCTCGCCGGTCGCTCCGGGCTGGTAGACGAGGTTGTAATGCTTGAAGATCGCTTCTTCGTCCTCGGCGGGCAGTTCGCCGTCGGTGTCGATGGACGGCGAGCCCTCTCACCTGGCTGCGCGAATGGTTGACCTTGAGGTAGCCCGGCCCCACGGTGGCCGCGTCGAGGGGCACGAACACCAGGCGGTGCCGGGTCGGCAGGCCCACCGTGACCGTGGCGAAGGCGGGCTGATCAGTGGTGGTGTCCACGTACACGGACTCAAGCGACCCGATCTTGTGGCCACTGTCGTCCACCACATCGTGACCGCGCCATTCCCGGATATCCGCCGCCTCGAACATCAACACCTCCCGTTGCCGCTGCCTGCCATCTACCCAGCGTTTCCGTGCTCATCCAGGGTTCGTCAGGGAAGGCGCGTCCGGACGCACCGCGGCGGCCATCGGCCCCGGCGACCAGTGGCCCGTCCACGCGTGAACGACGAACTGGCTGGCCCCGCGCACCGGCCCGGGCGACGGCCGGCCCGGTGCGCTCCTGTCCGCGGTGCGGGTCAGAGAGGTTGTGCCCGCGGGTGCAGGTCAGAGAGGTTGCCGACTGATGCGGGCCCGCCGCGGCGGACGGCCCGGCAGCGGCCACGGACGGGGAGCGGTCCAGGTGAACGCGGGTCAGTACTCCGCCGTGGCTATATGTGCACGATGGGACAGGTCAGGGTCCTGGTGATGCCGGATACGCCCTGGATCTGGGCGACGACAAGCTTCCCGAGGTCATCCACGTTCTCCGCCTCAGCCCGGACGATCACGTCGTAAGGTCCCGTGACGTCCTCGGCCAGGGTCACCCCCTTGATGCCGCCGATGCGGCGAGCGACCTCGGCGGCCTTTCCCACCTCGGTCTGCACGAGGATGTATGCCTGAACCATGCGTCCTCCCCGGGGGGCCTCATTGCCTTCGGCCGGAAGGGCCACGGTACCCTAAATCCAAAGGCGGCAGCCGGGAGGGCCCCATCACCGTCTCGGAACTAGGCGAATTCGGGCTCATCGCGGCGCTGGCCGCCCGTCTCCCGGCCGCCCCCGCCACGCTGGTGGGCATCGGCGACGACGCGGCCGTGCTCGCCGCCCCCGACGGGCGCGTGGTGGCCAGCACCGATCTCCTGGTCGAAGGCCGGCACTTCCGCCGCGACTGGTCGTCCCCGCGGGAGATCGGCGGCAAGGCGGCCGCCCAGAACCTGGCCGACATCGCGGCGATGGGCGCGGTGCCGACCGCTCTCCTGGTCGGCCTCGCGGCCCCCGGAGACCTGCCGGTGGCCTGGGCCGAGGAGATGGCGGCCGGCCTGGCCGAGGAATGCTCCCGGGTCGGTGCCACCGTGGCCGGCGGGGACATCTCGGGCGCGCCCCTGATCATGCTGGGGGTGACCGCGCTGGGGGACCTGGCCGGCCGGGCCCCCATCACCCGCTCCGGCGCCCGGCCGGGGGACGTGGTGGCCGTGGCGGGCGTGCTCGGCCATTCCGCGGCCGGCCTGGCCCTGCTCCAGGCCGGGCTGACCGAGCCTGCCGGGTTGCTGGCCGCGCACCGCTGGCCTCATCCGGACTACGCCGCCGGGCCGGACGCCGCGCGGCTGGGGGCGACGTCGATGATCGACGTCAGCGACGGCCTCGTGCAGGACCTCGGGCACCTGGCCGGGCAGAGCGGGGTCCGCATCGACGTGGCCTCCGCCCTGCTGCCCGCGAGTAACACTTTGCGGGCCGCCGCAGATGCACTAGGTGATCAGGGCCCAGGTGATCAGGACCCGCTGGACTGGGTCCTGCGTGGCGGTGAGGACCATGGCCTGGTCGCGACGTTCCCGCCGGGGACCGCGCTCACCGCACGCTGGTCCGTGGTGGGGCAGGTGGGTGAGGGGCAGGGGGTTTGGGTGGATTCGCGGCGCTCTGAGAGGTTGTCCGGATGGAATCATTTTTGAGGCCCGAACCGCCGCTGTTCCGCGTATCTGTCAAATTACAAGCATGTCACTATAGTTAGCTCGCCCTTTTCGTAGGTATAAACCCCCCAATGCGATCACCGGGCAGGAGAGCAGCGCCCCGGCACCGGGTGCCGTCCGTGACCGCCCGTGCGCGGGCCGGGGCGGCCCGCCTGCTGCGGGGTGCGGACGGCGCGGCGCCGGGCGCCGGTGAGGCGCGGGACGCGGACGCCTCCCGGCTGGGCGGGGACGACGGGCTGCGGGGTGCGGACGGCGAGTTCCCGGGTCCGGGCGGCGGGGCCCCGGGCGCGCGCCAGGCGGCCTGGGATCCCGCACGGGCCGGCCGCACAGGAGCAGGCCGGACGGGAGCCGCCCGAGAGGGCCCGGCCGAGGGCCAAGCGGGTCAGCCCGGCGTTGCGCAGGCTCGTGATGACCCCGACCTTCGCCGCTGGCCTGGGCGTGGTCGTGGCCGCGTTCCTGGCCGCCAACATGTCCCGGACCGTGCTGCACTTCAGCGCCCCCATCCCGGGAAACCAGTGCACGTCCGGGGACTGCCACGCCCAGCAGCCGCACGGCGGCACGCTGGCCTCGGCCCGGCCCGGCGTCCACATCACGCCCAGCGCCCCCTCCGCGTCCGGCCCGGCCACCGGGCTCCAGCCCGGGAGCACCCCATCCGTGGCCGGGGGCAGTGGCGCGCCGCAGCCCAGTGCGGGCAGCCAGCCGGTCAGCATCACGTACCAGCAGGTCGAGCACTGGCCCGGCGGCTTCGCCGACCAGATCACGATCAGCGGGCTCGGCGGGACGGGAGCCCGCAGCTGGAGCCTGGCCTTCGGCTACCCGGGCTCCCGGATCGCCGGCGTCCAGGGCGCGGGCGCGCGCTGGGAGCCGGGCAGCCCCGGGGCGGGGGTGGCCCGGGGGGTCGCCTGGCCCCGCTGGGGGCAGGCGCGGGACTCCGCGGACCCGGTGCGGCTCGTGGTCATCGTGAACGGCCAGCCGGGCGCGCCGTCCGGCTGCACGCTGGACGGCGCCCCCTGCAGCTTCGCCCACCCCGCGACCCCCTAGACCCCGGCCCCGAGTGGTCCGGAGACCACTTTTCCTACGGGACGTGCGCGATGGCGGGTGAAATGCCCGACTTCCCCGCACGCTCCGTAGGAAGAGTCGCCGTGGGCGACCAGTTGGGGGCGGGCGACAGCGGGTCAGCGCTTAGCGGGTGACTTTGCCGGCCTTGATGCAGGACGTGCAGACGCGGACGCGCCGGCGGGTCCCTCCCTGCATGGCCCGGACGATCTGGATGTTCGGGTTCCAGCGGCGCGGGGTGCGGCGGTGGGAGTGGGAGACGTTGTTTCCGAATCCCGGCCCCTTGCCGCAGATCTCGCAGACAGCAGACACGGGATGCTCCCTTGCAGAACTCGGATGATGGCCGATGTGCCCGGGCTCAGGCTCTCGGGCGGAAATGCTCCGCCGCCGCCGTGCCCTGGGGCAGCGCTCAGGATAACCGACCAGCGGCCCTGAACGCGAATCAGCGCTGGTGCTGAGGTCTGGCCCGCGTGGCCCGGGCGTTCCCGTCGCACCCGCAGCCTATCCTGTGAGGCCATGGCGAGGCTTGATGACGCGCTCGACCGGGAGTTCGACCCGAAGACGGCCAAAGTCCTGGCCCGCGCGCTGGACGTGCACACGGTGGGCGAGCTGCTGCGGTACTACCCGCGCCGCTACGAGCAGCGTGGTGAGCTGACCGACCTGGCCTCGCTGCGCGACGGCGAGCACGTCACGGTGCTGGCCCAGATCTCCGCCGTCACCAGCCGGAGGATGAAGAACCGGCGCGGGAAGCTCACCGAGGTGACCGTCACCGATGGCCGCGGGACGCTGACTCTGGCGTTCTTCGGGCAGCCGTGGCGGGAGAAGGAGATGAAGCCCGGGCTGCACGGCCTGTTCGCCGGCCAGGTGTCCTCCTACGGGCGCAAGCGCCAGCTCATCCACCCCGACTGCGAGCTGCTGGGCACTTCGGACCCGGGCACCGAGATGGCCGAAGAGCACGCGGCCCAGATCATCCCGGTGTACCCGGCCACCCGGGAGATGGCGTCCTGGAAGATCGCCAAGGCGATCGGGACCGTGCTGGACACGCTCGATATCGCCGACGACCCGCTGCCCGCCGAGGTGCGCACCCGCTACGGGCTGCAGAGCCAGGTGGCTGCCTGGCACGGCATCCACCGCCCGGTGGAGTACGCCGAGATCGAGCCGGCCAGGCTCCGGCTGAAGTGGGACGAGGCGTTCGTGCTCCAGTCCGTGCTGGCCCAGCGGCGGCGGGCCGAGGACGCGCTGCCGGCCACGCCGCGGATCCCGCGGCGGGGCGGGCTGCTCGAGGCGTTCGACGCCCGGCTGCCGTTCTCGCTGACCCAGGGCCAGCGCGACGCGGGCGAGGAGATCACCCTGGCGCTGTGCCGGGAGCATCCGATGCACACCCTGCTGCAGGGTGAAGTGGGCTCCGGCAAGACCCTCGTCGCCGTCCGGGCGATGCTCCAGGTCATCGACGACGGCGGGCAGGCGGCCCTGCTCGCACCCACCGAGGTCCTGGCCCAGCAGCACTACCGCTCCATAACGGAGCTGCTCGGCCCGCTCGGCCGGGCCGGCGAACTCGACGCCGCGGACCATGCCACCCGCGTGGCCCTGCTGACCGGGTCGCAGGGAGCCAAGGCCCGCCGGGCAGCGCTGGACGAGGTGGCCTCGGGGGCGGCCGGGATCGTGATCGGCACGCACACCCTCCTGTATCACCGGGTACGGCTCGACGATCAGGTCGTTTTTGCTGATCTGGGCCTGGCCGTGATCGATGAGCAGCACCGGTTCGGCGTCGAGCAGCGCGACGCCCTGCGCGCGAAGGCCCGGGACGCCCGCCCGCACGTGCTGGTCATGACGGCCACCCCGATCCCGCGCACGGTGGCCATGACGGTCTACGGCGACCTGGACGTGTGCACGCTGAGCGAGCTGCAGGCCGGCCGGGCCCCCATCACCACGCACGTGGTGCCCGCCGCCGACAAGCCCCACTACCTGGCCCGGACCTGGGAACGGCTGCGCGAGGAGGTGGCTGGCGGCGGGCAGGCCTACGTGGTCTGCCCGCGGATCGGCGCTGAGGAAGGCGCCGGCGGCGCGGACGGGAGCGGCCCGGACGGCGGCGGACCGGATGGGGACGCGGGGGCGGGCGAGGCCGGCCGCGACGACGACACCGACGGCGGCTACGAGGCGCCCGAGGAGGACGCCGGACGTCCGCTGCGCGCGGTCCTGGACGTGGCGGCCGAGCTGGCCGAGGGACCGCTGGCCGGGCTGCGGATGCGCATCCTGCACGGGCGGATGCCCGCCGACGACAAGGACGCGGTGATGCGCGGCTTCGCCGATGGGTCGGTGGACGTGCTGGTGGCGACCACGGTCGTGGAGGTCGGCGTGGACGTCCCGAACGCGACGATCATGGTGATCATGGATGCGGACCGGTTCGGCGTGTCGCAGCTGCACCAGTTGCGCGGCCGGGTCGGCCGGGGCGGCAAGCCCGGGCTGTGCCTGCTGGTCACGGACTCGCCACCGGGCAGCCCGGCGCGTGAACGGCTGGACGCGGTCGCCGCCACGGTGGACGGGTTCGCACTGTCCCGGCTCGACCTCGAGCAGCGCCGCGAGGGGAACGTGCTGGGCGCCGCGCAGGCGGGCCGCAAGTCCGGGCTGAAGATGCTGACCCTGCTGCGCGACGAGGAGCTGATCGTGCAGGCCCGGACGGAGGCGCAGGCAGTGGTGGACGCCGACCCCCGGCTGGCCGGCCACCCCGCGCTGGTCAGCGCGATCCGGGTGCTGCTGGACGAGGAACAGGCCGAGTTCCTGGAGAAGGCGTGACCGGGCCGCGCCGCGTGAACCGGGCGCGCCGCGGTGGACCGCGCGGACCGGGCGCGCCGGGCCGGCCGGGCGGGCTGCCCGGCGAAGACACCGCGGTGACCAGGGTCATCGCCGGCGCGGCGCGGGGCCGCCGGCTGGCCGTCCCGGCGGGCCTGCTGACCCGGCCCACCAGTGACCGGGCCCGCGAAGGGCTGTTCGGCACGCTCGTGGCGCTGCACGGGCCGCTGGACGGGGCGTGCGTGCTGGACCTGTACGCGGGGTCGGGCGCGGTGGGCCTGGAGGCGCTGTCGCGCGGTGCGCGGCGGGCGCTGTTCGTGGAGGCGGACGCGCGGGCCGCCCGGGTGATCCGGGGCAACATCGACACGCTCGGCCTGAGCGGGGCGGAGCTGGTCACTGACCGGGTGGACCGGCTGCTCGGCCGCGGGCCGGCCGGGCCGGACCGCTACGACGTGGCCGTGGCCGACCCGCCGTACGCGGTGACCGGCGACGAGGTGACCGGGATGCTGGCCGCGCTGGCCGGCGGCGGCTGGCTGGCCCCGGGGGCGGTCGTCGCGGTGGAGCGGGCCACGCGCTCGGGCCCGGTCGGCTGGCCGCCGGGATACGCAGCGGACCGGTCGAGGCGCTACGGCGATACGACGTTCTGGTACGGTCTCGCCGCAGGCGCCCAGTTGGCGGAAGAACCGTGATGGGCAGCGCAGATGTTGTGATGGAAGGGCGTGACCGCGTGCGGCGTGTCGTCTGTCCTGGCTCGTTTGATCCAGTGACCAACGGCCATCTCGACATCATCAGCCGGGCGGCACTGCTGCACGACGAGGTGATCGTCGTGGTCGGCGCCAACCAGGCCAAACATGGCCTGTTCACGGTCGAGGAACGGGTCGAGATGCTCCGCGAGGTGACCTCCGGGCTGAAGAACGTCGAGGTTGGCACGTTCCGGGGGCTGCTCGTCCAGTACTGCCAGGACAACGGGATCTCAGCCATCGTGAAGGGCCTGCGGGCGGTCAGCGACTTCGAGTACGAGATGGAGATGGCCCAGATGAACTACCGTCTCGCGGAGATCGAGACGCTGTTCATCGCGGCCAACCCGGTATACAGCTTCTTGCGGTCCAGCCTGGTCAAGGAGATCTGCCGGTACGGCGGTGACGTCAGGTCCCTGGTCCCGGAGCTGGTGTTCGAACGCCTGCAGGAGCGGCTCGGTTCTCCCCGGCCGCAGGGCCCGGCCGCAGCGCGCTGACCGCAGGGCCCTGACCACGGGGCGCTGGCCACGCGGCCTGAGCGGGGCCGGTCATGCCTTAAGTTGGGAATCGGCTGGCTGCCAGGTAGGCTGATCAGCCCAACCTCGCCGGACACCGTACTTGCTATGCCACATCCACGAAAAAACCCGTCAGCGCGACTCGATCCGCGCAAGCCCCTGGTCTTCAGCACCCTCGACCTCGGCCGCAGCCCCGGATCGGAGTACTCGCAGCAGCGCACTGTCCCGGCTCCCGCGTACGTGGAGGCCGGGCTGGCCGGCGTGGCCGAGGGCAGCGACGTGGAGCTCGACGTCCGGATGGAAGCGGTGTCCGAGGGAGTGCTCGTCACGGCCACGGCCCGGGCCCAGGTCACCGGGGAGTGCGCCCGGTGCCTGGAACCGGTCAGCCAGCCGGTGGAAGTCCGGGCCCAGGAATTGTTCGCCTATTCCGCGGACGACGGCCAGGCGGACGCTGAAGGGTACTCTCTCCTGGGGGACCTGCTCGATTTCGAGCCGGTCCTGCACGACGCGCTCGTACTCGCGCTGCCCCTGGCGCCGCTCTGCCAGGAGGACTGCCCGGGGTTGTGCGTTGAGTGCGGTGTTCCGCTCGCCCAGGCCGGGCCCGACCACGGGCACGGCCCGGCCATCGATCCGCGGTGGGCCGGCCTGCAGCAGGCTGCCTCACGGCTAGGTGGTTCGGGAGCTGGCGGATCCGGGCCAGATGAAACGCACATGAACGGGAACGGCCGCCGGAAACCCTCCGCGGGCGAACCGGACGACTGAGCTCAGAACCGTAAGGAGAGTTAACGTGGCTGTTCCCAAGCGGCGGATGTCACGCAGCAACACGAGGTCCCGCCGGTCGCAGTGGAAGACGTCCGCGCCGGCCCTGGTGAGCTGCCCGCAGTGCCGGAGCCCCAAGCTCCCGCACACCGCCTGCCCGACGTGCGGAACCTACAACCGTCGTCAGGTGATCACTCCAACCTGATGCGCTGAAAGGGCACGGCGTGAGAGGCGGGTCAAACGGCGGCGTGGCAGGCGAACCGGACGGTTCGGAGCTGCTGCGGGCCATAGACACCGGGCTGAGCCCGGCGTTGCTTGAGCGCGCTCTCACGCACCGGTCCTACGCGTACGAGAACGGCGGCCTGCCGACCAACGAGCGCCTCGAGTTCCTGGGGGACGCCGTCCTCGGCCTGATCGTGACGGACACCCTGTTCCGCAAGTATCCCGATCTGCCCGAAGGCCAGCTGGCCAAGCTGCGGGCGGCCGTGGTCCAGATGCGGGCGCTCGCCGACGTGGCCCGCTCCCTCCGGCTCGGCTCCTACGTGCGGCTCGGCCGGGGCGAAGAGGGCACCGGCGGTCGCGACAAGTCCTCGATCCTGGCCGACACGCTCGAGGCCCTGATCGGCGCGGTGTACTTCGAGTGCGGCCTGCCGGCCGCGAACCGCCTGGTGCACCGGCTCTTCGACCCGGTCATCGACCGTTCCGCGGGACTCGGCGCCGGGCTGGACTGGAAGACCTCGCTCCAGGAACTCACCGCCTCCGGCTTCCTGGGGGTCCCCGAGTATCACGTCGAGGAGAGCGGCCCGGACCACCAGAAGTTTTTCCGCGCGTCGGTCCGGGTGGCAGGCCGGACGTACGGGTCCGGGTCAGGGCGATCGAAGAAGGAAGCTGAGCAGCAGGCGGCCGAGGCGGCCTGGAAAGAGATCAGCGGCGCAGCCGGCAGCGCTGCCGACGCCGGCCCTGGGAGCACGACCGCCGGGAACGGTACGGCCGTGAACGGTGTGGTGGCTGGCGGCGCGGCGGAGAGCGGCAGTCCGGCGGCCAGCGGTGGCCTGAGCCCGCTGGCGAACGGCGCTCATCCGGCATCCGGCGACGCGGGGACCGCTGGCCAGGCACCGGGAAACGACACGGGGTCCGCTGCCCAGGCACCCGGGAACGAGGCGGCCGGTCCCGGAGCGGGTGCTGCGCCCGCTCCCCGAGTCCTCCCGGCTTCCCCCGTCCCGCCCGCGGCTGAGGGCGGCGCCGACCCAGCCGGCGACTGACCGGTGCCGGAACTCCCCGAGGTCGAAACCGTCCGCAGCGGCCTCGACCAGCATGTGGTCGGGCGGACCATCGACACGGTCGAGGTGCTGCACCCCCGGGCCGTGCGGCGCCATCTGGCCGGCCCGGCCGACTTCGAGGCGGTGCTGCGCGGCCGGACGTTCACCGGAGCGCGCCGGCGGGGCAAGTACCTGTGGCTGCCGGTCGGCGAGGATGCCCTCCTCGCCCATCTGGGCATGAGCGGGCAGCTGCTGGTCGGCGATCCGGGCCGTCCCGTGTCCGGGCACGTCCGGGCCCGCTTCACGTTCACCGACCAGGGGCCCGACCTGCGTTTCACCGACCAGCGGACATTCGGTCACCTGGTCTGGGCCGGCGGCGGCGCGGAACTGCCCTCGCTGATCGCGCACATCGCTCCCGACCCGTTCGAGCCTGCCTTCGACGACGGCGTGTTCATCGCCCGGCTGCGGGCCCGCCGCACCGGCCTCAAGCGGGCGCTGCTTGACCAGTCCCTGGTCAGCGGGATCGGCAACATCTACGCCGACGAGGCCCTGTGGCGGGCCCGGCTGCACTGGGCCCGGGCCACCGACACGCTGACCCGGGCCGAGGCGGCCCGGGTCCTTACGGCGGTCCGCGACGTCCTGGCCGACGCGCTGCGGGCCGGCGGCACGTCGTTCGACAGCCTCTACGTGAACATCAACGGGGAAAGCGGCTACTTTTCGCGGTCACTGTGCGTATACGGACGGGAGGATGAGCCCTGCCCGAGGTGCGGTACACCTATCCGCCGGGATCCGTTCATGAATCGATCCGCCTATAGCTGCCCGGGATGCCAGCCGCGACCCCGCTCTCGGCGGTATCATCGTGACCTGCACGATCGCTCAACTTGACCGGATACTCGCGGGGTGGGACCCTTGAGGTGTCACCCGCGCGCGCACTCTCGCGATTCTTCGCGTGTGCGCCCACTCTGGTCACTCAGTGTGGAGGACCCATTACAATGGCGAAGGCTCTACTCGGCCACGTCGGCGGGCCAGATCCCCGCATCGTCTCTGAGATGCGCCGCCTTCAGCAGCGAGTACGTGACCTGGAGGCTGAGCTTGTCAGGCTCCAGGACATGAACGACGCGCTTGCTGCGGAAGTCGGACCAGAAGAACTGCTCGTTGCTGATCGGGAGCGCGAGCCGGCCCTCACCTGAGGTGCCGCTGTAGTATCGCGAACGAGGGACGCCCCTGGCGTCCCCATTCGCAGTCACGCCGGTAAAGTTTTGGCGTTTTTCCGGTAATTACTTCGCCGTCCGGGCGATCTGCTGTCCCGGTCGGCCGCGTAGTTATGCGGTTTTCCTCGCGAATGGGGCATATTGCGCCGCCCTGCGGCGGCCGGTTGTGCCGCCCTGCGACGGCCGGGCCTGGCTGCCCGCGGCCCGCCTCGATCAGCCTCCCTGCGGCGGCCCGGCCGGCCTGGCGGCCCGGTCAGTCCTCGCCGGCAGGCCCGGCGCGGGAATCCGGCCTCGCCCCGGACCTGCGGGGTTGCCGCGAATCCCCGGGAACGTCGGCTCCTCACGGTAAGGTGCGGACAGTTGGCGTGCCGGAGCAGCGGTGCACGGGGGCTCCCAGCAGGCGGGCCCACGGACGTGGCTAGTGCCCAGAGGGGGAGGGGAGCCCGCAGGTGTACCTGAAGACCCTCACCCTGCGCGGCTTCAAATCGTTCGCCTCCGCCACGACCCTCCGCTTCGAGCCCGGTATCACCTGTATCGTCGGCCCCAACGGGTCGGGCAAATCCAACGTGGTCAACGCGTTCTCCTGGGTCATGGGCGAGCAGGGAGTCAAGACCCTGCGCGGCGGCAAGATGGAGGACGTCGTCTTCGCCGGGACCGCGTCGCGCCCCCCGCTGGGCCGGGCCGAGGTCACGCTCACCATCGACAACAGCGACGGCGCTCTGCCCATCGAGTACGCCGAGGTGACGATCAGCCGCCTGCTGTTCCGGTCCGGGCAGAGCGAGTACTCGATCAACGGTGACCACTGCCGCCTCCTCGACGTGCAGGAACTCCTGTCCGATTCGGGCCTGGGCCGGGAGATGCACGTCATCGTCGGCCAGGGCCAGCTGGACCAGGTGCTCCACGCCGGGCCGGAGGCCCGCCGGGCGCTGATCGAGGAAGCGGCCGGGGTGCTGAAGCACCGCCGCCGCAAAGAGAAGGCGCTGCGCAAGCTCGAGGCGATGCAGGTCAACCTGACCCGGCTGGTGGACCTGACCGCGGAGCTGAAGCGCCGCCTCAAGCCGCTCGGCCGCCAGGCGGCCATCGCCCGCCGGGCCGCCGTCATCCAGGCCGACCTGCGCGACGCCCGTCTCCGGCTGCTCGCCGACGACTACATGACCGGGGCCGCCGAGCTGGAGCGTGACCAGACCGACGAGGCGGCCGCGCTGGCCCGCCGGGCCGAACTGGAGCGCGTCCTGACCCAGGCGCGGCAGCGGGAGGCTGACCTCGACAGCGACGAGCAGCAGCACGCTCCGCGCCTCGCCGCCGCGCAGGAAGCCTGGTTCGCGCTGTCCGCGCTCTCCGAACGCCTCCGCGGGGTGGCCAGCCTGGCCCAGGAGCGGCACAGCCACCTGGTGGCCCAGCCGGACGCGCCGCGCCCGGGGCGCGACCCGCAGGAACTGGAACTGGAGGCGGAGACCCTCCGCGAGCAGGAGGCCGTGCTCGGCGAGCGGCTGGAAACGGCGCGCGAGCAGCTTTCCGCCGCGACGGCGCAGCGTGCCGCCGCGGAAGCGGCACTGGCCGAGGAAGAACGCAGGCTGGCGGCCACGGCCCGCGCCGAGGCCGTGCGGGCCGAGCGCCTGTCCCGGCTGCGGGCCCAGGTGGGAGCCGCGCGCAGCAAGGCATCCGCCGCCCAGGAGGAAGCCGGGCGGCTGGCCGACGCGGTCGAGCAGGCCCGCAGCCGGGCGGAACAGGCTCAGCAGGAGTACGAGGAAGTTCAGGAACTGTGCGCGGGCCGCGATGACGACCGGGCCGGGCTGGCCGGGGAGCACGAACGGGCCACGGCCCGGCTGGCCGAGGCGTCTGCGGTGGTCGCCGACCGGCGCGGCGCCGAGCGTGAGTCCAGCGCCCAGCGGGCCGCCCTGCAGGCCCGGGTGCAGGCGCTGCGGGAAGGCGTGCACGCCCTGCGCACCGGCAAGGACGCCTCGGGGACCCTGCTGGCCGACCCGGAGAAATACCCGGGTGTGCTGGGCGGCGTGGCGGCGCTGGTGAGCGTGGACGCCGGGGCCCAGGAAGCCATCGCGGCCGCGCTGGGCGGCGCGGCGGACTCCGTGGCCGTCACGGGACTCGACGCCGCCGTGGCCATCCTGGAGGCGCTCAAGAACGAGGACGTGGGCAGCGCCGGCCTGATGATCGCTTCCGGGTCGCCCGGCGACGCGGCGATCCCCGCGGACGGCGGGCTGCCGCCGGGTATCCGGCTGCCGGAGGGCGCCCAGCCCGCCCTGGCGCTGGTGCGGGCCCCGGACGGGCTGGCCCCCGCCCTGGCCGGCCTGCTGGCCGGCATCGTCGTGGCCGCCGACCTGACCCAGGCCCGGGAACTGGTCGGCGCGCACCCGGCGCTGCGGGTGGTCACCCGGCAGGGCGATGTCCTCGGCGCCGCACTGGGCCTCGGGCGGCTCGGCCCGGCCCGCCAGCGAGTTCACCCTGCGCAGCGTGGCCGATGAGGCGGCGGCCGGGCTGGAGGCCGTGGAAGAACGCTGCGAGCAGGCAGCCGAGCAGCTCGCGCTGGCCGTGGAGGCCGAGGACCAGGCCCGGCAGGCCGTGGCCAAGGCCCAGGCGGCGCTCGGGGATGTGGACGCGGCGGCCGCGGAGGTCTCCGGCCGGCTCGGCCGGCTCTCCGGTGCGGCCCGGGCTGCCCGCGACGAGGCGCAGCGGCTGGAGGCCGCGATCGACCAGGCGCACCGGGCCCACCAGGCGAGCCAGGCCTCGGTCGCTGAGCTCGAGGCGAGCCTGGCCGAGGCCGAGGACGGGCAGCAGGCGGACGGCCAGCCCCAGTCCCAGCAGGTCCCGGGGGGCACCGGGGACGGGGGCCCGCAGGACGAGGCCGGGCCCGCACCCGACCGGGAGACCCTGGCCGGGCAGGTCACCGCCGGGCGGAACGCCGAGATGGAACAGCGGCTGGAGGTCAGGACGGCCGAGGAACGGCTCCGGGCCATCGCGGGCCGGGCCGACGCGCTGGTCGCCTCCGCGGCAGCGGAGCGGCAGGCCGCGCAGCGCGCCGCGGCCCGGCGGATCCAGCGTGAGCGGCAGGCCGTGGTCGCCCGGGCGGTAGCCGACGGCGCCGCCTACGCCCTGGCCCGGCTGGCCGGCTCGCTGGCCGCGGCCAGCGAGCAGCGGCAGATGGCCGAGCAGGCCAGCAAGGGCCGGGCGGTGGCCCTCAAGGAAGTACGCGTCCAGGTCCGTGACCTCGCCGCCGAGTTCGACCGCGTGGTGGACGCCGCGCACGGCACCGAGATGGCCCGGACCGAGCACCGGATGCGGCTGGAACAGCTGGCCGCCCGGGCCGCCGAGGAGTTCGCGGTCTCGGCCGAGGAACTGGTCGCCGAGTACGGCCCCACCGTGCCGGTCCCCGTCATCAGTCCCGATTCCCCGGCCAGCAGCCCCGCACCCGCCGCTGAGAGCCCCGCAGGCGCGGACCCGGCCGGCGAGGCCGGCGGCCTCACGGATGACCCGCTGGACGCGCAGGAGGCCGCTGAGGGCGCCAGCAACGGGAGCCTCCTGGTGCCGCCGCCTGCCCCGCCCAGCGAGGAACAGCAGGTGCTGACCGGGACGATTCCTTACGTCCGGGCCGAGCAGGAGCGCCGGGCCGCCGCCGCCCAGCGGCAGCTCGACCAGCTCGGCAAGGTGAACCCGCTCGCCCTGGAGGAGTTCGCGGCCCTGGAGGAACGGCACGCGTTCCTGGCCACCCAGCTCGAGGACCTCAAGAACACCCGCCGTGACCTGCTGACCGTGGTCAAAGAGGTCGACGACCGGGTCCAGGAGGTGTTCGCCTCGGCTTTCGAGGACACCGCCCGGGAGTTCGAGGAGATCTTCTCCCGGCTGTTCCCCGGCGGTGAGGGCCGCCTGATCCTCACCGAGCCCGACGACATGCTGGCCACCGGGATCGACTTCGAGGCGAGGCCGCCGGGCAAGAAGGTCAAGCGGATGTCGCTGCTGTCCGGCGGCGAGCGGTCGCTGACCGCGATCGCGTTCCTGCTGGCCATCTTCAAGGCCCGGCCCTCCCCGTTCTACGTGCTGGACGAGGTCGAGGCCGCGCTCGACGACACGAACATGCAGCGCCTGCTGCAGCATTTTCGAGGAGCTGCGGTCGGCGTCCCAGCTCCTGATCATCACCCACCAGAAGCGCACCATGGAGATCGCCGACGCGCTGTACGGGATCAGCATGCGCGGTGACGGCGTCTCGGCCGTGGTCAGCCAGCGGCTCCGCGAGCGCGAGAGCGCCTGACCAGGCCAGCGGTCCGGCCGGGTCTGCGGACGCGGTGAGCGTGCTTCGGGGCGTGCCGGGCGGGTAAGCACGGGGCGGGTGGTACGGGGCGGATGGTACGGGCGGGCAGCACGGGGCGGAGCGACCCCGTGACCCCGGCAGTGGCCGGCCGACGCACGCTGGGGTGTCTGCCAGACTGGGGCCGTTATGGAACTTGTGATCATTCTCATCGCCATCGCCGTCGTGGTGGTCGCCGGGCTGGGGACCACGTTCCTGGTCCTCCCGCGCCGCCGCCGGGTTAGCGCGCCGCCCAGGCCGCCCGTAGCCGGGCCCGAGGCCCGGACGACCGAAGCTCCTCCGGCCGAAGAGGAACGCGGCCCGCCGGTGGAGACGCTTCCCCGCGCGCCGGAACCGACGGTACGTGAGCCGACGCTGCGCGAGCCGGCCCCGTCGCCGCTGCGCGGCCGCCTGACCCGGCTGCGCGGGAGGCTGGCCGCCTCCCGCGGCGGGTTCGGCTCCACCCTGCTCAACCTGCTCTCCCGTGACGCCCTGGACGACCAGGCCTGGGAGGACATCGAGGACACCCTGATCACTGCGGACATGGGTGTGGCGCCGTCCCGCCAGATCACCGAGGAACTCCGGACCCAGGTGAAGGTGACCGGAACCCGCGACCCGGAACAG
Source organism: uncultured Actinomycetes bacterium (assembly GCA_963713815.1). Classification (GTDB taxonomy): domain Bacteria; phylum Actinomycetota; class Actinomycetes; order Streptosporangiales; family Streptosporangiaceae; genus RYN-230. Next base: position 30,607 of record CAVQNH010000018.1, read on the forward strand.
GTGCGCACGATGCTGCGCACCGAGCTCATCCGCCAGATCGGGCCGGACATGGACCGGACCCTGCACACCGGCTCACACGGGGACCGGCCCTCCATCATGCTCATCGTGGGGGTCAACGGGACCGGCAAGACCACGGTCGCCGGGAAGCTCGCCCGCGCGCTCATCGGCGAAGGCCAGACGGTGGTGCTCGGCGCGGCCGACACGTTCCGCGCCGCCGCCGCCGACCAGCTCCAGACCTGGGCCGAACGGACCGGCGCCCAGGTGGTGCGGTCCGACCGCGAAGAAGCCGACCCGGCCAGCGTGGCGTTCGAGGCGGTCCGGGTCGGCATCGACGAGCGGGCGAGCACCGTCATCGTGGACACCGCCGGGCGGCTGCACACCAAGACCGGCCTCATGGACGAGCTGGGCAAGATCAAGCGGGTCATCGAGAAGCGGGCCACCGTGGATGAGGTCCTGCTCGTCCTGGACGCCACCACCGGGCAGAACGGCCTCCGCCAGGCGCGGGTGTTCGCCGAGGCGGTGGACGTGACCGGGATCGTCCTGACCAAGCTCGACGGGACAGCCAAGGGCGGCATCGTCATCGCGGTCCAGCGGGAACTGGGGGTTCCGGTCAAGCTGGTCGGGCTCGGTGAGGGTCCCGATGACCTGGCGCCATTCGAGCCCGAGGCATTCGTCGACGCCATCCTCGGCGGCTGAGGGCGGCCCGGCTGCCACTGGCGGATCCCGGGACAGCGGGACGGTCAACGGGTCGCGGCCCGATGACCGACGGTCACCGGGTCGCGGCCCACTAATGCCGCGCCCCAGAGACCGCCCTCCAGAGCCCGCCCTCCGCACCGCGCCCGCCCACCGGGCGCTCTGCGAGCCTTCAGCGCCGCCCTGCGGCCCCGTGAGCCTTTCACGCCCGCGCCCTGGGCGCTCGGTGAGCGGACCACCCGCGACCACCTCCGGGGCCAGGCTTTCCGGGGGCCTCATTCCCTCCGTCACACTGGCCCCTCCCGCCCACGTTTCCCGCGGATCGTGCGCCGACCCGGGCAAAACACCCCGGAAAAGCGCACCGTCCGCGGGAAACGTCGGCGCTCCCCGAAGCCAGTGCCCCCGGGCGGCGGTGCCCCCGGGCGGCGGTGCCCCCGGGCGGCGGTGCCCCCGGGCGGCGGTGCCCCCCGGCGGCGGTGCCCCCGGCGGCGGTGCCTCCGACGGCGGCAGACCCCTGGGCGGGGGTCAGCCGCGGACTGCCCCAACGCCGACACGCCCGCCTCCCGCCGGCCCCAGCCGCGGGTACGGTCCTCCTGGATGGGACGGCTTATGCGTTAATTGCCGGAATCAATGTGGGCCAGATTGGCATATTTTCGGCCGATCTCCACCTGACTAATATTCTAAATACATTAGTAGAACGGCACGCGCTAGTCGCACATGTTTGTGGGACTTAGTTGTGGTCACGGTGCGCATGTGGCAAACTGCCCAGCGTGGCGATCCTGATAGGCGATAACGGTGTCGGCAGTCCCAATCCAAGCTCTCGCGAGCTGGACAGCGCGGTGAGCGCAGCGGAGCCGCCGGTCCTATCGAGCACCGAAGCGATATCCCATACTTTCTCGCTCGTTAATCAGGCTGGCGACGCCGCGGTGGCCTATTTCTATGGCCGCCTGTTCGCGGAAAACCCGAAGCTCCGTCCCATGTTCCCGGCCGCGATGGACGCCCAGCGCGACCGCCTTTTCCACGCCCTCACCCGGATCGTGCACAGCCTCAGCACGCCCGAGGAGATGGAGCCGTACCTGAGCCAGCTCGGACTCGATCACCGGAAGTACGGCGTGCTGACCGAGCATTACCCGGCGGTGGGCCGAGCCCTGGTGGCCACCTTGCGCCGGTTCTCCGGCGACGCCTGGACCCCGGGCGCGGAGGCCGCCTGGGCGGGTGCCTACGAGCGGGCGACGCGCCTCATGACCGCGTCCGCGGACCGGTCCGCGGAGAACTCGCCGCCCTGGTGGACAGCTGAGGTAGTCGGGCACGAACTGCGCAGCCCCACTCTCGCCGTCGTCACCCTGCGCCCCGAGGAGCCGTTCCCCTACCTGGCCGGCCAGTACGTCAGCATCCAGACGGCCCACTGGCACCGTGTCTGGCGACCGTTCTCGGTGGCCAACGCGCCGCGCGCGGATGGCCTGCTCACCTTCCACATCCGGGCCGTGGCCGGCGGGTGGGTCAGCTCCGCTCTGGTGCACCACACGAGAGTGGGGGACCGGGTGAACCTCGGGCCCCCGCAGGGCAGCATGACGCTGGCCGCCGGGTCCGGCGGAGGGTTGTTCTGCGTGGCCGGAGGCTCGGGCCTGGCGCCGCTGAAGGCGCTGATCGAGCAGGCCATCGCGGACAGCCAGCCCGAGCGGCGGCGGCGGATCCGCCTGATCGTCGGCGCCCGCCGTGAGTCCGAGCTCTACGACCTGCCCGACCTGTGGCGGCTCGAGTCGTACTATCCGTGGCTGCGCATCAGCGCCGCGGTCTCGCACGATGAGGACTACAGCGGCGTGAAGGGAATGCTCTCCGATATCATCGCCCGCCAGCTGCCGCAGAAAGATGACGATGTCTATATCAGCGGGCCCTCGCCGATGGTGGCTAAGTGTATCAAGGTGCTGCGCACCACGGAGCGGCGTAATTGCCGCATACACGCGGACCCGGTGGATCCTCCCAGCGACTTAAGGCCCGGCGAAGTTAAGGATTCCATTGGCCATGAGTGCGCGAACTTATAGCCGCACTCGACGCGCGCTACGCTTATCAGGATTGCGCGGCGATGAAGTCAGCCCTGAGAACCCTTTGGCGCGGGGGCCTATTTGCCCGCTGGATGCTGGCGGGGGCCCTGCGCACCACGCCCGGCCCGGTCCCACCAGGTCCGGTCCTGGCCGCGATGTGCCGGCTGCCGGGTGGCGCACTGCTCCCCACTCCGGCGATGGCCGGTCCCGCAGTAGCCAATCCGGCCCGAGCTAGTTCCCCGCTAGCCAGCCCGGCGACGAGCAACCCAGTCACGACCAGTCCCGTCGTGACCAGTCCAGCGGGAGCCAGTTCCATGGTCAAGACCTCCGTGGCAGCCAGCCCGGCGGGGCCTGACGCCCGGCCAGATGGCCTGGCGAGAGCCTGCCCGGTGATGGACAGCCTGGTGCAGGACCCGCCGGGCACGGACCACCCGGGCACGGACAGCCCAGGTACGGACAGCCCGGGCACGGACAGCCCGGGCACGGACAGCCCGGGAGCAGACAGCCCGGACAGTCCCAGCCCGGGAACCACCGGCCCAGGAACTACCGGCCCGGCAACCGACAGCCCCCCGGCCGACGACCAGGCACCCGCCAGCACCCCGGGCGCGGCCCCGGCCGGTACCGCGACCCGGCCCACCCGGTCGCTGTGGCCCGCCCGCGCGTTCCGGACAGCCCGCCTCACCGCACTGGGCCGGTCCGGCCGGTCCGGACGGTCGGCCCGGCCGGTGGACCTGGATGCCGCGGCCGAGTTCATCCAGATGCACCGCCGTGAGGTCCCCGGCGCGGGCCCGGCCGGGCCCCGGCTGCGGGAAATCCGCCGGGAGATCAGCCTGACCGGCACTTACCGGCACACGGTCGACGAACTGGAGTTCGGTGCCCGGGTGGCCTGGCGGAACAGCAGCCGCTGCATCGGCCGCCTGTACTGGAAGAGCCTCAAGATCCGCGACCGCCGGGAGGTTGACACCGCAGCCGGCGTGGCGGCGGAGTGCGCGGCTCACCTGCGGGCCGTCACGAACCACGGCCGGATCCGGCCCGCCATCACCGTGTTCGCTCCGGACACGCCGGCCCGGAGAGGCCCGCGCATCTGGAATGAGCAGCTGGTCCGGTACGCCGGGTACCGGGAGCCGGACGGGTCCGTGCGGGGCGAGCCGTCCAGCGCGAGGCTCACCGACCTGGCCCGCGCGCTGGGCTGGGAGAGCGACGGCCAGGGCCGCTTCGACGTGCTGCCGCTGGTCATCTCCACTCCCGATGAGAGCCCCCGGGTGTTCGAGCTGCCGGCTGATGCGGTTACCGAGGTCCACCTCGTCCACCCGCGCTTTCCCTGGTTCGGTGAGCTGGGCCTGCAGTGGTACGCGGTGCCGGTGATCTGCGACATGTGCCTGGAGATCGGCGGCATCTGCTACCCGGCGGCCCCGTTCAACGGGTGGTACATGGGCACCGAGATCGGCGCGCGCAACCTGGCGGATCCCGGTCGCTACAACCAGCTGCCCGAAATCGCCGCCCGGATGGGGCTGGACACCACCCGGGACCGCTCGCTCTGGCGCGACCTGGCTCTCGTGGAGCTCAACCTCGCGGTGCTGCACTCGTTCGAGACGGCGGGCGTGACGATCACCGATCACCACACGGAGTCACGGCGTTTCCTGACCCATCTGGCCCGCGAGGAACGCGCCGGCCGGGTCTGCCCGGCCGACTGGACGTGGATAGTCCCGCCGATCTCCGGCTCGGCCACCGAGGTGTTCCACCGCTACTACTCGGACGCGGAGCTGCGCCCGGCGTACGCCCGGCATCACCGGAACCTCCCGGCCGGCCCGCCCGCGCCACCCGGCCCGCCCGCGCCAGCCGCTCGCGGCCACGCCCCCCAGCCCGCCGCGCGCCGCGCCGCCCTCGCCCGATAGCGAAACCTGCTCGTAACATGTGACACTCGTCTTTCACTCCCCCGAAACACTCTGTGATGGCGGGCGAAACGCCCTAGGCGGAGGGTCGGCAGAGGACAGGGTGCCCCGAGAAGGTGGTCGCATGAAGCTCATCACTGCCGTGATCAAACCGTTCAAGCTGGACGAAGTGAAGGCGGCGCTGCAGGCCTTTGGTGTCCATGGAATGACTGTGAGCGAGGCAAGCGGCTACGGCCGCCAGCGCGGTCACACGGAGGTCTACCGGGGGGCTGAGTACCAGGTTGACCTGGTGCCCAAGGTAAGACTGGAAGTGCTCGCCGACGACGAGGACACCGACGACCTGATCGGGGTGATCGTCAAGGCAGCTCAGACTGGGCGTATTGGGGACGGGAAGGTTTGGGCTGTCCCGGTTGAAACGGTTGTGCGGGTCCGGACTGGTGAGCGCGGTTCGGGTGCGCTGTAGCCCTAAGCAGCGATAGAGGTCTGATCGGAGTGCGCGGTACGGGTCGGGGGGTTGGGCAGTCGTGACGTCCGCACCCTCGGCCCGTTCGCAGTTCGACGGGCCTGCCCTGACATCGTTCGCCGCCGACCGCGCCCGGCGGAGTGCGGAAACCGACCGCTGGCTGGCCTCCCTGCTGGGCGCGGAACCGGGGGTCGCCCTGGTCGCCGTGGGCGGCTACGGGCGGCGTGAGCTGCTCCCGGGCAGCGACCTTGACGTGCTCCTGCTGCACGACGGGCGGGACGGCATCGCCGCGATGGCCGACCGGATCTGGTACCCGATCTGGGACTCCGGCACCCGCCTCGATCACGCGGTGCGCACCACGGCGGAAGCCCGCCGGGTGGCCAGGAGCGACCTGAAGGTGGTCCTCGGGCTCCTGTACGCCCGGCACGTGGCCGGCGACCCCGACCTCACCAACGCCCTGCGGCTCGGCGCCCTGGAAGACTGGCGGGCCTCGGCCGGCAAGCGGCTGGCCGAACTGCAGGCGCTGCACGTCGAGCGGACCCACCGCAGCGGCGAACTGGCCTTCCTGCTCGAGCCCGACCTCAAGGAAGCGCGGGGCGGGCTGCGTGACGTGCACGCGATCCAGGCCATCGCGGCCGCCTGGGTGGCCCCCGGGCCGGGGCCCCGGGTCCGGGCCGCGTACGAGTCCATCATGGACGCGCGCCACGCCCTGCACGACATCACCGGCCGCCCCGCCGACCGGCTCGTCCTGCAGGAGCAGGATGAGGTGGCCCGGGTCCTCGGGCTGCTGGACGCGGACGCGCTCATGCGCCACCTGGCCGGGTCCGGACGCGCCATCGCCTTCTCGGTGGACCAGGCGTTCCGGCAGGCCCAGCGCAGCCGCGGCGGCCGGCGGCGGGGCAAGGCCCAGCGCCGCCCGCTGGCGGACGGCCTGGTCGAGCAGGACGGCGAGGTGGTGCTGGCCCGCGCCGCTGATCCGGCTACCGACCCGGCCCTGCCGCTGCGTGCCGCGGCTGCGGCCGCCCAGGCCGCGCTGGCCCTCGCGCCGCGCACGCTGACCCGGCTGGCCGAGTGCCCGCCCCTGCCGGTGCCCTGGCCGCCGGAAGCCCGGGACGCGCTGGTCGCGCTGCTCGGCGCCGGCCCGTCCGCCGTCCCCGTCTGGGAGGCGCTGGACCAGGAGGGCCTGGTCGCGAGCCTGCTGCCGGACTGGGACCGGGTCCGCAACCGGCCCCAGCGCAACCCGCTGCACACCTACACGGTGGATCGTCACCTGGTGGAAACCGCCGCGCGGGCAGCGGTCCTCACCCGGGACGTGGGCCGTCCCGACCTGCTCCTGCTGTCCGCGCTGCTGCACGACATCGGCAAGGGCTGGCCCGGTGACCACCGGATCACCGGCGAGGTGGTGGCCCGCGACGTGGCCCGCCGGGTCGGGCTCGGCCCGTCCGACGCGGAACTGGTCGCCGGGGCCGTCCGGCATCATCTCCTGCTGCCGCAGACCGCGACGCGCCGCGACCTGGACGACCCGGTCACGGTGGCCCAGGTGGCCTCGGTGGTCGGGGGCCGGCCGCTGCTCGAGCTGCTGCACATGCTGGCCATCGCGGACGGCCAGGCCACCGGCCCGGCCGCCTGGAACGACTGGAAGGAAGGCCTGGTCGCAGACCTGGTCCGCCGGGTGGAGTCCCGGCTGGACGGGGAGGTGCCGGCCGAGCCGCTGCCGCTGCGGCCGGACCAGGCCGCGCTCGCCGAGGAGGGAGCGCCCGCGGCCCGGGTCAAGGGCTCCGAGGTGACCATCGTCGCCCCGGACCGCCCCGGGCTGCTGTGGCAGGCCGCCGGCGTGCTCGCCTCGCACCGGCTGGCGGTGCGCTCCGCGAACGCCACGTCGCACGGGAACATGGCCGTGGCCGCCTTCACGGTGGCCCCCGAGTACGGCGACCCGCCCGACGCGGACCTGGTCACCAGCGACCTGCGCCGGGCCCTGGCCGGGCGGCTGGACGTGGCGGAACGGCTGGAGCGCCGGATGCGGGCCTACCGGGAATCGCCGGCGCCGGTCCCGGTGGCCCCGCCCAAGGTCACCCTGCTGGACGACGCCTCGCGGACCGCGACGGTGGTGGAGGTGCGCGCCCACGACGCCCCGGGCCTGCTGTGGCGGATCGGCCGGGCGCTCGGGGACTGCGGCCTCGACGTGACGGCGGCCCGGGTGGAGACGCTCGGCGCCGAGGCGGTGGACGTGTTCTACGTGGTGGATGCGTCCGGCGGCCCGGTCGGCGGTTCGCGGATCCGGGGCAAGATCGCCGCCCAGGTGCTGGCCGCGCTGACTGGCTGACCGGCCCGGCGGGCTGGCGGGCTGGCCCCCGGGCGCGCAGGATCGCCGGATGGCCGGGCCAGTGGCACTGACCCGGTGGCCGTGACCGGATAGCCTGGGATGCGTGTTCGAGACACTCTCCGACCGGCTGACCCAGGTCTTCTCCACCCTGCGCGGGCGCGGGCGCCTGTCCGCGGCCGACATTGACGCGACGGCCCGCGAGATCCGCATCGCCCTGCTCGAGGCGGACGTGGCCCTCCCCGTGGTGCGGGAGTTCATCGCCCGCATCAAGGAGCGCGCGTCGTCGGAAGAGGTCTCCGCGGCGCTCAACCCGGCCCAGCAGGTCATCAAGATCGTCCACGAGGAGCTCATCGGGATCCTCGGCGGCGAGGCGCGCAGGCTGCGGTTCGCCAAGGTCCCGCCGACCGTGATCTTGCTGGCGGGCCTGCAGGGTTCCGGCAAGACCACGCTGGCGGGCAAGCTCGGCCTCTGGCTGCAGCAGCAGGGCAACACGCCGATGCTGGTCGCCGCGGACCTGCAGCGCCCCAACGCCGTCCAGCAGCTCCAGGTGGTGGGCGAGCGGGCCGGGGTGGCGGTCTATGCCCCCCAGCCCGGTAACGGCGTGGGCGACCCGGTCCAGGTGGCGCGCGACTCGATCGAGGAAGCCCGCCGCCGGCAGCACAACGTCGTCGTCATCGACACCGCCGGCCGGCTGGGCATCGACGAGGAGCTGATGCGCCAGGCGATCGGGATCAGGGACGCCACCGACCCGGACGAGATCCTGTTCGTGGTGGACGCGATGATCGGCCAGGACGCGGTGGCCACCGCCCAGGCGTTCCTGGACGGCGTCGGCTACGACGGCGTCGTGCTGACCAAGCTGGACGGCGACGCCCGCGGTGGCGCGGCGCTGTCGATCGCCGAGCTCACCGGGCGCCCGGTGATGTTCGCGTCGTCCGGGGAGAAGCTCGAGGACTTCGACGTCTTCCACCCGGACCGGATGGCCTCGCGGATTCTCGACATGGGCGACATGCTCACCCTGATCGAGCAGGCGGAGCGGGCCTTCGACGAGGACCAGGCCGCCTCCATGGCGAACAAGCTGGCCTCCGGCGAGGGCTTCACGCTGGAGGACTTCGTCGAGCAGCTGGCCATGGTGCGCAAGCTCGGCCCGATCGGGAACCTGCTCGGCATGCTGCCGGGCGCGGCGCAGAACCGCGAGATGCTCAGCCAGATCAGCGACAAGGACCTGGACCGTGCGGCGGCCATCGTCAACTCGATGACCCCCGCGGAACGCCGCAACCCGAAGATCCTCAACGGGAGCCGCAGGTCCCGGATCGCCAACGGCTCCGGGGTCACCGTCGGTGAGGTGAACAACCTCGTGGTCCGGTTCCTCGAGGGCCAGAAGATGATGCGGCAGATGATGGGCGGCGGCGGGATGCCCGGCATGCCGGCCATCCCGGGCATGCGGCGGGCCGCGACCAAGAGCGCCAAGGGCAAGAAGAACAACAAGAAGAAGCCCAAGGGCGGCCGTCCCGGCGGCAACCCCGCGAAGGCGGCGCAGCCCAAGCCGGCCGGCGCCCCCCGGGCCGGCAACGGCGCGGCCCCGGCCCTCCCGCCCGGCCTCGGCGGCGGCGGCGGTGGCGCCCTGGGCGGCATGCCCGGCTCCCAGGAGGAACTGGCCGCGAGCCTGGAGGCGCTGACCTCCAACCCGGCCGCGCTCCGGGCGGCCGGCAAGGTCGCCAGCAAGATGCCCCCGCCCGACTCGCTGACCGGCGGCACGTCCGGCCCGGCCAGCCTCCCGGCCGGCTTCGGCCTGCTGCGGCGCAACCGCCAGAAGAAGGACGACGACGACTAACCCCGGGCTCCCTCGGGTGATCACGGCGAAAGATTTTCTCTAACGGTTTTTTCGCCGTGGTCACGACGCCCAGGCCGGGGGGAGCAGGGCCGGGAAGAGCCCCCGCGGGAGCAGCGATTCGGCTCGATTACGCCCTGCCCCCGGGTGTCTGGCACAATGGGTCGGTCACCCCGTGGTTCGTCGACGCCCTCTCACGCTCGTCGGCCCGGGACCGAGCAGGCCGACGCGGTGGTTCCCACCCGGCGCGAGCGTTGCCTGCATCCGAGCTTTACTGGGAGAGACCACACCCGTGGCTGTCAAGATCAAGCTGAAGCGCATGGGCAAGATCCATGCGCCGTTTTACCGGATCATCGTGGCCGACGCCCGCACCAAGCGGGATGGCCGCGCGATCGAGGAGATCGGCAAGTACCACCCCAAGAACGAGCCGTCGTTCATCGAGGTCGACTCCGAGCGCGCCCAGCACTGGCTGTCTGTCGGCGCCCAGCCCACCGACCCGGTCCGCAAGATCCTGGAGATCACCGGGGACTGGCAGAAGTTCAAGGGCCTGCCCGGTGCGGAGGGGACGCTGAGGACCGCGGCCCCCAAGCCTGACAAGAAGGACGCCTACGCGGCGGCCGTCTCCGAGGCGGTTGGCACCGGCGACACCGGCAAGGGCAAGGGCCGCAAGCCCGGCGCCAAGGCCGATGGCGACCAGGCCGACGCCGACGGCGCGAAGGCCGGCTCGGGGCGGTCTGCGGGCCGGTCCGGCGGCAGGCAGGCCACCGCCAAGGCCAGCAAGCCTGATGCGGCCAAGGCTGACGCGCCGAAGGCTGACGCGCCCAAGGCTGATGCCCCGAAGGCTGATGCGCCCACGGCTGACGCGGCCACGGCCGACACGGCCGCAGCGGATTCCGCTCCGGCGGACGCGGTCGAGGACGAGAAGCCGGCCAAGGCCAGCACGGCCAAGGCCAGCACCGAGAAGGCCAGCACCGAGAAGGCCAGCACCGAGAAGGCCAGCACCGCGAAGGCCAGCACCGAGAAGGCCAGCACCGAGAAGGCCAGTACTGCGAAGGCCAGCACCGACAAGGCCAGCACGGACGAGGCCAGCACGGACGAGGCCAGCACGGAGAAGGCCAGCACCGAGAAGGCGGCCGTGTCCGCCGAGGCCGAGCCGGTGGCGGAGCAGAGTGACGGAGCCTGACATGCTGGAAGAGGCCCTCGAGCACCTGGTGAAGGGCATCGTGGAAAACCCGGATGACGTCCGGGTGGACAGCCACGGGCTCCGCCGGGGCCGGGTCCTCGAGGTGCGGGTCCACCCCGAGGACCTCGGCAAGGTCATCGGCCGGGGCGGCCGGACCGCCAAGGCGCTGCGCACCGTGATCGGCTCGCTGGCCGGGGGCAAGTACGTCCGGGTCGACCTGCTGGACGTGGACGAGGTCCGTTAAGGCATGTCTCGTAGATCTTCAGCCTGCTGCGCGTCCACCGGACGGGCGCCTCGCGGCGTTGTCGTCGGCGCCTCGCTATGGGCGCCTCCCGCCTTGCGAGCTGCCGCGTCGCGACGCAAGATCTACGAGACACGCCTTAGCCCGTCATGCAACTGGTGGTCGGCCGGATCACCCGGCCGCACGGGGTCCACGGTGAAGTGTCGGTGGAGGTACGCACCGACGAGCCGGACCGGCGCTTCGCCGTGGGCCGCGTGCTGCCCACCGACCCGGCCGCGGCCGGCCCGCTCACGGTCAACTCGCTGCGCTGGCATTCCGGCCGGCTCCTGATCCAGTTCGCCGGGGTCACCGACCGGAACCAGGCCGAGGAGTTGCGCGGAACCTGGCTCACCCTGGACTCCGCCGAGGCCGGCCCGTCCGGCGACCCGGACGAGTTCCACGACGCGGAGCTGATCGGGCTGGCCGTGGTCACCACCACGGGCCAGCCCGTGGGCCGGGTCACGGATGTCCGGCACTTCGGGCAGGACCTGCTCGTCATCGAGCCGGAACCGGCTGGGTCACAGCCCAGTTCAGCCGGATCTGGGCCGTCCGGAGCTGGGCCAGCCCCGACAGGGCCAGCCCCGACAGGGCCAGCCCCGACAGGGCCAGCCCCGACAGGGCCAGCCCCGACAGGGACCTGCGGGCCGTGGCCCCGCGCTGGCGGCCAGAGGGCCGGCCCGCGGCGCATCACACAGCGAGCTGCTGGTCCCGTTCGTGGCCGCGATCGTGCCCGAGGTCGACGTGGCCGCTGGCCGGCTCGTCATCGACCCCCCGCCCGGGCTGCTTGAACTGGCCGCCGGGGAACCCGGCCCGGCCGGACCAGCAGGAAACTGACCAGCAGGGAAACTGGCTAGCAGGAAATGGCCAGCGGAAATGGGCCAGCGGGAAACGGAGGTGAGCCGGGTGCGCGTCGACATCATCACGATCTTCCCGGACTACTTCACCCCGCTCAGCGTCTCGCTGCTCGGCAAGGCCACCTCGCGCGGAGACATCGAGCTCCAGGTGCACGACCTGCGGACCTGGGCGCACGGCGTGCACCGCGCAGTGGACGACGCCCCGTTCGGCGGCGGCCCGGGCATGGTCATGTCGCCGGAACCGTGGGGTGAGGCGCTGGATGCGGTGACGGGCCCCGGGCCGGCGTCACCGGCCCGGCTCGTGGTCCCTACCCCCGCGGGGGTCCCGTTCACCCAGGCGATGGCCGCCGAATGGTCCCGTTGCGGATGGCTGGTTTTTGCCTGCGGCCGGTACGAGGGGATCGACGCGCGCGTCGTCGACGAGGCGCGCGACCGGATGCCGGTCGATGAGGTGTCCCTCGGGGACTACGTGCTGTCCGGGGGCGAGCCCGCGGTGCTGGTCATGGTGGACGCGGTCGGCCGCCTGCTGCCCGGGGTCCTCGGCAACGCGGATTCCGCGGCCGACGATTCGTTCGGCGCGGGCGAAGGCCCCATGGCCGGCCTGCTCGAAGGACCCGCGTACACCCGGCCCCGGGTCTGGCGCGGGCGCGAGGTCCCGCCGGTCCTGCTGTCCGGGGATCACGCGGCCATCGCCCGCTGGCGCCGCGATCAGGCGCTGCGCCGGACCGCCGCGCTGCGCCCGGATCTGGCCGCCCGCCTGCTGGCCGGCGAGCCTGGAGCAGGGCTCGACGTGCGGGACCGCCAGGTGCTCATTGACGCCGGCTTTCCGATCAGTGCTGAAGATATGGCACACTGAAGTCTGCCACCCACACCAGGCCGACCCTGCGGGTGCGCGTCCTGGCGCCCTCAGCGCCCAGGAAGACTGACTGACACCGACGAGACGATGCCACGCGTTCGCTGGCCTGTGCGCGCGTGAGGACAACGAGGAACCGCAGCCATGCACACCGCCATCGCCGAGCTGGAGCAGGCCCAGGTCCGCTCTGACATCCCCGACTTCCGGCCCGGGGACACGTTGAAAGTCCATGTGCGGGTCACGGAGGGCACCCGGTCCCGGATCCAGATTTTCCAGGGCATTGTCATCCGCCGCCAGGGCGGCGGGGCGCGGGAGACGTTCACCGTCCGCAAGATCAGTTATGGCGTCGGGGTGGAGCGCACGTTCCCGGTGCACACCCCCTCGATCGAGAAGATCGAGCTCGTGACCCGGGGCCGGGTGCGCCGGGCGAAGCTCTACTACCTCCGCGAGCTGCGCGGCAAGGCCGCCCGTATCCGGGAGCGGCGGGAGCCGGCGCGCTGACCGCGCCCTCCTCCGGTGGCCGGGAAGGATCTCGGTTACGCGGGCCCGGCCCTGGCCGCCAGCCCGCCTGCCCGCGTACGCCGGGTGCCTCTCTGGCGCGAATTAGGTGTTCCTGCTCCTGCTCGCCGCGGGGCTCACCGTGATCGTCAAGACCTTTCCCTCAACCTTCGCCCAGCCCGCGCGCTGGCAGTGCCGCTGGCCCGCGGGCCGGCGCGCCTGCCCATGGGAGCAGGAGTGGCCGGGATGCTGCCGCTAGCGGGGGCGTGCCGCCGGCAGAGCGCACATGTTACGACGGACCGGCGTTAGGCTCGGACACAATGAACGACGACCGGGGTATGGGGGAGCCTGCGATGACGGGCTCTCCAGGCGTTGAACTGCCTGGCCAGGACGGCGACAGGGCGGTCACCGCAGAGCCGGAGATGTCAGGGGGCACCGGGACGATGACTCCTCCGCCGCGCCGTGACGCCACGGGCCAGTCCGGCGACAGCGGCGGTCAGGCCACGGGCCCTGACAGCACGGGCCCTGACAGCACGGGTCCTGGCAGCCCCGGCCCTGGCGGCACGGGCCGCGCCCAGGGCGGCCCGGGCGCCGTGAGAAAGGCCCAGTCCAAGCGGAAGCGGCGCCTGTCCTGGTGGGCGGAGCTGCTCGTCCTGTTCGTCCTCGCGCTGACCATCATGCTGGTGATCAAGACTTACGTGGTCCAGGCCTTCTTCATCCCGTCCTCCTCCATGGAGAACACCCTCGACATCGGGGACAAGGTCCTGGTCAACAAGCTCATCTACCACTTCCGCTCGATCGAGCGGGGGGACGTGATCGTGTTCAACGGCGAGGGCTCCTGGGACCCGCCGAGCGCCCCGCAATCCAGCGACCCGGTCGTCCGGCTGGCCAGCGAGTTCGGGCACGCGGTCGTCGGGCTGTTCGGCATCTCCCCGGGCGTGCACGACTACATCAAGCGGGTCATCGGCCTGCCCGGTGACCACGTCGCCTGCTGTAACGCGCAGGGCCAGGTCACGGTGAACGGCGTCCCGCTCAGCGAGAAGTCCTACCTGTACCCGGGCAACGCGCCGTCCATGACCAAGTTCAGCATCACCGTGCCGCCGGGCCGGCTGTGGGTGATGGGCGATCACCGCGACGTCTCCTACGACTCCCGCGGCCACATCGGCGACCCGGGCGGCGGGACCATCCCGGAGAACCAGGTGGTCGGCCGGGCGTTCCTGATCCTGTGGCCGCCCAGCCGCTTCCGCGTGCTGCCCATCCCGGCCACGTTCACCAAGCTGGACAACGGCCAGGTCGGCGCCCGGGCGATCGGTGACCTGACCACGCCCGCTGCGCCGCTCGTGCTGGCCGGGTCGGTGGCCGTTCCCCTGACCTGCCTGGACCGGCGGCGTCGCAGCGCACGGTCGAGGCGGGCCGGATCGCAGGGGACCGCCAGCGCGGCGGGCGGGCGGTGGCCCGGGCGCCCGGGGAAGCGCCGGTAACGACGTGGCGATGCCTTGGTGGCGGCATCCCGGCTATACCCCCCGGCGTGCGGCAGGACTGACGGGATACGAGCGCGTCCTGACCCGGGCGGGCCTGTCCCCGGTGGCCGGGATCGACGAGGCGGGCCGCGGGGCCTGCGCCGGCCCGCTGGTGGTCGCCGCGGTGGTCCTGGATCCCCGCAAGTTCTCCGGGCTCAGCGGCATCGCCGACTCCAAGACGCTGACGGCCGCGGCCCGGGAGGACGCGTACGCCGAGGTGATGCGGACCGCGCTCGCCTGGCACCGGGTCATCATCCCGGCCGCCGAGATCGACGCGTGCGGGCTGCACGTCTGCAACATCGCCGGGATGCGGCGGGCGCTGGCCGGGCTGTCCTGCCAGCCGGGATATGTGCTCACGGACGGGTTCGCGGTCCGCGGCCTGGCCGTCCCCGCCCTCGCCATGTGGAAGGGTGACGAGGTGGCCGCCTGCGTGGCCGCCGCCTCCATCGTGGCCAAGGTCACCAGGGACCGCATCATGACCGGGCTGCACGGGCAGTACCCGGTGTACGGGTTCGCCCGGCACAAGGGGTACTCCACCCGGAGCCACATGCGGGCGCTGGCCCAGCACGGCCCCTGCCCGGAGCACCGGGCGTCGTTCGCTAACGTCAATGGACTGGTCCGGGACGTGCCCGTGATGGACGAGGAGTTCGTGGCGGACCAGGAACTCGACGAGCAGGAGGTTGCTGGCCCGGAGATGGCCGGCCAGGCAGTGACACAGGTGGAGGCCGGCCCGGTGGCCGACGGCCAGGAGGCTGACGGCGAGTTGAGCTCCCGAGAATTGCTCGGCGAAGAATTGGCTTATCGTTGATGGCATCCGGACCGGACCTCCCGACGCAGTCTGATCGGAGGGGGAGGACATGAGCGCAGAAGATCTCGAGAAGTACGAGACCGAGATGGAACTGCAGCTCTACCGCGAGTACCGGGACGTCGTGGGGCTGTTCACCCACGTGGTCGAGACCGAGCGGCGGTTCTACCTCACCAACGAAGTGGAACTGAACGTGCGCGCCGCCGACAACGGCGAGGTGTACTTCGAGGTCATCATGCAGGACGCCTGGGTCTGGGACATGTACCGCCCGGCGCGGTTCGTGAAAAATGTCCGGGTTGTCACGTTCAAGGACGTGAATGTCGAGGAACTGGCCCGCGCCGAGCTCGAGGTTCCCGACGACACCAAGTGACCGGGACGCTGGCGTGCGTGAACTGGCGCCAGCGTGCGTGTTCGACGCCAGCGATCGTGATCCGGCGCCGGTAACTGTGAACCCGGGCCCGCGCGGGTAATCCGGCGCTGGCGCGGGCAGACGGGGCGTTCATTCGGAGCTGACGGGCCTGGACGAGCGCGGAGCGGCCCGCCTGCATTGAAGCACCCGCCGGCGACAAAACGGCCTTCCCTGTCCACAGAATCCGGTTCCGCCTCCCTTCGTCCACAGCGCGGCAGCTGCCCCGGCGCGGCGCCTCCCGTTCCGGCACCGTCGTCACTGGAGGTGGTGCCAGGTGAGCGACAAGGACGAGCTGGGCCGCCGGGGCGAGCAGGCCGCGGCGGAGTACCTGGAACGGGCCGGGCTGCGGATCCTCGACCGGAACTGGCGGTGCGAGACCGGCGAGCTCGACATCGTGGCCCTCGAGCGCCGGGTCCTGGTGATCTGCGAGGTCAAGACCCGCTCGGGACTCAGGTACGGCAGCCCGCTCGAGGCCGTCAGCCACCGTAAGCGCGTCCGGCTGCGCCGGCTGGCCGCCGCCTGGCTGGCCGTCCAGGGGCTGCACTTCGACGAGATCCGCATCGACGTGATCGGGCTGGTCGGGGACGGGGCCGGGGAATTCAGCCTCGAGCACGTGCGGGGGGTGGGCTGAATGCCGGTCGCCCGGACCCATTCGATCGCCCTGGTCGGGGTGGAGGGCCACCCGGTCGAGATCGAAGCCGACATCCAGAACGGGCTGCCGGGACTGCTGCTGGTCGGCCTGCCCGATACGGCGCTGCGCGAGGCCAGGGACCGGATCCGGGCCGCGATCGTGAACAGCCGCGAGCAGTGGCCCCAGCGCCGGATCACGGTCGGCCTGTCCCCGGCCAGCCTGCCCAAGCGGGGCAGCGGGTTCGACGTCGGCATCGCCGTGGCCATCCTGGGCGCGGCCGGCTCGGTCCCGGCGGCGGCCCTCGACGGGATGGCGTTCCTCGGCGAACTCGGGCTCGACGGCCAGCTGCGCCCGGTCCGCGGGGTGCTGCCCGCCGCCGCGGCCGCCGCGGCCCGCGGTTTCCGAGCGGGTCGCGGTGCCGAGCGCCAACGAGGCCGAGGCGGCGCTGGTCCCCGGTCTCCGGGTGCTGAGCGCCCCTACGCTGCCGGGGCTGCTGGGCTGGCTGCGCGGCCGCTCGCCGGCCATTGCGGCGGAGCCTGGCGATCAGGATGGCCCGCCGGGACCGGAGAGCCTGGGTCGGCCCGCGGAGCCCGGCGGGTCCAGGCGGCCCAGGCGGCCCAGGCGGCCCAGCGGAGCATAGCGGCCGGGACGGCCCCGTGCGGCTGGTCGAGGGGGGCCTGGCCCAGGGCGCCTGGGCGCTGTCGGCCGGAGGGCCGTCCGGCCCGCCGACGGGCACGGGGCCCGACCTGGCCGATGTGCTGGGCCAGCCCACGGCCCGCCGGGCCGCGGAGATCTGCGCTGCGGGCGGCCATCACCTCTGCCTGCTCGGCCCGCCGGGCGCGGGCAAGACGATGCTGGCCGAGCGGATCCCCACCCTGCTGCCCCGTCTCGACCCCGCCGCAGCCCTCGAGGTCACTTCGATTCACTCGGTGGCGGGCGTGCTCCCGGACCGGAGCCCGTTGCTGACCGCGCCCCCGTTCTGCGCCCCGCACCATACGGCGACCAAGGCGGCGATCGTCGGCGGCGGCACCGGGGTGATACACCCCGGGGCCGCCTCCCTGGCGCATCGCGGCTGCCTGTTCCTGGACGAGGCGCCCGAGTTCGGCCGGGACGTGCTTGACGCGCTCCGCCAGCCGCTGGAGTCGGGAGAGGTCGTGGTGGCCCGGTTGGGGGTGACCGCCCGCTTCCCGGCCCGCTTCACGCTGGTGCTGGCCGCGAACCCGTGCCCGTGCGCCAGGGGACCAGGGCGGCAGGCGGGCTGTACCTGCACGCCCGCGGTCCGCCACCGGTACCTGGCCAGGCTGTCCGGGCCGCTGCTTGACCGGGTGGACGTGAAGGTGGAGTTCATGCCGGTGAGCCGCAGGGAGTTACTCAGCGACGCGACGTTCGCAGAGTCCAGCGCGACGGTGGCGGAACGGGTCGAGGCGGCCCGGTGCCGGGCGGCTGCCCGGCTGCGGGACACGCCCTGGCGGCTCAACGCCGAGGTCCCGGGCAGCGAGCTGCGCCGCAGCTACGCGCCCGCGCCGGGCGCGCTCGCGCCGCTGGAGCGGGCCATGGACCTGGGGCAGATCAGCGCGCGGGGAGTGCACCGGGTGATCAGGGTGGCCTGGACGCTGGCCGACCTGGCCGGGGTGCCGCGCCCGTCCGCCGACCAGACCAGCGCCGCGCTCGGCCTGTGGCTGGGGGTGCCCCGGTGATCCACGGACCGGACGGGCAGCACCAGGACCGGCTGGCCCGGGCCGTGCTGACCTGGGTCGCCGAGCCCGGCGATGTGCAGCTCGGCACCCTGCTGGGGCAGCAGCCACCCGAGGCGGTGGTCGCCGCGCTCATCACCGGGACGGCCCTGCGGGCTTCGCCCGCCATCCCGGGCCTGGACCGGGCCTGGCCACGGTGGGCGGCCCGGCTCGGCGACGCGCCCACCGTGGCCACGGTGGAGGCCTGGCAGCGGGACGGGATCCGGCTGGTGTGCCCGGGTGACCCGGAGTGGCCCAGCCAGCTCGACGCGCTGGGCGCGGGGCGGCCGTGGGGCCTGTGGGTGCGGGGCCACATTGATCTCCGGTTCGCCTGCCTGCGCTCGGTGTCCATCGTCGGGACCCGGGCGGCCACCGGCTACGGCATCCACGTGACCACCGAACTCGCGGCGGCCCTGGCCGAGCGGGGCTGGACAGTGGTCTCCGGCGGGGCGTTCGGGATCGACAGCCAGGCGCACCGCGGCGCGCTTGCCGCCGAGGGGGTCACCGTCGCGGTCCTGCCCTCCGGGCTCGATGTGCCGTACCCGCGGGCCCACCACGATCTGTTTGAGGCCATCGTCGCCCACGGGGCACTGGTCAGCGAGCAGCCGCCGGGCCGGACGCCGACCCGGCCCGGGTTCCTGGTGCGCAACCGGCTGATCGCCGCGCTCAGCCGGGGGACCGTGCTGGCCGAGGCGGCGCTGCGCAGCGGGGCGCTGAACACGGCCCGGCACGCCCGGGACCAGAACCGCCCGCTGATGGCCGTGCCCGGACCAGTGACGTCCCTGGCCTCAGCCGGCTGCCACCTGGCCATCCGGGACTGGGGAGCCGTGTGCGTGACCGACGTGCATGACGTGCTCGCCTGCCTGACGTTCAGCCCCGGCGACCTGGCCGGCCCGTCCCGCGGGCCGGTCCTGCCGCGGGACGAGCTGGACCCGGTCAGCCTGAGCGTCCTGGAAGCCATGCCCGCCCGCGGCGGCCGGGGGCCGGCCCGGATCGCGGTGTCCGCGGGGGTGGATTTCGATACCGTGATGCGGTGCCTGGGAGAGCTGGCGGCGGGCGGATTCATCGAGCGCTGCGAGCGGGGCTGGCGGGTCCGCCGCCCTGGGCCGACCACAGAGCCAGGTCACTAGCGAGCCGCGACGCGAGCCAGCTGACAGTGAGACGGCTGACCGGGAATCGGCCGACCGGAAACGGGCTTACCGGAGAAAACGCCGCTTTCGGCCGAGCAATTAGCTAAATCCTGCCCGATTCCGGGCAAGTTCGTTGCCATCCGGGCGATCATCGAGCATGCTGGCCCATGTGGCAGTCGCGCAACAACGGCCGTTCGAGGACCTGATCGCTCACCTGACCGGCAGCAGCTCGCTGGGCGCCGGGGAGGCAGCGCGGTTGATCGACGACGTGGTCGGGTACTTCTCCGAGCCAGCGGACGCTTTCGTCCGCAGGCGCCACGGGGAACTCAAGGCCCGGGGTCTGACCAACGACCGTGCGTTCAATCAGATCACGGTTGAGCTGGAGCAACGGCTGGTGGCACCGCCCCAGTTCACGCTGCGTCAGTTGCGCCGCATCATCTACGGCTGAGGGGGGCAGAGCATGTGCGGAATCGTCGCTCATATCGGGGGGCGCGACTGCGTACCCATCCTGCTGGAGGGGCTGGCCCGGCTGGAATACCGGGGCTACGACTCGGCCGGGATCGCGGTCATCGGCCGGTCCGGTGAGATCCGGGTGCACAAGACCAAGGGCCGGGTCGCCGACCTGGCCGCGGGACTGCCCGCGCGGTTCAAGGGCAGCCCGGGCATCGGGCACACCCGGTGGGCCACCCACGGCGAGCCGAGCGACGCCAACGCGCACCCGCATGTCTGCGGGCCGATCGCGATCGTGCACAACGGGATCATCGAGAACGCCGATGAGCTGCGGGCCAAGCTGAGCGTGGACGGGGCCGTGTTCGCCTCCGAGACCGACAGTGAGGTGCTCGCCCACCTGATCGCGGCGAGCAGCGCGGACAACCTGGAAGAGGCGGTCCGCCAGGCGCTGACCTCGGTGGTCGGCACCTACGGGATCGTGGTGCTCGACGCCCGCCAGCCGGACCTGATCGTGGCGGCCCGCAACGGCAGCCCGGTGGTGCTCGGTCTCGGCGACAAGGAGATGTTCGTCGCCTCCGACGTGTCCGCGCTCGTCCGATACACCCGCCAGGTGGTGCACCTCGACGACGGCGAGCTCGCGGCGGTCCGCGCAGACGGCTTCGTGACTTCCACGCTCGACGCCCAGACCACGATCAAGCAGCCCTCCACCATCGACACCGAGGCCGGCTCTTACGACGCCGAGGGCTACACGCACTTCATGCGCAAGGAGATCCACGAGCAGCCGCGGGCGGTCGAGCGGGCCCTGCGCGGCCGACTGGACAGCCGGTTCAACACCGCGCACCTGGGCGGGCTGAACATGGACGCCCGCGAACTCCGGGAGATCCGCCGGGTCCTGGTGCTCGGCTGCGGCTCGGCCTACTACTCGGGCGAGGTTGGCGCGCAGCTCATCGAGGACCTGGCCCGCATCCCGGCCTCCGCCGAGCCCGCCTCGGAGTTCCGTTACCGCAACCCCGTCGTGGAGGCGGACACCCTGTATGTCGGGGTCAGCCAGTCCGGCGAGACCTACGACACGCTGGCCGCCATCCAGGAGCTGCAGCGCAAGGGCGGCCGCGTACTCGGGGTGGTGAACTCGGTCGGCAGCGCCATCGCCCGGCAGTGCGACGGCGGCGTGTACCTGCACGCCGGCCCGGAGATCTCGGTCACCTCGACGAAGACGTTCACCGCCACGGCGGTGGCGTTCGCCCTGCTGGGCCTGCACCTGGGCCGCATCCACGACCTCTCCCCGGCGGACGGCCGGCGGATCATCGCGGGGCTGCACGCGATTCCCGGGCAGATCGAGGAGATGCTGGCCGGCGAGCAGCACGTGGCCGACATCGCCGCCCAGCTGGCGAAGGCCCAGAGCATGTTCTTCATCGGCCGGGTCCGCGGCTACCCGGTCGCCCGGGAGGGCGCCCAGAAGCTCAAGGAGGTCTCCTACCTGCATGCGGAGGCCTACCCGGCCAGCGAGCTCAAGCACGGGCCGCTCGCCCTGGTCAACCCGGAGCTGCCCACGGTCGCGATCGTGCCCAGCGACGAGCTGCTCGACAAGAACCTGTCCACGCTCGGGGAGATCCGCGCGCGCCGCGGCCCGGTGATCGCCGTCGCGCACGCCGACGTGGATCCCAAGCTCGCCGACCACGTGATCCGGGTGCCGAAGAACGAGCCCGAGCTGGACCCGATCCTGCTGTCCGTGCCGCTGCAGATGCTCGCCTACCACGCGGCGGTCGCGCTCGGCAACGACGTGGACAAGCCGCGCAACCTGGCCAAGAGCGTCACGGTGGAGTGAGGGCCGGTTCTGCCCCAGACTGGGCTCATGGAGACTGAGCTCGTGGAGACTGGGCTCATGGCTGATGTGCCCGGCCAGGATGCGGCCGGGGAGAATGCAGCCGAGCCGCTGCCCGGTGAGCCGCTGCCCGGTGAGCCGCGCCAGATGAGCCGCTGCCCGGCCTGGCTGCCGCGCTGGAGGCGTTCCGGCGTCATCTCGCGGCGGAGCGCGGCCTGTCCGGCCACACCGTCCGGGCCTACCTGGGTGACGTCCGCTCCCTCCTGGAGCACGCCGCCCAGGCGGGCGTGACCAGCCCCGATGGCCTGGACATCGCGGTGCTCCGGGGCTGGCTGGCGGGCCAGCACGCCAGCGGGCGGGCCCGGGCCACGCTGGCCCGGCGGGCCGCGTCGGCCCGGACGTTCACCGCGTTCGGGCACGCCCGCGGCTGGCTGGCCGCCGACCCGGGGCCGCTCCTGGGGACGCCGAAATTGCGCCGGAAGCTGCCCGAGGTGATCCGGCAGGACCAGATGGCGGCCGTGCTGGGGGCGCGGGACGGGGTCGAGCCAGATCCCCGGGATCAGGCGCTGATCATGCGCGACACCGCGATCATGGAACTCCTGTACGCCACCGGCATCCGGGTCAGCGAGCTGTGCGGACTCGACCTCGGCGACCTCGATCACGGCCGCCGGACCGTCCGGGTCCTCGGCAAGGGCGGGAAGGAGCGCACGGTCCCCGTGGGCCTGCCCGCCGAGCGGGCCACCGCCCGCTGGGCCCGCGACGGGCGGCCCGCGCTGGTGACCCCCGACAGCGCGGCCGCCTTGTTCCTGGGCGCCCGCGGCCGGCGGCTCGATCCCCGGACCGCGCGGCGGGTGGTGCACGCGCGGCTGGCCGCGGTGCCCGCGGTCCCCGACACCGGGCCGCACGGCCTGCGCCACGCCGCCGCGACCCACCTGCTGGAAGGCGGCGCGGACCTGCGGAGCGTGCAGGAGATCCTGGGCCACGCGT
Source organism: uncultured Actinomycetes bacterium (assembly GCA_963713815.1). Taxonomy (GTDB): domain Bacteria; phylum Actinomycetota; class Actinomycetes; order Streptosporangiales; family Streptosporangiaceae; genus RYN-230. Next base: position 53,003 of record CAVQNH010000018.1, read on the forward strand.
CGCTGGCCACCACCCAGATCTACACGCACGTCTCGGTGGAGCGGCTGACCACCGCGTTCCGGCAGGCTCACCCCCGCGCCTGACCGGGCAGCCCGCCCAGGACCGGGCCGACCCCGCGGGTCCCGCGGGGCCCCGCGCGCCGTCGCGGGCCTGAGCGCGGGCGAGTGCATCCGCGGGCTTGAGCGCAGCGGGTAGACTGGCTGATAAGTCGTGGAGTCTGCCCGCATGTCGCGGACGGCCTTCCGGCTAAATTCGCGCGTCCGCTCGCCGCCAGGTGCCGGTTCGGCCCCAGGCGGGACGCATCCCACCGGTCCGCGGTTTCCCACACCGCGGCGGGTGCGCCCGGGCGCCAGGCAACAACCGAGAGCGTCGGTGCGATCAGGCACGGCGCGTAACAGGAAGGGGACCGCGGGCATGGCTCCGGTCGTCACTATGCGGCAGCTGCTCGAGAGCGGCGTGCACTTCGGGCACCAGACCCGGCGCTGGAACCCCAAGATGAAGCGATTCATCCTGGCTGAGCGCAACGGCATCTACATCATCGACCTCCAGCAGTCACTCAACTTCATCGACACCGCCTACGAGTTCATCAAGGAGACGGTCGCCCACGGCGGCTCCATCCTCTACGTCGGCACGAAGAAGCAGGCCCAGGAAGCGGTGGCCGAGCAGGCCCGCCGGGTGGGCATGCCCTTCGTCAACCAGCGGTGGCTGGGTGGCATGCTGACGAACTTCCAGACGGTCTTCAAGCGTCTCCAGCGGCTCAAGGAGCTCGAGGAGCTCGACTTCGATGACGTCGCGGGCTCGGGGATGACCAAGAAGGAGCTGCTGCAGCTGCGCCGCGAGCGCGACAAGCTGGAGCGGTCGCTGGGCGGGATCCGTGACATGTCCCGGGTGCCGAGCGCCATCTGGGTGGTGGACACCAAGAAGGAGCACATCGCCGTCAGCGAGGCCCGCAAGCTGGGCATCCCGGTCATCGCCATCCTCGACACCAACTGCGATCCGGACGAGGTCACCTACCCGATCCCGGGGAATGACGACGCCATCCGCAGTGTTTCGCTGCTGACCCGGGTGGTGGCCGATGCGGTGGCCGACGGGCTCATCGCCCGGGCCGGGGCGGCCGACGGCGAGGCCAAGCCGTCCGCGGCGCCGGGGTCGGGGGAACTCGGCGCTGAGGAGCCGCTCGCCGAATGGGAGCTGGCGGTCCTCGAAGGCAAGGGCGACGATGCCGCGGCCCAGGCTCCTGACGCCGGCAGCGCCGAGGCCCAGAGCCCCGAGGCCGAGAGCCCGCGAGGCCGAGAGCCCTGCGGCCGAGAACCCTGAGGCCCAGGGCCCCGACGCGCAGAGCTCCGACGCCCCGGCCGCCGGCGAGGCGAACGGGACGGCCCCCGAGCAGGATGAGGCCGCCGCGCCCACGCCAGAGGCCGCGGGCGTGGCCGCCGGCTCCGGTGAGTCGCGCGAGGCCTGAGCACCGGGTCAGCGGGGCGGGGTGACCCGTCCCGCCCCCACCACGAAGACGAGAGATGAGGAAATGGCGAACTTCACCGCCGCGGACGTGAAGCGGCTGCGTGAGCAGACGGCCGCGGGAATGATGGACTGCAAGAGGGCCCTGGAAGAGGCCGACGGCGACTTCGACGTCGCCGTGGAGCTCCTCCGGGTCAAGGGCGCCAAGGACGTCAGCAAGCGGGCTTCCCGGACCGCCGCGAACGGGCTGGTGACCGCGGAGCTCGACGGCACGGACGCCGGTGTGCTCCTCGAGCTCAACTGCGAGACCGACTTCGTCGCCAAGACCGATGTGTTCCAGGCCGTGGCGGCGCAGATCGCGAGCGTGGCGCTGCAGCAGCGGCCCGCCGACCGGCTGACCCTGCTCGGGCTGGAGCTCCGGCCCGGCACCACCGTCCAGCAGCACATCGAGGAGGCCGGCGCCTCGCTCAAGGAGAAGATCGAGCTGGGCCGGTACACCCTCCTTGAGGGTGGCTACGTCGCTACCTACCTGCACAAGTCCGACCCGGCGCTGCCGCCGACCGTGGGCGTGCTGGTCCAGCTGGACAAGCCGTCGTCCCAGGCGGCCAGGGACGTGGCGCACCAGGTAGCCGCGATGCGGCCGCAGTACCTGAACCGCGACGAGGTGCCCGCGAACGTGGTCGAGCACGAGCGGGGCATCATGGAGCAGATCACCCGGGACGAGGGCAAGCCGGAGCAGGCGGTCCCGAAGATCGTCGAAGGCCGGCTCAACGCGTTCTTCAAGGACGTGGTCCTCACCGAGCAGCCGTTCGTCCGGGATCCCAAGAAGTCCATCAAGCAGTTGCTCGCCGATCAGGGGGTTACCGTCCGCGCGTTCGCGCGGTTCCAGGTCGGCCAGGCCGGATGAGGGCCGGGGCCAGCTGGTGATCGGGGGCGAAGGAGAACATCTCGTGGACGGCAGCGTCACGCACCAGGCGGGCGCTGCCGTGCGCGAGGATCCCGCGGCGGGGCCGGGGCCAGCCGTGGCGGCGGACGGCTCTGCTGAGCCGGAGGAGGCGAAGGCGCACCGCCGCTGGAACCGGGTGGTCGTGAAGCTCTCCGGGGAGGCCTTCTCCGGGAACGAGCCGGTCGGCATCTCGCCGGATGTCGTCTTCCACCTGGCCAAGGAGATCGCGGCCGTGGTGGCCGACGGGGTGGAGCTGGCCGCCGTGGTCGGCGGGGGCAACATGTTCCGCGGCAAGCAGCTGGCCGAGCGCGGCATCGACCGGGCCCGCGCCGACTACATGGGCATGCTGGGTACCGTCATCAACTGCCTGGCCCTCCAGGACGTGCTGGAGAAGCTGGGCGTGGAAACCCGGGTCCAGACCGCGATCACCATGGGGCAGGTGGCTGAGCCCTACATCCCCCGCCGCGCCATCCGGCACCTGGAGAAGGGCCGCGTCGTGATCTTCGGCGCGGGCCTGGGTGCCCCGTTCTTCTCCACCGACACCTGCGCCGCGCAGCGTGCCCTGGAGATCGGCGCGGAAGCGGTGCTCAAGGGCACGCAGGTGGACGGGGTCTACGACGCGGACCCCCGCACCATTCCTGGCGCGACCCGGTTCACCCAGATCGACTACAGCGAGGTGCTGCGCCGCGAGCTGAAGTTCATGGACGCGACCGCGGTGAGCTTGTGCATGGACAACGGCCTGCCCATCGTCGTGTTCGACCTGATGGAAGAGGGCAACATCGCGCGGGCGGTGCGCGGTGAGAAGATCGGCACGCTGATATGCCGGTCGGGGGACTACTGACCCGTCAGCCGCGGAAGCGCGAAGGCACAGGAACGCACAGGAGCCGCCGTGATAGACGACACTCTCCTCGAAGCTGAGGAGAAAATGGAAAAGGCCGTGGTGGTCGCCAAGGAGGAGTTTGGCACCATCCGGACCGGACGCGCTCACCCGTCCATGTTCGGCAAGATCACCGCCGAGTACTACGGAACCCAGACGCCCGTCAACCAGCTGGCCTCGTTTCACATCCCCGAACCCCGGATGGTGATCGTCCAGCCGTTCGACAAGTCGTCACTGGCCGCCATCGAGAAGGCGATCCGCAACAGTGACCTCGGGGTCAACCCGAGCAATGACGGCAACATCATCCGGGTGGTGTTCCCCGAGCTGTCCGAGGAACGGCGCAAGGACTTCATCAAGGTCGCCCGGCACAAGGCCGAGGACAGCCGGATCTCCATCCGCAACATCCGGCGGCACGCCAAGGACTCCCTGGACAAGATGGTCAAGTCCAGTGAGGCGGGCGAGGACGAGGTGCACCGGGCGGAACGGGAACTCGACGAGCTGACGCACACCTACGTGGGGCAGGTGGACGAACTGCTGCGGCACAAGGAAGCCGAGCTGCTCGAGGTCTGAGATTGGGTCCCGACGAGCTGCGCGAGCCGGGCCACGCCCCGGAGCAGGGCGGCGGGCCGGGAATCCCGAACGGCTCCGGGGACCTGGGACCGGAGATGGCCGGGCCGCAGGCCGACGCCGCGGAGCCAGAGCCCGGGGCGCCGCCCACGGAGATCCTCAAGCCGTCCCGGGCCGGCCGTAACCTGCGCGCCGCGATAGCGGTCGGCGTGATCATGGGCGGCCTGGCCCTGCTCACCCTGTTCACCATCAAGATCATCTTCCTGGTCTACATGGCCGCCGTGATAGCGCTCGGGCTGTGGGAACTGACCCGTGCCCTGGAGACGCGGGATATCCGGCTGCCGCTGGTCCCGGTGGCCGCGGGCGGCGCGGTCATGCTGGGGCTGGCCTACTACAGCGGCGAGCGCCCGCTGGTCGCCGCCCTGGGGGTCACGGTGATCGGCGTGCTGGCCTGGCGGATGCCCGGCGGCAGCAGCGGCTACGTGCGTGATGTCACCGCCGGGGTGTTCACCCTCGTCTACCTGCCGCTGATGGCCTCGTTCGTCGCGCTGATGCTGGCCGCGCCGGACGGCTCCCGGCGGGTCCTGGCCTGGATCGTGGTCACGGTCTGCAGTGACATCGGCGGCTACCTGGTGGGCAGCCTGCTGGGGCGGCACCCGATGGCCCCCGCGATCAGCCCGCACAAGACCTGGGAGGGCTTCGCCGGATCGGCGGTGGCCTGCGTCGTGGCCGGGGTCCTGCTGCTGACCCTGCTGCTGCACGGCACCTGGTGGCAGGGCGTGATCCTGGGCGTGGCCGCGGTCGCCGCGGCGACCCTCGGTGACCTGGCCGAGTCCATGATCAAACGCGACCTCCAGATCAAGGACATGGGCACGGTCCTGCCCGGCCACGGGGGGATCCTCGACCGTGCCGATTCCCTGCTGCTCACCGCACCGGTGGTGTGGCTGCTGCTGGTGATCTTCTTCTCGCACTGATCCGCATAGTGGCGTTTGGCCGCATCCGCGTTGGGGACTTTGCGGGCGACTCGTACTCATCAGTCGGGGGAGATGCGGAGCGCAGCGGGATGTTCAGACGTATCGGCCTGGTTGGCTTGATCTATATCATCATCGGGATCGTGGTGGCCTGGGAGAAGCACTACATCACGGTCGGCCTGCTCAAGGGGGTCTTGTCCGCGCTGCTGGCGATCTTCTTGTGGTGGCTGCCGCTGCTGGGGGTCAATCTGCACATCCACTGACCGCCCGGCATCCGGGACAGGCTTATTGCGCAGGGCACGGCCCCGGGGGGCCGTGCCCTACGGCATGACCACCCAGTCCCGCCGCTGCGCGGCCAGGTGGGTGACCAGGCTGGCTGATCCGCGTTCCTTAGCGAACAGCCGTTCCCGCTCGCTGATGGGCAGGACCCACAGCCAGCGCACCGGGTCACCGCCGAAGGAGAACCCGGACAGGTCCGGCACCTCCGGCCCGGGCAGCTGGGCCGGATCGTCCAGCAGCAGCACCGCCGTGTTGCCGCCGCCCAGCGGGAAGGTGCCCGGCTCGTGGTACCACCTGATCGTGTGCCCCGGCCCGAACCAGGTCACCGCCCGCCACGGATAGTGCGCGAGCCACAGGAAGATGCGCGCCGCCTCGGGGCTGGGCATCGTGGTGCCCAGGGCCAGCTCGATCCGCCCGGAGGACGTCGGGTCCTCGGCGAACTGCTCGACGACCGGCATCCGCTGGCAGCTCATGCCGAGCGTGGACAGCACCGTGAACGGCCGGCTGCGGGTCGGCGGCCGCTCGGACACCCCGGCCGGCGGCTGCCGGCCGCCGCTGACGTCCCAGTACCGGGCGCCCGGGCCGAGCCGGCCCAGCAGGTGGCCGAGGGCCGCCTTCTGGAAGCCGGCCCACGAGCCCTCGCTGGCCCGCCAGCGCCAGAAGGCCGTGGCCCGGTCCGCCCGGGGCCCCAGCCCCTCCATCGCGTCGTCCAGCGACCAGGCGAACGGGGTCTGGCCGACGCATTCCCGGCTGTAGCCGGGCATGCCCCGGGACATGTCCGACCAGCCGGGTATCACCGCGAGCAGCTGCCCGCCCTCCACCAGGGCCACCCCGTCGCCTTCCTCGAACCACAGGGGGCGGAGGATGCGCGGGTCCAGCGGGGGGCGGCCGCCGGGATGCTTGGTGTGCCCGGCCGGCATCACCGGGGCCTGGCCGGCCTCGACCTGGGCGGGATCGGCCGCGGCCGGGGCGGGCTGGTGGTTGGCCAGCCAGACCGCGGCGATCACGGCCGTCTGGTCGTACACGTACGCGGCGGTGGTGACGCCGTCGTACTCCACGACCAGCCGGCGGCTGCCGTACGGGCTCTCACTGGTGAGCAGGATCTCTGGCCGGCCCGGCCGGGCGGCGAGGTTGCCTTCTCTCCCGCCCCTGCGCAAAGTCGGCATACCGGAAACCTACTGATTCGCCCCAGGTCATCGTGTCCGCACCCGGGATATTGTTAAGCGTTCGAAACGGCCTTTCCAACGGAGCACCGGTGCCTGGCAGACCAACCCCCACCCGACCGCCCCGGCATCTGGCTGACCTGGATCCCGCGGAGCGCCGCGCGGCCGCCGCTGAGCTGGGCGGTCCTGCGTTCCGCGCCGACCAGCTGGCCCGGCACTACTTCGCCCGGCTGACCGACGATCCCGCCGACATGACCGACCTGCCGGCCGCCTCCCGTGACCAGCTGGCCGGGCGCCTGCTGCCCCGGCTGCTCACCCCGCAGCGGGAGCTGGCCTGTGACGGGGGGATGACCCGCAAGACGCTGTGGCAGGCCTTCGACGGCGCGCTCGTCGAGTCGGTCCTGATGCGCTATCCGCAGCGGGTCACCATGTGCGTGTCCTCCCAGGCAGGCTGCGGCATGGCCTGCCCGTTCTGCGCGACCGGCCAGGCCGGGCTGACCAGGAACCTGTCCGCCGCCGAGATCGTCGCCCAGGTGGTCGCGGGTGCGCGGGCGCTGGCCCGCGGCGAGGTGCCGGGCGGCCCGGGTCGGGTCTCCAACGTCGTGTTCATGGGCATGGGTGAGCCGCTGGCCAACTACGCCAGCGTGCTGCGGGCCGTGCGCCGCATCACCGACCCGGTCCCCGACGGCCTGGGTATCTCCCAGCGGTCGGTGACCGTCTCCACGGTGGGGCTGGTCCCCGCCATCCGCCGGCTCACCGCGGAAGGCCTGCAGGTGCGGCTGGCCGTCTCGCTGCACGCTCCCGACGACGAGCTGCGCGATGAGCTGGTGCCGGTCAACCGCCGCTGGAACGTGGCCGAGGTGCTCGGGGCCGCGTGGGACTACGCGGCCGTCACCGGCCGCCGGGTTTCCATCGAGTACGCGCTGATCAAAGACATCAACGACCAGGCCTGGCGGGCCGACGCGCTGGCCGGGCTGCTGGCCGGCCGGCTCGCGCACGTGAACCTGATCCCGCTCAATCCCACCCCGGGCTCGCGGTGGACGGCGTCCGAGCCGGGTTCCATGCGGGAGTTCGAGGACCGGCTGGCCGCCCGCGGGATCCCGGTCACCGTCCGCGACACGCGGGGCAGCGAGATCGACGGGGCCTGCGGCCAGCTCGCCGCGCCGTCACTGGCCCCGGGAGCCCGGGTGCCGGAAACGCTGCAGATCAGCACCCGGGTACCGTAGTCGTTCATGCCGCGCAACGGGGCTCTCGCCAGGGGTTGCCGCACGCTGGTGTGGCGGGTGGTGCACCGGGCCTGGCAGGCGGCCCAGCAGGCGGGTGCGATCACCGCGGCCACCCCGGCGGGCCGCCGGTTCGCCGGGTTCGGCCCCGGCTCGGTCATCGCGTTCCCGGCCGGCGCGCTCTACGGCGAGGCGTGGATCGAGGTCGGCGAGGGCACGCTGATCGGGGCCCAGGTCAGCCTGACCGCCGGCCTGGTTCCGGGCCACCAGCTGGGCGACACGCCGGTGCTGCGGGTCGGCGACCGCTGCGTGATCGGCCGCGGCAGCCACATCATCGCGCACCATTCGATCGTGATCGGCGACGACGTATTCACCGGCCCGTACGTCTACATCACCGACCAGAACCACGGCTACGCCGACCCGGACGTGCCCATCGGGCGGCAGTGGCCGAGCAACACCGCGGTGTCCATCGGCCCGGGAACGTGGCTAGGAGCTGGCGTGATCGTGCTGCCAGGCGCGCAGATCGGCCGTAATGTGGTGGTGGCCGCGGGCTCGGTGGTCCGCGGCCTGGTGCCTGACCGCTGCGTGATTGCCGGCGTCCCCGCGAAAGTGGTGCGGGAGTACGTAGCCGGCGATGGCTGGTCACGGCCGGCGCCCGCAGTGGGCGACCTTACTTGATGCGTCTGGGAATCCAAGAGGGCACGTGAAGGGACGCAAGGACCTCGTCGCGAGCGCGGCGTACCTGCCTGAGCCTGCGGCCGTCGCGGCGGCCCGCAAATTCGTGCGCGACACGCTGTGCTCGTGGCTGGACGCCGGGTCCGGCACGGCCGCGGACGCCGCGGCGGACGGCGGGCTGGTCGACGACGCGGTCCTGCTGACCAGCGAGCTGGTCACCAACGCCGTGGTGCACGCCGGGACCCAGGTCCAGGTCACCTGCAAGCTCGCCGCCGGGGCGGTGGAAGTCGTGGTCCGGGACAGCCACCCGGCCCGGATGGTGCCCGGCCCCGCGCCCAACGACACCGTTCCCGCGGAACGCACCGGCGGCCGCGGCCTGCTGCTGCCCTCCGCCCTCGCGGCCGCCTGGGGGGTCAGCTACGGGACCGACGCCAAGGCCGTCTGGTTCCGGATGGGCCTTCCCGGCGGCCCGGCCGGCCCGCCGGGCGCCGGGACCGGGCCGGAGGCGCTGGACGCGGTCGTCCCGGCCGGCCCCTGGAACGTCGCCACCACGCAGGCGAGTACGTTGCCCCCGGCGGCCGTGGCCGAGATCAGCATGCCGGGCGAGTCCGGCTACGACATGCTGCTGGGCCGGTGTGTGGCGACGGCCCGGGAGATCGCATCCGCCGACAGTGCGTACGCCGTGGTCGCGGACGAGGACGGGGACCTGGGGGTCCGCGCGGCCAGCGGGCTCAGCCCGGCCGCGTGGCTGCGCACCGCACCGTCCGTCTCGACCGTGCCGTTCATGGTGGACGGCCGGGTGACCGGGGTGCTGGCCGTCGCGGCCGCCCGGCCGGGCCGGTTCGCGGACGGCGACGTCCAGCGGCTGCAGCAGCTGGCCGACCAGATGGGACCGGCGCTGGAACGTGCCCGGCTGACCGAGCTGGAACGCACCCGCCGCGCCCGGATCGGGGTGCTCGCCGAGGCCAGCGCGCTGCTGGCCGGCTCGCTGGACCAGGACCAGATCCTGGCCGTGGCCGGGCGGGTCGCCGTGCCCCGGCTCGCGGCGTGGTGTGCCGTGCTGCTCGCTGGTCCCGGCGGCGACCTGCGGCTCACTGTGGCCCGCCACGCGGATGAGTCGCTGGCGGGCGCGCTGACCTGGCTGCTGAACCTGGGCTGCGACCGCGCGCCGCCGGGGATCATCCCCGGTGCGGTCCCGGGCAGCGCTCCCGGGCCCCGCGCCGGGGCCCCCCGCTCCTGGCCGCTGGCCGCGGTGGTCCCGCCGGATGCCCCGGCCGGCGTGGCTGACCTGGCCGCCCGGGGCGCCTGGTGCTTCCCGCTCATCACCCAGGACGGGCCGGTGGGGCAGCTCATCCTGGGCGGCCCGCACGGCGGCCGGCCGTCCCGGGAGGTGCAGGGGCTGGCGGAGGACCTGGCCGGGCGGATCGCGCTGGCCCTGGAAAACTCCCGGCTCGCTGCCCAGCACCGGCAGGACAGCGAGGCGCTGCGCGCCACCCTGGTGCCGCACGAACTGCCCCGGGTCCCGGGCGCCGAACTGGCCTTCGCGCACGACCTCCCCGGGGCCGGCCTGTCCGGCGCCGACGCGGGCGGTGACTTCTGCGACGTGTTCCCGGTGGCCGGGGGACGCTGGCGATTTGCCATCGGCGAGGTGTGCGGGACCGGTCCCGCGACCCTGGCGGTGACCTCCCTGGCCCGCAACGCGCTGCGCATCCTGGGGGCGGCCGGGCTCAGCATCCCCACCGCGCTGGACCGGCTGAACCAGCTGATCCTGGACGAGCATGCGCCGGGGACGTTCGTCACCCTGGTGCACGGGGAAATCGGGCCCGGGGAAAACACGGCCCGCGGACATCGAGCCGGGGAGACCAGGCCCGGGGAGATCGTGCCGGGCTCCCCCCTCCAGGTCCTGCTCGCCTGCGCGGGGCAGCCGCTGCCGCTGGTGCTGCGGGGGGAGGGCCGGCCCGGGACGGCCGCGGCCCCGCAGCCGGTGCTCGGCGTGATCGAGGGGCAGGGCTTCACCGCCCAGCAGGTCATCCTGGGCCCCGGGGACCTGCTGCTCTGCGTCACCGACGGGGTGACCAGGCGGCGCGACGGCGACCGGCTGCTCGATGACGACGACGGGCTGGCCCGGCTGCTGGCCGCCTGCACCGGGCTGACCGCGGAGGTGGTGGCGGACAAGGTCCACGAGGAGGTCCGGACCTTCGGCGGCCACCCGGCGGTGGACGGGATGGCCGTGCTCGCCATCCGCGCCGTCCCCTGAGCCCCCCGGCTAATCCCGGCTTACTCGGCGCGGAGCCGGGGCTGAATACCTCACCGCGCAGGGCGCGGCCGATCAGATCGACGGCCCGGGCGGTGTCCACCAGCCTGCGGCCCTCGCTGCGGTAGGCGGCCAGTACCGCGTCCACCCCGTGCGCGGGCAGCGCCCCGCCCAGGTCGGTCCGGGCGCTGCGGTATCCCTCGCGGGCGCCCTGCACGCACGCCGCCACATGATGACGGGCCATGCTCGCCAGCGCGATCGGGTGCCGTCGCAGCACCCCATACAGACGGTAGTCGGGCGGCACCACGTCGAGCAGCCAGGCCACGGCGGTGGCCTCGAAGTCGGTACTGCCTGGCGGTGTACCCCGGTCGGCCAGCCCGGTGGGAATCGTACGCTGCCATGCCATGACAATAGCAAATAATCGAACACGCGTTCCAAACGGTCTGCTCGGCGGCCGGCCTTTGCCGGACCAGCCAGGACAGGCGCGGAACGGCCAGAAAGCCAGCTGTCACTGAACGTAGTATCCCGGCGTTTGCCCTCAGCCTCCGGCCCTCCCCGGACCCACAGGAGGGGCCGGGGAGGGGACGGGGGTGCGGGGCGCAGGCCCCGGGCGGGCCGGGCCACGGCGCCTCTAGCGCAGTAGTGGGCAGGCGCCGGGTCGCGGCGGGCGGCGAGGACATGGCTGCTGGCCGCGCGTGCGTCCCAGCGGCGGCCTGGCCTGGTCCGGCGGGCGTCACGGGCCCGGTTCTCTGCGGCGGCGTGGTCGAGCATGTCCTTGACGCGGCTGGGCGGCCACGGCCGACTGGATCACTGGATGCACGACATCCTCCTGGTTCGCGGCCACGGTCTGACCGCACACCTTGAGGTTCGTCGTAAGGCCCCAGTCACCACATCGGGAAGTGTCCGGGCCCCTATCTCCGCTCCCGGCCGGGTACTTAGGTCTCCGGCCGGGCTTAGAACGGGCAGGCGGGACCGGCGGCGCGGGGCGCAGAAGCCGGCGGCGCGGCGGCAGCCGAGGGGCGATCCCGGGCCGGGCGGTCCGGCGTCCCCGGCGCGCCCGCCCCTGACCAGGCCGGTTCCACCACCGGAACGGCTCTTAACCGTTCCGACATCTGCCCGTGCCACCCTGGCCGGGTGGGAGGGGCGTACGCGGGCCGGCGCGGGCACGTGATCGTCTGCGGGCTGCACGGCGTCGGCCTGCGCATCGTCGAACTGCTGCACTCCTCCGGCGTGCCGACCGTGGTCATCGACGATCACCCCGGACCCGCGGCTGGCCCGCAACCTCACCGGCTGGGGCATCCCGCACATCGCGGGCAGCTCGCGGTCGGCGGAGGTCCTGGCCGAGGCCGGGCTGGCCGGCGCCGAGGCCGGGCCATCTGCGCCCAGGAAGACGATCTGCGCACGCTGGAGACGGCCCTGCTGACCCGCGAACTGCGGCGCCGGGGTGCGGGTGGTGGCCAGCTCAGCGACCGGCCGTCGGCCGGGCCCTGTCCCGGATCCAGGTGGCCGTGCTGGACGTGGCCGGGCTTGTCCGCCCCGTCGATCACGGAAGCCTGCCTGCGCACCGGGGTCCAGGAGATCCGGCTGGCCAGCGAGCGGTTCGCCGCCGCGCGGACCGTGTCCCCCGCGGGGCACCTCCTGCGTGAGATCTACGGGGCCCTGGCCCCGATCGCGGTGCTGCCGGCCGGCGGCGGCGACGTGGTGATCTGCCCGGGCCGGGATCACCGGGTCGGCCCGGGTGACGGGGTCACGCTGTTCGGGACCCACGAGGAACTGCACGGGGCGGGCGTGATCACCCACCGCCACGCGCCCGGCACCGACCCCGGATCGCCAGGGATCCTGGGGGTGGTCGCCACCACGCCGGGAACACCCGGCCTGCTCGGCCGCGGCCTGGCGCTCGGACCAGCCATCTGGCCGCGTCCCTGATGCAGGCCGTGGACCGCAGGCTGGTGCTGGCGCTTGTCGCGCTGTTCACCGTGGTCATCGGGTCCACGCTGATCCTCCGGCTTGGCCTACCGGCTGGGCGGGCACCACATCCCGCTGCTGGACGCCGTCTACTTCACGGCGGAGACGGTCCACCACGGTGCACCACGGCGACTTCTCCTTCCGGAACCAGAGCCCGTGGCTGATGATCGGGGCCATCGTGCTGATGCTGCTCGGCGCCCTGTTCGTCGCGGTGTTCTTCGCCATGCTCACCGACATGTGGTCAGCCGTCGCATCGAGGAATCGCTGGGCCGCCGGGCGGATCACCGGGCTGCGCGGCCACGTGCTGGTCATCGGCCTGGGCTCGGTCGGCATGCAGGTCCTCTCCGGGCTGGCTGCCGCGCGCGGGCAGCGACGTGGTCGTGGTCGAGAAGCACGACGGCAACCGGCATCTCAGCCAGGCCCGGGTCCTCGGCGTGCCGGTGGTCATCGCGGACGCCACCCTGCCCGGAACGCTGGAATCGGTACCAGCCTGGCCAGCGCCTCCGCCGCCGCCGTGCTCACCAGCGACGACCTGGCCAACCTGGAGACCGGCCTGGCCGTGCGCGACCAGCTCGGGAACCGCTGGGAGCGCACGCCCGTGGTACTGCGCATGTTCGACCCGCAGCTAGCCCGCTCGATTCGGCATAATTTCGGGTTCCGTAACGTTAGATCAACTGCAGCACTTGCGGCCCCGTGGTTCGTCGGCGCGGCACTCGGCCTCGACGTGCTGCACACGATCTACGTGGGCGACGCGCCGCTGCTGGTGGCCCGGCTGAAGGTGACCCGCGGCGGCGGCCTGGACGGCTGGCCATGCAGGACCTGGGCGCGCGACCCGGATCCTGACCATGGCCGGACGTCAGCCAGGGCTACCTGGAGCACCCGCCTCGCCGCGGCACCCGGTTCGCGCCGGGGACGAGGCCTACCTGATCGGCCCCTACTGAAGAACTGCTCGCAGTGCTCCGCCGGGACCGCCCGACCCCCGGACCCGGCCAGCCGCGCTCGCCGGATAGCCCGGTGATCAGCAGTGAAGTCAATGGAGCTGGCGCCAGTGTGTGCCGCTCCCACTTCCGAGGTAAATGAGATTCCCGTACGCCCGCTCGCCAGACCCAGCTCGCCACCCGTCTGGATCAGCTGCGCAACGTAGCCATCGTCGCGCACGTCGACCACGGCAAGACGACGCTGGTTGACGCCATGCTGTGGCAGTCCGGCGCGTTCCGGGCGGGCGCCCAGGTCAAAACGAACGGGTCATGGACTCCGGTCACCTGGAGCGCGAAAAGGGGATCACGATCCTGGCCAAGAACACCGCGGTGGCGCACGGCGGCCTGACCATCAACATCGTGGACACCCCCGGCCACGCGGACTTCGGCGGCGAGGTCGAGCGGGGCCTGTCCATGGTGGACGGGGTGCTGCTGCTGGTGGACGCCAGCGAGGGCCCGCTGCCGCAGACCCGTTTCGTGCTCCGCAAGACGCTGGAGGCCGGCCTGGCCGGTCATCCTGGTCATCAACAAGGTGGACCGGCCGGACGCGCGGATCGCCGAGGTCGTGGACGCCTGCTACGAGCTGTTCCTGGACCTGGACGCCACCGAGGCGCAGATCGAGTTCCCGATCGTGTACGCGTCGGCCCGGGCCGGCCGAGTCGCTGAACCGCCCGAGGACGGCACGCTGCCTGACGCGCCGGACCTCGAGCCGCTGTTCACCGTGCTGCGCGCACCGTGCCCGCGCCGGCCTATGACCCGGAGACGAGCCGCTGCGGGCCCACGTGACCAACCTCGACGCGTCCGCCTACCTGGGCCGCATCGCCCTGTGCCGGGTCGAGTCCGGCGAGATCACCCGGCGCCACCAGGCCGCCTGGTGCCGGCGGGACGGCTCCATCGAGCGCGTGAAGGTCGACTGAGCTGTTCCGCACCGAGGCGCTGGAGCGGGTGCCCGCCCAGAGCGCCGGGCCAGGCGACATCATCGCGGTGGCCGGTATCCCGGAGATCATGATCGGTGAGACGCTGGCCGATCCTGACGACCCGCGCCCGCTGCCGCTGTTCACCGTGGACGAGCCCGCCATCTCGATGACCATCGGGGTGAACACGTCGCCCCTGGTCGGGCGAGAGAAGGGCTCGAAGGTCACCGCGCGGATGGTGCGCGACCGGCTGGACCGGGAACTGGTCGGCAACGTGTCGCTGCGGGTGCTGCCCACCGAGCGGCCGGACACCTGGGAAGTGCAGGGCCGTGGCGAGCTGGCCCTGGCCGTGCTGGTCGAGACCATGCGGCGGGAAGCGCTTGGGAGCTGCACCGTCGGGCGTCCCACCGTGGTCACCCGTGGAGCGTAGACGGCAAGCTGCACGAGCCGGTAGAGCGGCTGACCGTGGACGTGCCCGAGGAGTACCTGGGCGCGGTCACCACCCTGCTGGCCCTGCGCAAGGGCCGGATGGAGCACATGACCCACCACGGCACCGGCTGGGTGCGGTTCGACTTCATCGTCCCCTCACGCGGCCTGATCGGTTTCCGGACCCAGTTTCACTCCGACACCGCGGCACCGGCATCGCGCACCACGTGTTCGAGGGGTACGCAGCCGTGGTCGGGGCCCATGCGGATGCGCCCCACCGGGTCGCTGGTCGCCGACCGGACCGGTGTGGCCAGCGCCTATGCCATGTTCAACCTCCAGGAACGGGGCACGCTGTTCGTCGCGCCGGGCACCGAGGTCTACGAGGGCATGCTGGTCGGCGAGAATTCCCGCGCCGACGACATGGACGTGAACATCACCCGGGAGCGCGAAGCTCGACCAACGTCCGCCAGTCCACCGGTGAGGAACTGGAACGCCTGGTCCCGCCGCGGGTCCTCAGCCTCGAGCAGGCTCTGGAATTCTGCGACGACGACGAGTGCGCCGAGGTCACCCCCTCCACGGTCCGGCTCCGCAAGCTGGTCCTGGACGCCAAGGACCGCTTCCGGGTCCGCGCCCGCCGCTCCCGCGGCGAGTAACCCGCCGGCCAGGTGGCCGGCGGGTCAGGCTCCGGGCCGGGCCGCAGGTTTCGGCCCGGCTCCCGGTCAGGGGCGCACGTTCCGGTCAGGCTCCCGGTACGGGCGCAGGTTCCGGTCAGGGCTGAGGCTGGCTATCGCGGTCCGGGATGGACCGGGTCAGGGCGTCGAGGATGACGGTCGGCCCGATCTTCGAACTCGTCGCCAAAGTCGTAACCCGGCCGAGGATGTGCTCCGCCGCCATCTCGGTCAGGTAGGGGTACAGTCGCGGGCGAATACCCCCATGATCGCCTCAGTGGCCTCGGTGACGGTCTCCGAGTTGAAGGGCAGGGCGGCCTCCTGCAGCGCGAATCCGTAGATGTAGCTGTCGAGCAGGGCGAGGGCGTGGGCGGTCATCGCGACTGAGAACCCCGCGGCGCGCAGGGTGCCCAGGGTGGCGTCGTGGTGGCGCAGCGTCGCCGGGCCGGGGTTGGCCCGCGACTCCATCAGCCCGATCGCCCACGGGTGCGCCGGAGCGCCAGGCGGGCGGGGGTCGCGCCGACAGCTTCTGCGACCGCCAGTCGCCGTCGGCCGCCGGTAGCTCGATCTCGCTGAAGACCAGGTCGACGATGCCGTCCAGGATCTCGTCCTTGCCGGTCTGGTCGTAGTGGTAGAGCGACATCGGCTTCACGCGCTCGGTGGCGAGGGAGCGCATCGTCAGTGCCCCGATCGACGCCCGCCGCGTCGGCGACCGCGACGGCCCCCCGGAGCACCCGTTCCCGGCTCAGCGGAACACGCTCCGCCGGGCTCTCGCTTACCGACTGCGTCATGCCACTCCCTCCAGCCCATAGCGTTCTAGCCCATAGCGTTTTGCGTACTTAGTACTGTACCGTGACGTACTAAGTACGGCCAAGCAGGTTGTACCCAACGGTCCGGGAAGAAGCGGTCATGACAGCTCAACGGCAGCCTGCGGCAGCAGAGCGGCGAGGCGGCCGGCCTATGACCGCGGACAGCACGATGCTGGGCGATCGTGCAGGACGGGTACGGCTCGGCCGACGTCCCGCCGACGCCCGGATCGCGAGGCCCGCGATCGGCGGTACTCAGGTGCTGCTGCGGGTGCATGCGGCCGGACTCGACCGGGGGACCTGGCATCTGATGGCGGGCCCGCCGATCTGGTGCGCCTGGCGGTCGGCCTCCGCGGGCCGCGGGAATCCAATTCCGGGTTTACGTGGCCGGCACGGTCGTCGCGGTCGGCCCGGAAGTGACCAGGTTCTCAGTCGGTGATGACGTGTTCGGGTTCAGCCAGGCCAACTTCGCCGAATACGCTGCCGCCGTGAGAGCAAGCTCGCCGCCAAGCCGGCCAACGCCAGCTTCGAGCAGGCTGCGGCGGTGCCGGTGTCGGGCGTCACCGCCCTGGCTGGCCCTGACCGACGTCGGCCATGTCACCGTCGGGACAAGAAAGTGCTGATCACCGGCGCGTCCGGCGGCGTCGGCAGTTACGCGGTGCAACTGGCCAAGGCGCTCGGGGCGGAGGTCACCGGCGTCTGCAGTACCTCGAAGATGGATCTGGTCCGCTGGCTGGCGCCAGCCACGTCCTCGACTACACCCAGGACGATTTCGCCGACGGCACCGCGCCGCTACGACCTGATCGTCGACATCGCCGGCAATCCCAGCCTGTCCCGGCTGCGCCGTGCGCTCACGCCCACCGGGACGGCCGTCATCGTGGGCGGGGAGGACGGCGGGAACTGGACCGGCATGGGCCGCCAGTTGCGGGCGTGGCCCGGTCACCATTCCTGCACCAGCGGCTGACCATGGTCACCCCCCGGCAGCGGTCGGCGTTGACCTCAACCGGCTCACCAGCCTCATCGAGGCCAGGCACGGTAACGCCGAGCGTCGGCGCGACCTACCCGCTGGACCAGGTTCCCCAGGCCCTGCGGTACCTCGAGGAAAAAGCCCGGCCAGGCCCGCGGCAAAGTCGTCATCACCATCTGAGCAGCACCGGCGCGGCCCGGGGCCGCCGCTCCCGTGGCCAGTCCGGCCAGTCGACTGTTCGGTTCACCCCCCAGTTTCGGGAGGTGAACCGAACAGTTGTTGTGCCGTGCCACTTGATCACGCCGCGGGGTGGCTCGCTCCGCTTGACCCTCCTGTCGTGGGAGACTCCAGGCTCGCTGCATGACCATCATGAGCCGGAGAACCAGTACTGCCGCGGACACTTCCGCGCCCTTCGCCAAGTGGGCGCCGCTGGCGGTCATCTTGTGCGGGAACATTCGTCTTCGTCCTCGACTTCTTCGTCGTGGACGTGGCGCTGCCCTCCATCCAGCGTGACCTGGGCGCCGGACCGGGCGCCATCGAATGGGTG
>CAVQNH010000019.1:0-11812 GCA_963713815.1 uncultured Actinomycetes bacterium
ACGGTGCGCTGGATGAGCTGTCCGCCCGGCTAGGCCTGCGCCGGCTGCCGGGGTTGCACTGCTACGACCTGCTGGCCGGACCGGACCGGGTGGCGGCGCTGTTCGAGGCCGAGCCCGGCACGTACGTACTGACCGATTTCCTGGTCCGCAGTTTCCGCCGGACGGTCCTCGCCGGACTCGGCCTGGACCGCTACCCGGAACTGTGGCCGGACTACTTCGGGCACTACCGCCGAGTGGTGTGGCTGGCCCAGTCCCGCGACCCGGCTCTGGAAGCTGAGGCCGAGGCCGTGGCGGCCCAGTTCGGCCTCCCGCTCACCGTGATCGACACCGGGCTGTCGCGCCTGGAACGCGAACTGGAGCACCTCCTGGCCGGCGTAGCCCCGGGAACCCCCAGTTCGTGTGCGCAAACCGCTGTTGCCCCGGTCCCCCGGAACGATCAGCCCCGTCCGTGTGCGCAAACCGCTGCCCTGACGACGGTTTCGGCGCACGCGACGCAGCCCCCCGCCCCCGGCCACGGTGCCCCGCTGGGAATGGGTGAGGAAACCGCCGCCATCGACCACGAATCCGGAGCGGGACCGGGGCCGGAGATGACCGGGCCGGGGCTGGGGATGAGTCTGGTGGAGGTGACCGGGCCGGGGCCGGGGGTGACCGGGCCAGCGCCCGAGATGACCCGGCCGGGGATGAGTCTGGGGGCGGGGGCGGCCGGGGCGGGGGCGGCGAAGGGGACGGGGCGGTGCGCGGGGGGCTGCTGAGCGCGGCACCGCTGCTGGCGCAGCCGCGCTACGAGGTCTTCCCGTCCGGGTCGGTCGAGCAGGCGGTGGCGGACTGGGTGCCGCCCGGCATGACCGTGACCGTGACCGCCTCACCGGCCCGGGGACTGGATCCCACACTGGACCTGACCGAGCGGCTGACCGCCCGCGGGTACCGGGTGGTGCCGCACCTGTCGGCGCGACTGGTGGCCGACGACACGCACCTGGACCGCATCGTGGCCCGGCTCCTCGCCTGCGGCGTGGACGACGTGTTCGTGCCCGCGGGCGACGCGGATCCCCCGGCGGGACAGTTCGACAGCGCGCTGTCCCTGCTCACCCGGCTCACCGAGATGGGCCGCCCGTTCGCCCGCGTCGGGATCACCGGCTACCCCGAGAGCCACCCGCACATCGACGACGACATCACCGTCCAGGCCATGTGGGATAAGCGGCATCACTCCTCCTACATCGTCAGCAACCTCTGCTTCGACCCGGCCGTACTGCGCAACTGGGTGACCCGGATCCGGGCCCGCGGGGTCACCCTGCCGCTGTACGTGGGACTGGCAGGACCGGTGGAGCGGGCGAGGCTGCTGCGTATGGCGGCCCGGGCCGGTGTAGCCGAATCCACCCGGTTCCTGACCGGGCACGCGGACTGGTTTTTGCGCCTCGGCCTGCCCGGTGGCTACAGTCCGGAGCGGCTGCTGGACCGGACCGGCGCCGCCCTGACCGCTCCCGGGGCGGCCGTGGCGGGCCTGCACCTGTTCACCTTTAACCAGGTCAGGCAAACCGAAGAATGGCGGGCCGCGCTGCTGCGGCGGCTGGCGGGACCCGACCGCGGCCGGCTGGCCATCTGACGGGGTGCGGCGGGGACCGGGTTTTCGGTCACGCATCGCCGGCCGCGATGCGTTCTCTAATGCCTACAGAACGCTGCCCACACTGGGCTGCGCCGTCATAGGCTGTCTTGTGCAACTGTTTCGATCGACTGCAACGCATCGCTTGAGATGTCCGGATGTGGGTGGGAGCAGACGGTGAACAGCCAGACCACGGCAACAAGGTCGCCAGGACGCATATGGCCATCGCGCCGGCCCGCCTAGTGGAGTGGCCGCTGCGCTGCGGCCCGGTCCCGCCCCTGGCTGACTGCCACAGCCCGCGTCCCGAGACCGGGCTGGGCCGGATCGGCAAGCTGGATCCGGGCGACACGTTAATTCTCGTCCCTGCCCCCGGCGCCGGCCCTTCCGGGACAAATCCTGACTCCCGCGGTGGTGCTTATCGCACCGCCTCCGGTCAGCCCGCGTACCCGGGCGGCTCCGGCGGCCCTGGCCACCTGGCTGCCTCCGGCGGACCTGGCCGCCTCCGGCGACCCTGCCTTCCTGGCCGCCTCCGGCGACCGTGCTCTCCTGGCCGCCTCCGGCGGTACGGGCAAGACACAGCTGGCCGCGGCGCTGGCGCACCAGCTCTGGGACAGCCGCGCGGTGGACCTGCTGGTCTGGGTCAAGGCCAGCACCCGGAACGCCATCATGACCGGCTACGCGCTGACCCTCGCGGACCTGGGTGCCGCCGATCCGGGCGACGACCTGCTGACCGGCGCGCAGCGCTTCCTGGCCTGGCTGTCCCGGACCGAGCGGCGCTGGCTGGTCGTCCTCGACGACCTGGCCGACCCGGCCGACCTGGATGGCCTGTGGCCGTCCGGGCCCGACGGCCGGGTCGTGGTCACCGCCCGGCGGGGCGACACTCTGGCCGCGCCGAACCGGAGGATCGCGCCGGTCCCGGCGTTCAGCACCCGGGAAGCCCTGGCCTACCTGACCGCCCGGCTCGCCACTGACCCGGGCCAGCGAACTGAGGCCCTCGACCTGGCCCACGACCTGGACTGCCAGCCGCTCGCCCTGGCGCAGGCCACGGCCGCGCTGATCTGCACCGGGGCCAGCTGCCGGGACTACCGTGGCTGGTACCACGACCGGCAGCGCCGGATGCGCGGTGCCGGCGTGCATCCCGGCGCCGGCCCGGCCAGCGGCGGCTCAGCCAGCCGCCGGGTCAGCCACCACCGGGCAGGCCACCGCCGGGCAGGCTGGGCCGGGCCTGGATTACGCCACGCTCGGCCATTCCGGGGTGACCTGGTCGCTGGCCATGGACCTGGCCGACCAGATCCCGCCCGCGGGTTTCGCCCGGCCCGCCCTGGTGCTGGCCGCCCTGCTCGACCCGGCCGGCATTCCCGGGGTCGTCTTCACCACCCCGGCCGCCTGCGGGTACCTGACCGGCCACCCGGCCATGCCAGCCGAGCCGGCCGAGGCCCGCGACGCGGTGCACGGCCTCGCCCGGGCCGAGTTGGTCACGATCAACCCGGCCAGCACGACGCGGACCGTGCAGGTGCACCCGGCGATCCAGGCCATGACCCGGGGAATCATCCCGTTCCCGGAGTTCGAGCAGGCCGTGCGGTGCGCCGCCGACGCGCTGCTGCAGTCCTGGCCGGCGGACCCGGCGCCGCCCCGGCTGGCCCAGGCCCTGCGGGACTGCACGATCAGCCTCCGCGAGTGCAGTGGTGACCTGCTCTGGATGCCGGAGCCCCACCCTGTCCTGATGCAGGCCGGCCGGAGCCTGGACAGTGACGAGATCAGCGGGCCGGGCCTGGCTTACTGGCAGGAAATGCTGGAGACCAGCACCCGGGTGCTCGGCGCGGACCACACCCATGCGTTCCGCTGCCGTGACGGCCTGGCCTCGGCCTACGGGGCGGCGGGGCGGCTGGACGACGCGATCGGCGTGCACGAGCGCACGCTCGCCGAGCGGCAGCGGATCCTGGGTAAAGACCATCCCGACACCATCGACTCGTGCGGCCACCTCGCGCGGGCCTACGCCACCGCAGGACGGCATGCCGAGGCCCTGCCGATGTACGAGCGGGTAGTCGCAGACCGGGAATGGGTACTGGGCGCCAGGCACCCCGATACGCTGGCTGCCCGCGGCGACCTGGCCGGCGCGTACCTGGCGGTGGGCCGGCCCGAGCACGCCCTCCCGGTGTACGAGCAGACTCTGGCCGATCTCGACCGGGGACTGGGCGCCGGGCACCCGGACACCCTGGCCGCGCGGGCGGGGCTGGCCCAGGCGTATCACACAGTGGGCAAGCTCAAGCAGGCCGTGCCGGTGTATGAGCGGACCCTGGCCGACCGGGAGAAGGCACAGGGCCCGGACCACCCGGACACCATCAGCGCCCGTGCCGACGTGGCCTACGCGTACCGGACCGCCGGGCGGATGAAGCAGGCGCTGCCGCTGTACGAACGGGTGCTCGGCGACCGCGAACGGGTGCTGGGCAGCTACCATCCGGACACCCTGACCGCCCGCGGCAACCTGGCCAACGCCTACCTCGCCGCCCGCCGGAACAAGGACGCGATCGCGGCGTACGAACGGACGCTGGCCGACCGGGAGGTGGCCCAGGGGCCCGAGGACACGGACACCATGACGGCCCGCGGCAACCTGGCCAACGCCTATCACTCGGCGGGACGGCTCAAGGACGCGCTGCCGCTCTACGAGCAGACCCTGGCCGCCTGCGAGCGGGTCCTCGGCCCGACCCACCAGTCCACCCTGACCTCCCGGGCGAACCTGGCGTCCGCCTACCATGCCGCGCTGCGGCTGGCCGACGCCATCACGGTGTTCGAGCGCACCCTGGCCGACTGTCAGCAGGCCCTCGGCCCGGATCACCCGCTGACCCTGGCGGTGCGGGAAAACCTCCAGGCCGCCCAGCGGACCTGACCCCCGACCCGGCCGGTCCCGCGGACTGACCTGCCGGAGGCTGGGCCCGCCGGACACGTCCGGCGGGCCCAGCCCTCAGTACGGCCAATCCGGGCCCGCCCTCTGCCGCTGACCCAGGTCGCGGTCCTTCAGGCCCGCTCCCCCGGTACCGCTGACTCAGGCCCGTTCTTTCAGCGCGGCCACCAGGGCCGGGATCACTTCAGCCAGGTCGCCGATCACCGCGTAGTCGGCCCGGGACAGGATTGGCGCCGAGGGGTCGGTGTTGACCACCACGATGTGCTTCGCGCTGGCGCAGCCAGCCATGTGCTGGATCGCCCCGCTGATCCCGCAGGCCAGGTAGAGCTCGGGGGTGATCTTGGTGCCGGTCTGGCCGACCTGCTGGGTGTGCGGCCGCCAGCCCTGGCTGGTGACCACGCGGGACACCCCGACCACCCCGCCGAGCAGGCTGGCCAGTTCCTCCAGCGGGGCGAAGCCATCGGGGCCGCCGACGCCGCGGCCCCCGCCGACCACCACCCGGGCGCTGGCCAGCGACACCCCGCCGTCCCGGCTGGCCGACAGGGCCGCCTGGACCCGCAGGTCCGCCGGGTCCAGGTCGGGCTCGTGCACCTGGACGGGGGGCTCCGCCGCTTCCGCACCGGGCACAGCGACGGCCGGCTGGGGCGCGACGGCGTCGGTGGCCACGGTGAGCAGGGCGGGAGTCCCCTCCAGGATGGCGTCCTCGATGAGCAGCCCGGCCCAGCGCTGGCGGGACACCTCCAGCGTGCCATCCGCGGCGGGCGCGGCGGCGATGCAGTTCGCGGCCATCGGCTGCCCGGTCAGCGCGCCGAGATGGGCGAGTACCTCACTGCCGCAGTCCGTGCCGGCCGCCACCACCGCGCCGGCCATGGTCACGCTCAGCAGTCCCTCCAGGGTCCGCGCCCAGGCCTGCGGGGCGTACCCGTCCAGGGTGGCCGGCTCGACCACATAGACCTCAGTCACCCCGTAGCTGCCGAGCAGGCGGGCCGGGACCCGGTCGGCGGGCCCGAACGCCACCCCGGCCAGAACCGGGCTGGCCCCATCCGGGGTTACGGCGCCCGGCTCCCCCGGGGAGCCGGTGACCAGCGACCGGGCGAAGGTCAGGGCGCGCAGCGACGCGTCCGTCACCCCGGCGTCGTCCAGTTCGACCAGGCAGAGCACGTTCATGCCGGGACGCTCATTTCAGGACCCCCAGCTCATCCAGGAGCCGGATCAGGGCGGGTACCGCGTCCGTCCCGGTGCCCAGCACCGTCGCCTCATGCCGCGGCTGGTCCGGGACCCGGAGCCCGCGCATGCGCAGTCCCTCGGGCTGCCACGGTGGCTGGTACTGCTCGATGGCGGCCCGCTTGGCCCGCAGCCGTCCCGGCAGGGACGGGTAGCGGGGCAGGTTGATGCCTTCCTTGACGGTGACCACCGCGGGCAGCCCGAACTCGAACGTCTCCTCGCGGCCGCGGTACTCCCGGCGGGCCCGGACCCCGTCCCCGGAGATCTCCAGGTGCTTGATCCCGGTGGCGCAGGGCCAGCCGAGCCCGTGGGCCACCCGCACCCCGACCTGGTAGTCGCCGGTGTCGGCCGCCTCGTTGCCGAGCAGCAGCAGGTCATAGCCCGGACCCTGGGCGGCCCGGCCGCGCGCCTCGGCCACGATCGCGGCCGCCGTGGCGGCCGGGCCCCACTCGTGGCCGCCGTCCTCCAGCAGCACCGCCCGGTGGGCGCCGAGCGAGAGCGCGTCCCGCAGCTGATCCGCGGCCTCGGCTGGCCCGAGGGTCAGCACCGATACGGTGCCGCCCAGCCGCTCGGTGATCTGGACGGCCTCCTCAACGGCGCATTCCTCGTGCGGGCTGATCGCGAACCCGGACATCCGGGTGTCCACGTCCTGCCCGTCCGGGGTGACCACGATGCGCCCGCCGACCTGGGGGACCCGTTTCACGCAGACGGCGATCTCCACCCCGGTCAGCTCCGGATCCGCGCGTTGTCCGGGTCGAACAGGGGGGTGGCCCCGGCCACGGCCACGGTCACCGGGTAGGTGTCGCCGAAGCACTCGACCTGGAGCCGGGTGCCCGCGCTGGCCTGGGCCGGGGGCAGGTAGGCCAGCAGCAGGTGCCGGCCCACCGACGGGCCGGACCCGGCGCTGGTCACGTAGGACGGCCGGCCTTTCGCGTCCACCAGGCGCTCACCGCCGGCCGACAGGATGGGCTCGCCGCCGAGCATGTACCGGACCGGCCCGCTGGCCGGCGTGTGGTCGTCCACCGTCAGCGTGCACAGCACCGCGGCGGGCGGCTCGGCCCGCTGGGCCAGGTAGGCGTCCCGGCCGATGAACGGCTGGGCCTTCACCCGGGGCCGGGTCATCCCCGCCTCGACCAGCGTGTAGTCCGCGGTCAGCTCGTTACCGAAGGCGCGGTAGCCCTTTTCCAGCCGGCCGGTGGTGCCGTACACGCCGATGCCGACCGGCACCAGCCCGTGCGGGGTGCCCGCCGACCAGAGCGCGTCCCACAGCTTCCCGCCCTGCTCGATGGGCACGTGCAGTTCCCAGCCGAGCTCACCCACGTAGGAGATGCGCGAGGCCAGCACGGACAGCCCGGCGATCTCCGCCTCCCGGCAGGTGCCGAAGGGGAAGCCTTCATGGCTCACGTCGTCGCCCGTGACGGACTGCAGCACCTCACGAGCCCGCGGCCCCCACAGCCCGAGCGTGGCCTGGGCGGAGGTCAGGTCGGCGAGCGCGGCGGTGCCGTCGGCGGGCAGGTGCTCAGCGAACCAGGCCAGGTCGGCCATCCCGGTGGCGCCGCCCGTGACCACCCGGAACCGCTCCGGGCCGAGCCGCATGATGGTCAGGTCGGCCTTGAACCCGCCCCGCTCGTCCAGCAGCGAGGTGTAGACGACCCGGCCGGGAGCCACGTCGAGCTGCGCCACGGCCAGCGTCTGCACCACGTCCAGCGCGGACGGGCCGGTGACGTCGAAGATCGCGAACGCGGACAGGTCCACGAGCCCGCACGCGTCCCGCATGGCCAGGTGCTCGGCGTTGATGACCGGCGACCACCAGCGGGCGTCCCACTCGGCGTCCCGGGGCATCAGCCGTCCCGCATAGCGTTCCAGCAGCGGCTCGTTGGACGCGTACCAGTGCGGGCGCTCCCAGCCGGCCGTCTCGAAGAACACCGCGCCCAGCTCACGCTCCCGGTCGTAGGCCGGGCTGACCCGCACCGGGCGGCCGGACTCCCACTGCTCGGCCGGGTGCACGATCCCGTACATCTTGTTGAAGCCCTCGCGGGCCCGGGCCTGGACGTGGGCCACGGTGCGCTGGGACGGGTAGAAGCGCGCGATGTTGGCCTCGTCCACGTCCACGGACGGGACCTGGCCGCTCATCCATTCGGCCACGACGCGGCCGACGCCCGGCCCCTCCTTGATCCAGCTGGCCGCGGCCGACCACAGCCCGTCCACCTCCGGTGCCGGGCCGAGGAGCGGGTGGCCGTCCGGGGTCATCGAGATCAGCCCGTTGATCGCGTACCGGATGCCCACCTTCTCGTCGCCCAGCAGGTCCGGCATCAGCTCCAGCGCCTCGGCCAGCTGCGGGTCGAAGTCGTCGGCGGTGAACGGCAGCTCGGTCGGGGACAGCGCGGACTCCTCGATCGAGGGGATGTCATCCGGGGGGACGATGATCGGCCGGTGCGCGTAGGAGCCCACCTCCATGTCGCCGCCGTGCTGGCGCTCGTACATGTTGGTGTCCACGTCACGGACGATCGGGTACGTGATCTCGCCCTGGGTGCCGGCGAACAGCGGGATCGGGCCGACGCTGATCATCTGGTGCACGATCGGGGTGAGCGGGATCCGGGCCCCGGCCATCCGGGCGATCCGCGGGCTCCACACGCCGCAGCAGACCACGCAGATGCTGGTCTCGATGTCGCCCGAGGTGGTCCGCACCGACGTGATCCTGGGCAGCCCGTTCCGGCCGCGCCCGGAGGTGTCGATGCCGAGCACCTCGGTACCCGCCACGACCTGGAGCGCGCCGGACCGCTGCGCCTCCTCCCGCATCAGCGTGCCCGCCCGCAGCGAGTCGACCACGCCCACGGTCGGGAAGTGCGCCCCGCCCAGGATCACCGACTCATCCAGGTACGGCACCAGCTTCGCCACCTCGGCGGGCGAGACGAGCTGGGCCGGGATGCCCCAGGCCCTGGCCGCGGTGCAGCGCCGCCGCAGCTCGTCCATCCGGGCCTGGGTCCGGGCCACCTCGATGCCGCCGCTCTGGGTGAACACCCCGAGCTCCTGGTACTGCTCGGTGCTGTCCCGGGTCAGCTCCATCATCATCTTCGAGTACTCGATCGGGAAGATGAAGTTGGAGGCGTGCCCGGTCGAGCCGCCCGGGTTCGGCATCGGCCCCTTGTCCACCAGGACCAGGTCCCGCCAGCCGAGCCGGGCCAGATGGCAGGCCAGGCTGTTGCCGACGATCCCGGCGCCCACGATCACCGCACTCGCACGGGCGGGTGTGTCATTCATGCCGCTGATTTCCTGCCCATCCGTATCGCGTCCCGTCCCCCGCTGGGGGGCGAGGTTGCCTCGGCCCCGCCACCGGCAACTCTGGCGGCGGGGCCGGGCACTCCACTCATGCCGTGCCTTGCTACTG
Organism: uncultured Actinomycetes bacterium; assembly: GCA_963713815.1. Taxonomy (GTDB): domain Bacteria; phylum Actinomycetota; class Actinomycetes; order Streptosporangiales; family Streptosporangiaceae; genus RYN-230. The sequence goes on from CAVQNH010000019.1 coordinate 9,112, forward strand.
CGCCTTGCTTATTCGACTGGGCTTATTCGACGGGAATCTCCTTGTTGATCAGCCCCAGGTCGATGCCCTGCCTGCTGCGCACGACCCGGGCGATCACGTAGATCACGATAGCCAGCACGTACATGGCACCCATGTAAATGAGTGAGTCGTGACTGTTCACGAAGTAGTTGTCGTTGCTGAGCCACTCGTAGAGGTTGAAGACGAGCAGCCCGATCGTGACCACCCCCGCGACCGGCACGATCGGCACGCCGAGCAGCTTGATCCGGCTGGCCGGCGAGGCCCGCCAGAGATCAGGCTTGATGAAGGGCAGGAGCACGACGGCGATGGCGCTGCCCAGGTAGGTGACCGCGATGACCAGGGTGGCGTCCAGCGTGTAGGACCGGAACGTGGTCGAGTACGCGTAGACCGCGGCCAGCCCGGCCGCCGGGAGCAGCATCAGGATCAGCGACCACACCGGGACCTTGCGCCGCTCGGAGACCTCGGCGGCGCGGTCCGGGAGCACCCGGTCGAACGCGGCCGCGAAGATGACCCGGGTCGAGGACAGGAACAGGGTGCCGACCCAGGCGAAGAACCACAGGCTCAGCACGAGGATCAGCACGACCTGGAACGCCGTGTTGTGCACCAGCCAGCCCGCGAACATGAACGGGTAGGGCCAGATGCCGAAGGTCGGCGTCAGGTTGTAGTCCAGCGAGTTGAGGTTCTGGTAGAAGTCCCAGCCCACGGTCTTCATGATCAGCAGCAGGAAGATCACGGTCAGGATGACCGTCATCCACAGGCCGACGAACATGCCGGTGAATACCCGCCGGAAGTCACTCGCCCCGCGGACCTCCCCATAGAGGGTGGTCCCCCAGTTCGGCCACAGGAGGAAGAACATGAAGGCCGGCACGAGCAGCATCGTCGGCCCCAGCGGGCCAAAGCCGAACGGCGACGTGGTGTAGCCCGCCTTGGCCGCGGCGTGGTTGGTCGCCGCGTAGGCGTTGTGCACGCCGAAGAGCTTCTGGCCTTCGAGGTTGAACGAGCTCACGAAGCTGGCGTGCGAGTTGACCAGGAGCAGCACGACAACGACGGCGAAGCCGACCATGCCGCCGAGGAAGAACCACCTCTGGACCTTGGCGTACCCGGCCATCCCGAGCGAGACCAGCACGCCGGCCAGGGCGATCGTGATGAGCGTGACGATGAAGATCCCGTTGTTGGTGCCGAACCACGCGGCGCCGCCCGCGGGCCAGGTCCATTTCAGCGTGGCCCAGAGCGGCTGGAACAGCTGGACCGAGAGGATGTTGCCGTAGATGGGCGCCCAGAGCCAGAGGATGAACCACCAGCCGGTGGCGGCCAGGACAAAGCCGATGCCGCCGCCCAGGATCCGGCTCTGCCAGACGTAGTCGCCGCCCGCCCGGGGGATGGTGACGACCAGCCCGGCGTAGGCGATGACCAGGAACGAGACCCAGACACCCGAGATCAGGACCGCGGTGATGAACTGGCCCTTGGGGAAGGCGGGCCCGGCGAAGGTGAATTCGTAGAGGCCCAGCGTGACGAAGTTGGTCGCCAGGCAGGCGTAGATGATCGAGTCCCGGACGGACCAGCCACGGACCAGCCCGGTGGCTTTGCGTAGGAACAGGGTCGGCGTCTCGCCGCCAATTGCGTCAGTTGCCATGCTGATCTCCCGGTTGGGGGCCTTTTGGGGTGGTGGCGGGGCAAGCCTATTGCTCAGGCACTGACAAGCCAGCCGGTTTCAGCCATTTACCAGAAGGTACTTAGTGACCTTCCCCTTCTTGGCGTTCAGCTCGAGCACGGCGCCCTGCAGGACGCCGTCGCCGTAAACACTGCCCGGATTGATGGCCAGCGTCCGGCCCATGCGTTTGATGCCGCGGCTCTCGTGGATGTGCCCGTGCACCGAGAGCATGGGCTGGTAGTTGTTAATCGCGTCGCGCACAGCGGTCGACCCAACGGGCTTCATGACCGCCCCGCCGTGGGTCGGCCGGAGCGTCTCATCCAGGGCCGGCGCCTCGTCGAGCCCGGTCCCGTAGGGCGGGGCGTGGAAATTAAAGATGGCCCGTTCCATGTCCGGGATCTGGCTGACTACCGCGTCTATCTTTTCCTTGAGCTGTTCCTGCAGCACGACAACGACGGCGAAGCTCGACCATGCCGCCGAGGAAGAACCACCTCTGGACCTTCCTGGCGTACCCGGCCATCCCAGCGAGACCAGCACGCCTGCGAGGGCGATCGTGATGAGCGTGACGATGAAATCCCTGTTTTGTGCCGAACCACGCGGCGATGCCGCGGGCCACAGGTCCATTTCAGCGTGGCCCAGAGCGGCTGGAACAGCTGCATCGGCGCCAAGGACGTCGCCGGAGCTGGTGGTCGACAACGAGCAGCACCACCACCAGCCGGTGGCGGCCAGGGACAAAGCCGATGCCGCCGCCCAGGATCCGGCTTCGCCCAGTTGCGCCGCCTGCCCGGGGATGGTGATCGGCCCAGCCCGGCGTAGGCGATGACCAGGTCGAGACCGAGACACCGGAGATCAGGACCGCGGTGATGAACTGGCCCTTGGGGAAGGCGGGCCCCGCGAAGGTGAATTCGTAGAGGCCCAGCGTGACGAAGTTGGTCGCCAGGCAGGCGTAGATGATCGAGTCCCGGACGGACCAGCCACGGACCAGCCCGGTGGCTTTGCGTAGGAACAGGGTTGGCGTCTCGCCGCCAATTG
>CAVQNH010000020.1:0-85940 GCA_963713815.1 uncultured Actinomycetes bacterium
CAGGTTGACCTTGCGCCAGTCCGGCGACATCTCCGGGTAGTCCTCGCGGGTGTGGCCGCCCCGCGACTCCTGCCGCTCCAGCGCCGACTGGGCCACGCAGTCCGAGACCAGCAGCATGTTGCGCAGGTCCTGGGCCAGGTGCCAGCCCGGGTTGTAGGCCCGGCCGCCCTCCACGCTCACGTGGGCCGCCCGGGCCCGGAGCTTCTCCAGCTCGGCCAGGGCGCTCTGCAGCTCGCCCTCGTTCCTGATCAGCCCGACCTGGTCGGTCATCAGCTGCTGCAGGGCCGCGTGCACCTCGTAGGGGTTCTCGCCGCCCGCCCGCTCCAGCGGCTCCAGCGCCTCGGACACCGCCTCGTCCAGCTCCGCCTGGCTGACCGCCGGCCGCGCCCCGCTGACCGAGTCCACGTGCTCCGCGGCGGCCTGGCCGGCCCGCCGCCCGAACACCAGCAGGTCCGACAGGGAGTTGCCGCCCAGCCGGTTGGAGCCGTGCATGCCGCCGGACACCTCACCCGCCGCGTACAGGCCGGGCACGCTGGCCGCCTGGGTGTCCGGGTCGACCTCGACGCCGCCCATCACGTAGTGGGCGGTGGGCCCGATCTCCATCGGCTCCTTGGTGATGTCCACGTCGGCCAGCTCCTTGAACTGGTGGTACATGGACGGCAGCCGCTGCAGGATGTAGTCGGCCGGGCGGCGGGAGGCGATGTCCAGGAACACCCCGCCGTGCTCGGTGCCGCGGCCCTCCTTGACCTCGGAGTTGATCGACCGGGCCACCTCGTCCCGGGGCAGCAGCTCGGGCGGCCGCCGGTTGTGGTCCGGGTCGGTGTACCAGCGGTCGGCCTCTTCCTCGGTCTCCGCGTACTGGGCCCGGAACACGTCCGGCACGTAGTTGAACATGAACCGCTTGCCCTCGCTGTTGCGCAGGACCCCGCCGTCACCGCGGACCGACTCGGTGACCAGGATGCCCTTGACCGAAGGCGGCCAGATCATGCCGGTCGGGTGCAGCTGCACGAACTCCATGTTCAGCAGGCTGGCCCCGGCCAGCAGGGCGAGCGCGTGCCCGTCCCCGGTGTACTCCCAGGAGTTCGAGGTCACCTTGTAGGACTTGCCGATGCCGCCGGTGGCCAGCACCACGGCCGGCGCCTCGAACAGCAGGAACTGGCCGGTGCCCCGGATGTAGCCGAACGCGCCCGCGATCTTCCCGGCGTCCAGCATCAGCCGGGTGACCGTGGTCTCGGAGAACACCTTGATCATGGCCTCGGGGTCGCCGTGCTCGATCGCGTCCTGCTGCTGCAGCGCGACCACCCGCTGCTGCAGGGTGCGGATGATCTCCAGCCCGGTCCGGTCGCCGACGTGGGCCAGCCGCGGGTACTCGTGCCCGCCGAAGTTCCGCTGGCTGATCTTGCCGTCCTTGGTCCGGTCGAACAGCGCGCCCCAGGCCTCCAGCTCCCAGACCCGGTCCGGCGCCTCCTTGGCGTGCAGTTCGGCCATCCGCCAGTTGTTCAGGAACTTGCCGCCGCGCATCGTGTCGCGGAAGTGGACCTGCCAGTTGTCGTTGGGGTTGACGTTGCCCATGGAGGCGGCGCAGCCGCCCTCGGCCATGACCGTGTGCGCCTTGCCGAACAGCGACTTGGAGATGATCGCGGTCTTCTTGCCCGCCTGGCGGGCCTCGATCGCCGCCCGCAGGCCGGAGCCGCCGGCCCCGATCACCACGACGTCGTAGGGGAGCCGTTCGATGTCCGTCATTGCCTTGCCTGCCTCAGTTGAAGATCCGCGGATCGCTGAACACCCCGGCGGCCACCAGGAAGATGTACAGGTCGGTCAGCATCAGCGTGCCGAGCGTGATCCAGGCCAGCTGCATGTGCCGGGTGTTCAGCTTCGAGATCTGGGTCCAGGCCCAGTACCTGGCCGGGTGCTTGGAGAAGTTCTTGAGCCTGCCGCCGGTGATGTGCCGGCAGGAATGGCAGGACAGCGTGTAGGCCCACAGGAAGACCACGTTGACCAAGATGATCAGGGTGCCCAGCCCGAGGCCGAAGTTGCCGTCCGGTCCGCGGAACGCCTGCGTCAGGTCGTAGGTGTTCAGGATCGAGATCAGCAGGGCCATGAAGAAGAAGTAGCGGTGCAGGTTCTGCATGATCAGCGGGAACCGCGTCTCGCCGCTGTAGGTGGCGTGCGGCTCGCGGACTGCGCAGGCGGTGGGCGACTGCCAGAAGGCCCGGTAGTAGGCCCGCCGGTAGTAGTAGCAGGTCAGCCGGAACCCCAGCACGAACGGCAGCGACACGAACGCGTAGGGAATGATCGGCGGCACGGCCGGGATCCAGGTGCCCAGGCTGGACGAGCCGGCCACGCACTCGCCGCTGACGCAGGGTGAGTAGAACGGGGTCAGGTAGTGGTACTGCGGTACCCAGTACCAGTGCCCCATGAAGACCCGGACGGTCGCGTACGCGACCCAGATGGTCAGCAGCGTCGCGGTGATGATCGGCGCGCGCCGCCAGTTGTCCCTGCGGAGCGTGCGGTCCGGGATCTGCGCCCGGGTTCTGGCTGGCGCCTGGCTTACCTGCGTCATCGGTGACGTCTCCGCCCTTGAGCTGAGTGGGGTGCTTCCGCGTCTGCCGGCTGCCCCCGCACCCGCCTGCGCCCTGCACTGGAAACTTTATTCAAATGCATACCACCACAAGGCCAGGTGGCGTCGGCCGCTGCGTGTGACTCTCGCTACACCACATCTTTACGCGGTGCAGGTGCTGCTCAGCGGTCGCTGAGATTCATGTGGTACTGGTCACCGTCCCGCGGGGGCTGCTCACGCTGTTCTGCTGCTATCCACGCCCAGGGCTTCGCGCAGGAAGCCCACCTGGAGCAGGAGCAGGTTCTCGGCCACCTCCTCCTGCGGCGTCATGTGCGTCACCCCGGACAGGGGCAGCACGCTGTGCGGCCGTCCCGCGGCCAGCAGCGCCGAGGACATCCGCAGCGTGTGCGCGACCACCACGTTGTCGTCGGCCAGGCCGTGGATGAACAGCAGCGGGCGGGTCAGCCGGGGCGCGTCGGCCAGCAGCGACGACTGCCCGTACACCTGCGGCTGCTCGTCGGGGAGGCCGAGATAACGCTCGGTGTAGTGGGTGTCGTACAGCCGCCAGTCGATCACGGGGGCGCCCGCGACCGCGGCGTGGAACACGTCCGGGCGGCGCAGCACGGCCAGCGCGGACAGGTAGCCGCCGAACGACCAGCCGCGGATCGCGACCCGGCTGGTGTCCAGGTCGGGATGGCGCGCGGCGGCGGCCTGCAGCGCCTCGACCTGGTCCTCGAGCACCGGGCCGGCCAGGTCGTGCCAGACGGCCCGGTCCCACTCCGGGCCCCGGCCCGGCGTGCCCCGCCCGTCCGCGACCAGCACCGCGAAGCCCTGCTCGGCCAGCCACTGCGAGGTGAGGAACGCGCCCTGCGCGGCCAGCACCCGCTGGGCGTGCGGGCCGCCGTACGGGTCCAGCAGTACCGGCAGCCGGGCCGAGCCCGGTTCGTGCCAGGAAGGGAGCAGCAGCGCGCTGCGGATCTGCCGGGTCCCGGCCGCGAAGCGGTCCGGGTGCGGGGGCGGGACGTTCGGCGGCTCGGCCAGCACGGCGATCTGGGCTGCCTCGGTGGCAGCGCCCCCGGGGGAGTCGGTGAGCACCCGGACCGCGGCCTCGGGCTGGGTCATGGTGCGGCTGGTCAGCACGGTGGTGCCCGCGGCCCGGGTCCCCGCGTGTACGCCCCCCGGCGGGCTGATCTCCTGCAGGCCTCCTGGCCCGGTCCCTCCCGGCGGTACAGCCAGAGCCCGATCTCGGTGGGATCGTCCGCCGAGGCGGTGAACAGGACCGCGCCGCCGTCCACGCTGAGGATCTCGCGCACCTGCAGGGTGGGCGGGGTGACCGCGGCACCGGCGCCGCCCCGGCCAGCTCCTCCGGCGTGCCGACCAGCAGCCGCCGGGCCCCGTCGGAGTCCGCGGCCCAGACGATCCGGCCGTCCCCGGTCCGGGCGGGCACCCCGGGCACGATGTCCAGCCAGCGCGGGTCGGTGTCCTCGCGCAGCACGGCCGTGGCGCCGGTGGACGGGTCCGCGGTGAGCAGCCGCATGACCCGCTGGTCGCGGCTCTGCACCACGATCAGCGGGTCGCCGCCCGCCTCCCAGGCCACGTTGACCAGGTACGGGAACGCGGCCCAGTCGATGTCCACCTCGGCCCGCCGCCCGTCCAGGCCGGCCAGCAGGAGCGAGACGTCGGCGTTGGGGGTGCCGGCCGCGGGGTAGGCCACGGCGGCGGGGGATCTCGCCGGGTTAGCCGGGTCGGCGATGTGCCAGCGCTGGACCCGGCTCTCGTCCACCCGGGCGACCAGGAGGCTGGCCCCGTCCGGGGCCCACCAGTAGCCGCGCATCCGGCCCATCTCCTCGGCCGCGATGAATTCGGCCGCGCCGTAGGAGAGCCCCGGAGCGCCCGCCGGGCCGGCCACCACGAGGTCCTCGACGGCGCGCACCGCCAGCCCAACTGGCATCTCCATCCCCCACGGACTCACCAGCCGCAGCCGCATCCGCATCTGGCCCGCTGGCCGCATCTGGCCCCCCACTGGCCGCATCCGTTGGCCCACTGGCCGCATCCCCGCTGGCCGCATCCCCACTGGCCGCATCCGCCCCACTGGTATCACCAGCCCCGCGCGCCTCACCGTCGATCCGGGTCACGTGGAGCGCGCCCTGGTGCACGTACGCGACCCGTGTGCCGGTCGGGTCCGGCCGGGGATCGAAGGCTGGCGCCAGGGCGCCGACCAGCCGGGGCCCGGTCTGCCCGCCTGCCGCCTCCCGGGCGCCTGCGGCCTCCCGGGTGCCGGCTCGTCCTGGACGCCTGCGGCCTCCCGGGTGCCGGCGTCGTCCTGGCCGCCGGAGGGGTCCAGGCCGGCCACATACACCCGGCCCGCCAGGGCGAACGCGGCCACCGAGAGCGCGCGGTCGGCAGCGAACCCGACGATCCCCCCGGACTGTTCCCGGGCACGCTCGCGGCGGGCCTTCTCCTGCGGGGAGAGATCCTCGCCGGCCGGGTCCAGCGTGGCCGGATCGGCCACCAGCTCTTCCTGACCGGTCTCCACGTGGAGCTGCCACAGGCAGGTCACCGGGTCGTCGGCACCCTTACTGCGCAGGAAGGCGACCCGGCTGCCGTCCGGCGCCACCGTGAACGAACGCGGGACGCCGAGGGAGAACCGCCTGGTCCTGGCCTGCTGCCGCGGGAAGCTTTCGGTCATGGCCCTGATCTTGCCACCGGGACGGGCCACCGCAGGCCGCCAACTAGTCTCGCTCGGTGTGAGCACCCCCGAGACCGGGGGCGGGCTGCTGCTGGTGCACGCCCACCCCGACGATGAATCGATCGAGACCGGCGCCACCATGGCCCGGTACGCGGCCGCGGGTGTCCCGGTGACGCTGGTCACCTGCACCCTGGGCGAGCTGGGCGAGATCATCCCGCCGGACCTGGCCTACCTGGGTGCGGGCCGGGGCGAGCTGCTCGGCAAGTACCGGATCGGGGAGCTCGACGCCGCCTGCGCCGCGCTCGGGCGTGCGGGATCACCGGTTCCTCGGGGGGCCGGGCCGCTGGCGCGACTCCGGCATGATCGGCCTGCCCAGCAACGATGACCCCGGGTCCTTCTGGCAGGCGGACCTCGACGAGGCGGCGCTGGACCTGGTGGCCATCATCCGTGAGGTGCGCCCCCGGGTCATGGTGAGCTACGACGACCGCGGCTTCTACGGGCATCCCGACCACGTCCAGGCCCACCGCGTGGCCTGGCGCGCCTTCCAGCTGGCCGGGGACCCCGCTCTCTCGTGGCGGGCGGCGGTGCCTGCGCGGTGGGCGCGCGGTGCCGTGGCGGGGGTGCGTGCGGTGAGCGCTGGCGGTGGCGTTGCGCGGTGCCCGGCGGGGGTGTGGCGCCTGGCGGGGGCCCGGGCGGGAGTGCGGACCCGGCCCCGTGGCGGGTGGCCAAGTTCTACGCCACGGCCATGCCGCGCTCGGTGCTGGCCGCGGCGACCGACCTGTCCGCCCGGGACGGGGTGGCCGCGCCGGACGGCTTCATCGCCGAGGCTGATGCGGACACCGTGCCCTTCGGCGCCGCGGACGACGAGGTGACCACCGAGATCGACGGCTCCGCGTACCGGGGCGCCAAGACGGCCGCGATGCGCGCGCATGCCACCCAGATCACGGTGCGCGAACCGTTCTTCGCGCTGTCCAACTGGGTAGGCCAGCGCATCCTGGCCCGCGAGTACTACACGCTGGTGGCCGGCCCCAGGGGCCCGTCCGGCCCGGGCGGCCGCGAAACCGACCTCTTCGCCGGCCTCGACTAGCGGCGAGGCCACCTCTTCGCCGGCCTCGACTGACCCCGGCCCCGGGCGCTGCGGCCCTTGTGGTCCGAGGGGCCGGTGGTACTCGAGTGACCCCGGTCAGGGTGGTGCTTCCTGGAGCACACAGTTGATCACAAACTCACTGCGGCCGCTTCGGGCCGGCCCTTGCGATCCGTGTGGCTGGTGTTGTCAGTGTGGCTCACGAGTCAGGGTCACTCTCGTGATCATGACTTTGGTGTCGTTCGAACGACACCAAAGTCATGATCACAAACTCACTGCGGGCGGATTCAGGGCTGACTCTGCGATCTGTGTAGCTGGTGTTGCCAGTGTGGCTCACGAGTCGGGGCTCGCCCTCGTGATCATGGGCTTACTGTGGCCAGGGCAACAGCAAGCCCATGATCATCAGCTGGGCCTGGCCGGTCCAGGGCGGCCCAGGGCGGCGGGCCGGTTCAGGGCGGCCGGCCAGGGGCGGACCCGGGGGCGGGCGGGACGGGTTGGGCGGAGGTGTCTGCCCGTGCGGCGCCGGAGTGGCGGCGGCCAGTCACTGGTCTGGCCGGTCCTGGGCGGCCCGGGCGGGTGCTGGACTGGCGGGAGAGGGCTGCGGGTGGCGGGCCAGACGCCAGGCAGGCGCGGGGCGGCGTATAGCCTGCAATCCGTGAACAGCTTGCCCAATCTGCCCGCGCCGCGGGACGACCAGGCGTTCGTCACCGGGGGCGCGTACGCGTTGTTGTTCCTGCTGGGCGTGATGGAAGGGCTGGTCGGCTGTTTCCAGTTCTCCCGCGAGGTGGGTTCCTTCCCTCTGGCCGCCATCCTGCTGGCCGTCGCGATCGGGGTCACCTGCGTGCTCGGCGCGGCGGGGATGGGATCGTCGGCCGGGGCCCTGCTCCCGGCGCTGGGCTGGTTCGCCGTGTCCATAGTGCTGAGCCTGCCCTCACCTGGCGGGAGCGTGATCATCAGCAACACGGCTCCGGGCGAGTGGTATCTCTACGGCGGGTCGCTGTGTGCGGCCGTGGGCGTGATCGTGGCCTTCCTGTGGCGGGCCCGGACCGGCCCGCCGCGGACTTCTGTGTCCCGGCGCTCGAGCTTCAGTTCATGACGCCAGTCGATGGCGCCGACTTCCGGCGCGTCGCCGGTCAGTTCGCCAGCGGCATCATGGTCGTGACCACCCGCACTGGCGGGGTGGACCACGCGATGACCGTGACCGCCTTCGCCTCGGTGTCCCTGGAACCGCAGCGGGTGCTGTTCTGCGCCGAGAAGATCGCGCGGTTCCACGACGCGGTGCAGGAGGCCGGCTTCTGGGCCGTGTCCGTGCTGGATGAGGACGCCGAGAAGGTGGCCCGCTGGCTCGCGACCCGGGGCCGCCCGCTGGACGGCCAGCTGGCCGGGATCGCCCACCATCCGGCCCCGCAGACCGGAGCCCCGGCGCTGGACGACGCGCTCGGCGTCATCGAGTGCCGGACCACGGCGGTGCATGACGGCGGCGACCACAGCATCGTGGTCGGCGAGGTCATCGGGGTCAGTGAGCCTCGGCCCGGCGGCCAGCCGCTGATCCACTACGCCGGCCGGTACCGCACGCTGAACACCGACTGACCCGGCTGGCTACCCGGGCGGCCACTGACCTGCGGACGACCCGGCGACGGCCGCTGCCGCTGCGGGCGGCCGCGGACGCCCGCTGACGCGGGCGGCCGCTGACCGGCGGACCGCCGCTGGCCCGCGGACGCGCCTACCCGCGGATGGCGGCCTCGACCTGGTCCAGCCCCCAGTCCAGGTCCGGCTCGCTGATCATCAGGGGCGGTGCCAGGCGGATCGCGGTTCCGTGCGTGTCCTTGGCCAGGACGCCCCGCGCGGCCAGCCGTTCACAGGCGACCCGGCCCGACAGCGAGGTGAACTCGATCCCGGCCCACAGGCCGCGGCCGCGCACCTGGCGGACCACATCCCGGGGCAGGGCCGACAGCCGGTCGTGCATGTGGCTGCCGAGCTTCGCAGACCGGTCCTGGTATTCACCGGTGGCCAGCAGCGTGATGACCTCGCGGCCTACCGCGCAGGCCAGCGGGTTCCCGCCGAAGGTCGAGCCGTGCTGCCCGGGCTGGAAGACGCCGAGGATCTCCCGGGACGACACGACGGCGGAGACCGGGACGATCCCGCCGCCGAGCGCCTTGCCGAGCAGGTACATGTCAGGCCGTACCCCCTCGTGCTCGCAGGCGAAGGTGGCACCGGTCCGGCCCAGGCCGGACTGGATCTCGTCGGCGATCATGAGCGCCCCGTGCGCGGTGCACAGGTCCCGGACGGCTGCCAGGTAGCCCGGCGGCGGTACCACCACGCCGGCCTCGCCCTGGATCGGCTCGATCAGGACGCCCACCACGTTGGGGTCCATCGCGTCGGCCAGCGCGGCGGCGTCCCCGTAGGGGACGACGCGGAAGCCGGGGGTGTACGGCCCGAACGAGGCCCGTGCGTCCGGGTCGGTGGAGAAGCTGACGATCGTCGTGGTCCGGCCGTGGAAGTTGCCCTCGAACGCCACGATGACCGCCTCGTCGGCGGGCACGCCCTTGACCTCGTACCCCCACTTGCGGGCGGTCTTGATCGCCGTTTCCACCGCCTCCGCACCGGTGTTCATCGGCAGCACCATCTCCATGCCCGCCAGGTCCGCGAGCTCGGCGCAGAACAGGCCGAACTGGTCATGGTCGAAGGCCCGGCTGACCAGGGTCACCCGGTCCAGCTGCCGTTGCGCGGCCGCGATCAGGGCTGGGTGGCGGTGGCCGAAGTTGAGCGCGGAGTACGCCGCGAGCATGTCGAGGTACCGGCGGCCGTCAGCGTCGGTGACCCAGGCCCCCTCGGCCTCGGCGATCACGACGGGCAGCGGGTGGTAGTTGTGTGCGCCGTGCGCCTCGGACAGGGCGCGCAGGTTTTCCGTTCCCACGGTCACGGTGCTTCCCCCTCTCATGGCCGGAGTTCCAGTGTGCAGCACTTGGGGCCGCCCCCGGCTTTGCTGAATTCGGACATGTCCACCGGCACCGGCGCGAAGCCGCGGGCCGCGAGCTGGGCCGACAGGGCCATCGCCTGGGCGGGCAGGACGACGTGATACCCGTCGCTCACCGCGTTCAGGCCGAGCACCGCGGCATCCTCGTCGGTGGCCTCGATGAGCTCGGCGAAGCACGCCGCGAGGGCGGCCCGGCCGGCGTCGTCGAAGGCGGCGGGGTAGTAGGCGGCGGTGCCGGCGTCGAGCACGCACAGCGCCGTGTCCAGGTGGTAGAACCGGGGGTCCACCAGGCGGAGGCTGACCACCGGCAGCCCGAACAGCTGCTCGAGTTCGTGCCGGACCTCCGGGTCGCTGCGGAATCCGTGCCCGGCCAGGATCACCCGGCCCGCATGCACGATGTCCCCCTCACCCTCGTTGACCAGCCGCGGCTCGTGCACGGACGTGAAACCGCGGCCGCGGAACCAGTCCAGGTAGGCGGGTCCTTCCGCGGCCCGCTCCGGGTGGCGGAACCGGGCCCCCAGGACGGTGCCGTCGATGACGGTGGCACCGTTGGCCGCGAAGACCATGTCCGGCAGGCCGGGGCGGGCGTCGATGAGCTCGACCGAGTGGCCGAGCGAGCGGTAGGTATCGCGCAGCAGCTGCCACTGGAGCATGGCCCGGGCGGTGTCCACCGGTTCCCCGGAGGCCATCCAGGGGTTGATGGAGTACTGCACCGCGAAATGGTCCGGCGGGCACATCAGGTAGGCCCGGGGCCGGGGCAGCCTGGACGGCACAGCACTGAACGCCAGGGAAGTGGACGTCAGGGCATCGGCGGTCAGGGCATCGGCCGGGGGGGCAGGGTACGTCTGGGTCATCGGGCCTCCCTACTCGGTGCCATGGATCACCCATGGGTCAGCACCCTCAGCGTATGGTCTGCAGCGAGACGCAGATATGCGCATGAACTGCGTGCAGGCGCGAATTCGTTGCGAAGTCTGGGATATGGCGGATGAATCGTTGCGTGTTGGCGTCAACGGGCGCTAGGAAACATCGCTGTAACATTCGCGTAGCCCGGGCGATACGGAAGGGCCGGCCCTGATGCACGTTTACCGAGGTCAGCCTGGCCGCGGGCGGTGGCCGGGGTCAGGTGTGTCAGCACGGCCTCGGGTGAGCGGGTGGTGGCCGGGGTCAGCCGCCCGGAGTGAGCCGGGTCAGCGTTCCGGGGTGAGCGGGGCCCGGACGGTCCAGGCCTGGCCCTGCGGCGTGTCGGTAACCGTCACGCCGAGCGTCCCGAGCTCGTCGCGGAGCCGGTCCGAGGCAGCCCAGTCGGCTGCCGCCCGGGCAGCGGCCCTCACCTCCAGCAGCTCCGCCGCTCCGTCCGGGAGCGGCCTCGGCGCCGGCGCCCGGCCGATGTCCCGCGCCAGGTCCAGCCCGAGCAGGTGGTCTGCGTGGGCGAACGTCTCGAACTTCGCCCCGGGCGGGATCTCGCTGTCCTTCTCCAGGGCGCGCAGGACGCGCAGGGCCGCCGGGGTGTCCAGGTCATTATCGAAGGCCGCGTAGAAGTCGCTGACGTACTCCGCGGACATCGCCTTGCTTGGCGAGGTGGCCCACTCCGCCACCCGTTCCCGCCACCGCCGCAGGGTCCGGTCCGCGGCCTGCAGCACCGCCCAGGTCAGGTTGAGCTGCTGCCGGTAGCGGTGGTCCAGGAACGCGAGCCGGAGCGCCAGGGGGTCCAGGCCACGGGCCGGGAGGTCGGCCAGCACGACCACGTTGCCGGTCGACTTGGCCATCTTGCGCCCCTCGAACAGCAGGTGCTCGCCGTGCACCCAGTGCTGGATCACTTCGTGGCCGGTCAGCGAGTCGGACTGGGCCCGCTCGTCCTCGTGGTGCGGGAAGCGCAGGTCGATCCCGCCGGTGTGCACGTCGATGGTCTCGCCCAGATAGTGCAGCGACATGGCCGAGCACTCGACATGCCAGCCCGGGAAGCCGGTGCCCCAGGGGGAGTCGTAGGTCAGTTCCCGCCCCGCTCGCGCGGGCTTCCACAGGGCCCAGTCCGCGTGGAAGCGCTTCTCGGGGTCCACGCTCTGCTGGCCAGCAGGCAGGCTGGCCAGTACTGGACTGGCCACTACGGGCCGCGCTGCGGTAGCCGGGTCGCAGGTCGGCTAGCCGGTTGCCGGACAGCTCGCCGTAGCTGGGGAAGGACCGGACGTCGAAATACACCGAACCGCTGGGGACCGGATAGGCGTAACCCGTCTCGATCAGCCGGGCGATGAGGTCGATCATCATGCCGATCGACTCCGAGGCCCGCGGGTAGAAGTCGGCCGGGTGGATGTTCAGCGCGGCGCAGTCGGCGTGGAACGCTTTCTCGTAGTACCGGGCGAGGTCGAGCGGGCTCTTCCCCTCGGCGTGGGCCTGGACCACGACCTTGTCCTCGCCGTCGGGATCGATCTCGGTGTCATCGACCAGGTGCCCCACGTCGGTGATGTTCTGGCAGCTGGTGACCAGCAGCCGGTGCCGCCCGGCGGTGCGGCGGATCAGGTCGGCCAGCAGGTAGGACCGCAGGTTCCCGACGTGGGCCGGGCGGTACACCGTCGGGCCGCAGCTGTAGACGCTGAGCCGGCCGCGGCGGGCGGGCTCGATCGTCTCGACCTGCCGGGTCCGGGTGTCATAGAGGCGGAGCACACCTGACAGCCTATTGAGGGGTCCTGGGCGGTGCCTGGCCCAGTGGTGCCCCGGGCTGCAACCAGCGCGGGGCGCGGGCCAGGGTCGGCGGGGTCCGAGCCAAGGCCGACGGAGCCAAGCCAAGGCCGGCAGGGGTCGCGGGCCGAAGCCCGGCCAGCCTAAGGATGCAGTCGGCGGACCAGGTCGGCCGGGACGACCCGGACCGGGAACGGCTGCGTGGCGGTCCACGCCTTATCGCCCGCCACGCAGGCGACCTCCCGGTAGGCGCCGTCGGCCAGCTCGAACACCGTCAGCGACGGCTTGTCCCGGGCTGGGTCAACCAGCCAGAACGAGGGGGAGCCGAGCCGGGCGTAGACCGCCTTCTTCAGGTGGGCATCGCGGAGGCGGCTGGTGGGCGAGATCACCTCGACGGCCAGCAGCGGGGCCCGGGGCAGGTCGTCCTCGGTGAGGTCGGTATACCGGGCCACCAGGACGTCGGGCTGAACCTCGTTGAACTTGTCCGGGCGCACCGCGAACGGGGCGGCCAGGACTCGGAGCTCAGCGGGACAGGCTTGATCCAGCAGTATGGACAGTGCGAGCACCACCGCCTGGTGCGCCCAGCCTGGGGCCGGGCTCACCAGGAGCTCCCCGTCGATAAGTTCGTACCGGCGACCGTCATCCGGCATCCCCTCCAGGTCGGCGACCGTGAAGGGGTGGGCGACATCGCTGGGACTGGTCACGACTGTCATGGTCCCCTCCTTTCCTGATGCCGGCAACCATGCCAGGCGGGTACGACAGGTCCAGGGACGCGCGGCCTGGCTGGGAGAGGGTCGGCGGGTGGTGCCGGGCACGTGGGTTGGGCGCGAGGGCCGCTGCGCAGGCGGGCTGGCCGCTGGACACGTGGGCCGGGCGCGCGGCCTGGCTGGGGGCAGATGGTGCCAGGCGCGGTCGGGCTGGAGAGGGCCCTGCGAGCGGGCCGGTGCGAGGCGCGAGGCGCGGGGGCGTTGGTCAGGCGAGGGTGGCCAGGCGGCGGGCGGCGGCAGCCACCCGCTCGTCGGTGGCGGTGAGGGCCACCCGGATGTGCTGCGCGCCGGCCGGGCCGTAGAACTCACCGGGCGCCACGAGGATGCCCGCCCCGGCGAGCAGGTCCACCGACGACCAGCAGTCGTGCCCGGGCCGCGAGGCCCACAGGTACAGGCCCGCCTCGGAGTGGGTGATCGTCCAGCCGGACTTCTCCAGGGCCGGCTGCAGCTGGTCGCGCCGGGCCGCGTACACCTCGCGCTGCCGCTCCGCGTGCGCGTCGTCGGCGAGCGCCGCGGTCATGGCTACCTGGATCGGGGTGGGCATCATCATCCCGGCGTGTTTGCGGATCTCCAGCAGCTGCGCGACGAGCGCAGGGTCCCCGGTGACAAAGCCTGCCCGGTAGCCGGCCAGGTTGGACCGCTTGGACACCGAGTGCACCGCGAGCAGGCCATCGAACGACCCGCCGCACACCCGGGGGTGCAGCACTGACACTGGCTCCGCCGTCCAGCCGAGGCCGATGTAGCACTCATCGGAGGCCAGGACCGCGCCGCGCTCGCGCGCCCAGCGCACCATCTTGGCCAGGTGTTCCCCGGGCAGCACGCGCCCGGTCGGGTTGGCGGGCGAGTTGACCCAGACCAGCCGGGCACCTTCAGGGCCCAGGGCGGTGAGGCCGTCCGAGGCCAGCCCCCGCGCGCCCGCCAGCCGCGCGCCGATGTCGTAGGTCGGGTAGGCCAGCTCCGGGTAGACGACCACGTCCCCCGGCCCGCAGCCGAGCACGGCCGGCAGCGACGCGATGAACTCCTTGGTGCCGAGCAGCGGCAGCACCGCGTCCGGATCGACCGTCACCCCGTGGCGGCGGGCCAGCCACCCGGCCGCCGCCTCACGCAGCGCGCGGGTGCCGTGGGTGGCCGGGTACCCCGGGGCATCGGCCGCGGCGCGGAGGGCATCCTGGACGACCTCCGGGACCGGGTCCACGGGGGTGCCTACCGACAGGTCCACGATCCCGTCCGGGTGGGCCCGGGCTTTCTGGCCGTACGGAGCGAGCAGATCCCAGGGGAACCGGGGCAGGCGTGCGGCGAGGGTCAGCTCTCTTCTCCCTGCGGGGGCAGCGCCGCCACGATGGGGTGATCCTTGTTGATCTTCCCGGTCTTGGACGCACCGCCGGGTGAGCCGAGGTCGCTGAAGAACTCCACGTTCGCCTTGTAGAAGTCCTTCCACTGGTCGGGCACGTCATCCTCGTAGAAGATGGCCTCGACCGGGCAGACCGGCTCGCACGCGCCACAGTCCACGCACTCGTCAGGGTGTATGTAGAGCATGCGCTCGCCCTCGTAGATGCAATCGACGGGGCATTCCTCGATGCAGGACCTGTCGAGGACGTCGACACAGGGCTGCGCAATGATGTACGTCACGTCGGAACTCCTCTTCCGGCATTATCCCGGTGGGTCTGGGGCCTCCCAGTATCCCGGCCCTGGGCAAGTATGTCGCGAAGGCGGCCGCAGCCGCGCCCGGGGCCGCGAGTTTCACCAGCCGGCCGCAGGCTATCAGCTCAGCTGGATGGTGCCCGCTGGCGGTGCGCCCGCGTCCCGTATCCAGCCCTTGCTGCCCGCGGCGGCCCGCCACTGGTAGCCGCCGAACCGCACCTGGTGGATGCCGTACTTGGTGGAGTGGGTCACCAGCCAGGATGCCACTTCCCAGCCGAGCTTGGTATGCCCGATGGGGACCAGCATGGTGTGGGCCGGCCCGGTCCGGGCCAGGTCCGCGGTGGCCGGCCCGAAGGTGCTGTTCAGGCCCTCGGTGAGGGGGCCCACGGCGGGGTGCCGCGGGCTGGCCGCGAGGGACCAGCAGTAGACGGCGTGCCCGCGCTGGCCGGTGAAGGCGCCGGTCATCTCCGCCGCCATCCGCTCGTACTGGATGTACGCGGACCCGTCCGCGCTGTGCTGCACGGCCTGGGCCGCCTGGTACACGGGCATCGTCTGGTAGCCGTGGATGGCCTTCAGGGCGCGGAAGAACTTGGTCGTGGCGTAGATCGGGTTCTCGAGCTTCCGGGCCGGCCCCCAGCCCTGCGACGGCCGCTGCTGGAACACGCCGACCGAGTCCTGGTCGCCGTAGGTCAGGTCGTGCAGCTTGGATTCCTGCATCGCCGTCGCGTAGGCAATGGTGACCGCGGCCCTCGGCATCGACTGCTGGTGCGCCACGCCAGCGATCGTGGCCGCGATGCTGGCCTGCTGCGTATCGAGCAACACCGACTGGTGCTGGGCGGCCGCCGAGCATCCCGACCCGATCAGCACCGGCCCGATGACCGGCGCGAGGCTGCGCACCACCAGGTAGACGCCCACCGCGAGCACAGCGAGCACGCTGGTCCCGATCACCGCGCGGCGCCGGGCTCTCTGGCGCCGCGGGCGGGAGGGGCGCGGCCGGCTGTTTGGCACATGCCGAAGCTACCGGGGCAGTCTGACCGGAGTGACCCAGACCGCCGCATGGCCTGGGCTCCGCACGAACCCTTGACCCTCACCATGCCGGCGGGTGACGGCGTGGTGTCGCAGCGGTGCCTGGCTCATGACGGGGAGGCGTGGCGGCGGCCACCGGGGGGCGTGGCGGCTCCGTAACCGAGGCGGGTCCGCTGACCAGGTCATCTCCCGTGGCAGGATCGAAGGGTGCAATCTGAGTCACGTCGCCGGATCCGCCGTCAGGGTCCTGCCATGCTGCGCGGCGACTTCATCCCCAAGACCACTACTGACCAGCGGCTGCTCGACAAGCGCGGGCCCAGCGACTGGGTGCATACCGACCCGTGGCGGGTGATGCGGATCCAGGCCGAGTTCGTGGAGGGCTTCGGCCTGCTCGCTGAGCTCGGCCCCGCAGTCACCGTCTTCGGCTCGGCGCGGACCCGGCCGGGCAGCCGCGAGTACGAGCTGGCCGAGCACATCGGGGCCGGGCTGGCCGAGGCCGGGTACGCCGTCATCACCGGGGGCGGTCCCGGGGTCATGGAGGCGGCCAACAAGGGCGCCACCAGCGTGGGCGGGATCTCCGTGGGGCTGGGCATCGAGCTGCCCATGGAGATGGGCCTGAACGATTACGTCGAGATCGGGCTGGAGTTCCGCTACTTCTTCGTCCGCAAGACGGTATTCATCAAGTATTCGCAGGCGTTCGTGGTCCTGCCCGGCGGCTTCGGCACGCTGGATGAGCTGTTCGAAGCGCTCACGCTGGTGCAAACCGGGAAAATAACGAGGTTCCCGATCGTGCTGGTGGGCAGCTGGTACTGGTCCGGCCTGCTGTCCTGGATCCAGGAGACGGTGCTGGCCAGTGGCAACATCGCGGCCGGGGACGAGGAACTGGTCACGGTCGAGGATGATCCGGACGAGGTGATCCGCCTCATCCAGGAGGCTCACGCGCAGCGCAACGGCGCCGACACCGGGCTGGCCCGGGGGCCTGACCCCGAGGCCGAGGCGGTCGGCGGGGACTGAAAGCGGTGGTCAGGGACAAAAAACTGGGCCGGCCGGCTCCTCCGGGATGTTTGCGGGCGCCAGGCGTGGGACGATTCTTATTGTGCCAATTCTGCTGCTACTGGCCGGGGTGGTCATTCTCGTCGGCGTGGTGAGCGTGGCCATGGGCCGCGGGGGCGAGATGGCGGAGTTCGCCACGGACTCCCTCCCGCCCCGCCTGGACGACGTGATGACCGCCGCCGACGTGACGATGCTGCGGCCGCCGTCCGCGCTCTGGGGCTACAACGTGCAGGCCACCGATGAGGCGCTGAGCCGGATCGCGCAGGTCATCACCGAGCGCGATGTGGAGATCGCGGTGCTCCGCCAGCAGCTTGCCGAGCTGCGGGCGGCCACCGGCAGCCATCCGGCCATCACGGCGACCCTGCTGGCCCGCTCGAAAGCCCGGACCGACTCAGCCAGCCTGGATGGGGGACCGCGCCGGGCCACGGGGTTCGGCACGCCTGATCCCGGAGCAGGGGCCTGGCCGGCGGACGCCCGCCCGGCGGACGCGGGGCCGGCCGATGATGGGCCGGCCCGGTGCTGGGAGACATTGTGCCGGGAGACACGGTGCCGGGAGAGAGGGCGCCGGGGATGACGGTGCCGGGGATGACCGTGCCCGGAGTCACGGTGCCGGGGGGAACGGGGCCAGGAGTCACGGTGCCGGGCGTCAGGGGACCGGGAGTCACGGGGCCAGCGGACCTGGAGGGACCGGCGGGTACAGGGTCGTCGAGCCCGGTGTCCGAGGAATCGCGCCGCCGGCCGCGATGACTGAGCCCGGCCGCCCGGCAGAGCCCGGCCGCCCGGCAGAGCCCGGCCGCCGGGCGGAGCCCGGCCCGGACGGCCAGCTGCGCTGCCCGTGGGCCATGTCCGCCCCGGAACAGCTCCCGTACCACGACCGGGAGTGGGGCCGCCCGGTCCGCGATGACCGGGGGATCTTCGAGCGGCTGTGCCTGGAGGCCTTCCAGTCCGGCCTGTCCTGGCTCACCATCCTGCGCAAGCGCGATAACTTCCGGGCCGCGTTCGGGGGCTTCGATCCGGCCGTCGTGGCGGGATTCGGCCCGGACGACGTGACCAGGCTGCTCGGGGACGCCGGCATCATCAGGAACCGGGCCAAGATCGGGGCGGCCATCGGCAACGCCCGGGCCGCCCTGGCCGTCCCGGGTGGCCTGGCCGCACTGTTCTGGAGCTATGCGGAAGATCCGGCCAGCGCGCCGTCCGCCGGCCCGGTCACCATGGCTGAGATACCCGCCTGGACGCCGGCGTCCAAGGCGCTGGCCCGGGACCTGCGCGGCCGCGGGTTCTCCTTTACCGGCCCGGTCACGGTCTACGCCGCCTTCCAGGCCTGCGGCGTGGTCGATGATCATCTGCGTGATTGCGTCCGGCGGGGTGCTTACCGGGGGCTGGACACTGAAATATCCCGGGACGGGTAGCTGAGCTTCCCGGCGCTTTCCGGCATGTTAAGCGTACGGAGCGTGTCACACTGTGAGCGGACAGTGCAGGAGGTGTCATGACCAGGGCGCGTGACCCGTGGCGGCCGGTCCCGTCGGGCGAGGATCCACCGCCTGTTCCCCCCGGCGTGGACCCCGCGGTGCCCAGCCCCGCCCGGCTCTATGACTACTACCTGGGCGGCACGATCAACTACCCGGCGGACCAGCAGGCGGCGGAGCGGCTCCGGGCGGACCTGCCCGAGATCTCCGACATGGCCTGGGCCAACCGCGGGTTTCACCAGCGGGCCGCGAAGTGGCTGGCGGCGGAGCGCGGGATCAGCCAGTTCCTCGACCTCGGGTCCGGGCTGCCGACCCAGGGCAACACCCACCAGGTGGTGCGGGAGATCGCGGCCGACGCCCGGGTGGTGTACGTGGACAACGACCCGATGGTCCGCGCCTACGCCGGGGAGCTGCTGACCGACAGCCGCCTGACCACGTTCGTCTACGCCGACCTGCGCGATCCCGGCCAGGTGCTGGGCAACCGGCAGCTGCGGGAACTGATCGACTTCACGCAGCCGGTCGGGCTGCTGATGAGCGCGGTGCTGCATTTCGTGGCCGACAGCGACGATCCCTGGGGATTGGTGACCCGGTACACCGAGGCCCTGGCGCCGGGCAGCTACCTCGCGCTGTCCCACGTCACCGCGGACAACGTGCCCGACCGGGGGGTCCAGACCGGGCTGTCGGTCTACCAGCAGGCCACCGAGAACATCTACCTGCGGCCCAGGGCGGAGGTAGAGCGGTTCTTCACCGGGCTGGACCTCGTCCCGCCCTGGCCGGGCGAGCCGCCGCGGCTGGTCTTCTTCGGCGAGTGGGGGGCCGAAGACCCGCGGCTCGCGGACAGCGACGGCTCACGCTGGGGCTACGCCGGGGTGGCCCGGCGGCCCTGACCCGAGGAGGGGGTGCTATGACCGGCAAGCCCACCGTGGAGGACCTGGGCATCGAGGTGGACGCCCAGCAGTGGCGGCGGTCAGGGGACGGCGAGGGGTCGCTCGAGGTCGCCTTCGTGCCCGGCGCGGACGGGGCAGCCGACTGGGTGCTGATGCGCGTGGCCGGGGACCCGCAAGGCCGGATCCTCGTCTACGACCGGCACGAGTGGGAGTGCTTCCTGGACGGCGCCCGCGGCGGCGAGTTCGACGACGGCACGTGGGCCCCGCCGGCCGGCGACGGCACCAGCTGACCCGGGGGCCCGGCGGCGGGACAGCCTGACCCGGGCGCAGAAGGTGCCGGACCGGAGATCAGGCCGTGTCGCGCGCGTAGCGCGGCCGTAGCGCGGCTTTTCCTAGCACGGCAATCTGGACGTAACCTGGGAGTCCCATGAGAGTATCTAATAATCTGCGATTCACAAGTTAGGTAGCGCTATGCTTCACGCATCATCCTGCCCAGGAGGAGATCCCGATGGCTGACGATGCCTACGGTGCGACCGTAGCCAAGCGCCGGCTGTCCCGCCGTCTGGCGGAGTTGCGGACTGAAAGCGGTCACACCGCCAACCACGTCTGCGACATCCTCAACTGGGGGCGCGGCAAGGTGGGCCGGTTCGAGGCCAACCAGTGGAAGCGCCCTGAGATGAGCGACATCCGGGACCTGCTGCGGATCTACGGCGTGGATTCCGCCGCCGCGGAGGAGCTGGAGGAGCTGGCCATCCGCGCGCGGGCCCGGCCGTGGTGGCGCGACTACACCGACATCTTCGAGAACGAGTTTCCCGGGTTCGAGAACGACGCGGAGCGGATCCAGGTCTGCATGCCGCTCGTGGTGCCCGGCCTGCTGCAGACCCAGGACTACGCGGAGGCCTTCATGCGGGCCGGCCCGCGGCCGCCCGCGTGGCGCCGGAAGGCGATGGAGACCCGGCAGCGCCGGCAGGAGATCCTCGACCGCAGCAACGGCGCGGCGGCCGCTCCCCGCCTGGTCGCCGTGATCACCGAGGCGTCGCTCATGTACCACTGGGGCAGCCGGGATGAGCGGCGCGAGCAGATCGAGCACCTGATCGAGATGAGCCGCCGGCCCAACGTGGAATTGCGCATCCAGCGCTTCGCGGACGGCCCCAGCCCGGGAGTGTCATCCTCGATCAACATTTTTGATCTCCCCGGGGACGATCCTCTCGTATTCACCGAAACGGACACAGCCATCCAGGAGGTAAGCAGACCAGAAGAGGTAAGCCTGTATTTCCAGGCCTTCGGCCGGATTCGTGATTCGGCCCAGGAGCCTGGGGCTACCGTGCTTTACCTGGAACACCTCGCTCAACAACTGGAGTAGAAATGACTGACCTGTCTCGAGCACAGTGGCGCAAAGCGCGCCTCAGCAGTACCTCTAACGGTGGTTGCGTGGAAGTCGCCGCCAACTTCGCCGATGTCGTCGCGGTCCGGGACAGCACCCGGCCTGGCGACGGCGCGCACGTCGTCAGCCGGGCGGCGTTCGCCGAGTTCCTGTCCGACACCAAGGCGGGCCGGTTCGACCTCGAACGATGATTCGCCGTCAGGCCCCGTGCCGGTCCGGCAGACAGGACCGGCTAGCTGAACCGGCCAGGCAGTAAAGAATCCCCCGGGTGGCGGCCCGGGGGATTCTTATTGTGCAGGCCTGTCTCGAGGCCGGGGCGGCTCCAGACCGGCAGTCGCCGCGCGCTCGACTGTACTGCCAGAGTCACTGGACAGGCAGTACCGGTCCCCCTGCTCGTTACCTCAAAGCAACAGCAGTGTCACCTTACGTAGCGTTACCATGGGGACGGCCTCCCGGCGGCGGTTGGGTAAAGACTCGGTCAACGTCACCTGGCAAACTTCGATGTCGTTGCGCAGCGGGGCACATGACTCGTAATGTGTGTTTCACAGATTGCGGGCTGGGAAGGCTGAAGATCATGTTAGGGTCCCTTGCCGCGGACACGCCGCACGTTACTGCGGCGGTGCCTGCGCCGGCCGTGACCGTGTCGGCGGGTGCCTGCTCCGCCTCCCCGCTTCCGCTGGACGCTACCTGCTCCTCCGTGGCCCGCCGCCTCTTCCGGGCCGCCGCGGCCGGGGTCGGGCTGTCCTCCGAGCTGATCTACGACGGCGCCACCATGGCCAGCGAACTGGCCGCCAACAGCATGCACGCGCAGACGGGAATCCAGTTCGGGGTCAGCGGCCGCCCGGTGGCGGGCGCCCCGGAAATCTGGCTCTACCTGCGCCGGGTCGGGGGCGAGCAGGAGCTGGTCTGCAAGGTCTTCGATGCCCTGCCGCGCTGGAAAGACGACGCGCACCCCGACCCGTCCGTGCCGGTGCCCGTGGACGCCGTGAGCGGGCGCGGGCTGCACGTCGTCGACGGGCTGTCCCAGGGCCGCTGGGGTCACCATCTGACCCGGGCCCGGCTGGGCGGCTGGAAGGTGTCCGGCAAGGCGGTCTGGTTCGCCCTGCCCGTCCCCGCCAGCAGTGCCCTGGACCGGTTCCGCCCTCCCCAGCCTGGTTCCGTGCAGGCCGCCGGCATCCTGGAGCGCATGCTCTCCGAGCGCGGGATCGGGCACATCGTCCGGGCCGACGCCCCGGCCTCCGGCATGTCGGTGCTGTCCATCCGGCGCGGCCTGACCGTGTGGTGCCGCAGCCGGGTGGTGTCCTGGACCACCGTGTACCGGTCACCGAGAGTGGCGGGCGTTCTCCGACCTCGTCGATGCGGCCGAGCAGATTGTCGGCGCCCACGAGGAACTGGCCAGCGCCGACGCGGCCGGGCAGGCCCGGTAACCCGTTCCCGTCACCGGCCCAGGAAGCGCGGCTCCTGCTTCCGGGTGAAGGCGAGCGTGGCCGCCTGGTGATCCGCGGTGCGGCCCAGGGCGCCCTGGACCTCGGCTTCCTTCTCCAGGGCCTCGGCCAGGCCGTGCTCCGCCGCGTAGTTGAGCTGTTCCTTGATGCCTGCGTACGCGGCGGTCGGGCCCGCGGCCAGCCGGGCGGCGAGCGCGCCCGCGGTCACCGGCAGGTCCTCGTCCTCCACCACCTGGCTGACCAGGCCGAGCTCGAGCGCGAGCGGCGCGCGGATGGGTTCGGCGAGCATCAGCAGCTCGGCGGCCCGGCCCGTCCCGGCCAGCCGGGGCAGCGTCCAGGACACGCCCGTGTCGGCGGCCAGGCCGACCCGGGCGAACGCCATCAGGAAGCTGGCTCCCCGGGCTGCGATCCGGATGTCGCAGGCAAAGGCCAGCCCCGCCCCGGCACCCGCGGCGACCCCGTTCACGGCCGCGATGACCGGCTTGGGCATGGACCTGATGGCCATCACGAGCGGGTTGTAGTGCTCGCGCACCGTATCCAGGGCGGCCGGTGGCCCGGCCGGGCGCCCGGCGGCCAGGGGATTCCCGGCGGCCAGGGGATTCCCGGCGGCCAGCTGCCCGCCGGCGGGGGCCGGGCCTACCGCGGACGCGCCGCCCTGGGGAGCCTGCGCGGCCGGGGCCCCGGCTGGCGGGGCTCCGGCGGGCGGGGCTCCGGCGGCGCGGCGGGCCGGCGGGCCGTGCACCAGCTGAGGACACGCCGGCGGGCGTGTCCCCGGCGGCGGGCGCGGAGCCATCGAGCGAACCGGCCGCCTCCAGAAGCTCAGCGTGCTCACGGAGGTCCTGCCCGGCGCAGAAGGCCTGCCCGGCCCCGGTGATCAGCACCGCACGGACCTCCGGGCTCGACCCAGCCTGCCGCAACGCCCTGAGCAGCTCAGTCTTCAGCTCCGCGGTCAGCGCGTTGCGGGCCTGAGGCCGGTTGAGCGTGATCGTGGCTACCGCTCCATCGAGGTCCCAGCGGACGCTGTCGGTCACCGGACTCCTCCTCGGGACAGGCCGCACGCGGTGCCCCAGTGACTTCTGAGACCCCAGTTACCGACGGCGGCGGGCGGAAGGGAGTGCTGATCGTTACCACTGTAGGCCGGAACTCTGGATAATAGAGGTACTGATCAACACGGCTGTGGGTGGCCGGACCCGCCGCAGGCGCCGGGATTCCGGCGCGGGCAGGCCTCCGCGAGGTCTCATACGGCCCCGAGCAGGAAGGGGATGCGGAATGGCGGCGATGAAGCCGCGGACGGGTGACGGTCCGCTCGAGGTCACCAAGGAGGGTCGCGGCATCGTGATGCGCGTGCCTCTCGAGGGAGGCGGGCGGCTGGTGGTCGAATTGTCCGCGGATGAGGCTGCCCGGCTCTCGGACGCGCTCAAGTCCGTCACCGGCTGAGCCTTGCCGGTCAAGGCGAGGGTTACGGTCGCGCCAGCGGCTGGCCTGGAACCGCTGGCTCACTACCTGGCCGAGGCAGCCCAGGGTACTGCGGCCCCGCCGGCCCTGATCGCCGTTCCCGTGCGCACCCCGGAGGACACGTCGCCGGGCCCGGTGCCTGGCGCGGGCGCGTCCAGCCTGGACGGGTACCTGGGGGTCAGTGCGGCCCAGGTCGTCGCCAGCGCGGAACTGACCGGCCGGGCGGGGGAAAGCACCCAGACGGTGATCCGGCTCGGCGCGGAAGCCAGCACGGTGCTGTTCCTGGGCGTGGGTGATGCCTCACCGGGAGCCCTGCGCCGGGCCGGGGCGGCCCTGGCGCGGCGCGTCCCGGCCGGGCGGACCGCACTGACCACCGCGGTCCTCGACGAGCCCGACGAAGCCGTGGAGGCCTTCACAGAGGGGCTCCTGCTCGGCTCCTACCAGTTCACGATGAAGTCCGCGGCCTCGCCGGGCGGGGATCGCGGGGACTCCGGGGATCCCGCGGAGATCCGGCTGCTGCTGGCCGGCCCGGCCAGCCGGGCGGCCCTGGTCGAGCGGGCCGGCACCGTCGCCGGTGCCGTGGCCCTGGCCCGTGATCTCGCGAACACGCCGTCGATGATCAAGACACCGGAATGGCTTGCCGACGAGGCGGCCACGGTCGCCGCCGAATACGGCCTGTCCGCCCGCATCTGGCGGGAGCCCGAACTGGCGGCCGGCGGCTTCGGCGGGCTGCTGGGCGTGGGGTCCGGGTCAGCCCACCCGCCCCGGCTGATCCAGCTCAGCTACCAGCCCGCGCAGGCTGACCGGCATGTGGTGCTGATCGGCAAGGGCATCACGTTCGACAGCGGTGGCCTGTCGCTGAAGCCCACCGACGGCATGAAGACCATGAAGACCGACATGGCGGCGGGCGCCGCGGTGATCGGGGCGATGTCCGCCCTGGGCCGGCTCGGGGTCCGGGCCAGGGTGACCGGGCTGGTGCCGGCGGCGGAGAACATGCCGTCCGGGACCGCGATGCGGGTGGGCGACGTCCTTCGGCACTACGGCGGCAAGACCGTCGAGGTGCTCAACACGGACGCGGAGGGCCGGCTGGTCCTCGCCGACGCGCTGGCCTACGCGGACGACGTGCTGGCCCCGGACCTGATGGTCGACCTGGCCACGCTGACCGGCGCGGTGCGGGTGGCCCTGGGCAGCTCTCTCGCGGCCCTGTACGCCACCGACGATGAGCTGGCCGCGGGGCTGCTGGACGCGGGGGCGGCCAGCGGGGAGCGGCTGTGGCGGATGCCGCTCGCCGAGGACTACACCGATGCCCTGGAGTCCCCCGTGGCGGACCTGGCCAACGTGGCCCGGACAGGCGGACGGGCCGGATCCATCGACGCCGCGCTGTTCCTGCGCGAATTCACCGGCGGGCGCGCCTGGGCCCACCTGGACATCGCGGGGGCGGCCCGGGCCGCCGCCGACGACGGGGAGAACACCAAGGGCGCTACCGGGTTCGGCACCCGGCTGCTGCTCCGCTGGCTGGCGGGTTCGCCGGTCGGACCGTAATCGGGAAAGAAGCCGCTGTGACGGTGACGCCCGGCTGGCGGGCTACCCGCGTTTGACCGCGGTCAGCAGCCCGTCGCCGACCGGGAACAGCACGGGCACCAGCCGCTCGTCCTGCCGCACCTGGTCATTGAGGCCCCGGATGGCGGTGGTGCTGGGGTCGTCCCGGCTGGGGTCGGCGACCCGGCCGCCGGCCAGCGCGTTGTCGAACGCCACCACCCCGCCCGGGCGCAGCAGCCGCAGCGCGGCGACCAGGTAGTCCGGGTACTCCTGCTTGTCGGCGTCGCAGAACACCAGGTCGTACGCGCCGTCGGTGAGCCGGGGCAGCACGTCCAGGGCCTTCCCGCTGATCAGCCGGTAGCGGTTCGACGGGAATCCCGCTTCGGTGAACGCCTTGCGGGCCAGCCGCTGATGCTCAGGCTCGGCATCCACGCTGGTCAGGACGGCGTCCGGGCGCATGCCCCGGAGCAGCCAGATACCCGACGTGCCGCAGCCGGTGCCTATCTCGACCACTGATCTGGCGTTGATCGCCGCCGCGATGAAGCGCAGCGCCGCGCCGCCGCCCGGCCCGATCGGCGGTGCCCCGCCGATCTCGGCTGCCTCGCGGCGCGCGGCCAGCAGCGGCTCGTCCTCGGTGAGGAAGCCCTCGACATAGGCAAGGTTGGCCTCTGCGCTCACAATGTGTGCCTTCCGGTGCATGCTTATCCCAGTCCGGCAGCCTATCGTTACGCGCCGTGACCCGGGAACCAGCGAGGCCTGTTCCGGCGTTATGTGTTGACGCGAGGGAGTAACCGCGCAGCAGCGCTGATCGAAGCGCGCCGGACGGCCCGACCGGGCCGGCCGGCGGGATGCCAGCCGCGGCGTAAAGCAGAATCCGAGCAGTTGTGGTGCGGGAAGGGGATGCCCGGGCACCATGGTGGTAGAGGCAGATGGCACACGGCGGGACGGCGAGATCGTGGACATGCCCGGGACCACGCCCGACGCGGCATCCAGCTGGACGCCCCCGACCTGGGAAGAGATCGTGCGTGAGCACTCCGCGCGGGTCTACCGGCTGGCCTACCGGCTGACCGGCAACAGCCACGACGCCGAAGACCTCACCCAGGAGGTCTTCGTCCGCGTGTTCCGCTCGCTGTCCAGCTACACGCCGGGCACCTTCGAGGGGTGGCTGCACCGGATCACCACCAACCTGTTCCTGGACATGGCCCGGCGCCGGCAGCGCATCAGGTTCGAGGGGCTGGGTGACGACACG
Organism: uncultured Actinomycetes bacterium; assembly: GCA_963713815.1. Classification (GTDB taxonomy): domain Bacteria; phylum Actinomycetota; class Actinomycetes; order Streptosporangiales; family Streptosporangiaceae; genus RYN-230. The sequence continues at coordinate 25,896 of CAVQNH010000020.1, forward strand.
GCGCAGCGGCTGCGCGGTGACGAGCCCACGCCTGCCCAGGCGTTTGACGAGCGGCACCTGGACGGCGACATCCAGGCCGCGCTCAAGGCGCTGGCGCCCGAGTACCGGGCCGCCGTCGTCCTCTGCGACATCGAGGGCCTGTCCTACGAGGAGATCGCGGACACGCTGGGGGTGAAGCTGGGCACCGTGCGCAGCCGGATTCACCGGGGCCGGGCCCAGCTCCGGACCGCGCTCGACCACCGCCGCCCGCGCCGCACCACGATCGCGCCGAAGGTCGTGGCGTCCGCGGCACCCGTCTCGTCCACGGCGGTCGCCGCGGAGGAGGCCGCGGCCGTACCGCTGGCCGGTGGTGATCTATGAGTCATCTCGGGCAGCGCATCTCCGCCCTGATCGACGGGGAGCTCAGTGACACGGAGCGGGACCGGGTCCTGACGCATATCGCGGGCTGCGACGAATGCCGCCAGGAGGCGGTGGCCCTGCGCGCGCTGAAGCACCGGATGCACTCCCTGGGCGAGGCCATGGTGGATGCCGCGCTGACCGGCCGGCTGATGGCCATGGCCATGCCGCCGGACGGCCGCCCGTGGACCGCCCGCCCGCCGTGGCGGCCCCGGGGCGCGTTCCCCGCGGCCCGGATGCTGACGGCCGGCATCCTGGCGTCCACGGTGGCCGGCCTCGGCGCGGCCGCCTTCTTCGCCGGCGGCGAGCCGCAGGCCCCCGGCCCGAAGGTCACCCCCGCGGTCGATACGTTCCTCGTCCAGCACGCCATCGTCACCGGTGACCTGCCGGTGACGCCGGCCAGCGGGACGGCCGGCGGCTCCGCGGCCGCGGTCCCGGCGGCCGGGCCCAGCCGGGCCGCGGCGAGCGCGTCGCCCAGCGGGCCGGCCGCAGCGGCCGCCGTGGGCTCGCCGGCCCGGGCGGAGCAGCGCCCGGCCAGCCATGAGTCGCGCAATGCCCAGCCGGGCCGCCGCCAGTCAGCCAGCGGCCAGTCAGCCAGCGGGCAGTCAGCCAGTGGCCAGTCCGCCAGCGGGATGATGCGCCGGAGCCTGCCGCAGGCCCTCCTCGGGGCCGGCCCGCCGGCGCCGCGGGCCCTGGTGACGGTGACCGCGAGCCCGGGGCCGTGAGCTGACGGATGTTCTCGCGCACTACGCCCACGTATGACGGGGCCGGTCCCGAGCACGAGCCGCTGCCCATGCGTCTCGCCACCGCCGTGGTGGTCCTCGGCCTCATCGCCACCGGCGTCACGGTGATCTGGCGGGATATGGCCGCCCACGGCGGGGAGCTGATGCCCCTGGCCAGCCACAGCGGCCTGCGCCAGTCCTCCGCTGCCCGGGCGTCCGGGTCCGGGTCCGGGTCCGCTGACGGTGGGCCCCGGTCCGCAGGCCACCCGGCCACGGCCGGCGCCGGCCTGCAGTTGCTCAGCGAGGCGGCCACCGCGTGCCAGCGGGTGTCCTACCAGGGTGTCCAGCTGACGGCCTGGCTGGGCCCGGACGGCAGCTGGACCTCCGTGGCGAACGTGTGGCATCAGCGTGACCACCAGACCCTGATCCAGGCAGCCGCCCTGCCCGCCGTGGCCTTCCCGCCGCACCGGGCGGCCACCGCCGACCCGGACGGCGACGGCGACGACGATGCCGGCCCGGGGAATCCCGAGGGCATCATGACGATGACCTCGCAGATGGTGGCGCTGCTGGGCGAGAACTACCTGGTGTCGCTGGCCGGCCGCGGGCAGGTGGCGGGCCGCCCCGCCGAGGAACTCGTGCTGCGGCACCGGGACGGCCGGCTGGCCGCGAGGTTCTGGCTGGACACCGCGACCAAGCTGCCGCTGCGCCGGGAGACCTACGACGGCAGCGACCAGATGGTCAGCGAGGACGTGTTCGTGAGCCTGAAGCTCGCTTCATCCTCGGCTGCAGCGGCGGCGGCGCCGCGCGCCGCGGCCGTGGCCGGGGGCAAGTCGCTGGCCACCGCGCAGCTGACCCGGCTGCGGGCCGCGGGCTGGCCGCTTCCCGGGTACCTGCCGGGGCAGCTCAGCCTGGTCCGGGCGACCGAGACCGGCGGCCCGGCTGGCGCGGTCGTCGACCTGGCCTACTCGGACGGCCTGTCCGTGATCTCGCTGTTCGTGCAGCGCGGCCACCTGCCCGCGCAGCTCAGCGGCTGGTCGCAGATGGCCGTGCGTGGTGATCGCGTCTACGTGGCCGGGCCCGATCAGCGCAGCGTGGCCTGGTCCGCCCGCGGCTTCGTCTACACCCTGATCGCTGACGCGCCTGACCAGACCCTGGACCAGGTGGTGGGCGTGCTGCCGCACAACGGCCGGCCAGGATTCGTCGGCCGGATGGGCCGCGGCCTGCACCGCCTGATCTCCTGGCTCAACCCGTTCCGGTGAGCCAGCCGCCGGGGTCCCGGGGCCGGCTTCCGGAATGCGGCCCCTGCTCCGCAGCAACGATCCCCGTGCTCCGCAGGAACGATCCCCGTGCTCCGGGGAGGCGCTACGCAGGATGACGGTCTACAGTGTGAGAAAGACCGCGTGTGCTGCGGCGGCGCCCCGTCTGGAGAGCTGACGTGTTTTTCGACCTGTCCATAGGCAAGATCCTGGTTCTTGCGGTGATCGCGCTCGTGGTCTTCGGGCCGGACCAGCTGCCGAAGATGGCCCACCAGGCCGGCCAGACCCTGCGCGAGCTGCGCAAGCTGGCGGACGGGGCGACCAAGGATCTGCGCGAGGGCCTCGGGCCCGAGTTCGCCGATTTCGATGTGCGGGACCTGCATCCAGCTAACTTCGTCCGCAAGCACCTGCTCGACGACCTGAACGGCGACGACGGCATGGCCGGCGCGGCCGAATCTGAGGGCGAGTACCTGGCCGGCCAGACGGCCACGGCCACGCTGGCCCGCGAGGAAACCCCGCCCTTCGACTCCGAGGCCACCTGAGCCCTCGGGGCTACCTAAGGCCCCGTGCTCAGCCGCGGTGAGTTCAGCTGCGGTGAATTCAGCCGCGGGGAGTTCAGGCGGGGGTCAGTCCCAGCCGCCGGCCCGCCAGCCCGCGAGAGCGGTTCGCCATCCCGTTCGCGATGCCGGTCAGCTGCTGCGCGGCAGCGGACTCCGGGTCGGACAGCACCAGCGGCACACCGCGGTCGCCGCCTTCCCGCAGCCGGACGTCGATGGGCACCTCGCCGAGCAGCGGCACCGGTGCCCCGGTCACCCGGGTCAGCGCGTCGGCGACCGCCTGGCCGCCGCCCGAGCCGAACACCGGGACCGGCTCGCCGCAGTGCGGGCACGCCAGTGACGACATGTTCTCGATCACGCCGGTGATCCGCTGGTGGGTCTGCACCGAGATCGCGCCCGCCCGCTCCGCCACCTCCGAGGAGGCCAGCTGGGGGGTGGTGACCACGATAAGTTCCGCGCCCGGGACCAGCTGGGCCACGGAAATGGCCACGTCGCCGGTGCCCGGCGGCAGGTCCATCAGCAGCACGTCGAGGTCGCCCCAGTACACGTCGGCGAGGAACTGCTGCACCGCGCGGTGCAGCATCGGGCCGCGCCAGACCACTGGCGCGTTGCCCGTGGTGAACATCCCGATGGAGATCACCCTGATGCCATACGCCGTCGGCGGCATGATCATCTGCTCGACCTGGGTGGGGGGCTCGGTCACGCCCAGCATCCGGGGCACGGAGTGCCCGTAGATGTCGGCGTCCAGCACGCCCACCTTCTGCCCGGCCGCGGCCAGCGCGGCGGCCAGGTTCACCGTCACCGAGGACTTGCCCACCCCGCCCTTGCCGCTGGCGATGGCGAACACCCTGGTCAGCGACGTCGGCTGGGCGAAGGGGATTTCCTTCTCCGGGCGCCCGCCGCGCAGCTTGGCCTGCAGCTCCTTGCGCTGCGCCTCGCTCATCACGTCCAGGTCGACCCGGACCTCGGCCACGCCCGGGAGCTTGCTGACCGCCGCGGTCACGTCCCTGGTGATGGTGTCGCGCAGCGGGCAGCCGGACACCGTGAGATAGACATCCACCCGCACTACCCCGCGCTCGTCCACCGCGACGTTCTTGACCATCCCGAGCTCGGTGATGGGACGGTGGATCTCGGGATCGTTGACTCCCGCCAGGGCCTGGGTGACCTGCTCGGCGGAGGGGGGCGAGGAAACAGCGGGCGGCATGACCATGCCCTCATGCTACGGAGCGTCGCACCCAGCTTCGAACGGGCCCGCCGCTGACTGGCGCCTGGAGCCTGGTCACGCCAGGGCCCGCGGGTCCGCGGGGCCCGCGGGGTCCGCGGGTCCGAGGGGTGAGCCGGGCGAGGTGAGCGTGTCGGAGATCGGGTACCCGCGGCGGCTAAGCGCCCGCGCGTTCCACATCTGGATTCTCACCCGGGGTGAGGCGGTAAACCTGCCCGGTCCGCGCCCAGCGCTCGGCGGGGGATTCGCCGGGGCTGGCCGGCTCGTTCAGCCGCCCCGCCAGCAACGCGCCGATGATCCCCGACCACTCCGCCGAACCGGGCTCCACCCGGGTGACGCGGGCCGTCCAGCGCAGCAGCAGGCCTCCGGTGTCCTTGCTGGGGACCGCCACGGTGACCTGGCCGGCGTCGCCGAGCCCGGGGACGTCCTGCTCGCCGGGCCCGGTCAGCACGTACGCGGCGTCGCGCCAGATGTGCCATACCGGCCGCGGCCGCCCGTCGCCAGCGCCGCCCGGGCCCGGGACCGTGATCCAGATCAGCCCGGCCCGCTTGGTAGCCTCCGCGATGAGGGCGAACCGGCCGGGTCCGGCCTGCTTCCGGCCGGTTTCCGGCTGGGTATCGCTCACGCAGCCAGCGTGCCATGTCTCCCAAGGAGGCCGTGAACGAATGGCGTCGCCGTACCGCCCCCGGCGGACCTGCCTGGCCGTGCCCGGCAGCAGCCCCCGGTTCCTGGAGAAGGCCCGCGGCCTGCCGGTGGACGAGGTCTTCCTCGACCTGGAGGATGCGGTCGCGCCGGGCGCGAAACCGGCGGCGCGGGCGGCCGTGGTGGCGGCGCTGAACGGCGGCGGGTGGGAAGGAAAGATCCGCGCGGTCCGGATCAACGACGCCACCACCCCGTGGGCCTACCGCGACGTGATCGAGGTGGTCGAGGGGGCGGGCCCGAACCTCGACGTGATCATCCTGCCCAAGGCGAGCGAGCCGGCCCAGGTCACCTGGCTGGACCTGCTGCTGTCCCAGGTGGAGCAGGCCACCGGGCTGGAGCGGGGCCGGATCGGCATCGAAGCCCAGATCGAGGACGCACGCGGCCTGGCGGAGGTGGACGCGATCGCCGCCGCGTCCGGCCGGCTGGAGGCCCTGGTGTTCGGCCCGGCGGACTTCATGGCCAGCATCGGCATGCGGTCACTCCAGGTCGGGGCCCAGCCGGACGGGTACACCCGCGGTGACGCGTACCACTATCCGCGGATGCGGATCCTGGTCGCCGCGCGCAGCCGCGGCATCGCCGCCATCGACGGCCCCTACCTGGCCATCCGCGACCTCGACGGGCTCCGCCAGGACGCGGCCAGCGCCGCGGCCCTCGGTTACGACGGCAAGTGGGTGCTGCACCCCGCCCAGGTGGAGCCGGTCAACGAGGTCTTCGCGCCGGACCAGGACGCCTATGACCGGGCCGAGCTCATCCTCGATGCGTACGCGCACGCCACCGGCGTCCGCCAGACCGGCGCGGTGATGCTCGGCGATGAGATGATCGACGAGGCGTCCCGCAAGCTGGCCCTGGTCACCGCGGCCAAGGGCCGCGCGGCCGGGCTGCCCCGCACCAAGTCTTTCGATCCCGGCTCGGCCGGGACCGCAGCCGGCGCCGCGTCAGCCCAGGACCCCCCAGGCGGTGAGCGTCTCGGCCAGGCCGCTGGTCAGGGGTAGGCCCGCCAGGTCGGCCGGGCTCACCCAGCGCGCGTCGGCGGCGTCGTCGCCTGCGGTCAGCGTGCCCCCGGTGACCGTGGCTGAGTAGTCCCGGATATCCAGCACTGCGCCGCGCGGGCCCGGCCGCTCTACCGACCCGACGAGCGCACCGCAGGTGACCTGGAGCCCGGTTTCCTCCCGGGTCTCCCGGACGACGGCCTGCGTGTCGCTTTCCCCGGGCTCGATCCGGCCGCCGGGCAGAGACCACCGGCCGGTCTCGGGCTCGTGTCCGCGCTGGATGAGCAGGAGCCGTCCGGCCTGGTCCTTGACGATCGCCCCCACGCAGGGCACCCGCGGCGCTGGCACGCGGCCAGTATCGCGGCCCCGGGCGGCGGTCTCAACTGGCGCAGCCCCGGGCCCGCGATGATTGGGCCCACCCGGTGCTTGACGTGGGCGGCGCTGGAGATCAACGTCATTACTCATGACGAAGGCTCTGATCTGCCCGCGCTGCCAGGGCGAGCTCAGCGAGCCGAGCGCGTGGCACAGCGCCTGGCTGTGCGCCCGGCACGGTGCGGTCCAGCCGCTCGCGGCCCGCCCACGTCCCCTCCGCCGAGGGGCTGCACGCCCTGCGCAAGACGGCCGCGGTGCCGGTCTGGCTGCCGTGGCCGATACCGCTGGGCTGGCTGGTCACCGGGTTCACCGGCGCGGGTGACGACCGCAGCGGGACCCGTGGGCTGCGTGGTCGCCCTGTCCGGGCCCAACCCGGTCGGCGGCCTGGGGGAGATGCTGATCGTTTCCGAGGAGCCGGGCCTGGGCCTGGGGGCGGGGCTGGCCGGGCTGGCCGGCCCGGACCCGGGTGAGGGGTTCGCGGCGGGGACGCCGTATGCGCTGGTCCAGTTCGGTCACCACGAGTTCCCGCTGTGGAGCGTGGAATCGCCCGGGGCGGCCGTGTTCGCCGGGGAGGTGCTGGCCAGCTGGCTGTGGATCATCCTGTGGCCGGACACGGCCGGCACCCTGATGCTGGAACCCCTGCCCCTGCGCGATCTGCGTGACCCCGGGCAGGAGATGGATGTCCCGTTCGGCGCGCTCTCACCGCGGCTGCCCGGCTGAAGCCCGCCAGCCGGAAATTCAAAGGATCAGCTCTCAAACTGACCCCGCGGAGCCCCTGCGACGGTGCTGGCCGCCCCGTACGATGAGCCGTCGTGCGCATAGACCTTCACTCCCACTCCACCGCGTCGGACGGCACCGACCCGCCCGCCGAGGTGATGCGCCGGGCCCGGGCCGCGGGCCTCGATGTGATCGCCCTGACCGACCACGACACGCTGGCCGGGCAGGACGAGGCCCGCCAGGCTCTGCCGGACGGCCTGACCCTGGTCACCGGCATGGAGCTGTCCGCCCGGCTCGATTCCCACAGCGTGCACCTGCTCAGCTATCTCCCGTCCGGGGCCAGCCCGGAGCTGGCGGCCGAGTGCCAGGCGATCCGCGACGACCGGGTCCGCCGCGGCCAGGCCATGGTGGAGCGGCTCCGGGACCTCGGGGTCGGCGTCACCTGGGAGCAGGTGGCGGCGCTCGCGGCCGGGGGGAGCGTGGGCCGCCCGCATATCGCCCGGGCCATGGTCGAGGCCGGCGCGATCGCCACGCCACGCGAGGCGTTCGGCCCGGACTGGATCGGCCCGGGCGGCCGGGCCTACGTGAGCCGGTACGCGCTGGATCCGGCCCGGGCGGTCGCGCTCGTCCGGGCGAGCGGCGGGGCGGCGGTACTGGCCCACCCGGGGGCGATCTCCCGCGGCTGGCGGATCCCCGACGAGGCCATCGCCGCCCTGGCCGGCGCGGGCCTGGCCGGCCTGGAAGTTGACCATCCCGATCACGACGAGGCGGAACGGGCCCGGCTCCGGGTTCTCGCGGCCAGCCTGGGCCTGCTGACCACCGGGGGCAGTGATGATCACGGCGACCTCACCGGGCACCGGCTCGGCGCCGAGACGACCAGCCCGGCCGCGTTCGAGCAGCTGATGGCCCTGGCCGCCACCGCCGGGGCTGGCGGCCAGGGCGGCGGCTAAGCGGTCGCGTCGGGCTTCCACTCGCCGGACACGTCGGGCTTCCACTCGCCGGCCACCTGGCCGGTCGCGACGTTCAGCCGGTTCCAGAGGTTCTGGTTGGCGACGGAGAGTACCAGGCCGGCCAGGGCCCGCTCGTCGAAGTGGCGGGCGGCCTCGGCCCAGATCTCGTCGGGGACCGGGTCGGGCCGGTCGGCGAGCCGGGTGATGGCCTCGGCGAGGGCCAGCGCAGCCCGCTCGGCGTCGGTGTAGTAGGGCGCTTCCCGCCAGCCGGCCAGCGCGAAGAGGCGCTCGTCCGTCTCCCCGGCTGCTCTCTGGAAACGCCAGGCGCCATCGAGGCACACCCCGCAGCCGTTGATCTGGCTGGCGCGCATGCCAGCGAGATGGAGTGTGGAGTCCGGGACCCCGGTCTTGCCGACGGCGTCTCCCAGGGCCTGCAGGGCCTCCATGGCGCCGGCCACGCTCACCGCCGGGTTAGTGATCCTGGTCTGCATTGGTGATCTACCTCCAGTTTCCTCGCCGGCTCGGCCGGCGAGTTCCGGGTCTACGGCTTCAGGGGCCGGCCATCGGTCACGCCGGCCCGGGGCGTCATCACCTTGACACCTGGCACCCGGCGGATGTGACCGGTGGACGGCGCCGGGTGGCTGGTAACCCCGGCCGGCTGCTGGGCTCCGCCGCACGCGGCTATTACGGTGGTGGTTGTGCGGGTTGTGCCATGGTGGGGCGTGGTCTCGTCGGCCGCGGCCCCGGTGCTGATGGTCAGCGGGTGGACGGTGGCCGCCGGGCTCCAGCACTCGTTTGACCCTGTTGCCCAGACGGTCAGCGCGCTGGCCGCGCCGGGCGCCGTCGACCGGTGGGTGATGACGCTGGCTTTCCTGGTGGTGGGCGCCTGCGATTTCGTCACCGGGCTCGCGCTCCGGCCGGCCAGAGCGCCGGGGCGGCTGATCCTGATGACCGGGGCGGTGGCGGGCCTGCTGGTCGCGGCGAGCCCGGAGCAGCCCGGGACCAACTTCCCGCTGCCGCACATGATCTGGGCCATCATCGGGTGCGCCGCGCTGGTGGCGTGGCCGGCCGGAGCATGGCGGCGTGGGCCTTCGGTGCCGTGGGGCCTGCGGCCGGCGGTATCCGCCGGTGCGGTGGTGGTACTGCTGGCCCTGCTGGCCTGGTTCGCCGCGGAGCTGATCACCGGGAGCGGGCAGGCCGGCCTGGCCGAGCGCGCCTTCGGGGCCGGGCAGTCGCTGTGGCCGCTGGCGGTGGTCGCGTCCTGCCGCGGTGCCGCCAGAACGGCACCCGGCCCAGCCGTGTGCCAGGCCTGAACCAGCCAGGCGCGCGCCCTTCGCCGGGCTGGGCATGCCCGCTTCGGGCCTTGACTTGCTGCTCGTTCTGGTCAAGCCTGCAGTAGACCTGGCCAGTGTTGCTGTAGTAAGGTTTCTTACACTCGATACACGCGTAACACATGCAGTACCCAAGGGGAGGTCGCCATGGAGAAGGCGGCAACTGATCGCATCGAGCAGCAGGTGAGGTCAGTTCTCCCCGACGGCACCATCGAGGGGATCCGGGCGCTGGAGTACGGCGATGATGCGGGGATCGAGCCGGGGAAAACGGCGCTGCGGATCTTCATTGACCGGGCAGGCCGGCCGGAGACCGGCCAGGCTGATCTTGAGATCGTGCAGGCGTTCGAGGAGGCCTACACCGCCGAGATGCGGGCGGTGCTCAACCTGCTGCCCGCCACGGTTGGATGGGTTGAGTTCATCCCCGGCGGCCCAGCGCGGTCAGCCCAGCCTCATGGCCCGAAGATAAGGATCGCCGTCGGTGGTGTGGAGACGGCCAGCGCCGGACGAACTCACCTCGGTGATGACCCGGCTGGGGCCAGCGGATCTGGCGGTTGTGGACACCCTCATCACGGCCGGCGTGGCGACCAGCCGCGCCGAGGTCATGCGCTGGGCCCTGGGCCGCATCCGTGAGCATCCGGCGTATGCCCAGCTTCAGGTGCGGGTGCGTGAGATCGACGAACTCAAGGCCCAGTTTTAGCCACCCACATAGGTTCAGCTGTGGTGCTCTATCGGTTCACGTCAGCCAAGTGGGCTGGTGCGGCCTGCGCGACTAAGTTGGACAATGGAACGCGTCCTCGCGCTCGTCCCCTGGCCTTCCGCCTGACCGGAGGTCCCTCATGACCTCGACGCCGGAACAGCCCGGCCGCGCGACAGCGGCCCGGCAGCGCGTGACCGCAGCCGGTCACCAGACGCAGGTCGAGGCGCTCGCGAGCTATGCGGCCAGGGCGAGGTTCGGCGACCTGTCCGCCGACTCGCGCAGGCAGTTGCCGATCCATATCCTCGACTCGCTCGCCTGCTGCATCGCAGCCCTGGGCGACGGCCCGGTCAACGCGTGCCGTGACCAGGTCAAGGAGTTCGGCGGCGGTCACGGCACCACGCTGATCGGCGGCGGCCAGGCCAACCCGGTCTATGCCGCGTTCTGGCACACGGTGCTGGTCCGCTACGTGGACTTCATGGACAATTTCCTCGCACCGACGGAGACCTGCCATACCGCCGACAACTTCGGCGTCGCCCTCACCGCCGCCGAGCTCGCCGGGGGCAGCGGCCAGGACCTCATGCTCGGGGTGGCGATCGGCTATACGGTCCAGTCGCGGCTGGTGGACCACGGCAACTTCATGACCCGCGGCTTCGATCACACCGCGCAGCTCGCCTTCTCCCACAACGCCGCGGCCGGGCGGCTGCTGGGCATGACCGAGCCGCAGATCGCCAACGCGATCGCGATGGCCGCATCCAGCGACGCCTCGTTCGCGGTCATTCGGGCCAAGCCGCTGTCGCAGTGGAAGGGGCTCGCGTCGGCGCAGTCGGCGCTGGGGGCGATGAACGCGCTGTTCCTGGCCCGCCGCGGGGTGCAGGGGCCGCTTCGCGTGGTCGAGGGACCGTTCGGGCTGGACAACCTGTTGCACATGCGGCTGCACGTTGACTGGGATCACGAGGGCTACGAGGGCGTCACCACCAGCACGATCAAGAAGTACAACGCCCAGATTCACACCCAGTCGGCGGTCGAGTGCATGATCCAGCTCGCCGCCGCGAGCCGGCCGCGGCTGGATGTAGCAGCCGGATTCGACCCGGGCACGATCGCCTCGATCGAGGCTGAGGTGCCACAGATCACCTACGACTTCACCGGCGGCGGGCAGTACGGCACCGAGACCAGCGTGCGCACCAAGGAGCAGGCCGACCACGATCTGCGCTACCTGCTCGCTGTGGCACTCCTGGACGGCAACGTCATGCCGGCCCAGTTCGCCGCAGACCGCATCACCAGGCCGGACGTCCAGTCGCTGATGACCAAGGTGTCCGCCCGGCCCAGCGCGGCCTACACCGACGTCTACCCGCAGCAGATGCCGGCCAAGATCACCGTGCGCCTGATCGACGGCACCACGTTCAGCCACGAGGTGCGGGACTATCCCGGGATGCCCTCGAACCCGTACACCTGGGCCGATGTCGTCGGCAAGTTCGACCAACTCGTGGCCGGCCGGATCGACAGCGACCTGGCGAACCAGATCAAGGAGTCCGTCCGTTCGCTCGAGCGAATCCAGGTCAAGGACCTGATAGCGCTGCTCGCCCGCGTTCGCGCCGACTGACGGAGGCCCGCTAGTGTTCCTGCCGGTCCTCCGGTTCGAGCACTGCTGACAGACGTGGGCCGAGTTCAACCACGTAAGGCACTGTTTTGAGCTGCTCTGGCGTTACCGGCACGCCATGGCTGCGGATCAGCGAAGCAAGCCACTCCCACGGGTGATCCTCACCAGTGACCTCAGCGTCGTCCGGTAGCACTGTCGTCAGCACACTGCGCTCAGCGTGATCGGCAGTCATACGCGTCGCGCTGGTGCTGAAGCCACGCTCCTGGTGCAACGCAAGACGGCGGCCGTCATCCAGGACCGCAAACTCGTGCACGTCAATGCGCATACCCTGCTGGTCTTTACCCGCCAGTTCTGACCACGCGCCCAGGCCAACGACCGTGACACTCACAGGGCGAACGATAACGGGCTGGGCAACGTAACCGCCTGCCGGCACTCACCTGGGACAGTCACAGGTGCTCAGTCCGAGGTGCTGCTCGTAGGCGGCCAGGCCCTCGGCGATCGTGTACGGGCCGCGTATCTGCTGCAGGCGAGGCGAGATCTGGGAGTAGTCCAGGTACGGGTTGTCGCCGCACTCACAGCAGATGAGCTCGAACGCGCCCGTGTGCCCGCCTTCCACCCGGCCGTCCACCATCAGGACCGGCTGGCTGCGCAGCACGGCGGTGCCGCCGTGACCAGGCTGGCCAGCCTGCGCGGAGGCACGGAAACCTGGACTACCCGGCCGCAGCCACGGGTCACGGGAGTCATGCGGGCCGCCCGGTGCGGTGGTGGGAATCGCACGGTCGGGTGGCGGCGTGCCGTTGGCGGTACGGAGTGTTGCGCGCTTCATGGGCCCCCCGGACCAGTAGTTCGGATACCGCCGGGGTCCGGGGCGGCGCCTTCGCCTAAAACCTAAGAATCTGGCCGGATAGATCCAATGGTCAAGGAAAATGGGCGTGAATTCGTCGTAAAAGTATGACCAAACCGTCGCGCCCGGCGCCCGGATGTAAATCCTCTTACCGGACTGAGCCAGTGTCCGCTGTCCGGACCGTGGCGACGTGTCAGCGCTGCGCTTGCCAGTGATGAGGCCGGCCGCCTGGCTCGCCGGGGCTCAAGGGCCCCGGCGCCTGGGGCCTGGTCCGGTGCGGTCGCGGCATAGGTGCTTACGCGGCGCCGTCCTGCCGATCGGCGCCTCCCCGGCGGAGCAGCTCTCGAAGCTGCCTGACTTCGTCGCCCACCCGGTGGAGCCCCTCGGCCAGGGATGAAAGGTCCAGATGCGCCGCGGCCCATTCGGCCTGGCGTGCGGACTTCTCGGCGAGCAATTGCCTTTCCCTGTCCCGCAGCTGTGCGGCGCGTTCGTAGTCTTCGGCGCTGGCGGCAGATTCCTTGTCCCGGCGGGCCTGCGCGATCTGCTCGTCGAGGTCGCTCACCTCCGGCCCGGCACCCACGCTCTGCTCCATGGCCGACAGCCGCGAGTCGATGGAGTCGACCCCGCGGAGGATCTCGGCCAGCATCCCGGGCTGGCCCGGGCGGGCTCCGCCCGGGCGTGGCGCGGTTCGGCCGGCCTCCGGCTCTTCCTGGCCCTGATAGCCCTGCAGCACCTGGATGACCTGCTGACGGACCCCGCTCAGGTCCGCGCCGAGCTTGTCCAGCACCTGCGCGGCGACGCCCTCACCCTCGCGCATCAGCCCCAGGAGGAGGTGCTCGGTCCCGATGTAGTGGTGGCCTAGCTGCAGGGCCTCGCGCAGCGACAGCTTCAGCACCTGCCTGGCCCGCGGCGAAAACCGGCTGTGCCGGGATGGCGGCGGCTTGGCGGGGCCGATGATCTCCTGGATCTGCTGGCTGACGCTTTCCAGGCTGATTCCCAGGGCCTCGAGCGCCTTCGCCGCGACACCCTCACCCTCCTGGATGAGGCCGAGCAGGAGGTGCTCGGTGCCGACGCCGCTGTGATGGCGCTGGGCTTCTTCCTGAGCCAGGGCCATCGCCCGCCGCGCCCGGTCGGTAAACCGCTCAAACATGGTCCGCCTCGCCCCTCTATGCCTCGCCCGGAGTTACGGTGAATTTCAAGATACATCGCGTCTGCACGTGAAGCAAGATATATCTCGAGTGCAGGACGAGTGACCCCCCGGGGCGGTCTCACGATGGGACCTGGATAGCTGCGGAGCCGCCAGGCCTGCGGCGGTGCCCGCCTGGCTGAGCGCTGGCGCCGATATCGTGGCCGTGGCCGCGCGGCTCGGGGACACTGTTGAGCACCGTGCCCGGGATTTACGCGCACCCGGGGCCTGACCCTGCTGATCGCGGGGGAAGGGTGCGGACCAGTTCGTCAGGCGGGTCGGAGACGAGGGACGTGCCCGGATGTGCCTCCAGTCGGTGGGGTGTGACACTGATCCGCAGGTCCCAGGCGCGCCATGAAGTTCTTCTGGGAAGTCTTCGTCACCCTGCTGGTCATCACCGACCCGGCGGGCACCGTCCCGGTGTTCATCGCGCTGACCGCGGGCCGGGAGCCCCGGGAGCGGCACCGCCTGGCCTGGCAGGCCGCGCTGGTCGCGTTCGGCGTGATCCTGGCTTTCGCCCTGTTCGGCCGGGAGGTCCTGACCTACCTGGGCGTGGAGCTGCCGGCCCTGCAGGGAGCCGGCGGCCTGCTGCTCCTGCTCGTGGCCCTCGAGCTGCTGACCGGTAAGGCGAGTGAGCCCACCGAGGCGGAGCGCGAGCGGATCAACGTGGCGTTCGTCCCGCTGGGCACCCCGCTGCTGGCCGGCCCGGGCGCGATCGTTGCGAGCATGCTGTTCGTCCAGCGGATCCATAATGGGGCACAGGTGGCCGCTTTCGGGCTCGCGCTGTGCTCCGTGATCGTGGTGCTCTGGCTCGCCATGCGGTTCTGCGGGCTGGTCAAGCGCGTCCTGCGGGACAGCGGCGTGGAGCTGCTCACCCGGATCTCGGGCCTGCTGCTGTCCGCGATCGCGGTCCAGCTGGTGGCGGAGGCGGTCCGGGCGTTCGTGAAACAAGGATGAGGAAGGAAGGCCGGCCATGGAGGCGCGGATAGAGCGGGTGGCGTCACCGGGGGACGCTGATGCCCCCGAGGCTAACGCCTGGATCGTGGGCGACGATGAGGAGGTCATCGTGGTCGACCCGGGCCGCGACGACAAGGCGGTGCTGGCCGCCGTCGGCGACCGGGAGATCCTGGCCGTCATCTGCACTCACGGCCATGCCACCCATGTCGCGGCGGCCCCCGGGGTGGCGGCGCGTGACGAGGCGCCGGTGGCGCTGCATCCACGGGACCGGCTGCTGTGGCGGGAGGCGCACCGGGACGGCGACCCGGATATCGAGATGGAGGACGGGGGGATCTTCGAGGTCGCCGACGTCTCGCTGGAAGTGATCCACGCCCCGGGGCACAGCCCGGGCTCGGTCTGCTTCTACAGCGAGGAACTCGAGGCGGTGTTCGCCGGCGACGTCGTGATGGCCAGCGGCCCGGTTCCGCACCATCACGAGTACCCCGACTTCCCCGCGCAGCTCAGCGCCATCGGGGAGCACCTGCTGACCCTGCCCGGTCCGACCCGGGTCCTGCCGGGGCACGGCGAGGAGATCACCGTGTCGGTGGTCCAGAAGCAGTTCGACTCGTGGGTCACCGCGGGCCCGGTCCACCTGCCCGCGGACCCGGGCTGACCGGATGCGCCGCGAAGAGCAGCTCGGGCTGGACGGGATGCCCAGCCGCCTGTACGCGTGCACCCCGACCCGGCTGAGTACCTGGCTGAGCTGCCGGCGGCTGTACCGGATGAGCTACCTGGACCGGCCTGCCCCGCGCAAGGGGCCGCCCTGGGCGCACAACAGCCTCGGCGCCAGCGTGCACAATGCGCTGGCCGGATGGTGGCGGCTGCCGCAGGCGCAGCGGACCGTGCCCGCCGCCGCCGGGTTACTGGACCGGGGCTGGATCAACGAGGGTTTCGCCAGCGACGCACAGGCCGCCGCCGCGCGGGACCGGGCCCGCGGCCTGGTCGAGAACTACGTCGCGGGACTGGACCCGGCCGACGAGCCGGCCGGGGTGGAACGGACGGTGGGCGCCCGGACCGACCGGATCACGTTCTCCGGCCGGATCGACCGGCTGGACGACCGGCCGTCCGCGGACGGCGGCCGGGAGCTGGTCGTGGTGGACTACAAGACCGGCCGCCGCCCGCTGAGCACCGACGACGCCCGGTCCTCGCTGCCGCTGGCGCTGTACGCGGTTGCCGCGGCGCGGGTGCTGCGGCGGACCTGCCACCGGGTGGAGCTGCATCACCTGCCCACCGCGTCGGTGCACGCCTGGGAGCACACCCCGGCCACGCTGGACCGGCATGTGGGCCGGGCCGAGGACATCGCCGCCGAGTGCGCGGACGCGGACCAGCGTTACCGTGACGGGCTGCCGCCCGGCGGCCTGGACGAGGTGTTCCCGCCCAGCCCGGGCCCGGGCTGCGGCTGGTGCGACTTCCGCGCGGTGTGCCCGGAAGGGTCCGCCGCCACCTCCGCCCGCCGTCCCTGGGACGGCCTGGAGGAGCTTTCCGGGAACTGACCTGGGCTGGCGGGGTCAGCCCGTCGGTGACGGGCGGGCCCGGCGGCACTCGGTGGCGTTCCAGAAGCTGGTCAGGGTGCTCGCCGTGGTCTCCGGGGCTTCTACCGCGGGGGAGTGCGCGGCGGCCGGGATGCAGATCCGCTGGGCGCGCAGCCGGGCGGCCATGTCCTCCTGGGCGGCAGGGTCCCACGCGTCGTCGTTCTCGCCGTAGAGGACCATCAGCGGGACCGCGTCCAGCTGGGCCAGGGCCCGGGTCCGGTCCGGGCAGGTGAGCAGGGTCTCGGCCATCGCGACCAGTCCGGTGGGGGAGCTGCTCAGCAGCCGGGTGCCGAGGAAGTCGATGATCGGCTCGGGCACGCCGCCGGCCACGGCTTCGGGCTGCATCCGGGTCCGCCAGATCCGCTCGATCTCCGCGGCCAGCCGCTCGGGGGCTCCGCGGATCAGCATCCAGCTCATCTGGGTCCAGCCCGTCCGGACCCGGCCCGCCCGGGCCGGAGCCGTCCAGTTCAGCCAGCAGTTCCTGCAGGATCCGGGCCCGCGGGCCGGACAGCTTCCCCGGGCCGGAGCTCATCAGGGTGAGCGAACTGATCCGCGTGGCCTGGGCCAGCAGCACCTCCCGGGTCACCAGCCCGCCGAGGGAGTGGCCGAGCAGGTGCACTCCCCGGCCGCCACCCCCGCCAGCCGCGCCGGCCGTGCTGTCGTGCCCCTCGCTGAGCCAGTCGGCGACCAGGGCCACGTCGGCGGCCAGCGCGCCCAGCTGGTAGGCGGCCGCGTCGTCCGCGCCGGGGGTCTCGAACTGCCCGCGCATGTCGATCGCGACCACCTGGCGGCCTGCGGCCGCGAGGGCCTGCAGGATGAGCAGGAAGTCCTCTTTGCTCCCGGTGTATCCCGGTACGAGGAGGGCGGGCTGACGCTCGCGTACGCCGCTGGGTGGGAGCGCTTCGAGCGCCGCGAACTTGCCGCGGCTGGTTTCGATGGTCAGCCGCCGCACCCCGGAGGGCAATTGCAGGGCTTTTGGTGTGCTCACAGGCCGCCAGCCTACCCACGGATTCTCGGGATACGCCCTTACCCAGTCTTTACTATTGCTGGAAGTGCGGCCGAGAACCTAGCTAGCCGTGCTGCCCTTGCGGCCGCGACCCGACCGGCGACGGCGGCGGCGGGGCTGGCCGGGCTCCGCGGATCCCTCGGCCTTGGCCGGGGCTGGCTGGCCCGGCTGGCCTGAATGGGCCGCGTCGGTGCCGCGCACCGTGACTCCGGCCCGGGTGCGCTTGCGCTCGCGGGTCTTGCGCGGCTGATCCGTGCGGGGGCCCTGGTCGCTGCGGCGCGCGGGGCGCTTGGGTGAGCGGGCCTTGCCGGTCTCGCCCACGTCCTCGAGCTCTTCCGCGTCGATGCCGGCCCGTCCGCGCTGAGCACGGGGCAGGCTGCCCTTCACGCCCGCCGGGATGTCCAGCTCCTCGAACAGATGCGCCGAGGTGGAGTAGGTCTCGACTGGTTCCGGGATGCCCATGCCCAGGGACTCGTTGATGAGCTTCCAGCGCGGCATGTCACGCCAGTCCACGAACGTGACGGCGATACCGTCCCGGCCCGCCCGGCCGGTGCGCCCGGTGCGGTGCAGGTAGGCCTTGTCGTCTTCCGGGCACTCGTAGTTGATCACGTGGGTGACGTCGTCCACGTCCAGCCCGCGGGACGCGACGTCGGTGGCCACCAGCACGTCGATCTTGCCGTTGCGGAACGCGCGCATGGCCCGTTCCCGCTGGCCCTGGCCCAGGTCGCCGTGCACCGCCGCGGCCGCGAAGCCGCGGGTGGTCAGCGCCTCGGCCACCTGGTCCGCGGACCGCTTGGTCCGGCAGAACACCATGCTCAGGCCGCGGCCGTTGGCCTGCAGGATGCGGGCCAGCATCTCGATCTTGTCCATCTGATGGGCCCGGAACACGTGCTGCACGGTCAGCGGGACCAGGTCAGGCTCGTCGCCATGCTCGGCGCGAACGTGCAGCGGCTGGCGCAGGTGCCGCCGGGCCAGCTGGACGACGTCGCCCGGCATGGTGGCCGAGAACAGCATGGTCTGCCGGGCCGGCGGGGTGAGCTCGAGGATGCGCTCGACGTCGGGCAGGAACCCGAGGTCCAGCATCTTGTCCGCCTCGTCCAGGACGAGAGAGCGCAGCCCGGAGAGGTCCAGGTGCCGCTGGCCCGCCAGGTCGAGCAGCCGGCCAGGGGTGCCGACCACGATGTCCACGGTGTTGCGCAGGGCGTCGATCTGGGGTTCGTAGGCGCGGCCGCCGTAGACGGTCGCCACCCGGGCGCCCCCGAGCCTGCCTGCCACGCGCAGGTCCTCGGCGACCTGGCCGGCGAGTTCACGGGTCGGCACCACGACCAGGGACACCGGTGCCGAAGGCCGGGTGGCCGGCGCCTCCGCCACATGCTGCAGCAGCGGGATGCCGAACGCGAGCGTCTTGCCGGTACCCGTACGGGCCTGGCCGATGATGTCGTGCCCGCTCAGCCCGATGGGCAGGGCCAGGCTCTGGATGGGGAAGGGCGAGGTGATGCCGGCGACCTCCAGGGCCGCACAGATCTGCTCATCCACGCCAAGGTCACGGAACGTTTGCGTTACGTCCGGAGAAGCTGCGGCCGGGTTATCCTCGGCCGGCGGTTCTGCTACGGACGATGTCAGTGTGGTTGTCAGTTGAATCAGCTTCCATCAGTGGCCCGCTGTCTGGGCACGCCCTATACGCGTGTCCTTGCCACTGCGGACCTGGCTATCGGCTCCACCGGCGGGCCGCGCCCGTCAGTGCAATAAGGCATCCGGCCAGCACTACGCCGGCGGTCTCGCCGTTGTGTCCTGCCAACGCCGTGTCCTGCCAACGCCGACGCGCCTGCGCGCCTGGGCCGGCCACGAGCCTTACTGCTAGGAGAACACGGCAGGGGGTTGCCGCATTCCTTTCCAAGTTCTGACTCGCAGTGTACCAATGTGTCCTGGCCTGCGGGTGGACCAACTCGCGGCGCCCGGTTGTACGCTTCGCGGGTGACCGACGCACAGCGGCGCGAGGATGCGCCCCGCGAGCGTAGCGAGCAAGACGAGCACAGCGAGCGTAGCGAGCAAGACGAGCACAGCGAGCGTAGCGAGCCAGGCCAGCGCCCCGAGCGTAGTGAGCCAGCCCAGCACAGGGAGCCCAGGCCAGGACAGTGAGCCAGGCCAGGACAGCGAGCCAGGCCGCCAGGGCCGTATCCAGCACGACGGGATCGTGGACCTGCTCGGCATGCTGGCTTACGCGGAACTCGATGCGTATTTCCGGCTGACCGAGGATGCGGCCCTCGCTCCCTCGCTCGCGGACCGGGCCGCGCTGGCCGGGATGGCGGTCGCGGAGTTCGGCCACTTCCGGCTGCTGTGCGAGCGGCTGTCGGCGCTGGGCGCCCAGCCGGACCAGGCGATGCTGCCGTTCGCCCCGGCGCTGGACGCTTTCCACGACCGGACCGCCCCCGCCGACTGGCTGGAGGGCCTGGTCAAGGCCTACGTCGGGGACGGGATCGCGGCGGACTTCTACCGGTCGGTGGCGGAACTGGTCGATCCGCAGACCCGGGAACTCGTGCTCCGGGTGCTGGCCGACACCGGGCACGCGGAGTTCGTGATCGCCCGCGTCCGCGCGGCCATCGCGGCCGACCCGCACCTGGGGGGACGGCTCGCGCTGTGGGCCCGGCGGCTGGTCGGGGAGGCGCTGGCCCAGGCGTACCGGGTTGTCGCGGACCGGCAGTCGCTGGCCGGGCTGCTGGCCGGAGCCAGCACCGGAGCCAGTGCCGCGCACCTGGACGGTAGCCCGGGCGGCGCCGCGGATACCGACGCGGCTCCGCCCGCCCAGCTCGGCGACATCGGCCGGATGCTCGCCCGGATCACCGACGCTCACGCTCAGCGAATGACCGCGCTCGGCCTGGCCAGCTGACCAGCCTGAACCAGTCCAGGCCAGCTGATCCAGGCCCGGCCAGCTGATCCAGGCCGGCCAGCTAAACCAGGCCTGCCCAGCCAGGCTAGTGACTGGCGAAACCGACCCGGCGCGTCTCGACGTCGGCCAGCTCGACATAGGCGATCTTGCTGGCCGGGACGAGGAACTTGCCGCCCTTGTCGTCGGGCAGCACGAACAGGCCGCCGTCCTCGGAAGTCATCGCCTGGGTGAGCGCGCGCTCCAGATCCGCGGCCGAGACGTTGGTCTCCACGACGAGTTCACGCGGGATGTTCTGGATCCCGATCTTGACTTCCACGGCGCTCCTGTGCTCGGACTGGTCGGGGACAGCGACGGCGAGCCGTCGCGGGCGGTCGTTCAGCGGTCGGTCGGTTCAGCGGTTGGTCAGTTCAGCGGGCGGTCGGTTCAGCCGGTGCGGGGCCAGCCGCTGATGCCGCGCCAGGCCAGGCGGGCCATGAGCTGCTCGGCGGCGTCCTTCGGGATGGCACGGTCGGTGCTCAGCCAGTAGGTCGCGCTGATCTGGGCCATCCCGACCAGGCCGATGCCGAGCAGGTGGGCCTGATCGTCGCCCAGCCCCGCGTCCTCGCGGATGAACTCGCTGATCATGTCCGCGTGCACGCGCATGGCCGCGTCGAGCCGGTCCCGCACGGCGGGCTCGTTGCGCAGGTCGGACTCGAAGACCAGGCGGAACGCCTCACCGGTGCTGGCCACGAAGTCGAAGAACGCCTGGAACGTGGCGCTGACCCGCTGCTTGTTGTCGGTCGTGGAGGCGAGCGCGTCGCGGATGGTGCCGGTCAGCGCCTGGACGCTGTCGTCCAGCAACGCCAGGTACAGGTCCAGCTTGCCCGGGAAATGCTGGTACAGCACGGGCTTGCTGACTCCGGCCCGCTCGGCGATCTCGTCCATCGCTGCCGCGTGGTAGCCCTGCGCGACGAAGACTTCCTGGGCAGCACCCAGTAGCTGCCGACGCCGGGCTTGCCTCGGCAGCCGCGTACTGGCCGTACGGGCCTGCGGTGTTGCTGTCACGAGACTCTCCGTTGCGTCAGTCGGGCGGCAATTCCACCCGATGCACGCCATCCTACGACCGCTAGTCCCCAGGGAAGGGGGTAACGGAGGGTGACCCTGTGTGCCATCTAAGGGTCACATGTGCCAGATCCGGGAGCACGCCGCTCAGCGGTAGGTGTCCTCGTCCTCGTCGGGCTGGCAGTTCCTGGTGCTGCTCGGCCACGTCGGCCGGGTTCGCCTCGTCAGGCAGCTCGAAGTCTTCCTGTTCCTCGTCCTGGTCCCCGCCCTCGCCCGGCAGAGGTTCGTGCTGCTCGATGGCGTCCTCGACCGGTACCTCGGGGTCCTCGATGGATTCCGGGCTGATGTCACTCACCAGCGCGCCCCTCAAGTGTTGGGTGATGGTTGGGTCGTCACCCGGCCGGTCCCTGCGTTCGGCGGCCCGGCCGGTTTCCTCGAGGGTAGTGCCCCCGGGCCCGGACCCGTCGCGGCCCCGGGGGAAGCAGCCCGGGCCTGCCCCAGCAGCGTCCGGGCCGGCTGGGCGGCCGGTGTTCCCGCGCCAGCAGCCCCTGCGCCCGCACCCGCCGCCCGCCGCGCCAGCGCCCGCACCTGCCGCCGGCCCGGCGCCTCCGCCAGTCACCGGCCCGCCGTTCCCGTCCGCGGCCGCCCCCGGACCGTGGCCCGTCACCGGCGTCGCACCCGCGTCCGTCCCCGCGTCTCCGCCGGTGGCCGGCACGAGGGCCCGCGCTCGCGTCGTCCCGGGATTCGGCGCCCGTCTCCGGCTTGCCGCTGGCCTGCGCGGCGGGCCGCTGGGTCAGGCCCCGCAACGGCCGCCCCACCGCCTCGCCGTAGGTCGGGAACGCGTGCACCACGTCGGCCAGGACCGCCAGCGGGATCCGGGCCCGGATGGCCAGCGTCACCTCGCCCATCCATTCCTCGGCGTCGGGCCCGATGGCCGCCGCGCCGACCAGGATGTCGCCCGCCCCGGCGTCGGCGTACAGCTCGACCCGGCCGCGGTCGTCGTCTTCCACGGTGGCCCGGGCCGTCTCGGCCAGGTCGTAACTGGCCGTGATCAGCTCCACCCCGGTGGCCGCGGCGAGCGACGGGGACATGCCCACCGTGTAGACCGACGGCGAGGTATACACGGTGCGCGGGATGGCCCGGTAGTCGGCGGCCCGGTGGCCGCCCAGGATGTTGGCCGCGACGATCTGCGCCTGGTACCGCGCGGTGTGCGTGTACGGGGCGACCGCGGTCACGTCACCCGCGGCCCAGACCCGCGCCGTGGTCTTCTTCGCGGCCGCCGGCGCGCCGGCCGCGCTGGGCATGCCGGGCGCCGTGCCCGCGGGCACGCTGGGAACGGCCTTCACGGCAGCGTTGGGCACGACGCGGCAGGTCTCGTCCAGCGGCAGCATCTCGCCGGGGCCGGCCGAGATGCCGAGTTCCTCCAGCCCGAGCCCGGACAGCCGGGGCCGGCGTCCGCTGGCCAGCAGCACCCGGTCGGCCTCGATCCTGGTCCCGTCGGCCAGCGTGAGCGCCAGGCCCGCGTCGGTGGTCTCCGCCTTGACCACGGCCGACCCGAGCCGCAGGTCCACCCCGGTCCGCCGGAGCGCGTCGCCGAGGATCTCGCCGGTGAACTGCGCCTCGCCGGGCAGCACGTGCGGTTCCGACTCGACCAGCGTGACCTGCGAACCGAACGCCGCGTAGATCTGCGCGAGCTCGCAGCCCACCGGGCCCGCGCCCAGCACCACGAGCCGCCGGGGCAGGTCCGGGCAGGTGAGCGCCTCCGCGCTGGTCCACGCGGGCACGTCGGTCAGCCCCTCGACCGGCGGTGCGACCGGCTCGCTCCCGGTGCACACGACCAGGTCCTGGTAGTGCAGGGTCAGGCAGGCGGCCGGGACCAGGCCGTTCAGGCTGCCGCGGGCGGGCTGGGGCGCGACCTCGACCGTGCCCGGCCCGGTGATCCGGCCGGTGCCGCGGATCAGGGTCACGCCGGCCTCGGCGAGCGCGGCCGCGGCCACCGCGTCGTCGAGGTGCCCGGCGACCTCGTCCCGGCGGGCGACCGCGTGCTCCCAGGTCTCACCGCGGCGGGCGGACTGGAGCAGCGACTTGGAGGCCATATCGGCCAGGTAGGGCGCCTCGCCGCCGACGAGGCCCGCCTCCACCAAGGCCGTGGACCGGCCGGCGCGCGACACCTCGATGGCGATGAGGCTGCCGGAGGTCCCCCCGCCGAGCACGACGACGTCGAAGTCAGGCATACGCTCATCCTCCCCCGACTCGCTGGACGTACGCGGTCCGTTCATCATGACAGCCATACCCAAAGCAAGGCCCCCCAGAGGGGCACATTCCTCTCATCTGGGTAGGGAGCAAGCATGCGCAGCATGTGGAAGGGCGCCATCTCTTTCGGCCTCGTCACGATCCCCGTCAGGCTCTACACCGCCACTGAGCAACGGGATGTGTCGTTCCGGCAGGTGCACGTCAAGGACGGCGGCCGCATCCACTTCCGCCGGGTCTGCTCGATAGACGGCGAGGAGGTCCCGTACGCCGATGTGGCCAAGGGCTTCGAGTTGCCGGACGGCGAGATGGTGGTGCTGACCGACGAGGATCTGGAGCACCTGCCGCTGCCCACCGCCCGCAGCATCGAGGTGCTGAACTTCAGCCCGGCCGAGCAGGTGGACCCGATCCTGTGGAACCGCAGCTACTACGTGGAGCCCGAGGCGGCCGGGACCCGGGCCTACGTGCTGCTCCGCGAGGCGCTGGAGCGGACCGGCAAGGTCGCGGTGACCAAGGTGGCGCTGCGCCAGCGCGAGTCGCTGGCCGCGCTGCGCAGCCACGACGGCATGCTGGTGCTGGAGACCATGCTGTGGCCCGATGAGATCCGCGCCGCGGAGTTCCCGTTCCTGGACGAGGACGTCAACGTCCGCGCCCAGGAACTGCGGATGGCGACCTCGCTAGTCAACTCGATGACCGAGGACTTCGACCCGGGCGAGTACCACGACGAGTACCGGGAGGCGCTGCAGCAGCTGGTCGAGGCCAAGATCGAGGGCCGCGACGTGACCGAGCCTGCCGAGCCGGCCGCCGAGGCGGAGCCGGCCAGCCTGCTGGACGCCCTGCAGGCCAGCCTGGACGCGGCCAGCCGGGACCGCGGGCCGGCCCCGGCCAAGCGCCGCGCGGGCCAGGGCGGCCGGAAGGCCAGCGCCTGACCGCTCCAGCACCGCAAACCCCAACCCCAAACCCAAATTCTCCGCAACGAAAACCGTCCCAGTACCCTGACTGCGCCAGGGATCCACGATCGGGTGGGAGCTGATGAGACAACGCACGCTCGGCCAGGGCCTGTCGGTCGCCGAACTGGGCCTCGGCTGCATGGGCATGAGCCAGTCGTACGGGGCGCCGGATGACAAGGAGTCGGTGGCCACCATCCACCGGGCCCTGGATCTCGGCGTGACCTTCCTGGACACCGCGGACGCCTACGGCCCGTTCACCAACGAGCGCCTGGTCGGCGGGGCCATCAAGGGCCGCCGGGACGAGGTGGTGCTGGCCACCAAGTTCGGTAACGAGCGGCTGCCGGACGGCAGCCGCAGGGTCAACGGACGGCCCGAGTACGTGCGCGAGGCGTGCGACGCGTCGCTGGAGCGGCTCGGCACCGACCACATCGACCTGTATTACCAGCACCGGGTGGACGCCAGCGTGCCGGTGGAGGACACCTGGGGCGCGATGAGCGAGCTGGTCCGGGCGGGCAAGGTCCGCTACCTGGGCATCTCGGAGGCCGCGCCGGCCACGGTGCGGCGGGCTCATGCGGTGCACCCGATCGCGGCGGGCCAGTACGAGTACTCGCTGTTCAGCCGGGAACCCGAGGACGAGCTGCTGCCCGTGCTGGGCGAGCTGGGTATCGGCCTGGTGTCCTACAGCCCGCTGGGCCGCGGGATGCTGACCGGGTCGCTGGGCACCTCGGGCGGCTTCGGCGAGGGCGACTTCCGGAACGTCGCCCCGCGGTTCCAGGGGGAGAACTACGACCACAACCTGGCCGTCGCGGCCCGGGTCGCCGAGATCGCCGCGGGCAAGGGGGTCACCCCCGCCCAGCTGGCCATCGCGTGGGTGCTGGCCCAGGGCCACGACATCGTCGCCATCCCGGGCACCAAGCGGCGCACCTACCTGGAGCAGAACGTGGCCGCGGCGGACATCGTGCTCACCCCGGAGGACCTGATCGCGCTGGGCAAGGCGGTGCCGCGGGACGCGATCGCCGGCGAGCGCTACCCGGCCTCGTTCATGGCCCATGTCGGCCTGTAAATGGCTGGCCCGCTGATGGCCAGCCCGGTGACGGCTGGGACTGTGACCGCCGGCACTGTGACGGCCGGCCCGGGGCTGGCGCCGTGATCATCACTGCCCCGCGGGTCATCACCGCGCTGCCCGGCGCCCCGGTCCTGGAGCCCGGTTACGTCGTGACGGCCGGGGACCTGATCACGGAGGCAGGCCAGGGCCGGCCGCCCGGGTCCCCGGACGTCGAGCTGGCCAGCGGCGTGCTCGTCCCCGGGCTGGTCGACCTCCAGGTCAACGGGTACTTCGGCGTCGAGATGCAAGCCGCCGATCCGGAGGGCTGGGCCAGCGTTGTGGAGCAGCTGCCCGGGACGGGGTGCACGGCCTTCCTCCCGACGTTCATCACGGCTCCGGTGAAGCGACTGGCCACGGCGCTGGGCTTCGTTGCGGAGAATTTGCCGGAGCGGAGGTGGCGAGGCGCGCGGGTGCTCGGCGTGCATCTGGAAGGGCCGTTCATCTCGCCGAGGCGGCGGGGCGCGCACAACCCGGACTGGATCGTGCCGCCGTCCCCCGGGGCGCTGGATGAGCTGCTGGCCGCGGGGGCGGGCCTGGTCCGGCTGGTCACGCTGGCCCCCGAGGTGGACGGGGGGCTGGCCGCGGTCGGCCAGCTGGCCAGCGCGGGCGTGGTGGTCAGCGTGGGGCACAGCAACGCGACCGGGGCGCAGGTCGCGGCGGCCGCCGGGGCCGGGGCCCGGATGGTCACCCACCTGTTCAACGCGCAGCCGGCGATCAAGTCCCGCGAGCCCGGTGTGGCCGGCCAGGCGCTGGCCGATCCCCGGCTGACCAGCGGCCTGATCATGGACACGCATCACGTGGCCACGGCCAACTGCACGCTGGCGTTCGCGGCCGCGCCGGGCCGCGTCTGCCTGGTCACCGACGCGGCGGCGTGCGCGGGCATGCCGCCGGGGGAGTACCTGCTCGGGGGCGAGCCGATCACGCTGCCGCCCGGCGACGGCGTGCCGCCGCGCCGCGCGGACGGCGGGCTGGCCGGGTCGGCGCTGCGGATCGACCGGGCCGTCGCGAACATGCCGTGGCCCGCGGCCCCCCGCAATCGCTGGCTCGGCGTGGCGCGCCCGCCTCAGCGATTCCCGCGGCGGGGCCGGGCTGGCCGCGGCGGTGGCCGCCGCGTCCCGGGTCCCCGCCGACCTGATCGGCCGGCCGGACCTGGGCCGCCTCGCCCCGGGGGCCGCGGCCGACCTGGTGTGGCTCGACGACGACTTGCGGGCCGCCGCGACCTGGATCGAGGGTGAGAGGGTGTACCCGTGACGGTGCTTCGATGAGCGTGCCAATGACCGCGATGCGGACCGAGATCGGGCAGCAGCCCGCTGCGCTGCGGGCCACGCTGGACGCGCTGATGCCGCGCGGCGGTGAGGCCGCCGCCCTGGCCCGGGACTGCCGCCAGGTCCTGTTCATCGCCCGCGGGACCTCCGACAACGCCGCGGTGTACGGCTCATACCTGCTGCAGGCGCACGCCGGGATGCTGGCCACCCTGGCCTCCCCGTCGATCGCCACCGAGTACCACGCCCGGATGGACCTGTCCGGGGTGCTGGCGGTGGCGCTGTCCCAGTCCGGGGCGACCGAGGAGATCGTCGAGACGCTGGACTGGGCGCGGGAGTGCGGCGCGCGGACCCTGGCCATCACCAACGGCGGCGGCTCGCCGCTGACCCAGGTCGCCGACGTGGCCTTCGTGACCGCAGCGGGCGCGGAGCTCGCCGTCCCGGCCACCAAGACGTTCACCACCCAGCTGGCCGCGCTGGCCGTGCTGGCCATCGCGCTGGGCGCGGACCTGGACCCGGGCCTGCTGCGGAGCGTCCCGGACGAGATCGAGCGGATGCTGGCCGCGCCGCCTGACATGGCGCCGATGGTGTCCGAGCTGGCCGGTGCTAACCCGGGGGGACGACCCCCCGCTCTGCTTCCCCGGGGGACTACCCCCGGAGCCCCCGGCCCCCGGGATGGCCGACTCGGCGGGAACACGCCTGCGGCGCGCCCCGCCTCGCCGACCATGGGGGTCGTGGTGTCCGGGCGCGGGCACGCGTACGCCGCCGCGCTGGAGCTCGCGCTCAAGCTCAAGGAGGCGTGCTACCTGCACGCGATGGGGCTGTCCTGGGCCGACCTGCTGCACGGGCCGATCGCGGTGGTGGACGCGGCCACGCCGGCCATCATCGTGGCCGCCGACTCCGGTCCTGCCCTGCCGGGCAGCATCGAGCTGGCCCGCCGGGTGGTCGCGGCGGGAGCGCGGGCCTACGCGATCGGCGGCGGCCCGGGCCTGGCCGAGGCGAGCAGCCTCGCGGTGCCCGGTCCCCGGCTGCCCGAGTGGCTCGCGCCGCTCGGCCTGATCGTGCCCGGCCAGTTGCTGACCGAGGCGCTGTCGCGGCGGCTCGGCATCGATCCGGACAGCCCTCGCGGCCTGAGCAAGGTCACCCAGACTGCATGATGACTGGAATGCCCGACCCTGGGAGCCCTGACGCCGGGAGCCCCGACCCTCGGGAGCCCCGACCCGGGGAGCCCTGGCCCCGGGAGCACTGGCCCCGGGAACCCTGTGGAGTCGCGCCCTTTCCAGGCCGCCGTGTTCGATCTCGACGGCACGCTGGTGGACAGCGAGACGCGCAGCCATGAGAGCTGGCGGCACGTGTTCCGCTCGCGCGGCATCGTCCCGGACGACTCGCTGATCCGGGCGTTCGTCGGGCGGCGCGGCAGCGACGTGCTTGACCTGCTGAAGGAGCAGGTGCCCGGGCACGACCCGGCGGAGCTGATGGCCGCGACCAGCGAGCACTTCCACGCCCCGCATCAGCCGCCGCTGGGGCCGCTGGCCGGCGCGGTGGAACTGGTCCGGCTGATCGCCGCGGCCGGGGTCCCGCTGGCCCTGGTCACGTCGGCGGGCCGCCGTTACGCCGAGCAGACCCTGGATGAGCTGGGCGTGCACGAGCTGTTCTCGGTGGTGGTGACGGCCGAGGACGTGACCGTGGGCAAGCCGGACCCGGAGGGCTACCTGGCCGCGGCCCGGAGGCTGGGCGCGCCGCCCGCGGCGTGCGTGGTGTTCGAGGACGCCCCGGCCGGAGTCGCCGCCGCGAAGGCGGCCGGGATGTACTGCGTCGCGGTGGCCACCACCCACCCGCCGGAGGACCTGGCCGGGGCGGACCAGGTAGTCCCCGACCTGACCAAGGTCACCTGGCCCCTGGTCACAGCCTGACCGTCGCCCGCTGCTGCCCGGTCCGGGCCGCCTCCGGCCCGGCGGGCCCTGAGAGGCTCCTCGTGGTGCTCCCTGCGCCGTCGGCGGCGCGCAAAACCCACGATCATGGGGCGCCGGTCCCCCGCGCATGATCGACGGTCAATATGTGGCGCTATATGCGCAAACATTGACCGTGATCATGGACGGTCCGCCGCTCGGCGCGCTCGCGGTTCATGATCCTGGGCAAATGGTGTCGTTATTTCGCAGGGATTGCCCAGGATCATGGTGCGCTGGGGCGCGGGCGCGGGCGCTCGCCGGATGAGGGGCGGGGGGTCAGCTGGGGGTGCGGTAGACCTTGTACTGGGCGGCCTGGGCCCGGGGGCGCAGCACGAGCAGGTCCACGTTCACGTGGGAAGGGCGGGTGACCGCCCAGGCCACGGTGTCCGCGACGTCGTCGGCGGTCAGCGGCTCGGCCACGCCGGCGTAGACCGCGGCGGCCTTCTCGGCGTCACCGCGGAAGCGCTTGACCGCGAACTCGTCGGTGCGGACCATGCCCGGCGCGATCTCGATGATCCGCACCGGCTGGTCGTACAGTTCCAGCCGCAGCGTCCCGGCGATGGCGTGCTCGGCGTGCTTGGCCGCGACGTATCCGCCGCCGCCCTCGTAGGCCACGAAGCCGGCCGTCGAGGACATCACCACGATGGTGGCGTCACCGCTGGCGATGAGCTTGGGCAGCAGGGCCTGGGTGACGTGCAGGGTGCCGAGCACGTTGACGTCGAACATGGCCTGCCAGTCGGCCGGGTCGCTCTCGGCCACGGTTTCCCCGCCGAAGGCGCCGCCCGCGTTGTTGATCAGCACGTCACAGCGGTCCAGCCCGGCCGCGAACTCCTCGACGGCGGCGCGGTCGGTCACGTCCAGGACCGCGGTGTCCGCCTGGCCGCCGGCCCCGCGGATCTGGCCGGCCACGTCCTCGATCCGGTCGGCCCGGCGGGCGGCCAGGATCACCCGGTAGCCGGCGCCGGCCAGCCTGAGGGCGGTGGCCGCCCCGATCCCGCTGCTCGCCCCGGTGACGACCGCAACTGCTGGCATGGGCCTGCCTTTCGAGCTCATCGGCCTTCCGGCCCGGTGGGCCGTCCGGCGCTGGCCGGCGGGCCGGCCTGGTCGGTGTCCGGCCGTGTCCGGTCTTCCCGCCTGGTCTGGCGTTCCGGCCGCGTCCGGTGATGGGGTGATTCTGCCAGGACCCGATCCGCCGCCGGGAAGGGCCGCGTATGCAAAGAACACTTTGGATACCGGTCACACCTCTTCCCAAGGACTCTTTGCAAAGCTATCTTGGGATGCATGGCTGATGACCCTGCCGCCGCTGGGCGGCCCGTGAATCGCTCGGTCAAACGGCTCCGGGATCCCCGGGCGCTGCGGGCCCTGGCGCACCCCACCCGGCTCTCGCTCGTCGGGCTGCTGCGGGTCGAGGGCCCGCTGACCGCGACCCGGGCCGCGGAACTGCTCGGCGAGAGCTCGGCCAGCATGTCCTTCCACCTGCGCCAGCTGGCCAAGTACGGGCTGGTCGAGGAGGCCGGCGGGGGCAAGGGCCGGGAGCGCCCGTGGCGGGCTACGGCCATGTTCACGAACCTGCCCGACGTCGCGGAGGACCCGGAGCTGGCCGTGGCCGCCGACCTGCTCAGCTCGGTGATCGCCGACCGGTATTTCGAGGACGTGATGCGCTGGCTGGAAACCCGCCAGGCTGAGCCGGAAGAGTGGCAGCGGGTGGCCCAGTTCGGTGACACGTACCTGTACCTCACCCCGGACGAGCTGCTCGCCCTGGGCGAGCAGACCCAGCAGATGATGGACCAGTACATCGACCGCCAGACTCGTCCGGAACTCCGGCCGCCCGGCGCTCGCCTGGTCACCTACCTGCACCTGGCCTTCCCGCAGCAGCGCCCATTCGGTCGCCCGCATTGGGCGGCGGCGGCCCCAGACGCGGATGACCCGGGGGAGGTGCGCGGGTCGTGAGCATCACCGTCGCCCCGGGACGTCTCATGTCCCGGGTCCCCACGCTGCTGCGCGAGACCGCCTTCCGGCGCTACTGGAGTGCGCAGAGCATCTCGCTGGCCGGCGACCAGATCTCCTCGATCGCGCTGCCGCTCGCCGCGGTGCTCGCGCTGCACGCGAGCCCGGCCGAAATGGGCTACCTCAGCGCCCTCATCTGGCTGCCCAGCCTGCTGTTCGCCCTGCACGCCGGGGCCTGGGTGGACCGGCGCGGCCACCGCCGGGCCACCATGATCGCCGCGGATCTGGGCCGGGCGGCCCTGCTGGCCAGCATCCCGGTCTGCTCGGCCCTCGGCGTGCTGACCCTGGCCCAGCTGTTCGCGGTGGCGTTCGCGGCCGGGACGCTGAGCATCTTCTTCACCGTGTCCGACGCCGGGGTGTTCGCGGCCCTGGTGCCCCGCGACCGGTACGTGGAGGGCAACTCGCTGATCTACCAGAGCCGGGCGCTGGCCGCCGTGGCCGGACCCAGCGTGGGCGGGCTGCTGGTCGAGGCGCTGACCGCCCCGTTCGCGCTGGCCGCCGACGCCCTGTCGTTCCTTGGCTCGGCGTTCTTCCTGGGCCGCGTCCGCCCGGCCGAGCCGGCCCCCGCCCAGGACGCCCGGCGGGGCGCGCTGAGCGCCGGGGCGCGGTTCATCTGGAAGTCACCGATCCTGCGGCCGTCGCTGGCCTGCGTGTCCGTGATCAACTTCTTCAGCTTCATGTTCATGGCTCTGTTCGTCCTGTACGCGACCCGGTCCCTGCACGTCCGGCCCGGGCTGCTCGGCGTGGTACTCGGCGCGGGCGCGATCGGCGCCGTCCTCGGGTCGCTGGTCACCGGGCGGATCGCGGCGCGGGTGGGGGTCGGCCGGGCCTACCTGATCGGCTGCATCGTCTATCCGGCGCCGGTCCTGCTGGTCCCGCTGGCCGGCGGCCCCCGCCCGCTGATCCTCGCGATGCTGTTCACGGCCGAGTTCGTGGCGGGGTTCGGGGTGATGATCCTGGACATCAGCATCGGGACGATCGTGGCGGCCGTCGTTCCCGACCCGCTCCGGGCCCGGGTCTCCGGCGCCTTCCAGGCCATCAACTACGGCACCCGCCCGGTGGGGTCCCTGGTCGGCGGGGCGGCGGGCACGCTGCTCGGCCTGCACCCGGCCCTGTGGATCGCCGCCGCGGGCGGGACGCTGGGCTTCCTGTGCCTGCTGCCCTCGCCCATGCCCCGCTTCCGGCTGACGCAGCCGGAGGGGCCCGCGTCCGGCGCCCGGTCTGGCGGAGCCGGAGGGGCGTGCGCTCCGGCTGCCCGGAGTCGTGCGGGCGCGGGAAGGCGTGCGCGCACGGGCGCCGAGTCTGCGGAGCCGTGGGAGCTCGCGCTGCCAGCCGGCGGGATTAGTTCCCGGCCCGGTCACCGTGCCGAGGTCCCTCTAACGGGACGACATTCAGAGGTTCCGCAGAAGCTTTGCCAACGGGCAGCAGAATCCCGCCGGGCAACCTCAGAACATCAGAAGCCGGCTGGGGCCGCCGCCGGCGAGGAGCCAAGAGGAGAGACGCCGTGACCGGCATCGTGATCGCCAACTTCCCCATCATCGCCCTGATCGTGGCCGCCATGATCGGGATCCCGCTGTGGATCACCTTCAAGCATCCGCACGGCCACCCGGACTACTCCGAGGCGCGGGCCCACTTCCGGGCCAAGGCCGCCGCTGAGGCTCACACCAGCGACTTCGTGCCGACGACCAAGGTCGCCGCGTTCGACGGCCTGACCGTCGCCCGCCAGCACCTGGCCCCGCGCACCATGGTCCCGGGCCGCCGGCACGCGACCGCCGGGCCGTCCGCCCGCACCCACCCGCAGGGCACGCCGGCCGGGACCGCCCCGTCCCGCGCGGCCCAGGCGGCCGGTTCCACCGACGCCCGGTGACCCGGGGTGCGGGGGGGATCACGATCTAGCAGAGCACGACGGCGGCACGGCGGGAGTCAGCGAACTCCCGCCGTGCCGGTCGTTTCTGCGGATACTCTGCGCCGGCCGGACTGCGGCGCCGGCCTACGGAATGACCGAAATCCATGTTTAGGACATAACGACCAACCGGGCGAGTAAGGTCACACGGCGATGAGATTCCGCCGCGCTGGCCGAAACCGTCCCAGCCAGACCGGCCCGGGCCAGACTGGGCCGAGGCCAGGGCAGCCTGGGCCAGACCAGGCCGGGCTTGACCAGCCCGGGCCTGACGGGCCGGGCCGGACCAGGGCCGTCCCATCCGGGGCGGCTTTCGTGATCCCGGGTATGGTCCTGGCCATGGCCCTCGCCGGATGCGCCGGCCGCCCGGCGGCGAGCCCGGCGGTCCCGGCCAGGGGCCAGGCACCCCCGCATCCGCGCCGCATCAGGCCAGCGCTACCGCCACCGCGACCGCCCCGCCCAGCCCGGCGGTGACCGGCCCCACCGGCTCTCCCCGGGCCGCCGCGATCGTGACGTCGATGACGCTGGCCCAGAAAGTCGGCCAGCTGCTGGTGCCGACCGTGCCCGGGCTCACCGCCGCGGACGGCGGCGCGGAACTGATCCGCCGCTACCACCTCGGCGGCGTCATCTACTTCGGCCAGAACGTCCGCGACGCCGCCCAGGTCGCCGCGCTCTCCGCCGGGCTCCAGCAGGCGGCGCGCAGCCAGCCGCCGCACCTCCCGCTGCTGATCGGCACGGACCAGGAGGGCGGGATCGTGTCCCGGCTGGCCGGCGTGACCACGGTGTTCCCCGGCCAGATGGCGGCCGGGGCCACCCGCGACCCGGCCCTGATCCGGGCCCAGGACCAGGCCACCGGGGCGGCCATGCGGGCCCTGGGCGTCAACCTCGACTACGCCCCGGTGGCTGACGTCAACGTGGACCCGGCCAACCCGGTGATCGGGATCCGGTCGTTCGGCGCCGACCCGGCGCTGGTGGCCACCATGACCGCCGCCGCGGTGGACGGCTTCCACCAGGCGGGCGAGGTCACGGTGGCCAAGCACTTCCCCGGGCACGGGGACACCGGCGTGGACAGCCACACCGGCCTGCCGGTCATCCACCACACGCTGCGCCAGTGGTGGGCGATCGACGCGCCCCCGTTCCAGGCGGCCATCCGGGCCGGGGTGGACGAGATCATGATCGGGCACATCGAGGTCCCGGCGCTCGACGACTCCGGGCAGCCCGCGTCGCTGTCCCGCAAGGTCGTCACCGGCCTGCTCCGCGACCGGCTCGGCTATCAGGGCGTGATCGTCACCGATTCGCTGCAGATGGGCGGCGTGCTGCTGGGCCACACCCCGGCCCAGATCGCGGTGCAGGCCGTCCAGGCCGGCTGTGACCAGCTGCTCATGCCTGCCGATCCCGGGGTGGCCTACCACGCGATCCTGCGGGCCGTGCGGCGCGGCCAGATCAGCCCGGCCCAGCTCGACGCCGCGGTGACCCGGGTGGTCAGCCTCAAGGTCGCCCGCGGCTTGCTGAGCGAGCCGGCCGTCTCCCCGTCCGCCGTGGCGGGCGCAGAGAACACACCTCCGCAAACGGACCTATCGCAGCACCTCGCCAACCGGTCCATCACGGTGGCCGCGGATCAGTCACCGCCCTCCAGCGGGGCGGGCGATACGGAACGTTTGCTGCCGTTGCGAAGTAAGCGCGTCTACGTCGCCGGGCCGGCGGCCGCCGGGCTCACCGCGGCCCTGCAGCCGGATCTCGCGGCCACGGGCGGGCGGATCGTCGCGAGCGCGGCGGACGCCCAGGTCATCGTGGCGGCCACGGAGAACGCGGTCAGCGACCCGGCCCAGCAGCGCCTGGTCCGCGGGCTGGTCGCCACGGGCACGCCCGTGGTGCTCCTGGCCACCGGGCTGCCCTACGACCTGGGCCTGTTCCGCGGGCTCACGGCGGCCGTGGCGAGCTACTCCGGCAGCGGAGTGTCGCTGAACGCGGCCGCCGGGGTGCTGACCGGGCGGCTGCGCCCGCACGGCCAGCTGCCGGTGACCATCCCGGCCGCGCACGGGGGGACGGCGCTGCGCTACGGCACCGGGCTGGGCTACTGACCGCGGGGCCAATTCCCCCGGACGCTTTACGATCGGAAGCGTGTCCGACCCCCAGCTGACCGCCCAGCCCGCCCGGCCGTCCCGGGACCCCGACCCGACGTCAGCCGCTGGTCCCGCCGGGGACCGGCCGCCGCTGCGCGGCGTGATCGCGGACTGGGGCGGGGTGATGACCAACCCGATCACCGGAGACCGTGCGCGCCTGGATCGCCGCGGACGAGATCGACTACGACAGCTACCACGCGGTCATGAAGGCCTGGGTGACCGGCGCGTACGACGCGGCGGGCGAGGACAACCCGATCCACATGCTGGAACGCGGTGAATGCAGCGACGCGGAGTTCGAGCAGATGCTCGCCGCCCAGATCCTGCGCCGGGACGGCGGCCCGGTGGTGGCCGAGGGGCTGCTGGACCGGATGTTCGCGGCCACGGTACTCAGCGAGCCCATGCAGGACCTGCTCCGCCAGGTCCGCCGGGCCGGGCTGAAGACGGCCATGCTGTCCAACTCCTGGGGCGTCGGCGCCTACCCGGCTGACCTGCTGGCCGAGCTGTTCGACGCGGTCGTCATCTCGGCCGAGGCGGGCATGCGCAAGCCGGAGGAGCGGATCTTCCGGCACGCGGCCGGCCTGCTCGGGCTGGACCCGGCCGAGTGCGTGTTCATCGACGACATCGAGGCCAACGTGCAGGCCGCCGAGGCCCTCGGGATGACCGGCGTGCTGCACACCGAGCCCGCCGCGACCGCGGGCCGGCTGGCCGCCCTGCTCGGCCTCGACTAGCGCCGGCAGACGCACGGCACGCCGGGGCCGGCTGCTCTAGCCTGGCCTCGTGGCCGACCAGCCGAGCCCGGTCAGCGTGACTCAACCGGTCCTGATTCCCCCCACCCCGGGACGATCGGCGAACATGCGCGCCAACCGGCGCACCGACACCAAACCCGAACTCGCGCTGCGCAGCGCGCTGCACCGGCAGGGGTTCCGGTTCCGCAAGGACTTCCGGGTCGACCTGGACGGCGCGCGGGTCCGGCCGGACATCGCGTTCACCGCGCGCCGGGTCGCCGTGTTCGTGGACGGCTGTTTCTGGCACGTGTGCCCGCAGCACGGCCGGGACCCGGCGGTCAACGAGTCGTACTGGTCACCCAAGCTGCGCCGGAACGTCGAACGTGACCGGGCCGCGGACGCGGCCCTCAGCGCGGCGGGCTGGCGGGTGGTCCGGGTGTGGGAGCATCAGTCCCTCGACGAGGCGGTGGCGATGGTGGTCGAGGTCCTGAAGCCGTAACCCCGGGGGAAAGAATGCGTGTCTACCTGCCGGCCACCCTGCCGGCCCTGGCCGGCATCCTGCGGGCCGCCGAGATCGGCCCGGCGCCGGTGCTGGCGTACGCCGTGACGCCCGCCCTGCGCGAGTGGTACGCCAGCGCGGACCTCGAGGAACTCGAGTACGCCGCGCTGATGCACGCCGCGCGGGCCTCGCTGCGGCTGCTGCGGGCCGACCCGGAGGCGCCGCGCCGCCGCGTGGTGCTGGCCGCCGAGGTGCCCGACGAGCAGGCCGGCCGGGGCGGCGGTTTCGACGGCGGCTTCGACGAGCCGACCCTGGTGCTGCTGTCCGCGCCGGTCCCGCTGGCCCGGGTGGCGTCCGGGCACGTGGACGACGTCGCGGCCGTGGCCGACATCGGCGCCGCGGTACAGGCGCTGGCGGCCGCGGACGCCGGGGACGACGACGCCCAGTTCCTGGTGGACGGGGCGGAGGGGCATGAACTGCTGTGGTACGCGACTCAGGAGCTGGGTGATCTGACCGGGTGATCCGGCGTGGCACCATGGGGTCACCGCATCTGAATATTTCCGGGGAGATCCTCATGGACGCCGTCAGCAACGTTCCGCCGCCGGTCAACGAGCCGGTCCGGGCCTACGCACCGGGCAGCGCCGAGCGCGCCGCCGTCGAAGCCAAGATCAAGGAGCTGGCCGCCAGCCCGGTCGAGCTGACCATGGCCGTCGGCGGCCAGCAGCGGATGGGCGGCGGGGACCGGATCGCGGTGGTCGAGCCGCACAACCACGCCCACGTGCTCGGTCACCTCGGCAACGCGACCGGCGCGGACGTCTCCGCCGCCATCGACGCGGCCGCCGCCGCCGCGCCGGGCTGGGCCGCCCTGTCCTTCGACGACCGGGCCGCGGTGTTCCTCAAGGCCGCGGAGCTGCTGGCCGGCCCGTGGCGGGCCACGATCAACGCGGCCACCATGCTCGGCCAGTCCAAGTCGGTGTACCAGGCCGAGATCGACGCGACCTGTGAGCTGATCGACTTCTGGCGCTACAACACCCACTTCGCCCGGCGGCTGCTGGCCGAGCAGCCCTCGTCCATCACGGGCGAGTGGGACCGGCTGGAGTACCGCCCGCTCGAGGGCTTCGTGCTGGCCATCACGCCGTTCAACTTCACCTCGATCGCCGCCAACCTGCCGACCGCCCCGGCGCTGCTCGGCAACGTGGTGCTGTGGAAGCCGTCGCCGACCCAGCAGTTCTCGGCGCACTACACGATGCGGCTGCTGGAGGAGGCCGGCCTGCCGCCAGGCGTGATCAACCTGGTCACCGGCGACGGCCAGGCGGTATCCGAGGTGGCGCTCCCGCACCGGGACCTGGCCGGCATCCACTTCACCGGGTCCACCGGGACCTTCCAGCACCTGTGGCGCACCGTGGGCGAGAACATCGCCGGGTACCGCGGCTACCCGCGGCTGGTCGGCGAGACCGGCGGCAAGGACTTCGTGATCGCGCACCCCTCGGCCGACCCGGAGGTGCTGTCCGTGGCGCTGATCCGGGGCGCGTTCGAGTACCAGGGCCAGAAGTGCTCGGCCGCGTCCCGCGCCTACATCCCGCGGTCGGTCTGGGACCGGATGCGCGACAGCTTCCTGGCCCAGGTGGACGCGCTGACCGTGGGTGACGTCGCGGCCGACCTGTCCCTGTTCATGGGCGCGGTCATCGACGCGCGGGCGTTCCGGAGGCTGTCCGACGCGCTGGCCCGGGCCCGGAGCCGGCCGTCGATCCGGGTGCTGACCGGCGGCGATGCGGACGGCTCCCAGGGGTACTTCGTCGAGCCGACCGTGCTGGAGTGCAGCGACCCCGAGGACGAGGTGTTCCGCACCGAGTACTTCGGCCCCCTCCTGGCCGTCCACGTGTTCGAGGACGCCCGGTACGACGAGGTCGTGGCGCAGGCCGCGGACGTGGCCCCGTACGCGCTGACCGGCGCGATCATCGCCCAGGACCGGGATGCGATCGCCGCCGCCACCGAGGCGCTGCGCTTCGCGGCGGGCAACTTCTACATCAACGACAAGCCGACCGGCGCCGTGGTGGGCCGGCAGCCGTTCGGCGGGGCCCGGGCCAGCGGCACCAACGACAAGGCGGGCTCGATCTTCAACCTCACCCGCTGGGTCAACGCGCGGGCCATCAAGGAACTGTTCGCGCCGCCGACCGACTACCGCTACCCGCACATGGGCGGCTGAGGGGCTGACGGGCCCGGGCCGTCACGGAGAAAGGGGCACCGGAGATGACCGCTGGAGAGCACTACCGGGAAGCGGAGCGGCTGCTCGGCGAGGCTGCCGAGGCCCACGCCACCAACCCGCTGGGGCCCGGGTCCAAGTACCTGGTGGCGGCCGCGCAGGTGCACGCCACGCTGGCCACCGCGGCGGTGGCCCCGGCCCCCGCCGTCCCGACCCCCACGCGCATTCAGCTCGGGGGGTAGCAGCCCCGCTGATCCGCCCCGCGCGGTCTGATCGGCCGCCGTGGTCCGGGCCGCCGCCGGTCCCGGCCGCTCCGGTCCCGGCTGCGGTCCCGGCTGCTCCGCCCGGGGTCCCGGCTCGGCGGTCCCGGCTGCGGTGGCGGCCGCCGGGGTCGCCGCGGCCCCGGGCTGGCCGGGCTGGCGGCCGCCGGGGAGCCGGGCTGTTAGGGCGAGCGCCGGGAGCGACCGGGCATAGGCTGGCGGTGCCGCCGCGAGGGGGATGGCATCCGCCGTCGGCGGGCGGGACGGATCGCGTCCCGAGCGGCTGAGACCGACCCCGGAGGTCCTCATTAACCGCCTGGTCCTGTGGAACATTGATCTGACCCTGATGGACGTCGGCCGGATCACCCGGGAGGCGTACGCCGAGGCGTTCCGCCGGGTCACCGGGCGGCCGCTGCGGCAGCTGCCGCAGCTGCCCGGGCGGATGGAGTCGGAGATCTTCTTCGACGCGCTGGCCCTCAACGAGGCCGTGCCCGTGGCGGGGGCCGTGGGCGGGCCGGCCGGTCCGGGCGGTGAGGAATTGCTGGCCCGGTTCACGTTCGAGCTGGCCGGCGCCTTCGCGGCCCGCCGCGACCTGCTGCGGGAGCAGGGCCGGCTGCTGCCCGGGGCCGCCGAGGCGGTCGCCGAGGTGGGCGCCGGGCCCGGGGTGGTGCAGACCGTCCTGACCGGCACGATCAAGCCGAACGCGATCGAGAAACTGCGCGCGTTCGGCCTGGAGCAGTTCTTCGACATGGAGATCGGCGGGTACGGGTCGCAGGTGTACCCGAAGGGCGCCCAGCTGATGATGACCCGCAGCCGGGCGGCCGAGAAGTACGGCACGCGGTTCGACGAGCACTCCACCGTCTACATCGCCGATTCCTCCCGCGATGTGGCGGCCGCCAGCACCGGCGGTGCCCGGTGCCTCGCCGTGGCGACCGGCCGGTCCAGCGTGGGCGAGCTGCGGAAGGCCGGGGCTGACGTGGTCTTCGACGACCTGGCGGACACCGCCGCGGTCGTGCACGCGGTGGACCGGCTGACGCTGGCCGCCGCCGGCTGAGCTCCCGGGGCCCGGCCGGCATAAGGTAGCCGCGTGTCCGAGGAGGCCGCCAGTGAGGCGCCGCCGGCGGGAGTCCCGCCGGTCCCGCTGAGGACGATCGCCCGTGAGTGGGGCCGGATCGGGTGCATCGGTTTCGGCGGACCGCCCGCGCACATCGCGCTGCTGCGCAAGCTGTGCGTGGAGGACCGGCAGTGGCTGCCGGCCGAGGACTTCGAGGACGGGCTGGCCGCCTGCAACCTGCTGCCCGGGCCGGCCTCGACCCAGCTGGCCATCTTCTGTGCCTGGCGGCTCCGCGGGCCCGCCGGGGCCATCCTCGGCGGGGTCTGCTTCATCGTCCCCGGCCTGGTGATCATCCTCGGCCTCGCCGCCCTCTTCCTGGCCCCCCGTCCCGTGGGCTGGATCGCCGGGGCCGCGGCCGGGGCGGGCGCGGCCGTGCCCGCGGTGGCCGTGGCCGCCGCGGCGGGCCTCACGCCGGCCAGCTGGCGGCGGGCTGGCGCGTCCCGGGCGGGTGCGTCCCGGGGCGGTGCGTCCCCGGCCGGTGCGTCGCCGGCCGGTGCGTCCCCGGCGGTGCGTCCCCGGCAGGTGGCCCTCCGGCAGATGGCTCCCGGGCTGAGGGCTCCCGGGCGGCGCACGGCCGGTGGATCGGCTACCTGGTGGCCGGCGGGGTGGCCGCCGCGACCGTCGGGCCGTGGCTGGTGATCGTCCTCGCGGCCTGCGGGCTGGCCGAGGTCGCGGTGCGGACCCAGCGCTGGCGCCGGCCGCCTGACCCGGGGCCGCCCGGGCCTTCCCGGCTGCCCGCCGGCCTGCTGCCGCTGGCCGCCGCCGTGCCCGCCGCGGCCGGCCTGCTCGCGGTGGCCTGGGAGGGCCTCAAGGTGGGCGCCCTGTCCTACGGCGGCGGCTTCGTGATCATCCCGCTGATGCAGCACGACGCGGTGCACACCTACCACTGGATGACCGCGGGCCAGTTCCTCAGCGCGGTCGCGCTCGGCCAGGTCACGCCCGGGCCGGTGGTGCAGACC
Organism: uncultured Actinomycetes bacterium; assembly: GCA_963713815.1. Classification (GTDB taxonomy): domain Bacteria; phylum Actinomycetota; class Actinomycetes; order Streptosporangiales; family Streptosporangiaceae; genus RYN-230. The sequence goes on from CAVQNH010000020.1 coordinate 66,202, forward strand.
GTCGCGGTGGTCGGGTACGCCGCGGCCGGGGTGGGCGGCGGGCTGCTGGCCGCGCTGGTCGCCTTCTCGCCCTCGTTCCTGTTCGTGCTGGCCGGCGGCCGTTACTTCGACCGGCTCCGGGCCAGCGCGGCCGTGCAGGCCTTCCTGACCGGGGCCGGCCCGGCGGCGATCGGTGCCATCGCCGGAGCCGCCATCCCGCTGGCCCTGGCCCTGATGCATCTGTGGCAGCTCGGCGTGCTCGCGCTCGCCGCGGCCTGGCTGCTCGGCGTGCGCCGCGGCGTGGTCAGCGCGATCGTGGGGGCGGCGGGGCTCGGGATGCTGGCCTTCGCCGCCGGCGCTCCGGTGGGCTGATCCGGCCGGGACGCTGGCGGGGTGAGGCCGGGAGGCTGGCAGGGTGAGGTTGACCACACTGCGGGCCGCGGCGCTCCCGTTGCGATGCGCGGGCTAACCGCCGATGCTGGGGCCTATGCCAAGAAACGACGAGGTGACGCGGCTACTCGGCAGCGATTACGGCGAGGTTCTCTGGGAGCCGGGGCCCGAGGTTATCGACCAGGCCCGGATCACCCAGTACCTGCGCTGGCTGGCCGAGCACCGTGGTGTCGCCGTCGCCGACTACCAGGATCTCTGGGAGTGGTCGGTCGGGGAGCCGGGCGCGTTCTGGGACTCGCTGTGGGAGTACTTCGGGGTGCTCGGGCAGCGCGGCGACGGCCCGGCGCTGACCGGGCAGCTGCCCCAGCCCACCTGGTTTCCTGGCGCCACGCTGAACTACGCGCGGAACGCGCTGCGCACGGCCCGCACCGACCCGGGCCGCGTCGCGATCATCGCCTGCGCCGAGGACGCCCCGCCGCGGACCTACACCTACGGCGAGCTGGCCGCCGAGGTGGGCCGGGTCCGCGGGGCGCTGCGCGCGCTCGGCGTCGGCCAGGGTGACCGGGTGGCCGCGTTCCTGCCTAACGTCCCGGAGGCGCTGATCGGGCTGCTGGCCACGGCCAGCCTGGGGGCTATCTGGTCGTCTTGCTCACCGGATTTCGGCGCGCACAGCGTGATCGACCGGTTCGCGCAGATCCGCCCCACGGTGCTGTTCGCGGCGGGCAGGTACCGCTACGGCGGCAAGGAGTTCAGCCGGGACGAGGCCGTGAGCGAGATCGTCGCCGGGCTACCCGGGCTGGCCGCCCTGATCATGGTGGACGGGCCGGATGCCGCCTCCCCGGGCGGCGCCTCCGCGGATGCCGGCCCTGCGGATGCCGGCCCTGCGGATGCCGGTCTCGGCGGGGCCGGGCCCGGCCACCCGGGCCGCCGCCGACCGCGCCGGGGTGCGCACGTTCAGCTGGGCCGACCTCCCGGCCGCGGCCGGTGACGGCCAGCCGGAGTTCGTCGAGGTCCCGTTCGACCACCCGCTGTGGGTGCTGTACTCGTCCGGGACCACCGGGCTGCCCAAGGCGATCATGCACGGTCACGGCGGGATCGTCCTCGAGCACCTCAAGGCCCTGGGCCTGCAGCAGGATCTCGGGCCGGCCGACGTGTTCTTCTGGTACACCACCACCGGCTGGATGATGTGGAACTACCTGGCCGGCGGCCTGCTGGCCGGGACGACCGTGGTCCTCTACGACGGCAGCGCCACCTACCCGGGCACCGACGCGCTCTGGCGGCTCGCCGAGCAGACCGGGGTGACCTACTTCGGCACCGGCGCGCCCTACCTGCTGGCCTGCGCCAAAGCCGGGCTGGCCCCCGGCCGCGACCTGGACCTCTCCGCGATACGCGGCATCGGGTCCACCGGATCCCCGCTGCCGCCCGAGGGCTTCTCACTGGGTCTACTCCGGCGTCAGCGAGGACGCGCAGCTCGGCTCGTTCTCCGGCGGCACCGACGTGTGCACCGGGTTCGTCGGGCCCAGCCCGCTCCTGCCGGTCCGGGCCGGCCTCATCGCCGGCCGCTGCCTGGGCGCCAGCGTGGAAGCGTTCGACGCGGCCGGGAAGCCGGTCACGGGGGAGGTCGGCGAGCTCGTCATCACCGCGCCGATGCCGTCCATGCCGGTCGGCTTCTGGAACGACCCGGACGGCGAGAAGTACCAGTCCAGTTACTTTGCCGCCTATCCTGGAGTGTGGCGGCACGGTGACTGGATCACCATGCTGCCGGACGGCGGATGCGTGATCTACGGACGATCGGACGCCACCCTGAACCGGGGTGGCGTGCGGATGGGTACCAGCGAGTTCTACCGGGTGGTGGAGCGGCTGCCGGAGATCACCGACAGCCTGGTGGTGGACACCGGGCAGCTGGGCCGCCCGGGCCGGCTGGTGCTCTACGTGGTGCTGGCCGAGGGTCGTGACCTCGACGACGACCTGACCGGCCGGCTCCGCGGGGCACTGCGGAGCGAGCTGTCTCCCCGGCACGTGCCCGACGAGATCCACCAGATGCCCGGCATCCCGCGGACGCTGTCCGGGAAGAAACTGGAAGTTCCGGTGCGCAAGATCCTGCTGGGTACGCCGGTCGCGGAGGCGGCTGACCCGGACGCGCTGGCCAATCCCGAGGTCCTCGGGCTCTTCGCACCTCAGGAGGAGTCCCGCGTACAGTCGGGGCCAGGCGATGCGCAGCGATCAACGGTGATTGAGGGAAACGCGTGACGACACCACAACGGGGTGGTGTGGCACCCCTGAGCGAGGACTCGGCTACGGACAGGGAAACCCTGCTGGCCGAGGCCGCCCAGGCGGTCACCCCCGAGGAACTGGCCGACCTGCACGTCGGCGACCTGCTCTGCTACCTCCAGGCGTACTACCGGCACGTGCCAGTCGAGGACCTGGCCGCGGCCGGGCCCGGCCCGGTCGCCGCGGCCGCGCTGGAGCAGGCGCGGCTCGCCGCCCACCGGCCGCAGGGCCGGGCCCTGGTCCGGGTGCGGCCGGCCGGCTCGCCCGGCGCGTTCGACCCGTCCCGCCGGGTGATCGACATCATCACGGACGACATGCCGTTCCTGATCGACTCGGTGACCATGGAACTGGCCCGGCGCGGCCTCGACAGCGACCACATCCTGCATCCGCAGCTGCTCGTCCGCCGGGACGTGGCGGGGACGCTGCACGACGTGTGCGGGGCGCTCACCGGCCCGGACAGTCATCACGACGAGATCGCCGAATCGTGGACGCACATCGAGATCAGCGGGGGCTCCGCCGACAGCGCACCCGCGCACGGCGCCGGCACCTCCCGCCCCCGCGGCTCAGGCGCGCGCAACTCCGCCGCCGAGCTCGAGCAGGACCTGCACCGGGTGCTGCACGATGTCCGGGTCGCGGTCGAGGACTACTCGCGGATGCAGGCCAAGGCCACCTGGCTGGCTGACCGGCTGGCCGCGGAGGGCGCCGGGGCGCCGACCGAGACCGTCGCCCTGCTGCGCTGGCTGGCCGACAATCACTTCACCTTCCTGGGCTACCGGGAGTACGACCTGGTGGACGGGCCGGACGGGATGGCGCTGCTCGCGCTGCCCGGCACCGGCCTCGGGATCTTGCGGCACGACAAGCAGGGCTCCACGTCGTTCGCCGCGCTGCCTCCCGAGGTCCGGGCCCGGGCCCGGGACCGGCAGCGCCTGATCCTGACCAAGGCGAATTCCCGGTCCACCGTGCACCGGCCCAACTACCTGGACTACATCGCGGTCAAGCGGGTCAACGACGCCGGCGAGGTCGTCGGCGAGCATCGCTTCCTCGGGCTGTTCACGCACGCCGCGTACCACGAGAGCATCACCCGCGTCCCGGTGCTGCGGCGCAAGCTGGCCAGCGTGCTGGAGGCGGCCGGGATGACCCCGGACAGCCACGACGGCCAGGACCTGACCGAGATCCTGGAGGGATACCCGCGCGAGGAGCTCTTCCAGATCTCCGTGCCCGAGCTGACCCCCATCGCGCTGGGCGTGCTGGACCTGCGGGAACGCCGCCAGACCCGGCTGTTCCTGCGCCGGGACGTCTACGGCCGGTACATGTCGTGCCTGGTGTACCTGCCCCGGGACCGTTACACCACCGCGGTGCGGCTGCGCGCCCAGGCCATCCTGCGCGAGGCGTTCCAGGGCGCCGCGGTCGAGTACAGCGCGACCGTCGGTGACTCAGCGCTGGCCCGGCTGCACGTGGTGGTGCGGGCCGAGCGTGGCCGCCGGCTGCCCGAGGTGGACTCGGCCGTGCTCGAGGCCAAGCTGGCCGCCGCGGTCCGCTCCTGGGACGAGGACCTCGACGCCGAGGCGGTGGGCCGGCTAGGGGAAGACCAGGCCAGGGAACTGCTCGCCGACTGGGCGGAGGTCGTCCCGGAAACCTACAAGGCCGACGTGCCCGCGGCCTACGCGGTGAGCGACCTGACCCGGGTGCGCAGCATGCTCGCAGCCGGCCGGCCGGTGGCCTTCGACCTGTGGGAGGCCGAGAGCTATTCCGGCGGCAAGCCCGCGGATGAATCAGGGCACCCGGGCGCGGACGACCGGCCGCGCGTCTGGCGGCTGACGATCTACCGGACCGGATCGCCGATCACCCTCACCGACGTGCTGCCCCGGCTGCACCACCTGGGGGTTGAGGTGGTGGACGAGCACCCGTACGAGTTCTCCGGGGCCGGGCTCCGCACGCCGTTCTGGATCTACGACTTCGGGCTGCGCCGCAGCAGCGGCCGGCCCGCCGCGGCCCTGCGGGACGGCGCCGCGCGCGCCGCGGTCCCGGCCAGCCCGCCGGCCGCGCAGGCGCCCTCCGCCGGCCCGGCGCACCCGGGCCCGGTCAAGGGCCTGGTCGAGGACACGCTCGACGCCCTGTGGCGCGGCCAGATCGAGGACGACGGGTTCAACGCCCTGGTGCTGGACGCCCACCTGAACTGGCGCCAGGTCGCGATGCTGCGCGCCTACGCGAAGTACCTGCGGCAGGCCGGCACCCGGTTCAGCCACTCCTACATCGAGCGGGTACTGCGGTCCAACACCACGGTGACCCGGCTGCTGGTGCGGCTGTTCGAATCCCGGTTCGACCCGGCCCGGCAGGGCGGGCAGGCGGAGCGCAGCGAGGCCATCACCGAGGAGATCCGCGGCGAGCTCGACGACGTGGCCGTCCTGGATCACGACCGGGTCCTGCGCGCCTACCTGGGCCTGATCCTGGCCACCCTGCGGACCAACTACTTCGCCGACCAGGCAGCCGGGCACGCGCCCGGCTCCGGCCAGGAGCAGGTTCCGTACCTGGTGGTCAAGCTGGACGCGGCAGCCGTGCCCGACCTGCCCGCGCCACGGCCGAAATTCGAGCTGTTCGTCTACTCACCCCGGCTGGAAGCGGTGCACCTGAGGTTCGGCGCGGTGGCCCGGGGCGGGCTGCGCTGGTCGGACCGCAGCGAGGACTTCCGCACCGAGATCCTCGGGCTGGCCAAGGCGCAGGAGGTGAAGAACTCCGTCATCGTGCCCTCCGGTGCCAAGGGCGGCTTCGTCTGCAAGCAGCTGCCCGACGCCGGGGACCGGGAGGCGTACCAGGCCGAGGTGCTGAACTGCTACCGGACGTTCATCAGCGCCATGCTGGAGGTCACCGACAACCTGCAGGCGGGCCGGGTCGTGCCGCCGCCGGGGGTGGTCCGGTACGACGGCGACGACCCCTACCTGGTGGTCGCGGCGGACAAGGGCACCGCCACGTTCTCCGACACCGCCAACGAGATCGCGCAGAGTTACGGGTACTGGCTGGGTGACGCGTTCGCCTCCGGCGGGTCCGAGGGCTATGACCACAAGAAGATGGCCATCACGGCCCGCGGCGCCTGGGAATCGGTCAAGTTCCACTTCGCCACCCTGGAACTCGACCCCGCCACCACGGACTTCACGGTGGCCGGCATCGGGGACATGTCCGGCGACGTGTTCGGCAACGGGATGCTGCTCTCCGAGCACATCAAGCTGGTGGCGGGGTTCGACCACCGGCACATCTTCCTCGACCCGGCGCCGGACCCGGCGGCCAGCTTCGCGGAACGGCGGCGGCTGTTCGAGCTGCCCCGCTCCTCCTGGGCCGACTACGACCCGACGGTCATCTCCCCCGGCGGCGGCGTGTGGCCCCGCACCACGAAGTCCGTCCCGATTTCCGCCGCGGCCGCCGACGCGCTCGGCCTCGGCAGCGACGTGCACGCGCTGTCCCCCGACCAGCTCATCTCGGCCATCCTCGCCGCCCCGGTGGACCTGCTCTGGAACGGCGGGGTCGGCACCTACGTGAAGGCCAGCACCCAGACGCACGCCGACGCGGGGGACCGGGCCAACGACGCGGTCCGGATCGACGCCACCGCGGTCCGGGCCAAGGTGATCGCCGAGGGCGGCAACCTGGGCGTGACCCAGGAGGCCCGGATCGAGTACGCGCTCGCGGGCGGCCTGATCAACACCGATTTCATCGACAACTCAGCCGGGGTGGACACCTCCGACCACGAGGTGAACATCAAGGTCCTCCTGGCCGACAGCGTCAGCCGGGGCGAACTGGGCGCGGAGCAGCGCAACCGCCTGCTGCACGAGATGACCGACGAGGTCGCGGCGCTGGTGCTGCAGCACAACTACCACCAGAACCGGGCCCTGGCCTCGTCCCGGGCCCAGGCGCCGCAGATGCTGCACGTGCACAGCCGGATGATGCGGAAGATGGCGCGGGACGGCCGGCTCCGGCGGAAGCTGGAGGTGCTGCCGGGAGACAAGGAGGTCGCCGAGCGCCGCTCGGCCGGACTGGGCCTGACGACGCCGGAGTTCGCTGTCCTCCTCGCCCAGGTCAAGATCGCGGCCGAGGAGGAGATGCTGGCCTCGGCGCTGCCTGACGACCCCTACCTGCAGTCGGTCCTCACCGACTACTTCCCGGAGCCGCTGCGCGGGTCGTTCGCCGACCAGATGCGCACCCACCCGCTGCGCCGGGAGATCATCACCACCGAGGTCGTCAACGACATGGTGGACCGCTCCGGGACGACCTTCCTGTTCCGGATGAACGAGGAAACCGGGGCGTCGGTCCCCGACATCACCTGCGCCTGGCTGGTCGCCCGCCGGGTCTTCGACCTGCCTGGCTTCTGGGCCCAGGTGGAGGCGCTGGACGGCCGGGTGGACGTGGCCACGCAGCTGGCCCTGCTGCTGGAGGGGCACAAACTCGCCGAGCGCGCCACCCGGTGGCTGCTCTACAACCGCAGGCCGCCGTTCGATATCGCCGAGACCATCGACTTCTTCTCCGGCGGCGTGCTCACCGTCTCCTCGGGCCTGCCCAAGCTGCTCACCGGCCGGGACCGGTCCGGGTTTGACGACCGGCTGGAGTCCTTCACCGCCCGCGGCGTGCCGGCCGAGCTGGCCGAGCGGGTGGCCGCCATGGTTCCCGCCTACTCCGCCTTCGACCTGGTCGAGATCGCCGCGGCGACCGGCCGCAGCATGGAGGAGACCGCCGAGGTCTACTTCGACCTGGGCGAGCGGCTCCAGATCGCCAGGCTGCGGGACCGGATCACCGCGCTGCCGCGTGATGACCGGTGGAACACGATGGCGCGCGCCGCGCTCCGCGACGACCTGTACGCGGCCCACGCGGCCATCACCCGGGACGTGCTCCGGGTGACCGGCCCGGGCAGCCCCGAAGAGCGGCTCGCCGACTGGGCCCGGCGCAACGAGTCGGCCGTCCAGCGGGCCGGGCAGACGCTGACCGAAATCTGGGAAAGTGACCGGTTCACTGTCGCGATGCTGTCGGTCGCGGTGCGTGCCATCCGCACGCTGGTGGACGCCAGTTCGCTGCCAGAACGTCCGTGATTTCGCATGGAGCGTAGATCCGGGGCCGCCGTTGGCGGGCGATTGTCCTTTCGAATGCCTGCGCTCGCGTAGGCTTTCCCGCATGGCAGGTACCGATCCCGCAAACGAAATCTCGGAACTGTCGTCGACCCTGACCAGCGTGGAGTCCGTCCTTGACCCGGAGGCCATGCGGCGCGAAGCAGACGGCCTGAGGGAGCGCGCGGCCGACCCGGGGCTCTGGAACGACCAGGAGAGGGCCCAGGCGGTCACCCGCCGGCTGTCCTACCTCGAGGGGGAACTGAGCCGGCTGTCCGGCCTGCGCCGCCGCCTCGACGACACCCGGGTGCTGTTCGAACTGGCCGAGCGCGAGCACGACGAGCCCACCCGCGAGGAGGCGACCCGTGATCTCGCGGTCCTGCGCAAGGAGATCGACCAGCTCGAGGTCCGGACCCTGCTGTCCGGCGAGTACGACTCCCGCGAGGCGCTGATCACGATCAACGCGCAGGCCGGCGGGGCGGACGCGGCGGACTGGGCCGAGGGGCTGCGGCGCATCTACCTGCGCTGGGCGGAGCGGCACGGGTACTCCAGCGAGGTCTACGACACCTCCTACGCGGAAGAGGCGGGCATCAAGTCCACCACGTTCGCGATCAAGGCCCCGTACGCGTACGGCACGCTGCGCGGCGAGCACGGCACGCACCGGATGGTGCGCATCTCCAAGTACGACAACCAGGGCCGCAGGCAGACCTCGTTCGCCGGGGTGGACGTGATCCCCGTGGTCGAGCAGACCGACCACATCGAGATCCCCGACGACGACATCCGGGTCAACGTGTACCGCTCCAGCGGCCCCGGCGGCCAGGGCGTGAACACCACGGACTCGGCGGTCCGGCTCACCCACCTGCCGACCGGGATCGTGGTCTCCTGCCAGAACGAGCGCAGCCAGATCCAGAACCGGGCCAGCGCCATGGCGGTGCTCCAGGCCAAGCTGCTGGAGCGCAACCGCGCGGAGCAGGCGGCCAAGATGTCCGAGCTGCGCGGTGACTCCACGGGCAGCTGGGGCACCCAGATCCGGAACTATGTGCTGCATCCGTACCAGAACGTCAAGGACCTGCGGACCGGGCTGGAGACGGGGAACACCGCCGCGGTCATGGACGGCGAGATCGACGATTTCATCGAGGCCGAGATCCGCTGGCTGCGCAAGCAGCCCGCGGAAGGGTGATCCGGCCTGCCGTGATCGGGTGATCCGGCCTGCGGTGATCCGGCGGGCTTAGTGGGTGACCTGCAGCATGATGGCCAGCGCGAGCGCGGCCAGCAGCAGCATGGCGATCACCGGCAGGCTCAGGCCGCCGGAGTGATGGTGCATCTGGGCCCGCGCCGACTGGCAGGCAGGGCACCGTGCCTCGACCACCGGCCCCGCACAGCTGGCGCAGATCAGGTCTTCGCAACTCATCTGGGTCCCTCCCTCAGCAGGCACCGGTGTCACTTCCGCGGTGTTGGACGTTCGGAGCCAGTTTCCCCCCTAGACTGGCCCCTGGCCAAACCGGACAGTCCGCCAGAGCCGGGACGGCCGTACGGCGGCCGGTTTCCGGCTGCGGCGTCCGCATTCTGTCGAGCGTTGTGATGGGCCTGTGATCCACTTCGATAACGTCACTAAGACGTACCCGAACCAGAGCCGCCCGGCTCTGGAGAACGTCACGATCGACGTCGAGAAGGGTGAGTTCGTCTTCCTGGTCGGACCCTCGGGCTCGGGCAAGTCAACGTTCCTGCGGCTGATCCTGAAGGAGGAGAAGCCCACCGACGGCAAGATTCACGTCGCCGGCAAGGATCTTGCCCGGCTCACCAACTGGAAGGTTCCTTACCTGCGCCGCAGGATCGGGTGCGTGTTCCAGGACTTCCGGCTGCTGCCCAACAAGAACGTTTACCAGAACGTCGCCTTCGCCCTCCAGGTGATCGGCAAGCCCCGGCGGTTCATCCGCAAGGTCGTCCCCGAGGTGGTGGACCTGGTCGGGCTGGAAGGCAAGCACGACAGGATGCCCGATGAGCTGTCCGGCGGCGAGCAGCAGCGGGTCGCGATGGCCCGGGCGTTCGTGAACCGGCCGATGATCCTCCTGGCGGATGAGCCGACCGGGAACATCGACCCGGCCACCTCCATCGGGATCATGAAGGTGCTCGACCGGATCAACCGCACCGGGACCACGGTCGTCATGGCCACGCACGATGCGGCGATCGTGGACTCCATGCGCAAGCGCGTCATCGAGCTCGAGTACGGGAAAGTTGTGCGCGACCAGTCTCGCGGGGTGTACGGCCAGGCGTACTGACCAGCTCAGCGGCCCGCCCCGGGCTGCTGACGGGGGCTTTGGGCGGTACCGACACCGAGGGATTACCGAGGGATCAAGCGACCATGCGTGCTCAGTTTGTCTTCCAAGAGGTCTGGACCGGCCTCCGGCGCAACCTCACCATGACGGTGGCGCTGGTGGTCGTGGTGGCCATCAGCCTGTCGCTGCTGGGCACGGGCTTGCTGTTCGTGAAGCAGGTGGACAACACCCGGACCTACTGGCAGGGCCGGGTCCAGCTGTCCATCTACCTGTGCACGGCGACCAGCGTGAGCCCGCAGTGCAAGGCGAACGGGCCGGCCACCGTGGCCCAGCGGGCCTCGATCGACCACGACCTGCTCGCGCTGAAGTCCCAGGGCGTGGAGGCGGTCTACTACGAGTCGCAGTCCCAGGCCTTCCAGCGGTTCAAGCAGGACTTCGCGCAGGACCGGTCGTTCTCCAGCCTGGTCACCCAGAACGAGATCCCGGACTCCTTCCAGGTCAAGCTGCGCAACGCGCAGGCCGACTTCCCGGTGGTGGCCGGCACCGTGGAGGGACGCCCGGGGGTGGACAACATCGTGAACGTCGAGTCGATCCTGTCCAACTTCTACAAGCTGCTCGACGGCGCCCGGAACGCGGTCATCATCGTCGCGATCATCCTGGTCATCGCGGCCATCTTGCTGGTCGCCAACACGATCCGGCTGTCCGCGTTCAACCGCCGCCGGGAGACCAGCATCATGCGGCTGGTCGGTGCATCCAATTTCTATGTTCAGCTACCATTCTTGCTAGAGGGAATCATCGCGGGAATGTTCGGGTGGCTGATCGCTGCCGGGTTGCTCATCGCCGTGAAGACGCTGGGCCTCGACACGCTCCAGCAGTACTTCCCGTACAACGTCCAGCTCAGTCTGGCTGATCTGATCGAAGTCATCGTCCTGGCCATGGTCATGGGAGTGGTGCTCTGTGGCGTCACGTCCTTCCTCACCCTCAGGCGCTACCTTCGCGCGTGACGCCGGCGGGCGCTGAGGCAGTGGCATCCAAGGCAGTGGCATCCAAGCGGCAGTCCACCGTGATCGCCCGCAACCGCCGGGCCAGGCACGACTATCACCTCGAGGACACCGTCGAGGGCGGTCTGGTCCTCACCGGCACCGAGGTGAAATCGCTGCGGGCCGGCCGGGCGTCGCTGACCGATGGTTTCGCGCAGATCCAGGACGGGGAGGTCTGGCTGCACGGCGTGCACATCCCCGAGTACACCCAGGGCACCTGGACCAACCACGAGCCGCGGCGGCCCCGCAAGGTGCTGCTGCACCGCAAGGAGATCGACCGGTTCGCCAGCAAGGTGGCCGAGCGGGGGCTCACCATCGTTCCCCTGGAGCTGTACTTCAAGGATGGGAGGGTCAAGGTCGAACTGGCCCTGGCCCGCGGCAAGCGAACCTATGACAAGCGACATGATTTGGCCGAACGTGACGCTGCCCGGGAGGTAGAACGTGCCTTCCGGCGGCGCGGGTGATGGCGAAGCAGGCCGTGGCCTCCTACCGTAGACGTGGGGCGCATGCGGCTGCACGCAGGCCCGCCACGCCCTTCGTCGGAGTCAAACGCGCTTCGCAGCCTGCCGTCGGCGAGCGCGCACCGGGCAGCGGCGGCAACGGGGGATTGGTGGGCGGCCTGCGCGCGAGGTCGCGGCAGCTGAAGCTGGGCGCCGCCGGTGTGGTGGTCCTGCTGCTGATCATCGGGGTCGCAGGCGGGTTCGCCAGCGGTGAGCCGTCCGCCGAGCCGGCCGCGCAGCAGTTCCTGCTGGCCTGGGCCCAGGGGCAGTACAAGACCGCGGCCGCCCTGACCACCGGCGCCCCCGCGACCGTGACCACCTCGCTGCGCACCGCCTACCAGCAGCTGGGCGCGGCGGCGTACTACCTGACCATGGGCCCGATCACCCAGCACTCCGGCACCGCCGAGGCACACTTCTTCGCGTCCGTGGATCTTGGCCAGGATGGCCCGCCCTGGAGCTACGAGGGACGCTTCGCGATGCGCAAGACCCCGGCCGGCTGGCGGGTGGTGTGGAGCCCCACGGTCATCAACCCCGGCCTGCACCAGGGCCTGCGGATGGCCGTGGTGTCCACGATCCCGCGCCGCGCCGCGCTGCTGGACGCCGAGGGGGTCCCGCTCATCCACCCGTCCCCGGCCTGGATAGCCCAGGTCCGGCCGGGGCAGCTGCCCCACCCGGAAGCGACGGCCGACACATTCGCCGCCGTGACCGGGCTGGATGACCAGCAGGTCCTCAGCGTGATCCGGGCCGCTCCGCAGAGCCATCCGCTGACCCTGGTGACGCTCTCCCCCGCGGCCTACGCCACGCTGCGCAAGAAGCTCAGGGGGGTTCCGGGGCTCCAGATGCGCCGCGTGTCGCGCCCGCTGTTCGACACTTCTGCCGCCGACGTGACCGGCACGGTCGGCACGGAGCTCGCGCCCGTGCTCCAGGCGCAGGGCGTCTCCTACCGTCCTGGCACCACGGTCGGGATGTCCCTCCTGCAGAAGGTGTACCAGCGGAGGCTGGCCGGTGCGCCCGGGACTGAGGTCATCGCCGAGAACCAGGCTGGCCACCAGGTGGCGGTGCTGAAGCAGTGGGACTTCACCCGGGGAACCGCGGTCCGCACGACCATTGAGGCCGGGGTGCAGCGGGCCGCGGCCAACGCGGTCGCGGGCCAGCCTGCTGCCGCCGCCATCGTCGCGGTGCAGGCTGATACCGGCCACATCATCGCCGTCGCCGACCATCCCGGCGGCGGGACCCGGGCCGACCCGCTGGCCGGGCAGTACCAGCCGGGCGGGGCGTTCACCATCGTGTCCGGGGCGGCCCTGATCGGTAATCACACCAGTCTGAACGAGCAGATTCCCTGCCTGGCCACCACCAGGGTGGGCGGCCGGACCTTCACCAACGTCCCGGCCGTGCCGGCCCTCGGCAGCCAGCCGCTGTTCAGCATGGACTTCGCGAAATCGTGCACGACCGCCTTCACCACCCTGTCCCAGGGGCTTCCCGGCTCCCGGCTGACCAGCGCCGCGACGGACTTCGGTCTCGGCGCCCGGTGGAAGCTCCCGCTCAATGCGTTCTCCGGGTCGTTCCGCGCGTCCCAGACCCAGGGCGGGCTGGCCGCGAACGCCATAGGCCAGCAGGGTGTCCAGGCCAGCCCGCTGGCCATGGCGCTGGTCGCGGCGGGCGTGGACGCGGGGAAGTGGCATCCCCCGGTGCTGGTGACCACGCCGCCCGATCCCGGCCTGGCCCCGCGGGTGGTCGCCGACCCGCAGACGGTGGGCTCGCTGCGCGCGCTGATGCGTGAAGCGGTCGCGTCCGGGGCCGCCCGCGGCGCCAACCTGGGCGGCGCCCCCGTGTACGGGCAGGTCGGGACGGCCCGGGCCGCGGCCGGCTCGAAGTACTGGGCCCACTGGTTCGTGGGCTACCGGGGCGACGTGGCATTCGCCGTGCTGGTCCTGACCAAGTCCCCGTCCACGTCCGCCGTCCCGCTCGGGGCCTCGTTCCTGTCCGGGCTGGGCTGATAATCCGGTCCCCACTGGGCTGAAACTCCCGGTCCGGACTCGGCTCAGCCCCGTGCGCCACCAGGCTGGCCGGCGGCCGGCGAATTCGTAGCGTGAACTAGCCCAAGATTTTTGTGACTCAGAGCAACCAATTGACTACTCTCCGACGTCTTACCTAGTGACTGGGGGCCGCTTGGGGGGTTGCGCCCCAGTCACCGTGATGAGAACCGGACCTCATCTCGGGGGAGGTCCGGGCGTGAAGACCGGCCCCGACCCTGCCGGTCGACCCCCGTGGGCGCACTTCGGCCACCGCCAGCGCCCACGGGGGTGTCTCATCACCACGTGGGGTGCCCGATGGGGCCCGCTTTGCGGGCGACCCGTCGGGCATCTTGCGTTCACCGGGAGTTGGGTGGAATCTCGCTTGGCCGTTCAGCGTTGGATCCTGTAGCGTCCTGGAAGGACGACAACTCAACAGGGGGTGACAGGCTTCGACTTCAGTAGTTGATTCAGGGGAAGCGAGCCGAGGACGGCGGACATAACCTCGTTAATACTGTGACCGCAAACCTCATAAGTGCCAAGGTTAAGCGCACTAACCTCGCTCTCGCGGCCTAAATAACCGCCGAGTAGAGGTTTGTCAGCCCGGGGATGCCTCCGACCCGGTGTCTGGCATCAGCTAGGAGGATCCACCGCCCAGCCCGGTCGCGGGACTGGTCGGGACATCTAACAGCGACTGAGCCCGTCGGCAGCTTGCCTGCAGGACTGCCGGGGCCGAGAAAAGCGACGCAGGATGCGCTCGGAGAAGCCCTGATGATGTACTGAAGGACGCGGGTTCGATTCCCGCCACCTCCACCAGACCAAGCCCGGCCCGCGTGTCTCACGGCACGCGGGCCGGGCTTTGCCGTGTGGGCGCGGGCTTCGCCGCGTGGGCCGGGCGGCGGTGGTGGCCGGTCAGGCGGCGCCCGTCCGCGACGCGGTGACCGCCACCGTGGCGTACTGCATCGTGAAGCTGCCCCCCATCGCGTCGATGGCGGCCCCGGCGCCCTCCAGCACGTCCGCCAGCTTGTCCGGCGCGAGCTGGGTGAAGGCACCCAGGGTGGGCAGCTGGTCCAGCCATTCGTCCCGGGTGTAGGACCGCTCCCAGTCAAACCGCCACTGCTCCGGTTCGCTGAACGCGCCTGCCGCCCGGATCCCGCCGGCGATCTTGGTGAACAGCGCCTGGTACGCGTCCAGGGGCGACCTGGTCAGCTGGCTGCTGAGGTTGAACGGCGAGTCCGGCACGACCCGCCGGTAGACCTGGGCCAGGGCCTCCGCCACCTCGGGCGGGGACTGGAACACGTGGTGGAAAGGCGCGATCCGGCCGCCGGGCCGAAGCACCTGCGCCGCCCGGGCCGCGCCGGCGACCGGGTCCACCCAGTGCCAGGCGGTCCCGGCGACGACCGCGTCGAATTCCCGGCCCGCGGCGTCCCAGGCCTCGAACGTCGCCACCTCGACCTCGACGCCGGTCTGCCGCGCGAAGCCGGCCATCCGCGCGTCGGGCTCGACGCCGAGCACCGTGCAGCCGGCCGCCTGGAACTGCCGGGCTTCTATGCCGGTGCCGCAGCCGACATCCAGGACGCGGCGGCCAGGGCTGGCGTCGACGATCCGGTCCACCAGGGCGCCGGGGTAGCGGCGGCCGGGTCCGGTCGTAGCGCTCGGGGTCCGTGCCGAACGACTCCGCCATCTGCCGGTGCTGATGAGGTTCGGGTCCGGGTGCTGGCTCCGGCGGTACAGTGGGCATGCGCCCACTATAAATGGGCATGCGCCCACTCGTCAGCCAGAAGGCCGGGTCAAGGCCGGCCTGGCGCCGGAACGCGGGGCCAGGCGCCCGGAAGCCGGGCGCCTGGACGCCATGAGGGGGCGGGCCAGCGCCGGAAGGGCCGGCCCAGCGCCCGCCCGGGCGGGCCGGAGGAGGAGAGGCACGGGTGCCGACCGGGGTAGCCATCCGCGACGCGCGCGAGCAGCTGTTCGGCGCCGCCGAGCGCGTCCTGCTCCGGGACGGGCCGAACGCCCTGACCAGCCGGGCGGTCACCACCGAGGCGGGCTGCGCCAAGGGCGTCCTGCACCGCCACTTCGCCGACTTCGACGCCTTCCTCGCCGAGCTCGTGCTCGACCGCATCGCCCGGATCGGCGGCCAGGCCGCCGCCCTGCGCGAGTCCGCCGGGACCGGCACGGTGGCCGGCAATCTCTCCGGTGCGCTAACGGAGCTGTTCGGGCCGGTCGCGGTGGCGATCGTCGCCCTCATCACGTTCCGGGATGACCTGCGCGCCCGGCTGCGGCAGGAAAGGCCAGCCGGCGTCCCGCTGCTGACGGAAGCCACGGCCATGATCGCCTCCTACCTCACCGCCGAACGGGAACTGGGCCGCATCGCCGCGGATGCCGACGTCGGCACGCTCGCTCCCACGCTCATCGGGGCCGGGCACCTGCTCTTCGCCGACCGCGAAGCCGGGCCGCCGGAGCCCGGCGCGGTCCGCAAAGCCGTGACCGCCGTCATGGCCGGCGTCGCGCGTTAACCGTCGCCGGGTGGCCGTAAAGGGGCCGCGGGCACCGTCACGGCCTGGGCGGGGTCATCCCGTCTGGCTGGAGCCCAGGCCCGCGAGCTTGCACTGGGCCCGGGTCTGCCGGGACTGGCTGTCGGTGTGGGTGTACGCGCTCCGGCAGATCGTGCGGGCCTTGCTCCCGCACGCGTGGATGACGGCCCCTCCCGTGGAGCTGACCACCGAGAGGTTGATGCACCCGTTCCTGGACCGGTCGTAGTTGCCCTGATGCAGGCCGGACCACAGCCCGACACCCGCGAAGATCACGAGGACGCACGCGCCGATCACGCCGACGACCCACTTCCCCCGGCGGGAAAGTGACTGTCCGAAGTGCTCCGGGTTGCGGCCTCTCATGCCCCCAGAGCATAAGGGACGCGGCTTGGCTGGAAGGCGGTCCGCCTGCCCCGGGTCGTCCCCGCCCCGGAGCCCGTCGCAGAGCGCGAAACCGGCTCCCGCGAAGAATGTAAGGGCAACCGCGACTTCCACGGCCCGGTGGGGAAGGATGTCGTTGAGCAGGACGCCCACGGTGATGGCGATCACCACACGCACGGCGAAAGCCGCGGTCGCGCCGATCCAGACGGCGAAGGGCGGCCCCGCGTGGCCATGACCAGGGAGGCGAACATGGTCTTGTCGGGCAGTTCGCCGAGGAAGATCACCGGGAAGACCGCGGCGGCGGCGAGGTTCACGCTGGCCTTTTTCGGTACCGCTTCGACGGCCAATCTGCCAGCCGGAATGAAGACACGCCTTGCGGCGGGGCCCGATGACTGAGCCGAAGCCAGCGAACGGACGGGGACGACGACGGCACCGCGTACTTCGGCAGGCCGGATCCACCCGGGCCGGTTCCGGGACCGGCAGCAGCGGGCCGGTCCAGCGCGACTTCGAACGGGGACTCTCCCTGGCCCAGCTCACCGTGGTGCTGCCGGTCGTCGTCCTGGTGCTGTCCGGGGTCGGCGCGTTATCTACGGGATCGCGATGGCCGTGCACTCGGTGGTGGACATCGCCGATCACCCCTTCGCTCGAGCACAACCTCCGGCTGTTCCTCATCGAGATCGACTTGTTCCTGATCGGCGCGACACTGATCATCGCGGCCATCGGCCTCTACGAACTGTTCGTCGCCCGGATCGACCCGGCGAACTCGCGCCGCCCGATGCCGGACTGGCTGGTGATGAACGACCTGAACGATCTCAAGGCCCGGGTCATCTCCATGATTATCTTGGTGTCCGCGGTGAGCTTCGCGGATGTGCTCCTGGAGTTCGGTAACGAGCGCTGAAAGTGCTGTACCTGGCCGTGGGCGTCGGGGCCTTCATCGTCGCGCTGACCATCTACCTGCGGTTCGGCTCCGACAACGGTGGTGATCACGCATGACCGACGGGAACAGCCCGGGCAGCCCCCTCCGGGTCACGGCGCAGGTGCACGTGCGGGCGGACCCGCACGACGTCTGGAACCTGATGACGGACTGGTCCCGCCAGCATGAGTGGATCTGGGCCACCCGGGTGCGCGGCGGCCAGGGCCTGGGCGCCACGGTGGTCGGCTGGACCGGGATCGGCCCGTTCGGCTTCACCGACACCATGATCATCAGCGAGTGGGACCCGCCGCTGCGGTGCGTGGTCCGCCACACCGGCCCGATGGTGCGCGGCTCCGGGATTTTCGAGGTGATCCCGGTCGGGACGGAGTGCGACTTCCGCTGGACCGAGGAACTGGAACTGCCGCTGCCGCCCGCGATGGGCAAGCTGGCCGGGCTGGGCATCCGGCCGATCGCCGAGCGGGGCCTGGCCTCGTCGCTGCGCCGCTTCGCCCGCCTGGTTTAGAGTCCAGATCACGGGACAGGCAGACCCTGGGACGCCGGCACCGCCGGGCCGCCTGGCCGCCGGGCCCGCCGGTACCCCGGGCCCCCAGAACCACTGGGGGCTGGACCGCCGGGACGCCCGGACCGCCGGACCCCCAGGCGCCCAGACCCCTGGACACGCCGGGTGGCCCAGCCTATCCTTGACTGTATGGTCAGTCAGGACTTTGCCTCCCCCGCCGCGTCCCCGGTCCGCCCGCCCGCCCCGCTCGATGAGGCCGCCGTGCAGGAATCGCTGCGGCCGTTCGGGAGCAGCCGCATGCTGCCCCGCGCCGCCTACGTGGACCCCGGCGTGTTCGCCTGGGAGCAGAAGCACTTCTTCGGCGATAGCTGGACGTGCGTGGGACGCAGTTCCCAGACGCCCGCCGCCGGGGACATGCGCGCCGAGCCCGTCGGCGAGGGCAGCGTGCTCATCGTCCGCGGCGATGACGGCACGCTCCGCGCGTTCGCCAACTTCTGCCGCCATCGCGGGCACGAGCTCCTGCCGTGCGGGGCCGCCGCGCAGGCCGGCGTCATCATCTGCCCGTACCACTCGTGGACCTACGGTCTGGCCGGTAATCTGCGCGCCGCCGCAGGCTTCAAGAACCGGCCCGGCTTCGACGCCGAGGCCTGGGGACTCGTCGAACTCCCGGTGGAGGAGTGGCACGGGCTGGTTTTCGTTGCGGGATCTGGAACTCCCGGCGCGCTGGCCGAATCCCTCGGAACCCTGGATGAGCTGATCGCCCCGTACGAGATGGGCAGGCTGGTGGTGCGGGGGCAGCACGACTACGAGGTCGCCTCCAACTGGAAGATCCTGACCGAGAACTACCACGAGTGCTATCACTGCCCGCAGATCCACCCGGAGCTGTGCAAGGTCAGCCCGCCGAAGAGCGGCGAGAACTACTCCGCCCCCGGGACCTGGATCGGCGGCTGGATGGACCTGCGCGACGGCATGACCACGATGTCGCTGGATGGCACCAGCCGCGGTGTGCCGCTGCGGAAGCTGGACGCCGCCGGGCTGCGGACCGTTATCTATGTCCAGGTCTTCCCCAACATCCTGCTCAGCCTGCACCCGGACTACGTGATGACGCACCGGCTCACGCCGCTGGCGGCGGACCGGACCCGGATCGAGTGCACCTGGGCGTTCGCGCCCGAGGCGGCGGACGCGCCGGGGTTCGACCCCGGCTACGCGGTGGACTTCTGGGACATCACCAACCAGCAGGACTGGCACGCGTGCGAGTCGGTCCAGCGCGGGCTGTCCGCGCCGCAGGCCATCCCCGGCCCGCTGTCCGCCGAGGAGGACGCGGTCTACCAGTTCGTCACCATGATCGCCCGCGGTTACCTGGGCCAGCCGGTGTGGAACACCGGCAGCGCCACCGTCGCCACCGTCAGCTGAACCACGGGCAGCTGAACCACGGGCAGCTGAACCACGGGCAGCTGAACCACGGGCGCTGAACCACGAGGGGGCTGCGCTCTGCTAGCCCTCGTGGCCGGGGATCCGGCGCGGCAGGGCCAGCACCAGCACCAGGGCCAGCACCACGAAGCCCACGTTGACCAGCAGGGCCAGCTCGGCGCTGTGGCTGAACGCGACGGCCACGGCGTCCGGGCCGGGCCGCACGGTCAGCGTCCCGAACAGCACCGTGCCGATGATCGCGATGCCGAGCGCGGTGCCGATCCGCTGCGCGGTGCCCAGGATGCCGCTGGCCGTGCCCGCGTCCCGGCGCGGCACGCTGGCCAGCACGAAGTCCTGGTTCGGCGCGATCGTCATGCCGTTGCCCAGGCCCGCCACGAACAGCGGCGCCACCAGGTACCAGCCGCTGACCGCGGG
>CAVQNH010000021.1:0-76474 GCA_963713815.1 uncultured Actinomycetes bacterium
TTGAGATCGCGGGCGGCGGGGTGTGGCGTGCGGGGCTTCTGGTGATAGAAATAACCGCCCGTCACCCTGGCGTCCGGATCTGAGCTGACGGCCAGCCATGCCTGGGTCACCGGGGCGAGTGACATGTCATCGAGTGCGCCGGGGCCGCCCATTCTGGTAGGTACCCAGCCGGGCTCAAGCGCGTTCGATAGGACCCCGTCCCACAGCCGTGCCACGGCGAAGGCGAGCACGACGTCGAACAGCTTGCTGTCGGAGTACGCCTGCGAGCCGTTCCAGCGACGGTGTTCCCACTGCGGATCGGCCAGGCCGGGATCCCCGCCGCGATGCATGCCCGAGCTGAGGTAGACCAGGCGGCCAGGCCGCTCGATCAGGGCGGTCAGCAGGTACGGGGCGAGCACGTTGATCGCGAAGACGTGTTCCAGGCCGTCATCGGTGCGGATGCGCCGCGGCTCCCGGTAACCGACCCCGGCATTGTGAATGACCGCGTCGTACGGGCCGCCCGCGTTGGCCTGCTCGGCGACCTGCCGCATGCCCGCGATGCTGGACAGGTCGCCGACGACGACGGCCCTGGCCGCGGGCAGGGCCGCACGTGCATCCTCGGCCCTGGCTGCATTGCGGGCATGCAGCGTGACCGGGTGTCCGTCGCCGGCCAGCAGCCTGGCCGCCATCAGTCCCAGGCCCTCAGTGGAGCCGGTGATGAGCACGCGTGACATCAGCAATTCCCTTCAGCCAGGAGCGGCAGCCGCCGGACCGGCACCGCCAGCACAGGGTCGAGATGATCCGGTTAGTCGCGCAGGTGCTCCCGGGCGGCGTGCATCAGTTCGAGGGCGTGGCCGACGTGGTCACCGGCGAGCTTGCCGTCGCGCTTGACGACGTCGCCGCCAACGATCACCGTCTCAACATCGGCCGGACCCGCTCCGAGGACCATGACGGCGACCGGGTCGCCGAACCCGTCGAGGTGCGGGGATCGCATGTCGATGACCGCGATATCGGCCTGTTTGCCTGGCGTGAGGGTGCCGATCTCATCGTCAAGGTGCCACACCCGGGCTCCGTCGATGGTGGCCAGGCGCAGCATGTCCCGCTGGTGCAGGTCCACGGTCGGGACCTGCTTGCCGCTGGCCAGGGCCGGCGCGTTGGCCCGGGACCGTTCCGCGGCCAATGCCAGACGCATCTCGGAGAAGAGGTCGTTACCGGCGCTGCAGATGGTGTCGATGCCGAAGCCGGAGACGATTCCCCGGTTAAGGGCTGGCCCGGTGGCCGGAAAGGTGCCGAACTGCATCAGCATGTCGGTGGACGGCGTGATGGTCACCGTGCCCTGGGTTTCGGCGATGAGGTCGAACTCCCGATCGGTGAGCATGTTGCCGTGCACGTAGTTGACGTCAGCTCCGAGCAGGCTGTAGCGCTGCAGGGTCGTGACCGCGTCGGCGGTGCCCGCCATGCCCACGTGCACCGAGATTGGCAGTCCCAGGTCACGGGCGAACGCGTAGTCTTCGGCGTTGCGCTCGGCGCTGGTGAAACTGGGCCCGCGTAGCGCCATGCCCATCCGCAGCCGCCCGTACGTGCCGGAAGCGAAGTACTGATCGCGCATGCGGCGGGCGTCCGCCGGGTGCGGCGGGTTGGGATCGTCGGTGGCCGGACCGGGTCCGCCGTAGAGGAAGTAGCCGCGGATCCCTGAGTCCCGCAGGCCGCGCAGGTCCGCGTCGGCGTGCGCCGGGGACTGGTCGTTGTGCGCCCAGTCGGCGATCGTGGTGATGCCCGCGTCAAGGGCCTGCAGGGCGCCCCACAGTGTGCCTGCGTACACGTCTTCGGGGGAGTGCTTCAGCGAGATGCCGGTCAGCACGGCGGGCCCGTAGCCGGCCCCGGTGATCTGGGGCGTGTAGCCGCCGATAGCGCCCTGCCACACATGACGGTGAGTGTCCACCATGCCGGGGATCACGAGGCGGCCTGCCGCTTCGATCACCTCAGCGGCTGTGGTCGTGGGCTCCAGATCCGGGCCGACGGCAGTGATGAGGCCGTCGGTCACGAGGACGTCGCCCGCTGGCAGATCGCCCAGGTCCGGGTCGACGGTCACGACGTGGCCGCCCTTGATCAGCAGTTCTTTCGGCATGATCTCCCTCTCTCCATGTCAGCGATCAACGGCGGCGCGGCTGTGCTGGTGCTCATGTCTTCGACGGTGCGGTACCGGCGTGCCTCCCGTCCAAGACCTGTTGGCGCGCCTGTCATACCGTGGAGGTATCAGGGATGGGAGGAGTCCATGGCTGACGTCGACCTCCGCAAGCTCCGCTATTTCGTCGCTGTCGCGGAGCAGCTGCACTTCGGCCGGGCCGCGGAGGCCCTGCACATCGCGCAGCCGGTGCTGTCCCGCCAGATCAGGGCGCTGGAAGAAGAGCTGAAAACGCAGCTGTTCGTGCGGGACAAGCGGGCGACCGAGCTGACCCCGGCCGGCCGGCAGCTGCTCGCCGACGCCGGGCCGCTACTGGCCAGTGCGGACGCGCTGCTCCGGCGGGTCACCCGCGCGGCCCGCGGCCCAGGCTCCTTCACGATCGGGTTCATGCCTGGCCTCATCGTGACCGAAGCCGTCCGCGCCCTGGCCCGCTGCCACCCGCAGCTGACCGTGAACGTGCTGCGCACCAACTGGGACGACCAGACCGATGTCCTGCATGACGGCCGGGCCGACGTCAGCTACATCCGCCTGCCCGTCGACCAGAGCGGCCTGCAGGTCCAGCCGCTGCTGGCCGAACCGCGGGTGGCGGTGTTCCCCAGCGGCCACCGGCTGGCCGGGAAAGACACGATCAGCATCGCCGACCTCGCCGATGAGCATCTCCTCCAAGACCCCGGCGCGGTACCCGAATGGCGTGACATCGCCGCCGAAATGCGGACCCGGCACCGCCCCAGCGTGCCCGTCTTCCGCACGGTCGAGGAGAAACTCGAGCACGTGGCCGCAGGACACGGCATCGTCTTGCTGCCGCTGTCCACCGCGGTCTTCTACACCCGCCCCGGCGTCGCCCACAGCCACGTCAGCGACATCCCGCCCAATCAGGTGTGCCTGGCCTGGGACGCCACCCGGCGCAGCCGGCTCATCCGGGACTTCGCCGCCATCGCCGCCGACCACCCGCCTGTCGCCAGCCGGGCCGAACCGGGCTGCGTCTCCCAAGGGTGACGGCCCGGGAGAGGCTCATCCCGGGGGATGAGCCTCTCCGACCCCGGTCGCGCTGAAAGATCGCCGTCTCCGCCGATGTGCGCCTGCGCGGCTGTAATCACCCGGCACCAGCCCGGGTAAGGGCCGGGTTCACACTCCCGCCGCGGCCAGGGACCGGGCGTCACGGTCTCCACCGGGCCCGCAGTTCAGCCTGCGGTGAATGCGGCAGGCGGCCAGCAACCGACAAGGCCGCTCCCCCGGGTCAGGCCCGCGGCTGGATAACCGAGCGGGCTGCCTCAGCCAGAAATCAGCAACCCGGCGAGCTGGCATATTCGGCGGGCGGATCACAGGCGAGCAGGCCAGGTATCTGGACTCCTCGCCCGAGGCCTACAGTCGTGAACTCGCAGTCCAGCCCGCTGGCGGACACCCGCGCGCAGGCGTTACGCCTACGAGTTCAGCGATCCAACCGCCGAACGATCCGCTTGCCTGATGCCCGGCGTACCGCATGATCGCCGGCATCGGGCTGATGTAACACCGCCACCACTGCAGCCCACGTTCGCCGATCGGCATCCTAGTCTGCTGTACGTCGCGAACCGTGCCCCGGCGGCGCTGAGGAACGCGCCGTCCGCGCCGAGGCCGAGCGGGACGCCCGCGCCCGTGCCGCCGCCGCGGACGAGCGGGCCAGGATCGCCCGGGAGCTGCACGACGTGATCGCGCACAATCTCAGCGTCATGGTCGCGCAGGCCGACGGCGGCAGGTACGTCTTCGACGCCGCGCCGGAAAAGTCCAGGCAGGCCCTGGCCGAGATCGGCGCGACCGGGCGGCAGGCGGTGTCCGAGATGAGCCATCTGCTCGGCGTGCTGCGCGCCGACCCGGCCGCGCCGGCGTTCGGCCCGTCCCCCCAGGTGGCGGAGATACCGCGGCTGGTGACGCAAGCCCGCGAGGCAGGCATGCGCGTCGCCCACACAGTAGAGGGCGCGGCTCGGCCGGTGACCGGCGGGCTGTCCGTCGCGGCGTACCGGATCGTGCAGGAGGCGCTCACCAACGTCCGCAAGCACGCGGGTCCCGGCGCGGCGGCCGAGGTGAGGCTGCGGTACGGCCCGGACGAGCTGCTGGTCCGCGTGGCCGACGATGGCCGCGGCACCCTGCCCGGGGCTCCGCGCGCGGGACATGGCCTGGCCGGGATGCGCGAGCGGGCCGCGATGTACGGCGGCACGGTGCGGACCGGACCTCGCCCGGGCGGCGGCTTCGAGGTGACGGCGCGGCTGCCGCTCCCCGGGGCGCCCTCCGCGGACGGCCCGCTCGCGGACGGGCCGCTCGCGGACGGGCCGCTCGCGGACGGGCCGCCCGCGAGCGGTCCGACGGCCAGGGACGCCGCATGACGATCCGGGTGCTGCTCGTCGACGACCAGGATCTGGTCCGCGCCGGGTTCGCCATGGTTCTCGGCAGCCAGCCGGACATCGAGGTGGCAGGCGAGGCTGCGGACGGCCGGGCCGCGGTGCGGCTGGCCAGGGAGCGCCCCGCCGATGTCATGGTGATGGACGTGCGGATGCCGGAGCTGGACGGGGTCGCCGCCACCAGGGAAATCTGTCAGGCAGCCGAACGGCCACGGGTGCTCATCCTGACCACCTTCGACCTGGACGAGTACGCGTTCGCCGCGCTGCGGGCGGGTGCCAGCGGGTTCCTGCTGAAGTCCGCGCCGCCGGAAGAACTGCTCTACGCCGTCCGGTGCCTGCACAACGGGGACGCGGTGGTCGCGCCGTCCACGACCCGCCGACTGATCGGCCGCTTCATGCCGCACCTGCCCGCCCCGGACGGGCTGCCGCCGGAAGGGCCGCCGGCCCTGGCCGAGCTCACCGCCAGGGAACGCGAGGTGCTGGCCGAGGTCGGCTCCGGGCTCTCCAACACGGAGATCGCCGAACTGCTGCACATCTCCGAGGCAACGGTGAAGACCCACGTCGGCCACGTCATGGCCAAGCTCGGCCTACGCGACCGGATCCAGATCGTCGTCTTCGCTTACGAGACCGGCCTGATCACGCCGCGGGGCCGCGCGAATGACGCACGGACCTGATGACCAGGCACGTCGTCGCTGTCTGGTGCTCCCCGGAGTTTCCGCCCGCCGGGGACCGCCGGCCCAGCGTGATGTTCCCGCCCGCCGGCGGACCAGAGCACGGCCGCGGTGGCCGATCCGGTGGCGGCACCGATAACCGTAGGATTGCCGGATGATCGAGACGGCGGACTACGACGGCATCGCAGTCCTGACCCTGGACAACGGGCCGGTGAACGCGCTCGATCTGGAGTTGCTCAGCGCCGTTCCCGGGAGCCTGGCCGCCGTCGCGGACGCACGCGCCGTCGTTCTCACCGGCAGCGGGCGGTCCTTCTCGGCAGGTGTGGATCTCAAGCAGATAATCGACGGCGGCCCGCCGTACGTCGAGAAGTTCCTGCCGGCGCTGAGCCTGGCCATGCTCACCGTGTTCGAGCATCCGAAGCCCGTCGTCGCCGCCGTCAACGGTCACGCCCTGGCCGGCGGCTGCGTGCTCGCGGCCGCGTGCGACATCCGGCTGATGTCGGCCGGGACCATCGGGCTTACCGAGCTCGCCGTGGGCGCTCCTTTCCCCACGGTGCCCCTGGAGATCATGCGCCATGCCGTCGGCCCGGCGCTGGATGGGATGGTGCTCGGGGCCGGCCGCCTGACTCCCGATCAGGCCATGTCAATCGGGCTCGTGCACGAGGTCCTCGAGCCGGATCAGCTGCTGGCCGCGGCGCTGCGGCGGGCGGACGGGCTGTGCGCCGCCCCGGCCGATGTGTTCGCTCTGGCGAAGCGCCAGCTCCACGGGCCGGCCCGCGGGCGCATTGACACCGCGGGGCCATCAGATGATCCCCAGGTACTGACGATGTGGAGCTCCGAGCGCACCCGCCAGAGTCTGCGCGACTACCTCGCATCCCTGCGCCGAAGGTAGCGAGAAGCCGCGCGCTTGTACTTTGGCGCTACTAGCGCCAAAGACTCGCCCGGGCCCCCGGGCCGCAATGCCCCATCGAAATCTTCCAGCCTGCACCCTGAACACTGCCGGTGCTCCAGCCCGGCCTGGCGGGCTTCCCTCGTACCGCGGAAAACCCCAGGCTGGGATCGCGGAGGCGTTCGCAGGCCGGGACATCCCGGCCGCGCTGGCCTGGAGGCTGCTGGCCTGAGCAGCTAGGGGTGGCTGGCCGATTGGGCGCCTGGGTGCGGCGGGTGGCTCGGATGGCTCGGATGGCTCGGATGGTCAGGATGGCTCGGGTGGCTGGCCGGCTTGCCGGTTGCGTGCCCGGCCGGATTGGGAGAGGACGCTGCGGACGGCTTGCCGTGAGGGTGACCGACCTTCTGGCCGGGAGGCTGCGTTCCACGGTGCGCTGCCGTCGCGCAGTAGGCCGTCACCTGCGCCGCCCCGCCCGCCGCCGCGGCCAGGTTGCGGAAAGCCACCGCCTCCTCGCGGGGCCGGCCGTCTGCCTCGGCACGGGCCCAGGCGTGGCAGAGGCCATCGGCGTCTGTGGCCGCGGAGCCCGGCGCGGCTGGCTGCCTGGCGGGCTCCGTCATGTGCGGCGCCGGTGCGTCCAGGGTGCGGTGCGCGAGGTTTTGCACCGGGGCAGGCAGCACGTCCGCGTAGGCAGCGCTGGTCAGCGCGCCGGCAGCCACGGCAGCAGCCACGGCGACTTTGGCGGTGAGGACGGAACCGAGCACGCGCTTGCGCCTGCGGTTTGCCCGGGCCGGCTGGGCGAGGCGGCCGAACGCGGCCCCGGTATGCGGCCCTGGCGGCCGGTTCCCCGGCCAGCTCGTGGACGCCTGGCGCCACGCGGAGTGCCGCGATCGCCTCCGCCAGCGGGCGCAGTTCCGCATCCGCATCCGCGGGGGGCAGGCTCCCGGCCAGGAGAGCCTCAACGGCGGCATCCCCGATCGGGGGGATGTCGCGGTGCGGTGACCTCGGGTAGCTGGACATCTCACCGTCCCAACCGCCACGGCCGCTCACGGCGTTACACCGGTCATGGTGAGGATCTGCGCCAGCCGCCGCAGTCCCCGGTGGGCCGCGACACGCACCGCCCCCGGGCTGCTGCCCACTATCCGGGCGACAGCGTCGGTGTCCAGGCCCGCCACCACCCGCAGCAAGATCACTTCCGCCTGCTGGGGCGGCAGGGCCGTCACCGCCGCGAGTGCCGTCTCGGTGGCCAGGTTCTCGATCGCCTGCCCGGCCGCATCCGGGGACCTGGGTTCCAGGTGGCCCGGGAGGTCCACGAGCGGCGTGACGGGATGACGGGCCCGGCGGCGGCGCTCATCCAGGGCACGCCTGCGGGCGATCGTGAACAGCCACCCGCGCCAGTCGCGCTCGTCCCCGCGGAATTTCGCCAGCCCGCGAACCACCTGAACCCAGATTTCCGCGGCCACGTCCTCCGCAGCCTCGGGCGCGGCGACCCTGAGGTACCGCAGCAAAGCCGGGTTGGCGTCCCGCCACAGCGCCGCGAAGGCATCTTCGCTGCCGTCCTGCGCTGCGGCGAGGATGGCGGGGAAGTCGTCGCCGGTCACACAGGCGAGTATCCGTACCAGCTACGGGCCTTCGCAGCGGATTTAACCAGGCTTAGGACCAGCCGGCCCGGAAAGTAACGGCCAGGGTCCCGGTGGCGGTCTTCCTGCGAAAGGTGGGAGCGGCTGATGGTGGCGACATGCACATAGCGGAGTGGACCACGCCGGACGGCACTGCGCCGCAGGCGCGGGTCAGCATGCGCCGCAGGCACGGGTCAGCACTGCGCCGCAGGCGCGGGTCGCAGGCGCGGCACGGGTCAGCACTGCGCGCAGGCACGGGACAGCAGTGCGCCGCAGGCGCGGGACCGCCTTCGGGCGGTGCCGGGCGGCCCCTGGGCCGCCGGCCGGAACGGGACCGGGCGCGCCCTGACGCGCGACACCAGGGACACGACGGCGCATGGCCCGGCGCGGCGGTCAGCGGGGCGCCCCCGCGACGCGGCCCTCGATGCCGCCATCCTCCGCGCGGCGGCCCGCCAGCTGGCCGAGCACGGTTACGCCGGCTTGTCCCTGCGCGGAGTAGCGGCCGCAGCCGGTACCACACCACCGAGCCTGCGCCGCAGATTCCGCGGCAAGCGGGAACTCGTCCTGGCCGCGATCAGTGCGCTGCGGACAGTGCCGCTTCCGCAGCCGGCGGGTGACCCTCGCGCCGACGCCCTGGCCTTACTCGAAAGCCTGCGGGTCAGCCTGTCCAGGCAGCCCGGGACGGCCATCCGGGGGGCTCTCCTGGCTGAGGAACACCGTCATCCTGAGCTCCTTGAACGCTTCCGGCAGAGGATCGAAGAGCCCGTGCGGGAACGGCTGCTGCAGGCGCTGGCCCAGGGGGTCCGCGATGGGCAGCTGCGGGCCGACCTGGACCTCGAGGCTGCGGTGAGCCTGCTCATCGGGTCGTTGTACGCTGGCCGTCAGCAACCCCGGCAGATCTCGCATGACTGGGCAGAACGGATCCTCGGCGTAATGTGGCCGCCGGCCAGTTTGAGAGAGGATGACCCACCCTGACCTGGCTGGTGAGGAGTTTCTGCTGGTGAGGAGTGTCTGTGGGTGAGGCGCCCGAGCTGGAGACGATGATCACGGCGTTCGCCGAACGGGTCCCCGCCGTGGCCCATGCCGCGATCATGTCGTCCGATGGACTTCCGCTGGCGTGCTCCCGCGGCTTTCCCGCGGACCTCGCCGACCAGCTGGCCGCGATCACGTCCGGCCTGTGCAGCCTGGTGCAGGGCGCGGCACGGATTTTCGAGGGAGGGCCGGTCATCCAGACCGTGGTGGTCATGGACCGCGGCCTGATGATCGTCAGGGGAGTCACTCCCAGCACGGTCCTCACCGCCCTGGCCGCTCCCGACTGCGATATCGACCAGGTCGCCTACGAGATGGCGCTGCTCAGCGAGCAGGCCGGACATACCCTGGGCCCCGACGCCCGCGGCGGCTCCCGCTGGTCGGGCTAGGCATCAGGTCACCCAGGGTCGCCCAGGGGCGGTGACCAGCAAACCAGCGGTCACCGCGCATGGCGCGTGCTCCGCGGTATTCGCAAGCGCTTCTGGCCCGGGGTAAAAGCGGCTAGCCCGGGGTAACAGGCGGCGGCTTCCACCGGCATCAGGCTGGGGGCTCAGGCTGGGCGTGTGCCGCGGCGGCTGAGTATGTGCCGCGACCCGCTACACCGCCTTGCGCGCCGGTACAGCGGGTCGCGGCACGTCCCCCGCCCGGCAAGGAATCTGCCGCGCACCTGCCCTGGCAGTTTACGCTCCGGCCGTAAGCGCACGGCAAAGTGCCGGAAAATTCCGCTGCTGGAGGCGCTCACCTGCGGCCGATCGCGCGCCCGGTCGTGCGGCCCATCGCGCGGCCGGCGGAAAGCCGCCGCCAACGCATTGACGGACCCGTTGTGAGCGCTCACTATGACGGTACTTCCCGGCTCCTGGATCGATCCTAGGTGCCGGCGGGAAGCAAGTGAGCGCTAACATCCGCGGGCCCGGACGCCCGGCCCGGAGGCAGAGGCGGCCGCCCGCGGAACAGGGTTGAGGGAGGAGGTCTCCAGCGGCGCTCTGGGTCTGTCCGCAGACCCGCAACGGCCAATCCAACCAGCGACGAAGCCTCGGATAAGGAAAGGCGGGCACGCACAATGACCCTCTACTCACCACTGCTGTCCCTCAGGCGGGTATTACTGCTCCTGGGCGCGGCCCTGACCCTCGCCGTCGGCGCCCTGGCCGCCGGGAGCGCGCCGCCGGCCGCCGCGGCCTCACTGCCGTGTGACATCTACGCGTCGGGCGGCACCCCCTGCGTGGCCGCGCACAGCACCACGCGGGCGCTGTACGCCAGTTACAACGGGCCGCTGTACCAGGTGAAGCGCGCATCAGACGGCACCACCACGAACATCAGCCCGCTCAGCGCGGGCGGGTACGCCAACGCGGCGGCGCAGGACTCGTTCTGCGCGGGCACCACGTGCACGATCACCGAGATCTACGACCAGTCCGGTCACGGCAACAACCTCACCGACGCGCCGGGCGGCGGGGCGGCCGGCGGCCCGGACAACCTCGCGAACGCGACCGCGGCGCCGGCCATGGCCGGCGGCCACAAGGTCTACGGCGTCTACGTGGCGGCCGGCACCGGGTACCGCGATGACAGCACCTCGGGCATCGCGACCGGCGACGCCGCCGAAGGCGAGTACGCGATCTTTGACGGCACCCACGTCAACAACGGCTGCTGCTTCGACTACGGCAATGCCGAGACCAACAACGACGACAACGGCGCCGGCCACATGGAAGCGATCTACTTCGGCACCGAGAAGACCTGGGGCTTCGGTTCGGGCAACGGGCCGTGGATCATGGCCGACATGGAGAACGGCCTGTTCTCCGGCGCGAATGCGGGCCTGAACTCGGCCGACCCGACCATCGCCGACCGGTTCACCACCGCCATGATCGAGGGCGAGTCGAACCAGTGGGCCATCCTGGGCGGCAACGCGCAGTCCGGCGGCCTGTCCACGTTCTACAGCGGCGTCCGTCCCTCCGGTTACAACCCGATGCACAAGGAGGGGGCGATCATCCTCGGCATCGGCGGCGACAACAGCAAGAGCTCGGCCGGCACCTTCTACGAAGGCGTGCTGACCTCCGGCTACCCGTCGGCCGCCACCGAGAACTCGGTCCAGGCCAACATCACCTCCGTCGGCTACACCACCTTCACCGGCGGCGGCACGGGAGCGACCGGGCCCATCGTGTCCGGCCTCAGCAGCTCCGACTGCGCGGACAACAACAACGGCAGCGGCACCAACGGCAACAAGGTGCAGATCTGGACGTGCGACGGCAACACCGCCGCGCAGAACTGGACCGTCAACAGCAACGGCACCCTCACCATCGACGGCGGCTGCATGGACATCACCGGCGCCAACTACTCCAACGGCACCCTCATCGAGTTGTGGACCTGCAACGGCGGCGCCAACCAGCAATGGCAGGCCTCGAACGGGGAGCTGGTCAACCCGGCCTCCGGCAAATGCCTGGACGACCCCGGCTCCAACACCACCAACGGGACGCAGCTCATCCTGTACACCTGCAACGGCGGCAGCAACCAGAAATGGACGCTGCCTTAACCTAGGCGGCCCCTGAGGGGACCCCGGGCGGCCAGCCGCGGTGCACCCGGCTGGCCGCCCGCCGCCGCCAGCGGCCACACCCGGGCCGGTCAGAACACCTTCAGCTGGGCCACCAGGCCCAGCTGGCGCTGGTCCCCGCAGGGCTTCACGCCCAGCTGCTCCCAGTCGCCCCGCTGGGTGATCCAGCGCACCAGCGCGGGGGCGTCGGAGCTGACCTCGGCGACCGGCTCGCCCGGGCCGACCTGGATGGTCCTCGCGCCCGGCCCGGTCACGCTGATCCGGACCGCGCCGGTCAGCGCGGCCAGGACGCCGGCGTTCTGCTGCGGCAGCGCCGCCTCGATCCAGTCCAGCGCGGGGACCAGCCGCAGCTCGTCCGAGGGCGGCGGCGGCCCGGGCAGCGGCCCGCGCGGCGGGAACAGGTCGGCGCGGATGTGCGTGTAGTGGTCGAAGGCATACGCGGCCGGGATCAGCGCGGCCGGGTAGGTGCCGAGATCCCCCAGCGGCACCTCCAGGTCCAGGCCGGCCAGGCCCTCCAGGGCCTCGAACGCCGGCAGGCTGACCCATTCGTAGTCCTCCAGCACCCGCGCCGCGGACCAGGGCCGCCGGTCCGCGACGTACACCTCCTGGGCCTGCTCGGTGCCCAGGCCGGTGGTGTCCGGCAGCGAGGACGGGTCGAGCACCAGCCGCAGCAGCGCCCCCATGTGCGCGACCACGTCCTTGGCCGACCAGCCGGGACAGCCGCTGGCGGCCGCCCAGCCCGCCTCGGTGAGCCCGGTCCCGAGCTCGAGGATCGCGTCCCGGTCCGCGCGCAGCGCGCCGATCGCCTTGGCAGTCATCCCATGCTCCTGTAACCTTGGATAAGATCGTTATTTGACATAGTGATGCTATGCGAAGGCGCGGATGGGCACAAGAGGAGAGCGGACGGGCTATACAGAACACGTGACTGAGCTGCGTTCACCTGGCCCGGATTCACCGGGGGCCGGTCCCGGGCCCGCCGCGCGTCCCGGGCCGGGGGCACCGCCGCTGTCGCTGCGCGCCGAGCAGGTGGCCCAGACCCGGGCGGCGCTGATCGCCGCGGGACGGCGGCTGTTCGGCGAGCAGGGCTTCGCCGCCACGTCCGTGGACGACCTGGCCCGGGCGGCCCGGGTCACCACCGGGGCGCTCTACCATCACTTCCCGACCAAGACCGCGCTGTTCGAGACGGTCTTCGAGGCCGTCCACGGCGAGCTCATGGCGGCGTCCGCGAGCGCGGCCGGCGGCGCATCCGACGAGGTCAACGCCCTGGCCCGCGGTTTCGACGCCTTCCTCGACGCGGTGCTGGAGCCCGATGTCCAGCGCATCCTGGTCACCGACGCGCCCGCGGTGCTGGGCCTGGCCCGGTTCACCGAGCTCGACGAGCGGTACGCGGTGTCGGCCATCGTGGCCGCGCTGCGGGCCGCGGACGACGCCGGCCGGCTGCACGCCGACGACCCGGAGACCATCGCCCGGCTGCTGCTGGGCGCGCTGGTCCGCGGGAGCATGCTGATCGCCGGCTCGGCCGACCCGGCCGCGACCCGCGACAGCGTCGGCCGGGCCGTCCGGGCCCTGCTGGCGGGCTTCGCCCCCAGGCCGGGTGAGTAGCCACGGGCACCGCGATGCCCGGCGGGGCAGTGCCAGCCGGGACAGGGCCAGCCGAGGCGCGGCCAGCCGAGGCGCGGCCAGCCGAGGCGGGGCCAGCCGAGGCGGGGCCCCGGTCCCGGGCGGGCGGGCCGGGCCGCTGGTGGCGGCGGCGCAGCCTGCGGGCCCGGGTCACGCTGGCCTCCACCGCCGGGCTGGCGCTGGCCCTCGCCGCGGCCGCGGTGCTGCTGACCAGCGCGCTGCGGCTCTCGCTGATCCGCAGCCTGGACAACTCGGCCCGGCAGGGCGCGCAGGAGGTCGCCGCGCTGGCCGACGCGCACCAGCTGCCACCCGCCGGGGTCCCGGTAGTCCCCGGCACCATCACGGTCCAGGTTCTCAGCTCTAACGGCCGGATCGTGAACGTGTCCCCGGACGCGGACCGCCTCGTCCCGCTGCTGCCGCCGGCCGTGGCGGCGGCCAACGCCCGCGACGGCCGGGCGGTGTTCCTGAACGGCCGCCCGTACGGGCTGCCCGACACGGTCCGGGTGGCCACCGCGGCCACCACCGGCGGCGGGACGGTCATCGCGGCCGTCGCCTACAACCAGGTCGGGGAGAGCCTGGCCACGCTGACCCGGGCCCTGCTGATCGGCACCCCGCTGCTGCTGGCCCTGCTGGCCGGGGCGAGCTGGCTGATCGCGGGGTCCACCCTGCGGCCGGTCACCGAGCTGCGGCGCGGCGCCCAGGACGTGACGCGGACCGGCCGGCCGCGGGCCCTGCCGGTGCCCGAGGCCCGCGACGAGGTCCGCAACCTGGCGCTGACCCTGAACGACATGCTCAGCCGGCTCGGCGCGGCCCAGGAACGCCAGCGCGGGCTGGTCTCCGACACCGCGCACGAGCTGCGCAGCCCGATCGCCAGCATCCGGGCCCAGCTGGAGGTGGCGCTGGATCACCCGGACGGCCAGGACTGGCGGCAGACCGCCAGCGACGTGCTCGCGGACACGCTGCGGCTGTCCCGGCTGGCCGAGGACCTGCTGGCGCTGGCCCGGCTGGACGAGCGGGACACCCGGCGCCCGCCGCCGCGCCGGGTGGACCTGACCGGGCTGGTGCAGGAGGAGGTCGGCCGGTACGCCGAGGCCCGGGTCCCGGTCCGGCTGGCCGGCGCCGGGCCCGCGGCGGTGACCGGGGATCCCGACGGGCTGCACCGGATGCTCAGCAACCTGATCGACAACGCCACCCGCTACGCGCGGTCCCAGGTCGCGGTCTCGGTGGGCACGGCAGGCAAGAATGCCCGGCTCTCGGTCACCGACGACGGCCCCGGCATCCCGGCCGCGGACCGGGAGCGGGCCTTCGGCCGGTTCACCCGGCTGGAGGCGGCGCGCAGCCGGGAGGACGACGACGAGGGGGGCGCCGGGCTGGGGCTGGCCATCGTGCGGGCCACCGCCCAGGCCCACGGCGGGTCAGCCTGGCTGGAGGACGCCGGCCCGGGGCTGCGGGCGGTGGTGCTGCTGCCCGCGGCGGCCAGCGGGCGCCCGGCCCGGCCCGCTCCTACCAAGCCCGCTCCTCCTACCAAGCCCCCCAGGGCAGCAGCGCAGTGACCGCGATGACGGCGAACAGCAGCGTCAGGTAGGCGATCGACAGGTGGAACAGGCGCATCGGCGCCGGGTTGGTGCTGGGCCGGGCCAGGCCCGCGCAGGCCCCCTCGGTCACCGGGCCGGCCTCGGGCTGCGCGGCGGCGGCCACCGCGGTGTCCACCCGGACGGCCGTGGCCACCGCGCCCTGGCCCGGGGCTGCCGGGCCGGCGGCCGCCGGGGCGGGGCGGGCTCCGGCGGAGCCGGCCGGGCCGTCCTCGAAGGTCATCGCGGCCACCCGGTGGTGCAGGCGGTGCGCCTCGGCCAGGAACCAGCCGCCGAGCACCAGCGCCGCGGCCGTGTACAGCCAGCCGGCGTAGGGCGCGAGGGCCAGGGTGACCACGACCATCACGTACGAGTAGAAGAGGATCTTCCGGGCCACCACCGCGGGTGAGGCGACCACCGGGAGCATGGGCACCTTGGCCGCCGCGTAGTCGTCACGGAACTTCATGGCCAGCGCCCAGAAGTGCGGCGGCGTCCAGAAGAAGATCACGGCGAACAGGACGACCGCGGGCAGGCTGACCCGCCCGGTCACGGCGGACCAGCCGATCAGCACCGGGAAGCAGCCGGCCGCGCCCCCGATGACGATGTTGGACGGGGTGCGGCGCTTCAGGCCGAGCGTGTAGACGAACACGTAGAACAGGATCGCGGTGTCAGCCAGCACCGCGGACAGCCAGTTGACCAGCGTCCCGAGCAGCACCGTGGACACGATCCCGAGCACGATGCCGAACACCAGCGCCTCGGCCGGCTTGATCACGGCGGCCTGGCGGCCCCGGCCGTTCAGCGGCCGCCGGGAGGTGCGCCGCATGATCGCGTCGATGTCCCGGTCGATGTAGCAGTTGATCGTGTTCGCGCTGCCTGCCGCGCAGGCCCCGGCGACCAGGGTGATCAGGAGCACCCGGATCGACGGCAGGCCGCGCTGCGCGAGCAGCATGGTCGGGATCGTGGTGACGAGCAGCAGCTCGATGATCCGCGGCTTGGTCAGGGCGAAGAGCGACCGGGCGACCACCCGGGCGGAACGGCGCCCCGTGATGGCGGGCAGCGCGTCGGTCGCTGGGGTCACTCCTGGTCCTCCGAGCCTTCGGTTGCAGCGTTCTGGTCCTTGTCAGACCCGCCGGTCACTTTATCCCCCGCCGCGTCAGCCGCGTCCTTCGCCTCCTGGGCAGCGCGTTTGGCGGCCTCCTGGATGGCTTCCTCGGTCCGCACGCCGACCGCGGGCGGGGTGCCCCGCCCGGC
Organism: uncultured Actinomycetes bacterium; assembly: GCA_963713815.1. Taxonomy (GTDB): domain Bacteria; phylum Actinomycetota; class Actinomycetes; order Streptosporangiales; family Streptosporangiaceae; genus RYN-230. The sequence continues at coordinate 15,723 of CAVQNH010000021.1, forward strand.
CAGCGGCTCGGGGCCGCCCGCTGCCGTCGCGGTGGGCAGCCCGGTCGCGGCGGCCAGCGACGCGGCGCGGCCGGCGCTGGCCGGCGCGACGGGCCGGGCTCCGAGGATGGGCCGTCGTCCGGGAATCGTGTGCGGCGTGGTGAACACGAAGTACAGGACCGTCATCACCACGATGAAGAACCCCAGCGGCAGGACCAGGGTCATGATCTGCGCGCCTAGCGGGTAGTAGGACAACGGCATCGCAACGATCACGCTGTGCACTCTAGCCTCCTGCTGGGAGCCAAACTGATCATCTCCATCCGGTCCGGGTGGGCCAGCTGGACTTCGACGGCCGGAGAATCCGGTCCAGGCCATGACCGATGGCTTCGGACTCCTCGTCGCTCAGCCATCTGTTCAGGAGCGCGATTCCGGCGATTATGTACGGCACCAGGACCAGCACCCACAGTTCGGAGCCGCCGGCCTGCTGATCGTCAACCAGGCTGAGCAGATGGTGGCTCCCTACCCCGAGATATGCGGGGTAAATGACATTGGCCCCGAAACTGAGCAGCATGCCCAGGACGGTCCCGCACAGCACGATGGCCGTGAGCAGGAACACCCGGTACAGCGGCCCGAACTGGGGGCTGAACGGCCGGGAGCCGATCATCTGCAGCCAGAGCGCCACGCCCGCGGCCATGGTGGTGACCGCCTGGGCCGCGAGCACCACCGGGTGATGCACCCCGGCGTCGTACAGCGCCGGGATGTACCAGCCGCACCACACCACGATGAACAGGGCGGTCACCGCGACCGGCCAGGTGCGCAGCCGGGGCGGCACCGGCGCCGCCGCGGCCGGCCGGGGCCGCGCGGTACGCCCGAGGCCGCGCCACAGCACCAGCCACGGCGCGCCGAGCACGATCAGCGGCGGGGCGTACACCCCGAGCAGGATGTCCTGGAGCACCCGGATCCAGATGAACCTTCCCGACCAGTAGCCCAGCGGCGAGAGCACGGCCAGGGCCGCGAGGAGCAGCCCGGAGTAGAAGGCGATGGCCTCGCGGGCCAGGCCGCCGGGCAGCGCGGCCCCGCCCCGGCGCGCGTCGCCGCGCAGGCCGAGCAGGCCGGCCACGTGCACGGCCACCACGGCCAGGCCCACGGCGATGACCGCCATGTTGGCCGACCAGTGCGAGACAACCAGGTTCATTACGGTGCTGGGCCGCCGGGCGGCTGACGCATGGCGTCAGCCGCTCCGGACGGGCCGCTCCTTTCCGCTCAGAACACGTAGAACAGCAGGAAGAAGAACAGCGTGACCACGGCCATGAAGTTCCAGATCAGCGTGAACGCGCTCAGCGACGACTGGAACCGCTGCACCGCGAACGCCTCGGCGTACGTCGGCGGCTGCTCAACGAAGGACATCGGGGTGAGCGGGCGGACGCGCATCACCAGGATCTCCAGCCACAGCATCGCCCCCAGCCAGCTGACCAGCAGGACCGGCCAGGTGTCGGTGAACACGCTGGAGAAGCCGGAACTGCCGGGCTGGAACGGCAGGCTCAGCAGCTGGAGGATCTGCACGACCACCGCGGCCACCCCGAGCAGCAGCGCCACGAAGGCCGCCGCCTGCCAGGCGCTCTTGGACCCGGCCTTGATCCGCTGCAGCCCCACGTACTGCACGACCGCGCTGAGCAGGACCAGGACCAGGATGGTCACGCCGTAGCCGATCTGCGGGGCGTGGAACCCCGAGCCCTTCCACCGGCCCGAGGAGTTGACCGACCGCAGGTAGAAGTAGGCGAACGCGAAACAGCCGTAGAGGAAGGCCAGCCCGCCGACCGCGAACCGCGAGCCGGTCCACGCCGCGTTGAGCGCCGCCTCGTGGTAGAAACCGGCTTCCTCGGCCGCCCGGTCCAGCTCGTTCGGCTGGGCAGTCTGCTCGGCCATGGCTATGCCTCCACTCCGGTGCTGGCCGTCCCGGCACTGGCGTACGAGGCGCTGACCACGCCCACCGGCGGGTTCAGGTCAGCGACCGGCGGGGCGTCCTTGATCCCGTAGTCATACGGGCCGGACAGCACCACCGGGACGTGCTCGAAGTTGCCCGGTGGCGGCGGCGAGGACACCTGCCATTCCAGGCCGCGCGAGTTCCACGGGTTCCCCACCTCGCGCTCCCGGACGATCACCGTGGACCAGATGAAGTTGATCACGAAGATCAGGATCGAGGTGCCGAGCAGGAACGAGGAGATCGACACCCAGTCGTTGAGGCCGGTCAGGTTCCGCGCGTACTCGAACACGCGGCGCGGCTGGCCCAGCATGCCCACCGCGAACAGCGGCAGGAACGTCGAGTTGAAGAAGATGAACATGGTCCAGAAGTGCAGGTAGCCCAGCTTCTGGTTCAGCTTGATGCCGATCATCTTGGGCAGCCAGTAGTAGCAGGCGCCGAAGAAGGCGAAGATGATCCCGCCCATGATCGTGTAGTGGAAGTGGGCCATCACGAAGAAGCTGCCGTGCTCGGTGGTGTCCGCCGGGACGTCGGACAGGAAGACCCCGGAGATGCCGCCGATCAGGAAGTTGAAGTACAGCGCCAGCGCGAAGCACATCGGCACGGTCAGCCGGATCTTGGCCTTCCAGAACGTGCCCATCGCGACCAGGTAGATGAACCCGGTCGGGATCGAGATCAGCTCGGTGGTCAGCATGAACAGCGGGCGCATCTCGGGGTTGATGCCGCTCACGAACAGGTGGTGCTGCCAGACGAAGAAGCTGAGCAGGGCCACCCCGATCATGCCGGCCCCGGCGACCCGGTAACCGAAGAGCGGTTTGCGGCAGAACACCGGGATGATCTCCGACACGATGCCGAACCCGGGCAGGGCGAGGATGTAGACCTCCGGGTGCCCGAAGAACCAGAACAGGTTCTCGTACAGGTAGCTGCTGCCGCCGAGCGTGTTGACGTAGTTCGCGGTCTGCGCGGTGCGGTCGAGGATCAGCAGGTACAGGCCGCCGACCAGGACCGGGGTGGCCAGCACCATCAGGAACGACACGGTGACCATGGACCAGACGAACATCGGCAGCCTGCTCCACCGCATGCCGGGGGCCCGGTAGTTGATCACGGTCACGATGATGTTGAACCCGGCCAGGCAGATCGAGATCCCCATCAGGCCGAAGGCCACGGCGTAGGAGTCCATGCCCTCGGTGGCCTGCACGCTCAGCGGGGCGTACCCGGTCCATCCGGTGGGGAACCCGCCGATCAGCACGCTGGACAGCAGGATGATGAACGCCGCCGGGGTCAGCCAGAACGACAGCGCCTCCAGCCGGGGGAACGCCATCCGCTTCGACCCGATCATCAGCGGCATCAGGAAGTTGCCGAACGGGCCGAGCACGACCGACGACATCAGCATCATCATCATCGTGCCGTGCTCGCTGACCACCATCAGGTACGTGGAGGCGCTCATGATGTGGTACGTCGGCGAGAGCAGCTCGGTCCGGATCGCCATGGCGAACAGGCCCGCGGTGCAGAAGTAGATGATCATCCCGACCAGGTACTGGATGCCGACCACCTTGTGGTCCAGCGAGTACCGGAAGTACCGGGCCACCCCGCCGAAGGCTTCCTCTTCTTCCTCGGCCACCGGGACCGGCTTGCCGACGATCTGCCGGCCGAGGTCGTTGAACACGCCCAGCCCGGCCAGCCAGCCGACCACGGCGAACACGTAGCCGAGGACGAGCGGGAAGTCGTTCATGTCCGACAGCGCGTTCCGCGCGTACTCCCAGGACAGGAAGTTGCCCAGCCAGTGGCCCAGGAAGTAGCCGATGATGGCGCCGACGATCCCGGTGTGGATGGCCGGGCGCATCCACCAGGGCCGGGCCAGGCGGGGGCCGACCGGCCCGGATCCCGCCGGCTCCTGCGCTTTCTCCGGCTCTATCTCGACGGACATCCGGTCACCTCATTCACAGGAACGATGGGGGGCTGCGGGCCAATGGGCGCAGCGCTGGTCATGGCTGCACCGGATCTGACGGCGGGTAGTAGTAACCGTTCGCCCCGGTGATGCCGGCCACCTTCACGACCTGCTCGCCGAGTTGGGGGATCACGGTCGGGTCGTAGGCCAGCGCGTAGGGCGGCAGCGCGGCCAGCACGCCCTGCCTGCGTTCGGTGTTCTGGGTCCGGGTGGCCCAGGCCAGGAACGCCGTGGGCGTGACCACCTGGCCGGAGTCGAACATCGCGCCGTGCCAGATCCCGCACAGCTCCGAGCACCGGACGGTGAACCCGCCGAGTTGCCTGGTGGTCGTGTACGCGACGTTGTCCACACCCGGGTTGGCGTCGGCTTTCACCCCGAGCTGGTAGGCCCAGAAGCTGTGGATCACGTCCAGCGAGGTCACGTGGAACGCGACCGGCCGGTTCAGCGGCAGCAGCAGCTGGGTGCTCTCCATCCCGCCGAACTGCGGGTAGCGGTAGGTGAACTGCCACTGCTGGCCGATGACCTGAACCTGGAGCACGTTGCTGCCCGATGGCTTCCAGACCGGGTTCGGGCCCTCGCCTGCCCCCGCGCCGTCCGGGACGATCAGTTCCACGGTGCCGAACACGAACGCGGCCAGCACGATGACCGCGGTGCCGGCGATCCAGGAGGCCTGGATGCCGGTGTGCCCGAAGAGCGGCGGCCCGTCATCGTCGTCACCGTCCCGGTGCCGCCAGTTGATCAGCGTGTAGCCGAAGTAGGTCCACACGAAGAGCATCACCGGCGCGGCGGCCAGGCCCAGCACGGCGATGTCGAACTGCTGATGCCGAGCAGACGTCTGACATCCGGCCCGGCGGCAGGTGGGGGTACCAGAGGAACCAGATGAGCAGGTCAGCGACGAGAGCCAGCACGATCCAGATCAGGAAGATCCGCAGACCGTGGTTCGGCCCTGCCTTCTCGGGCGCACCGGGGGTCGCCGGGGCCTGGGACTCGGCCATCAGGCTGACACCTCCATGTTGCCCATCATGAAACCGAGCGTCTGCATCGGGCCGCCGTTGCCGTCGAGGAACCCGCCGCCGCAGGGGACGAAGCACTGCCAGCGGAACGTGCCCGTGGTCTTCGGGGTCATGAAGCTGAACTTGATCAGCGAGTGCGGACCCGAGGTGCAGGGCGACGCACCGCAGGCGCTGCTGTTGAACAAGGCGGTGTTAGGCGAGGCCATCGGCACGAACACGTGCAGGCTGGGGATGGCGAACGTATGCCCGACGGTGCAGTTGGACCAGGAGTTGAGGACCGAGTACCTCCGGGGCGGGCCCAGCGGCTTCCCGACCGTCTTGAACTGCTGCACGGACATCCCGCCGCCGATCGTCCCCTGCACCTTGCTCCAGAAGTTGTTGCGCAGCGGGGTGCAGCCGTCGTAGCCCAGGATCGTCATGTTCACCCGGGTGTTCGACGGCACCTGGAACAGCGTGGTGTGCACCCAGGCCTTGGTCTTCGGGTCCTGGACGAAATAGCTGACCCAGTCCGGCCGCGAACTCACCGTGTTCTGCGGGTCCTCTTGCATGACCACGTTCACGACTCCCCCGGACGCCTCGGGCGAGTAGTTCACCACGGCGAGGCTGCTGCCCAGGTAGTGGACGACGATGAAGACCGCACCGGCGACCACGGCGGCGAACGCCACCAGGAGGGTCACGATACGGGCCGGCAGAGACACCAGTCACCACCTCGCTTCTTCGCGGCGCCGTGCGCACGCGACTGGGCCGGCCGCAATGTCCTCAGAACTTGCGGGCCGGAGGTCTCGTCTGGTGCTGATCTTGCGATCGTTCGCCGTCGCCTGGGCAACCGGGGAGGCGTTGAATGACGAAATTGTCATGATCCGGGCGTCCATCGCCGGTACTCTTCCGCCCTCTGGAGGCATGCTGGATACGGTGCGTCCTGATCCACGAACAGATTGTTACCGCTTACGGCTCGTGCCACACCTCTGACCCCAGAGCCCGTGCTGCAATGGTTTGCCAACTGCCTCTAGGGTTGACCACAACCCTCGTGGCGGTACATCCTCGACGGAGGGGATCGTCCAGGCGGTGGCCTGCCACCGCTCCGCGCTGACGCGTCGCCCAGATAGCCCATGCAACGTAACCCACCTGCGAAGACGGGTCCCCTGCCGGGGTCATATCCCACGGCGGCGCGGCTCCTCGTGGTTGATGACGAGCCGCAGATCCGTGAGTTCATCGCCCGCGCCCTGACGGCGGCGGGTTATGCAATCGATTTCGCCGGATCTGGTAAAGAAGGCCTTATCCAGGCCACGGCCGGCGACTATGACCTGGTCATCCTGGACCTGGTCATGCCGGACATGGACGGGCGGGAGATCCTCGCCCGGCTCCGCCACGACCGGCCTGATCAGGCCGTTCTCGTCCTCTCGTGCCTGGCCGACGTCACGACTAAGGTGGATTGCCTCGAACTGGGGGCGCAGGACTACCTGACCAAGCCGTTCTCCCTGGCCGAACTGCTGGCCCGGGTGCGGGTCAGGCTCCGGGACGACGGGCACCCGCTGAACGAGGTCCTGAGGTCAGGAGAGCTCGTGCTTGATTTCGGCCGGCTGGAAGCCAGCATCGGGCATGGCCCGGTGCCGCTCACGCGCCTGGAGTTCCTGCTGCTCCGGGAGCTCATGGAGCACCCGGGGCAGTCAGTGCCCAAGGGGCAGCTGCTCGCCTCGGTGTGGGGGTACAACTTCGACCCGGGCTCCAACGTGGTCAACGTCTGCGTCCGCCGCCTCCGCTCCAAACTCGGTTTCGACCTGATCAAGACGGTGCGTGGTGAGGGATACCAGCTCACCGCGTAGAGACGCGATGGCCGGGTGGCTCCGGCTGCGCCAGCACACGCCCGGCCGGGCCATCGCCCCGGAGCCGTCGCCCGCAGCGGCTCCGCTGGACGTCACGCCCCTGAAGGCCGCGGCCCCGGTCTCCGCGGGGCGGTGGCACTCGCTCCCGGCCGGGCTGGCCTTCAGCCGGGAGGCCAGCCGCCGCGCCACCGCGCGGGCCGCCCGGGCCCGGGGCAACTTCAGCTGGCCGTGGCGGGTCGCCTGGGTCAACGTGGCCTGGGCCCTGTTCTCAGTGCTGAATCTGCTCGCCATCCTGGTGTTCTCGCACTGGGAGACGGTCCCGTTCCACTTCATCTGGATCAGCCTGACGCTGCTCTACGGGTTCCGGGTCTGGGCGACCCGGCCGACGCTGTGGGTGCTCACCGTGGTCATGGGGACCACGTTCGCCGCGATCAGCTGGGACGTCTACCGGGGCGCCCAGTCCGTGGACGAGCTCAACGAGGTCCCGCTGATGGCCATCATGTTCTGGCTGATGGTGTGGCACGCCCAGCGCAGGCTGGACGCGGACCACGAGCGGGACCTGGTCAGCGACGAGAACGCGCGGCTGCTGGCCACCCAGCGCCGGTTCCTGCAGGACGCCTCGCATCAGCTGCGCACGCCCATCACGATCGCGCTCGGCCATGCCGAGCTGCTGGCCCGGGAACTCACCGACCGGACCGAGCACCGCGACATCCAGGTGGTGGTGGGCGAGCTGAGCCGGCTGCGGCGCCTCGGCGAGCGGCTGCTGGTCATCGCGGCCTCCGAGGACCCGGACTTCCTCCGCCCGGAGCCGGTCGCCCTGGACGGGTTCACCATGGACGTCATCCGGCGCTGGCGGCCGACCGCCGACCGGCAGTGGCAGGTCGGCCAGCTGGACGCGGTCACGGTCGATGCCGACCGGGAACGGCTCGGCCTCGCGGTGGACGCGCTGCTGGAAAACGCCGTCCGGCACACCGGCAGCGGCGACATGATCCAGCTGTCGGTGCTGGTGAATGCCCCCGGCCTGCCGGTGCGTATGATCGTCGCGGATACTGGCGAGGGGATCGCGCCCGGCGAGCTCGAGCACATCTTCGACCGGTTCCGGACCGGCTCGCCGGCCGGGACCAGCCGCCCCGGCAGCACGGCGGACGGCAGCACGGGAACCGGGTCCAAGGGCACCGGGCTGGGCCTGGCCCTCGTGCGGGCGGTGGCCCACGCGCACGGCGGCGACGTGCGCGTGCGCAGTACCCCCGGCGTCGGCACCGAGTTCGAGCTGGTCCTGCCGGCCCCGGCGCTCACCGCCGGGACGCTGTACCCGGTCCTCCCGCTGAGCTGGTCCAGCAGCCCGCCGGAGCCCGGGCCGGACCGGACGCTGAAGGACAACCCATGGCCAAGCAGGAAGCGATGACCCAGGACCCCACGAACACGCAGGAGCACGACAGCCCGGGCGCCAGCCCGCCCGCGGACGGCCCGCCGGCGAGGCCGGCCCGGGGCCTGCGCGGCTGGTTCGGCGGGCTCAGCCGGATCCGCAAACTGATCCTGACCTGGTCGGCCTCGGTGCTGGCGGTGGTGATCGCGCTGCTGGCCATCGGCGCCACGTCCGGCGGGACACCGAAGCACGCGCCAGCGCCCCGCGCCCCGGCGTTCACCCTGGCCCAGCTGGGGCACGCGGGCCAGCACATCTCGCTGGCCCAGTACGCCGGCCACCCGCTGATCCTGAACTTCTTCGCGTCCTGGTGCGAGCCATGCCAGCGGGAGACCCCGCTGATCGCGCGGTTCTACCGCGGTCACCGGCGCAGCGTCATCATCGTGGGCATCGACGTCAACGACAGCACCGCGGCCGGGCTGGCGTTCGCCAGGAAGATGGGCGTGGCCTACCCGGTCGCGTCCGACCCGTCGCCGATGAGCCATGGCGCTGTCGTACGGGGTGACGGCGCTGCCGCAGACGTTCTTCCTCAACCCGCAGCACCGCATCGTCAAGCGGGTGATCCGCGCGGTCACCCTGACCGACCTGCGCCGCGGGATAGCCCTCATGACCAAGCAGAGCGCACGGAGCTGAGCTGAGTGGACGTCCCGACCCGCACCGACCCGCCCTATGTCCCGATCCGGACCAGCCGGTGGGCCCCCCACCAGAAGACCCCGCGGTGGCTGCTGCTGGCCGGCGCGGTGATCGTGGTCGGCATCGTCCTCGTCGCCCTGGTGCACAAGCCGTCCCATGCCCAGCAGGCCGGCGACCTGAAGAGCTTCCTGACCGACGTCAACACCGATATCGAGTCGTGCTCCGGAGGGGTCCGCGAGTCCTTCCAGGCCCTGCACCGGGTCCAGGCCGGTGCGAACTCCGCGAGGAACGTCCAGGACACCATCCAGATCGCCCGGTACGGCGCGTCCAACTGCTCCCCGGCCAACAACGAGCAGCTTGATGACCTCACCCAGTACCAGGTGACCGAGTCGCTGGCCGGATACCACCTGGACACCGCGGTCAACGACGTGGTCACCTGGGCGTTCCCGTACGCCCAGCGGGTACAGAACGACGTGGCGAACGAACTGGGCGCGCGGGACGCGGCCAAGCGGCAGCAGTACGCCGCGGCGCTGCAGCGGGACACCAACGACCTGAACCGGCAGCGGGCCGCTATCGACCGGATCCTGGTCAAGGCGATCACCGGGACCGGGGCCAAGGCCAGCCCGCCGAACCTGGCGGGCTAGCCCCGGGGATCTGCCGGGCTGCCCCGGGGATCTGCCGGGCTAGCCCCGGGGATCTGGAGCGGCGCACACGGACCCGGGAGGAGTGGCGTGCGTGGACCCGGGAGGAGCACACGGGCGCAGGAGGAGCGGCGCACACGGACCCGGGAGAAGCGGCGTACGCGCGGACGCGGGAGGAGCGGCATGCTGAGCCGTGCGGGGATGACCGGGGCGGTGCTGGCCGCCGGCGCGGCCCTGGCGGTCGCCCACGGCGGTCCCGGGCTCACCGCGCTCGCCCCGGTCCGGCGGCGGTTTCCCGCCCTGGCCGGGGCCGGCGCGCCCGATCACGTGGCGCTGACCTTCGACGATGGCCCGGACCCGCGCTTCACCCCGGGATTCCTGGCCGCGCTGGACACCCGCCGGGTGCGCGCGACCTTCTTCCTGCTCGGCCCCATGGTGCAGGCCGCCCCCGGGCTCGCCGCCGAGATCGCCGCGGCCGGGCACGAGATCGGCGTGCACGGCTGGGACCACCGCTACGCCACGGTGCGCGGCCCGCGGGCGCTGCACGACGACCTGGCCCGCGCCCGCGACACGATCGCGGCGGCGACCGGCACCGCTCCCGGGCGGTACCGGCCGCCGTACGGGGTACTCAGCAGCGGCGCCCTTATCGCCGCCCGCCGGCTCGGGCTGCGGCCGGTCCTGTGGACTACCTGGGGACGGGAGTGGGTCCCGGGGGCCACACCGGGTGATGTGCAGGCGACCCTGGCCCGTACCCTGCGCGGCGGGGCGACGGTGCTCCTGCACGATTCGGACTGCACCACCCCGCCCGGCAAGGCGGCGGCCGCCCTGGGCGCGCTGCCCTGGCTGCTGGATGACTGTGGCCGCCGCGGCCTGCGGGTGGGCCCGCTCGCTGAGCACGCAGCGGACGGCGCCGGCCCGGACGACCGCGGCCTCAGGAGAAGTTAAAGCAGCCGTATGCGGGAAGTAAGGGGTAACACCGGACGGAGGAATCCCCAGGGCATCTTCAGCTGACGTCCAGCCTCGTAGTGCTTACTGGAGGTTGTCTGGGAAACGGCGGGCCACGAGCCCGGCGGCTTCCCAGGCACCGACGCAACGTAGGCTGACTTCCGGGCAAAGGTGATACGGATGCAAGAAGGTCAGGACCGGAGTGGGGACCAGCCGCCGGAGCATATGGGTGCGTGGTCACCCATTCCGGCCGGTGACCAGCCGGACCGGCCCGCCGGTGAGGAGCCGGACGCTGCGGGCAGCCTGGCTGACCAGGATGACTCCGCCGAGCCGGAGGGCACCTGGATAGTCCCGGCCGCGGGAGATCAGCGGTCCGGCACCCAGCCGCAGGACTCCGCCGGGCCGTACCCGCCCGGCGAGAACCTGGCCGGAGAAAACCTGGCCGGACAGAACCTGCCCGGCCAGGACCGGTCCGGGCCGGACCTCCCGGAAGACGGATTCCGCGAGCAGCCCCCGCCGGGACCGGACCAGGCTGGGCACGGCCTGGCCGGCCTGGGCTTCGGCGAGGCTGGCCCGGCCGCACCAGGCAGCGCGGACCCGGGAGCACACCAGCCTCCCCCCGCTCCCGGCCAGGGCAGCTACGCCCAGGGCAGTTACGGTCAGGGCAGCTACGCCCAGGGCGGCTACGGTCAGGGCGGCTACCCCCCGCCGGGCAGCGGGCAGCCAGGCTATGGCCAGGCCGGATACACGCCACCAGGCCAGCCGGGCCCGGGCGAGGCGGCGCCCTACGTGCAGCCCGCCTTCGGCCAGCCCGGCTATGGCCAGCCCGGCTACGGCCAGCCCGGCTACGGCCAGCCCGGCAGGCCAGCCCGGTGGCCAGCCCGGCTACGGCCAGCCGGGCCACAACCAGCCGACCGCCGCGTTCGGCCAGGCCGCGGCGTCCGGTGGCTATGACCCGCCGGGCGGGTACGGCCAGCAAGGCGGGTACGGCCAGCCCGGATATGGCCAGCAGGGCGGCTACGGGCAGCAGGGCGGCTACGGCCAGTCCGGGGGCTACGGCGGCCAGGATCCGTGGGGCACGCCGCCCGGCGGATCCGGGGGCGGCTGGGGCTCGGGCGACGTCATCGGCTACGGCTCAGAGCCGGAACCGCCGCGCCGCGGCCGCGGCGGCCGGGCCCTGGTTTACGTGGTCGTGGCCGCGCTGGCCGCCGGGGTCGGGGCGGGCGCCGTAGTGGCGCTGAACCACGGCTCCCAGTCCCCCCGCAGCTCCGTCTCCTCGCAGCAGATCCCCTCACCGAACCGGAACGCGGCCGGCAACGCCAACACGACCAACCTCAACGAGCAGTCGGTGGCGAACAAGGTCAAGCCGGGCATGGTGGACATCAACTCCACGCTCAAGTACCAGGATGGCGCGGCCGCCGGGACCGGCATGATCCTGTCCTCTGACGGCGTGGTGCTGACCAACAACCACGTGGTCGAGGGCTCTACGCACCTCACCGCGACGACCGTGGTGGGCGGCAAGAAGTACCAGGCCACGGTGATCGGCGTAGACCCCACCGACGACGTGGCCCTGATCAAGCTGCAGGGCGCCTCCGGGCTGAAGCCGGTGCAGGTCGGTGACTCGTCCAAGGTCACGCTGGGCACCGGGGTCGTGGCCATCGGGAACGCCGGCGGCACCGGGGGCAGCCCCACCGTGACCACCGGGTCGATCACCGCGCTGGGCCGGACCATCACCGCGAGCGATTCGGGCAGCGGCCAGAACACCGAGACGCTGCACAACATGCTGCAGACCAACGCGCCGATCGCGGAGGGTGACTCGGGCGGCGCGCTGGCCAATGCGGCCGGCCAGGTGATCGGCATGAACACCGCCGCGAACAGCCAGTCGCTGGGCGGGGCGGGCACGTCGATGGGGTTCGCGATTCCCGTCAACCGGGCGCTGTCCATCGCCAAGAAGATCGCCGCCGGCGACACCAGCGGCGGGATCCTGATCGGGCCGAAGGGCTTCATGGGCGTGGGCGTGGACGCGGTCACTGACGCCAGCGCCTGCCTGGCGCAGAGCGGCGTCGCGCCGGGCTACCAGGTGCCGACCAAGGCGGGTGCGCTGGTCTGCAACGTGTACCCGGGCACCCCGGCCTACAAGGCGGGCGTTCGGGCCGGTGACGTGATCACCGGGGTGAGCGGCCAGTCGGTGACCACCGCCAGCGGCCTGACCGGCGTGATGCTCAAGTACAAGCCAGGCGCGACGGTGTCGCTGACCTGGGTGGACTCGAGCAAGCAGAGCCACACCTCGCCCCTGACCCTGATCGACGGGCCAGTGAAGTAAAGACAGCAGGCCAGGTAAGCAGGACGCGGCGGCGGGCACCAGCCCGCCGCCGCGTCCTGCTGCCAGCGGCCCGGGGATGTCCCGGGCATCCCGGGAATGCGGCATGAGCCTTTCGATGTCCTGCTCCCGAACGCGCCGCGGCGGGCTGGTCATGTCACACCCGGCGAGCAGCTGGCGCTGGTGCCGTCAGGCGTCTTCGGCCGTTGTCGCTGCGTACTGGGGCTCAGCCGGGGAGGTGAGCGGCACGCCCTCGGATGCGAAGGCCTCTTGCGCCTTGGCCGGGCCGCGCAGCACGTGCGCGACGCCGACCGCGATGACGGCGCCGACCGCCGGCCCGACCAGGTAGACCCACCAGGTGGACAGGTTCCCGATGGCCACGTCGGGCCCGAAGCTGCGGGCCGGGTTCATCGACGCTCCCTCGTACGGTCCGCCCATGGTCCCCCAGCCCAGGATGTAGGCGCCGACGGCGATCGGCACGAACGGCCCGTTGAGCTTCGGCCCGTTGGCCATGTTGAGGATCATGAGCACCAGGCCGAAGGTGATGATGGCCTCGAACCCGGCGGCCTGCCAGGACTGGCCGGGCTGGGGCATGGTGGCGGCCAGGTTCCCGCGATCAGCGCCGCCGACCGGCATCCCGCGGCCGTTCGACGGCTCTCCCTTCAGGGACTGCATGTCAGGACTGCTGCGCTCCGGAGGGCACGTCGGCGGTGCCGGGGCGGGTGAGCGCGATCGGGACGACGACCTTGTCGAACAGGTCCTCGCTGACCCCGTTGGCCAGGGCGGCCTGCTTGAGGGTCTGGTCGTGGTCGATGGCGTAGTGGGAGATGGCCGCGGCCTTGGCGTAGCCGATCACCGGGGACAGCGCGGTCACCATCATCACCGAGCGCTCGATGTCCTCCTTCAGCTTGGCCTCATTGAGCTTGGTGCCCTCGACCATGAACTTGCGGAGGTTATCGCACATGTCGGCCATGATCAGCGCCGAGTGCAGGTAGTTGTCGATCAGGATCGGGCGGAACGTGTTCAGCTCGAAGTTGCCCTCGTTCCCGGCCATTGTCACCGCCACATCCGAAGCGATGACCTGGATCGCGACCATCAGCATCGCCTCGGCCTGGGTCGGGTTCACCTTTCCCGGCATGATCGACGACCCCGGCTCGTTGGACGGGAAGATCAGCTCATGGATCCCCGTCCGCGGGCCCGACCCCAGCCAGCGCAGGTCATTGGCGAACTTGAACAAGCTCACCGCCGCCGCCTTCAGGCCGGCATGCGCGCGCACCATCCGGTCCAGCGTGCCCTGGGCGGTGAACTTGTTCGCCGCGGTCACATACGCCACGCCGGTCATCTTCGCGATCTGCGCCGCGACCTCCTCGCCGAAACCGACTGGGGCGTTCAGCCCGGTCCCGACCGCGGTACCGCCCATCGCCAGCTGCAGCAGCCCATTGGTGGCGTGCTCGACCTCGGCAATCGCGTCATCGAGGGCGCCGGCGTACCCGGACCATTCCTGGCCCACGGTCAGCGGGACCGCGTCCTCAAGGTGGGTCCGGCCGATCTTGACCACGTCCGCCCACTGCTTCGACTTGGCGTCGATGGCATCCCGCAGCCGCTTCAGCGCCGGGATCGTCTGGCCGGTGGCCATCGTGTACGCGGCGATGTGCATGGCAGTCGGGAACGTGTCGTTGGACGACTGCGCCATGTTCACGTGATCGTTGGGATGAATGGGCTCCTGCGAGCCCAGCGTGCCGCCCACGAGCTGGATGCACCGGTTGGAGATGACCTCGTTCACGTTCATGTTCGACTGGGTGCCCGACCCGCTCTGGTACACGTACAGCGGGAACTCCGAGTCGAGCTTCCCGCTGATTACCTCATCGCAGACCCGCTCGATCAGCTGCCCCTTCCAGGCCGGCAGCAGGCCCGCCCCGGTGTTGATGACCGCCGCCGCCTTCTTCACATACCCGTAGGCGTGATACACCTCCTTCGGCATCCGGTCATGGCCGATGTTGAAATGCTCCAGGCTGCGCTGGGTCTGCGCACCCCAGTACCGGTCCGCGGGTACCTCCACCGTGCCCAGGCTGTCAAACTCCTTCCGCATCCCGGTGGCATCCAGCCCGATGGGCAGGTCCAGGATCTTCGGCGCCTGCTCGTTCTCATCCGTCACGACACGCACCCTCCGACAGAGATACGCGGACCCCCGGATCAGGTCCAGCAACACGGACTTCGGCACGGCCATACCCAACATCCTCATGTTGAGTCCTCACTAGTGGCAGGTAAGCCAGCGGCGCGCGAGACGTGGTCACACTGGCCGTGCGACGCTCGCCAGGGCCTTCCGCTCGCGCAAGGCGGCCGGGACCACGGCCAGGATCAACACGCCGGTAAGGGCGAACCCCGCCGGGTAGCCGGTGCGGACGCAGATCAGCCCGAAGGCGGCCGGGCCCGCGCCGTACCCGGCGTCGTAGGCGAGGTTCCACAACGCGCTGGCCTTGGCCTCGGGCAGCTGCTCGATCAGCAGCGCGAACGTCGCGTTCTCGATCACCCCGAACCCGGCGCCGAACAGCACCATGCCCGCGAAAAGCACTACCGGCGAGCCCAGCACGATCATCGCGGCCATGCCGAGCGCCGCCACAGCGAGCGCCGGGATGAGCAGCCGGGCGTGACCGTAGCGATCGCCGTGCTTGCCAGCCTGCCAGCGGGTGAGCGTGGCCGTGATCGCCTGCACGAGCAGCGCGGCCGAGCAGAGGTTGCTGGGGATCCCCTTCGCGAGCGGCAGGAACGAGTCCAGCACGCCGGCCGCGATGGTGGCGGCGGCGAAGATCAGCGGCAGCCGCAGCGCGGCGCCTCCTATTCGCCCGGAGCTGCGGGCGCCTGGCATCCGCCTGGCGCGGGCGGTACGGCGTGCCTCGCGCCCGCCCGGCAGCCAGCGGATCGCCACCAGCGGCAGCAGGCCGGCCACGGCCGCGATCGCCGCGGCCGCGGCGGCCAGGTGGTGTCCGGCGAGCCAGACCCCGGCCGGCAGCGCGAAAATCGCCGGGACACCGGAGACCAGGCCGAGCAGGCCGAGCCCCTCACCGCGCCGCTGCGGAGGCAGCAGCTTGGCGGTGAGTGCGCCGGTCGCCACGCCGCACAAGCCGAAGCCGAGCCCGCGCACCAGGCTGACGCTCACCATGACGGCCTGGGGCTCCGGTGCGAGCATGGCCAGGGCCGGCACGCCGAGCAGCACGGCCCCGGCTGCGAGCACCATCCGGTAGCCGAACCGCCTGATCGCTGCGGTGGCCACGGCCTCGGCAGCTACGGTGCCGAGCAGCAGGGCCCCGGTGATCAGCCCGGCAGCGGAGCTGCCGGCGCCGGCCGCCGCCGCCAGCATCGGCATCACCGACAGCAGCAGGAAGAAGCTGGTGAGCGAGGTGAACTCGGCCAGGAACGTGGCTGCCAGCGGCACGCTGAGGAGCCGGGCCGGGACCGCGCTACCAGGCTGTGCCTGCGTCAAGGTGCTCATAACACGAACGGTAGAAGCCAGCCGGCATGCTGGTAAGGTCCGATTTCATGGCGATTGAGTGGTCCGGTTTGAGTCCGGGACTGCTGGTCCGGCTGGACCGTTCGGCCAGCCAGCCGCTGGGCGCCCAGCTGGAGGCGAGCCTGCGCGAGGCGATCAGGGGCGGCCGGCTCCGGGCCGGGGAACGGCTGCCGTCCTCGCGGGAGCTAGCGCGTGAGCTCGGCGTCTCCCGCGGCATGGTGCAGGACTGCTACGGGCAGCTGCTCGCCGAGGGATACCTGACCAGCCGCACCGGGTCCGCCACCCGGGTCGCCGGCCTCAGTGGCCAGCACGCCGGTGACCAGGCGGCGGCCAGCCCGGCCGTGGTCTCGCCCTCGGCGCCCCCGCCAGGCCGCCACTCCCCGGAACCGCCGCTGATCGCGGACTTCCAACCGGGCGTACCGGACCTGTCCAGCTTCCCCCGTAGCGACTGGGCCTGGGCCATCAAGCAGGCGTGCACCCAGGCCGCCTCCGCGGACCTGGGATACGGCGACCCGCACGGCAGCGTGGTGCTGCGCGAGGTCCTCGCCGGGTACCTGCGGCGGGTACGGGCCGCCGCCGCCGACCCGGCGCGGATGATCATCAGCACCGGCTTTGCGCAGGGAATCAACCTGGTTCTGCGCGCCCTGGCCCGCCAGGGGGGCCTGACGTGCGTAGCCTTCGAAGACCCCGGCTACGGCAGCGCGCAGGACGACGAAACAGTCCGCGCGGCCCTGGCGATGGGCATCCACGTCACCTACGTGCCGGTCGACGAGCAAGGCCTCGTGGTCGGTGAGCTGGCGGCCAGCGGAGCCCAGGCTGTCGTGGTCACTCCGGCCCATCAGTCACCCACCGGGGTGGTCCTGTCCCCGCTACGGCGGCGCGCCCTGACCGACTGGGCGCGGCGGAGCGGCGGGTACGTGATCGAGGACGACTACGACTCGGAGTTCCGCTATGACAAGGAACCCGTCGGCGCGCTGCAGGGACTGGCCCCGGACCAGGTCTTCCTGCTCGGCACGGCCAGCAAGGCACTGGCGCCCGCGGTCCGCCTCGGCTGGGTCCACGCCCCTTCGCCGCTGGCCCCGGCGGTCGCCGCCGAGAAGGAAATGAGCGACCGCGGCTCCTGCACGCTGGACCAGCTCGCCCTGGCCACCCTGCTCACAACCGGCCGGTACGACCGCCACCTGCGGCGGATGCGAACTGTCTACGCGGCCCGCCGCACCGTACTGACCGACGCGTTCGCCAGGCACGCCCCCGGAGTCCAGCTCACCGGGCTGGCGGCCGGATTCCATGCTCTCGCGCATCTGCCACCCGGCGCCGGCGAGACGGCCGTGATAGCCGCGGCGCGTGAACGGCGGGTCGGGCTGCACGGCATCGGCGGCTATCGCGGCAACCCTGACACCGTGGCGCCACCGGCGCTGGTGATGGGCTTCGGCAACGTCCGCGAGCGAGCCATCGAACCCGCCATCGCCGCCGTCGCCGACCTGCTCAGCTGACCGCTGCGCCGGCGTCGGGCAGCGCCGCGCGGAGCTCCCGGCGGGAGCTGATCCCGAGCTTTCCGAACACCTTGCTCAGGTGCCACTCCACCGTGCGCGGGCTGAGGAACAGCTGGGCCCCGATCTCCGGGTTCGTCTGCCCGCCGGCCGCCAGGCGCGCAACCTGCGCCTCCTGCGGGGTCAGCTCGTCGAGCGTCTCGACCGTGCGCTTACGCACTGTCTCGCCGGTGGCCAGCAGCTCGTGGCGGGCGCGCTCGGCGAACGCTTCCATGCCCATGTCCGAGAGCATCGCGTAAGCGACTCGCAGCTGCTCGCGAGCGTCGGCGCGACGGTCCTCGCGCCGCAGCCATTCGCCGTACAGGAGGTGCGCGCGGGCCAGCGTGGCGCGGGTTTTAATGTGCGACAGCCGTTCGATCGCCTCCCGGTAGAGCCGCTCGGCCGTGTCCCCCTCGGCCAGCATCGCCGCCACCCGCGCGTGGGTCCCGAGCGCCCAGTCCGTGCCGGCGGCCTGCGTGATGTCAGCGAGCTGGGCGAGCGGGCCGGTCGCGCGCTCCGGCTGGCCGCTGCGCGCGGCGGCCTCGATCAGCTCCGCCAGCAGCCAGATCGACGGCCCCAGCCCGCGCGCGGTCCCGGCGGCCCGCTCGGCCGCGGCCAGGGCGTCCTCGTACCGGCCGAGCCCGTTGTAGCGGATCGCGCTGCCCCAGTCGTTGGCGACCAGCCATAGCCCCTCGCCGCGCCGCAGCACATCCTCCCGGCGCGCCTCGATGAGCGCCAGCGCGACGGCGTCCTGTCCCCGCCAGTTCGCCAGCACGATCGAGGTACGCAGCGTCAGGTGACTGCCCGTGGCCTCGACGACAGCGTCCGACTCGGCGGCCAGCGACATAGCCGCCCCGGTCCTGCCGGCGAACAGCTCGACGAGCACCCGGTCGGTGAGCGCGACCGGCAGCGCGGAGAACGCGCCGGCGCGGCGCGCGGCGTCGAGATGGCGCGCGGTGAGTTCGTCCCACGCCGCATCATCGGCCAGCGCCCGGGCGGTGCGGCAGGCCAGCCACAGCCAGCGCAGCTCGTCCTCCTCCGAGAGCGGCTCGTCCCGGAACGCGCGCAGCGCGACCTTCAACGCCGGCGCTCCCGCGACGTAGCCCTCGCGGGTGAGGAGGGCGAGCCCGTCCAGCAGCAGATCGCAGGGGCGCGTCGAGGGCTCCCAGTCGGCGGCCAGAACGGCCGCGGCGACCTCGCCCGCATCGCCCCCGCGCACCAGGCGGTCGGCGGAGAGTGCAGCCGCGAACGCCTCGAGGTAGGTCTCGCGGGCGAGCCTCGGATCCAGCGGCTCGAGCCGCCTGGCCGCCTCGAGCAGCAGGGGGGGAGCGTCGCGGCCGCGCGTCATCGCGAACGTGATCTGCGCGTGCAGCAGCTGCGCGCGGGCTCGCTCGTACTCGTCCAGGGGCCCCGCCTGCGCCATCGCCAGCAGCCGGAGCGCCGCATCGGGCGCGCCGGCCTGGTGCTTGCCCTGCGCGGCGAGGAGCGCACGCTGCGCCCGGCGCCTCAGATCGGGCGTCAGCTCGGCGGCGCGCTCGTGAAATGCCGCGCCCGCGGCCAGGCCGCCGCGCGCCCGCGCGCGCCCAGCCGAGTGCTCCAGCATGGCGGCGACGTCCTCGTCGAGCCCGGCTACCGCCTGAGCGCAGTGCCAGGCGCGGCGATCCGGATCGGCGTCGGCATCGGTGGCCTCGGCGAGCGCGTGGTGCACGCGCCGGCGCTCTTCTGGCGTGCCAGCGCGGTAGACCGCCGAACGCACGAGCGGATGGCTGAACCGCACCTGCGCGCCGAAAGCAACCAGTCCGACGCCGGCCGCCGATGCGGCGGCGTCCGGCCCGATGCCGAGCCCGGCGGCCGCCCGCAACACCAGCACCGGATCCCCGGCCGGCTCAGCCGCCGCGACGAGAAGCAGGAGCCGCGTCGGCGGCGGGAGCGGCGCCAGCCGCTCCCGGTAGCTCTGCTCGATCCGTCCCGGCACCGCCGGGCCGCCGGACAGGCCGAGCCCTCCCGCGAGCTCGGCGGGCGTCCGGCCACGTGGCAGCTCAAGCAGCGCCAGCGGGTTGCCGTGCGTCTCGGCCACGATCCGATCACGCACCTGCTCATCGAGCGGGCCGGCGAGCACTGTCCCGAGCAGCTCCTGCGCATCACTGTCGTCTAGCCCGCCCACTACGAGCTCCGGCAGGCCCTCAAGCTGCCGCTCGCGGGCCGGCTCGCGCACCGCGAAGACCAGCCCGACTGACTCCGTACCGAGACGGCGCGCGACGAAGGCCAGCGCCTGCGCGGAAGCGGCGTCGAGCCACTGCGCGTCGTCCATGATGCAGACGAGCGGCCGCTTTTCCGCGATGTCCGACAGCAGGCTCAGCACCGCCAGGCCGACGAGGAACCGATCCGGCGCGCCGCCGTCACGCAAACCGAACGCAGTACCAAGCGCACCGCGCTGCGGGCCGGGCAGGCGCTCCAGGCGATCCAGGAACGGCAGGCACAGCTGCTGCAATCCCGCGTACGCGAGTTCCATCTCCGACTCGACGCCGACCGCCCGGGCAATGCCGCACCCGGACGCACGCTGCGCCAGATACTCCAGCAACGCGCTCTTGCCGATCCCGGCCTCGCCGCGCACCACCAGCGCCCGGCTCGGACCCGCGCGCACACTCGCCACCAGCTGATCCAGCGCCGCGCACTCGCTGCGCCGGCTAAGCAGCCGCCGCGCTGGAACAGGAGCCGACATTGCTACCAACCGAGCCTCACCCGCCGGGCCCAGGAACGGCGCCTCACGCTGGCAACCCCGGCGACGTGGACCCGTGACCCCCGGGATCGGGCACCCCGGGGGGTCTACACCAGGGACTTTACCGGGCGCGACGGGCAGCGGCGGAGACCACCCTTGGTGTCATCACCAGTACTGAGGACCCACCGGGGTCTGGATGGAGAGGTTCCATGCCGTTTGTCACCGTCGGGACTGAGAACAGCGCCGATATCGAGATCTATTACGAGGACCATGGCGCCGGGCAGCCGGTGGTGCTGATCCATGGCTACCCGCTCAGCGGCCGCGGCTGGGACAAGCAGGTCCCGGTGCTGCTGGACGCCGGGTACCGGGTCATCACCTACGACCGGCGCGGATTCGGCAAGTCCAGCCAGCCGGCCACCGGGTATGACTACGACACGTTCGCCGCCGACCTCAACACGCTCCTTGAGTACCTGGACCTGCGCGACGCGGTCCTGGCCGGGCACTCGATGGGCACCGGGGAGGTCACCCGGTACCTGGGCCGCTACGGCTCCGGGCGGGTAGCCAAGGGCGTGCTCGTCGCCCCGATCCCGCCCTACCTGCTGCAGGCCGGCGACAACCCAGACGGGGTACCCCAGGGCGTGTTCGACGGGTTCACCGCCGCCGCCCGGGCCGACACCCCGGCCTGGATGAAAGGGTTCCTGGACAACTTCTACAACACCGCCACCCTGCGCGGCACCCTGATCAGCGACCAGGCATTCAACGCCAGCTGGAACCTGGCCGTCACCGCCTCAGCCACCGCTGCGGTGGCCTGCATCGCCACCTGGGCCACCGACTTCCGCGACGACCTGCCGAAGATCGATGTCCCCATCCTGGTCATCCAGGGCGACGCCGACCAGGTCCTGCCCCTGGACAAAACCGGCAAACGGCTCCCCGGCCTGATCAACGACGTGCAGCTGGTCGTGGTCGCAGGCGGCCCGCACGCCATCCCCTGGACCCACGCCGACCAGGTCAACACCGCGCTGCTCGACTTCCTGCGCAGCTGACCCCCGGGCCACCCCGCAACCAGCCATCAAAGGAGCCATCATGTCTAACCATTTCAGCGCCGACAATCTGAAGTTCCCCGGCGACGACCGGCGCCTGGATATGACCGACCTGTTCGTGTTCAAGGTGCCGGGCGAGCACCACCTCCTGCACCGCCACCACCCCGGCAAGACGGTGCTGATCTTGGATTCGAACCCGACCAGCGCCCCACCGCCGATCCCCGCGCCGGTGACCGGCCCGGAGTTCCACCCTGACGCGGTGTACCGGATCAACATCGACACCGACGGCGACAACCACGCCGACGTCGCGTTCACTTTCACCTTCTCCGCCTACCAGAACGGCACCCAGACGGGGACGGCGTGGTTGGCCACCGGCGCCCAGGCCCGCCAGCCCGGCCCCGTCGGCGAGCAGCTCACTGCGGCTTTGCCGGTCAGCTTCGACGGCACGCCCCGGCCGGTCCAGGCCGGTCAGATCCGGCTGTCCGCCGGGCTGCGCAGCGACCCGTTCTTCGCTGACGTCGAAGGCGCCCTGCACGGGTTCGTGTGGACCGGCCACGACGACTTCGCGGACAACAACGTCAACTCCATCGCCCTGGAAGTGCCCGACGACCTGCTCGGCGACAACCCGGTCATCGGCGTGTGGGCCTCGATCAGCCTGCGCCGCGACGGCGAACTGGTCCAGATGGACCGCGGCGGGCACCCCACGATCAACCCGTTCATCAACCCTGACGGGGAGAAAAACCTCTACAACTCCCGCCAGCCCGCCGACGACGTGGCCAACTACCTGGGGCCGTGGTCCAAGATCCTCGAAAACAGCGGCTACACACCCGAGGAGGCCAGGGCGGCAGCGCTGCAGGTGCTGCCCGACATCCTGCGTTACGACCGCAGCCAGCCCGCCACGTACCCCAACGGCCGCATCCCGACCGACGACGTCTACAGCATGCGGTTCGCCTGGCTCACCCACGGCAAAGTCGGCTCAGCCGGTCTCAAACCCCACGACGACCTCCTCGCCGACTTCCCGTTCCTCGGCCCGCCGAACCCCTCCCTGTAGGACACCAGGCAACCTGCCCCGCGGGCCGGCCCGGCCGGCCCGCGGGGCAGGCACCAAACGCACATGGGGGGTGAAACACCAGCCTGGATAGCACCGCGGCCGGCCCAGGGAGGCGCTCACCATGGAATACCTCGTCCTCATGACCACCCGCCTCCCCGACCGGACCCCGCAGCAGGCCATCGACGACATCCAGGCCCGCGAGGCCGCACACTCACGAAAACTCGCCTCCCAGGGCCACCTGCTCCGCCTGTGGCGCCCGCCGCCACAACCAGGCCAATGGCAGACCCTCGGACTGTTCGCCGCCGACGACGGCGATCAGCTCGCGACAGTCCTCACCTCTATGCCGCTGCACGCCTGGCATACAGATCAGGTCACCCCGCTCTCCCGGCACCCGAACGACCCGGCACTGCAGGCCAGTCCGGGAGCCACGGAATTTCTGACCACATGCACCGTTACCGTCCCGCCGGGCACGCCCGTCCAGACGGTCGAGGACACCAGGGCGCGCGAGGCAGAACGCGAGTACGAGCTGGCCGGGCAGGGACGCCTGCTGCGGCTGTGGGCGCTGCCGGGCCAGGGGCGCTCGCTGGGCCTGTGGCGAGCCCGGGACCCGGCCGAGATGCAGGCGATCCTGACATCGCTCCCGCTGGAGGCCTGGATGACCGTGCAGACCACGCCGCTCGCCCAGCACCCCAGCGACCCGGCGGCAGCCGGAACCTGACCGGCGCCATAACCGGAGAAAAAAGGAGTAGGCAAGTGACACAGCTCAGCACGTCCAGGATCCCCGGCGGGTTCACCGAGAAAACAGCGCGGGTGAACGGCGTCACGCTCAACTACGCGACGGGCGGCGCGGGACCGGCCGTGGTACTCCTGCACGGTTACCCGCAGACCTGGTACATGTGGCGGAAGGTGATGCCCGCCCTCGCCGAGCAGTACACCGTGATCGCGCCGGACCTGCGCGGCTCGGGCGGGTCGGACGCGCCCGCGACCGGCTACGACAAAGCGAGCCTGGCGGAGGACATTCACCAGCTGCTGCTGGCGCTCGGCCATGCCGACGAGGTCAGCGTGGTCGGGCACGACATCGGGGGCACCGTGTCGTATGCCTACGCGGCTGCCCACCGGGACTCGATACGGCGCCTGGCTATCATCGAGTCGCCCCAGATCGACGAGAGCCTCTACCAATTCCCGTCGGTGACCCCGGCAGGTCCCGGCTTCTGGAACTTCGGCTTCTTCATGCTCGGCAACGGGCTGCCCGAGCGCATGGTGAGCGGGCGCGAGGACACGTGGATCGCGGGTTTCGTGGACTGGCTTGAGGTCGTCAAGGGCGCGGTGGACCCCGACGCGGTAGCGGAGTACGCCGCGCACCTGCGCCGGCCCGGGCACCTGGGGGCGTCGTACGCCTACTTCCGGACCTTCCACGGCGACGCCGAGGCCACGATCCGCCACCGCGAAACGCCGCTGGCCATGCCGGTGCTGGCGATCGGCGGTGAGGGCGCTCTGGGCCAGGCCATCCCCGACCAGATGCAGCGGTACGCCGGCGACGTCACGGGCGCCGTGTTCCCCTGCGGTCACTGGGTCGCGGAGGAAAGCCCGGAACTGCTGCTCAAGCACCTGCTGCCGTTCCTCGGCTAGTCATGCTGATCCCTTCGAACAGCAGCGGTGTGCCCGCTTCTGGGGCGTGTCCGGGCCGGGTTTGGGCATGCCGGGAGGAGGGCCGGTGTCCAGGTGGAGCGCCCGGCTGGGCGAACGACCTGAAGGCCGGTCCTCCTCCCGGCCCAGACTGGACCAGGCCGGGTCAAGGCTGAGGAGACGGAGCGGTGACTCGAATACGGCCAGCCGCCTGGCTCATGGCCGCGGTCGCACTGTTCCTGCTGGCCGTGGCCGGTTATGCCCTGCTCGTCCACGCGTCCCCGCAGTACTACTGGACGCAGATCGACACGGCCGCCTACCGGGATGGCGGCATCGCTGTGCGGAACCAGCGGCGATGCTCTACGCGCTGGAGCTCGGGGCGGCGAAGCTGCCGTTCACCTACACGCCGTCGCCGCGCTCCTGTTCGCCCCGGGGAGCGGTCGTCGTTCGTCCTGGCAGGCCCTGGCGGCTCACGATCGGGCTGCTGCCGGTGGTGGCGTACTCTCCTGGGACTCGCCGGGCGGCCCGCGGCCTGGCCAGGGCGGCGGCGGCGTTTGCGATCGCCGCGGTGGGCCTCTGGCTCGAACCGGTTGCAATGACACTGTTCTTCGGGCAGATCAACCTCGTGCTGCTGGCCCTGGTGGTGGGCGATATCGCGCTGCCGGACCGCATCAAGGGCAAGGGCATCGGAATCGGGCTGGCGGCGGGGATCAAGCTCACGCCGTTGATCTTCATTCCGTACCTGCTGTTCACGCGGCGGGTAAAGGCCGCGGCGGTCAGCGCGCTGACCTTCGCGGTCACGGTAGGACTTGGGTTCGCGCTGCTGCCGCACGCCTCCGCGGTCTACTGGGGCGGGAAGATCACCCGGCCGGGCAGCAAACCCTTCCACCTGGACAACCAGTCCCTTAACGGCGTCATACTGCGCCTTACCCACGCCGGGCCCGACGCGCACGCGTACTGGCTGGTCGCGGCGGTCGCCGTCGGCATCGCCGGGCTCGCCACCTCGATACTGGCGGCGGCGCGGCCACGAGTTCTGCTTTGCCTGGTCGCGTGCGGAGAAGCCGCGTGCCTCGGTCATCATCAACGTCACTGGTCCACCTGTCCTCGCCAGCATCCGGGCCAGGCGCCCGGTACCGGATCTCGGCGCCGCGCTGGTGGTGGGCTTGTTTGGCTGGTGGCCCGTGCTATTGGCAACCAGGGCGGCTACGACCCTAAGGCCCAGCTGCTGGCGCGGGTTGCTGCTTCTCGCGCCGAACGGCGATAACACCGGGCGGCAGTCGAGTTCACTGGCGGGGGCTGGAATTGATCGTCGGCAACTACTACGTGCTCACCCTGCCTGTTGAACACGCCCTTCGCATGCTGCCTGGTGCTTACCCGCCGCCTCAGGCCTGAGCGCGCAAGAGCAGTTTCGTCGGGCATCCCGGTTTCGAAAAATCTCGCAAGAACGGAATTAACAGCTCGACGTCCAGGACCAGGCACGGTAGCGCTCGCGGCGTCGTCGAGATGCACCCACGACATGTAGCCGGTGCCGCCCCCGACCACCGGGAACTGCCGCTTGCGCAGGAGCTCGACCTGGTCGTCGATGGCGCCCGGCCCGTAGAAGCTGCCGTAGCGCAGGGCCGCGCCACCCGCCTTGACGACTACGTTCTCGAGGTGGCGGAGCGCCTCTGTCCCCTGGCGCGCGCTCGCCGGGCCCGGATCCATCGGATCCTCCTCGGTCTTCACCCATCCACCCTCGCGGATGCCGCCGAAGGCGCCAAAGCTCTGCGCGACGACATGGGATACGCCGGTCGCCTCAGCGGCAGCCAGCAGATGGTACGGATCGGGATGAACGCGTGGTGTCACCGCAATGACAGCACGCGGGCGAAGGCGTATCGGGCGGACGCGGACCGGGATCGTTCCGGTCTCCGGCAACCGCCGCACCATCGACTGCAAAGCAGCCTGAGCTGCGAAGGGAAAACCACCATGACCAACTCCGCAACCGGCTCCCCGCCGCGGGTCGCCATCGTCACCGGCGGATCCGGCGGTATCGGCCGGGCCGTCTGCGAGCGGCTGGCCGCCAACGGGATGAGCGTACTGGTGCACTATGCCGGCAACCCGGACCGCGCCGAGGAAGTCGTCAAGGCCATCACGAGCGCGGGCGGCGCAGCTGCCGCCGCCCAGGCCGATGTCGCCGACGAGAGCGAGGTGTCCGCCCTATTCGACCAGGCCGAGCAGCAGTTCGGCGGGGTCGAACGTCGTCGTCCACACGGCGGGCATCCAGTTCCTGGCGCCGCTGGCCGAGCTCAAGCTCGACGACCTTGACCGCATGCACCGCACTAACATCCGCGGCACGTTCGTCGTCGGCCAGCAGGCCGCCCGCCGAGTCCGGGCAGGCGGGGCGATCATCAACTTCTCGTCCTCGGTCGTCAAGATCGCGCTGCCGAACTACACCGCGTACGCGGCCAGCAAGGGCGCCGTCGATGTGATGACGCTGACCCTGGCTAAGGAACTGCGCGGCCGCGACATCACGGTCAACGCCGTGGCCCCCGGCCCTACCGCGACGCCCCTCTTCCTCGAGGGCAAGGATCAGGACGCGGTTGACCGGCTCGCCAACATGGCACCGCTTGAGCGTCTCGGCACGCCGGAAGACATCGCCGAGACCGTCGCATTCCTGGCGGGCCCGGCCCGCTGGATCAACGGCCAGGTCCTCTACGCCAACGGCGGCGTTATCTGAGCCGAGCCCCCCAATAACCGCTACCACTCATGGAGAAGATCATGCCTAAGACCATCGTCATCACCGGTGCCTCCAGCGGTTTCGGCGCCATGACCGCCCGCGCGCTGGCGGATGCCGGCGACACCGTCTACGCCGGCATGCGCGACACCGCCGGCCGCAACGCGCCCGCGGTCGCCGACCTCAGCGCGTACGCGACGGACCACTCGGTCAACCTGCGCGCGGTCGAGATGGACGTCGCCAGCCAGGCCTCAGTGGACGCCGCGGTCAAGCAGATCATCAGCGACACCGGCCGCCTGGACGTCGTCATCCACAACGCCGGCCATATGGTTCTCGGCCCGGCCGAGGCGTTCACGGTGGAGCAGCTCGCCGACATCTACGACATCAACGTGCTGTCCACCCAGCGCGTCAACCGCGCCGCGCTGCCGCACCTGCGCGCCCAGCGCGACGGGCTGCTGGTCTGGGTCGGCTCCAGCAGCAGCCGCGGCGGCACCCCGCCCTACCTCGCCCCGTACTTCGCGGCCAAGGCCGCCGAGGACGCCCTGGCCGTCAGCTACGCCGCCGAGCTGGCCCGGTTCGGCATCGACACCACGATCATCGTGCCCGGCGCGTTCACCACCGGGACCAACCACTACGCGCACGCCGGGCACCCAGCCGACACCGCGGTCGAGCACGAATACGACGAGCTCTACGCCGGGCATCATGGACGAGATCCCGGCCCGGCAGGCCGGACTGGCCCCGCCCGACGCCGACCCGTCCGAGGTCGCCCGCCAGATCGCCCGCGTCGTCGGGCTGGCCAAAGGCCAGCGGCCGTTCCGGGTCCACGTCGACCCCATGCACGACGGCGCCGAGGAGGTCTTCGACCTCGGCGACCGCATCCGCAGCGAGTTCTACCAGCGCATCGGCTTCGCCGACCTGCTCAGGCCCGCCGGCAGCAGCTAGCCGCGCAAGTAAAGGAAAGGAGTGACCAGCCATGTCACTCACCGACGCGCGGCACCTGCGGAGGCGGGCCGGGGCGAGCTCCGGCTCGCTCCGGCCCGCCCCCGGCGGCCGCGCCGGCACGGGTTTCTGGCTCATCGCCGCCGCGTTCCTCACCGCCATGGCATCGACGACGCTGCAGACCCCGCTGTACCCGCTGTACCAGCGCCAGCAGGGCTTCGCGACGTTCGTCATCACCGTCATCTTCGCCGCCTTCGCCGCCGGCGTGGTCGCCGGCTTGTGGCTCATCGGCCACATCAGCGACGCCGTCGGCCGGCGGCCGATGGTCCTGCTCGGCAGCCTGCTGCAGATCCCCGCCGCCCTGATCGACATCACCTGGGACGGCGTACCCGGACTGCTAATCGCCCGGGTCATATCAGGTGTCGGGGTCGGGGCAATGACCGCCGCCGCCGCCGCATACCTGGCAGAACTGCGGGCAGCCAGCCACCACGGCAGCCAGGAGCGCATGGTCACCGCGGTGATCACCGTCGCCAACATTGGCGGCCTGGCGCTCGGGCCGCTCATCGCCGGATTCCTGGCCACCTGGGCGCCGGCCCCGCTGACCACTCCCTACGCCGTGTTCGCCGTCCTGCTAGCGCTCGCCGCGGCCATGACGCTGCTCGCACCGGAGACCGTACGGCGGGACATGCCGCGGCCGCCGTACCGGCCCCAGCGCTTCGCGATGCCACAGGCATCCCGGGCTGAGTTCCTGGGCGCGGCAATAGCCGCGTTCGCTTCCTTCGCGATCTTCGGGCTGTTCACCTCCCTGGCGCCCACCTTCGTGGCCGGCCTCATGCACGACAAATCGCTGCTCGCCGCCGGCCTTGTCACCTTCAGCGTCTTCGCCGCAGCGGCCCTGTCCCAAGTCTCGCTGTCGCGCCTGCCAGCCAGGCAGCAGGTGATCGGCGCCGTCGCAGCCATGAGCGTGCAGCATCAGCACAGTCGGTGCCAGACGGCAGCGGGTTAGGATCATCGAACGTCACCTGAGCACGCCAGTCACCGATCGTCAGGCCATGGGCTTGCTCCGCGGCCCAGCCCAGGGCGGGAGTAGGAGGAGAGTACGACTGTGACATCGGCTGCGACCCAGTACACGACGCGTCTGCTCACGCCCGACACCTGGGATGACTTCGCCGCACTGGTTGAGGCGAACAACGGTGTCGGGGTGGCTGCTGGTGCATCGGCTTTCATCCCGAGGGCATCAGCAAGGACAGCACCGCGGCAGGCAACCGCGAGGCCAAACTCACTCATGTGAACAACGGCACCATCCACCAGATGCTCGTCTACCGTGACGGTCGCTGCGTGGGCTGGTGTCAGTACGGGCCACCGGCCGAGGTGGCTACCATCAAGAACCCCAAGGCCTATGAAAAGGGTCTCGCCGAGTTGCCTGACTGGCGGATCGGCTGCTTGTTCACCGGCTCCGGATCCCGCCGCACAGGCGTGGCGCGGGCCGGAGTTGCCGCGGTGCTGGCCGCGATAGCACATGCTGGCGGAGGCTTGGTCGAGGCCTACCCCGAGCAGGTGGCCGGACGTGACCCGCAACGTGGCGCCTACCTGCATACCGGGCCAGAGAGCCTGTTCGAAGAGTTCGGATTCGTCCGCGACCGCCGCATCGCCAAGTGGCGCTGGGTGAGCACTGAACGACGCCAGGGCCTTGAGCCCTACGTCTAGATCGTGCC
Organism: uncultured Actinomycetes bacterium; assembly: GCA_963713815.1. Lineage (GTDB taxonomy): Bacteria > Actinomycetota > Actinomycetes > Streptosporangiales > Streptosporangiaceae > RYN-230. The sequence goes on from CAVQNH010000021.1 coordinate 45,269, forward strand.
CCTGCTGGCGGTGAGGTCTCCTCGGACGGCTGGTGGGATGTCGTGCCTCGAGCACTGATCCATTAGGGAGCTGCTGGCGTCCTCGGGCTCAAGTGTTGGTCCGGCGACGGAGAGAGGAGCCAGATGATCTTTGTAGGGGTGGACTGGGCCGAGGCCCATCACGACGTGCATGTCCAGGACGAGGACGGCAAGCGCCTGGGCAGGGGCCGGCTGCCCGAAGGGGTGGAGGGGATCGCCCGGTTCCACGAGCTGGCCGCGCCCACGCGGAAGAGCCCGGCCGAGGTGGTGATCGGGATCGAGACCGACCGGGGCCTGTTCGCCGCGGCGCTGGTGGCGGCCGGCTACCAGGTCTTCGCGGTGAACCCGATGTCGACGTCTCGCTACCGGGACCGGCACTCGACCTCGGGGCCAAGTCCGACCCGGGGACGCCAAGGTGCTGGCCGACATGGTCCGCACCGACCGGCACAACCACCGTCCGGTGGCCGGGGACAGCGACCTGGCCGAGGCGGTCAAGGTGCTGGCCCGGGCGCACCAGTCGATGATCTGGTCGCGGCGCCGCCAGACCAACCTGTTGCGCTCGACGCTGCGGGAGTTCTACCCCGCAGCGCTGGCCGCCTTCGACGACCTGACCAGCGGCGACGCCCTCGAGGTGCTCCGGGTCGCCCCGACCCCGGCGCTCGGCGCGGCGCTGTCCCGCCCGAAGATCGCCGCGGCGCTGCGCCGCGGCGGTCGCCAGCGCCGGATCGACGCGCGGGCCGGGGAGATCCAGGCGGCGCTGCGCGCCCCGCAGCTGCGAGGCTCCCCGGTCGTCGCGGCCGCCATGGGCGCCTCGGTCAGCGCCAGCGTGGCGGTCATCGCCGAGATGACCGCCCAGATCGCCGCGCTCGAGCGAGGAGCTCGCCGCGGATTTTGAGCAGCACCCGGACGCCGAGGTGGTCCGTTCCCTGCCAGGACTAGGGACCATCCTCGGCGCCCGGGTGCTCGGCGAGTTCGGCGATGAGCCGAACCGCTATGCCACCGCCAAGTCTCGCAAGAACTACGCCGGCACGTCGCCGATCACCCGGGCGTCGGCACCAGGCGGGTCGTGCTCGCCCGCCACGTCCGCAACCGGCGCCTGGCCGACGCGCATCTACCTGTGGGCCTTCGCCGCGCTCACCGCCTCACCCGGCGCCCGGGCCTACTACGACGCCCGCCGAGCCGCCGGCGACACCCACCACGCCGCCCTGCGGGCCCTCGGCAACCGCCTCGTCGGCATCCTGCACGGCTGCCTCGCCCACCACACCGCCTTACGACGAAACCACCGCCTGGGGGCACCGCACCAGCACCAAACTCGCCCAGGCCGCTTGACACCTTGCAGCCGTGGGATGTCTAGAGGTGCCGCGTCAGGCTCCGGGACGGCACCAGCCGCAGCCCCCAAGACCCCGGTCCCGCCTGCCACGAACACGCGCTTCAGACCACGAGATTCGCGGCCCGATTCGTCCGGTTTAGGCGGGCTGCACGACGGTGGCCATGGTGCCGATCAGTTGCCGGAATCGCTCGACCGGCTCGGTTTCGCCGGTGATGTCGATGCCGGTGTCTGACCTCCTAAAAATGAGGGCGGTCAGGGCTTGGGCGCTCGCGGTGATCGTGACGTCGGCTCGCGCGGGTAGGTCCCCCGCGGTGAGCGACCACTGGCGGCCGTCGCTTTCGACCAGGTAGTCCGCACCGTCGAGTCGGAAGTGCCAGCGGGCTGGTTCGTGGTCGCCGCCAGCGAGGTCGATGGCCTGGGTAACGGAGCGGAGCAGATGCTCGGCGTGCAGCGGCTCGCCGTCCCGGGGCCGGCGCCAGGCATGCTGCAGCCCCCACCGGCCGAGCGCGCCGAGGACCGGTCCGAGGTCGGCTCCGGCCGGTGTCAGGCGATACCAGACTTCCCGCCGCCCTGGCTCGCGGTCGGCGGTGAGGATCCCGGCGTCCTCCAGCTCGCGCAGGCGCTGGCTGAGGGTCTTGGGGGTGATCCCGCCGAGGCGGTCCATCAGGTCGGTGAACCTTTTGGCGCCGGTGAGCAGGTCGCGGATCACCAGCAGGCTCCACCGGTCGCCGACGCGCTCCAAGGCGCGCGCGGTCAGGCAGAAGTGGTCGTAGGTACGAACGTTCCTGGTCACGCTCTCCATAATACTAGTTGACAGATACTATCTGCAACATACTATCTTGTAGATATAACTCAATCGCAGGAGGATGTCATGTACGACCCGCCTGGCTATCTGTGGGCGATCACCATCGCCGGAATCATCGCGATCCCGGCCGCGACCTGCGTCGTGCTCTACGGCGGCGCGGTGCGCGCCGGCCTGGGCCGGACGCGGGCGGCGCTGCTCGCCGGCGGCGCTGCTCTCGTGCTCGGCGGCTGGTTCACCGCCAGCGCGGTGATCGCGGGTCACGGCTGGTACCACGCGCGGCTCGGCCACGGGGTGCCGTGGATGCCGGTCGCGGTGGTGGGCTTCTCTGGCACGCTGCTGGTGCTGCGCCGGATCCCGGTGGTGGCGCGCGCCCTGGCGGCGCCGGGCATGGTGGCCCGCCTGGAGCTCCCGCATTCGTTCCGGGCGGTCGAGGGGACGGCCTTCCTGGCCATGATGGCCCTCGGCCATCTGCCCGCGTTGTTCGCCCTGCCCGCGGGTCTGGGCGACATCGCCGCCGGTATCGCTGCGCCGCTGGTCGCCCGCAGGCTCGCGCAGGGCGGGGGCCGCCGCGCGGCCCTGCGGTTCAACGCGTTCGGCATGACCGATCTGGTCGTGGCCCTGACCCTCGGCACCCTCACCGGATTCCAGCTGATCAACGTCACCCCATCCGGGGCGCCGATCAGCGAGCTGCCCCTCGCGCTGATCCCGACGCGGCTGTGCCGCTGCTGTTCGCCCTGCACATCACGTCGGTGTCCGCGCTGGCCAGGACCCGGCGGACACCGCTGCCAGCCGCCACCCCGCTCACTGCCGCCGCGAGATAGAACGGAAAGGAAACGCAATGAACACCCGGAGTCCATACCCAGACGTCGAGGTCCCGGAGATCTCCCGGCCCAGGCTCGTCCTTGACCGAGCCGATGAGCGAGATGCAGCGGTCCCACTCATGGGTCCCGCCGACCACGGTAGCGCCAGCCCGCTGATGGGCCCGGCCGACCCGGGCACCATTACCCCGCTGATGGGCCCGGCCGACCCGGCCACCGTTGCCCCGCTGATGGGTCCCGCCGATCGCGGCACGATGGTCTGGCTCATGGGTCCCGCCGACCGGGCACGTCCACGCCGCTCACATGGGTGTGACCTGGCCTTCTGGATCTGCTCCTTCGTGTTCGCCTCGGCGTCGGTGAAGCTGTAGAACCTGGCTGGCGCAATCGGCGCCCGCCCCGTCTCCTTGCGGAGCCGCTCCTCAAACTCGCGGTCCGCGAACCTGAGCGACATCCCGCAGTCGGTGTGATTGATGATCATTATCTCCCGGGCGCCCAGGCCGACCTGGTCGACAGCACGAAGCGGACCGCGACGGCGTCGATCATCAGCGAGTCGGACGGCGCCGGTCCTGATCAGCCCCGAGCGTCCTCGCCGAGCGCGCCCGGCAGCGGCGAGACCCATGCGATCTGCGCGTCCGGGACATCGCTGGCGTGCAGGCGATATCAGTGACGGTCTGCGGGATCGGCTTCGGGCGTGGATCTCGATCCATTGGTCAATGTTCGAGCCTGGGCGCGGGCCGTGGGAGGTCTGGCTGCTGCTGCGTGATCGCTGGGGACGGCAGGGCGACGCTGGTGGACCTGTACGAGCTGGAGGCGGCAGGCCGCGGTATCCAGCCGGAATGCCTGTCCAACAGCTGACCGGTCACGGCTGACGGCCGCCGCCCGTCCGGTGTGTTATCCCGGCCGTCAGCCTGCGCTTCCCGGCAGCGACCGGCTCGGTGATCCGCATGAGATCAGCGAGTACGACCCCGCGTGGCCGGTGGACGTTCGCGACCTGGCGGTCTCGGCTCGCGGCGGCCCTCGGAGCGGCGGCGACCCGGATTGATCACGTTGGCTCGACCGCGGTGCCTGGGCTTGCCGCCAAGCCGGTCATCGACATCATGATCAGCGTGCCTGACACCAGTGATGAGGCTTCCTATCTGCCCGCCTGCCTTTCCACCGGGCTGATCCTGCGGATGCGCGAGAAGGGGCGCCTGCTGCTCTGGCCGCCGCCCTCCCGTGCCGCGCGAGGTGCACGTGCATGTCTGCGAGTCCCGGCGGAGACTGGGGCCGCGATGAACTGCTGTTCCGTGATTATCTGGTGGCAGATTCCGCCGTCCGTGATAGGTACTCGGCGCTGAAACGGGATCTGATAGGGCGCTGGCATGACGACCGGCGGGCATACGCGGAAGCTAAGACCGGGTTCGTCTTGGACGCGCTGGAGCAGGCCCGCAGCTGGGGATCGTAGCCGTCGGCGATGGTTGCATTGGCGCTCAGTGCGGCGCCTCGTCAATGAGACTCATGACCTTTCGCTCCCTTCTCTCTGGGCGATCGGCCCACCCATGGCGCTAGCCTGACGTGACGTTTTCCCCTTAAAAACCAGGAATAGATTTCTGGAACTGATGATCAAGCTTGACCGGCGGGTGAGGCGCTCGTCGGCCAGCGGGTCGCCCTCTGCGCGTAGCGCCTCAAGTTCCCCGGCGGTCAGCGACAGCCCAGCCTCGACCGCTAGCACTGACGCTACGTTTTCCCCTTAAAAACTAGGAATAGATTTCTGGAAGTTTTGATCAAGCTTGACTCAGCCGGAGTGAGGCTGATCGGGTTTTGCCATCCGCAGGTGCGGCGGGTGCGGGCGCCGCTGCTGCCAGCCGGGGTGGAACAATCGGCGCATGCCGGAACGACTCGAGGTGCAGCGGGCGGTGGCCGCATCAGCGGGTGAGATCTTCGCCGTGCTCCAGGATCCCCGGGGGCACGTGGCCATCGACAGCTCTGGCATGCTGATGGCGGCCAGCGGGGACAGTGTCGCCAGGGCGGGAGACACCTTCGTGGTGCACATGGACCGGGAAGCACTCAACGACTATCCCCTCGGTCTCTACGACGTCACCGTCGAAATCGTCACGTTCGAGCCGGACCAGGAAATCGCCTGGACTGTCCACGGCCAGCTGGACCTCGGCCACGTATATGGCTACCGGCTGGAGCCAATCGAGGAGGGCACGCTCGTGACGTCCTACTACGACTGGTCGGCGGCCGGGCAGGACTGGAAGGACGCCGCCATCTTCCCGGTGATCCCGGAGAGCGCCCTGCGGGCCACGCTCGGGATCCTGGCCCGCACTGTCGCCCCCGGCAAGCCCCGCCCCGCGCTCCCGGCCCGCTGACCGGCCGCTGCAAACGACCGGCGTACCTCCTAGGGGAGCCCCGTTGCTCCCGCTGCGCGCCGTCCGGGCGTGTAATGGACGGACCCGATGTTGTATGGAGGCAGGCTCGATGATGTACCAGGTTGTGAACCCGGCCACCGGGAAGGTCGAAAGTGAGTACCCGACGGCGACTGACGCAGAAGTCAGTGACGTGCTGGGGAGAGCCGAACGCGGCTACACCTCGTGGCGGCGGACTCCGATGGACGAGCGCGCCGCGATCCTGCGCCGGGTCTCCCAGCTGTATCGCGACCGCTCCACCGAACTGGCCGCGATCATCACCCGGGAGATGGGTAAGGTCACCAAGGCCGCACAGGGTGAACTGCAGTTCGTCGCGGCCATCTACCAGTACTACGCCGACAACGGGGCGGCGCTCCTCGAGGACCAGCCGCTGGCCTCCCACCTGCCGGGCACGGCGTGGGTGCGCAAGACCCCGATCGGCGCGCTGCTGGGCATCATGCCGTGGAACTACCCGTATTACCAGGTCGCCCGGTTCGCAGCGCCGAACCTGATGATCGGCAACACCATCGTGCTCAAGCACGCGCCGCAATGCCCGGAGTCCGCCCTGGCCATGGAGCAGCTGTTCCGCGATGCCGGGCTGCCAGAAGACGCCTATATCAACATCTTCGCGACCAACGAGCAGGTCGCCGCCATGGTCGCGGACCCCCGCATCGCCGGGGTGTCGGTGACAGGCAGCGAGCGGGCCGGGTCGGCCGTGGCCGCCGTGGCCGGGCAGAACCTGAAGAAGGTCGTGCTGGAGCTCGGCGGCTCGGATCCGTTCATCGTGCTGGACGGTGCCGATCTGCCGAAAGTGGCCAGGACGGCAGCGGCGGCCAGGATGGAGAACGGCGGCCAGGCCTGCAATGCATCCAAGCGGATGATCGTGGCCGATGGCGTCTACGACGACTTCCTGCGCGAGTTCACGGCCGCGATGTCCAGCTACGTGACCGGGGATCCGACCGACCCGGCGACGAGCTACGGGCCGCTGTCCTCGGAGCAGGCGGCGCGCAACCTGATGACCCAGATCGACGACGCGGTCAGTAAGGGCGCAACGGTCGTCCTCGGAGGGCACCGCATCGACGGGCCGGGCGCATTCGTGGAGGCGACCGTGCTCTCGGGCGTGACCCCCGACATGCGCGCCTACCGGGAGGAGCTGTTCGGCCCGGCCGCGGTGGTCTACCGGGTGGCCGACGCCGATGAAGCGGTGGAGCTGGCCAACAGCAGCGCGTTCGGGCTCGGCGGAGCCGTCTTCTGCAGCGACGAGAAGCTGGCCGTGGAGGTCGCCGACCGGCTCGACGTCGGGATGGCCTGGGTCAACAGTGCCGAACTCGGCGGCCCGGAGCTACCCTTCGGCGGCACCAAGCGATCCGGTGTCGGCCGCGAGCTCGGCCCGCTGGGCATCGACGAGTTCGTCAACAAGAAGCTCATCCACACACCACCCGCCGCGCAGTAGTCGTGCCCGTGGCCGCAGCCTCAGGCGGGGCTGCGGCCACGGCGGCTCCCCGGCCAGGAGATCAGCTGGTCAGCCAGGCGCGGAGGCGGGACTCCACCTCGGCGATCTGGGCCACCGGGACGTGCTCGCCGCGCGAGTGCGCGACTTCCGGGTCGCCGGGGCCGTAGTTGACCGCCGGCATGCCGAGTTCCGAGAAGCGGGCCACGTCGGTCCAGCCGAACTTGGCCCGGGGGGTCCCGCCCACCGTGGCCAGCAGCGTGGCGGCGGCCGGGTCGGTCAGGCCCGGCCGGGCCCCCGCGGCCCAGTCGGTGAACGTCACGTCCCAGCCGGCGAAGATCTCGCGCACGTAGTCCTGGGCCTGCTCGACCGTGCGGTCCGGGGCGAAGCGGTGGTTCACGGTGACCACGCACTCGTCCGGGATGACGTTGCCCGCCACTCCCCCGCTGATATAGACGGCGTTGAGCCCTTCGTGGTACTTCAGCCCCTCGACCTCGGGCTCGCGGGCCACGTAATTCCGCAGCACGTCCAGGACAGGCGCGGCCGCGTGAATAGCGTTAGTGCCATTCCAGGACCTCGCGCTGTGCGCGCGCTTGCCGGTGAGGCGGACCTCGGCCCGCATCGTGCCCTGGCAGCCGCCCTCGATTATCGCGTCGGTCGGCTCGAGCAGGACGGCCAGGTCGGCGTCGAGCAACTCGGGCGAATTGCGGGACAGCCGGAGCAGGCCGTTACGCTCGGCCTCGACCTCCTCGCCGTCGTAGAACACGTAGGTCACGTCCCGGTTCGGCTCCGGCAGGGACGCGGCCAGCCGCAGCTGGACCGCGACGCCGGACTTCATGTCGCAGCTGCCGCAGCCGTACAGCAGGTCCCCGTCGAGGCGGGCCGGGAGGTTATCCGCGATCGGCACGGTGTCGATGTGCCCGGCCAGCACCACCCGCTCCGGCCGGCCCAGTGTGGTCCGCGCGACCATGGCGTTGCCGTCCCGGTACAGATCCAGGTACGGCAGGCGCCGCAGCGCAGCGTCGATGATGCCGGCCAGGCGCTCCTCGTCACCGCTGACGGAGGGTATATCTACCAGGGCCGCGGTCAGGGCGGCCGGATCCTGGGAAAGGTCAAGATCTAGGTCCACTCCCGGAGCCTAGCCGGACATGATGGCCACACCAGCACCACCCACCCCGAACGGAGAGCTCATGTTCCACGTTGACTCGGAGGTCGGCCTGCTGCGCCAGGTCGTGCTGCACCGCCCCGAGCTGGAGCTCAAGCGGCTCACTCCGGACAATGCCAGCGAACTCCTGTTCGACGGCGTGCTGTGGGCCGAGCGCGCCCAGGCCGAGCACGACGAGTTCGCCGGGGCGCTGCTAGCCCGGGGAGTGGTCGTGAACTACTACGGGGACCTGCTGACCCAGACGCTCGAGATCTCCCAGGCCCGGGACTACATCATGGACCGGGTGTTCGACTCCCGGCTGAACGGGCCGCTGGCCTGCGCGGCGCTGCGGGCGGCAGTGGAAGGACTCCCGTCCCCGGTGCTGGCCCAGGCCCTGACCGGGGGGATCACCAAGCAGGAGATCCTGGAACTCACCCCGGAGCCGAAGAGCATCGCGTTCCACTCGCTGGACGCCAGCGGCTTCGTGCTCGCCCCGCTGCCCAACCTGCTGTACCAGCGCGACACCTCGTGCTGGATCTACGGCGGGGTCTCGGTGAACGCGATGGCCATGCCGGCCCGGATGCGCGAGACCGTCAACGCCGAGGCCATCTACCGCTGGCACCCGATGTTCGCCCGGGACAGCTTCGAGGTCTGGTACCACGGCGCGGACGCGGCCCCGGCGACCATCGAAGGCGGCGACATCCTGGTCATCGGCAACGGTGCGGTGCTGGCCGGGATGAGCGAGCGGACCACCCCGCAGGCGGTCGAACTGATCGCACACCGGCTGTTCTCGGCCGGGGCGGCCCGCTGCCTGGTCGCCATCGACATGCCGAAGGCCCGGGCGTTCATGCACCTGGACACCGTGATGACCATGTGTGACTACGGCGTGTTCACCAAGTACATGAATCTGGGCATGCTGCCTTCGTACACGGTGGAGCCGGGGGCCAGCGCCCGCGAGCTCAAGGTCACCGACCATCCGCCGGAGGACATGCACAGCGCGATCGCGGCCGCGCTGGGCCTGCCCAGCATCAAGGTGCTGACCGCCAGCCAGGACGTGAACGCCGCGCAGCGGGAGCAGTGGGACGACGGCTGCAACGTGCTGGCCATCGAGCCCGGCGTGGTCGTGGCCTACGACCGTAACGTCACCACCAACACCTACCTGGAAGACCATGGGGTCGAGGTGGTGCCGGTGCCTGGCAGTGAGCTGGGCCGGGGCCGGGGCGGCCCGCGGTGCATGAGCTGCCCCATCGAGCGCGACGCCTGACCTGAGGGACAAGCCGTGTCTTCCTTGTCGATGCCTGAGCTGAGCCAGGATTCGGCATCGACCGTCATCATTGCCTGCGTCCTGGCGGGCGCCATCGCGTTCATCGTCGGCCTGGCGGTCACGGCATTAATCAGGCGGCTCGCCGCGCGCCGCAACCTTGACGTCCAGCGGCGGCCCCTATGGCGGGCGCCGCTCACCGTGCTGTTCGTCGTGCTGGCCGTCCGCGGAGTCCTGCTGGCCGCGGAAGGACCCCAGCGCGAATGGCCCGGCCGCGCCGCGTACATCCTCGGCCTCGTGGCGATCGCCGTCGTCGGATGGCTCCTCACGGTGATCGCGGTCGCCGGTGAACGGGCGATGCTGGCCCGCTATCCCGAAGCCGGACTCGAGAACCGCCGCTCCCGCCACGTCCGGACGAAGATCATCCTTGTCACGCGCGTGGTCCAGGCCCTGATCGCGGCGATCACCGCGGGCGCGATCCTGTGGACCATCCCGCCGTTGCGCGACCTGGGCGCTGGCATCCTCACATCGGCTGGCGTGATCGGGGTGATCGGCGGCCTGGCCGCGCAGTCAACCCTGGGAAACCTGTTCGCGGGCCTCCAGATCGCCTTCACCGACGCGATCCGGATCGATGACATCGTCGTCGTCCAGGGGCTGACGGGCCGCATCGAGGAGATAACCCTCACCTACGTCTCAGTGCGCGTGCAGGACAACACGACCCTGATCCTGCCCTGCACCTACTTCACGACCACGCCGTTCCAGAACTGGACGCACAAGGGTGCCCACATCAGCGCCGTGGTGGAAATCGGGATTGACAATCACGCGCCCCTGGATAACCTGCTCGGTCCGTTGCGCGAGGAACTCAGCCGGACACTCGAGCGCTCCCCGCACTCCGACCGGGGCCCTGGCGATATCTTCGTCGAAGACGCGACCGGCGAGGCGGTCAAGCTGATCGCCGTCGCGACCGCCGTCGATGGTGACGCGATCACGCCGCTGCGCCGGGAAGTGCGCGAGCGCCTCCTGGCCTTCCTCCAGCAGAACTATCCCGCTGCGCTGCCGGGCGGCCAGTAGGAAGCCCCAGGCGCCCGGTCGCGCCGGCGCGGCGTGGCCCTAGGCGGTGAGATCGCCGCCCGCCCGCCTCCGTCGGCGGGTGGCAGGCAATCGGGATCAGCTGCGGGAATGAATGCCGTTCGCCTGCTGCAGTCGGGACCATAGTCCCCAGACCCTGAGCCCCGGTGCGGCTAAGGTCAGTTGATACCGACCGGTAGTTAACGGCAGCGCGCCTGGCCCCAGCCAGGTAGCAGCAGATAGGAAGACGCAGCCAGATGGACGCAGCGGCGGGCCAGCAGCGGATCGGCGTGTTCCTACTTGATGATCATGAGATCGTCCGCCGGGGAGTGAAAGATCTCCTGGAGGCCGAGCCCGACATCGTCGTGATCGGTGAGGCGGGCACCGCCGAATCCGCCCTGGCCCGGATCCCGGCCCTGAAGCCGGATGTGGCCGTGCTCGACGTCCGCCTGCCGGACGGTGATGGCGTCAGTGTCTGCCGCGACATCCGGTCGAAGATGCCGGAGGTGGCCTGCCTGATGCTCACCTCCTTCGGCGATGACGAGGCGCTGTTCGACGCGATCATGGCCGGTGCGGCCGGATACGTCCTCAAGCAGATCCACGGCACCGACCTGGTCGGCGCGGTGCGGGCCCTCGCGGCGGGCGAGTCCATCCTGGACCCGGAAGCAGCCAGCCGGGTGATGAAGCGGATGCGGGACCAGGCCACGCGTTCCGATCCGCTGACCGGGCTCACCACCCAGGAGCGGCGGATCCTGGAACTGATCGGCGAGGGACTGACCAACCGGCAGATCGGCGAGCGCATGTTCCTCGCCGAGAAAACGGTCAAGAACTACATCTCGGCACTGTTCGCCAAGCTGGGCATGGAACGCAGAACACAGGCCGCCGCCTTCGCTGTCCGGATCTTTGACGGGCAGGAAAAAGTGGCCCGGGACTAGCGTCCCGGCTCCTCCGCGCGGCCGCGCAGGGCTATTTGACGGCGACCTGTATCAGCCGGCCCCTGCGCTGCTCTGTATCAGTAACTGGTACTGAGTTGGCGTGCGAGATCGTCCAGATCCGGCCGTAGGGCCGTGCACGCCACGGGGAGAGGAGTTCAGTAATGGCGAATCAGATCTGGCAGTTCCGGGCGTTTCCGGCCCCGGACGGGGAGGCGTCGGCCGTCAAGTTCCTGAATGAGCCCCTTCGGCAGGGGCGCGGCGAGGCCAGCGGGACGCTGCGCAATAACGGGACGGCCGGCCTGCTCTGGCTGGAGCCTGGCAGCCTCGGCGAGGGTACCGAGCAGACCTGGCAGTCCGCGGAGTTCCCGGCCCCGAACGGGGAGGCGGCCGCCGTCAACTTCCTGAACGAGCCCCTTCGGCAGGGGCGCGGCGAGGCCAGCGTGACGCTGCGCAATAACGGCACGGCGGGGCTGCTCTGGCTGGAGCCCGGCAGCCTCGGCAACAGCACCGCACAGACCTGGCAGTTCGCAGAGTTCCCGGCCCCGAACGGGGAGGCGGCCGCGGTCAAGTTCCTGAACGAGCCCGCCCGGCAGGGGCCCGGCGAGGCCACCGTGACTCCCCGCGACAACGGCAGCGTGGGGCTGCTGTGGCTGGAGCCCGGCAGCCTCGGCAACAGCGCCGCACCGGCCTGGCAGTACAAGGACTTCCCCAGCCCGGACGGCGAGCAGGCCGCCCTGGCGTTCGTGAACGCTTCTCCCCGGCAGGGGGCCGGAGAGGTCAGCGGGTTCGTGCGCAACGACGGCTCTGCCGTGATCTTCTACCTCGAGCCCGGATCCGGCTGATCCGCTAGCTCCGCCCGCCCCGGCTGGGGGGTCAGCCGGGGCGGGCGGAATCCACCGCGCTGCGAGGACCGCCCATCCAGGGCGAACGCTGAGTGATGCCATCTTGAGCGGCTATCGCCGACCGGGAGCACCCGGATCGCCGAATATTCGCTCATTCCGGTAGCGCATTTGCGACGACCTGAGCGTCGCAGAACGACCAGTTCTGGATTGACCGTTTCCGGCCCCCTGCCGACGGCGGCCGTCCCCGGTCAGTGTCAGAGCGTGCGTTCCGGGGAGTTGTTTGCCGCCTGCGCAAGGGTCAGTCCGCTCGCCCGGGTGGCCCGGTTGGCTGCAGAGACTTACGGTGGACTTCTACGGGCCAAAGGGGGGGCCTATGTGCAGACGCACAGGGTGCCACTTGGCCATGGCCGGCTGGGCAGCGCTTGCGCTTGTCGTAACCGCATGTACTGGTGGCTCGACGACTCCGTCGGGCCTGGGCGCGTCAGGCTCGGGCTTCACCGGCGGCCAGCAGGGGCTTAACCGAGGTACCGGAGTGCCCAAGCGCGGCGGGACGCTCAACATGCTCGGGACGTCCGATCTCGACTTCATGGACTACAACATCAGCTACGACACGGTCGGCGACCTGGGCGAGCGGATGTGGGTGCGAGGGCTGTACGCCTACCCGGCTATTCCCGTCCGGGTCACCATCCCGGCGCCTGACCTCGCCGCTGGGCCGCCACGGGTGTCGAACGGCGGCACGACTTACACGATCACGATCCGCTCTGGCGCGCGGTGGGACACCTCGCCGTTCAGCCCAGTGACTGCCGCGGACGCAGTCCTTGGCCTGAAGCGATCCTGCAACCCGGCCGAACCATTCGGCGGCCTGCCTGACTTCATCAGCCTGATCAAGGGCATGACGACGTTCTGCGCCGGGTTCGCGAAGGTCGCGAAGACCGTCCCGGCGCTCAAGAACTACATCGACACCCACAGCATCTCCGGCGTCACCGCGTCGGGCCAGGCCATCACTTTTACGCTGACCCATCCGGCTTCTTACTTTGCCGACATTCTGGCGCTGTCGCCGTTCAACCCGGCACCGCCGCAAAGCCTGAACTGGGTCCCGGGCAGCGCGGCGGCGCAGCAGCACACCTTCGCCGACGGCCCGTACAAGGTGCAGAACTACGTGCCAGCCAGGCAGATCGTGTTCGCCCGGAACCCGGCCTGGAACGCTTCCACGGACCCGATCCGCAAGGCCTATGTCGATCAGGTCAATATCAGCGAAACCGGCAACCAGACCATCAACCAGCAGATCCTGCAGACCAACTCGGCAGCGGGCTCGATGGAGTGGGACAGCGGGCCGCCTGTCGCTGCGGTTCCCGGGCTGGTCGCCCAGATGCGGCACGGCAGCACGGACTTCAGCCTGGCAGGCCTACGCATCGAGACCGTTCATCGTCTTCAACATCGACTCGCCCAATAACGACGGGGCGCTGGGCAAGGCCGCGGTCCGTCAGGCGATCAGCTATGCGATCGACCGGGCGCACCTGATCCTGGACATCGGCGGCCCGGTCATCAGCCCGCCGCTGACTCACATCCTGCCTGCCGGAATCAATGGAGCCCAGGATGTGCCCGCGAGTTATGACGCTTACCCGCACAACGTGGCCAGGGCCAAATCGATGCTGGCCGCGGCAGGCTACAAGAACGGGCTGACGCTGAGACTCCTGTACTGGTCGTCATTGCCATACCCGGCGGAGATGTTCCAGACCCTTCAGTCCGACCTCGGCCAGGCCGGTATCAAGGTCACCGGCCTGGGTGTGCCTGGCGCGGACTTCTTCACCAAGTACGTGGAGGTGCCTAGCGTGGCCAAGCGCGGCGTGTGGGACCTCGCGCTGACCTCATGGAGCCCTGACTGGTTCGGCGACGCGGCGACGTCGTTCTTCAAGCCGCTGTTCTCCGGCCCTGCCGCTTACCCGCCGTATGGCAGCAACCTCGGGTTCTACGACGACCCGGCCGTGACCAGGCTGATCGCCAAGGCCGCCGAGGAGGGTGACACCTCGACGGCAGCGAGCATGTGGGCGTCCATCGACCAGGACGTCATGAAGGACGCGCCGGTCTACCCGATCAGCCAGCCCTACCTGCCGCTCTATCACGCCAGCTACGTGCACAATGCCGTGTATGTACCGGCCCTCGGCCAGTTCGACCCGACCAACGTGTGGCTGACAACGCCGACTGGATAGGGCGCCGCACGCTCGCTCGGCAAGCCGTCCGCTCCTGAGCGCTATCGCGTGCCTGGTGCCGTGCTGCACGGCCGCGGGGCCCGGGTGCTTGCTGCCGGGTCCGGCGGCCGTGCAGCTATCCGGCGGTCTGGCCGGTGTCAGGGGTGGGAGGGCTGCACGGGGGTGGCGTGCCGGGCGACCCGGACAGCCAGCAGGGTGAGCGCGGAAGCCAGCAGGGCACTGCCGACCGCGATCAGCACGATCTGCCAGCCCGCCATGCCGCCGACCGCGACGGGATGGATAACCACTGACGGCGCGGCGCCAGAGTTTTCGCCAGGTGGGGGGACATTGATGGCCTGGGCGGCGGGCACACCCACCAGGAACGCCATCGCGGTTGCCATCAGGCCGATGACGCACCAGCGGATGCGCATGAGGCTGGGGTGGGCTGTCGTGCCAGTGCCGCTGCGGCGGGCCTGCCGGTGCATCTCGGCGATCCGGGCCTGCATCAGGCCGTGCGCGATGTTCGGGTTCATTGCCGTCTCCTCGGTGGCGTTCCGGTGCTGTATGCCGAGGATGCGGCTGAGGCAGCAGGGCGCGGATCTGTCAACCGTGCCGGGTTACGGCCGGCAGCTATTTAGATTCCGGCGCACAGTGTTTACGCGTATGGGTTTACGCGTGCGGAGCCTGGGCCAGTCCGGCGCGTTCGGCGAGGGCGGCGGCCTGCACCCGGTTGGCGACGCCGAGCTTGCGCAAGATGTTGGTGACGTGAACACCGGCGGTCCGGGGGCTGATAAACAGCTCGGCGCCGATCTGGGCGTTGGTGCGGCCCGCAGCGACCAGGCGCAGCACGGCCAGCTCTCGTCCGGTGAGCCCGTAGGGCGCCAGGGGGTCCAGCGGCGGCGCCTCGGTCACTGCGTCTGGCGGGGGGTGGAGCGGGATGCGGGCCCGCGTGGCGAGCGCGTGGATCTGCGCCAGCAGCGGCGCGTGACCGTCGGCGGCGGCCGCGGCGGTGCGCAGTGTGGTGGCGGCTGGGCGGGGCAGGCCAGCGGCCAGCTGCGCCTCGGCCTGCCGCCACCACGCGTACCCGGCGAGGTGGCGGCAGCCCAGGTCATCCCAGGTCTTGGCCGACGCGCTCCACGCCGCCGGGTCGCTGGTCCCGGCCAGCCTGGTGCGCTCGGCGTCCCAGGTCGCGCGCTCGGCCGGGATGGTCGCCACATACGGGTGGTCGGTGAACGGCGCCCCGGCCATCTGGTCCACCCAGAAGGTCAGGCCGTCCGCGGCCGCCTGGGCGGCGCTGGCGGCGTGGCCGTCGCGGCGCGCCCGGGCCTGCTCAGCCAGGTCAGCGCAACCGCGCATGCCTGCCACCAGCAGCCGCCCGCAAAAGATCGTCAGGTCCGGTGCTGCGTACAGGGCGAGCACCTGCCTGGCCTCGTTGATGGCGTCAGCGGGCCGGCCCGCCCACAAGGCTAGATCCGCGGCCCGCTGCCTGGTTTCACGCGTCCATTCGATGGACCCGGCACTGTCTGACCAGGTTTTGAATTGCTGCCGCCGCCGGGTGGCCGCCTCGATGTCGCCCTCCAGCAGGTCGATCTCGGAGCGGCACTCATGAATACTCCAGTCGTCGCGGTCCGGTGGCCCGGTGATCAGCGGGTCGATCAGTTCCGCTGCCTCGGCCGTGCGCCCGCAGGCGAGCAGCGCCTCCGATGCATTGGCGGCCAGGACTCTGGCCCTGACCCAGTCGTGCAGGCCAGCCTGGCGGGCGGCCTGAAGGCCGGGCAGCGCCACATCCGCGGCATCATCGAATCTCCCGAGCCTCAGCAGAGCGTCACTTTCGCATATATCCAGGTACAGCAGGGCGGTGCCGTCCCCGGAGGCCTGGGCCAATGTCCGTCCCCGGTGAAGGATGGCGAATCCCTCGTCGATCTGCCCGCGAGGGAACGCCTGAAGTCCCTGCCACGGCAGGAGGCGGGGGATCAGCGTCGTGGCACCGGCCGCTTCGGCGATCTCCACCGCGCGATCAAGGGCAGTGCGGCCAGCCTCTAGCCGTCCCTCAGCATGGACCATGAAGCGCTGGCTGTAATCCAGCCAGGCTTCGGCGTGATCGGCTGACGGGGGCGCCTGCGCGAACAGCCGCAGTGCCTCCTCGATCAGCGGGAGCCCGGCGGCGGGCGCTTCAATCGACTGGAAATGCGCGGCACGATGGTGGGCGACCGCGGCCGTGGCGGGATCCGGGTGATCAGCGAACCGGCGGTACGCCTCCTGGGCGAGCTCGCGGGCACGCTCACCGTCGCCGGATAGCTCGAGTGCATCTATCGCCCGCACATACAGCCGCGGCACGTTAATGTCCGCCGCCTGGGCCGCGCTCGCGGGGTCGGGCGCGGCCTGACACAGTTCGATGGCCCGCTGCAGGTGCACCGCCGCCTCGGCGTACCCGAACACTCGCTCGGCCGCCCCGGCCGCCGCCACCCTGGCTGGCAGCTCCTCGGCGGCGCGGTCCGCGGCTGCCCAGTGCCTGGCCACCTCCGCGGCCAGCATCTCGTCCCCCGCGGCGTCCAGAGCGCGGGCTGTCCGCTCGTGCAGCACCAATCGCTCACCCGGCAACAGCCCGGCGGCCACCGCCTCGGCCAGCAGCGCATGCCGGGGCCGGTACGCCCCATCACTGGTGCTGGCGGCGAGCAACCGGGCCAGTAGCTCTCGCAACCCCTCACGCACCGCCTCGGAGTCCAGCCCGGCGACCTCGCTGAGCAGCGCCTCGGTCAGCGGCCGGCCCGCGACCGCCAGCGCCGCCAGCACCGCACGGGCGCCACTGCCACAGCCGCTCGCCCGCGCCGTTAGCAGCTCGGCCAGCCGTTCCGGCAGCAGGCTCGGCGGGCGCAACACATCCCCCACCGAGCCGGCCAGCGCCGTGGCCACCAGCTGCTCAGTGAAAAACGGGTTACCCTCAGCGCGCGCAAACAGGTCATCAGCAAACCGGCCCGGCGGCTCCCCGCCGACCAGCGCGGCGATCAGCTCCGCGACCTCGCCCCGCGACAGCGGCCCCAGCCGGATCTCCTCCACCCCGCCGCTACGCACATGCGCCAGCCACCCGGCCAGCTGGGCGTCCAGTGGCACCTCATCACTGCGGCACGTCACGACCAACGTCACCGCGTCTGCACCGGCCGCCCGCGCCAGATAGGTCAGGCAATCCAGCGTCGCGCTGTCCGCCCAGTGCACATCTTCAACCACCATCACAAGCCGGGACTCCTGGGCCACCGCACCCAGTAGCTCTGCCACGGCCAAGAACAGTCGTTCCCTCTGCCACCCCTCCACCCGGCCACGGCCCGGGTCGCCCGCCTCCAGCTGCGGCAGCAGCCGGGCGACCTCCGTCCGCACGTACCGCGGCACCCTACCCAGCGCGCTGTCCAGCAGCCGCCCATCCTCGAGCCGGCTGAGCTCACCCAGCGCATCAGCGACCGGCAACAGCGGCAACTCCCCGGCTAGCGGCAGGCAACCCCCCAAGACACAGACCATCCCCCCCGCCGCAGCCCGGCGCATGCATTCACCAGCAAACCGCGTCTTACCAACCCCCGCGTCCCCCACCACCAGCACCAAGCGCGCATCACCACCGAGCGCCCCCTCCAGCCGGGACAACTCGCGCTCACGGCCAACAAAGCCCACCGACACGCACCCAGCCCACCAGCCCAGGCCTGCCCAGGTCAATCCCGGCCGCCAATTCAACGCCTCGGCAATACCCAACGGCGGCCGGCCGGCAAACGCCAGGATGGACCGCCATCCGGGATTAGCGTCCCGGCTCCTCCGCGGCGCCGCGGGCCGGAAGCGGCACCCGCCACTGCAGTTCCGTTCCGCCACCCTGCGCCGGGCCGACAGTGAGGGTGCCGTCGTACTGTTCAGCCCGGCGGGCGAGGTTGGCCAGCCCGCTGCGGCGGGAGGTAGCCGGGAAACCGGTGCCATTGTCCCGGACGAGCAGGCTGAGCTCACTGCCCAGCCCGATGCTCACCTCGACGCCGGTCGCCTTGCCGTGCCGGGCGGCATTCGACAGGGCCTCCCGCAGGGCGTGCAGCATGTCCTCACCGATGTCGCCGGGAACCTGCTCGTCCAGCCTGCGGTCCAGCCGCAGTGTCAACGTCATGCCCATCGGCTCGGCCATCTCCTCGATCACCGCCATGACCTGGTCGCGCAGGCCAGGAGGAGCCGTGCCGCGGGCCTGCAGGTCGAAGATCGCCTGCCGGATGTCGGTGATCGTCACGTCCATGTCGTCCACGACGCTGCCCACGCGGTCCTTGGCGGCCCGGCGGTCGATCAGGGGGATGGTGCCCTGCAGCTTCATCCCGCTGGCGTAAAGCCGCTGGATGACCAGGTCGTGCAGGTCCCGCGCGATCCGGTCCCGGTCTTCGAACACCGCCAGCCGTTCCGCGTCGCGGCGGCGCTCAGCCAGTTCCAGCGCGATCCCGGCCTGCGCCGCGAACGTCGTGACCAGCTCGGCGGCGGCCTGATCCAGTGGCATGCCCCCCGGGTGGCGGCCCACGGTCAGCACACCGCGGGCGTCGCCTGGCCCGCCCAGCGGGAACAAGATCGCCGGGCCCAGGTCCAGGTTTTCCCGGGCGGCCCGGGCGACCCGCTCGTCATGGCGGAAGTCCTCCACCCTGGCCGGCTGCCCGGTGGCGAGTACCTCCCACGAGAGCGACGCCTCCGCGGGGAGCACCAGGCCGAGGGCACGCTGCGCGCCCGGCCCGGCCGCGTGGCTGATCATCAGCTGCCGGCGGGCGGAGTCGGGAAGCGCCAAGGCGACGAGGTCGGCGGCGGTCATCTGCAGGGTCTGCTCGGTGACGAACGCCAGCACCTCCTCTACCTCAGCCCCGGCCAGCAGCCTCCGGGTCACCTCGGAACTGGCCCGCAGCCACCGCTGCTGCCGCTGGCCCTCATCGAACAGCCGGGCGTTCTCGATCGCGACCCCGGCTGCGGCGGACAGCGCGGTCACCAGGATCTCGTCTTCCTCGTCGAACTCCGCGCCGCCGCGCTTCCCGGTCAGGTACAGGTTGCCGTAGACCTCATCACGGATCCGGATCGGCACACCCAGGAAGGTACGCATGGGAGGGTGCCCGTCGGGGAAACCGGATGACTGGGCATGGCTGGCGATGTCGGCGAGCCGGAGCGGGCGAGGGTCCCTGATCAGCAGCCCCAGCAGGCCACGCCCTTCGGGCCAGTGATCGATGCCGGCGATGCCCGCCTCATCCAGGCCCACCGGGATGAAGTCGGCCAGCCCGGCCACCCTCGCTCACGACGCCGAGCGCACCGTACTGCGCGTCCACCAGGGTGACCGCCGCTTCCACGATGCGGCGGAGTACCGCCTCGAGTTCGAGGTTGCTGCCGACCGCGACAACCGCCTCGAGGAGGCCGTGGGCCCGGTCGCGGGCAGCGACCACGACCTGCAGGCGACCCTGCAGTTCCGACAGCAGGTCATCCAGCGGCAAATGCGGCAGGATGGGATGTGCCCGGGAGGATTCCACAGAGGCATGCCTCCTCTGACAGCCTCGGGAGCGCGACACCTGAGCATATTGCAGCCGAGTCCGTCGTTAACGGTCAACCGACGCTGGGCGCTCAGGGAGCCCCGCTCGAGGCGGGGCGGATTCGGGAGTACTGGTCGGGAGTCACCATGGCGATATGGCCGTCACCCAGCCACCTGACCACATACGGCGGAGTACCGTTCTTGCCGACGACGCCAATGATGAGCCCGGTACGAATTCCGGCCCCATGGACGACAAGCATGTCGCCCACCGCCGCCCGCATTATGGCACCGGCCAAGAGACATCCGGAATTCATGCTTACCTCCCAAAGCTAATCCGGTGCCGGCGTCCCCAGCCCGTCATTCTCCAGGCCTGGCCCGGAACCCTCCGGATGCGCCGGCCGGTGATGTGCCGGGGGATGACGCGGATGAACTGCTCCTTGGCACCCCCGGGCCAGGCCTGCACGCCCAGCTGCGCAATCGGGGCCAGTTCGTCCTCAGAGTCCACGAAGTGCACCGCCCCCTGGACGAGAACGCTCCACCCCTCCTGCGTGGCCGGCTGGATCTGGTCTATCTCGAACGCGACGCTGTACTCCGCGTCGGCGATCCCGGTGCGCAGGTCCTCCGCCATCGCACTGTCCATCCCGGTGCGGAACACGATCGTTCCCTCGTGCAGGTGATAGTTGACCGGCAGCACCGCCGGCCCGAACCGGCCGGTGTATCCGATCCGGCCCACGCCGCCCCCGGCGATCAGGGACAGGCACGCCATCTCATCCAGAACCTCCACGACCGGTTCGCGGATCGCGGCCTGACGGCCGCCCTCCAGATGCTGAGTTGCCATCGCGCTGTCTCCTTTCATGACCGGCCCGTGGAATTAATTCATGCCGATCTGCTCACAGTGGCTTTGCGCGGCTGGGTCCGTTAGGGCCCAAGGTCCGTTCCCGGGGAGACTTGAGTCCCGCGCGGGACAGGTTCCGGCTAAGGCCTGCTGCCGCACATGACCTAAGTCCTTCCCGGCCGGGGCCCGTGGCCCTTTCTGCGTGCACTGGATAACGGGAGACTGCATATGTCGGAATCAATTACCGGGCCCCGGGCCCGGTGCCTAAAGGAGGCACCAGAAATGCGCCGCAAGACTTTTGATGCACTGGTCAGCGCGGGAGGCCTCGTCATGGTGGCGGTCCTGCTCGTCGCGGGCGTCCTGCTGCTGTGGGGGCACTCCTACGCAAGCGATCAGGTCTCCAGCCAGCTGTCCGCCCAGAAGATCGTCTTCCCGACGAAGGGCAACGCCGAGTTCAAGGCCCTGCCCGCCTCTGACCAGGCCGCCATGGGTGTGTACGCCGGCCAGCCGATGACCACCGGCGCGCAGGCCAAGGCCTACGCCGACCACTTCATCGCCGTCCACCTGGGCCTGATTGGCAAGGGCAAGACCTACTCGCAGCTGTCGGGCGAGTCGCTGGCCCAGCCCAAGAACGTCGCGCTGGCCGCCCAGGTGCAGACCGTGTTCCGCGGCACCACGCTCCGCTCGATGCTGCTCGAGGCCTACGGCTTCTGGCAGATGGGCCAGATCGCCCTGCTCGCCGCGATCGCGTCCTTCGCCGGCGCCGCCCTGCTGCTGCTCCTCTCGATCGCCGGCCTGGTGCACGGACGCCGGGTCCCCGCCGACACCGAGGTGCTGGCCAAGACGGTGCACCCCACCCCGGTCAACGCCTGACCGGCCAGTTCCCGGATCCGGCCCCCCTTCCCTGGGGGGCCGGATCCGGCGAGCGGCCGGCCTCGCCACCCGGCCTTACGCTCAACGCACAGGCACCTCAAAGCACGGCCCGCATCGTCATAAGCGGGCAGCAAGACTCCGGCCCGCCTGACGGCGCCAGGCGGGCCGGATCCCACTCCCGCGACATGTTCAGCCGCACCCTCCCCCTCAGCCGCGTCCGCACGATCCCGTTCGCCCAGGCTTCCTGGGGATCGGGTTTTGTGCTTCACAAGATCGTGGCAGACTGGATGGCGAGCGCCAGGGGGGTGCGATGACCGACGTTCAGCGGTCCGCGGACCGGGTTGACCCGGACCGGCCGGCACCGGCCCGGATTTACGACTACCTATTAAGCGGCACAGAACAACTTCCAGGCTGACCGGGACGCGGCCGATCGGATCACCGCCCTCGTCCCCGAGCTCGGGGACTGCGCGTGGGCCAACCGCGGCTTTCACCAGCGGGCCGCGAAATGGATAGCCGAGCGCGGGATCCGCCAGTTCATCGACATCGGCTCCGGGCTGCCGACCGTCGGTAACACGCACGAGGTCGTGCATCAGGTCGACCCGCAGTGCCGGGTGGTCTACGCAGACAACGACCCGATGGTCCGCGAGTACGCGACGGCCCTGGTCGGAGACGATGCCACCGTCCGGGTCATCCTGGGCGATCTTCGTGATCCCGGTTCCGTCCTGGCCGACCCGGCCCTGCGGGAACTGATCGACTTCAGCCAGCCCGCCGGGCTGCTGATGACGGCGGTGGTCCACTTCGTGGCCGATGAGTACGACCCATGGCGGCTCCTCGCCCGCTACCTCGACGGCCTGGCCCCCGGCAGCTACCTGGCCCTGTCCCACCTGACCGATGACCACAAGCCGCCCCGCGCCGTGGCCGAGTTCCGCCGGGTCTTCGACCACGCCACCGAGCAGATGCACTTTCGCTCCAAACTTGACGTGGAACGCCTGTTCACCGGCCTGGATCTGACGTCGCCGCGCTACCCGGACGGTGGCGGCCAGCTCGACTACGCCGGCGACTGGGGAGCGGAAGACCTCGCCCTCGCCGACAGCGACGGCTCACGCTGGCTCTACTGCGGAGTCGCCCGGCGGCCGTGAAGCCGCCAGCATGACCGGCCTGGGCGGCGCGACATCACCCGCTGCCCTGCGATCAGCCAGACGTCCCTGCGGCGGCAGGCACCCGGGCAGCGTGCCGGGTGGCTGACGGCGTTTCCTTGCTGGCCGTGACGAAAATGTGGGCGGCCGCGGTGTCGTCGATCTCGATTCCGGGCCCGGTGGTACCGATCCGGATCGTGCTGTCCGTGCGGGTGACAGTCAGGGGGGTACCGGGCCTGATTCCGGCCTGCTGCAGCCGGGTGAGCAGTCCGGTGTCGGACTGGACTGGCTCGCCGAGACGGTACATCACCACGTCCGTGATGGCCGGCGGCATGTCGCTGAGCGCCATCGCAGCCTGGGGGGAGCCGCCGGTCTCCTGGTCACCGAGTTCGCTGACCCCCGGGATCGGGTTCCCGTACGGCGACTGCGCCGGATGGCCGAGGATGTCGAGGACCCGGCGTTCCACGGCGTCGCTCATCACGTGTTCCCACCGGCATGCCTCGTCGTGGACGAGCTCCCAGTCCAGGCCGAGGACGCCGGCGAGCAGGCATTCCGCGAGCCGGTGCTTGCGCATCACCCGGATCGCCGCGGACCGGCCCGGCGGCGTCAGCTCGATCGTCCGGTCGCCAGTGACGGTAACCAGCCCGTCCCGCTGCATCCGGGCCACCGTCTGCGACACCGTGGGAAAGCTCTGCCCGAGACGGTCGGCGATCCGCGCGCGCAGCGGGATGACGCCGTCCTCTTCAAGTTCCAGCACGCAGCGGAGATACATCTCCGTGGTGTCGATGAGATCGTCCTGTCGGTGCACGTCGCCTGCTTTCCGCCCGTCAGCCGTGACTAAGGATAGCCTTACCTTACATCCCCGCGTTCTGGAGCGGTTCGCGCGCGACCTCTTGACAGCCAAGCCAGGGGTCCGGTTAGGTAAAGCAAAGCTAAATTAGGGTTGCCTAACCTAACTTCCCTGACCTCACTTTCTCTGACACGGCCCCGCGCGGCGCCGGGAACAGGAGCGGGCGGGTGCTGCCGACCTTCGTGATCGGGCTTCGTGAGGGACTGGAGGCGGCCCTGATCGTCGGGATCATCGCTGCGTTCCTGGGGCAGCAGGGCCGGCGGGATGCGCTGCGGCAGGTGTGGATCGGCACGGCCACAGCGGTCGCGATCTGCATCGCGATCGCCATCGCCCTCCAGGTGATCTCCTCTGACCTGCCGCAGCGCGGGCAGGAAGGCCTGGAGACCGTGGTGGGCGCCCTCGCCGTGGCCATGGTCACCTACATGATCATCTTCATGCGGCGGCACGCCAGGAACCTGAAGGGCGATCTGGAGGGCGCGGCCGCGTCGGCGCTGGCCTCCGGGTCGGACCGGGCACTGGTGGCAATGGCGTTCCTGGCTGTCCTGCGGGAAGGTTTCGAGACCGCCGTCTTCCTGCTGGCCACGTTCCACGCGTCGGGGGATGCGACAACATCCTGGCTCGGCGCGGTGATCGGGATACTGCTCGCGGCCGCCATCGGCTATGGCATCTACCGGGGCGGGGTCCGGCTCAACCTGGCCCGGTTCTTCAAGATCACCGGCCTGGTGCTCGTGCTGGTCGCCGCGGGCCTGGTGATGACCGCGTTCCACACCGCCAACGAGGCGGGCTGGCTCACGGCCGGGCAGGGCCAGGCCTTCGACCTGTCCTGGCTGGTCCGGCCGGGAACCCCCCTGTCTTCGCTGCTGACCGGCGTGCTGGGGATCCAGCCCTACCCGGCGCGGATCGAGGTCATTGCCTGGCTCGCCTACCTGGTCCCGCTGGCCGTGATCGTGGCCTGGCCTTCCGGCCGGAGGCGCCCCCGTCCGGCCGCGGTACCGGAGGCCGCCGCCCAGCAGCCCACCGGACGGTCACCGGCCCCGCGGTAAGACGACGGCACGGACGCCGCGGCCCGGGCCGGCGCGGCCAGCACGGACGCCGCCGCTTCAGCCATGAGACAAGCCACCGGCGAAACAAGGAGTCGCAGAAACGTGAGCACCGACGGTAACCGGGGACGGGCGCCTCAGCGCACCCGGGTGGCGGCCATCGCGGCGGTAATGGCGCTGGCGGCCGCAGGATGCGCAAGCTCGCCCACCTCACCGGCCAGTTCAGGCCCGGCCAAGGCGAGCACGGTGACGGTCAATCTCACGCCGCAAGGCTGCGCGCCCAAGCCAGCCAGGATCAGCGCTGGCGAGGTCACGTTCAACGTGGCCAACCAGGGCGCCGACGCGGTCACCGAAGCCGAGCTGCGCACCGCCGACCTGACCCACATCCTCGGTGAGCAGGAGAACCTCACGCCCGGGCTGTCCGGCGCCTTCACCCTCGACATCCAGCCCGGCAGCTACACAATCAGCTGCCCGGGCGCGGGCCAGTCACGCTGGACCCTCACCGTCTCCGGGAAAGCCACCGGGGCCAGCTGGCAGTCCAGCGCCCAGCTCACCACGGCTGTCGCCGGCTACTCCGGCTACGTCAACCAGAACGTGGCCAGCCTGGTCACGCACACCCAGGCCTTCTGCCGGGCCATCGGCGACGGCAGCATGACCCAGGCCAGGCTGCTCTACCCGGAGGCCCGCGTCTACTACGAGCGGATCGAGCCGGTGGCCGAGATCTGGGGCAGCCTGGACACCGATATCGACGGCCGCTGGGAGAACCCGGTCACCGTGGCATCCCAGTTCACCGGGTTCCACAAGATCGAGCAGCTGCTGTGGGAGGACAACACCCTGGCCGGCGCGCCGGAACTGTGCGCCGGGCTGGTCAGGAACGAGCAGCAGCTGCTGACCCTGGTGCGCAAGGCGCAGTACAACCCGCTGGAGCTGGCCAGCGGCGCCACCGACCTCGTCAACGAGGCCGCCACCTCGAAGATCAGCGGGGAGGAGGAGCGGTACTCCAGCACCGACCTCCCGGTCTTCCAGGCCAACGTGGACGGGGCCATGAAGGTCGTCGCCCTGCTCCAGCCCTACCTGCAGAAGAAGGACCCCGCCCTGCTGTCCCTGATCCGGCAGCGGGACGCCGCGATCAGCAAGCAGATGGTCCAGGTACCAGGCCAGCCCGGGCTACGACGGCACCGGCTACGTCGAGTACTCCACCGTCACCGGCAGCCAGCGCCGCCAGCTCGCCGGGGCGGTCAACGCGCTGGCCGAGGCCATGTCCACAGATCTCCGTCCAGGTCAGCTGACCGGGACACCCACCGCCGCCCGGCCACTTCGTGATCATGACTTTGGTGGCGTTGGAACGCCACCAAAGCCATGATCACGAAGCAAGCCGGTGCCGCCGCTGAGGGCGGACGGCACGAGAACCACAGGACGAGGAGGAAACCCAGATGGCAGGCGCCGGGACCAGCGAGCCCCTGCCGGGCCACGGCAGCCCGCCGCCGGACCGCGGCAGCCCGCCGCCGGACCGCGGCCGGCCCGGCGCGGCCGTCGCGGCGGCAGCTCCTCGCCGGGGCCGGGGCATTCGGGGCCGGGGCGGTCGCGGGCGGCGCGGCCGGGTACTTCACCCAGGCCGCCGCGGCCAGCCCGTCCGGCGCCGACGGGGTACCGGGGGACAGTGCCCTGACCGTCCCGTTCTACGGGCCGCACCAGTCCGGCATCGCCACGCCTGCCCAGGACCGGCTGGCGTTCGGCTCCCTGAACGTCGTCGCCGGTGCCACCCGCGCCGACCTGCGTGACCTGCTCCGCGAATGGACGGCGGCCGCGGCCCGGATGGCCCGCGGGCGGCTGATCGGCAAGGCCAGCCTCCCCCTACGCGCCCCCGGTGGACACCGGCGAGGCGGTCGGCTCCCCGGTGTCACGGCTGACCATCACGCTCGGCTACGGGCCCGCCTTGTTCGACCACCGGTTCGGTCTGGCCGGGAAGAAGCCCGCCGCCCTGGCCCAGCTGCCGCCGCTGCCCAACGAGAACCTCGACCCCGCCTACACCGGCGGGGACCTGTGCCTGCAGGCCTGCTCCGATGACCCCCTGGTCGCGTTCCACGCGGTGCGCAACCTGGCCCGCCTCGGCATGGGCGTGGTGGAGCACAACTGGATGGAACTCGGCTTCGGCCGGACCTCCACCACCACCACGTCCCAGGCCACCCCCCGCAACCTGCTCGGGTTCAAGGACGGCACCCGGAACATCAAGGCCGAGCAGACCCGGCTCATGGACGGTTACGTGTGGGTCGGCCGCGAGACCGACCAGCCGTGGCTGCGTGGCGGCAGCTACCTGATCGCCCGCAAGATCCGGATCTTCGTCGAGAACTGGGACCGCGACTACCTCGCCGACCAGGAGAACGTCATCGGCCGGGCCAAGATATCCGGCGCACCGCTGTCCGGCGGCACCGAATTCACCAGCCCCGACTTCGCCGCCCGGAACGCAGCCGGGCAGCCGGCCATCCCCGCCGGGGCCCATATCCGGCTGGCCAGCTCCGAGCACAACGGCGGCACCCGGATCCTGCGCCGCGGCTACTCCTTCACCGACGGCATCGACCCGCAGGCCGGAACCCTCCTGGGCGGCCTGTTCTTCATCGCCTTCATGAAGAATCCCGCCCAGTTCATCCGGCTCCAGCAGGCCCTCGCCGCGGACGCCCTCAACGAGTACATCCACCACACCGGCAGCGCCGTCTTCGCCTGCCCGCCCGGCCTCCGCCCCGGCCAGCACTGGGGCGGCGGACTGTTCACCTGAGCCGTGGTGGCCACCCGGCTGGTGACGCAGGTCCCTGCGGGCCAGGACGTACGGCCCGGCAAGCTTCACCTAATGACGGTTGCAGCGCATGCCTGCACGGACAAATGTGGTGTCTGGGACCGCCGCGCGACCAGGTCCCGGTCAGGCGGGGACCACGCAACGGTGCGCGGCCCACCCCGATCCTGATCCCGCAGACCCGATGCCGGCCCGACGGTGCCCATCATGCGCCGAGTTGAGGAGCACGCTGTGCCACCCACCGGATTGACGCCGACCAGGTCGGTCAGCCAGCAGGACCTGGAGATGATCGACGCGTACTGGCGCGCGGCCAACTACCTGTCCGTCGGGCAGATCTACCTGCTGGACAACCCGCTGCTGCGCGAGCCTCTCCAGGCGGAGCACGTCAAGCCGCGGCTGCTGGGCCACTGGGGCACGACCCCGGGGCTGAACCTGCTGTACGCGCACATGAACCGGGTGATCAAGGACCGCGGGCTCAACGCGCTGTACGTGACCGGGCCCGGACACGGCGGCCCGGGGCTGGTGGCCAACGTGTACCTGGAAGGCACCTACAGCGAGGTCTACTCCTCGATCGGCCAGGACGAGGACGGCCTGCGGGCGCTGTTCCGCCAGTTCTCCTTCCCCGGCGGCATCCCCAGCCACGTGGCCCCGCAGACACCGGGATCCATCCACGAGGGCGGCGAGCTCGGCTACTCCCTGCTGCACGCCTACGGCGCCGTGTTCGACAACCCGGATCTGCTGGCGCTGTGCGTGGTGGGTGACGGGGAAGCCGAGACCGGGCCCCTGGCCGCCAGCTGGCACTCGAACAAGTTCCTCAACCCGGTCACCGACGGTGCGGTCCTGCCGGTGCTGCACCTCAACGGCTACAAGATCGCCAACCCGACCGTGCCGGCCCGCATCGGCGACGACGAGCTCACCGCGCTGCTGCGCGGCTACGGCTACCAGCCGCACTTCGTCTCCGGTCACGAGCCCGCGGCCGTCCATGCGCAGCTCGCCGCCACGCTCGATGAGGTACTGGACACGATCGCGGCCATCCAGCACGAAGCCCGCGACGCCGCCGGCTCCTCAGCCACGGGCTCCTCCACCACGGGCCCCTCCACCGCCGGCTCCCACCACGGGCTCCCCCACCACGGGCCCGGCGGCCGACGGGGCAGCCCCGTCCCGGCCGGTGTGGCCGATGATCGTGCTGCGCACCCCGAAGGGGTGGACCGGCCCGAAAGTAGTCGACGGCCTCCCGGTCGAGGGCACCTGGCGCGCCCACCAGGTCCCGCTGGCCGAAACCCGCACCAACGCCCGGCACCGCGAGCAGCTCGAGGAGTGGATGCGCAGCTACCGTCCCGAGGAGCTCTTCGACCAGACCGGGGCGCTGATCCCGGCCCTGCAGGCCCTCGCCCCCCAGGGGGACCAGCGGATGGGCGCCAACCCGCACGCGAACGGCGGGCTGCTGCTGCGCGATCTGGCCATGCCGGACTTCCGCGACTACGCCGTGGCCGTGGAACGCCCGGCCGCGGGGTTCAGCGAGGCCACCCGGGTGCTGGGCACGTTCCTGCGCGACATCATCGCCCGCAACCCGGACCGCTTCCGGCTGATGGGCCCGGACGAGACGGCATCCAACCGGCTGACGGCCGTCTTCGAGGAGACCAACCGGGCCTGGGACGCGATCACCATACCCGGCGATGATCACCTCGCCCCGGACGGGCGCGTTATGGAAGTGCTGTCGGAGCATCTGTGCGAGGGATGGCTGGAAGGCTACCTGCTGACCGGGCGGCACGGCCTGTTCAACTGCTACGAGGCGTTCATCCACATCATCGACTCGATGTTCAACCAGCACGCCAAGTGGCTCAAGGTGACGCGGCACATCCCGTGGCGGGCGCCGATCGCGTCGCTGAACTACCTGCTGTCCTCGCACGTGTGGCGGCAGGACCACAACGGCTTCTCCCACCAGGACCCGGGATTCATCGACCACGTCGTCAACAAGAAGGCCGAGATCGTCCGCGTGTACCTGCCGCCGGACACCAACACCCTGCTGTCCGTGGCCGACCACTGCCTGCGCAGCCGCAACTACGTCAACGTGATCGTGGCCGGCAAGCAGCCCGCCCTGAACTACCTGACCATGGACGAGGCGATCGCGCACTGCACCCGCGGGCTGGGCATCTGGCCCTGGGCCAGCAGCACCGACGGCGAGCCGGACGTGGTGCTGGCCTGCGCCGGCGACGTTCCCACCCTGGAGACCCTGGCCGCCGCGGACCTGATCCGCACCCACCTGCCCGACCTGAAGGTCCGGGTCATCAACGTCGTGGACCTCATGCGGCTGGAACCCGACACCGAGCACCCGCACGGGCTGCCCGACGCGGACTTCGACGCGCTGTTCACCACCGACAAGCCGGTGATCTTCGCCTATCACGGCTATCCCTCGCTCATCCACCGGCTCACCTACCGCCGCAGCGGCCACGACAACCTGCACGTCCGCGGGTACAAGGAGGAAGGCACCACCACCACGCCGTTCGACATGGTCATGCTCAACGACCTCGACCGGTTCCACCTGGTCATGGACGTCATCGACCGGGTGCCCGGGCTGGGCACCCGCGCCGCGACCCTGCGCCAGCAGATGGCCGACGCGCGCCTCGCCGCCCGCGCCTACACCCGCGAGCACGGCGAGGACGATCCGGCCATCACCAGCTGGACCTGGCCGGGCGAGGGCTGACCGGTGCGGGTACTCGTCGTCAACGCGGGCTCCTCCAGCCTGAAGCTGCGCCTGCTCGACGCCGCCGACACCGTCGAGCGCAGCGCCGACCTGCCCGCGGGAACCGGCGGATTCAGCATCTCCGGCCTGGCCGGGGCCCTGCACGGCTGGCCGGAGCCGGACGTGGTCGGCCACCGCATCGTGCACGGCGGGACGGCGTTCACCGGCCCGGTCCGGATCGACAAGGCCGTGCGCCAGCAGCTGCACGACCTGACCGCCCTGGCCCCGCTGCACCAGCCCAAATCACTGGCCGCGCTCGACACGGTCAGCGCGCACCTGCCCGGCGTGCCCGCCGTCGCCTGCTTCGACACCGCCTTCCACACCACGATCCCGCCCGCCGCCGCGACCTACGCGATCCCCCGCGAATGGCAGCGCCGCTACCCCATCCGCCGCTACGGCTTCCACGGCCTGTCCCACGCGTACTGCTCCCGCCGCGCCGCCGAGCTGCTCGGCCAGCCCGCGGCCAGCCTGCGCATGGTCACCTGCCACCTGGGCGCGGGCGCCTCGCTCGCGGCGGTGCTCGGGGGCCGCAGCGTGGACACCACCATGGGCTTCACCCCGCTCGAAGGTCTCGTGATGGCCACCCGCTCCGGCACCGTCGATCCCGGGCTGGTGCTCTGGCTCGAAGAGCACGAGCACCTGTCCCCCCACGACGTGTCCGTCGCGCTGGAGCAGCGATCCGGCCTCACCGCCCTGGCCGGCACCCCGGACATGCGCCAGGTCGAGGCGGCCGCGGACCGGGGGGAACCGGATGCCCGGCTGGCCCTCGATGTGTACCTGCACCGCCTGGCGGCTGGCATCGCCGCCATGGCCGCGGCGGCCGGCGGCATCGACGTGCTCGCGTTCACCGGCGGCGTGGGCGAGAACTCACCCACGGTCCGGCAGGGAGCGGCCGAGCGGGTGGCCTTCCTCGGGGTGGCCATCGACACCGCCCGCAACGACAGCGACACCGCCCAGCCCGACCGCGACATCAGCGCAGCCGGGACGGCGGTCCAGACCCTGGTCATCGGTGCCCGCGAGGACCTGGAGATCGCCCGCGAGGTCCGCCAGCTGCTTCAAGGCTGACCCCCGGCGGTTGCGGACGCCGCACCGGCCAGGCCAGGCAGACTGGGGCGGCGCTCCCGCCGGCCCGGCCCGCAGGCTCCGGCCGCACCCGCCTCCCGGCCGGATTCTCCGCAACGAAAACCC
>CAVQNH010000022.1:0-97568 GCA_963713815.1 uncultured Actinomycetes bacterium
TCTTGGGTGTAGTATCTATACTGAGCTGCTCAAGCTGGTCAAAGATGACAGCGGCCAACTTGACGAGCGAGTCTTCTACGATAATGTTCGTGGCTTTAAGGGGGCAGACAACCCGGTCAACCGGCAGATCATGGATACGCTGTCGTCGCCGGAGCGGAACTTGCTACCCGTCCTTAACAACGGTGTGACGATCGTCGCAGGTTCCTACACCCCGAAGCCTGGAGACGCTGTAGCTATATCCAGTTATCAGATAGTGAACGGATGTCAGACGAGTCACTGCTTGTACCTGTCACAAGATGTTATGGCCAACTTGCTTGACGAGATCTATGTGCCCCTAAGGCTAGTTGTTACGAGCGACGAAGAAGTTGCGACACGCATTATTCGTGCCACAAATTCACAAACTGAAGTTCAAGAGAACGACCTGCTGGCTCTCTCCAAGTTTCAGAAGAAGCTAGAGGATTTCTACCGGCTGGATGATGCCGATGTGAAACTGACGTACGAGCGGCGCTCTGGCCAGTTTTACGATAAAGACGTCACCAAGACTCGCGTTCTAACTATTCGTGATCAGATGCGAGCTGTTTCTGCCGTTTTCCTAGACTTGCCACACCTGGCTTCACGGTACACCAACCGCCTATACGGTGAGGTAGGTGATGGTATCTTCCGTGAAGATCACAAGCTACTTCCTTATGTGGCGAGCGCCTTTGCAGCATATCGCCTTGAACTCGCTTTTAGGGCGGGCTTGGATTCTAAATATAAGCCTGCTCGCTACCACATCCTCATGGCATTCAAGTACCAGGCCCTTGGAAGAAGGTCTACCCACCTTGAATCGGCAAAGGTTGAAAGTCAAAGCGAAACACTGATCTCAGCCTTGAAGCGACCGGATCAAGTGGAACTCTTTCGTTATGCAGCCGAGGCAGTGATGACAGCGGCTGGCGGTGAGGTGCCTTCCCCTGACCGCTTGAAGAGGCAGCAGTTTACCACCGAGCTGATAGCCACGCTGCTCGGTTCAGCGCCGGATGGGAACAGCTAGATTCGTTCTACCGGCGAAAATGCGTCTACTGCTGTTAGTCGATCTTGGCTCGGTTAGGCCACCTTACTCGTGAGCACAAGCTAGACAATCGCGAGCGAGGAGGGCGACCCGGGGTGGCCTTGGTCTCTCCCCTGAGCCATTTGACCTGCGTGCTTCCCCGGATAGGGCCCGGCGTGCGCCCGGGCGAGCCTCCCAAGGCAGAGCCCGGGGCGCTGACGCCGGGCCAGCGGCGCCGCGTGCGGCGCCGCCTTGATCGCTTATACGGCCCAATCCGGCAACGCCTTCCATCTCATTACACGACTGACGCTCGGTTGCGCATCTTGGAGAGGGCGTCGAGGGCGGTTTCGTCGGCGTCGGGGAGGGTGTGGAGGTACTTCTCGGTGGTGCGGAGGCTGCCGTGGCCGAGGCGCTGCTTGACGACCTGGAGGTCGGCGCCGCCGGCCAGCAGCCAGGAGGCGTGGGCGTGGCGGAGGTCGTGGATCCGTACCCGGGTCATCAGGCCAGCCGACTTCACGGCCGGGTACCAGACCTTGTCGCGGAACCAGTGCGCCGGGATGTGCCCGTCGGTGTCACGCACGCGCGGAGCCCACGCGGGTCATCCTTTCCGTTGGCGCGGCGCTCGGCGCGGTAGCGGCAGTAGGCGTCGCGGCAGTAGTCGCAGCGGCAGCGGCCTAGGGAGTAGCCGGTCAGGGTGCCGTGCCGGTAGCGGTGCCCGGCTGCGTTTGGTTCGGTGCGGCCCAGTGGCGCGTCGGGATCAGCATCGAGGCGAGGCACCAGGATCCGCGGCCGGTCCTTGCCGGCATCGTGAACAGCAGGTCACCCCAGTCAAGGCCGCGTTCCGTGACGTGATCCTTGAGTTTGGCGGTGATCTGGACGCCGAGCTTGAAGCGCCGGTACTCCTGGTCTTGGGGTAGGGCTTCACCAGGAACCGTCCGCCCTCCGGGTGGAACTGGGGGTGGACCTGGACGACCGCACGGCTGACGGTCAGCATGCGGGTGGCGAACTCCAGATCGCGCACCCGCAACTCGGTCAGCTCACCCCAGCGCAGACCACTCTCCACGTCGGTCTCTACCAGCAGCTTGGACTGCTCATCAGGCAGGCAGTCGTACACCGCGGCAAACTGCTCCGGTGTGAGGATGGTGCGCGGCTGGGCCGGGACCGGCGGGGTCTTCACGCCCTTGCATGGGTGCAGCGAGGTCACCTGGTCGTTGAGGGCTGTGGTGAAGATGGCACTGAGCACGATGAAGCAGTACCTGATCGTGGGCGGCTTCACTCCCCCGTGCTTCAGCCCCGTGATCCACTCACGGACGTGCTCGGGCAGGAGTCGATCATCCGCATCGGGCCGAACTCGTCCATGATGTGCTTGTGCAGCAGGTAGGTGTAGCCCTGCAGGGTGCTCGCCTCGACCTGGTGATTGGGCAGCCAGGTGTTCTCGACGTAGGCGCGGAACGTCTGGCGGCCGCGGCCGGGATCGCCTAAGTAGCCCTGGGCGACCTTCGCCTCGGCCCGCTGCCAGGCACGGTCGGCCTCGCGCCGCTGGCTGAAGGTTCCCGCGGAGCGGAGCCGACCCTTGAGGTCCCGGTAGACCGCCGTGTAACGCGCTCTCCCGTCGGCGCCCACCCGCTCACGGGCAAATCCCATATCGCCTCCATAAACAATTTCTTGACATCAGGATGCCATCAAGGCGCGCCAGCAGCAACCGGCACCCGCCGTTACCTGCCGACAGCGATTGACATGCTGACCTACAATTACACCAATCAGAGGCTATAGTGACAATAGAAGCCTGGGCAATAGATCGACCGTTGACACCGAAGAGGTCGCTGGTTCAATCCCAGGGGCCGGTTCCCGAAAACGGAGACCAGCCTCCGAGATCATGTGTCATCGGTTCGCCATACGGATACACCGGGCCAGGCGACGGGAATTGGACAAGCCCGGCACGAAATGACATGGGCCCCCGGCCTGTTGCTGACCCTGGGGTATGGCGTTCGTCACGGGCCGGGCTTGCTCAGCGCGTGTCCTCCTGACCGGCCTGGTGCTCCTGGCTGGCCTCGTGTTCAGCCAGGTCCGCCCCACGCTCATCCGCCGGGGCGCCGATATCCCAGGCCGAGCCTTCGACGGCGGGCAGGCCACCGATGATCGGGACGACCGATCCGTCCTCGCCGACTGCCTCGCCCGTTTCCGTCAGGTATCCCGGATCCTCGGCAGGCTCGGACGCCTGGCTGCTCCTCCTCGTGTGCCACCGGCTGTTGTGCCTCGGGCGGCGTTGATTCGGGCGGGTAGTTCTCGGTCACCTTGGCCATCTCCCTCGGCAAGCACAGTCATAGTTGGCGCAGGAGCGCTGTGGCTAGCGTGCCCGAAGGGACAGGACCGGACCAACTCGGGTCGCACACCCGTCTTCAGTTCACCAGATACGTCCAGCCGAAGCCGGTGGGACCCGCGGGTCGCACGCCGAAGTGCGCGGCCGCACCCGGACGCTGTGCCTCACTCATTTCGGGCGACCTCGGGTCCCGTGATCCGGTTGATGAGCGGGAACGTCGAGGCGATGATCGCGAGCGAAGCCAAAGGTCCTCCAGAACGAGGAACCCGGCCGATACGTCGGCGGCGATAACACGCGGGGCAAGCGCCAGTCCCAGATCGTCGGACAGGAACTGCAGCGCGGCCAATTCGGCACGCAGCCGCCAGGGTTCGGTGCGTGCCTGGGCGGGGCCGATCCGTACCCATTTCACGATAACCGTCCGGGCAGCGCCAGCCCCCCGAGCAGCACCCGCGCGACAGGCCAGGGCTCAAGACGCTCCCAGCGGTCGACGGCGACGGGTGCGCGGAACAGATCCGTCAGGAGGACTTGCACCGCGGCGGGGCGGCCGTTCGCCCCGGAAGCAGGCATCACCGCAGAATATAGCGCTCGCCCGCCAGCGTTAAGCAGCCGCTCCACCGTGGAACTACACAAGCTGTCCTCAACGCCTGAGCGGTCACTCCCCGGGTCTGCTCGACGTAGTCGCGGAACGCCTGCCGGCCCCGGCCAGGCTCCCCAGCTGGCTGTCCGCGCCGATTCCCAGCTCACTGTCGGGAAGCCCGATGTCGCCCCGCCGGTCGTCCCAGGTAGCGAACCTTTCCGGGGGCGGTTCAAGCACGTATCCCAGGGCAGCCGCCCAGAAGCGGACAAGCAGCTCGGGTCCTTGCAGTTAATGACGAGCTGGAATCGGGCAGGCATCGTGCTCCCGTCGGCTCAGCAGTGACTCGGGCGTAGCGTCCGCACCGTTTCCGGTGGTGCCGTCGAGTCAAGCAGAAGGCGTCACTAGTTGAGTTAATTCATGACATGTCACAATGTGATCGTCTGCGCTGATACTGGCTCCATGACTGACACCGAGACCCTGATCGCCGAGGTCCGCCAACTGCGCGCCGACGTCGCCCGGCTGCACGCCGCGCACACGGCGGTGCACATCCGGCACGGCTGGATGAACGTGCTCTTCAAAGACCTGTCCACCAACCCGTACACCCAGTACAAGGTCCACATGTGGGGTGCGATCTACTGGCTGATCAACTTCCCGCTGATCTGCTGCCTGTTCTTCTTCACGCCCACGCTGTGGCTCAAGCTCGGCATCTTCATCACGCTGATCTACTCGATCTACGCCAACCTTGCGACCGACTACGGCGGCATGTCAGCGGCCGAGGCAGTGTTCGGGGAAGCGCAGCCGCCGCCGATCCCACTTGAGCCGTCGCAGCCGGTATAAGGCGGCGCAAGCCTCCGGGCGCTACCGGTCGCCCGTACCTGACGTGCGTGGCCGCACCCGTTCCCGGTGCCTCACTCGTTTCGGGCGACCTCGGGTCCCGTGATCCGGTTGAGGAGCGGGAACGTCGAGGCGATGATCGCGAGCGAAACCGCAAGTCCGCCGACGACAGTGGCCCAGTACGCGATTCCCGGGATGCTGAACGCGATGCCGACCTGGGAGTGGAGGTAGAGGGCAGCCGACACCAGGCCGACCACGATCGACACTGCGGCGACAAGGAGGAGTGGCAGCGCACTCTCCAGCGCGACGACACGATGCAGGAGCGCGGTGGGGACACCGGTGAGCCTGAGCAAGCTGAACGGGCGCTTCCGCTCGCCCAGCCCGGCGGCGATGTTCACGGCGAGACTGCAGGCGGCGATGATGAGGCTCGCCACGATGACCACGTCGGTCATGTCCTGGATCATGGTGAGGAGGCGCGCGGTCGACGGATCGAAGGCATCGACCGCGACCGGCGTTCCCTGGAAGGGAAAGGCCCGTTCGAGCGTGGTCCGTGCCCGTTCGAGCGAGCCGGACGACCCGTCCGTGGCGACGACGACTGCATCGACGGGAAGACGCGCGGCGCTCCGCCACCGACAGGTGTCGCGGACGGCCAGACCGTCGACGACGCGTGCGAGTTGTGCCCAAGGAGGTTCGAAAGGAAGTAGCCGATGTTCGCCACCGTCGCTCCCGGCGCGCACTTGCCGATCGCGGGCGTCTGCGCCAGCTGGTCGCACGCGACGACCCCGAACGAGTTCCTCAGCGGACCTTGGGACGACGCCTGGTGGACCACCGTCACACTGCGCACTCCGGGCGTCGTGCGGAGCTCGGCCAGCACCTGGCCTGGGACGGAAGGAACCTGGGCGGAAGCGGGACAATTCGACGTCGAGAAGCTGCAGAACGGTTCGGCGAGGGTGTCTTTCCCTGCGCTGCCTCCGCCGGAGCTGCTGGCGGCGGCGATCGAGCTGAGCGCCCCGATCGCGGCGCTCGCGACGAAGAGGGCGATCACGAGCCCACTGATGAACCGGAAGGCCGCCTTGGGATTGTCGAGGAGCCGGCGACCGGCGATGAGCGTGGCGGGACGACTGGCCCGGTTGGCCATGAGCCGAGAACCCGCGGTCGTGAACCACGGTCCAGCGAGAACCAGCCCCACGATAAGGAGCACGAAGCCCACGAGCAGCTCGAGAAGCTGGCCGCCGATTGCTGCCCGGCTTGCCGGCCGCGTCGAAGTACGCGAGCACGGCGATGCCGGCGAGCAGCGGGATGATCCGCGCGATCCGCGGTGGGCGGGACGACGCTCGCCGCTTCACGCCGAGCGGCGATATCTGGACCCTGCGAAGCGCGAGGCGCGCGGACACGACCGCGGCGACCGGGACGCCGATCACGACGAGCACGATGTCGATCCAGTGCAGCGAGAGGTCGCCTTGAGCGAGGGGCGCCCCGGTGAACGGCACGTGGTAGAGCAGCGGCCGGAAGACGAAGAAGAGTGCGAAGCCGACTGCGACGCCCGCGACCGCCGCGACCACTGCCTCCACCGCGGAGACCACAGAAATCTGACGCGGCGTGGCGCCGACGAGCCGCATCGCGGCGAAGCGCTCCTCGCGCCGCGCGGCCGACAGCCGGCTGGCGGTCGCGATCAGGATCAGCACCGGCAGCAAGAGCGCGACGGCTCCGCCGGCCAGGATGAACTGCAGAACGGGTCCGCTCCCGATGGTGTTCTGGCAGGCGTAGCAGCTGGCCGGCGTGCGTTGGATGGCTCCGACCTCGACCGCACCAGGTGCCTGCGAGAGCTGGCGCGCGGTGTGGCCGATGACGATGATCAGCGAGTTCGGGGACGGCAGCGCCGCTGCGCCGATGGTCCCGATCTGCGTGCCCCGGATACCGGTCGCGCAGCTCGTTCGCCGGTTCGGACCGAAGAAGGGCCGTGAGGGCGGGCGAGGCGTAGTACTCACCCGGTCCCGGCAGGTGGGGAATCCCGGGCGGGACCGGAGCGTCCGGCCCGGCGGCGGCCACGTCGATCCGGTCGAT
The DNA here is from genome assembly GCA_963713815.1 of uncultured Actinomycetes bacterium. Taxonomy (GTDB): domain Bacteria; phylum Actinomycetota; class Actinomycetes; order Streptosporangiales; family Streptosporangiaceae; genus RYN-230. The sequence continues at coordinate 6,823 of CAVQNH010000022.1, forward strand.
CGCCTGGTTGCCGAACTGGTCGGTGCCCGACAGCCACCACAGCCGGTCGGATGTCGAGGTCGGTCGTGACGCCTGCGCCGAGGTGTCGAGCCACGCACCACGGTCGGTCTGGGCATGCAGCCCGTTGACACCGGCCAGGGCAGCCAGCAGCAGGCCGACGCCGAGGGCGACGGCTGCCGCGGTGACGAGGACGCGCAGCGCGGCTTCACGTCCGCTTCCGAGCGTCAGGCGCAGGCCGAGCCGAATCATCTGGCCACCGTCGCGGTGGCCACTCGTCCGTCGCGCACGATGACCTCGCGGTCGGCGTAGGCGGCGACGCGGGGTTCGTGGGTGACGAGGACGACGGTGGTCCCTTCCTCGCGCGCCGCACCAGTCATCAAGCCCATCACGAGCTCGCCGGTGAGCGAGTCGAGCGAGCCGGTTGGCTCGTCCGCGAACAGCACGTCCGGATGGGCGACGAGACCGCGCGCCAGCGCGACGCGCTGTGCCTGTCCGCCGGACATCTCGCCAGCGCGGTGACGTTCCAGGCCATCGAGTTCGAGCCGTTCGAACCAGGCCCGCGCGCCGCGCAAGGCCTCCTTGCGGCGGGTTCCGCCGAGCAGGAGCGGCAGCGCGACGTTCTCCTCGGCGGTGAGCTCCGGGACGAGCTGGCCGAACTGGAAGACGAAGCCGAAACGGTCCCGGCGGAGGCGGCTTCGCTGCTCCTCGCGCATCGTGTCGAGGCGCTGACCGTCGAAGGAGACCTCACCGGAGTCCGGAACGAGGATGCCCGCCAGGCAGTAGAGCAGGGTCGACTTGCCCGAGCCACTCGGGCCCATCACGGCGAGGACCTCGCCGCGTTGCACGGACAGATCGGCACCGCGAAGCGCTGGCGTCTCCCCGAAGGAGAGCACGAGGTCGCGTGCCTCGATGATCACGCTGCCGGACTGGACCGCGGAGGAACTGTTCGTGCCGCTCACGACGCCACCTCCTCGGCGAGTGCCGCGAGCCGCGCCGCGGTGAGGTCGATCCAGCGCAGATCGGCCTCCAGGTGGAAGAGCCCATGGTCGGCGAGGAGCACGTCGACGAGGTTGCCCTGCTGTTTGAGGTCGGTGAGCTCGCGCATCCGCTGGAGGTGCGCGGCCCGCTGCACGTCGAGGTACTCCTCCGCCGGACGACCGAGCATGAGGGAGAGAACGACCTTCACGAAGAGGTCGGTCTGGAGGTAGGGCTCGGCCGGGATCGGCTCGCCGAGCCACGCCTCGACCTCGTACTTCCCGGTCTCGGTGATGGTGTAGCGCTTGCGGTCCGGTCCGGCTCCCGGCTCCGCGTCTCCGGCAACCGCCTTCCCGTCCCGCGCGAGACGGGCGAGGGTGGCGTACACCTGCCCGAAGGGAAGGGGTCTGCCCCGGCCGAAGTAGGCGTCGTAGTCGCGCTTCAGGTCGTAGCCGTGGCTCGGTTCGCGATCGAGGAGCCCGAGGAGGGCCATGGGAACGCTCATACCCGCGAGCATACGCTGAGTGTATACTGCGATGCAATAGTGGCCCGGGGTCGCCGAGCCCACGGGCGCCGGTGTTCGGCAATCACGAACCGTCGGGCTCGGTGCGCCATCGTGCAGCGCCCAGGCCGCCGGCGCCGGAGGACCCGGTACCGGCGGCCCGGTTGCTGTTACGGCCGGCCGGCGCCGGGCACCTCGACCGGCAGGGCGAGGATCTCTCCAGTCCGCGGCCCGGTGGCTAGGCGTTCGAGGTTGGCGGCCGCGCCGTCGGCCGTGTACCACTCGGCGGTGCAGATGAACAGGGTCCGCCGGTCCGGGCCGCCGAGCATCAGCGCGAACGGCGCCCGGTTCTCCTCGAGTTCGACGCGTTGCAGGACCTTGCCGCCCTCGGCGACGCGGGCGACCGAGAACCCGCCGCTAGACACCCACACCGCGCCCTCGGCGTCCATGCTGATGCCGTCCGGCCCGAGACCCTCGGCGAACACCCGCCGCCCCGACAGCCCGCCATCGCCGTCGATGTCGAAAGCGGTCAGCCGTCCCGCGAACGACTCAGAGATGATCAGCGTCCGGCCGTCCGGGGTGATGACCATGCCGTTGGGGAACTGGATGTCGTCGGCGACCTGGCGCAGGTGCCCGTCTGGCGTGACGAGCTTGATGTAGCCCGGCTTGGGCGGCGCACCGGCGACGAAGTCGAAGTCCGCGCCGTTGACGTAGGCGTTGCCGCGCGCGTCCACGACGATTTCGTTCGCCCGCTGCTCGGCGTGGATGGCCATCGACCCGTCAGGCTCCTGGCGCCGGACCCGGTCGCCGGTCGTCAGCAGCCTGCCGTCGGGCAGCCAGTCGATGGAGTACCCCATCGAGTGGCTGGCCGGGTCGCGGGTGAGCATGACCTCCGCCTTGCCGTCCATGTCAACCGCCATGACCTGCCGGTCGATCCAGTTACAGAACCACAGCCGCCCCTCATGCCACCGCGGCGACTCAGGAATCCCCAGGCCACCGAGCAGAACCTTCAATTCAGGCATGACGCTCCTCCTCTCTTTCGGCCGCGCCGGTCTCAGGCCAGCCGTCTACCTCCTACACGAACGGCCACGAGCCCGATCGACAGGACGCCGGCATAAACGGCCTCGGACATGGAGCTGGCGCTCGCCCTGGCGGCTACGGCGGACGCGGGCGCAGGACCGCCGGAATGCTGACCCCGCGTACGGAGACGCGCTGAGCGGTCGGGTACTCGGCGGCGAGCACGGCCGGACCGTCTAGTACTGCCGTCGGGACGTCATGAACGCCGCCGCTACCTGGGTACGCGGCCTGGGACCGTTGGAGTGCGCTCGGGGGGATTCTTATGCGTGGACCACCCGCACCATTGCGCTGAGCCCGGCGTGATTTTCCTTTAGCCGCGGGAAAGTGTCAGGTTCGCGTAGGAACGGGCTGCACCGATACGTCCGCGACCTGGACGAACGCCCCAGTCGTTCGCCGGCTGTGCAGGGGCTTGGAATCGCGAGTGTGGTCGGCTGGATAGATGGCCACGGTCGCCTCAAGGCGGTAGAGACCGCGAGGCAGAGGTGGCCCGGCTAGCTCGACCGGGAGTGGTTCGCCCGCGCGGACGGCTCCTTGCGCGGTGCCCAGCAGCTGGCGTTGATTGTCTCCGAGGTCGCTGCTGGCGGTGACATCGGCAGTGAAGTCGAACGTTGCCGCCTGGGTGCTCGCCTGGGTGACGTGAAGGGTGAAGCCGATAGTGGTTGGCTCGCCGGGGGCATAGCGGTGGCTTCTCTGGCCCTCACGAGTGAGGCCGAGGTTCTCGATGCGCAGGAAGGAGGACGGCAGGCTCACGGGCAGCTCGGCTGTCTCCGATCTCACTTCCGGAAGGTGCCGCCGCTTCCTGCTGGTCCGTGGTGGGCGCGGCTGGTGATGGCGGACCGGAAGCCTCGGCCGGCTGCCCTGGAGCCAGGAGCGGAATGTGGTCGCGCAGCAGTGCGATCAGCCGGCCTTCATCCCAGCCTGGCCAGGCTTCATCTTTGTCCGATTGGTGGTGGTGAACCTTGGTGCGGCGCACGCTGCCGTCCACATCGAGGAGTAGCTCGATGTGGAACGAGGCGTAGTGCTGATCAGGTTCGGACGGCAGGGGCGGGGCGGCAGGTCCAGCCAGCCGCCCGGCCTGGCCGGCCCAGTCCTGGCTGGCGATGCGCGCCGAAGACAGCCCCGCCACGTCGGCGAGGCTGGCGGCTATCTGCTCCGGACTGCGCGCGGCCAGATCTCGATAGGTAAGAATTCCCGCGTCATGGAGACGTCGTTCAATCGCTTGGCCGATGCCCGCAATCTTCTGGAAGTCATCGGCGGCCTGACCGGCCGGACTCGATTGGCGGGGATCACGCGGAGTCACGGTTTCTCTCCTCCCATGCTGGTGATGCCCCGCCATTGGGTGCCAGAGCGGGACCAGTCACGCGCCGCCGGCGTTTGCTCCTGCCGCCCCGCCGGGGCGGCAGGGCGGCAGGGCCAGGAAGGTCACTCTCCTGGGACGAAGACCAGGACCGGGATCTCCGCAAATCCCAGGTAGTCCCCGAGGACTTTTTTCGGGTCGGGAGGACAACCATCGCCGTAGAGCTTGATGATGGCGAGCAGGCTGTAGGCGCCGGGCTGAACAGTGTTGCCCGGAATAGTAACTTGCAGGTTGTAACACCGTTTCGTGACATCGTCGTTGGTGCCGGGGACCGCCGGCACACTGTTCACGGCCACGGTCCTGTCGAGTTCGGCAGTTGGCCGCTGCTTGGCCCCACGCCGTCGACGTCATCGAGGAAGAAGGTAATCTCCCAGCAGCCGCAGATACTCGCCGCGAACGCGCCGCAGACGCACCAGTTGACCTCGATCAGGAAATCGTCGTCAACCTCCACCACACGGATCCGCTCGAGTTGCCCGGGAGCAGTAAACTCCGTGGCGTCGTATACCTCCATCGTGACGCTCGCGTCGAGCGGATGCGGAGGAGGAAAGTCTGATCCGGGGGTGACGAATCCCGTGATCACCGGGAAATGTTCCCTGGAAGGACACTTGGGATAGTGGCCTTGGGGGACGTTTATGGTCGTCATTTCTGCTCCCTCGTGGTGTGGCTAGTGGCCAGTTCTGGCGTGGCCGATCCGCCGACGCCATGCACCGCACTGTGGCAACCGGCACTTAATCGGCATGATCTGGGCGCTTAACGTCCGCGCCGCTGGGATTAAGCGCCCATGTCATGGCTCGGCCTGTCTGGAGGCCTGGCCAGCGCGCTGCCCGGCCCGGACCGCGACGGAACGGGCTCAAACGGGCTCGTGCCTGCGGATCTGGTCGTGCAAGATGGTGGTGGCCGGGTCGGCGTCCACGCCCAATTCCGCCGCCAGCGCCTCGGCGCAGGCCCGGTACTGCATGAGGGCCAGGTGTGGCTGGCCTTGCCTGCTGTAGCAGCGCATCAGCCGCCGGTGTGCGTCTTCCCGGCAGGGATCGCATTCGGTGATCCGCTGGCAGAGCGCCGCGCAGGCGGCGTACCGCCCGGCACCGAAGTGAAGATTGCTCAGGTTGCTGAGCGCATCGAGGTGGGCGAGCCGGAGACGATCACGGGTGAGCGCCGCCCACTCCTCGTAGAGGTCGTCGGCGAGGAAGTCGCCGCGGTAGAGGCCATCGGCATACTCGTACTCCCGGGTGGCCCGGCCAGCATCGCCCGCCTCCTCGCGACGCCGCCCGTGTTCCACCCGGCTCTCGAACTCTTCGACGTCAAGCCAGAGCTGCAGGTCGGGACGAATCCCGTAGCCGCCACCGCCGTGCACGATCACTCGCTGATCCGTGACGGTCCGCAGCGTCCGCCGCAGGCCGTGGATGGCGACGTTCAGGCTGTTCCTTGAGGCCTCGGGCGACGACTCGGGCCAGAAGACGTCCATCAGCACCTCCCGCGGCGGCCAGGGGTCGCGGTGGGTCAGCAGGTACCCGAACAGCGAGCGGCAGCGAGCACTGGGCCAATCCCCGACCGGCACGTCATCAACGGCCACGCAGAGTGACCCGAGCAGATGTACGGCGAGCCCAGCCGCCGCGTCGCTCCGCTGTGCCGCCGCTGACGGCCAGGGCGCGGCAGGTGGTCCGGTGACAGCAGGCGTACGGAGGATACGGGCCGGGTCCCCGGCAACGGACATGTCTACGACGGCGCGCCGATCCTGGACCGCGGCGGGCGCGGGGGTAACGGGGTGGCCGCCGGGATCCGCGAGCCGGATTCGCGGGGTCTTCCCGGTCTGCCGAGTGGCCGGCATTGGCCGCCGGAAGCGAACCCAGGGCCAGGCCCGTCTGGCCGGCGCCGCGATTCCGGGCGTACTCAGGCCGGGCAGCTTGAGTGGTACGGGTGCGCGCGACCACCCGAGGGTACCCAGCACGTTGTCGCTGTCCCAGGCGGGTGTGCTGACGTCCGCGAGCAATTGGTTGAGCGCCTCGTGCTCGGCCTGCTTCAGCGCCGCCTCCGCCGCCCGGTGCGATTCCTGCTGACTGCGCAATTCCCTTACCCGCATGGCGAGATGGCCCGCGAGTTGAACCGGCTGCATCGCGGTGCCCTCGCGGGCGGTGATTTCGGCTGAGGCCGCGCGGCAGAAGGAAGCGAGGGCGCCGTCGGTGTCTCCCGACATCAGCTGGATGCGTCCCTGCTGCCAGGAGGCCCACACCCGGACCGTGGTCAGGCCAGAATCCTCGGCGAGCGTGCCGACGACGCAAGCATGTGAGAGCGCTGCCGCGAGATCCCCGTGGCCAGCCGCCACCGCGCTCGCGGCCAGCATGCTGTGGCAGGCCCCTTCCATGTCATTGCGTTTGGAGCAATGCGAGGCTGCGATGTCAAACCACCGCTGGGCCACTTCCGCGTGGCCGCAGGCTGCTGCGATGTCGGCCTGGCAATAGATCAGGTCAGGATGCGACGCGAGCACATCATCCGGCAGCTGCCGCAGCCAGCGTTCCAGGGTGGCCCACTGGCCCCGGTCCATCAGCGCGGTCGCGCAGCCGGCTATGACCCGGGCGGCGCAGTCAGCATCGCCAATCTCGATGTAGAGGGAGATTGCCTGGTCGTCGGCGCCGGCCTGAAGTAGCCAGCCCGCCGCCTGATGGAGAGTGTCGCGCCCCGGCTCGGCAGGGCGGCCAAGCACTTCCCGCAGCGGCTCCCGCCAGCAGGTACGGACGCGCACCCAGCCGTTCTCCAGATGCTGAAGCCACGGGCCAGCGGGGGACTGACTCCCGGCACTAAGAACGGGGATGCCGTCGAGGTGCGCGTACCCCACCCGGGTCGCCAGCGCCAGCCACCGGCGTTCGGAACTGCCGACATTGGCCAGTAGCGATTGAGCGAGTCGCGCGAGCAACTCCTCCCAGTGAGTCACCCCGTCAAGCAGCGGCTCCAGGCTGCCGCCCGTCGCCGTGCCGACGCCGCGCAGCCCGGCCAGGACCGCCGCCCGGCCACCGATAAGCGTCACCGCCCGGTCGCGTGCCCGTCTGGCCAGAGCCGGAGCGTACTCGTCGAGCATCCGTTCCACAGCCTGCGGCGGCACGCGCAGCTCACTGGCAGATCGTCGCGTGCCTGGCCAAGCGCCAGCGGGCCACGGCGCGCGCTGAGCGAGTATCACGCACGGCGCGGTACCTTCCAGCTCAGGCAGAAGGTCCGCGCTCACCAGGGACAGGGTTGGGCTTCCGGTCCACACCCGATGGGCATCCTCGAGCACCAGGGCGCCTCGCCCGGCCATACCGTCGCGCAGCTCGCGAGCCAGCTGGGCGAAGAGCGGAGGCCAGCCAAATACCGGTCCCGGCCGGGCCCGCATCAGCCCGAGCGTGCCCTGGCCCACGCCGCTGCTAATACGCTGCGCCGCTGTGACGAGGGATACCAGGAAGGTTCCCGGGTCACGGTCCTCAGGGCCCAAACGTAGCCACAGCGGATTGCGGCCCATTCGCGCCAAGGCCGCCGCCAGCCCTTCGGTCAGCATGTGCCCCGAAGGTGCCTCGAGAACAGCCACGCCACCGGCCGCCGCGCTCTCAAACGCGCTATGCAATGCATCCGGGCCAGATCCAGAAGGCGCTAATGTCTTGGGGGTCGAACGGCATGTGTCTTGCCAGACCAAGAATCCGTCCCCCCCTCCGCGGATAATCAGCGGTCCACACTCGAAACAACGCCGGCAAATCAGTGCACGCCCGGCAGAGTCCGGTGTCGGGAAGGACCGACGCACAACTGAATCGCCTGCCGATATCACCGCCTCATCCGCCGTCACGGGCAGGTAGGTTCTCCCGAGCCGACGATCGGCTCCACGATCGCACCCGCGCCCCTATGACACCCCCGCGCGATGGGCCCCACGGTAGTTCGGTGCAGAAGCTGAGGAATCCCCCGAACCAGTGACATTCATGTCTCAGTACGGCGTTGCCGAGCCAGTGTCTGGTGGCCTGGCCACACGCCGCCAGTGCTACGCGTACTCGGAAGGCGGCGGGGCCGACGCCGGCCTGGCAGGCTCAGAAAGAAGTTGCACCGCCAGTTCGGTGCGCGATCTCACGCCGAGCTTCCGGAAGATGTGCCGGACATGGGTTTGCACGGTGTTCTCCGTCACGAACATCGCTGACGCGATCTCTCGATTCGTCCGGCCTCGTGCCACCAGGGCGGCGACACGGCTCTCGGTCCCGGTGAGGCCTGCCACCGGACCGCGTGCGGCGATCTTGGATAGTTCCTGGCGGACTTTGCCCGCCCACAGCGGCGCGCCCAGGTGCTCGAAGATGCCGAGGGCCTGGTCCAGCGTCTGGCGGGCAGCTGCCTTTTGCTTGGCCCGGCGCTCGATCATCCCTTTGACGAGAAGGGTCCGTCCCAGTTCGAATGGCATCGGCAGCCGGGCATGCTCGGAGAGCGCCTGATCGCACGCAGACCGGGCTCCATCGAGGTCGCCGTCGGCGGCGGCAAGATGGGCGTGGCAGCGTGCCGCCGTCGCCAGCGCCCAACTGCGCCCGTGTGACTTCCCTAACGCCTCGAGCTGCGACGTCAGCAACCGCGCGGCGTCGACTTCACCCAGCGCGACGAGTGCCTCGATCTCGTCTGGGAGGAACTTCACCACGTTCGGTTCCCCGAAGCCTGCGGCAGTGCCCACATCCCCAATGCGGCCAAGGTGCGAATGTGCGGACCGGTAATCATCTAGAGAGAGGGCAACAAACCCAAGGACCGAAAGACTCATGGACATGAACGGAACATTTCCGGCCCGCTCGCTCAGGATGAGCGCCTCGCTCGCGATATCGCGAGCATCGTCCACCTGGCCCCGGTGGGCACGGACGAGGGCCAGGGAATAGAGTGTGGCGGGTTTCATGGTCGCCTGATGGATTTCTTCGACCACCCGGCAGCCCTCCAGAGCGTACGCCTCCGCGCGATCCCAGTTCCCCGCCCAGCATTCGAGCTGGCTAAAGTGATACAGCAGGAACGGCAGCGACGCCTCGTCTCCGTGGTCGAGTGCGCGCTGATACCGGTCGGCCAGCCTCACCCGCGCTTCGTCCAGCCGGTCACACCATTTAAGGACGAGTCCACGCAGCAGAAACGGATCGAGCATTGCACGGCGCTCAATCGGCTGCTCATCCTTGGCCACGTCGAGCGCCTCGGCTTTATCGAATAGATCTGACCGCACTCCGTTTCCCAAGAGAAACTCGACCAGGGCGATGCGCGCAAGCGAGTGAGCGACCTGACCCTGATCGGCGGCCCGCCGGGCGGAACGGAGCGATATGTGGGCCCAGCGGGAAGCACCGGGCAGGTCACCAGCCGCGAGCCGGGCAAATGCGAGTTCCTGCTCCGCGTGTGCACGGAGACCCGGGTTCCCCGGTGCTTCCTTCGCTGCCTGGCGGAACACCTGTTCCGCCAGGGCCCAGTCGCCCTCGTGGTAGTGGATCGTCCCCAGGCGGACCAGCAACGGTGCCCGGGTCGGACCGGCCGGGCAGGCAGCGAGCGCAGATTCGATCAATTCCTGGCTACGGGCAATCTCGCCGCCGCGAAAGTGATAATCGGCCGCGTGCACCGATCGTTCACGGGCTTCCCTGGGGTGGCTTGCCGGTGTCAGCCGCGTAGCCTGCTCCTCGAGGACTGCTGCAGAGGCCGGCGCGCCCCTCGATCCTGCGTGCTTCGCCGCGCCGTCGACTATCTCGGCGATCTCTTCGCTCGGTCCCTTCGCGCCGAGGGCGAGATGCCAGGCGAAGTCCTCGATTTCTTCGGCAACTGCCCCCAGCTGCCGATGCGCGAGCCTGCGTTCATTCAGGGTCATCTCGGCATACAGCACTGACCGGAGGAGAGTATGGGTAAAACGCAACGAATCACCGTCGCGCTCGATGATGCCACCGTCGACGGCTTGATCGATCGCAACCCACGATTCTGAAGCCCCGTGGGCGGCGCGGATCAAGCGCTCGCGTGGGTCGGAGGAGGCGGCGACCAGCCGGCCCACATCGCGTGCCTCTGGCGACAGGCCGCGCAAGCGGTGTCGCACAAGATCACCGAGGCTCTTGGGAACTGGAATCGGTTCATTGACGATCGACGTGCGCTGGTGCTCGTCGAGCACTCGCGCGCTCTCGAGCGCATAAAACGGGTTCCCGCCGCATGCTTCGTACAGCCTGGAGAGCGTGTACCGGGGAAAGGCGACGCCTAGCCGCGACCGCAGGATCTCGCCGATCGTGCCCAGGTCCAGCGGCCCCAACGTCACTTGCGACAGGCGGCCCGGTGACAGTGCCCGGTCCAGGCCGAGGGGGGACCCGAGGCCAGGTCCGGGGAGCGTCAGCAGGATCGAGACAGGCTCACGCTCCAGCCGGCGGAAACAAAACTCCAGCACGTAGGCGGAGGGACGATCCATCCACTGGGCGTCGTCTACAGCTACCAGAAGGGGCCTGGCACTCGAAAGGCTCCGGAATGCGTCCAAGACCCCGCGGGCCAGGACTTGCCGGTCGGGCATCGATCCCAGGGGTGTCCCGCGCGTTAGCGCTCCTGTCACGGCTCGTCTTCGATATTCCGGGAGCCGCGGAAGAAACTCCGGAGCAGCGTGGCCCAGCAGATCGCCAAGTGCGGAGAAAGCGAGCGGTCTCTCAGACGAGGCTGGCCGGCAAGAGAGCACCCGGAAGGATGGCGGGAGTGCGGTCTTCACCAGGTGTTTCCACACCACTGTCTTGCCGATTCCGGTGTCACCAGTAATGACAAGCGCCGCGGGCTCGCCGGACCCGGCCGAAAGAAAGGCACAGATCTTGCCCACTTCGGCCTCTCGCCCAATCGGTTGCGAGTCCACCTTTCACCCCCGAATAGGTTGTAACACGCCTGCCCGCATACGAAAAGCCTGCACGGGCTGCACCGATGATCTTGGGAGCCCCGATACACCCGCCCGGCGGCCTAAATAACTCCGCCTCCGATCGACAGCCGCGGTCAGCCAGATGATGCTCGGTTGCACATGTTGGAGAGCGTGACGCGGGCGAGGCGGCTGCTGGCCGACCGGAGCCCTCAGCCGATCTGCTCCGCCAGCCGACGATGATCCCCGCCTATGGAGGCTCAGTGAGACGACTGTTTCTGCCTAGCTCGGCGGCCCGCGCGCGGGCGGCCTGGCGGACCAGATGGTCGCGCTCGGCGACGTTCGTGGCCCGGCGGGCGGCCTCGGCGTACGCCGTGGCGGCGGCAGGGAGGTCGCCATCCAGCTCGTGCAGGTGGCCGCGGACGGCGTGCCAGCGGTGCCGCTCGCCGATCACGTCACGCAGCCGGTCGGTCTCGCGCAGCCCGGCGGCGGCGCCGAGGACATGGCCGACCGCGACGGCGCGCCCGAGCACCGCGGCGGGGTCCTGGCGCACCGGGTCGTCGGTGAGGGCGACGAGGTCGTCGTACCAGGCGAGGATCTGCGGCCAGTCGGTCTCCTCGGCGCTTGCCGCGTCGTCGTGCAGGGCGGCGATGGCGGCCTCGACCTGGTAGCGGCCGGGGCGCGCAGCGGCCAGCGCGGACTGCAGGACGCGCACGCCCTCGGCGATCTCGCGGGTGTCCCACAGGCCGCGGTCCTGCCGGTCGAGCGTGACGATCCGGTCCTCTGAGTCAAGTCGCGCCGGGAGGCGGGCGTGGTTGAGGAGCATCAGCGCGAGCAGCCCGCGCGCCTCCGGTTCCTCGGTGGCGAGGGTGAGTAGGCGGGCGAGCCGGATCGCCTCGCCGGCCAGGTCGACCCGGCCCGCGTGGCCGGCCGTGTAAACGAGGTAGAGCACGCGCAGCACGACGGCGAGGTCGCCGGGCTGGTCCAGGCGGCGCCCCTGCAGGGCGCGCTTGGCCCGGCTGATCCGCTGCGCCATCGTCGCCTCCGGCACGTAGAAGGCGTCGGCGATCTCCCGGGTGGTGAGGCCGCCGACGGCGCGCAGGGTCAGCGCCACCTGGGAGGCGGGCGCGAGGTCGGGATGGCAGCAGCAGAAGAGCAGGAAGAGGGTGTCGTCGCCCTCCTCGGTGGCGGCGGGCCGCGGCTCGGCGTACGTCGCATCCTCGCGGCGATGACGGGCGGCCTCGCTGCGGCGGGCGTCGACGAGCCGCCGGGTCGCGACCGTCGCCAGCCACGCGCGCGGGTCGCGCGGCGGGTGCTCGGGCCACACCCGCAGCGCCTCCAGCAGCGCCTCCTGCAGCGCGTCCTCGGCGGTATCGAAGTCCTCGCCCCGCCGGACCAGGCCCGCGAGCACCCGAGGGACGAGGGCACGCAGCGCGCCCTCGTCCACTCGTCGCATCGGCTCGTCGTTCACGGCGGGTCAGTCGTCCGAGTGCGCCCCGGACATGACCTCCCGGACGTCGATCCACTCGTACAGCGGCTTGCCGCCCGGGCCGGGCTCGGAGGAGACGTAGGCCGCGAGTTCGACCGCGCGCTCGTGCGACTTGACGTCGATCATGTACCAGCCCGCCACGAGATCGCTGGTCTCGGGCAGCGGGCCGTCGGTGGTGACCGGCGCGGCGTCCGGGCCGCCGTAGCGTACCCAGGTGCGCGCCGGTGTGAGCGCCTGCGCGTCGACGTACTCGCCGTTCTCCTCGAGCAGCTCGCCGACGTGCTTGAGGAAGGCCATGTGCGCCTCCACGTCCTCGGGGGCCCACTGGTCCATCGGGGGGAAGGGATGGTGCGGCGCCGGGCCGCCGCGGTAGTGCTTGAGGAGGAGGTACTTCGGCATGGTGGTCTCCTGTGTCGTGGGCCGCGCCTGTCGTGGCCCTTCACCTGGTGAGCGGAGCCGGTCAGAGCTTCTCGACATGAAATCACTCGTCTAGTCAGGACGTCGTGGTGACCGGCGGGCTGGGATTTGCTGCCGGGTCCTGCCGATCAGCTCGTCAGGCCAGCGCTGGTGGAGCCGGACCGGGGTTTCACCGGCGGCCGCGGCCTCCTTGGTGTGGATGTCCACACACCAGCCGCAGCCGTTGATCTGGCTAGCGCGCAGGCTGGCCAGCTCCTGGGTGGCCTTGGGCAGCGGCGACTGGTCGATCACCAGGCTGACGTTGTAGATCCGCTTGGCGATCTTGGCGCCGATCTCGCTGGCCATCAGGTCGATACGGGGTTCCATGACTTCGTCCTCACTCGTGGAGTCGGGTGCCGCGCGGATCGTTCGCGCGGCGTCCTTACGAACATGGAGATGCCGGCGACCCGGTCCCTGTGACGCTGCGCCAATGTGACGTGCGGCACCGGCCGTGAGTGTCACAAGGCGGCTAGGACCGGCGTCTTGTGCGTGTGGCACAGTCGAGAGCGGACGGGCAGGAGCCAGCGATGAGCGAGCACAGCGAACCAGCAGCGGACACAGCCGGGCCGCCCGCTCGCTGGCGGCGGCCTGGACTCCGCCACCGGGGCGTTCGTCGCCTACCGCAACCTGCTGTTCACCGTCGCCTACGAGATGCTCGGCTCGGCCGCCGACGCCGAAGACGTCCTGCAGGAGACCTGGTTGCGGTGGGCGGGCGTCGATCTCAGCGCGGTACGGGACCAGCGGGCCTACCTGGTCCGGATCACCACCCGCCAGGCGCTGGACCGGCTGCGCACGCTCCGCCGGCGCAAGGAGTCCTACGTCGGCCCCTGGCTGCCCGAGCCGCTGCTCACCGCGCCTGACGTGGCCGAGGACGTCGAACTGGCCGAGAGCGTCTCGATGGCGATGCTGCTGGTCCTGGAGACGCTCACCCCGACCGAGCGGGCGGTATTCGTGCTGCGCGAGGTGTTCGATCTGGACTACGACGAGATCGCCGAAGCCGTCGGCAAGACCCCGGCCGCGGTCCGCCAGATCGCCCACCGGGCCCGGGCACACGTCGCTGCGCGCCGGCCGCGCGGGGGCGTTTCTCCCGCCCAGACCCGCGGCGCGCTCCAGGCGTTCCAGCGGGCGATCGAAACGGGCGACCTGCAGAACCTGCTCGACCTGCTCGCGCCGGACGTCGTCCTGCTGAGTGATGGTGGCGGAGTCGTGCAGGCCGTGGTCCGGCCCATCGTGGGGGCCGACCGGGTGGGTCGCCTGCTGGCTGGCGGCCTGCCCAGGGTTGGCGGCGCGGCGTCGGTCGAGCCGGTGCAGATCAATGGCGGCCCGGCTCTGATCATCCGGCTCAACGGGGAGATCGACGATGTCGTGGCGGTGCGGATCGACGACGGCTTGATCACCGGGCTCTACGCCGTGCGTAATCCTGAGAAGCTGTCGCGTGTCGAGCGGGAGACCCCCATGAGCCGCTGAGTCCGGAAGACTCCGTCTGGTGACCGAGGCGCCGATCTTGAGCTGATCATGACAGGGCACGATCACGGCTCATCGCGGGCGAGTTCACGCATCCGGGCCGTAGGCCGCCGCGACGTCCTGCGAGCTGCCCCACCCGCTGTAGGTGGGTGACTGCGGCCAGCCCTCGGGCGAGTCCTGCCACTCCTCCTGCCGCCCATAGGGCAGCAGATCGATCAGCGCAAAGGTGTAACTGAGCTGCTCGGTGCCGCGGCCATTGGTATGCCAGGTGCGATAGACGGTGTCACCGTCGCGCAGGAACACGTTGACCGCGAACCCGCCGCCTGGCGGCGCGCCGGTGTCGGCGCCGAATGGGCTGTTCGCCGTGGAATACCACGTCATTGTGTTCCCGACGCGCCGCTTGTACGCGAGCGCCTCGCCGATCGGGCCTTGCGTGACGATGACGAACCGGGCGTCGTAGCTCTGCAGGAACTCCAGCCTGGTGAAGTGCGAGGTGAACCCCGTGCAGCCCGGGCACTGCCATTGCTCGTCCGGAAACCACATGTGGTTGTAGACGATCAGTTGTGACTTGCCGCCGAAGATGTCCGCGAGCCGGACCGGCCCCTCTTCGCCTTCCAGGGTGTAGCTGGGCATTTTCACCATCGGCATCCGGCGGCGTTCCGCGGCGATCGCGTCGAGTTCCCGGGTCGCGGCCTTCTCCCGAGCGCGCAGCGCGTCGAGCTGGCGCTGCCAGGTTCCGGCGTTGACGACAGGCGGCAGTGCGCTGGTGGTCATGGCTTCCTCCGAGGTGCGTCCGGCTGCGGTCTACAGGTAGAGACGCTGCCCGGCCGGCGGACTCATCGGTGACCGGTCGGCCGGGCAGGCCGCTGGAGCAGTTCCTGCTCGTGCACGCCGCTTGTCAGGCACACGGGCTCGCAGGTACAACAAGTAAGAGTGACTCCAGGCGGGGGCGAGAAATGCTGTGAGTGACCCGGCTGCGGCCACGACCGAGCCGTCCCTGGCCGCCAGGATCGATCATCAGAAGGCGCACCCCCTGACGTGGCAGTGGGTGGTCAAGCGGGCTGTGGTGGTGGCCATCGCCGGCGTCTCCATCTACCTCGTGTTCCCGACGATCACTGAAGTGCTCGCATCCTGGCCGCGCCTGTCGACCCTGGATCCGCGGTGGTTCGCCCTGGCGATCGGGGCCGAGGTCGCGCACTTCTGCTGCACGTTCGCACTGCAGCGCCTGGCCCTGCGGACCAGGCAGTGGTTCCCGGTCATCACGTCGCAGCTGGCTGGTAACGCGATCACCCTGATCGTTCCCGGCGGCGCGGCGGTAGGCGCCGCAGTGCAGTTCCGGATGCTGGCGGCCAGCGGGAGAAGCACGAGCTCGACCGTGGGCGGCCTGACCGCCTTCTCCCTCCTCGGCGTGGGCGGGCTGCTGGCCCTCCCGGTCTTCGCCCTCCCGGTCATCCTGGTGGGCGCGCCCACCAACCGGGGGCTGGTCAACGCCGCCATCCTCGGGGCGGTGGGGTTCGTGGCCTTCGCCGCCCTCGGGGCGGTCGTCCTGGCCTACGACGCGCCGCTGCGCTGGTGCGGCCGGGTGCTGCAGCGGGCCAGGAACTGGGTCCTGCGCAAACGGCCCCCGCTCACCGGGCTGGACAAGACCCTGCTGTCCCAGCGCAACGAGATCCGGGTGGCGCTGGGTGAGCAGTGGTGGCAGGCGCTCCTGCTCTCCGCTGGCCGCCTGGCGTTCGACTACCTGTGCCTGCTGGCCGCCCTGCGGGCCACCGGGGCCCGCCCGCGCCCGTCGCTGATCCTCGTGGCCTACGCCGTCGCCGGCGTCGTCGGGATGATCCCGGCTACCCCCGGCGGGCTCGGGCTGGTCGAGGCGAGCCTGACCGGGCTCCTGGTGCTGGCCGAGGTCAACTCCAGCCAGGCCGTGCTGGCCACGCTCACCTACCGGCTCGCTTCCTACTGGGCACCGCTGTGTGCCGGGCCGATCGCCTACGGCCTGTTCCGGATCCGGTACCGGGGCCACGCGTCACCCCCGCAGACCGCCCCGGACCCCTCAGCGGGACAGGCGGGTCCGCAGACCTGATCCGCTGCAGGCCGGCCTGACTGCCCCCACCCCGGTAACGCCGCCCCCGGTAACGCACCAGTCAGGGCACTCCGACTATGAGGGCGGTGCCGCCGCCCAGGTAACCGTCATAGTCCAGGACGATGAGGTACTTCCGCTGGATTGCGGGCCGATGAGTTCGATGCCCTCCTTCTCGGACTGTCCCCGCGTGGCTGAGCAACCGTCGCGAACTGAACTCCTGGTCACACGTCAGAGTGCCAGTCAGTCCAGTGGAGCTGTTCGTGTTGGTGCCGAAGTTTTTCAGCATGTACTGATCAGCCCCCGGAGCCCCGCCCGGGCCGGTGCAGGCAGCCGACGGGTTACACAAGGCCCAGCTGGGACCGCCTCCGGAGGGGCTGGCATCCGCACCGACCACGAACACCCGTCCCGGAGGACCCTGGTACGTGATCTTGATGGGAAAGCTTCCACTAGCCCCGGGCGCTCCCACCCAGCAGTGGCCGTTCGGGTAGCCAAGGGCACTCGACGTCGAGGGGGTGTCCGCGCCCGCGCTCCCGCCGGTGCAGTTACTGAAACTCGCAGTACTTGGTGAGACGGTGACCGAACGTATCGTCGGAACGGCCTTCAGTGAGAGTGAGATGCTTCCGCCGTTAGTCGCGGCTGGAGCCGGCCGGTTGGCGAATACGACCACCGCAATGAGCAGGGCCAGGGCGAGCAATACAAACCCCCAGACCCTCCTGCGCCGCACTATCACCTCATAATCAGCCATGCGGTTCCCCCTGGTGACCGACGGCGTCCCGGTGGCTGCTACCCCGTTCGACCCGGATCCGGAGACCAGATCTGCGGATGCCGAAGGCCGTGACGGCCAGCAGCAGCAGCCCGGTTAGGGCCCACCACATCCAGACCGGGAATGAGGACGCCCCCTGCGCTGGCGCGGAACTGACGCTGAACTCGAGCTTGGTCGCAGCGGCGACGCCAAGATTGCCCGGCCCCGCCTGGCCTGCCGCGGAACCGCTCGCCACGATGTCACTCAGGTACCCGCCCGGCGTGGCCCGGCCCGGCACGACCAGTTCAAGGGAAACGCGGGCCGCCTTGCCCGGCGCGATCTGCACGGCATCCCCGGCGAACTGGATCCAGGACGGCGGAACAGCCCGGCCAGAGCCCCGGCTGAGCCGCTCGACACGCATGCTGACCGCTTCTGCTTCAGTCCCGGTGTTAACGACGTCAACCCAGAGCGCATATCTCTCTCCGCGGTGCGCCATGCTCCCGAGACGCACGGGACTGACCTGCACGCCAACCCCGACACTCGCGTCCGACGTCTGGGTGAAACTAGCCAGCGCTACCAGGGCGACGGGGACCGCCAGCGGTGCCGCCAGCAATCGCCGCAGGTGCATCAGCGTTCCCCCAGTACTGCACTTATTTCACATCATCACCGGGCAGACGGGACGCGTCAACCGATCCGTTCCTTACCGGTGCAAACGCTGCGGAAACGCCGATCAGGACGGCCTGCATAACGTTGCGGCGGAAATGTCCTCGCCTAACGACGCGCGGGTCTGGACTGCGCAGCCGTTTTCCGGCCAGGTCCCGCAGAAATGCTGCGGCCTTTAGGAGATCGAGGTCTTAAGGGCAACCGGCCCGTCGCGAAGATCCTTCGTAATGGCCCGGCGGTTCACACCACCGCGCAGACGAGCCGGTTTCCGAAGCGTGCGTGACGCACGTCACCCTGACCGTCCAATCTCTCCAGGCGTCCCGCCCGTACCCGGTTCCGGCAAGCAAGTCATGAAGGGGCGGCACGTGACGCACGAGCGTCCACCGCCCGGAACAGGAGAGGATCAAGATGAACATGTCCCTGCTGGGACGGCTGCCGATGCCGGTGAAACTGGGTGTTCCGGTGGCCGCAGGGCTGCTGGCCGCGGCGTGCGGCACCGCGGCCGGGTCAACGACCGGGTCAACCGCCGCCGGGACGCCGGCGAGCAGCGGGTCAACCACGGCGACGGTGATCGAGTCTCACCATGGTTCGGCGGCACCGTTCCTGACCAATTCGTCCGGACGTGCCGTGTACCTGTGGGCCGCGGACAGCATGAACAAGTCCATGTGCTCGGGCGCATGCGCCCAGGCGTGGCCTCCGGTGACGAGCAAGGGCCAGGTGACCGCGGCCAACGGCGCGAAGGCCGCTGACCTGGGCACGATCACCCGGTCGGACGGGACCAAGCAGGTGACCTACCTCGGTCACCCGCTCTACTACTTCGCCGGCGACTCCGGCCCGGGCCAGACCAACGGCCAGGGCAGCGACAGCTTCGGCGCGAAGTGGTGGCTGGTCGCCCCGGCCGGCATGAAGATCACGGTTGCCGATTCTGCAACGGGCGCGGCAGCCGGCGCGGCCCACTCCTCCCCGAAGGCGCCGGCCTCGTCCGGTGCCTCCAGCGCTGGTGGCACCAGCGCCGGCGGCAGCTGGGGCTGACTCCTCCCGTGACCTCGTTCCTGACCCGTATCGCGGCCACTGATGCTGGCCGGCCGGCCCGCTCTGCGGGGCGGCCGGCCAGCGGATGGGCCTTCACCGGCCTCGCCGTGACGTCGTTCGGCGGCCCGCTGGCCCTGGCCGCGCTGGTTGCGCCGGCCAGCGTGGCCGGGGCCAGTGCCGGGGCCGGGCTGGCCATGGCCGGCGCGGTGGCCTTGTTCGCTGTCCCGCTGGTCATCTGGCTTCGCTACGCGCGGCGGGTCAACGGGTCAGGCGGGTTGTATTCGTTTGTGGAGGAGGCGGCCGGGCGGCGGGTCGCCCTGGTCCAGGCCGGGCTGTGGATCGTCAGCTATCTGCTGTACCTGCTGTACACCACGGCGCAGATCGTCTACGACACGCTGCCCGCCGTGCTGCCCGCCGAGCGGCGCTACCAGCCGGTCCTGGAGATCGCCATCCCGGTGGCGCTGGCCGGGGTGATGATCGCCGGACGGCGCGCCGCGCTGCTGGTCACCGGGGTACTGGCGGCCGGCCAGATCGTCATCGCCGCCGCCCTGGACGGGGTGACCCTGGTCCACCTGCCCGTCCCGGTGAGCAGCTTCACGGCCGCCGCGCCCGCCGGGTCCCTGGCCAGCGCGGCGGGCCAGACGTCGCTGCTGTACATCTGCGGCAGCCTGCCGCTGTTCCTCGGCGGCGAGCTGGCCCACCCGGCCCGTACAGTCCGGCGCGGCCTGACCGCCGCCTGGCTGGTGACCGCGGTGGTCGTCACGGCCGCCGTCGCCCCGCTGGCCGCCGCACCGGCGTTCACCCGGGCCCCCATCCCGGGGATGGCAGTGGCTGCGCGCTTCGCCGGGCCCGGGTTCGCCCTCGCCGTCGGGCTGGGGGTAGCGGTCAGCATCGCCGGGGTCATGCTCGCCGAGTACTTCGCCCTGAGCCGGCTCATCAGCACCGTCACCTCCTGGCGCCTGCGCCCGGTCATCATCGCCCTCGGCGCCGCCCTGGTCCTGTCCGCGCCGGTCACCCTCATCAACCCGGACCGGATCTACAGCTTCCTGATCAAGCCATCGCTGGTCGCGCTGTGGCTCAGCCAGCTGATCGTCTTCGCGGTCTACCCCCGGTTCGCCCGGCGGCAGCACGACCGGCGCCTGCCCGCCTGGGCGCTGACGGTGGCCGCCTCCGCGTTCGCCCTGTACGGCCTCTGGGTCACCATCCAGCATTCCGCGACCTGACCCCGGGAAACGGCCAGGCCCTGACGCCTCGCCGGCCGGGACAACTACCCCTAACCAGCCGCAACACCTACTCATAAGGAGACAGACCGATGAACACCAGTCACGCGAGCACCCTGCTCCGCGATCACGACTCCGCCCGCCGGGACAGCGTCCCGGCCCGGGGCGCCCAGCTCCTGGCCCGGGGACCAGCCAGGATGAAATCACCCGCCGCGCGCTGGGCGGTCACTGTCCTGGCCGTCGCCGGGGCCGCCCTGATGGTGTGGTCCGGCGTGATCCACCTCCAGCTGTGGTCCGACGGCTACCGGAGCATCTCCGTGATCGGCCCGCTGTTCCTGATCCAGGGCATCGTGAGCATCGCCCTGGCCGCGGTGACAGCCGTCTTCCGCCGCGTGGCCCTCCTGGCGGCCGGTGCGGTCACGATGGCCGCTACGGCCGCCGGGCTGCTGCTCAGTGCGGGCATCGGCCTGTTCGGCTACCAGGAAAGCCTGGCCGTCCCCTACGCCATGAGCTCACTGGTGGTGGAGTTCGCCGGTGCGGCCGTGCTCGCCGCCGCAGCCGCCATCGTCCTGGCCGCCCGCCGGGGACCCCGGCCGGTACGGCGCTAGCACCCCACGCCAGCCCGTCCAGGCCAGCGGGACCCCATTGTCCCGCTGGCCTGGACCGCTGCCCGGCGATCGCGGCCGGAGAATTTCCCAGTTCATGCGCCCAGATCCAATCTCTTTCCGGCCGTCACCCGTATGTACTGTGTGCGGATAGTGGGAACCTCAACCGACGAGCTACCAGACGAGACGCTGCTCGCGGGCCTGGGCGCCGGCGACGCTGAGCTGTCGCTCGCGTTCGTGCGCCGCTTCCAGGGACTCGTCTTCGGCGTGGCGATGACCGTAATCGGCGACACCGCGACGGCGGAGGACGTGGCCCAGCAGGCCTTTGAGCAGGCATGGCGGCACGCCCAGGTGTTTGACGCGCGCCGCGGCTCCGTCCGCGCCTGGCTGAGGACCATCACCCATAACCTCGCCGTCAACGTCGTCCGCTCGCGGACCTCGGAGCCCATGGACCCGGACGATCTTCCCGCCATCCTCACCGCGGTGACCGACACACCGGAACGGGTCGCCGAAGCCCACGACAACGCCGCCGAACTGCGCCGCACCCTGGCCCGGCTGCCAGAGCCGCAGGCCCGGGCCGTGGCCATGGCCGGCATCTACGGCATGACAGCGCAGCAGGTCGCCGACAGCGAGCACGTCCCGCTGGGCACGGCGAAAACCCGGATCAGGGACGGGATGCAGAAACTGCGCGCCGCCTACCTCCCGGAGGAGGCCGGTAATGAGTGAGCTGAACGAGATGGGATGCCAGGAATTCTCAGACGTCGCCGCCGAGCTGGCGCTCGGTGTGCTGACCGGGCGTGAGCGTGCCCAGGCACTCGCGCACCTGGACCACTGTGCGTCGTGCCGCGAGGAAGTCGGCCAGCTGACGGCGACCGGCGAGGGATTGCTGGGACTGCTGCCCAGCGTGGAGCCTCCGGCAGGATTCGAGACCCGGGTGATGGACCGGCTTGGCCTCACCGCGCCCGCCCCGAGCCCGGCCAGCCGGGCCGGCTGGCTGGACCAGCCGGATACCCCTCCTGGGCCGGAAACCTGCCCGCCGGGCCGCCACCGGCCCCACCGGCCCGGCCAGGCCGCCCGGGCGAACCCGCCGGGCGCTGGCCCTGGCCGCCGTCACCCTGGCCGTTGTCGCGGCTGGCCTGGGCGGGTGGGGCCTGCGGCCCGGCACCTCAGCTCCAGCCGGGACCCCGCTGAGCTCCGCCACCCTGCTATCCGCCAGCCACCAGGCCGCGGGAAAGGTCTTTCTCTACCAGGGCAGTTCGCGGTGGCTGTACATGTCCGTGGACATTCCCGCGCGGAACGGCACCGTGATCTGCGAGGTGGAAAGCGGGAACGGCCACATCACCACCGTCGGCTCGTTCCGGGTGACCGACGGCCGCGGCTACTGGGGCAGCCCGGTCCCCGCGACCCAGGGGCCGCTCACCGGCGCGCGGCTGGTCGGGCCGGACGGCACCGTCCTGGCCACCGCCAGCTTCCACAGCGCCTAGGTTCCTGCCCCGGCACGAGGGCGCAACGCCCGCGTCGTGCCCGGCTCAGCCAGCGCCGTTGACGCAACTGAACGGTTGCCATAGTATGGCAACCGTTCAGTTGCTACTTACTGGAGGACGCCATGGGCTTTCCTGATCGCATCGAGCGGACCGTGGAGCTCGCGCACCCGCCGGAGAAGGTATGGGCGGCGCTCACCACGGCCGAGGGCCTGGCCAGCTGGTTCGGCCAGCAGGCAGCGATCGACCTGCGTCCGGGCGGGTCGGCCAGCATGAAGTGGGACCACGGCCACACCGCCGACATGCGGGTCGAACGGGTCGAGGAGCCGACGGTGTTCGGCTACACCTGGCACATCTACGGCCTGCCCGACGACGATCCGCGCCGCACCTATGTCGAGTTCACGCTCGAACCGGCCGGGGCGGGCACCCGGCTGACCGTGGTGGAATCCGGCTTCAGCCAGCTGCCGGAAGACGCCCACCGCGAGGTATTCGACGGCAACACGCGGGGCTGGGCGAGCGAGCTCGGTGAACTGGCCGACTACCTCGATGCCGCCTGACATCGAGCCCGATAGAGAGGCGATCGCCGAACAGGTCTTCGCCGCCCTGGCCGACCCGAGCCGGCGCGCCATCCTGGCCGCGCTGGCATCGGGGGGGCCGGCCACGGCCACGGACCTGGCCGCCCGCCTGCCGATCACGCGGCAGGCGATCGCCAAGCACCTCGCGCTGCTGGCCGAGGCGGGCCTGGTGACCGCCGAACCGGGCGAGCGGCGCCGGGTGCGGTACCGGCTGCGTTCCGCCCCGATGCAGGTGGCGCAGCAGTTCCTGGCCGCGCTGGCCCGCGACTGGGACGGCCCGCTCGGCGCGCTGAAGGACCAGCTCGACCGGGGCGCAGACGGGCCGGCCGGAGCCCTGCTCCCGGAAAACCCGGCCCATCCAGGCTGATCACGGATTCACCGCCACCGTCGCGGTGGCGACCTCAACCGGAAGGCAGACATGACCATGAAGACACCGCCGATCGTCACGCAGCCCGAATGGGAGGCTGCGCGCGAGCAACTGCTGGTGAAGGAGAAGGAAGTAACCCGCGCCCGTGACGCGCTGGCCGCCGAGCGGCGGCGGATGCCGTGGCTGGCCGTGGACAAGGAGTACCAGTTCGAGGGCCCCCGCGGCACGGCGAGCCTGCCCGACCTGTTCGAGGGCCGCCGCCAGCTGATCGTCTACCGCGCCTTCTTCGAACCCGGGGTGTACGGCTGGCCCGAGCACGCCTGCCCCGGCTGCTCCCTGGTCGCCGACCAGGTCGCCCACGTCGCCCACCTGAACGCCCGCGACACCACGCTCGTCTTCGCCTCCCGCGCGCCGCAGCCCGACATCGAGCGGGTCAAGGCCACGATGGGCTGGGACAACATCCCGTGGTACACGATGACCGACAGCTTCGACGCCGACCACGGCGTCAACGAATGGCACGGCACCAACGCGTTCATCCGCGACGGGGACCGCGTGTTCCGCACCTACTTCGTCAACAACCGCGGCGACGAGGTCATGGGCGGCACCTGGGCCTACCTCGACCTGACCGCGCTCGGACGCCAGGAGGAGTGGGAAGACTCCCCCGACGGCTACCCCCAGACCGCGCCGTACTCGTGGTGGAGGTGGCACGACTCCTACGGTGACGACGCATGAACGCCCAGGTCAGCAGCGCGCGCACGGGGACAGCCGCCACGGCAGCCGCGCTGGCCGTGACCCTCGGGCTGGCCGCGGCGGCCTGGGTGGTCGCGGTCCGGCAGATGAGCGGGATGGACATGGGCGTGGCGACCCGGCTCGGCTCGTTCGCGTTCTTTGCCGGCCTGTGGGTGACGATGATGGCGGCGATGATGCTGCCGGGCGCGGTCCCGGCCGTCGTGCGGCGGGTCCAGGCCAGCCGCCGGGTCCGCGGCGTGCCGCTCTTCCTCGGGTCCTACCTGGCCGTCTGGGCCCTGGTCGGCGTCGCGGTCTATGCGCTGTACCGGCCGCACGGGGTGGTCGTGGCCGGGGCGATAGTGATCGCGGCCGGTGCCTACGAGTTCACGCCGCTCAAGCAGCACTTCCGGCGGCGCTGCCAGGAAAGCACCGGCTCCGGGCTCGGCTACGGGCTGTGCTGCCTCGGGTCCAGCATCGGCCTGATGGTGATGCTGGTCGCGCTGAGCGTCATGAGCGTCATCTGGATGTCGGTGATCGCCGTCCTGGCCCTCGGCCAGAAGCTCCTGCCCGCGAAAGCCGCCGTCGATGTGCCGCTGGCGCTGGCCATCGTCGGGCTCGGAATCCTGATCGTCCTCGCGCCCGCGTCGGTCCCCGGGCTCATGCCTCCGATGTGAGACGCCATCGGGCCGCGCGAGTCACAGCAAGGAGGGAAATCATGAGTGAGTCGGTGAATACCGGACAGCCGGGCGCTGGCACCACCAGCCCACCGGGAATGCCCGAGGCGGTCAACCGGGCCACCTTCCAGGCCAGCCTGGACCGGCTGCGGGCCCGGGAGAAGGCGCACACCCGCGAGGGTGACGCGATCGCGGCGGCCCGCCGGCGGCTGCCCATGGTGGAGATGGATCCCGCCATCCCGCTGACCGGCCCGGACGGCCCGGTCACGCTGCTGGAAGCGTTCGAGGGCCGCCGGCAGCTGGTCGCCTACTACTTCATGTGGCACGCCGGCCACCCCGCCGCCGAGCAGTGCGAGGGATGCACGTTCTATAACGGCCAGATCGGCGAGCTGTCGTCGCTGCACTCCCGGGATGTCACGTATGCCACCTTCAGCCAGGGCCCGTACGAGGAGAGCGTCCGCTACCGGGACTTCATGGGCTGGGACATGCCGTGGTACTCAGCGCAGGATTCCGCCGGCGTGCTCCTCGCCGGGCGCCAGATCGGCCTGTTCCACCTGGTGTGCTACCTGCGGGACGGTGACCGCGTCTTCGAGACCTACTGGACGACCCGCCGCGGCGTCGAGGCGATGGACTACAGCTACGCGCTGATGGACCTCACCGTGTACGGGCGCCAGGAGTCGTGGGAGGACTCGCCCCCCGGCTGGCCGCAGCAGTGCTCCAACACGCGGACTGACGCTGGCCCGCCCGCCTGGCCACCAGTATCGGTGTGGCCGGGCGGGCGGCCCATCGCCCAGTGGCCCCGGCTCGACGCCGGGCGCTCCGACGACCTCGGCACCAGCGGCGACGCGAGCCCGGTAGCCGCAACGCGCCCCGGGTAGACCTAGGTCCCCTGCGGATGTGGGTGCCAGCCCCCTAGCGCAGCCTCGCATCGCCGGGCAGGATGATGCCAGGAAGCTATAGATCCGCCCGCAGTCTGACGCCGACCGACCAGGCGTATCGTACAATTGGTGACCTGCACAAATAGACTTCGCATTCTTTAACGGGAGATGAAGCGGTTAAATGGAGAACCAGAGTGAGTTCTGGGAGAACGTCAGTGCGATCGCCGTAACACCAGTTGCGATTGCGGCTGGACTGGCCAAAGGTACCTATGACGCTTCGACTGACCACGGGGCTTTCATCGAAGGATTCAACGGGGCAGCGACGCCAATCATCAGGGCCGGGAAGAATTTCGGTGCGGAGCACGGCCCCACCCTCACCAAGGGAGTGGTCACTGGCGCGGCCGGCGCACTCGGCGCCCGTATCGTGCACGCAGGCCTGCGGGCCATCAAGCTCTAACCAGACAGACTCCGCCCGGGCGAGAGATTAACGGCGTCCGCCAGCGGCCCGGTCGTACCATCGAAGGCTCCCGTGTTCCCGTCGGAGCCCCCGGTGCCTGATCCAAGCCCTGACTCGATCGACCAGCGACTAGACACCCTCGCGCGGCAGCCTTTCCGCGCGAAGTTCCACCTGCGCGGCCGGGACCGGGCCACCGCCGAACTGAACGGCCCGGCCACGGTCCGCCGGGCACGCCGGCGAACTGATTACCAAGCGCCTTGCTCCTGCCGAACCGGACAAGGACGGCAGGCAGACCCCCTACCGCGGCCACCCGGTCTTCGTCGCCCAGCACGCCACCGCCACCTGCTGCCGCACCTGCCTGCTGCGCTGGCACGAGATTCCCAAGGGCCGCGAACTGACCCCCGGCGAGCGCTCCTACGTGGTGGACGTGATCTTCCGCTGGATCCAGCGCGAGATGACGAACCCGCCAGGACCCGGGTAAGCCGGCGCCGGCGGCCTGCCCGGACGGTTTTTGTCCGGTTTCCACAACACCGCGCCTCCGGCATGGGCCATACGCCACATTGGTGTATCCGCCGGTAAGAGGGCAGGGTGTAGGGCACGCGACGCTCCGGAGGCCGGAGGCCGCTGCCGTGCGCAGGTACCTGGGAGGCTCAGTCGTTGTTCAGTCGAGTGGCCATCGTGAACCGCGGGGAAGCCGCGATGCGGCTGATCCATGCCGTCCGGGACCTTTCCGCCGAGACCGGGACGCCGGTCGAGACCGTCGCCCTCTACACGGACGCCGACCGGTCCGCGACCTTCGTGCGGGAGGCCGACCTGGCCTACCCGCTGGGTCCGGCCTCGGCCCGGCCGTACCTGGACCTCGCCGTGCTGGAGAGGGCACTGATCGAGACGAAGGCCGACGCCGCGTGGGTTGGCTGGGGCTTCGTGGCCGAGGACCCGGCGTTCGCCGAGCTGTGCGAGAAGGTGGGCGTCACCTTCATCGGGCCCAGCGCGGAGGCGATGCGCAAGCTCGGCGACAAGATCGGCGCCAAGCTGATCGCCGAGGAGACCGGGGTCCCGGTCGCGCCGTGGAGCCGTGGTGAGGTCGCGAGTCTCGACGCCGCGCTGCGGGCCGGCCAGGAGATCGGCTACCCCCTGATGCTCAAGGCCACCGCGGGCGGCGGCGGGCGCGGCATCCGCATGGTGGCCTCGGCCGGCGACCTCGCCGACGCCTACGAGCGAACCAGCCAGGAGGCGCTGCGCGCGTTCGGCAGCGGCGTCGTCTTCCTGGAACGCCTGGTCACGGGCGCGCGGCACGTCGAGGTCCAGGTGATCGCCGACGGCCAGGGCACGGCGTGGGCGCTCGGCGTCCGCGACTGCTCGGTGCAGCGGCGCAACCAGAAGATCATCGAGGAGTCCGCCTCGCCGGTCCTGTCCCCCGGGCAGATCGCCGAGCTGAAGGCGTCGGCCGAGCGGCTCGCGGTGGCCGTGGACTACCGCGGCGCGTGCACCGTCGAGTTCCTCTACCAGCCCGCAGAGAAACTGTTCGCGTTCCTCGAGGTGAACACCCGGCTCCAGGTCGAGCACCCGATCACCGAGATCACCACGGGCACCGACCTGGTGCGGCTGCAGCTGCACGTCGCCGCGGGCGGCCGGCTGGAAGGGCCGCCGCCGGCCGAGTCGGGGCACGCCATTGAGGCGCGGCTGAACGCCGAGGACCCGGACCGGGACTTCGCCCCCTCCCCCGGCCGCATCGCGCGCCTGCAGCTGCCCGCGGGCCCGGGCATCCGCGTCGACACCGGCGTGAGCGAGGGCGACACCATCCCCGCCGACTTCGACTCGATGATCGCCAAGATCATCGCCTACGGCAGCCACCGCGACCAGGCGCTCGCCCGGCTGCGCCGCGCGATGGGCGAGACCACCGTGATCATCGAGGGCGGGGTCACCAACAAGAGCTTCGTGCTCGACCTGCTCGACCAGCCGGAGGTGATCGACGCCAGCGCCGACACCGGCTGGATCGACCGGGTCCGCGCCGAGGGCAGGCTCGTGACCAGGAGGCACTCCGGCGTCGCGCTCGCCGCGGCGGCCATCGAAGCCTACGAGGACGAGGAGGAGGTCGCCCGGCAGCGGCTGCTCGCCACCGCCCACGGCGGCCGCCCGCAGGTGCAGCACGACACCAGCCGCCCGCTGGATCTCAAGCTCCGCGGCGTCTCCTACCGGGTGAGCGTGGCCCGCATCGGGCACCAGCGCTTCCGGGTCGGGATCAGCGGCGGCGGCGACGTGCACCCGGCCGACGCCGACATCGAGCGCTTCGACTCCTACAGCGGCCAGATCACCGTGAACGGCCACCGTTACCGTCTGATTACCAGCACTAACGGTCCGATCCACCTGGTCGAGGTGGACGGCGTGACCCACCGCGTCAGCCTCGACGAAGGGGGTGTCGTCCGCTCCCCCGCGCCCGCGCTGGTGGTCGCGACGCCGGTCTTCGTGGGTGACGAGGTCGCGGCGAACGCGCCGGTCCTGGTGCTGGAGAGCATGAAGATGGAGACCGTGCTGCGCTCGCCGTTCCGCGCCCGGGTGCGGGAGCTGCCAGTCTCGGTCGGCAGCCAGGTGGAGACGGGCGCGGCGCTGCTGCGCCTGGAGCCGCTGGGCGACGAGAGCGAGGAGCCGGAGGCCGCCGGCCCGGGCGCGACCGCCGAGATCGACCTTCCGGCCCAGCCGGCCGGCGCGTCGGCCGCCCGCCGCGCCGAGCGTGGCCTGCAGGACCTGCGCAGCCTGCTGCTCGGCTTCGACGTCGACCCGCAGGACCAGGGCCGCACGCTGGCCGGCTACCTCGCCGCCCGCGCCGAACTGGGCGAGCCAGGCCGTCCGCTGACCGCCGAGGTCGGGCTGCTCCAGGTGTTCGCGGACCTGTCGGAGCTGTCCCGCAACCGGCCGGCCGGGGAGGACATCAGCGCCGGGCACCCGGTGCACAGTCCCCGTGAGTACTTCCACACCTACCTGCAGAGCCTCGACGTGGAGCGGGCCGGGCTGCCGGAGGTGTTCCAGGGCAGGCTGCGGCGGGTGCTGGGCCATTACGGTGTCGCGGGCCTGGACCGCACGCCGGAGCTGGAGGAGGCGGTCTTCCGCATCTTCCTGGCCCAGCAGCGCGCCTCGGCCGACGTCGCGGTCGTCTCGGCGCTGCTGCGCCAGTGGCTCACCGAGGCGCCGCCCGGGGAGTCACTGCGCGAGGAGGCCGGCCTGGCGCTGGAGCACCTGGTGGCCGCCACGCAGGTGCGTTACCCGTCGGTGAGCGACCTGGCCCGCGGTGTGGTGTTCCGCTGGTTCGCCCAGCCGCTGCTGCGCCGGGAACGGGCCGAGGTCTACGCCGGGGTACGCCGGAACCTGCGTCACCTCGACCAGAACCCGGACTCGCCGGACCGCGCCGAGCGGATCGCCGCCATGGTCGCCGTGTCCGAGCCGCTGGTGCGGCTGCTCGGCCAGCGCATCGGCCGGCCCGGCACCGACCCGGCGCCGTTGCTGGAGGTGCTGACCCGCCGCTACTACGGCAACAAGGGCCTGTCGGACGTCCGCTCGCGCGACGTCGCGGGCTGCACATTCGTCACCGCCGAGCACGTGGAGCCGGCCCGGGTGGTCACCACCGCCGTCGACTTCGGGCAGCTGGCCGACGCCGTGCGCGCCGTCGGCGAGCTGGCCGCGGACGTCCCGGCCGGCGCGCACGTGGTCGCCGACGTCTACGTGCGGTGGGCCGGCCAGCCCGACGTGGACACGATGGCGGCCCGCCTCGGCGAGGTGATCACGGCCGAGCCGCTGCCGGAATGCGTTGAACCGGATCACCGCCACGGTGGCCGGGGGCGGCAGCGCGCTGATGCACCATCACTTCACCTTCCGCCGCGGCCCGGCCGGGGCGGTGCTAGCCGGGTTCGGCGAGGACCGGCTGATCCGCGGCCTGCACCCGCGGGTCGCCGAGCGCATGCAGCTGGAGCGGCTGCGGGAGTTCGACCTCACCCGGCTGCCGTCGGCGGACGAAGAGGTGTACCTGTTCAAGTGCGTCGCGCGGGCCAACCCGGCCGACGAGCGGCTGGTCGCGATGGCCCAGGTGCGTGACCTCACCGCGCTGCGCGAGGCCGACGGGCGGCTGGTGTCGCTGCCCGCGGCCGAGGACGCGCTCGCCGCGTGCCTCGACGCGATCCGCAACATCCAGGTGCAGCGCCCGGCCAACAGGCGTTTCGACACCAACCGGATCGTCATCTATGTCTGGCCGCCGAGCGAGCTGACCATGGACGAGGTCGACCTGGTCGCGCGGCGCGTGCTGCCGACCACGGCGGGCGCGGGCCTGGAGGAGGTCCTCTTCCTGGGGCGGCAGCGCAACCCGGAGACGGGCGAGCTGTCGGACCTGGCCGTCACGATCAGCAGCGAGGTCGGCTCCGGCGTCCGTCTCTCGGTGGACCCGCCGTCGGCCGAGCCGGTGCAGCCGCTGGACGACTACCGGCAGAAGGTGCTGCGCGCGGCGCGCCGCGACACCGTGTACCCCTACGAGCTGACCAGGATGCTGGCCGGCGAGGGCTGGTTCGCCGAGCACGACCTCGACGGCACCGGCGCGCTGGTGCCGGTGGACCGGCCGCGGGGCAGGAACACGGCCGCGATCGTCGCGGGCGTGGTGAGCACGCCGACCGAGCTGGTGCCCGAGGGCGTCGAGCGCGTGGTGCTGCTGGGCGACCCGACGAAGGCGCTGGGCGCCCTGTCGGAGCCGGAGTGCACCCGGGTGATCGCCGCACTCGACCTGGCCGAGCGCAAGGGCGTGCCGCTGGAGTGGTTCGCGCTCTCGGCGGGCGCGCGGATCTCGATGGAGTCCGGCACCGAGAACATGGACTGGGTGGCCGCCGCGCTCAAGCGGATCGTCGGGTTCACCCAGGCGGGCGGCGAGATCAACATCGTCGTCGCCGGCATCAATGTCGGCGCGCAGCCGTACTGGAACGCCGAGGCCACGATGCTCATGCACACCAGGGGCATCCTGGTGATGACACCGGACTCGGCCATGGTGCTCACCGGCAAGCAGGCGCTGGACTTCTCCGGCGGCGTGTCCGCCGAGGACAACTTCGGCATCGGCGGCTACGACCGGGTGATGGGCCCGAACGGGCAGGCGCAGTACTGGGCGCCGAACCTGGCCGGGGCGCGCGACATCCTGATGGCGCACTACGAGCACACCTACGTGGTGCCGGGCGAGCCCACGCCGCGGCCGGCCGCCACCACCGACCCGGCCGGCCGCGACGTGTCGGACTACCCGCACGCGATCGACGGCAGCGACTTCACCACGGTGGGCCAGATCTTCTCGGCCGAGCACAACCCGGACCGCAAGAAGGCGTTCGATATCCGCACGGTGATGCGGGCGCTGTCCGACCAGGACCACCCGGTGCTGGAGCGCTGGGCGGGGATGGCGGACGCGGACACGGCGGTGGTGCAGGATGCGCACATCGGCGGCCGTCCGGTGTGCCTGCTGGGCATCGAGTCCCGCTCGGTGCCGCGCCGCGGCTTCCCGCCCACCGACGGCCCGGACACCTACACGGCCGGCACCCTGTTCCCGCAGTCATCGAAGAAGGCGGCCCGCGCGATCAACGCGGCCAGCGGCAACCGCCCGCTGGTGGTGCTGGCCAACCTGTCGGGCTTCGACGGCTCACCGGAGTCGATGCGCAAGCTGCAGCTGGAGTACGGCGCGGAGATCGGCCGGGCCGTCGTCAACTTCGACGGCCCGATCGTGTTCACCGTGATCTCCCGCTACCACGGCGGGGCGTTCGTGGTGTTCTCCAAGGCGCTGAACCCGGACATGACGGTGCTCGCCCTGGAAGGCTCCTTCGCCTCCGTGCTCGGCGGGGCCCCCGCCGCGGCGGTCGTGTTCGCCGGCGAGGTCAGCACCCGCACCGCGAACGACCCGCGGGTCACGTCGCTGCAGGCCCGCCTGGCCGAGGTCAGCGGCGCCGAGCGGGCGGCGCTCACGGCCGAGCTGGCCGAGGTGCAGTCGTCCGTGCGCACCGAGAAGCTGGGCGAGACCGCGGCGGAGTTCGACCGGGTGCACAGCATCCAGCGCGCCGTGGATGTCGGCTCGGTGGACGCGATCATCAGCGCGGCCGAGCTGCGGCCCCGCATCATCGAGGCGATCGAGCACGCCCTGAAGCGCTGACCGGCCGCCCGTCCGGACACCAGGCCACCAGCGCCGCACCACAGCCAGCCGGACGGCTGGTGGGCCACGGACGAATCGTTAGATGGAAAGCGGCTGCACCGCTCGCGGCGGCCGCGCGGCCTAGGAAGGAACACGATGGAGAGCCTGCCGATCGGTGACTATGCCCTGCTGTCGGACTGCCGCTCGGCCGCCCTGGTCAGCCGGGACGGCTCGGTCGACTGGCTGTGCTTCCCCCGCTTCGACGGGCCGTCGGTGTTCTGCCGCCTGCTTGACCCCGCGGGCGGGCGTTTCGCGATCCAGCCCGCAGGCGAGTTCCAGGCCAGCCGCAGGTATGCGGACCAGACGATGGTGCTGGAGACCACCTTCACCACGCCCGGTGGCACCGCCGTGCTCACCGATGCGCTGGCGCTCGGCCCCAACGAGCGCGGCCACGGCCTGGGGGCCAGCTCCCCCGGCATGCTGCTGCGCCGGCTCGCCTGCACCAGCGGCCAGATCGAGGCGGAGGTCAGCTACGCGCCCCGGCCGGAGTATGGCCTCATCCACCCCATCCTGGTTCCGGTCCCCGGCGGGCTCGCCGCCCGGGGCGGGGCCGACCGGCTGCTCTTGTCCACCTCGGCCAGCTTCAGCGTGGACGGCGCCACCGCGACCGCCCGGATCCGGCTGGCCGCCGGGCAGGCCGCCGTGTTCGCGCTCGGCCACGGGCAGCTGGCCGACCCGCCGCGAGCCCCGTGGACCGCGGCGGAGATCACCGGCCGGCTCGACGACACCATGGCGGGCTGGCGGTCGTGGTCCGCGATTCACCAGAACTACCAGGGGCCGTGGCGGGAGCTGGTGCACCATTCCGGGCGGGTGCTGCAGGCGCTGACCTTCGCGCGGACCGGGGCGATCGTGGCGGCACCGACCACGTCGCTGCCGGAGAGCGTCGGCGGCGAGCGGAACTGGGACTACCGCTACACCTGGGTGCGCGACGCCAGCCTGACCATGGAGGCGCTGTGGGTGGCGGCCTGCCCGGACGAGGCGAACAAGTTCTTCGCCTTCCTGGCCGACGCCGCCGCCTCCCAGCTGCAGCTCGGGGCGGACCTGCAGATCATGTTCGGGGTCGGCGGCGAGCGGGACCTGACCGAGCGGGTTCTGCCGCAGCTGGCCGGCTGGCGGGGCAGCCGGCCGGTCCGGGTCGGCAACGGCGCGTGGCTCCAGCGGCAACTCGACGTCTATGGTGAGCTGCTCGGCGCCGCCCAGCGGCTGGTCGACCAGCTCGGCGAGCTGGACCCGGCGACCCAGCGATTCCTGGCCGCGGCCGCCGACACCGCGGCCAGCCGCTGGCCGGAGAAGGACCAGGGGATCTGGGAGATCCGCGGCGAGCCGCGGGACTTCCTGTACTCCAAGCTGATGTGCTGGGTGGCGCTGGACCGCGCGATCGCCCTCGCCCCCCACCTCGGCGCCGAAGGCCGGGTGAGCGACTGGGCGGCCGCCCGTGACGAGATCCGGGCGGCCATCCTGGAGCGGGGCTGGAACGAGCGGGCCGGGGCCTTCACCCAGGCGTTCGGCAGCGAGGACCTCGACGCGTCGACCCTGATGCTGGCCATCACCGGGTTCCTGCCCGGGGATGACCCGCGGATGAAGGCGACCATCGACGCCACCGCGCAACGGCTGACCGACCAGCGCGGGCTGGTGTACCGCTACCTGGCCCACGACGGCCTGGCCGGCGACGAGGGCACTTTCCTGCTGTGCACGTTCTGGCTGGCCCAGGCGCAGGTACTGGCCGGCGAGGTCGAGGGAGCCACCGCGACCTTCGAGCGGGCCCTGGCCGCCATCAACGATGTCGGCCTGCTCGCGGAGGAGGTCGATCCCCGCACCGGCGAGATGATCGGCAACTTCCCGCAGGCGCTCAGCCACATCGGGCTGGTCAACGCCGCCTGGGCCATCACCCAGGCCCAGCAGCGCACCGCGCAGACCTAGGTGGCGCGCTCGCCCGCGGCCGCGGGCGAAGGCACGGGAAGCGTGCCCGCCGTCATGACCTCGCTTTTCCCCCGCAATCACTGGTTATCTGCTGGCTGGTACCGGGAATCGACTTCAGCGACGAGTGACACGACGGTGGACATCAGCCCACCGAAATCACAAGAGCCACAGACACGACCAGAAATCACTGGCTTCACAGGGAGAGGGACGGGTGTGCCCGATGGACATTGCGGCTCTAGCCGAGCTCCTGCATGAGACGGCCGACCATCACGGCGCGTTTGAGGCGGTGGCCCCACCGCATGACTGGTGGGACTGGTACGCGGCGTACATGGACGCCCGCGAGCGTGGGAGCACCCCGGACGCGGCTTCCGCGGCCGCCGGGCGCTACATGGCGGATGTCAAGCACATCGTCGTCTGACCCCGGCACTCGCCGTCGCGGGCACCACCCATCGGAGGAATCATGACCAGCGCCACCACTCCGGCTTCCGCCCGGCGCGAACCGGAACTGGCCGGGCAGACCGTCGTCCTGATCGGCGGCAGCTCAGGCATCGGGCTCGAGACAGCCCGGCGCGCCCGGGCTGAGGGTGCCGACGTCATCCTCACCGGCCGCAATCAGGACCGGCTCACGCAAGCGGCGCTGGAACTCGGGGCGCAGCGCACCGCGGCCTTCGACGCCAACGACGCGGCGTCCGTGCAGCGGTTCTTCCAGGACCTGCCGGCACCGATCGATCATGTGATGGTCACGGCCGGCGGCCCGAGCTACCGGCCCCTGCTCGAGATGGACCCAGCCGAGGTCAGCCAGGCGCTCAGCGGCCACGTGGTGCAGGTCCTCGAGGTCGCACGCAACGCCGCCGGCACGATGAGGCCGGGGGGCACGCTGCTGCTCATGGGCGGCACCGGCGGCCGGCGCATCAGCCACGGCAACGGGATCTTCTCCGCCGCCACCGCCGTCCTGCCTCCGTTCACGGCGACCCTCGCGCTGGAGCTCGCGCCAGTACGCGTCAACCTCATCGCGGCCGGGTTCGTCGACACCCCGTTGTCGGCATCGCTGCTCGGAGACCAGCTCGAGGAGCGCCGCGATGAGCTGCGGGCGACGCTCCCCATCGGCCGCGTCGTCGGCCCCGCCGACGTTGCCGCGCTCGCCGTCCACATCATGACCAACACCGCGCTCACCGGCGCGACGTTCGACATCGACGGCGGCCAGCAGTTCGTGGACTAACTGATTCCTGCCCGGCCGCCGTAAGGTTCTGCTGCGCATGCCATTTCGCCCGGCAGGAGGAGGCAGCCCACGATGCCTGGTGTCACCATCTCGGCCGGCTACGGCGCAGGCGGCAGTGTCGTCGCCCCCCACGTGGCCAAGCTGCTGGGCCTGCCCCTGCTCGACCGGGCGATCAGCTCGCGGGTCGCGGCGCAGCTGCGCGTGTCGGTCAAGGAGGCTGAAGGCGGTGCCGCCCGCCGCTCCCTGCCCGATCGCTTCATCAGCGCGCTGGTCCCGCTGGCCGCCGGGGTGATCGCCACCAGCACCGATACGCTGCCCCGCGACCTGGCCGCGCCACCTGGTGATGGGGCGCTGTTCCGTGAGCAGGCCGACGCCATCATGCGGGCCGCGCTGGTGTCCGGCGCGGTCATCCTCGGGCGCGCTGGCGCGGCGGCGTTCCACGGCGAGCCGGGCGTCCTGCGGGTCCGGCTGTTCGGGCCGCCCGAGGCGCGTATCGCCCAGGCCGCCCGGATCGAGAACACCGACGAGGCGACCGCGCGGCACCGGCTTCCTGAGGTGGACCGGGCCCGCGCGCACTACGTCCGCCGGCTGTACCGGGCCGATATCGACGACCCCGACCTGTTCCACCTGCACATCGACAGCACCGCACTGCCCCTGGATGCTGTCGCCGCCCTGATCGTGTCCGCCTACCGCGCCACTGGCCCGGATGGCCAGCCCGCAGCCGGATAACGCGGCCGGCACCCTGGCGCTAGCCGCGGCCGCAGTGAGGCCGTCTCCTGGCCAGATCCGGCGGCGACCGCCCACATCGAGAACGAAGCGGTGTCTAGTTATCGACACCGGACCGGCTGCATCCCAGGCAAGGAGTGATCATGGCAAGGGTCGTTTTCGGAAACCACTCGGCAGTCCGGGTCCCCCGGGCGGAACAGGGCAGGATCCGTCAATTTTATCGTGATGTCCTGGGTTGCACGATCATGCGAGAGGGTGATCAGAAAGACGACTTCCGCATGGGAGACAACTTCTATCTAGCGTTTCTCTACGAGGACGAGGACGCCGTCCTGGATGAGAGCGGCTTTTCAAAAGCGATCTACCTGGAACTGAAGGCCGACAACGTCGAGGAATTGAGGCGGGAAATTGTCGCCTTCGGTGTCAGGGTCCTTGACGTGCCGGATCCGCACCTCTACTTCCAGGCCCCGGGAGGACAAGTCCTGCGGCTGGTCGGAATCGACGAGGATCTCTCCAGATATGAGGGAACCGAGCACGGCGAACAGTTCGTCGGGGAGGCCTTTACCGTGCGCGCGGACGGGGACACCACGCCACGTTAGAACCAGGATTAGTGCGCAGATCCCCTCGTCGCAGCCCGCGACCGGGATGGGTGGAATCACCCAGCCCAAGTTGGGTGCTGGCCTGCTGCCGCTGACTGCGGCGCCTCCGTAGCGTTACGGCTGACGCAAGCAGGCTGACCAGGGAGTAGTGCGCAATGATTGCCGTTGACGGCCTCACCAAGCGATACGGCTCCACCGCTGCGGTCAGTGATCTCAGCTTCCGGCTCCGCCGCGGTGTCGTGACCGGTTTCCTCGGCCCGAACGGCGCCGGCAAGACCACGACGATGCGGCTGATCCTCGGCCTGGACTATCCCAGCGCGGGGATCGTCACCATCGACGGCCGGCCGCACCAGCAATCCCCCGCCCCGATGCACGAGGTCGGCGCGCTGCTCGAGGCCCGGGCCGTGCACGGCGGCCGCAGCGCCCGCAACCACCTGCTGTGCCTGGCCCAGACCAACCGGATCCCCGCGAGCCGGGTCGACGAGGTCCTCGGCATGGTCGGGCTGGCCGGCGTGGGCCGGAAGCGGTCCAAGAGCTTCTCCCTCGGCATGAGCCAGCGGCTCGGCATCGCCGCGGCGCTGCTCGGGGACCCGGAGATCCTGATGTTCGACGAGCCGGTCAACGGGCTGGATCCGGAGGGCATCCTGTGGATCCGCACCCTGATGAAGTCGCTGGCGGCCGAGGGCCGCACGGTGTTCGTCTCCAGCCACCTGATGTCGGAGATGGAGAACACCGCCGACCACCTGATCGTGATCGGGCGGGGCCGGCTCATCGCGGATTGCAGCATGGCTGAGTTCATCGCCCGCAGTTCCGGCCACACCGTCCGGGTCCGGACGCCGGAGCCGGATCTGCTGGCCAGAGCCGTCGCGGACGCGGGGGCGCGGATCACCGGCCCCCCGGCAGCCGGCCCCGCCGCGGGCGGCCCCTCCGCAGCCGGCCCGGATGGCCGCCCCGGCCGCCTGGGCGAACTCGACGTGAGCGGGCTCACCGAGGAACAGATCGGCGACATCGCGTTCGCCAACGGCATCCGCCTGCACCACCTCTCGGCGTCCCGGGCCTCGCTGGAGCACGCCTTCATGGAACTGACCGCCAGCAGCGTGGATTACCACGCGGAGCAGCCCGCCGGCCGCCTGCCGGCCCGAGCGGAATGGAGACCTGACATGACCTCAGCCACGATGAGCCCCGCCGGTTCGCGGACGGCACCCGCCGGCACGTACCGGGCCAGCCGGGGAGGCACACTTCGGTCCGAACTCACCAAGATCCGTTCAGTGCGCTCCACCTACTGGACGCTGGCCCTGCTCGTGCTGGCCGGCCTGGCCTGGACGGTCGCGGACTGCGCGGGGACGGCCGCGCACTGGGCGCAGACACCAGCAGTGGTCCGGGCGGGTTTCGACCCGACCCAGGCCAGCATCGTCGGGCTGGCCCTGCTCGGCCAGCTCATCGTCGTGGTCCTGGGCACCCTCACGATCACGTCGGAGTACTCGACCGGCATGATCCGCACGTCGCTGACGGTCATGCCCAGGCGCGGACTCGTCTACGGCGCCAAGGCCCTGGTCCTGGTGGCGGTGACC
Source organism: uncultured Actinomycetes bacterium (assembly GCA_963713815.1). Lineage (GTDB taxonomy): Bacteria > Actinomycetota > Actinomycetes > Streptosporangiales > Streptosporangiaceae > RYN-230. The sequence continues at coordinate 44,694 of CAVQNH010000022.1, forward strand.
CTGGTGGCCGCGGTCATCACGAGCTTCGCCGCGTTCTTCACCGGCCAGTACCTGCTGCGCAGCACGCACATGGCCGCGACGCTGGGCCAGCCGGGCGTGCTGCGCGCCGTACTGGCCACGGCCCTGTACGTCGTGATGTCCGGCCTGTTCGCGTTCGGCCTCGGCGCGATCGTGCGGAGCACGGCGGGGGCGCTCACCCTGGCCTTCGGGCTGCTGTTCCTGGTGCCGCAGCTCGCCAAGGCGCTGCCGGGTACCTGGTACGCGGACGTGGCGCGGTGGCTGCCGGGCGGGGACGTCACGAACGCGATCACCAGTACCCAGCGTCAGGCGCCCCGCGCACGTGTTCTCCGCCTGGGGCGAGTTCGCCGTGTTCGGCGCCTACACGGTGATCCTGCTCATCGTCGGCGCGCTGCTGTTCCGCACCCGCGACGCCTGACCGCTGACCCTGACGAAAGAGGACTGTCATGCCCAAGAACCGGCTGTTCCGCGCGGGCTCCGCCCCCGCCGCCGCTGCCGCCGTGCTGGCCGGCGTGCTCGCGCTGACGGGCTGCGCGCCGGGCCCGAAGGCAAGTGCGAGCCCAGGCACCAAGGCGACCGCGACAAAGACGACGAAGGCCACGGAAGCCAGCGCCACCACCGTCGCGCCGGTCAGCGGCAAGGCCAACATCATGGTGTACAGCATCAACAGCGACGGCCCTGACTTCCGGGCGGTCGTCACCGGAGCGGTCGGCGATTACGGCCCGGCCGTCACCGTGCACCCCGACGGCACGGTTGACCCGTCGCACAGCAGTGACCTGGAACTGAAGCTGACCGCCGGATCGTTCCGGCTCAGCATCGCGGATATCGACCGTAAGTTCGTCCAGGCCGCCAGCCACGAGCCGATCTACCCCCGCACCTGCTCGGACTACATGAACGTCACGTCGGCCGCGCCGATCGTGGCCGGCTCGGGCACCGGCGCGTACCGGGGAATCACCGGCAGCTTCCGCCTCACCATGACGGCGGATGAGGTCGAAAAGAAGCCGTGCCAGCCGGCCGCCGCCTTCCAGTGGCAGGTCATCGTGCTGGCCGGCCACGGGACCGTATTCGGTCGGTTAGGCCATGACGATCAGGCCGGGGCGGCAGCCGGCGACCGCGGGACGCCGGGACGTGCATACCCTTGGCCCATGCCCAGAGTGCGGTCCTGGCTGCGCGGGCATCCGTGGCAGGCGGATGGCCTGCTGGCCCTGGTCCTGTTCGCACTGAGCGCTCAGCAGGCCATCGTTGGCCCTCCCCAGGTGGTGGCCGCCGGCCGGCTGGTCACCGCCCTGCTCGCTGCCACCGTCGTGGTGCGCAGGCGGTGGCCGGTGGCGGCGTTCGCGGCCGCGGCGGCGATCGGCGCCGCGCAGCTCGCCTTCGGCCTGCAGACCGGGGCACCCCCGCCGGTCGCCGCCCTCCAGCCCACGATGACCGACCTGGCCATCCCGGTCCTGCTGTACACGCTGGCCGCCTACCGGCCCCGGCGGATCTCCATCCCCGGCCTGGTGCTCTGCCTGGTCGGCTCCGCCGTAGCCATCACCCGCTGGGCCCCGGCGGGGACGGCCCCTCCCGGGGGCGTGGTCGCGGCGGCGGCCGGCCTCGCCGGCGTGGCCCTGACCGCCTGGGTGCTCGGTGACTCGGTGGCCTACCGTTACCGCCGCGCGAAGTATGCGGCGGTCGAGGAACGCGCGGCCCGCCTGGAAGCTGAGCGCGATGCGCAGGCGCGGATCGCCGCCGCGGCCGAGCGGGCCCGCGAACTGCAGGAACGACGGGCCCGCGCGGTCGACGAGTCGGCGGCCCGGCTTCGCCGGATCGAGCGTGATCTGCACGACGGGGCCCAGGTCCGGCTCACCGCCCTGGCGATGACCCTCGGGGAGATCAAGGAGAACCTCGAACAAACCGTTATCGGAGATAGTGACGATGACGGTGAGCGGATGCGCAAGCTGGTCGGCACGGCCCACGCCAACGCCAAGGAAACCCTCACCGAACTGCGGGATCTCGCCCGGGGCATTCACCCGCCGGTGCTCGACCGTGGCCTGGAGGCCGCGCTGTCCAGCCTGGCGGAGACGAGCGCGGTACCGGTCAGGCTGACGGCCAGCGCCATCGCATGGCCATCACCGGCCATCGAGGCCATCGCATACTTTTGCGCGGCCGAACTCCTGGCCAACGTGGCCAAGCACAGTTCGGCCAGCCAGGCGGCCATCACCGTCAGCGACGGGCCCGGCAAGGTGCTGGTGACCGTGACCGACGACGGCACGGGTGGTGCTCACCTCGCTCCGGGGGGCGGGCTCGCCGGGCTGCTCGAACGGGTGCAGACGGTTGACGGCCAGCTGGACGTGAACAGCCCGCCCGGTGGCCCGACCATCATCACGATCGAGCTGCCGAGGCACGCCTGATGGCCGCCGGCCTGCGCCTCGTGATCGCCGAAGACGCCGCGATCATGCGGGACGGCCTGACCCAGACCCTCACCCGGCGCGGTCACGACGTCGTGGCCGCGGTGGCCGACGGGGAGTCACTGCGCCAGGCGGTCGCCGCCTGCCGGCCGGACGTCGCCATCATCGATGTGCGCATGCCGCCTACCCACACCGACGAGGGACTGCGTGCCGCCCAGTCGATCCGCCAGGAGCATCCTGGGGTCGGCGTGCTCGTGTTCTCCCAGTACATCGAGACCCAGTCCGCCGCGGACCTCCTGGCCGGCGCCCCGGAAGGCGTCGGCTACCTGCTGAAGGACCGGGTCGCCGACGTCAGCGACTTCATCGACGCGATCACCCGGGTGGCCGCGGGCGGCACCGTGCTCGATCCGGAAGTCGTCCGGCATCTCCTGCGGGCCAGCCGCCGCGGGGACACGCTGGCCAGCCTCACGCCCCGGGAACGCGAAGTCCTCTCCCTGGTGGCCCAGGGACGCTCGAACATCGCCATCGCCAGCGCGTTCACCATCTCTCCCCGCGTGGTCGAGAAGCATGTGGCCAGCATCTTCGCCAAGCTCGGCCTCCCCGAATCCACGAACGACAACCGCCGCGTGCTGGCCACGATCAGGTACCTGGAGTCCTGACGGCGTGGCCGGGTGCCGGGTCGACCCGGGCCGGGGAATCACCCGGAGGCGGCCGGCTACGAGCAGTTCAGCAGGCGCCGCAGTAGCTGCAGCCCGTCCTCGATCTGATGCAGGGGAATGCCGCCGTAACCGAGGACCAGGCCAGACTCGGTGACGTTGGCTGCGTAGAACGCGGCCAGCGCGTTGACCGCGACCCCCGAGCCGTCGGTTCGCTCCAGCACGTCCCCGGGTGACAGGTGCCTGCCCCGGGGCAGCAGCGCGGTGAGGTGCATTCCCGCCGCCGATTCGATCGGGCGAAGCCAGTCGCCCTGCCCGGCCAGGACCTCGAGCACGCGTTCGTGGCGGCTCATGTATTCGCTGCGCATCTTGCGGATATGACGCGCAAGCAGGCCTTCATCGATGAAGTGCGCGAGCGCCGCCTGAGTGGCCAGCGGGCTGTGCAGGTCCGATACGTACTTGGCCAGCCTCAGGGCCCGCCGGACCGACTTCGGTGCGATGACGAAACCGAGCCGGATCGCCGGCAGCATGGTTTTGGAGAACGTGCCGACGTACAGGACCCGCCCCTGCGTGTCCAGCGCGGACAGCGTCGGGGCGGGACGCCCGCCGAAGCGGAACTCGCTGTCGTAGTCGTCCTCGATGATCGCGGCATCGTGCTCACCAGCCCAGGCCAGAAGTTCTATCCGCCGAGGCAGCGACATGGGCATGCCGAGCGGGAACTGATGGGCAGGCGAGACATAGATGAGCCTGGCGTCGTCCGGGAGGTCTTCGACGACCAGGCCCTGGCTATCGACGCGGACCGGAATCACCCGCGCACCCAGAGAGTGCATCAGCAGCCGGGGCGGAGGATAGCCAGGCTCCTCAACGGCTACCCGGTCCCCCGGCTCCAGGAGCCCTCGCGCGATCAGGTCAATGGCTTGCTGGGCGCCGCTGGTGACGATGACCGCATCCGCGTCCGCCTTGACCCCCCGTGAGACCCCGACGTGGCGGGCGATCGCGGCGCGCAGGCCCTCATGGCCGGCGCTCTCCCCGTAGGCCGCGGTCTTCACGGCCGATAGCCGCAGTTCCCGGGACACGAAGCGCCGCCAGGTCTCGAAAGGGAAGAGCGCCACGTCGGGCACGCCCACGCGGAAGTCATACGTCGTGGTGGCGCGGGCCGGAGGCCTCCCCACCGCGTTCCACCGCGGGGCCGGGATACTCCATCGCGGATGCTGATGGAGTTCTTGGCTGGCCAGCTGCGGCCCAGGGCGGGCCGGGGCCCCGCTGTGCTCGCAGACGTAGGTGCCTGCACCGATCCTGGTCTCGATGAATCCTTCGCCGATGAGCCGGTCGTAGGCGACGCCGACGGTGTTACGTGACACGGCGAGCCGCCGGGCCAGCTCACGGCTCGGCGGCAAGGTCTGGCCGGCCTTCAGGCGCCCGTCCAGGATGGCGTCGCGGAACTGGCGGTAGATCTGGCCCGCGAGGTCCCGCCGGCCCTCGAGGCTGATGTGGATGTCCACCCCTCAAGCCTAAATTGGTCTGGGGCTTTTGTCCCGTATTGGCCCTTACGCTGGGCCGATCCCCTGGCGTAGCGTCGCCGTAGGACGATCTCGCCACGGTTACCGACGACGGCCGTGAAACAGGGGCCACGGCAGGCCGCAGGCGGCCCGGGGCGAGATGGCGGTGCGTGAGGCGCGGTCGCCCTCATGCCCACGGCTCGAACCAGACCGCACCGGTGCCCCGATCGCGCTGGCGGCAGGTGGCAGGTGGGTGATCCTTCGCAGCTCGTGCACGTCGCTGGTGAACGCCAGCCTGCGCCTAGGGTCCCGGCGTCCAGTCGGGCGCATCACAGGGGGTGAGCGAACCCCCTGAGGATGACGTCACCGGGTGTGGCGGGACCACCCGGATGCTGGATGGCGATCTCCATGACTTTGTAGGCGCGGGGATTGGCGGCACTGGTCATGGGAAAGGTCCCGCTCCCGTCGTGCCCCGAGATGAACGAGCCCGCCGTAATCGCTTCCGAGCCCGGGTCGCTGGCCGACTTCAGATACCAGCACTCGTAATACTCCCCGCCCTTCAGGCGGGGCAGGTGGGTGAACGTGGCGTCCAGCCGGTACCCGTTGGAGCCCCGATAGACGAGCACCGTGCCCGTAGCAGGACTGCCCTGCGCGTCCATGGAAAATTTTGCGAGGGCGGCAGCGGACCCGATCTGGCCGGCCTGCTGGACCACGACCATGGCGATCACCGCGGCGGCGGCGCCGCACGCGGCAGCTAGGAGGGCGGGAAAGTTCCAGTGCCAGTGCCACCACCTCGACATTCTCGCGGGCGCCGGATGGGACAGGCGGTCGGCCCGCTTAGCCTCGTGCACCGCGTTCTGGACGCTGGCGACACGGGGGGCTTCCCGGGCTGCCGTGGCCGTCATGACGGCGGTCTGGACCGTCTTGGCCTGGTCGCGCTGGCCAGAGGTCATGATCGCGTGCTGGACGCTGGCCAGGGTCATGGCCTCGAGGTCAGCCGGCGGCTCGACGGCGGGAGCCGGGGAGTTCAGGGCCCGGGTCAGGGCGTCGAACCCAGCCACATCCGCCTGGCACTCAGCGCACTCCGCTAGATGGAGTCCGAACGCCTCAGCGTCCGCCGGATCCAGGGCGCCCAGGGCCCAGCCGGCTACGTCGGCATGAGCCAGTTCAGGGTTACTCGCGTCAGGCGGCATGGAAACCTCGCTCGTCCAGAGCGGCCCGCAGAGCCCGCATCGCGTGGAACATCCGTGTCTTCACCGTGCCTAACGGGAGGCCGAGCCGCTCAGCGATCTGGGACTGCGTCAGATCCTGGTCATGAGCGAGGCGGATGACCTGCCGGTGCGCCTGGCTGAGCGTGTCGAGGGCTTCACGCATGATCAGGCTGTCCAGGATCTGCTCCACTGTGTCGAACTGAGGCGGGGAGTAGACCTCCTCCAGCGGGAGTAGCTCCCGCGACGAAGGGCGCTTGCGGAGGTCCAGGGCGATGCTCCGGGCGATGACAAACAGGTACGTGCCCACGTTGGCCCGCGCCGGGTCGAAGCGCCCGGCGGTCCGCCATAGCCTGACGAAGCACTCCTGAACCATTTCCTCAGCCAGTCCATCGTTCCCGAGCGCCTGCATCCCGAAGCGGTACAGGCGCCTTCCATACCTCCGGTAGAGCTCGGTCGCCGGGCCTTCCACGTCCCCGGCGGCTATCTGCGCTACCAGCTCCGCCTCTTCGGCAGCGCTACGGTTCTCAGCATCGGTCACCGACACCGTGGTGTCCCCCCAACCAGGTTCTTACGACGTTCACCCGCCGAACGGTTCACATGTGTCCCCGGCGTTTTCGGCCGGGGCAAGGGCCTGGTCACGTCGGCCTCACTGGGTTGGCGCGGGTACCAGCAGTAGGCCGACTTGTCTCACTATGTTGATGCAAGGGTGCCCGGCGTTGGTGCAACCAAAACTGGGCTTTGACCAAGCGGCCCGCGGGCCGCGGGCTCCTACCCGGGCAGGGACGGCTCCGGGTCGCCGCCCGTAACGTGGGGACGCAGGTCAGCGGGTGGGTCCGGGGATGCCGTGGCGCCACCCTGGCCGGCCAGGCGGTTCTGCAGGTCGAGGTGGCGGAACTGGTAGACGCCCCCCACCTGGCGCAGAACGCCGCGCCGCTGCGCGTCGCCCAGGAAGGACATCAGCCTGAGGGGCAGCCGCCCCGTGCCGGCCAGCCAGCACCGCGCAATCGTAAACGGGAGCCAGGCGGCCTGGATGGACGCCGCGATGAGCCCCACGGTGAGGCCGGCCGCCAGGCCCACCCCGGCGACCTGGACACCCATCCCCGCTCCCAGCCCGAACGCTCCCCCGCCCACGAGGGCGATGAGCCACCAGGTGCCCCGGTCGCGGGCCAGCAGCCCGGCCGGGCCGCAGGCGGCATCCCCCTCCTCCAGGTCGGCCGGCGTGCCCCGCAAGCCAGCGGCGAATCCGCCGATCAGTCCGGCGACCAGCCCGGCCACCGGCCCGGCGAGCAGGCCGATCCCGATGCCAGCCGTGGCCCCGACGAGAACGCCGGCTCGCGACCAGCCCAGGCCGCGCACGCCCCGGGAGGGTTCGGACAGGCAGATGGTCTCGACGGTGACCGCCGCCGCCAGCCAGGCCCCCAGGCCGTCCAGCACTCCGGCCGGAATCCCGGCCCCGGTACCGGCCGTGAGGGCCACCACCGCGCCGCCGACCACGGCCCCCGGGATGCCGCGGCGGAGCCCGTGGCACACGCCGACGCCGATGCCCACTCCCAGCGACCCCATCAGGCCGGTGGTGACCTGGCCATGCCCGGTGGCCCAGAGCGCCAGCCCGGCCACTGCGGCTCCGAGAAGGCTACCGGCGAACCCCCCGGCCATGCCGGCGCCGACGCTGTCCGGTGACGGTGGCACCCGCCAGCTCCGGTGCCGGAGCACCCACGGTGCCGCCCCGGCGGTGAAGCCCGCGATCGTGCCGAGCCCCAGCCCGGACCCGAGCCGGGGGGTCAGGCCGGCGACCACCCCGACCGCGACCGCCGCGGGCAGGCCCACGCTGATGCCGATGAGAGGGCGAGGGACGGCACGGCGCAACCGCCACCAGGCGAGATCGGTCCCGGCCGGGCACGGGCTTGCCATGGCGGGCGCTGCAGGCTCTGATTCCTGCCGTGACCGCCGCAGCGGATCCCGCCCCTCATTCAGGTACCGAGCCAGGTAGGTCAGCCAGCGCACCGCTGAGCCGGCCCGGTCGGGCCGGTCACGGTACACGGCCGGGATGAAGGCGTCGAAGAGATGGGAGCGGACTTCCTCCTCCGAGGTGAACGTGAGGAGCTGGCCCGGATCCGGCAGGGCGGCCCGGGACCGGCGAGACGGGCGGCGGTTGTAGACGGCGTAGGCCAGGCTGATCATCAGGGGGGTCCGCAGCGCGCCACCCACCGGGGAGTTCTGGCCGAGTTCCGCGAAGACGTCCGTCCACCGCCCTCTTCGACCCGGGTCCAGGTAACAGGCTGCCGCGTCAGCGCTCACATCCTCCAGCGCCACCACGACGGCATCGGGCACGGCACCTGCTTCGGCGGCGGCGGCTTCAGCTGCGGCGCGGAACTCCTCATCCCGGCTGGAGATCACGATTCCCATGGAGCTGTAGTGCAGCGCCTCGCGGATCCTCTCGAGCGCCAGGACCCGCTGCGACCCGGCGATCTCGTCGAACCCGTCGAGTACCGGGAGGATCAGGTCGTGCTCTACCAGCGCCCGCGCCCGGGTCGGCGAGTCACGACCGTCGCGCTCCGGAGTCCGGAGCTCCGGGTACTCGATCTCCAGCTGGTCCACCAGCCAGTCGTGCAACGCCTGGTCGGGACTCCACGACGAGAGCGGGAACAGTACCGGAACGATCCGGTCGCTGCGGCCACGCTGAGCCCAGCCTGTTTCGCGGTCCTGCCGGAGTAGCAGCTTCAGGACCAGATCGAGCAGCACCGCTGTCTTCCCCGCGCCGGGACTCGCCCAGCACGATCAGGCGCCGGGCCGGTATCGAGGAGAACAGCTCATCTATCGACGACATCTCTGCGGCACCGACGGCCATGTCCCCGGCGGGGTCCCATTCCACCCGCCACGGGACGGCCAGCGTCACGGGATCGTTAATCTTCCTGGCGGCGGCCTCCGCGCTCCATTGCGCGGCCATGGCCCGCGCCAGCCGGTCAGCCACCTCGGCCAGGGCGGCCGGCGGACGGGAGCGGATTTCGTTTCGGACCAGCGCTCCCGCAACGAGCAATTCGGCGGCAACGAAGTACGCCCAGTCATGCTTCCCGTAACTCGTGACGGCCCGGCTCATCTGGGCGCTGATTACACTGACCAGCAGGGGCAGCGCAAACATGGTCATCAGAGCCAGGTAGGCCGACCTGAGCTGGGTCCTGTTCACGGCACACGCCTCATGGTAAATGGAGCACGGCAATGGCCCGGGATTTTCATTCCCGGGTCATGGGGATTCGGGACTCGCACAACGGCTCGCTTCAGATAACCGGGCGGCCCCGGCCGGTGCTGTGGTTCCAGCAGGCCGGGGCCAGCCGATTCATCTGTCTTCTGCTAAACCAGCAGGAACAGTCCCAGCGAGACCAGGCCCCAGACCAGGTACAGGACGCAGCCGATGATGCCGAGGGTCACCCCAGCCACGGCCTGCCCGTGGCCCAGCCCGGCCTCACGACTGCGGCCCAGGCCGATCGCGCCGCAGATGATCGCGCTCACCGCCAGTCCCAGGGTGAGCAGGCCGCCCCACTCGATAATGACGGCGAGAATTCCGAGAACCATTCCGGCCACAGCCTGGCCATTGGAAGCCCGGACCAGCTGGAGCTGGTTCATGTAGGTCGGGTGCGACTGCTCCTGCGGGAAATACGTACTCATTTCTCCTCCTTCGGGCCAGTGGCCCTGGCTGCTTCTGTGTAGAGTTACGACCCCCTTCCCTCCGGCGGTTCACTCTCGCCGGGAAAAATTTAAGAAAGTCGAAAGATTCACATGCTGGCGGCGGCCGAGCGCGGGCATCGCGGATGGCGAGTTAATTTTCCGCCGGAAAGAGGCAGGAATTCAGCGTAAGGCGTCACGCGGGAGACCGGCTTCGCGCCAGCTAGCGTGAGCGACATTGTTCCGGCTGCGATACAGCCATTGGGCCGTGTGGCCGCCGGAGAAAGGCTGTCCTGCTGTCCCGCGTCTGCGGCGGGTCGTCAATAGATACGACCAGGATCCCGGGAACGGTTCAGTCCCGGTTCGATCCGGTTCCCGGGCGCCGCCCGGCCCGGCCCGGGCCCTGGCTAACGAACGGTGCTTGCCCAGGGCCCCGGCAAAGTCGTTAGCGCTTCATGATCGTCCGCAGGGATCGGCCGGGTTATCGTGGCCTTCGCCGGTGACCCGCGGCGCATGACGCTCAGCGGCCAGGCACTGGCGATGACTTCGGGCCGGGCGGATCGTCCTCACTGGTGGCGGGCACGCGGCAACCTGTCCCGGTCGCCGTGAAGCAACGTGTCAGGAGGTCATTGTGCCGCAAGTCCGGGTGCACAACTTCTCAGTGTCGCTGGATGGGTTCGGAACCGGCGAGGGGCAAAGCCTGGACGCCCCGTACGGGCACGCGGGAACCCGGCTGCACGAGTGGTTTTTCGCGACCCGCACGTTCCACGCCATGCAAGGCCAGCCCGGTGGCAGCACCGGCATCGACGACGCCTTGGCCAGCGCCTGGTGCCCGGGCGTCGGCGCGGAGATCATGGGCCGGGGCAAATTCGGCCCCCACCACGGCCCCTGGCCGGACGCGGAGTGGAACGGATGGTGGGGAGACAACCCGCCGTTCCACACCCCGGTCTTTGTTCTCACCCACCATCCCCGGCCCCCAGTCCAGATGAACGGCGGCACCACGTTTGCTCTTCCTCGACGCCAGCCCGGCCCAGGCGCTTACGCAGGCGCGCCAGGCCGCCGCTGGCCGGGATATCCGCATCGGCGGCGGGCCGTCCACTATCCGCGAGTTCCTGGCCGCCGGCCTGATCGACTACCTGCACATCGTCGTGGTGCCCATCGTGCTGGGCCGCGGGGAACGGCTCTGGGATGGGCTGGAGGCGCTCGAGGACCGCTTCCAGATTGAGGCCGCCAGCAGCCCTGAGCGGCGTCACCCACGTCACCCTCAGCCGGCGGTAACAGGCGGCAGCACAGCCGGATTGGCGGCGTGTTGCAGGCGTCTGCTCATCTGGCGACAACCGTGAATGCGCAGCGTCGGCGCGGCGATGACCGAGCTGATCAGAGCGTGCCCGGGACTGGCTGACCGTCTGCCAGCTGCCGCCGCGCCGGGGCACCAGTCCAGAGGCGCCTGGCTACTTCGGCTGCTCGCCGCCCAGGCGGTGGGTGGGTTCCCGGCCCGGCGGCTGGGTCGGCCGCGGACGGACCGGCGCGGCGGAGATCGGGCGGACCTCCGGCTTATCGGGCTTGAGATTCAGGTGCACGCCGTGGTGCATGACCGTCAGCGGCTCCCCGTCGTCCAGCACATAGCGGGCTTCGGCGTGGGTCACCTCGACGTGCAGGCGCCTGCCCCGGAGGAACAGGCTGAACGCGAGCCTGCTCAGCCCCTCGGGCAGCCGCGGCGCGAAGCTCACCATTCCGTCCTCGTGGCGCAGGCCACCGAACCCGGCGACCAGGGCCATCCAGGCGCCGGCCAGGGAGGCAATGTGCACGCCGTCGCGCGTGTTGTTCTCCAGGTCGCGCAGGTCCATCAGCGCGGCCTCGCCGAGGTAGTCGAAGGCCAGGTCCAGATGCCCCACCTCGGCGGCCATGACCGCCTGCGTGCACGCGGACAGCGACGAGTCCCGGACCGTCATCGGCTCGTAGTAGTCGAAGTTGGCGAGTTTCTGCGCGGGGGTGAACGCGTCGCCGCGCAGTGCCATGGCCAGCACCAGGTCAGCCTGCTTGACGACCTGCTTGCGGTACAGGTCGAAGTAGGTGAAGTTCAGCAGCAGCGGATACTGCTCCGGGGTGGTGTCGGCGAAGTCCCAGACCTGGAGCCGGGTGAACCCCTCGTCCTGGGGGTGGACGCCCTGCTCTTCGTCGTACGGGATGGACATGGCCTGGGCCGCGTCCCGCCAGCCCGCCGATTCCTCCGGGTTGACGCCGAGCTCGCGGGCCCGGTCCGGGTAGCGCTTCGCCGCGTCCGCGGCGGCCACCAGGTTCTGCTGGGCCATCAGGTTCGTGTAGACGTTGTTGTTCGCCAGGGCGCTGTATTCGTCCGGGCCGGTGACCCCGTCGATGTGGAAGCGCCCCTGGGCGTCGTGGTGGCCGAGGGAGCGCCACAGCCGCGCCGTGTGGGTCAGCAGTTCTATCCCCGGTCCCCGGTCGAAGGCCTTGTCCCCGCTCAGGTCGACGTACCGGATCACCGCGTTGGCGATGTCCGCATTGACGTGGAAGGCGGCGGTCCCGGCGGGCCAGTAGCCCGAGCACTCCTGGCCAGCGATCGTCCGCCACGGGAACGCCGCGCCTTTCAGGCCGAGCTGGCTGGCCCGCTCGATAGCCATGGGCAGCGTGCTGTGCCGCCACCGCAGGGCGTTGGCGGCCGCGTCCGGGGTGGTCACGCTCAGCAGCGGCAGCACGTACGTCTCGGTGTCCCAGAACGCGTGCCCGTCGTACCCGGGCCCGGTGAGGCCCTTGGCCGGGATGGCCCGGGTCTCGGCGCGGGCGCCCGCCTGGAGCACGTGGAACAGGGCGAAGCGGACCGCCTGCTGCACCTCGGCGTCCCCGTCCACCTCCACGTCGGCGCGGTCCCAGAAATCGTCGAGGTATTCCCGCTGGTCGGCGACCAGGCCGTCCCACCCGCTCTGCTTGGCCGCGCTGAGCGCCGCCCACACCTGGTCCCGGACCGCCGGGAGTGTCCGTGAACCCGACCAGCCGTACGCCACGTACTTGACCATGCGCAGCTTCTGGCCCGGCTGGAGCAGCGCGGTGGCCGTGACCACTCCGCCGTCGGTGTAGGCCTGCGACTCGACCTGGACCTTGATGTCGGACGAGCCGTCGATCAGGTGATCCATCGCCGCGCCGACCCGGAGCCCGCTCGCCCCGGTCGTATGCACGACCACGACGCGCGTTCCGTCGCCGGAGTGGTACTCGCACAGCAGCGGGTTATCCAGCACCGCGGACACCCGCGGGTCGCCGCCCCGCTCCGGGAGCTGCTCATTGGCGAGGAGCTCGGACTGCACCGAGATCCGCGCCGGGCCGTCGAGCGGTTCTACCTCGTAGCTGATCGCCCCGATGGCCCGCTGGGTGAGCGACACCAGCCGGGTCGAGGAGATACGGACTGCCTGCCCGGCCGGGGAGACCCATTCCGCGGTGCGGCTCAGCGTTCCTGCCCGGAAGTCGAGCATGCGCTCGTGGGACCGCAGCTCGCCGTAGCGGATGTCGAAGGGCTCGTCGTCGACGTACAGCCGGATCAGCTTGCCGTTCGTCACGTTGATGACCGTCTGCCCGGACTCCGGGAACCCGTAGCCCGCCTCGGCGTACGGCAGGGGCCGCAGCGCGAACACGCCGTTGAGGTAGGTGCCCGGCAGGCCATGCGGCTCGCCCTCGTCCAGGTTGCCGCGCCAGCCCAGGTGCCCGTTGGACAGCGCGAACACCGACTCCGTCTGGGCCAGCAGGTCCTGGTCCAGGGTGGTCTCCCGGAGGGACCAGGGCTCGACCGCGAAGGCCGACTGGCGGATCACGGACGGTCCAGCAGTTCGGCGAGATCGGTCACGACCACGTCCGCTCCATGGGCCTTCAGCGCGGCCGCCTGCCCGACGCGGTCCACGCCCACCACGTAGCCGAACCGGCCTGCCCGTCCGGCTTCCACGCCGGCCAGGGCGTCCTCGAAGACCGCGGCGGCCGACGGTTCCAGCCCGAGGGCCTTCGCCCCGGCCAGGAACGTGTCCGGGGCGGGCTTGCCGCGCAGATGTTCCTTCTGCGCGGTCACCCCGTCGATCCGGGCCTCGAAGAGGTCGTCGATGCCCGCGGCGACCAGGACGTCGTGGGCGTTGGCGCTGGACGACACGACAGCGCGGCGCAGCCCGGCATCCCGGACGGCCCGGACGTAGCGGACCGAGCCCTCGTACGGCTCCACCCCCTGGGTGCGGATCATCTCCAGCAGGATGACGTTCTTCCGGTTGCCCAGGCCGTTGACGGTTTCCGCGTCGGGGGGATCATCCGGGCTGCCCTCGGGCAGCTCGATGCCCCGGGACTCCAGGAACGACCGGGTGCCGTCGGCCCGCGGTTTCCCGTCGACGTACTCGTCGTAGTCCCTGGCCGGGTCAAAGGGCGTGAACGGCTGGCCGGACTGGCTGGCCCGCGCACGCAGGAATTCATCGAACATCTGCTTCCACGCGGCGTCGTGAACCTTCGCGGTCTGCGTGAGCACACCATCGAGGTCGAACAGGCAGCCGCGGATACCATCCGGGAGTCCAAGCACGGGTCCAGCGTAAGAGATCAAGCGCCCGCCGTCCCCTGCCGGCGGCCGGCAGCGGCGCGATTCATCTGAACTTCGGCGGGTGGCCACCCTTGTCGCGCCCAGGCCGGTCCCGTTTGCCTAGCTGGTGGCATCCCCGGCGGCGGGGTTCTAGGGCGCTGGCCCGGGAACCAGCCCGCGGGTCCTCGACGGCGGAGCTCCCTGCGACCGCCTAGTCTTTGCCTAGTGTTTACCCGGGGCGCACTGCGGTAGGAGGTCGGGGGTATGAAGAGGCTGCTTGTTCTCGCTGCCTTGCTGTTCACGGGGCTCGGGCTGTTTGCGGCCCCGGCCAGCGCCAGCACGCTCGCCCAGTGCCTGGCCCAGCAGCACGTCTGCGTGAGCGGCAGCGCCCGGTCGCTGGTCTCCGCGAGCCAGGAAGCTCAGCTGTCCCGCCAGATCGGCTCGCAGCCCATCTGGGTGGTCGCCGCCCCGTCCGGGTCGTCGGGCTACAACAGCGCGATGCGCCAGATCATCAGCGATCTCAGCGGGCACTCCCAGTTCACGGTGGGCTACCTGGACAGCCGGCTCCGGCACTTCGGCGCCTACAACCAGGGGATGCTGCCCAGCCATGGCGCCGCGTCCATCGCCACCCAGGTGGTCCAGCAGCATCAGGCGGACGGCAACATCTGTCGCCGCCCTGACGGAGTTCGTGAAAGACGTGCAGCAGCAGGCCACCCCGGGCACGGCCACCGGCTCGGGAGGCAGCACGTCCAGCGGGTCGTCGGGCGCGCTGACCGCCGTCCTGATCGTCGCGGGCATCATCGTCCTGCTGGCCGTCCTCGGCGGCCTCTTCATCTGGCGGCCCATCCGCAGGCGCCGGCAGCAGGAACTCAAGGACGCCAAGGCGGCCGCGCAGGATGACCTGATCGCGCTGAGTTCCGGGGTGACCGATCACGACGCGGACATCTCGATCCGCAGCCACCCCGAGGCGGCCGCGGAGCAGGCCGCGGCGCTGAACTCCTACGAGCGCGGCACCGCGGCCCTGGACGCGGCGCGCAGCGTGAAGGACATGGGCGCGGTGAGCCGGGCGATCGCCGAGGGCCAGTACCACCTGGCCAGCGCCCGGGCCCTGGCCGCCGGGGAAGCGAAGCCCGCACGGCGTCCCTCGTGCTTCTTCGACCCCAGGCACGGCATGTCCGTGCGTGACGTGCTGTGGACACCCCCCGACGGGGGCCCGCCGCGCGAGGTGCCGGCCTGCGCCGCCGACGCGCGCAAGGTGGAGGCGGGCATCGAGCCCGACATGCGGAAGGTGGAAGTGGGCGGGACGCCCGTCAACTACGTCAACGCGGGGTTCGCGCCCGCCTACTGGGGCGGCTTCGGGTTCTTCCCTGGCGTGTTCACCGGGTTCCTGCTGGGCGAGGCGCTCTCCCCTGGGTTCGGGTACGGCGGTTACTTCGGCGACCCGGGCTACGGCGACGGGAACTTCGGGGACGGGGACCCCGGCAACGGCGGTGATTACGGCGGCGGGGACTTCGGCGGGGGCGATTTCGGGGGCGGGGACTTCGGCGGCGGGGGCGGAGACTTCGGCGGGGGCGACTTCGGCGGCGGGGGCGGCGACTTCTCCTAAGACGGCGGGGCGGTGGCCCCGGAAAGTTTGCGGGACATGCGGTAGTGCAGGACCAGGAACGGGAAACCGAAGACCGAGAAGGCGTGGTCGGCCCGCAGTTCGCCGTCCTGCAGGTACACGTCGAGTTGCTCGGCGAAGCCGCGGACGGCCAGCACCGTGAGGTCGCGGCTGTCCGGGTCGATGTAAGCCAGGTAGTGACCCGGCTGGTCCAGGTCGCTGCGGCTGGTCAGGATCAGGCCCCCGCCGGGCCGGGCCTGCGGCAGCAGCGTCGCCGTGAAACTGCCCTGCGGCACCGGGAAGCCGACGCTGACGTACCCGCGGCCGCCGTGCCGGTAGGTGGTGTAGATGCCGACGTAGATCGGCTCGTCGGTGTCGGTGAACGACCGGATCCAGCCGCGGACCGTCGGGGTCTCGTCGCCGGGGTCGTCACCGGCCCCGGGCAGGATGATCGTGTCGATCCGGCTGCGGATGCCCCGCTGGGTCTCACGCTGGTTCATCGGCACATTGGCCTGCCCCAGCGGCCGGGCGACCAGGGTCCGGTAGAGCAGGTAGCCCGGGCGGACCCACAGCCGCCACTCCGGCACGATGTCGAGGGCGAACCGGGTGGTGTGCTCGTAGAACTCGCGGACCAGCGGGTCAACACCGGCCGGGTCGAACTGCGGGCCGGCCAGATCGTCCACCGAGGCGACGATGCCGACATCGGGCGCGTCCGCGGTGTAGCGCCCGCCGAGCTGTTCGGCCAGCTCACGGATATAGCCGGTGCCGACGTACCGGGACCGGGCTTCCCGGGGCACCACGAACGGCACGTCCTCGGCCCGCACCCGCTCGGCCAGCAGGCTGACCTGCGCGTCCCGGAACACCAGTGACGACGTGACCCGGTAGGCCAGCATCGTGGCGCTGGCTACCACGGCCGGCGGGAACGGTTCCCCGCCTCGCTCCGAGCGCCCCGCCCACCGCGGCGCCGAACAGCGGCCCGAGCAGTACCTTCTGCGGCCGGACGCCCAGCAGCCCGCCGAGCGCCCCGGTGGCCGCGCCGACCTCCACGGGCTTGAGGGGCTTGCGGGGCCTGAGCCGCCCCGCGGCCCATCCCAGCGGGGCAACCAGTGCGGCGCTGGTCGCGATCCGCGACCACAGCGGCGGGATCTCCCCCGGGCGCTGCTGGGCCCGGGCCACCGCCTCGGACGCGGCCAGCACCGCCGCCCCGGCGACCGCGCCCAGCCCGGCCGCCCGAGCCCCCCGGTGACCGGTGAGGGCCGCCCCGGCCACGCCGCCGATGATGCCCGCGGTGAGGATCTGGCTCCTGCGGCCCGGGCGTCTTCCCTGGCTCATCCGCTGTCATCCCCACAACGTACTGGGGCGGCCGGCGGGGCACCCGAGGCACCTGGCTAGGTGAGCGTGTTCTCAGTGGAGACGATCGGGGCGTCGACGCCGGCCAGGCCGCACAGTTCCTCGACTGAACGCCAGCCCTGCACCGCGGCCAGGGACCTCCCGCCTGGAATTCCTACCAGGTTTCGTAAAACACGTTAGTGCCGTCCCTGGGACTCAGCGGGAGCAGGTGCCGGTGATAAATCCAGCCGTTAGGCATCGCCCCGCTGGGCGGGCCGGCATCGAGGAGCAGGTAACGGCGGAACGGGTCCGCGCTGAAGAAGCGGAACGAGAAGCCGTTGCCGGTCGGCACCCGGTAGACCACCCGCAACGGCCGGCCCGTGGCGGCCGAGACCTTGACCACCGACACGGTGGTGCTGCCTCCCCGGGGCGGGCTGTTCATCTCCAGCACAAATACGCTCGAGCCATTGGCGCTCACCAGGGCGCCGTCGAGGTACCCCGAAGCCAGCGGCACGAGGGCGGACTGCCGGGCCAGGAGCCGGCTGCTGCTCAGCTGCCCGCCCGCGGCCGCGGGGCTGAGCGCCCGGACCTCCTGGCCGTTGCCCGTGGGCTGGCAGTGCCCCCGGATGCACCGCGGTGTGGCGAGGTACACCAGTTCACGCCCATCCGCCGTCAGTGACGGGTCGCCGGCGCTCAGCGCCATTTTCCCGGGGACGGCCGGGCTACCGTGCCACAGGGCCCGGGTCCCGGTCCTGGTGTTGATCACCATGATGTTGGGCGATACCGAGGAATTCACCGGCCCGGCCGGGCTGGTGGTCACCGCGACCTCCGCGCCGTCGGCCGAGGCCGTCACCTCGCGGACACTGAGCCCGTCCAGCGACCCGCCCGGCATCAGCGTGTAGCGGGCGATCCGGCCCGTCGCCGTGAGGTGAAAGCGGTAGATCCTGGAGCCGGTGACCTGGGGATCGTTACGCGGCCCGGTTTGCTCCTCACAGACCAGGAAGAACGTCCGGTGGCTGGCGGCGGCAATCCCACTGCCGAGGATGGAGGCCCCCGCGGGGCAGTGCACCGTGGCGGTCACCGCGCCCGTCGCCGTGGCCCGGATCACGGTCACGGCCGGGGGCGCGTTCCGGAACCCCTGCTCGACGTAGTACCGGGGCACGCCAGCCGGCGGCCGGGGCCCGCTCGCCTGGCCAGAGCCGCTGGCCCGGACGGCGACGGCCACGCCGAGACCGGTGACAAGCACGGCCACGATCGCGGCGGCCACGGACTCGATGATCCGGCGGCGGGTCACCCGGCGGCGCACTGCCTGGACGGTCACCGTGCGCGGCGGTTCACCGACGGCCGCCTCCAGGAGGTCACGCAGCTGCCTGCTGGTCTCGCTCACCGCGCCTCCTGCTCCATCAGCTCAGCCAGCCGGGGATCTTCGCGCAGCTTGGCCAGCGCCCGCGCCATCGTGCTCTTGACCGTGCCGACCGCGCAGTTCATCACCTGGGCCACCTGCGACTCGGGCAGGTCGTCGAAGACCCGCAGGACCAGGACCGCGCGCTGGCGGTGGGTCAGCGACCCCAGCGCGCTGCGCACCGCCAGCCGGGCGGCCAGCTCGCCGGCCAGGTCGCCGGGCGCCGGGCTGTCCGGCACGGCCGCCGAGGCCCGCTCACCCCGCCACCGGCGCCGGCTCCAGGTGGACCACGTATTGACCATCACCCGGCGCACGTAGAGCTCCGGATCGTCGCGACGCCTGATCCGTTCCCAGCGCGGCCATGACCGGGCCAGCGCGGTCTGGACCAGGTCCTCAGCCAGGGCCCAGTCCCCCGTCAGCAGCCACGCCGTCCGCTGGAGCGCGCGTTCGCGCGCCTCGACAAAGTGCGCAAAGTGCTCGACCTCGGCGTCCACCGCACCTCCGGTCAGCTCGACGCGTTGACTGACATGACTACCTGGGTGCCGTCAAAGGTTCACTCCTGGTCCGCGCCGGTGCGTTAATCACGTCCATGTGCGCGTACAGGGTGCTCCGGCTGACAGGCCGTCGGCGGTGTGGATCAGGACTGCGCGGCTCCTTCGTGCTCCTCCCCGGACGCGCCGGTGAAGAAGTCGATGAGTCCGAACGGTGCGCGGTCGCCGAGGCAGAGCTCCAGGATCAGGTGCGCGTCCGCGGCTTCCGACTCGCTGCGGGGAAACATGGCCCCTTCGTAGGCGGTAAGTGCCGCTTCGGTGTCGCCGGGGTGCGCGGCGATCGCCTTCCCGAGCTCGGCACCGTCGAACATCGCCAGGTTCGCGCCCTCGCCGGACGGCGGCATCAGGTGCGCGGCATCCCCGAGGAGCGTCACCCCGGGTACGCGGTCCCATCGGTGTCCGTCCGGGAGTGCGTAGATCATGCGCGGGATCGGCGCGGTCTCGCCGTCGGTGATCAGCGCGGTGAGCTCCGGCGCCCACCCGTCGAATTCGGCCAGGATCCGGGCAGTCGCGGCGGCGGCGTCGGTGAAGTCGATGCTGGCGACCCACTCGGCGGGGCGGTTCAGCTCGACGTACGTGTGAAGGATGCCCCCCGCCTCACGGTGCGCAACGATCCCCTTCCCGGGGGTAAGCGCGTACATGGCGCCGCCGCCGACCGCTTCAGCCGTCGCGGGGTGCCGCTCGTCGGCGTCGTACAGATACGTCTCGATGAACGTGGTGCCGACGTACTCCGGCTTGGCGTCGGACAGCAGCGGGCGGATCTTCGACCAGGCGCCGTCGGCACCGACGAGGAGGCTGGTGGTCACGGCCGACCCGTCGGCGAAGGTCAGCTCGTGCTGCCCGCCGCCGAGGGGCTGGACATCGGTGACCTTGCGTCCCCACTGGATCATCTCGCCGGGCAGGGAGTCGAGCAGGATCCGGCGCAGGTCCCCGCGGAGCACCTCGGGACGCCCGGCCGTGCCGTCGTCGGGCTCGTCGAGCAGCACCGTACCGTGCTGGTCGAGCGCACGCGAAGCCTCGCCGCCCTCGTGGATGATCGCGCGGAACTCGTCGGTAAGGCCGGCCGCCTCGAGCGCGAGCTGCCCGTTGTTCTCGTGGATGTCGAGCTGGCCGCCCTGCGTGCGGGTCTCAGCCGAGGGCTCCGCCTCATAGATCGTTGCGGGGATGCCGTGGACGTGCAGGACGCGTGCGAGGGTGAGGCCGCCCAGGCCCGCACCGATGATCGTGACTGGTGCCGTCATGATGTTCCTTCCACAAGCTGATTGGAACGCTGTTCCACAAGTAATAGTGGAACAGCGTTCCAAGTGTGTCAAGATGGTGCTCATGGCGGCCAGGACGCAGCGGACCGAACGGCGCACGGACGCGCTCTCGAAGGAGCGGATCGTCGAGGCCGCGATCGAGATCCTCGACGCCGACGGCGAGAGCGCCCTGACCTTCCGCGCGCTCACGGCGCGCCTGGCCACCGGGAGCGGGGCGATCTACTACCACGTCACCAGCAAGAATGATCTGCTCGCGGCGGCCACCAACGACGTCATCGCCCGGGTTATGACCGACGTGGTCGGTGGTGCGGAGCCGCGGGAGGCGATCCGTGCTATTGCCCTGGGGGTGTTCGACGCGATCGACACGCACCCCTGGGTGGGCGCGCAGCTCTCCCGTGAGCCGTGGCAGTCCGCGGTGCTGGAGATCCTCGAGGGCTTCGGCGGGCAGCTCCAGGCGCTGGGCGTCCCCGAACGAGCGCAGTTCGACTGCGCGTCCGCGCTCGTGAACTACGTCCTCGGCCTCGCCGGGCAGTACGCCGCGGCCGCCCGCCTCGTCCCGCATGGGACGGACCGGTCGGCCTTCCTGGCGACCGTCGCCGCCCGGTGGATGCAGCTCGACCCCGCGGAGTACCCGTTCGTGCATCAGGTGGCGACGCAGCTGCCCGAGCACGACGACCGCGAGCAATTCCTGGCCGGCATCGACCTCATCCTGGCCGGCATCGGAACCGCCCGATAGGCGGCCCTCTGCCGACTGTGCAGCGCTGCCCTGAGCTCCCCGCCAAGGGCTCACTCCTGGTGCGTGCCGCTCTCGATCGTCAGTGACCGTCCAGTCCGGGCAGGCTGGCCCGCAGGACCAGGCACCGGCGGGCGGCGCGCCCGGCGAACATCAGCCGGGCCAGGCTGGCCGCTGCCGCCGCGGCGGCCAGGACCGGGGAGAGCTTCCCCGGGACGGTAGCCAGCTGGGCCGCGAGCAGCGTCAGGCCGAGCGCGTCGGCGCCTACCGCGCCCAGCCCGGCGACCGCCGCCGCCGTAGGGGCACGGCGCGGCCGGTCCGGCAGCCAGCGGGTCAGCCGGCCGGTGCTGGCAATACCGCCCAGGGCACCCCAGGCCGTAACCGCGACGGCGATGGCGACGAGGAGAAGGCCGGGCGGCGGGAACAGGCCTGCCCAGTGCCAGGGCAGGCCGAGGCGGGCGCCGGGATGGCCGGCTGCGGCCTCAGCCAGCCAGACCAGGCCGACCAGGGGTCCGGTCACCAATACCAGGACGGCCACGCGGCGGGCCTGGCCGGCGGCGATCTCGGCCCGGAAACCGCCGGCGATCTCACCAGGGTCGCCGAATTCCGTGATGGCCGCCGCGGCGGCCTGGGCGGACGGGACGCCGGCGGATCGATGCGCGTCCGCCGCATCCAGCAGCCCGGAGCGCAGCTCGGCGAGGATCCCGGCCTGGGCCCGCGCCGGGCCGGGCAGCCCGGCCGAGACCTCGGCCAGGTAACGCTCTACGGCCGGGCCGGCCCCCGGCTGCGGGCCTGGCCCGGTCATGGCGAACTCACCGCAGGCGGCGCCGGCTTCAGGAGCGCGGTCACGGCGGCGGAGAAGTCACTCCACGTGCTGCGCTCGGTGTCCAGGGCCCGGCGGCCGGCCGGGGTCAGCTGGTAGACGCGGCGGCGGCGCCCGCCCGCTGCCGACCAGGTCGCCTCAACCAGGCCTGCCCGCTCCAGCCGGTGCAAGGCCGGGTACACGGTCCCGGTCGGCAGGTCGACCTGGCCGCCGCTGCGGGTCCGCAGCGCTTCCATGATCGCGTATCCGTGGCGCGGCTCCGGCTCGAGCACGGCGAGCAGGATGCCATCCAGGTGGCCCTTCAGCGTTTCCGCCCTCATAAGTAGCCATGCTACGCTTCCGACTAATACGTAGTGTTGCTACATGTAGTGTTCCTGCCCTCTGAGGACTGGCTCCGGGAGCTGGCTGCGGGAGGGCGGACAGAGGAGGTCAGCCATGGACACGTCAACTCAGCGGACGAACCTGGCCAGCGGCTACGGATCTGCGCGTTACCGGATGGCCGGCTACTGGCTGGCCACCATCCCCGTGGCAGGCGAAATGGGACTCGGCGGCATCTGGGACATCGCGCGCATTCCCTATGTCCGCGACCTCGTGATCCACCTGGGCTACCCGTCCTACTTCCTGGTGCTCCTGGGCACGTGGAAGGTGCTGGGCGCGGTGGCCCTGCTCGTTCCGGGCCGCCCGTTGCTCAAGGAGTGGGCCTACGCCGGCGCCTTCTTCACCTACACCGGGGCGATGGTGTCCCACCTGACCACCGGCTATGACGTCGGCGAGGTGGGACTGCTGGCGGTCTTGACGGTCCTGACCGTGCTGTCGTGGGCGCTCCGGCCCGCCAGCCGCCGCACCGGGAGCGGCTGGCGCCGCGGCCCGGGTGACGGCTCCCCGGCCGCCCGTTCACCGCGGCGATCATTGAGTCACTTCTTCACCGGGGGCGGATCACCCGGGGCCATGTAGGCGCCAATCGCCCGGAAGATCGGGTCGCTGGCGTTGGGCTCAACCCCCTGGGAGTTGAACGCCGAGGGCTTGAAGGTCGCGGCGACGGCGATGGCGATCTTCTGGGAGGGGAGATACGCCTCGGCGGAACTCCAGCCGCTCAGCAGCGGGTCCTGCAGGATCCACGATCCCGCCTTCACCACGCCGAGCCCGAAGTTGTAGGCCGGGATCTGCTTGAAGCAGCTGGGCACGCAGTTGGCCTGCTTGTGCCCGAAGCCGAGCAGGTTGGAGTCGGTCATGGCGTGGTAGCTCGACCTGGACAAGAGCTTGCCGGTGCCGACGGCGACCGCCGTCTTGATCAGGTCGTAGATGTTGGTGCTCTCGTTCGCGCCGACCGGCGTTCCCCAGACGGTATTCCAGTACGTCGCTTCCTCATAGAACGTGACCTTGGGCGGGATGTGGAGGGCCACCTCCCGTTCGGAGCTGAACGAGTGGAGCACCGGGTTCGGCATGGAGGAAGTCTCGGAACTGGTGGTGCTGGTCAGGCCCATCGGCCCGAGCACCTTCTCTTGCAGCAGCGTGGCCAGCGGCTTCTTCCCGATCATGGACAGGATCTGGCCGAGGATCATGAAGTTGGTGTGGGCGTAGCTCCAGTTCTTCCCCGGGGCGAACTGGACCGGCCGGCGGAAGGCGTAGCCCAGCCGCTGTTCGTAGGTGAAGATGCGGAACGGGTCAGCGTTGAACGCCGCCGTCCAGGCCGGGTCGGTCTCGAAGTCGGGATAGCCCGAGGTCTGGTTGGCCAGCATCTTGAGCGTGACCTTGTTCGCCTCGGGCAGCTTCGGCATCCATCGGTTAATGGTGTCATTAAGGCTCACCTTGTGCTCGTCCACGTACTCCATGAGCAGCGTGGCCACGTAGGCGAAGGCGACGGCGCCATTGCGGAAATGCATGGCCGGTGTCGCAGGCTCTCCCGTCATCGATGGGCCGAAGGCCTGGGTCGTCACCACCTTGCCGCCTTTGGTGACTCGCACGATAACGGCCCGGAGGTGATAGGTCTTCATCGATTTGCGGACGATCGCGGCGATAGCCGACGCTTGCGGAGATTGCGATGCCGAGGCTGTGGCCTGCGCGGATGTCGCGGTGGTCGCTGAGCCCGAGCACGCGCTCAGCGAAACCGCCGAAACGGCGAGGGCTACCGCTGTCACCGCCGGGCCAGCCGGCTGAATGCGCCGGAGCCATCCGGCCACGATATTGGGCACTATTCCCCTTTTGCTGCTGGAGTCTTGCGGCTGAGAATTTTGCGGCTCAGAGGGCGGGGCTGTAGTAGCCGACCATGGCAGGACCATAGGAACAGCTCTGCTTTTCGGACTGAGTCCCCGGTGAAAGCGATAATGCGCCAGCTCACCCGCCACGGGGAACTCGCCACGCCGCATCATCGGCGCGCCGGGATCGGGAAGAACGGTTTCGGCTGGTTTCCGCCAGGCCCCGGCTCTTGATGCAGCTCAGCGGGACTTGAGTGGGGTGGTGAGCGTCCGACCGCCAGAGGTACCGTTGCCGGCATTGCAAACGTAACGACGAGACGCGTCCGGGAGTCGGCGTTGGGGAACTCACCAGAGTCTGCAGGGCCTGAGATCCGCCCACGGCAGAATGACCCGCATGGATCTTGGATTGCGGGACCGGGCCTACCTCGTGACCGGGGGCAGCCGGGGGCTGGGGTTCGCGGCGGCGCTGACCCTCATCGCGGACGGGGCCCACGTCTTGGTGAGCGCCCCTCATGAGACCACAGCCGCCGCAGCCGTAGAGCGGCTCACGCAGGCCGCCGCGGCCCTCCACACCCAGGACGGCCCGGTGGGCAGCGCCGCCTGGGCGGTGGCCGACAACGCCGATCCCGCCACCCCCGGCCAGCTGATCGCCGCCGCCCGGGACCGCTTCGGCCGCCTGGACGGCGCCCTGATCAGCGTGGGGGGATCCCCGTTTGGGACCATCGCGGGCACGGGAGACGACGCGTGGCGGTCCGCGTTCGAGAGCGTCTTCCTCGGCGCCGTCCGGCTGGCCCGGGTGCTCGCCGACAGCCTCGACGGCGAAAACCGGGAGGGCACCGGGACGGGTGCGCTGCCCGGGACCGGCGGGTCCATCGTCTTCGTGCTGGCCGCCTCGGTCCGCACGCCGCTTCCAGATCTGGCTATCTCCAACGGGCTGTTCCCCGGCCTGGCCGGGGTGGTGAAGACCCTCGCCGACGAGCACGGGCCGGCCGGCGTCCGGGTCAACGGGCTTTTGCCGGTCAGGATCGCCACCGACCGGGTCCGCGAGCTGGATGCTCTGGCCGGCGACCCCGACGAGGTACGTGCCCGCCTGTCCCAGAACATCCCGCTGCGCCGGTACGGCGAACCGGCCGAGTTCGGGCGGGCCACCGCGTTCCTGCTCTCCCCTGCCGCGTCGTACATCACCGGCAGCATGATCCCGGTCGACGGGGGTGCCATCCGCGCTATCTGAGCAGCTATCCCGCCAGCCCCAGTGGTGACCGGCCTCGCTGGCCGGTCAACTTCGGGAGACCGGGAACCGTGAGCGGGCGCCAGCCCGTCCAAGGCCTGAGGCATACGCCGGAAGGCCAGGCGGGGAGCGGAGGCCCTCATGCACGGGAACCTCAGGGCGAGGCGGGCCGTCCCGGCGCTGATCGCGGCCAGCGCCCTGATGGCGCTGGCCGGGTGCGCCAGCGCCCCCGGCGGGACCACCGCCTCCACCAGGACCACCGCACCTACCAGGACCACTGCATCCCCCCGGGCCACGGGGCCCGGAGGTACCCCGGCGGCATCCGCGGGCCTGCCGCTGTGCGCCGGCGCGCGCCAGCCGGACCAGGTCATGCTGCGGCTCACCGACGCCCACGCCCGGGAGATCCTCCCGCGCGCAGCGACGGTCACGAACCCGGCCCGGGTCCGGGCCCTGGCCGCCGCGCTCTGCAGGCTCCCGCGGATCCCGCCCGGGCAGCATTGCCCGGGCGCTCTACCGGGCGCGATCCTGCTGCAGTTCTCCGTCCAGGGCCACGCGTACTCCCGGTTGCTCATCCATGACTCAGGCTGCCCCAGCGTCACCGGGCTCGGGGCCGCCCGGCAGTGGTCATGGTCGTCACGGCCCGGCCGGCTGCTGGGCGAGGCCGTCGGCGGGAAGGGCCGGCTGATCCCGGGCACCTATCCGAGCAGCGTGCCGCTGCAGTGACCCGCCCAGGAGGCCGTACCACCCGTTCAGGCACGGACCGCGACGGTAGTCTCCGCTCCCGCCGCGGTCCGTGCCGCACCGTTACCGCTGCTCGAGCCTCCTTAGCGGACCGGGCAGGGGTTCCGCATGTCGCCGCTGTTGAAGTTGTTAAATAGCTCCTTCGTCGTGAATCCGGCCTCGGGGTAAACGGTCTTCAGCAGCGGGCCGTACTCAGTGGTGGAACTGCCGCCGAAGTCGTTCGTGGTCCCGGGCAGGTACTTGCCGCCTTCCTGCCAGGTGCACGACCCGTACCGCACGGTGGTCGAGTAGAACGGGTAGAACTGTGCGCCGTGCGGCGGGTTCACGCAGTTCGCGCCGGTCGTCCGGTCGCAGAACGGCGGGTTGGCCTGCGAGTCGGATGCCTCGATCCGCGGCAGGTCAGCCTCGAAAGCGATCGTCGGATAGTTCCTTCCGCGGCTGGTCGGGCTGGTGAACAGCACCGGTGACGGGTGCAGGGCCCGGTCGACGGCGACGTTCGGGTTCGTGCCCGGCCAGTCCAGGCGGTAGGACTGCCCGTCAAAATCTTCATCGGAGGCGAAGCAGCCGTCGATTTTCACCAGTAGCGAGTCGGTTCCCGGCACGCAGCCACTGTCGTCGGAGTCGATGACTCGGGTCCTGGCCGCCGGCCTTGGTGCAGTCGCCGTCCGCGTTGATGGCCAGGCAGTTCTCGAAGTGCCCGATCTCATCGGACATGGCCACGTTGTACGTGTGCGCCGACCAGGTGTTGCCGCGCGGGTTGGCCGTCGAGTACTCCGGGTGGAACGCGTACGGCTTCTCCTGGCACGTCGTGGACTTCGGCCGGTAAAGGATGTGGCCGAAACCGTTGGCCACGGACGCGGTCATCGAGCCGTGCTGGCCGGTGGTCAGGTCGGCCATGTCGATGCGCAGCCCGGCCCGGGTGTCATGAATACGGAACCGGACGACATCGCCGGGGCTCATGAGCAGGTCTTTGCGGAGGTCCGGGTTCACCGCGGCGAAGTTCGGATTGGTCAGCGTCCCGGTGAACAATGGATTCGCCGGCGCCTGGGACTTCCCGCTCTTGGTGATGTAAGCCCAGTTGATCGGCTCGGGGCCGCCAAGGACGAAGTTGTCGCAGGCACTGGTGTTCGCGACGCCGGTGTTCTGGTTCTGCACGAAGCTGTCGATGGTCATCGCCGCGCAGTACTGCGTCTTGGCGCAGCCGAATCCCTCGAACTGCGGAACATATCCCGGGCCGTAGAACTGAAGCTCCATGAATGCGTTACCGGGGTGTTTCCCGATGTAGTCCGGCGCCTTGGGATTGGTGCCCACCAGGTTGTTGGCATCAGAGTCGGGCCGGCACTTGTGAGTGAACTCGGGCGCTGACTGGGTGTCGCACAGCGTGAGGCCGAACCAGAACGTGGGCCGCAGCTGGAAATTCCAGGTCGACCCGCCTACGCCGGTCTTGTTGGGTTGTTTCTTCGGATCTCTCGGCAACGTCATCGTGTAGGTCATGTCGTTGCCCGAGCCGGGCTGGCCGGACTTGAAGAGAACCGACGGCTCATCGTGCCCGACGTATCCGCCCGGAGGGTCGCTGGACGTGTCCACGCACAGCGAGTTGTAACTCTGGCACACCGGATCCTCGAGAGGGTACCCGGAGTCAGCCTTGGTGGTCCGGGCCGCCGTGGCCTGGACTTTCGTAGCTTGGGCCCTCGTGGCCTGGACCCTCATGGTCTGGGCCTGTGTGTGCGCACTGCTCGCGGCGCTCGCCGGAAGCGCGGCGGCCGCGAGGACGAAGAAGCTCAGGAGGCTGATCGCAGCCATGACGTATCGCTTCACCGTCTGTCCTTTCTTCCATAGCCGGAACCTGGGTACGCGTCATTGCGCGCAGGGTGGCCGGTCCTTTCGGCCCGGCGGACTCAGTCCATAACCGGCTAACCCCCGCGCGAAACCCCTTCCCCTGGCTAATCGTCACGGAGCGTGTGCCACGATCAGCTGAACCCGCCGGCATATCTGGCAAACTGGACATACGTTGGCAGATAAGACCGGCCACTATGGAGTGCTAACTGCCGATCCTCCTACGGAGGGCGGCGGATGGCAATGAAGCGGTCAAGAAAACAGCGCTACCGTGAGCGCCAGGGGGCGCTCCCAGGCGCCCCGGCAGGAGGGGCGATGAAGATCGAGGGAGCGGTGGCCCTGGTCACCGGCGCCGACCGCGGGCTGGGCCAGGCCGATGCCCGGGAACTGGTCAGCCGCGGCGCAGCGAAGGTCTACGGGGCCGCCCGTCACCCCGGCCAGGTCACTGAGCCGGGCGTGACGCCGATCGGCCTGGACATCACCGACCCGGGCCGGGTCGCCGCGGTCGCTGAGCAGTGCGCGGACGTCAGCCTGCTGGTCAACAACGCGGGCGTGCTGAAGTACAGCACCTTCATCGGCGCACCGAGCCTGGACGCCGCGCGGCAGGAGATGGAAACCAACTACTTCGGGACGCTGAGCATGTGCCGGGCGTTCGCGCCGGTGCTGGCGGCCAACGGCGGCGGGGCGATCGTCAACATGCTCTCGGTCACCAGTTTCTACACCAACCCGTTCGACGCCTCCTACGGCGCCTCGAAAGCCGCAGGCTGGTCCCTGACCAACGGCGTCCGCCTGGAGCTTCACCATCAGGGCACCCTGGTGATCGCGGTGCACGCCGGCTTCATCGACACCGAGATGGCCGCGCTGGTCGACGCGCCCAAGATCAGCCCGCAGTCGATGGCCCAGCAGATCTGTGACGCGATCGAGGCCGGCCAGGTCGAGGTGCTCGCCGACGAGCGGACCCGGTTCGTCAAGGCCTCGCTCCCCCGCGACCAGGAGCTGATCTACCCGCCGGTCCAGGAGTTCTGGGACGCCGCGCTGAAGGGCAGTCCCTGACCCGCCGCTAGAGTCTGGCAGTGACCGATGGCGATGAGACGCCAGAACCGCAGCGGCGGCGCGGGCTGCAGACCGACCGGCTGGAGGCGCTCAGCGACGGGGTGTACGCGATCGCCATCACCCTGCTGGTCCTGGACATCGTGGTGCCGATCAGCGCGGACGGCGACCTGCTGGGCGCCGTGGGCCAGACTGTGGCCGTCCTACCTGGCCTACGTGGTCAGCTTCTCCACCATCGGGGCCTCCTGGCTCGGGCCACAACGCGATCACCGAGTACCTGGACCGCGCGAACGCGATGTTCGTGCGGCTGAACCTGCTGCTGCTCTTGCTCATCGCGTTCCTGCCCTTCCCCACCCGGCTGTTCGCCGACTACATCGGCAAGAACAGGCCCGAGCGGGTCGCGTCCACGATCTACGGGGTCAGCCTGCTCCTGTCGTCCACGCTGCTCGTGGGTGCTCTGGCGGTACGCGCTGCACGCCCGGCTCGTCCGGCCCGACGCAGCGGACGAGGACGTCCAGTTGCTGACCCAGCGGCTCACCCCGGGCCTGGCCGGCTACGTGATCCTGATCGTCGCCGGGCTCTTCGTCCCGGTCATCGCGGTGGCCGGGTACCTGGCCATCGCGCTGTACTACGTCATCCCGTTCCGCCGGTTCGGGCCGCATCCACCTGCTCGGCCGCGGGCGGCAGCGGCGGAACAGGCCGCACACCTGACCGCCGCGGGCCGCCGCGCCTTACCGGGCTAGCAACTGATCAAAAACGGACTGATCGGCCCCGGCCACGTCCAGGATCTTGGTCCGGCTCGTGGTCCCCGAAACCAGGGTGACGGCGCGCCGCGGGACGGACCGGCACCGCCTGGCTGGGCGCCGCGTCAGGGGGCGCGGGTCAGGCGGAATCGCGCGGGGTGCGGACCAGGCGGGCCAGGACGGCGATGCCCAGGGCCCCCGCCGGGACCAGGGTGACGACGGCGGGCAGCTGATAGCGCCACGAGAACTCGAACAGGTCCGACACCAGCAGCACGAACGCACCCGAGGTGAAGAACAGCAGGCAGGCCAGGGCCAGCGACCGGGTCGCCGGGTCGGACCGCCAGCGCCGGCGCACCAGCACCACCGACCCGGCCAGCCCGGTGATCACGCACAGGGCCAGCAACGGCCCGGGCGTGTAGCCGCCGCCGAGCTGGTAGGCGCGGAGGAACCTGGCGGCCGGCCGCCAGGTAGCGGGGGTCCCGCCGCCGTACTGGGCGATCTCGGCGGCCACCTCGGCCCGGGTCGAGTGCGAGGAGAAGTACGGGAACGTCGTCTGGAACTGCCAGCGGGAGATCGGCGTGTCCCCCGGGCTGGTGTCGCGGGTCAGCGCGAACAGCTTCCCCACGTCACGGGCGTAGGCGCCGAGCAGCCGCTGCGGCTGCTGGGTCAGCACCCGGTGGTTGAAGTCGGAGATCAGGCTGTCGGTCTCGGCCCGCGGCAGCTTGTCGTAGTACGGCCGGATCGGGGAGCCGGGCTCGTACTCCAGCCAGTCCGGCCCCTTGGCCTGCTGGGCCGGGGTCGGGCACATGCCCCGCTCGGCCGCCGGGAGCCGGAGCGTGGCGCAGTCCGCCGCGGCCGCGGCCCGGCCGTAGAACGAGGTGACGCCGGTGTGGGACAGGAAGAAGTCCCCGGCTACCACGTAGGAGACCGTGCAGTAGGCCGCGATCGGCAGGGCGAACGCCACGCAGAAGGCCGCGGCCCGGCCGGCGGCCCGCCGCCAGCCGCCGCCCGCGGCCAGCAGGTAGATCACCCCGGGCACGATCATGGCCTCGCCGACCTGGGCGAACGTGGCCGAGGCACCGAGCACCACGCCAGCCGCCAGGACCGCCCGCCACCCGGGCCGCGGCCGCCAGAGCAGCAGGGCCAGCCCGGCCACGATCAGCGCCTCGAACCAGGTGCCCGGCATGATGGCCTGCTCGTTCTGCAGCTGGTAGGCGTCGAGCAGGACCGGCGCGATGGCCAGCGCGGCCAGCCAGCGGGACACGCCGCGGCGCAGCAGCAGCACGTAGATGAGCACGGCCATGGCCAGGCCGATCAGGTGCTGGACGGCCGCGACCGCGTCGAAGTTGGCCACGAACAGGATCGCCCGGAGCGGTCCCTTGTAGCCGACCGGGTCCATTCCCTCGGCGTTGTACAGGTACCGGGTGGTGTCGATGTAGAACAGCGCGGGCCGGTAGGCGAGCTGGGTGAGGACCCGGAGCACCAGGCCGGCGGTCAGCAGGATGATGGCCAGCCAGTGCCGCCGCAGGAGGCCGGCTCCGGCCGCGCGCCACCGGTCCGGGCGCCCGGCCGTGGCGGGGGTGCCCGGACCGCCGGTCAGCTCAACCTGGCCGCCGCCCAGCACGCGGGTCACAACCCAGTCACCCTTAGTGAGAAGACCGGCCCGCAGCGTAGGGCCGAGGTCACGTGACCGGGACGGCGTGACCGCCGCTGGACAGGCAGAGGGCGAGCAGCACGGTGACGATCGTCAGCCACCGGCTCATCCGGTTGCGCGGCACCTGGGTCAGCGCCGCCCAGGCCACCGCGGTGTACCAGGCGAACACCCAGGGGGCGACGAGGATCCAGGCGAACGCCAGCGCGAACGGCGCCACGACCTCGGCGGGCTGGTCGGAGGAGATCCGCCGGTAGATCAGCCAGGCCACGATGAACAGCGCGATGGGCCACAGGGAGCTGATGATCGTGACCATGACGGTATGCGGGACGCCGGCCCACTGCCCGGTGAGCTCGATCACCCGCCACGGCGAGGGCAGCGTGACCAGCTTGAGCCCGCCGAACACTGTCTTCAGCGCGTCCAGCCCGTAGTAGCTGTAGCTGAGGGCGAGCGTGGCCACGGCGACCGCGGTCATCCGGGTGATCCGCAGCCATTCGCGGTTGCGCAGCAGCGGCCAGGCGAGACCCAGGCCAATCAGCACCGCGTAGATCTTGACCCCGCAGGCCAGGCCGATCAGCACGCCGACGAGGGCGTCGCTCCAGAGGCTGGAGAAGCGCCGGGCGATCTGGATGGCGCCGATGGCCGCGGCCGCCACGAACGTGTCCAGGTGACCGCCGCTGACCAGTTCCAGGATGAGGACCGGGTTGGCCGTCCAGAACAGCGTGGCCCGCACCGGGTCGTCCGAGGTCAGCAGGAGCAGCAGGCCCACGCCGATGAAGACGATCCCGTTGAGGATCATCATGACCCAGATCGTGGTCGCGACGTTCGCGTGGCCGATCGAGGCCGCGAAGGCCTGGATCATCGTGGCGAACGGGCCGTACACGGACGGCTGCGCCTTCCACATGGTCCCGACGACCTCGGTGTAGGGCGAGTGGCCGCCGAGGAACGCGAGCGGGTTGGTGGTGTACGGGTTGCCGCCCAGCGCCGTGATCCGGCCGTAGGCCGCGTAGGACGCGGTGTCTGAGGACCCCACCGGGGTGAGGCTGACCATGAGCGCGACGATGCCCGTGCTGACCAGCAGCAGGATCCGCGGGTTGGGCCGCCAGCCCTGGCTGTGCGCCCACATCATGCCGGCCAGGCCCAGGCAGGCCAGGGTGACGCTGGTGTACAGCATCAGGCTGGCCAGCACGTGCTGGCCGCTCAGCGACGGCAGGATCCGGGACAGCGGCAGCAGGACGGGCAGCGTCTCGGCGTTCGGGGCGGTGGCTCCCAGCAGCATGCCCAGGAGCAGGCCCGCGGCCGACAGGGAAACGGCAACCTTGGGATTGGCCAGCCTGCTCCAGGCGAGCTTGCGGATGAGCGTGCTCATCAGCCGCTCGACAGGCCCGTTGCGGACTTCCAGAGAGTCAGGCGCCTGCCGCTCGGCCGGCTGGGTCACCCCAGGCGTGCCAGCAGAGTGAGTGGACACCTGAGTCACCCTGCGCCACACCTCCATGCGCGATCATGTGCGGCCGCGGTGCTGCCGGATCCCGCGGTGCCCGGCCATCCCGCAGCCCCGGACGGCATCACGAGCGCAGGCGTCATTGCGCTGCTGCCGCTGCCGGGCCCCCGCGCGCCCTCGGTACCGCCTGGCTGGCCCCGCATAGCTGCACCCTGTCTAC
Source organism: uncultured Actinomycetes bacterium (assembly GCA_963713815.1). Classification (GTDB taxonomy): domain Bacteria; phylum Actinomycetota; class Actinomycetes; order Streptosporangiales; family Streptosporangiaceae; genus RYN-230. The sequence goes on from CAVQNH010000022.1 coordinate 77,491, forward strand.
ATGCCTACCCTGAGCGTAAGGTGAGCGCCGAATGCACCACGCCACATTTACTGAATCCTTCCGGCGAATTCGTGCACATGTGGCCGCCGCGGAACTTCCCGTAACAGAACATGTTACTCGTGTCGGAGTTCCCGGGTTGCGGCGACTTGCCGCACATGCACCCGATGCCCGGTTATCGCGCGGCCTGGCAATAGCCGGGGCAGGCCGGCGGCCCCGCTGCGCCACCCAGAACCTGGCCGCGCGCCGCACCGCGCCGCGCCGCGCCACCCGGGCCAGGCCCGGCCCGCTCGGCCGGCTCTCTTCCGCCCGGCTGCCGCGTGCTCTAACATTTGGTTGTACCAAATAACGAACCCTGCGCCGGCGGTGGCTGGCCCGGTGGGAGGGGGCACAGAGCGTGGCGAAGCCCCGCGATGCCCAGATCACCGTCATCGGCGGCGGCGCGGTCGGCGCGGCAGCCGCGTACTTCCTCGCCCGGGCCGGGTACCGGGACATCCAGCTGCTGGACAAGCAGGGCCTGTGCGAAGCCACCAGCAGCCAGGCCGCGGGCATGGTGGGTCAGGCCCGGCCCACGGTGGACCGGGCCCGGCTGACGATGGCGGCGGCCGGGCTGTACCGCGGCTTCGAGCGGGAGACCGGCTATTCCATGGATTACCGGGAGTCCGGCGCGGTGCGGATCGCCCTGTCCGCCGCCTCCGTAGCGGAGCTGGAGCAGATCGCCGCGACCGCCGCCGTGACCGGGCTGCCAGTGGAGTTCCTCTCAGCTGAGCGGCTGCGGGAGGTCTTTCCCCCGCTGCAGCGCACCGACGGGATCAAGGCCGCGCTGTGGTCCCCGACCTGCGGTTATGTCCAGCCGAACAGCCTGGTCGCCGCGTACGCCAGCGCGGCGCGGGACCTGGGCGTCACGATCGCCCCGCACTCGGCGGTGACCGGGATCGGGACCAGGCACGGTGAGGTCCGCTCGGTGTCCACCCGGGACGGCGAGTTCGCTACCGAGCAGGTCATCATCGCGGCCGGGCCGTGGTCGGTCGCGCTGGCCGCGCTGGCCGGGGTGGAACTGCCGATCGTCCCGGTGCTGCACGAGTACTTCGTGACCGAGCCCGTTCCCGGGTGGCATGCGGGGCTGCCCTGCCTGCGCATCCCGGAGATCCAGGTGTACGCCCGGGGTGAGGGCGAACGGGTGCTGTGCGGCGGGTTCGAGAACGCGGGCACCAGCCTGGACCCCCGGGGGGTGAGGGTGGATTCGCCGCTGCCCGCGGCCCCTGACTGGGAGGTCCTGGGCGGGTTCGCGGAGGGCCTGGGCCGGTTCGTCCCCGGGCTGCCGGAGGCGGGGGTGAGCACCACGTTTCGCGGCTGGCCCACGTTCACCCCGGACGGCCGGTTCCTGGTCGGCCCGGTCAGCGCGATCCGCGGCCTGGCCTTCGCGGCCGGCTGCAACGCGCACGGGGTGTCCGGCTCGGCTGGCCTGGCCATGTACCTGGTGGAGAGCCTGGGCCAGGACCCGTCGCCGTATGTCCGGTCACTCAGCCCTGACCGCTACCTGCCCCGCACCTGGACCTGGGAGGATGCGGAACGCCAGGCTCGCGCGGTGTATGAGACCTACTACCCGATGCCAGCCGTCCCGGCCTAGTTCTGCGGGCCTGGTGACCGGACGGCCCGCGCGCGGAGCCGCGCTGGCCGCGCGAAGCGCGCGACGGCCCGCGCGCGAAGCCGCGCTAGACGGCCCGCGCGCGAAGCTGCGCTAGACGGCCCGCGCGCGAAGCCGCGCTAGACGGCAGGGTGCATGGCGGTCAGGCCGCCGTCCACGTTGAGCGTGATTCCGGTGATGTAGCTGGCGTCCGGGCCGCAGAGGAACGAGACTGCGCCGGCCACCTCGGCGGCCTGGCCGACCCGGCGCAGCGGACTGATCCGGCCCAGCGCTTCGGCGTCCAGGGTGGCTACGAACGGCTCGCTGAGCGGGGTCAGCACCCAGCCCGGGGCGACCGCGTTGACCAGGATCCCCAGCGGCGCGAGTTCGACCGCCATGGATTTGGTCAGCGAGATGAGTGCCGCCTTGGACGCGTTGTAGTGGGCGAACTCAGCCTCGGAAAGCTGCCCGTTGGTGGAGGCGATGTGCACGATCCGGCCGCCGCCGCGGTCCCGCATGGCCCGGGCGGCCAGCACGCTGAGCAGCACGGGGCCGCGCACGTTGATATGCATCAGCGCGTCCCACCGGTCCGCGGTGAAGTCCAGGAACGGTACCGGGGCGTACACCCCCGCGTTGTTGACCAGGACGTCGATCCGGCCGAACCGCCCGGTGACCGCGGCGACCAGGCCCGCGCAGTCTTCGGGCAGGCCGACATCGGCCCGCTGCCCGAAGACCCGGTCGCCGCCCCCGAGCCCGGCGGCCGCCGATTCGATCTCGGCCTGGTTCCTGGCACAGAACGCGACCTCGTACCCCTCGGCGAGCAGCCGCTCCGCGCACGCGTAGCCGATGCCCTTGGAGCCGCCGGTGACCAGCGCGACCTTGTCCATGGTTCAGGCCGTCCCGCGTGCCTGGCGGATGACCGCGTCCAGTCCCGGGTCCTCCAGCTTGGCCCGGGTCCAGTGCCAGCGCTGCACCGCCTCGTCCCAGTAGTCGAAGGACTCGTCGGGTGAGTCGCTGAGCAGCTTGTCCATCCCGACGAACAGCAGCGACCAGGTGTACTGGGCGGCGACGCCGAACAGCCGGGCCCGGGCGCACTGCACCGGGTCGTGGCGCCCGAAGTAGGCCTCGGACAGCCGGGCGACCTGATCCGGGTCGTAGTCCCCTTCCATGGCCACGTCGCCCACGTCGAACATGGGGTCGTTCATCCCGGAGAAGTCGTAGTCGATCAGCCGTACCCGGCCGTCGTCCATGACGTTCTTGGCCAGCAGGTCGTTGTTGCTGGGCACCGGCGGCAGCTGGCGTACCGCGAGCGCGGCCTGGATCCGGCGCATCGTGGGCAGCCAGTCCAGCAGCCCGTCGGGGCTGTCCAGCGAGTGCCGGTCCAGCAGGGCGAGATAGTCGTCGAGGAACTTCCAGATGACGATGGAATTGCCCATGGCCGGGGCCCGGGTGTGCAGGTCCCGGATGGCCCGGCCGATCCGCGGGATGTACTCCGGCCGGGCCAGGTCGGGCGGGTCGAGGGTGACCCCGTCGATGAACTCCAGGACGATCGCCGGGACGTCAGGCAGCGCCTCCAGGACCCGGGCGCCGACGCCCGACTCCCCCGCCGCGACCGTGTTCGCGATCAGGTCACCGATCGGGATCATCAGCCCGAAATCGTCCATCTCCTGGGTCAGGAACTTGACCACGTACCGGTGGCCGGCCGCCGTGGTGACCTGGCAGGTGACGTGGGCCAGGCCGCCGAAGAGCTGGGTCCAGGCCAGGTCCTGGCCGCGGAGCACCGCGGTGGCCGAGGCGACCTGGCCCATCTGGCGGGTGAACCGGCCGCCCGCCGGGCTGACGGCGGTCCCGTCCTGCGCCGCGGTCACGGCTCGGGGTCAAACTGCTCGATGGCGATCGGCGCGGCGAGCAGCCGTTTTGACCGCACCGCGTAGAACACCGCCCCGGCCAGCAGCGGGAGGCCAATGATCAGCCAGGCCATGGGGATGTCCTTGAGGAAGAAGCCGCCGGTGGTCCCGGCGATCTGGTTATAGGTGGGGTTGGTGGCCAGCCGCGGCCAGAGCAGGTCGAACGCGGTCAGTCCGGTGCCGAGCACCGCGATGATGTTCACCGGCAGGCCCCATCGGCGCAGCGCGAACCGCCCTGCGATCTTGGGCCAGCCCTTCAGGCGGTAGATCAGCGTCACGAGCATGACCAGGAAGTAGGCCAGGTACATGGCCGCGGTCGCGCCGCCGACGATGGACGGGGTCTTGGTGGTGAACACGAACACCGGGACGAGCGACAGGACGCCGATCAGCAGCACCGCTGCCCAGGGCGACCCATCCTTCAGGGTGCGGGCGAACGTGCGCGAGAACGGGACCTGGCTGTCCCGGGCCATCCCGTAGATGTGCCGGACCGCCCCGGTGAACATGGTGTTGGTGGCCACGATCAGGCCGATCGAGACCACCGCGAGGAACACCTTGAACACCCCGGATGACATGTGCGCGGTGATGGCGTTCTCGGCCGGCACCCCGCCGAGCATGGCGGCCTTCATGTCGGGGATGGACGGGGTGAGGGTCAGGTAGAACAGCAGCCCGCACGCGATGGCGAACAGGTAGGCACCGATCACGGCGCGGGGGGCGGACCGGCCCGCGTTGAGGGTTTCCTCGCCGAGCGTCCCGCCGTTCTCGAACGTGTAGAGCACCCACAGGGCATTGAACACGCCCGCGCCGAGGAACAGCGGGACGTACTTGCCGAGCGAGCTGATCGCCTGGACCGACGCCACGCCCTTGGCGTTGGTGGTGACGGTGGCCGCCTGGGTCAGGTTGCCGAAGTGCTTGGCCCCCAGGATGAACGTGACCAGGCAGACGATGGTGACGACGGACAGCTCCAGCACCATGGCCCACTGGGCGACCCGGCCCAGGATGCCGATCTGAACCACGTTCCAGACCACCGCGATGACGGCCGCGATGACGATGATGATCTCGTCGGTGGTGAAGCTGGGCGCCAGGTTGAACAGCGGGTGGATGAGCACGGGCAGGCTGGCGTAGTACGCGGTCATCAACGGGAACATCGCCATGGCGTAGATCCAGCCCAGCCACCAGCCGGTGCGCCGCCCGGCCAGGATCGTGGGCCACTGGTACATGCTGCCCGCGAACGGGTACTTGGAGGCGAGCTCCGCGATGACCAGCACCATCGCCCCGACGCTGATCCCCACCAGCGGCCAGGCCCAGAACTCCGAGCCGCCCACCGCGCCCATGGAGAAGCCGTAGAGCGAGAACAGGCCGCCGAACACGCCGACCCCGGCGAACGTCAGTGCCCCGTTGGTGAGCGTGGTGAGCGCGCGGCTCAGATGCCCGGCGGCCGGAACGGCCCGCTCCGTTCCCGCGGTATCGAGTGTGCCCATCCGACGAACCGTCCCTCCGCTAATGGGTGGTCCATTTAGGTCAACGGCGTCCTATTTGGGCGAACTCTAACCTACGGCTCTGGGCCTGACAAGGCACGATTTCAGGCTGGACCGGCCGCCAGTGTCGCCGCCTGCAGGAGATCCCGGCCCTGGCCGGAACGGGGCTGATGACAGGCTGCAGGTGACGAGATATGGTTCGCCCAAATAGCGCATACGGCCGGGGCGGGCGCGCCGGACAGACGGCCCGCGCCGGGCGAACGGAGGCATGATGCCGGTCGTGGACGTTCCGCCGCGGGCCCGGGTCGTGATCGTCGGGGGCGGCATCGTCGGCTGCAGCGTGGCCTACCACCTGGCCCAGCTGGGCTGGACCGACGTGGTCCTGCTCGAGCAGGGCCAGCTATCCTGCGGCACCACGTGGCACGCGGCCGGCATCGTCGGGCAGTTGCGCACTCACCCGTCGCTGACCCGGCTCATGCTGGACAGCAGCCGGCTGTACGCCAGCTTGGAGGAGCTGACCGGCCAGGGCACCGGGTGGAACCAGAGCGGGGCGCTGTGGGTCGCCGCCTCCCCGGAGCGCATGGTCCAGCTGCGCCGCACGGTGGACTCGGCCACCGCGCAGGGCGTGGAGGCGCACATCATCCCGGTGGCGGAGGCCGCGGACCGCTGGCCGCTGATGTACGCCGGCGACCTGGCCGGCGCGGTCTGGCTGCCGAACGACGCCAAGGCCAACCCGTCCGACATCACCCAGGCCCTGGCCAGGGGAGCCCGGCAGGCCGGGGTGACGATCCTGGAGCGGACCAGGGTGACCGGTTTCGTCACGGACCGGGGGCGGCTGACCGCGGTCCGGACCGCGCGCGGCGATATCGAGTGCGAGTACGTGGTGAACTGCGGCGGCCAGTGGGCTAAGGCGCTCGGCGCCCAGGTGGGCGTGACCATCCCACTCCAGCCCGCCGAGCACTTCTACATCGTCACCGAGGCCATCGACGGCCTGGACCGCTCGACGCCGACGCTGCGCGATCCCGACTCGTTCACCTACTTCAAGGAGGAGGTGCGCGGGCTGCTGATGGGCGGCTTCGAGCCCGACGCCAAGCCCTGGCTGGCCTCGGACGAGATCCCCGAGCCGTTCGAGTTCCAGCTGCTGCCCGAGGACTGGGACCAGTTCGACGTGCTGATGCGCGGCGCCATCCACCGGGTCCCGGTGATGGAGAAAACCGGGGTGAAGAAGTTCTACAACGGGCCGGAGAGCTTCACTCCCGACCACAACTTCATCATGGGCCAGGCCCCGCAGCTGGCGAACTACTTCGTGGCGGCCGGCTTCAACTCCTCGGGTATCGCGTTCGGCGGCGGGGCCGGCGCGGCACTGGCCCGGTGGATCGTGGCGGGCGAGCCTGACCTGGATCTCAGCCCGGTGGACATCCGCCGGTTCTCCCCGTTCCAGGGCAACAAGCGGTGGCTGCGCAGCCGGGTCCAGGAGATCGTCGGCCTGCACTTCGCGATGGCCTGGCCGAACCGCGAGCCCGAGAGCTCCCGGGGGGTGCGCCGCTCCCCCGTGCACCACCTGCTGCAGGCCCGGCGGGCCAGCTTCGGCACCAAGCAAGGCTGGGAGCGGGCCAACTGGTTCGCGCCGCCCGGCGTGACACCGGTCACCGAGTACGGCTGGGGCCGGCAGAACTGGTTCGGCCCGAGCGCCGCCGAGCACCGGGCCGCCCGGGAGAACGTCGCCCTGTTCGACCAGACCTCGTTCGCGAAGATCGCCGTACGCGGCCGCGACGCCGAGGCCGCCCTGCAGTGGCTGTGCGCCGGGGACGTGGCCGTGCCGGACGGCCGGACCGTGTACACGGGCGTGCTCAACGACCGCGGCGGGTACGAGGCCGACGTCACCGTGACCCGCATCGCCTGGGACGAGTACCTGCTGATCACCAGCAGCAGCCAGGCCGTGCACGACCTGGACCTGCTCCGCCGCGGGGTACCGGACGGCCTGCGGGTGGAGTTCTTCGACGTGACCTCGGCGTCCGCGGTGCTCAGCGTGATGGGCCCGCGGTCCCGTGAGCTGCTGGCCAGGCTGTCCGCCGACGACCTGTCCGATCAGGCCTTCCCGTTCGGCTGGAGCCGGGAGATCGACCTGGCCGGGCTGACCGTCCGGGCGTCGCGGCTGACGTTCGTCGGCGAGCTCGGCTGGGAGCTGCACGTGCCGGCCGAGATGGCGGTGGCGGCGTTCGAGCGGCTCACCGGCCCGGACACCGCCGGCCCGGACGCCGTCGGCCTGGACGGCGCCGCAGCTCCCACGCTGGCCGGCTACTACGCGATCGACTCACTGCGGCTGGAGAAGGGCTACCGGGTGTGGGGCCGCGAGCTGACCCCCGATACCACGCCGGTCGAGGCGGGCCTGGCGTTCACCTGCAAGGACCGCTCCCTCGTCGGCTTCCGCGGCGCCGACGCGGTGCGGCGGCACCGGGCCGAGGGGGTGACGCGGCGGCTGGCCAGCTTCGTGATCGACGACCCGGAGGCTTACGCCTGGGGCGGCGAGCTGCTGCTCCGCGACGGCGAGCCGGCCGGCTTCGCCAGCTCGGCCGCGTTCGGGCACACGCTGGGCCGGTCGGTGCTGCTCGGCTATGTGGAGCGCCAGGACGGCGGCCAGGCCGACCCGCAGTGGCTCAAGGAGGGCCGCTACCAGGTGGTGGTCGGCGGCGAGCCGTTCGACGCGGTGATGACGCTGCGCGCGCCCTACGACCCGGACCGGGCCCGGGTGCTGGCCTGAGCCGGGGCGGCCGCGGCCGCGGGTACTCCTGGGGACGCCGGCGGGGTAGCCAGCGTGGGCAGGACGGCCTGGCCCGCGCCGGTCCCCTCGTCGGCGCCGTAGGCCCAGGCGATGACCCGGGTCCGGTCGCCGCGGAACAGGTCGGTGGAGTACTCCAGCGGCTGATCCGCTCCGTCGTAGGCGACCCGCTCGATCGCCATCAGCGGGTCTCCTACCTCGATGCCGAGCAGCGCGGCCTGGTCGGCGTCGGCGAGCACCGCCACCAGGCGTTCCACCGCCTTGACCGCCGACAGCCCATACCGCTGCGCCATCAGTTCGTAGATGCTGTCGTCGAGGCGCTCGCTCAGCAGGTCCGGGAACAGGGCGACCGGGAACCGGGCGTGCTCCAGTGAAATCCGCACCTCATCGGCCAGCCGGACCCGGATCACGTCGTGTACCAGCGCGGCCGCCGGGATCCGCAGTGCCTCGGCGGTCACGCTGTCCGCCGGGATCATCCGCGCGGACACCACATGGGCGCCGGCCCGGAAGCCCTGGGCGCGCAGATAGGACGGGATGCCGGCCAGGTACCCGAAGTCGATGTCCACCCGGCCCCGGGTGGCGAACGTGCCGCCGGTACGGCCCCGGCGCCGGCGGATCAGCCCGGCGTGCTCCAGCCCGTCCAGCACCTGGCGGACCGTGGTGCGGCTGACGCCGTACATCCCGGCCAGCTCCCGCTCGGTGGGCAGGCGGCCGTCGCTGCCCAGCTCGTCGGAGGAGAGCAGCGCGCGGAGCCGCTGTTCCACCAGGCTCCGCGTGCTTTTGCCCCGGTCCAGAACGGTGAGGGGGTCCGGCTCATCCAGATGGGCGCCCATAAGCTAACCATAGACCGCGGGGTTCCCTGCGGCGAAGCTCCGCCGACGGGGTCCAGGGGGTCGTCCCCCGGACCAGTACTGTCCCCCCGGAAGGAGACAGCGTGCGGGTCCTGCTGACCAATGACGACGGGGTCCGGTCCGCGGGCATCCAGGCGATCCGGGCGGCCCTCGCCCCGGTGTGCACGTCGGTGGTCACCGTCGCGCCCGACGGGGAACGCAGCGGGTTCGCACGCAAGTGCACGTTCGACCGGCCGGTCAGGGTGCGGCGGCTGGAGGGCGGCCGGAATCCGGTGTACGAGTGCGACGGCACCCCGACCGACTGCGTCCGGGCCGGGCTGCTCGGCGGGCTCGCCGCCGACGCGGACCTCGTGGTCAGCGGCATCAACCACGGGGCCAACGTGGCCGACGACGTGGTGTACTCCGGTACCGTCGGCGCCGGGCTGGAGGCCGCGGTGCTGGGCACGTCCGCGCTGTGCCTGTCCCAGCAGACGCCGGCCGGCAGCCTTTCGGTCAACTACACCGAGCATCCGGGCCCCGGCGGGCCGGGCTACGACTTCGGGCTGGCCGCCCGGCACGGGGCCCAGATGGCCGCGGCGTTCGGCCGGGCCGGGCCGGGCGAGACGGCCGTGCTCAGCGTCAACTACCCGGCCGCGCCCGCAGCCGGCCGGACACCGGACGGCCCGGCCGTGGTGCTGACCCGTCCCGGGCAGCGGGTGTACCCGCGGGTCCCGGTCAGGAACTGGGACGCCGATCCCGGCCCGCAGGCGCTGTACCTGTTCGGGGAGCCGGACGAGACCATCCCCGAGGCCGACGGCCCGGCCGACACCGACGTGGCCGCGCTGCGGCACGGGCTGATCTCGGTGACGCCGCTGTCCGTGACGATCGCGCTGGACGAGCTCTCACCCGCGATGACCTCGTTCCTGGACCGTCTGGCCGTCCGCGCCCGCTGGTCATGACGGCGGGCGGGATTATGGCGCCACTCGCGGTACCGCCCGGATCCCCGTCCCGCTCCAGCCACCGCAGCCGGGCTGGTAATCCGGCGTGGTGGGCGGTTTCTCCCGCTCTCCCGTAAGCTGCCGACCGTGAAATTGCCGGCCTCGCCAGGCTCCGATCACGGCCGCAACCAGTTGCGTGCGGGCAACGACGAGCCCGGGTCCGCCCCGGGAGCAACTGCAGAGGCACCCGGCCCAGCCACGGGTCGGCTTGCCCGGCTACGGACGGTGACCTGGCGCTGGCGCAGCGCGGAACTGCTGGCCGTACTGGTGCTCGGGCTGCTCGTCCTGGTGGTCCACGACGTGGGGTACCTGCTCAGGCACCCGTTCTGGACCGACGAATCCTGGGTCGCGGTCACCACCCGGTTCCCGCTGTCGCAACTGCCCGCGACGACCTCCAGCACGCCGATCGGCTGGTCGGCGCTATTGCGCGTGGTCACCGTCGGCAGGACGCAGACCGGCCGGCTGCTACCGCTCGGCTTCGCCGGGGCCAGCGTGATGATCGCCTACTGGTTCGCGCGCCAGATCGGCTGGCCAGGGCGGCCCGCCGCAGTCACCGCCGGCCTGCTGGCCGGGATTGGGGTGCTCCTCGCCCCGGCCATGCTCGTGCGCAATGACCTGAAGCAGTACACCGCGGATGCCTGCATGGCATTGCTGACGCTCGCGCTGACCTCGCAACTCGAACGCAAATGGTCGCGCTGGCGGCTGGCTGGCCTGTCGGTCTCTGTCTGGGGCGGCATGCTGCTGAGCCATACCGTCGCATTCGTGGGCATCGCGGCGTTCGGAGCCGTGTGTGTCGTCCAGCTGGCCCGCCGCGCCTGGCGCCGGCTGGCCGAAGCGGTCGTGGCCGGCGCCGGTACGGCGGTGCTCATGCTCGGCGTCTACGAGGGTTTCGATGCCCGCGCGGTCGTGCCCGGGCTCACCGCCTACTGGGCGGACTACTACCTGCCCGCCACCCACGGCCTGCGCGCGAGCACCACATTCGTGATCTCGCGTTTCAGCAGCGTTCATGCCTTTTTCGGCCTTGGGCCGGTGTGGCTGGGACTCCCGCTGTTCATAGCCGGGCTGGTCACCATCTTCCGGCTGGGCAGGCCCGCCACGGCGATCGCGGTCACCGCGCTCTGGCCGGAGATGCTCGTCCTCTCTGCCCTGAAGAAATACCCGTTCCTCGACGAACGCACCTCGACCTTCCTGTTCGCCATCACGGTCGTGGTCGCCGCGATCGGCGTGGCCGGGCTGGCCTCACTCGTGCGGCCCCGGCTCAAGGGCGCGGTGGCCGCTCTGGTGGCCGCCACCGCCGCGGTGGCCTTCACCGTCGCCGCTCAGCCGTACGTGCGGAGCCACTCGATCCCGCACGACTACGTGCGCGATGAGGCTCACTACGTGGCCGCGCACGCCGCGCCCGGCGACGTGATCGTGGTGAACCTGAGCAGCAACTGGGGCTTTGCCTACTACTGGCCGGTCGGCGCGCCGGCCCGCCGGGCCGACCCCGTCGTCTTGCAGGGATACGAGGCGTATTTCCCGGGGCAGCCACGCATTATCGTCGCCCGCGACCGGGACCCCGCAGGCGTCAACACGGCGCTGACCCTGGCCCTGGCGCGGGCCCGGCAGCATCCCTGCAGCCGGATCTGGCTCGTCCGCTCGCACCTGTCGGGAGCCGAACGAGCGGCGTGGACCGCGGCACTGCGCCAGCATGGACTGGTCAGCACGCGGGGCGGGGCGGACGGGTTGCGGGTGGTGCAGCCTGGCCGTGGATCAGCAGGCGGTCCCGCCCGGTGCCCAGGCGGGGGCCGGCCTTGAGGCGCTAGTGGCCGTCCGGCAGGTGCCAGCGATGCGGGGCGGTCAGCTGCGCAGACAGCTGACCTGGCCGTCCGTCACATCGTCCGTGCGACGTCGTAGTGCGTGACGGTGGTCTCGCGGTCGATGAGGTAGTCGTCATCGTCCGGGTAAAAGACGGCGACCTCGATGTTCTGGCCCGCGAAGCCTTCGACGTCCGTCAGTGACGACCACCAGCTGACCGTCATGACTTCTGTCCGGCCGTCGCCGAGATCTGTCGTCCACATCTGGGCGCCCAGATTGCCGGGTGTCTGCTTGTAGCCGCTCAGCCCCGTCCTGGTGATGTACTCGACGTACGCCGCTGCCTGCTCAGTCCTGACCCAGCCCCGCCATGTCCGGGCTATCATCGCCACTCCTCTGCTCCCTCCCGGGTGCCGGTTGTCCCGGTTCGAACCTGCACCTACCCGGGCATCGGCGACCTGATCAAGTATTTGATGCGGTTCGCGCTCAGGTGGGCTGATCACGCCGAGCCGAGGGGGTTCGCGCTCGGGGTGCGTGGTGATGCCTTGCAGGCGGGGGCGGGCGGGCCCGGGGGGCACTACGAGGGCGCGGCAGACAACTCGCCGGGGCTGGTTTCCTCGGCCTCCTCGCGCTCGCGCGCCGCGGTGTAACGGTTCTCCGGGACGGGGAGGCCCAGGTTGCCGCGCAGCGTGCCGGAGTCGTACTCGGCGCGGACCAGGCCGCGCTCGCGCAGGATCGGCACCACCTCGCCGGTGAACCGGCGGAACTGGGACGGGTGGCCGATGTGGATGTTGTAGCCGTCCAGCGCACGGCCCTCGAACCAGCGCTGCATCTCGTCCGCCACGGTCTCCGGTGAGCCCGCGAACGGGGTCGGCTTCGGCCCGGAGATCGCCTGGACGGTCTCCCGCAGCGTGTAGCCATTGTCCCGGGCCAGCTTCACGATCTTCTCGGCCTGGGTCCGGAAGCCCCGCTCGGCCACGTGCAGCACGTCCGGGAACGGGGCGTCCAGGTCGTACTGCCGGAAGTCGTGCCAGGCGAACGGGCGGCCCAGCTCGCCGAGCGCCTTATCGAAGTCCTGGTCGGCGAGCTGCAGGTCGTGCTCGATCTCGCGGGCTTCGGTGTCGGTGTCGCCGACGAACACCCGGACACCGGGCATCACGATGATGTGGTCCGGGTCGCGGCCCTTGGCGGCGGCCCGCGCCTTGATGTCGGTGTAGAACGCCTGGCCCTGCTCGATCGACGCCGCGTGGGTGAAGATGCCCTCGCCGATCGTGGCCCCCAGGTCGCGGCCCTGCTCAGAGTCGCCGGCCTGGAAGATGACCGGCTGCCCCTGCGGCGAGCGGGAGATGTTGAGCGGGCCGACGACCTGGAAGTGATCCCCCTTGTGGTTCAGCGCGTGCTGCCGGGACGGGTCCAGGAACCGCCGGGCCCCGCGATCCCGCGGGAACGCGTCCGCCTCGTAGGAGTCCCACAGCCCCTGGGCGACCCGGACGAACTCCAGCCCGCGGGCGTACCGGGTGTCGTAGTCGTAGTGCTCGTCCCGGCTGAAGTTGCCCGCCGCGCCCGCGTCGCCGCTGGTCACCACGTTCCATCCGGACCGGCCGCCACTGATCAGGTCCAGCGAGGCGAGCCGCCGGGCCACGTTGAACGGGTCGTTGTAGGACGTGGTCATGGTGGCGACCAGGCCGATGTGCCGGGTCACCACGGCCAGCGCGGCCAGCAGCGTCATCGGCTCGAGCCGGTTGAGGTAGTGCGGCGGCGAGTCGGGGGTGATGAACTGGCTGTCCACGATGAAGACCAGGTCGAACTTGGCCGCCTCGGCCAGCTGGACCTGCTCGATGTACCAGCCGATACTGACGCTGGCGTCGCCGGGGATCTCGGGGTCCAGCCACTGGTAGTGCTGGCCCGGGCCGCCCACGCCCATGGTCACCGCGCCGAGCTTGATCTGCCGGTTGCTCATCTGGGCTGTCCTTCCATCGTGAGCCCGCCGCTGGCCGCGCGGCTGCGGGCCAGGGTCAGCCATTCGCTGTGGCGGTGGCAGGCGACGCGGCGGTGATCACCGGCCGCGACGAGCGGGGGCTGGACCGTGCAGGCGGCGGCCGCGAAGGCGCAGCGTGAGGCGAACACGCAGGCGTCCGGGCCGCCGAGGCCGGCCAGCAGGTCCCCCGGCAGCGCGCCCGCCTCGGCGACGGTGCGGGTGAGCTGGCGCGGGGACAGTTCCCGGTCGTGCCGGACACTCGGGGCGGATGCCATCAGCAGGGCCGTGTACGGGTGCTCGGGGGCGGCGAACACCTGGTCCACCGGGCCGTCCTCGACGATCCGGCCCCGGTAGAGCACCACGACGCGGTCGGCGATGCCCGCCAGCGAGCTGAGGTCGTGGGAGATGATCACGATGGACAGCCCGAGGGAGGTCCGGAGCTGCTCCAGCAGGCGCAGGATGTAGTTGCGGTTGCTGGCGTCCAGGGCGCTGACCGGCTCGTCGCAGATGAGCAGCCGGGGCTCGGTGGCCAGGGCCCGGGCGATCGACACGCGCTGGCGCTGGCCGCCGGAGATCTGGCCCGGGGTGCGGGGCAGCACCGAGTCGTCCAGGCCGACCTGGCCCAGCGCGGTAACGACCCGCCGCCGGATCTCGGCCCGGTCAGTCGCGCCCTGCAGCCTGACCCCTTCGGCCACGATGTCGTGCACGGTCATCTCGGGGTCGAGCGAGCGGAGCGGGTCCTGGAAGACCAGCTGCAGATGACCGCGGCGGCGCTCGGCCCGCCGGGCGCCGCGGCGCAGGGCGGAGATCGTGGTGCCCTCGAACACGACCTGGCCGGCCACCGGGTCGACCAGGCCGGCCACGGTCCGGGCCAGGGTCGTCTTGCCCGAGCCGGTCTCGCCGACCAGGCCGACGATCTCGCCGGGACCGATGGCCAGATCGACTCCCCGCAGGACCTGGTTGGCCCGCCAGCCGCGGCCCAGGACCACGTCGAGCGAGTCGACCGCGAGCAGCGGCGCTGTGTCCGGGAGGCTGGCGGCGGGGGCGGTCACCGGGCCGCCAGTTCGCTGGCCGACCAGGCCTCCTGGGCCCGGACGCAGCGCACCTCGTGCTGCTCGCCGACCGTGACCGGCGCGATGGGGCCACCGCGGCACACGTCGGCCGCGACCGGGCAGCGCTCGGCGAACCGGCAGCCGGTGATGTCCGCTCCCACCGGCGGCGGCTGGCCCTCGATGACCCGCAGCTCGCGGCGGCGGAAGTCGCCGACCGAGGCCACCGCCAGGAGCGCCTGGGTGTAAGGGTGCCGCGGACGCTCGATGATCTCCGCGGCCGGGCCGGACTCCACCACCTCCCCGGCGTAGAACACCACGACGCGGTCGCACAGCTCGGCGACGACGGCCAGGTCGTGCGACACGAAGAGGACCGCCAGGCCGCGCTCGTCACGCAGCCGGCGCAGCAGGTCGATGATCTCGGCCTGGATCGTGACGTCCAGGGCGGTGGTCGCCTCGTCGGCCACCAGAAGCTCGGGGTCACAGGAGATCGCGATGGCGATCATGACCCGCTGCAGCATGCCGCCGGACAGCTCGGCCGGGATCTGGTGGAACACGTGCCCCGGCTGGTGCAGGCCCACCGCGGTGAACAGCTCGACCGAGCGCTGGTGGGCGGCCCGGCGGGACAGGCCCAGCTTCACCCGCAGCACCTCGGCCAGCTGGTTGCCCACGGTGATCGACGGGTTCAGGTAGGAGGCCGGGTCCTGGAACACGGCACCCATGTGATTCCCGTGCACGTCCTCCCAGCCGCGCCGGGACAGGGCGGTCAGGTCGTGCCCGGCGAACGTCATCGACCCGTGGTCGATGGTGACGCCGGCGGGCAGCACGCCCAGCGCGGCCCGGCAGGTCAGCGTCTTGCCGCTGCCGGACTCCCCCACCAGCCCGACGATCTCCCCGGGCCGGATGCCCAGCGAGACGCCGCGGATCGCGGTGGCCGCCCCGTGGTGCACGCTGATATGCAGGTCGTCCAGGCTCAGCAGGTCAGTGGTGCCCGGCGCCGGGCGCGAGGCACCATCCGCGGCCGTGCCCTTCGCGCGGCTCAGGCCCGGCGCGGCGAGATCAGGCGACTTGAGATTGTCGATCGTCATCGGCAGGCTCCAGAGTCGAGTGGGTTCGGATGATCGGATCCGGCTGGGCGGCCAGCGCGCCCGCACCGCGGCGGTCACGGAAGGCATCGGCCAGGGCGTTCAGCGCGCCGATGGTGATGGCGATGAGCGCGGCCGGGATGAACGGCGCCCACGGCGCCTGGTTCAGGTAGTCGAGGTCGGAGGAGAGCACGCCACCCCAGGTGGGCGCGGGCGGCTGCACGCCGATGCCGAGGAAGGTCAGGAACGACACCGCCAGCAGCGCCGCGGCCGTCATCGACGCCGTGGTCACCGCGATCGTGGGCAGCACCTTGCGCAGCACGTGCGCCCGGACCACGTGCAGCTTCGAGGCGCCCATCAGCTCGGCGGCCTCCACGTACTGAGCCCGGGAGTGCTCCAGGGTGGCGGCCCGGGTGATCCGGAAGAAGAACGGGGCGAGCAGGATCCCGACCGGGACCATGGCCTGGACCAGGCCGTTGCCGAGCGCGGCGGTCACCGCGACCGCGAAGAAGACGTAGGGCAGGGTCATCAGGGCGTCGGTGAGCCGGTTCGCGGCGAAGTCGAACCCGCGGCCCAGGAACACGGTGGCGATGCCCGGGCCGACGCCCAGGAACAGGCCGATCCCCACCGCCTCAAGCGCGGTGAGCACCGACAGCCGGGTGCCGACCATCAGCCGGCTCAGCACGTCCCGGCCCAGGTAGTCGGTGCCCAGCCAGTGCCGCGCGCTGGGTCCCTGGAACAGCGCGTTGGCGTTGACCGTGAGCGGGTTCTGCGGGGCCAGCATGGACCCGAACACGGTCAGGATGGCGATGCCGAGCAGCACGGCGATCGCGATCCGCGCAGACGGCAGCCGCAGGAAGGATCTGCCCGTGAGTTTCCTGGGTGGTTTCCCGCTCATGCGCCGATCCCGTCGTCCGTCCGGTACAGCCAGTTGAGCGTGACGTTCACGATCAGGTTGACCACGATCACGAAGCAGCTGACCACCAGCAGCAGGCCCTGGACCACCGGGATGTCCCGGGTCTGCGCGCTCTCCAGGAGCAGCTGGCCCAGCCCGGGCAGGGAGAACACCGCCTCGGCGGCCACCGCCCCGGCCAGCATGAGCGGGAAGTCGTTGCCCAGGATGGTGAGGGCCGGGCCCGACGCGTTGCGGAGCGCGTGCCGGACCAGGATGCGCCGGTAGGGCAGGCCGCGGACCCGGGCGCCGACGATGTAGTTCTGCTCGAGCACCTCGACCAGGGAGGTGCGCAGCTGGCGCGCGATGTCGGCCGAGACCGCCAGGCTGAGCGCCAGGCTGGGCAGGATGATGTGCTCCAGCCACTGCGGAACGCTGGTGCTCGGGCCGACATAGCCGTTGGCGGGCAGCAGGTGGACGGTGACCGCGAACAGGACCACCAGGATGATGCCGACCACGAACGCCGGGAGCGTGGACGCCGCTGAGCACGCCGCGGTGACAGTGCGGTCGAACCAGCCGCCGCGCCGGACGGCCGCGATCGTCCCCGCGCCACCGCCGATGATGACGGCCAGGATGACGGCGAGCACCGCGATCGACAAGTTGACCGGCAGCCGCTGCGCGATGCTCTGGGAGACCGGAATCTGGGTGAAGTAGGACCGGCCGAGGTTGCCCTGGGCGGCCTGGAACAGCCAGTTCCAGTACTGCACGATCAGCGGGTGGTTCAGGCCGAGGCTGGCGTTCAGCCGGGCGACCGCGGCCGGGGTGGCCGCGTCCTGGCCGAGGATCGTGGCCGCCGGGTCACTGTTGGACAGCGCCCCCAGGCTGTAGGTGATGAACGAGCTGAGGAGCACGATCGGCACCAGGACGGCCAGGCCGGCGCCGAGCCGGGCCGCGGCGATCCGGCTCCGGCGCCGCCGGGGCGGCGGGGCCCCGACGGCGTCGGCCTGGCTGGCGGTATGGGGCAAGCCGATGACGGTCATCGGGTCAGCTCCCTACCCGGACGCCTTCCCAGCGCTGCTGCACCAGGTCCCACGGGATGCCAGTGACCTTCGGGCTGTAGGCGAAGATGCGCGGGTTGGTGTAGAGCCAGATGTGGATGGGGTCGCTCGTGACCGCGGTGCTCACCGCGCTCTGCAGGGCGCTCGGATACTCGGACGAGTTCAGCGGGACGGTGAGCGCCTTGTTCAGCGCCTGGGTCACGGTCGGTGAGGTGGTCGAGGCCTTGCCATCGACGTTCATCAGGCCCTGCTGGCTGTAGAGCACGTCCAGCATCTCCACCGGGGAGTTGCGTCCCGCGGTGCCGTCGATGGCCAGCGGGATGGTCTTGTCCAGGTAGAGGTACTGGGTCTCGGTGTCGGCCGGGATGTCCTTGATGGTGACCGAGATGCCGACCTGCTTGAGCTGGCTCTGCAGCTGCTCGGCCAGGGAGTCACTGGTGCTGACCGTGCTCAGGGTGATCTTCAGCCCGTGCGGGTACCCGGCCTGCGCCAGCAGCTGCTTCGCCTTGGCCGGGTTGTAGGGGTACAGGTTGGCCAGCGCGGGGTTGTAGCCCACGAAGCCCTTGGGGAACGGCTGGTAGGACGTCGCGCCGTAGCCCGAGGCCTGGACCTTCAGGATGGCCTGGCGGTTGATCGCGTAGTTGATGGCCTTGACCACGGCCGGCTTGTTGAACGGCGCGGTGGTGGTCTGGATGTCGAGCTCGTTGACCACCTCGGAGGGGATCACGGCGATCTTGAATCCGGCGGCCTTGGCTGAGGCGACCTGGTTACCGGCGATGTAGGCCACATTGACCTGGCCGGATTCCAGCGCGGCCAGGATCTGCTCCGGCTGGGTGATGGACTGCACCGTGAAGTTGGCCAGGTGGATCTGGCTGGCGTCCCAGTAGCCGGGGTTGCGGACCAGGTCCGCGTGGGAGTCCGGCACGTAGCTGGTCAGCTTGAACGGCCCCGCGCCGACCGGGTGGGTGGGCAGGCTGCCCGGGTTCTTGGTGAACGCGGCCGGGCTTACCATCATCCCGTCCTTGCCGGCCAGCAGGTCAGGTATCTGGTAGTCGACCCCGGTCAGATCGAGCGTGAAGCTGGTCGGGCTGTTCACGACGACCTTGGAGATGACCGCGAGCTCCGAGGCGATGTTGGAGTTCGACTGCTTCAGGCCCCGCTCGATGTTCTCCTTGACCGCCTGCGCGTTGAGCGGGGTGCCATCGCTGAACTTGAGGCCGGGCCGCAGCGTGAACGTGACGCTCTTGCCGTTGGCGGCGTACTTCCAGGAGGTCGCGAGGCCGGGCTCGGCCGTTCCGTGCGGGTCGAGCATCGTGATCGAGGCGTAGACCAGGCCGAGGGCGTGCACGTCCCACCCGGCGCTCGAGGTCACCGGGTCCCAGGACGTGGGAAGCTCCCACTCCCAGTTCAGGGTGCCGTTCGCCCCGGCGGCCACGGATGACGACGAGCCGGCCGTGGAGCTGGCGCTGCTGCCGCAGGCCGCCGCGAGCAGGGTGAGCGCAATGGCCGCTGCGCCCGCCAGGGCGCCGCGGCGAGCCGCGCGCCGGGGGGTGGCAGCGTCGTTCCTGGGAGCAGCGCGGTGGACCGCACCAGCGTCTCCGAGGGCAGCGCGGCGGACCGCGCGCCGGGGGAATGGCATCGAGTACTCCTGTCGGGGTGACGGGCCCAGCCACGCCCTTGTGGCCCGGTGCATCCAGCGGCGTAACTGTAAATCAGATAAAATCGATTGGTCAAGTAGGATTCTCCCGGAAACGCCGGCTGGGTAGGTGTATCTCGCATGGTCAGACCCCCTGTGGAGCGGCTGGCGCCGGCCGGTGCCGGGGTCCGGCGGGGCCCCGTCGTCCGGGACGACCAGTACCGTAAGCCGGAGTTCCAGGTGCGCTTCAGCTGGCGGCCCGGCTCGGTCGCGTTCTGGGACAACCGGGCGGCCGTGCACTACGCGGTGCGCAATTACGGCGACTTCCCCCGCCTGCTGGAGCGGATACTGATCGCCGACGAACCGCAGTACGCCGACCTGTAACAGGAGACGGAGCAGGGTGGACCTTCAGCTGACCGGGAAGCGGGCCGTCGTCACCGGCGGCAGCCGCGGCATCGGGTACGCCATCGCCAGCGCGCTGGCCGCCGAGGGAGCGGACGTCGCCCTGCTGGCCCGCGACCCGGCCAGGCTCGAGGCGGCCGCCCGGCAGCTGGCCGCGGCCCACGGCCGCCGGGTGCTCGCCCTGGCCGCCGACACCACCGACGACGCGGCGGTCCGGGCCGCCATCGCCCGGACCGCCGGCGAGCTCGGCGGCGTGGACATCCTGGTCAACAACGCCGCCGAGCCGGCCGACCCCGGGCTCGCCCCGGGCCCTGGCCGACGTGGACGACGCCTACCTGCTCGCGGCGATCGACACCAAGGTGCTCGGCTACCTGCGCTGTGCCCGCGCCGCGGCGCCGTACATGATCGACCAGGGCTGGGGCCGGATCGTCAACATCAGCGGCCTGGCCGCCCGCAGCGTGAGCACGCCCTCCGGGTCGATCCGCAACGTCGCCGTCGCGGCCCTGACCAAGACCCTCGCGGACGAGCTGGGGCCGGCCGGCATCAACGTCACCGTCGTGCACCCCGGCCT
>CAVQNH010000023.1:0-40331 GCA_963713815.1 uncultured Actinomycetes bacterium
TGGTCGCTGAGCGCACCGCGGGTCCGGCATGACGCGGGGGAAGCGCCCGCCGGGACCGGGTGCGCCACGGCCAGGGCTCCCGGGATCAGCCTCGCCGCCGCCGGGCCCCCCGGCGCCCGGCCCGGCCGGACCGCCCGTCGCGCCGAGGCGGCCCGCCGCCGGCGGCGGCCCGGACACCGACCTGTACGCCTGGATGCGGGACCGGGACCGTCCGGAGATGCGGGACTACCTGGCCGCCGAGCGGGCCTGGTACGACGCGCAGACCATGCCCCAGCGCGGGTTGCGCGAGGACCTGTTCGCGGAGATGGCCGCCCGGCTGGCACCGGCCGAGGAGTCGGCCCGCTGGCGCCAGGGCGCGTTCTGGTACTTCACCAGGACCGTCGCCGGGCAGCAGCTGGAGCAGTTCTGCCGCGCCGCGGACCGCGAGGGCCCTGGCGAGGTGCTGCTGGACAACAACCTCCTGCTGGACGACCCGGCCTGCGCCGGAAGCTACGCGGAGCTGGGTGTCCGCGAGGTCAGCCCGGACGGGCGGTACCTGGCCTACTCGGTCGACTTCACCGGGACGAGGTGTACCAGCTGCGCATCCGGGACCTGGCGGCCGGCACCGACCTGGCCGAGCGCATCGAGGGCACGTACTACGGGCTGGCCTGGGCCGCGGACTCCGGGGCGCTGCTCTACGTCGTCACCGACGCGGCGTACCGGCCGCACGAGGTCTGGCGGCACGAGATCTGGCGGCACGGGCCCGGCACCGGGCCGGAGCGCGACACGCTGGTCTACCGGGAGGACGACGAGCGGTTCGAGCTGACCGTCCGGGCCACCCGCAGCGGCGTGTGGCTGCTGATCGAGACGGCGTCCCGGGACACCACCGAGACCCTGATGATCCCGGCGCGGGACACCCGCGCCGAACCATTTGTTGCGGAAAAAAGAAAGCGGGGCACCGAATACTACGCAGACCATGCCGACGGGCCGGGCGGGGGCGAGCTCTATCTCGTCACCAACGCCGGTGCGGCCGAGTTCCGGCTGGTCCGGGCGCCCGCCACGGCGCCGGGCGCGGGCCCGTGGTCCGAGCTGAGCTGGACGGAGGTCATCGGGCCCGCCGAGGACACCCGGCTGGTGCGCTGCGACGTGTTCGGCCGGTACCTGGTGGTGGAACAGCGCCGCGGGGCCGCGACCCAGCTGCGGGTGGTGACCGCGAGACCGGGGCGCACTA
The DNA here is from genome assembly GCA_963713815.1 of uncultured Actinomycetes bacterium. Classification (GTDB taxonomy): domain Bacteria; phylum Actinomycetota; class Actinomycetes; order Streptosporangiales; family Streptosporangiaceae; genus RYN-230. The sequence continues at coordinate 1,211 of CAVQNH010000023.1, forward strand.
CCTGATCGAGGCGGGCGGCCCGGAGCGGGCCCTGGCCCTGGCGGTCAACGAGGATTACGGCGCGGCCGCGGTGACCGTGCGCACCGAGTCGCTGACCGAGCCGCCGTCCTGGCACGACGTGGACCTGGCCAGCGGCCGGTGGGAGCTGCGCAAGCGCCAGGACGTCCCCGGGTACGACCCGGCGGGATACGTGACCGAGCGGATCAGCGCCCCCGCCGGGGACGGCACCCTCATCCCGGTCACCGTGGCCTACCGCCGCGGGCTGCGCCGCGACGGCTCGGCGCCCGGCCTGCTGTACGGCTACGGCGCGTACGAGGCGTGTTCCTGGCCGGAGTTCAGCGTGACCACTCCGAGCCTGCTGGACCGGGGGTTCGTGTACGCGGTCGCGCACGTGCGCGGCGGCGGCGAGGGCGGCCGCCGCTGGTGGACCGGGGGGCGCCTGGGCGGCAAGCGCACCACGTTCACCGACTTCATCGCGGCCGCGGACACGCTGGCCGGCGCGGGATGGGCGGCGCCGGACCGGATCGTCTCGCGCGGCCTGTCGGCCGGGGGGCTGCTGCAGGGCGCGGTGTTCTCCCTGGCCCCGGGCCGGTGGCGGGCGGTGGTCGCCGAGGTCCCGTTCGTGGACGTGGTGACCACGATGCTGGACCCGACCATCCCGCTGACCGTCACCGAGTGGGACGAGTGGGGTGACCCGAGGGACCCGGCCATGCGGGCTTATCTGAGTTCGTACAGCCCGTATGACAACGTGCCCGCCGGGCCGCGGCCTGACCTGCTGGTCACCGGGAGCCTGCACGACCCGCGGGTGCTGATCCACGAGCCGGCCAAGTGGGTGGCCCGGCTCCGGGCCACCGATACGGCGCGGCGGCGGCCAGGTGCTGTTCCGCCCCGAGCTGGGCGCCGGGGCGCACGTCGGCCCGGCGGGCCGCTACGACCAGCTCCGCTACGAGGCGGAGATCCTGGCTTTTATCGTGACCGCCGCCGGGTAGGAGGACGGCCGGCGCGCGGGCCGGGCTGGGGGCTAGGGTGGACCAGCTGGTGCTGGATTTCGCCCGCAAGGGGTACGAGGACCTGCCGGTCGTGCATAAGTCCGGCTGGGACCGGTGCCCCGGGCCAAGCTGGCCGTCATGGCCGGCGGGGCCGCCATTGTCCGCGCGGAGCCCGGGCCCCCGGCGGACCAGCCACCCTGCCCGTTGACTCACTCACTCAAGGAGCCTGACCCATGAGCCAGCCACCCGCCGGCGATTACCTGTTCACCTCGGAATCGGTGACCGAGGGGCACCCGGACAAGGTAGCCGACGCCATTTCGGATGCCATTCTCGACGCCGCGCTCACGAACGACCCGTACTCCCGGGTGGCCTGCGAGACGCTGATCACCACCGGGATGGTGGTGGTCGCGGGCGAGATCACCACGCCCGAGCAGCTGGACTACACGCGGATCGTCCGGGACACCGTGACCTCGATCGGTTACGACAACGGGGAGTGCGGCTTCGACGGCCACCACTGCGCGGTGCTGGTCGCCGTGGACAAGCAGTCCCCGGATATCGCGCAGGGCGTCAACCAGGCCCACGAGCACCGGGACAAGCAGTCCGACGACGAGCTGGACCGCACGGGCGCCGGTGACCAGGGGATGATGTTCGGCTACGCCACCGATGAGACCCCTGAGCTCATGCCGATGCCGATCGCGCTGGCGCACCGGCTGGCCCGGCGGCTCGCCGCGGTACGCAAGGACGGAACCCTGGGCTACCTGCGGCCCGACGGCAAGACCCAGGTGACGGTCCGCTACAGCGACAACGTGCCGGTGGCGGTGGAGCGGGTGCTCATCTCCAGCCAGCATGCGCCCGAGGTCTCGGTGGACCAGATCCGCGAGGATCTCTGGGAGCACGTGGTCACCGCGGAACTGCCCGCCGGGCTGTACGATCCCGCCACGCTGCACGCCGACCTGCTGGTCAACCCCACCGGCCGGTTCGTCATCGGCGGCCCGGTCGGGGACGCGGGGCTGACCGGCCGCAAGATCATCGTGGACACCTACGGCGGGTTCGCGCGGCACGGCGGCGGGGCTTTCTCCGGCAAGGATCCCTCCAAGGTGGACCGCTCCGCCGCGTACGCCGCCCGGCACGTGGCCAAGAACGTGGTGGCCGCGGGACTGGCCCGGCGGGCGGAGGTCCAGGTGGCCTACGCCATCGGGGTGGCGCGGCCGGTATCCGTGCTGATCGACACGTTCGGCACCGAGCGGGTATCACGCGAGCTGATCGGGAAGCTGGTGGCCGAGCACTTCGACCTGCGCCCGGCTGCGTTCCGCGACTACCTCGGGCTGCACCGCCCGATCTACTCCGCCACATCCGCGTACGGCCACTTCGGCCGCACCGACGTGGACCTGCCCTGGGAACGGACCGACCGGGCCGACCGGCTGCGCGAGGCCGCCGGGCTGTCCGCCGAGCCGGTGGCCGCGGGGGTCTGAGCCTTTCGACCGGGCCCGGGCCCAGTGTCCCAGGAAAAACACGGTCCCTAGAAGAATGTGCGTACCACGTCGGTAATGCGGTCCCCGGCATCGAGAACCGGGATCCACCGCCATTTGTCGAAGGTCGTGCACGGATGCGAGATGCCCAGGCAGATCTCGTCGCCGGGCGCGAGCCTGGCCTCGGCGGGGACTGACAGCACGGCGTGCTGGTCGAAGAGCCGTCTGACCACCGCGCCGCCGGAGTCGAGGGTCGTTCCGTCGGGCGCGCGTCCGTGCAGGACTACGGGGTTTCCGGCGTCGAATGAGATGTCCCGGCGCCCGATTCCCAGCACCGCGGTTTCGCGCTCGGGCCGGGAGAGAACCGGTGCCCAGGCTTCAAGGGCCGGTTCCAGGACGGGGACGGCCGGCGTGTTCCGCCCGGAGGGCGCGATACGGCTGTACAACCCGTGATCGTGGGTGACGTAACACCCGCTGCGCAGGATCAGGCTCCAGTCACGCTGTCGGCCCAGCACATCGACGACCTCATCGAAGTAAGCGGAGCCGCCAGCGGTCACCACCGGCGGCTCCGGGAACTGTCCCGAAGCGGCGAGCGACAGGGCCAGCTGGCGGAGTTCCTCGCAGTACGCCCGCGCCTTCCGGGCGGTCTCGGCTGGCGTAGGAGCCAGCAGGGAGCCCTCGTAGCCAGCCACACCCGCAAGCTCGAGCCGCGGCGCGCGCCCGACCGCGGCCGCCACGGCGAGCGCCTCCGCGCGGGTGCGGCAACCGGTACGGCCGTCCTCGTGGCCGAGTTCGACCAGCACACGCAGCCGGCTCGCGAAACCGCACGCCGCCAGGATTCTGTCCAGCCCGGCCCCCGGGACACTATCGACGTAGCAGAGAAAGGAGAACTGCCCATCCGCGGTCAGCTCACGGGCTACCCAGCTGATGGAGGCGTCATCCACGATCTCGTTGGCCAGCAGGACGTTCCGCACGCCGAAGCACCGGAACATCCGGACCTGCGAGATCGACGCGGCAGTAATGCCACCCGCGCCCGCGTCCAGCTGGGCCGCGAGAATCTGCGGCGCCATAGTGGTCTTGCCGTGCGGGAACAGGATGACGTCATTCGCCGCGCAGTAGGCGGCCATGGCCGCGATGTTGTGCCGCAGGGCCTGCTCCCGCAACAGGACCCGCGGCGTGCTGAGCAGCCCGGCGCCTGCCCGGGGGCGTTCGCGGGCCAGCTGCCCTGCGGTCAGCGGCGACCGGTGCGCTGGACCGCCGAAGCCCTTCTCCGTCGCATCGATGGGCCAGCGGCGTATCCCGGCGACCTGATCCTTGTCGTACATGGCACCGTCCGAACCGGGCCCGGCCTGCGAGCTCAGCCGCCGACTTCCCCGTTTGGCCACGGGGAGCGCACCGGCCCGGCATCACTGCCCGCGTCCTGGGGTGCGGCATCGGCCGGCGGCCGCTCGGGCTCCGAGAACCACCGTGGCGGCTCGGCGAGGGTCCCGTGGCCATTGCCGGTACTCTGCGCCTCCTCATCGGGAAGACCCAGGCGCCTGCGGTTAGCCCGGTCAACTCCGCGCAGCACCACCTCGGCCATCGCCAGCTTGGCGTCCAGCGTGGCCCCGGCGACGGCACCAAGATCCAGGGTCACCCGGTTGGCGAGCGCCTGGTCCCAGGGAGTGGCCACCACCGACACTTGCGTCCCCTCGAAGCCCTCACGGATCCGGGTAAACCAGCGAGCCTGCTCCGGGTCGTTTTCGCTGAACTTATCCACCACGATCGTGGCCTCGTCCATGAGCCCATTCAGGTGCTTCTTTTCCCGCTCAGACAGCGGCCTATCCTTTTCGCCTTCATAGTTCCGGTACCGGCTGAACACCTGATCGATGGACCAGAAGCCCAGCTGTGAGGCCTCCGTCACGAAGACGTACTTGTCACCGTGCAGCAGCGTGCCGACCTGAAGCTGGGAAAACAGTCCCGTGCCGCCATCGTTGATGACGATGTTGGACATGCACTGGAGAAACTCCAGCACGGTCAGGTACTCATGTTCCCCGAAGTCGATCCCCACGCACTCATCGGCGGTGTCGCCCCGGATCACGGCCACACCCTGGAGCCAGGCGACGGCGTCGCGCAGATCGGCGTAGACCTTGATGCTCGCGTCCGTGCACGCCTGGTAGAAGCCCCGGATGGACAACGTCCGCTGGCCCGCCGGCAGCGCCTCGACCGGTACTCCGCCGAGCCGGATGTATCCATGGGGCATGTCGTCGTTGCTGTCGGCGAGTATGACGCGGTCGGCAGGGCGCGCAGCGGCGTAGATCGCCGCGAGCGTCACGGCCACGTCAGTCTTGCCCGTCCCCCCGAAGCCCGAGCCCAGGGTGATCACGCCCGACTTGAGGGACGGCTTCCGGATGGCTTCGACCGTCTCGCGGCGCCACTGCGCCACCGCCTCGCGCTTGGCTCGCTCGCGCTTGCCAGCCGGAATCACCAGCCTGCGCTTGAGCGCCCGCCTCGAGACCGCGCCCCTGACGCCGTCTTGCGCCGGGGCAAGCTCACTCAGGGAGGACGAGGAGGGCGCGAGCCAGGCGGCGCGGTCGCTGCCGGGAAACTCGGTCCACCATGACCCCAGTTCGTCTGGGTACTGGGACATCGCATCCCTCCAAAGTCCGAGTGCGGTCTAGGCCAAACTAACTCACGTCCTGGGACGGGTCCCGCGCGAAAGGCAGCACAACCTGCTTATCCATGGTCCGCTGCGGGCGTGCTCCCCACCGGCATATGGTCACTGACCTGGCTGGCCACCGTGGAACTGTACGGCCCGCGGGTCAGGGCGCTGCAGGTGGTGCACGCCGACGACGCGGGCCAATGGCCGTGGGAGCGCGCCTACCGAGGGGTGCGCGGGGGCCAGCCGGTCCTGGGCCCGCGCGCCCCGCGGGCCGCGGGCCGGCGCCGATCAGCCTGACGGACTCGCTGACGCGCCGGCGCCGGGGATCGTGACCGTCGCGGCGGCGGCCAGGGCCAACGCTGAAGACAGGTCGGCGCAGCTGCCAGTGCCGCCCGGCGCGCGGGTAGACAGCGCGCCGGCGGCGCAGCCGAGCGCGGCGGCCTCGGGCAGCGCCAGGCCCTGCAGCAGGCCCGCGATCAGCCCGGCGTTGAAGCAGTCACCGGCCCCGGTGGCGTCAACCGGCACCACCGGAGGCACGCTGACCCGGTGGCGCCGGGTGCCGTCGGCGCACAGCGCGCCGCGCGGGCCCAGCTTGACCACGAGGCGGGACCCGGCCGCGGTGAGCACGGGCACCGCCGCGGCCAGGTCAGGCTGGCCGCTCAGCCGGACCGCCTCGGCCTCGTTGGGCAGCAGGAGGTCCACCTGGGCCAGGGCGGCCGCGAGCCGGCCGTCGCCCCGGCCCCACCGCCCGGACGGATCCCAGTTGGTGTCCAGCGACACGGTCGCCCCGGCCGCCTGCGCGGTCGCCATGACGGCCGCCAGGCCGGGCCCGAGGGAGTCCTCGAGCAGGAAGTAGGAGCTGATGTGCACGTGCCGCGCCCGGCCGAGCAGCGCGGCCGGCACATCGCCGGCCGTCAGCGAGCCCACCGCCCCGAGGGCGGTCAGGATGGCCCGGTCACCGCCGCTGGACAGGGCCACGGTCATCCCGGTCGGGGTGTCTTCACGGACGGCCACGGCGTCCGCGCCGACTCCCTCCCGGGCCATCTGGTCCAGCATGAACTGGCCCGCGGGATCATCGCCCACCGCGGCGACCAGCGCGACGCTGAGGCCGAGCCGCGCCGCGGCCACCGCGGTGATCGAGGCAGACCCGCCGACGACCAGCGACATGCTCGGCACCAGCTTCTCCTGCTGGCCGAACACGGGCGTCACGTCGTCGCCGAGGACGAGCACGTCCGGGTTGCAGTCCCCGACGATGACCAGGTCGATGACGTCCGGGGCGCTGACCTGAGGGCCGCTGGCGCCAGAAGCACGGGGCTCAGGCGGTGACAACGTCGACTCCCGCATCCTCGAGCCGGGCCGCGTCCTCGGCGGCGATCCCGGTGTCGGTGACCAGCACGTCGATCTCCCGGGCGGTGCAGATCCGGGCGAACGCACGCCGGCCCACCTTGGAGCTGTCCGCGGCGATCACGACCTTGGCGGCCTGCCGGGCCATCAGCCGGTTGATGCTGGCCTCGCCCTCGTGGTGCGCGGTGGCCCCGGCCGCCGCGTCGATCCCGTCCACGCCGAGGATCGCGACGTCCAGGGCGACCTGCTCCAGGACGCCGGTGGCCAGCGGCCCGGTCAGCTCGTAGGACTGCGGCCGGGCCACCCCGCCGGTGGTCACGATCTTGATGTGCTGGCGGACGGCCAGCTCGGTCGCGATGTTCAGCGCGTTGGTCACGACGGTGAGCGCGGGCGGCGGCACCTGCGAGTTCAGGTCGGAGCGGGTGGCCAGGGCCCGGGCCACCTCGGTGGTGGTGGTGCCACCGTTCAGGCCGGTGACCTGGCCCGGCCGCACCAGCCCGGCCGCGACCGCCGCGATGCGCTGCTTCTCGGAAGGATGACGTTCGCTCTTGTACCGCAGCGGCAGGTCGTAGGTGACGCCCTGGGCCACCGCCCCGCCGCGGATCCGGGTCAGCATCTGCTGGCGGGCCAGTTCGTCGAGGTCGCGGCGGACGGTGGCCTCGGACACGCCGAGCGCCTTCGCGGCTTCCTCGACCTGGAGCTGCCCCTCTGCCGCGAGCAGCTCCAGCAGCTCATTCCACCGCCGATACCGGGTCATCGGCGCCTCCGATCACGTGAAGCAGGCGGGCCACCTCAACGGCGACCGCATCGCGCCCCGCCGAACCGTACCGCCGGGGATCGACCATTCCGGCGTCGCCATTCAGGCTCGCGCGGACCGCGGCGGTAAACGCCTTGTTCAGCTGGGTGGCCACGTTTATTTTCGTCATGCCCGCGCGGACCGCCCCGGCCAGGCCGGTGTCCGGGACCCCGGACGAGCCGTGCAGCACGAGCGGCACGCTGACCGACGCGGTGAATCTCCGCGATGAGCTCCAGGTCCAGGGCCGCATCCCGGGTCAGCATGGCGTGCGAGCTGCCGACGGCGACGGCCAGCGCGTCCACGCCGGTCGCCGTGACATAGGCGGCCGCCTCGTCCGGCCGGGTCCGGGCGTGCGGGGAATGCACGCCGTTCTTCCCGCCGATCTCCCCGAGCTCGGCCTCCACCCAGACGCCGCGGTCGTGACACCACCGGGCCATCGCCGCCGTGGTATCCACGTTCCGCGCGTAGGGCAGGGCGGACGCGTCGTACATGACCGACCGCACGCCCAGCCCGGCCGCGGCGTGCACCAGGTCCTCCCGGGTGGCGTGGTCCAGGTGCACCGCGACCGGTACCGCGGCCGACCCCGCGATCGCCAGGCAGGCGCTGGTGATCGGCTCCAGCGCGCCGTGGTACGCGACGCAGTTCTCGCTGATCTGCAGGATCACGGGTGACGCGGCGGCCTCGGCCCCGGCCACGATGGCCTCCGCGTGCTCGATGCCGATCACGTTGAACGCGCCGACGCCCCGGCCCGCCGCCTGCGCGGTCCGGACGATCTCGCTCATCCCGGCGGCGGGCATCAGCCGGCCTGCCCGCGCGCGGCGCCAGCCGCGCCGTCCACGCCGGCCGCGCGCGTCACCGTGACCCCGGCCCGCACCGTGGCGTAGTCCGCCGCGGTGAACTCCCCGGCCACCGGGGCCAGGGCGGCCGCCGTGCCGAGCGCGACCGCGTCCCGCAGCCGCTCCGGCCACGGCTGCCCCAGCGCCAGGCCCTGGGCCAGGCCCGCCGCGGCGGCGTCGCCGGCCCCGGTCGCGTTCCCGGCCACCACGGCCGGGGGGACCGCCTGCCAGCCGCCGTCGGGGGTATCGGCGAGCAGCCCGTCCGGGCCCAGCGAGACCACGACGGCCTGAGGACCGGCCGCCCTGAGTTCCCCGGCGGCCGCCGCCACGGCCTGCCGGTCAGGGACGGCCGGCCCGGTACCGGACGAACTGAGGGCGGGCGGCACGCCCCGTGCTGGCCCAGACAGGCTGGCCCGCAGGCTGGCCCAGACAGGGGCCGCCCGGCGAACATCTCCAGCTCGGCCAGGTTCGGCTTGACGATCGCGGGCCCGGCCGCGGCGCCCAGCCGCAGCGCCTCGCCGTGCGCGTCCAGCAGCACCGGCACCCCGGCGCCGGCCGCCAGCGCGATGAGCTCGGCGTAGCAGCCGGCGGGCAGGCCCGGCGGCAGGCTCCCGGACAGGACCACGGCCGCGCACCTGCTCAGAACCGACGCGTACCGGGCCCGGAACTCCGCGTACCCGTCCGCCGCGATCCGCGGGCCGGGTTCGTTGAACAGGGCCACGTCGCCGGTCCGCCCGTCCACGACGGTGAACGTCCGCCGCGTCTCCCCCCGCACCCAGGTGAATGCCGAGGGCACGGCCAGGGCGGCGAGCGCGGCCGTCACCGCCTGCCCGGTGGTGCCGCCAGCCACGCCCATGACCAGCACGTCGGTCCCGAGCGCGTGCAGCGTGCGGGCCACGTTCAGCCCTTTGCCGCCGGGCCGCGCGTGTACCTCGTCCGGCCGGTTCACCCCGGACCAGTCGACGGCCGCCACGTGATGGGTGACGTCCAGGGCGGGGTTGAGGCAGACGACTCCGATCACATGAACCGCCTGTTCAGGTGAGGATGACCGAGCGGGCCAGGTTCCGCGGCCGGTCCGGGTCCAGCCCCCGGTCCCGGGCCAGCGCCACGGCCACCCGCTGCACCCGGACCAGCTCGGCCAGCGGGTCCTCGTCGCTGAACCAGGCCGTGCCGCCAGCCTCGGCGATCTCGCCGCCCAGCCCGTCCGGCGGGGTGCCGAACAGCCACACGATGCTGCCCGGGCCGGTCACGGCGACCGGGCCGTGCCGGTACTCCATGGCCGGGTAGGCCTCGGTCCACATGCCGGCCGCCTCGCGCAGCTTGAGCGCGGCCTCGTTGGCCAGCCCATAGGTCCACCCGGTACCGAGGAACGTGAACTGGCGGGCGGCCAGCATCTCGGCGGGCAGCGGCGCGGCGAGGACCCGCTCGGCCGCGTCGGCGGCCGGGCCGGGGTCCACGCCCAGGTGGGCGCGCAGGAGGACCAGCTCAGTGGTGGCGAACCGGGTCTGCACCACCGATTCCTCGTCCGCGAAGCTCAGGTCGATGACCGCGTCGGCGGCCTCCGGCACCGGGGTGCCGGGGACCGCGGTGATCGCGACCGTGGGCGCGGTCCCGCGCAGCCGTTCCAGCAGCTGCACGATCTCCGTGGTGGTCCCGGACCGGGACAGCACCACGACCCGGTCGTAGGCGCGGCCCAGCGGCATCTCGGACGCCGCGAACGCGTCGGTCTCGCCGTGCCCGGACGCCTCGCGGGCCGCCGCGTAGGACTGGGCCATGAACCAGGAGGTGCCGCAGCCCGCGACCGCGACCCGTTCCCCGCGGGCTGGCAGGACGCCCGCGAAGTCCGCGGCCAGCTGGCCCGCCCGGCGCCAGCAGGCGGGCTGCGAGGCCACCTCCTGCTCCGTGCGGCCGCCGCCGGCCACATCCTCCTGCATCGCTGGCTCACCTACCACCGGGGCCTCCTCGGCCATGGGTTGCTTCCTCTTTTCTCTGGGGGTTCTGACTCAGGGTTACGGCTCAGGTCCCGGCCAGGCCGGTGGAGGCCACGGACCGGATGAAGTGGCGCTGGGCCAGGAAGAAGATGGCCAGCACCGGGACCAGGCTCATCACGTTGGCCGCCATCAGCAGGGTCCACTCGGTGGAGTGCGCGCCCTGGAACGTGGCCAGGCCGAGCGGCAGCGTCATCTGGTTCGTGGAGGTGACCACGATCAGCGGCCACAGGAAGTTGTTCCAGGAATCCAGGAACGTCAGCGCGGCCAGCGTGGCCAGCGCCGGGGTGGCCAGCGGCAGCACGATCCGGATCAGCACCTTGAGCCGGCTGGCCCCGTCCACCCGGGCGGACTCCTCGTACTCCAGCGGGAGGGTCCGGAAGAACTGGCGCAGGAAGAAGATGCCGAACGCGGTCGCGGCGTTGGGCAGGATGAGCGCGCCGATGTGATTGATCCCGACCGCGGCCAGCACGTGCACGCCCAGCCACTTGGTGATGAGGAACTGCGGGATCATCGTGACCTGGAACGGCACCATGAGCGTGGCCATGATCACCGCGAACAGGGCGGCGCGGCCGAGGAAGCGGAACCGGGCGAACGCGTACCCGGCCAGCGAGCAGAACACCAGGTTGCACAGCACCGTGAGCACCGTGACCACGGCGCTGTTGATGAAGAACCGGCCGAACGGGGCGCTGTTGAACGCGTCCGAGTAGTTAGCGAACCGGAGCACGTGCGGGATGAGCACCGGCGGGAAGCGCAGCGCCTCGGTGGGAGTCTCCAGTGAGGTGACCACCAGCCAGTAGAACGGGAAGATCAGCACCAGCGTGGCCGGGAGCAGGACCAGGTGCCACGGGCTGAACGGCAGCCACCGCCGGCGGCGGACGGGGGGGACCGCCGCCGGCGGAGGACTCGATCCCGCCGCGGGCGGGCGCAGAGGTCGCTGTCATGTCAAGACCGGTAGTGCGTGAATCGCCGGCCGACCCGGAACTGGATCGCGGTGACCACGAGGATGATGAGGAACAGGAAGTAGGCGATGGCCGAGGCGTACCCGAAGTTGAAGTCCACGAAGGCCTGCTGGTAGAGGTAGTAGACGAGGACCGTGGTGGCGTTGAGCGGGCCGCCCTGGGTGCTCAGGTAGACCTCGTCGAACAACTGCAGCGCGTTGATCGTGAGCCACACGGCGAGGAACAGCGACGCCGGGCTGAGCAGCGGCAGGGTCACCCGGCGGAACCTCCGCCAGGCCGTGCACCCGTCGATCGAGGCCGCCTCCAGCAGGGCCGCCGGGACCCCCTGCAGGGCGGCCAGGTAGATGACGACCGAGAACCCGGTCCAGCCCCAGATCGTCATGATCACGATCACGTACAGCGCCTGGGACGGCGAGTTCAGGAACTGCTGCTGCGGGACCCCGACCAGGCTGAGGAAGTAGTTGACGACCCCGTAGGAGGGGTCGAACAGCCAGATGAAGACGATCGCCTCGCTGATCGTCGAGATGGCCATGGTCGCGTAGGCCGCGGTCCGGTAGAAGGAGATGAAGCGGATCTTCCGGTTCATGGCCACGGCCAGGAACAGCCCGACGATCATCGTCCCGGGCACGAACAGCGCGGTGTAGATCAGCGTGTGCTGGATGGCCTGCCCGACGATCGGGTCGTGCACCAGCTGCCGGTAGTTCTTCAGCCCCACGAACGGCGTGCTGGGCGTGAGCAGGTTGTTGCTCTGGAAGGACATGACCGCCGACCAGACGATCGGCACCGCGCCAGAACAGCAGGATGATCGCGACCCCGGGGGTGACGAACGCCCACCCGGCGAACTGCTCGGACGCCGTCACCCGGCGGCCGCGCCGCGCGAGCCCCGCCGGGACGCCCGGGCCGGCCTGGCCCTGGACGCCTCCGGCGGAGGATGATTCCGGAAGCCGCCACGTCAGCCGGCGGCCAGGATCTGGTTGACCTGCTGCGCCGCGGAGCTCAGCGCCGCCTGCGGCTGGCTCTTGCCGAGCAGCACGGACACGATCATGTTGCCGAGGACCTGGGAGATCTTCGGGTACGTCGGGATCTGCGGCCGGGACTGCTTGACGTTGGCCAGGTTGGCCACGAACGCGCTCACGCCGGGCAGCGTGGAGTCCATCTGCTGGTTGAAGCCCGCCGCGTTGCCCACCGACGCCCGGGTCGGCAGGTCCCCGGTGTGCAGCGACCAGTACTTCACCTGGGCGGGCGCGGTGAGCCAGAGGAGGAACTTCTCCGCCGCGGAGACCCGGGTGGCCCCGTTGTTGAACACGACCCAGTTGTCCGGCCCGGAAATGGTCTGGTGACCGGCGGCCGCGCCTGGGTAGGCCGGCATGACCTGGACGCCGTCGTGCACGTTGGGGAACGCGGACAGGTCCCAGGGCCCGGTGACCAGCATCCCGATCTTGCCCGAGTTGAACAGGTTGGCGTACGCGGAGTCGGTCGGGTCCAGGTACATGGACTTGTCGGTGACGGCCATTTTCTGCAGGGTAGTCAGCGACTTCAGCCCGGCGGGCGAGTCGAACGCGGCCTTCTTGTTATCGGCGGTCAGGATCTGGCCGTCGGCCTCCCAGAGCAGCGCTTCCCAGTGCCACACGGTGTCCTCGGAGCCCGGGGTCACGTACGCCGTGCCGAACTGCTTGATGGCCGGGTCGGTCAGCTTCTTGGCGTCGGCCTGGAACTGCGACCAGGTCCAGTCCGGGCCCGGCAGCGGGAGATGGGCCTTGGCGAACAGCGTCTTGTTGTAGACCACGGCCAGGTTGTCGACCAGGGCCGGGACGCCGATCACCTTGCCCTTGACCGTGGCCACGTCCCGCTCGCCGACCCAGAAGTCGTTCCAGTTGACCCCGGGGCGCTGGACCACCTTGGTCAGGTTCACCACCTGCGGGATCTGCGCCACGTTCGGCGCCCACGACCCGTAGAGGTAGGCGATGTCCGGCGGGCTGCCGCCGCGCACCGCGGTCAGCACCTTCTGCAGCGTGTTGTCGTTGTTGACGTACAGGCTGCTGATCTTCACGCCCGGGTTCTGGTTCTGGTACTCGGTCACCAGGTGCGCGAACGTCTTGGCCTCGGCCCCGGTCCAGCCCTCCCAGATCTGGACCGTGGTGCCGCCGCCGCCTCCGCCGCTGTTGCTGTCGGTCCCGCACGCGGCCAGCCCGAGCGCGAGTGCCGTGAGTCCTACGAGCGGACCTGCCAGGGTGGCCCGCAGCCGGTACCTCGCCATGCTGCTCTCGCTTTCCGGCCCGCCGGTACTTCCGAACCCAGTACTTCCGAACCTGGCGGACGACCAAAGTTGCATGAAGTCGTGATGTTTCGCGCAATATTGATCGATCCGACGAAGCGGTGTCAAGCCCGTGCGTCAACCCGTTTCCAGGTCGTGCCGGACCTGTAACTCCGGACGTAACGGACAAATCTCGACTGCATAACGACCTGGAACGCCCTGGAACGACTGTCAGAGCCCGTTCGTCCGCCCACCTGGCCGGGTCATGAGCACCCGGCTGGTCTTCGTTGCGGCATTTTTTTGCGTGCTCTTGCGCGCAAACCGCCACAATGGAACACTACCGAGCTGTGATCAAGGTGACGTTTGTCGGCGCGGGCAGTATCGAGTTCACCCGGAACGTGGTGACCGACCTCTGCGCCTACCCCGAGTTCCGCGGCCAGCTGCATCTCTCGCTGTACGACATCAGCGCCGGGCGGCTGGCCCACGCCGAGCGGCTGGCCCAGCGGATCGCCGCGCAGTCGGGCGCGGACGCCACGGTCAGCGCCACCCAGGACCGGCGCGAGGCCCTGGACGGCGCCCGCTACGTGATCAACGAGGTGCAGGTCGGCGGCTACGACGCGACCCGGGCCGACTTCGACATCCCGGCCCGCTACGGGGTGCGCCAGACGATCGGCGACACCCTGGGCATCGGCGGGATCTTCCGCGGCCTGCGGACCATCCCGGTGACCACGGCGCTGGCCCGGGACATGCACGACGTCTGCCCGGACGCCACCCTGCTCAGCTACAGCAACCCGATGGCCATGCTGCCCTGGGCGGTGTACGAGGGCACGCCGTTCACCAGGGTGTTCGGGCTGTGCCATTCGGTCCGGGACACGCAGGCCTTCCTGACCGACCTGGTCGGCGCGGACCCGGACCGGGTCCGGTTCCTGACCGCCGGGTTCAACCACCAGGCGTTCGTGCTCCGGTTCGAGCAGGACGGCCAGTCCCTGTACCCGCGGCTGGCCGAGGTCATCGACGGCTCGCCCGAGCTGCAGCGGCGGGTCCGGGTCGAGATCTACCGCCGGTTCGGCTACTTCCCGACCGAGTCCAGCGAGCACTCCGCCGAGTACGTGCCGTGGTTCATGCGCCACGATGACCAGATCGAGCGGTTCCGCATCTTCGTCGGCGACTACCTGGCCCGGTCCGAGGAGAACCTGCGCGAGCTGGAGTCCCTGCAGCAGGCCCTGGCCTCGGACGCGCCGCTCGACCTCGAACCCAGCCACGAGCTCGCGTCGCTGTTCATCCACTCGCTGGAGACCGGGACCGAGCGGGAGCTGCACGTCAACATCCGCAACGGCGGCCTGATCACCAGCCTGCCGGACGAGTGCTGCGTCGAGGTGCCGTGCGCAGTCGGGGCGGGCGGCCCCAAGCCCGTGCCGGTCGGCGCGCTGCCGCCGCAGCTGGCCGCCTTGAACCGGACGTTCCTCAACGTGGTCGAGCTGACCGTCCGGGCCGCGCTGGAGGAGTCGCGGGAGCACGTGTACCAGGCCGCGCTGCTCGACCCGAACACCGCGGCCACGCTGACCACGGCGCAGACCGTGGCCATGTGCGACGAGCTGTTCGCGGCGCACAAGGATCTGCTGCCCGCGGCCTTCGCGGGCTGATCCGACCCCGGGGCCGTCCCCGGGCTGGACCCACAGGAGGGGCCATGCGCCTCGCACTGACCCGCCGGCCCGGCCGGCGGCTGCCGATTCTCGCGGCGGCTGCCGTCGCCGCCGCGCTCGCGCCGCTCGCGGCGGGAGCCCCGGCGTCGGCGGCCCGCTCGGCCGCCAGCGCCAGCGCCCCGATCCCGGCGCCCGCGCACCACGGCACGCTGCGGATCACCGGCCAGCTCCGCGACGGTGCGCTGGTCACGGCGTCCGGGCTGGCCTGGCACGCGCCCCGGCTGCCGCGCGGCATGAAGCTGCTCAGCTTCGGGGTCGCCTACACCTGGCAGAGCTGCGCGCCCAGCGGGCGGCGCTGCACCACGGCGGCGGACTCGACGGCCACGCCGTTCGCCGCCCGCCAGTACCGCGCCGGCCACGCCGACACGGGACGGCGGCTGCGGGTCACCGAGACCGCGGCCGAGGTGGTCCAGACGAAGGCGCGGAACTTCACGTTCCGGGTCCTGCGGCGCTCCGTGAGCCGGCTGGCTGGCGTCCCCGTCCGCGCGTACCAGCGGCATCAGCGCCCGGTTAGTTATTTCCGCAACGGAACCCCGGAGCGGCACACCGCCTCGGCCGAGGAGTACTTCCAGGTCAGCGCGCCGCACTACAACACCGGGGACGGGAAGCCCAGCCAGCAGTTCCGGGTGGACGGGGGCTCGTGGCGGCCGATGCCGGCCAGTCACGTGTTCTACACCGGGAAGCTGGCCGTCGGCCCGCACCAGGTGAGCGTGCGCACCGCGAACCGGGCCGGATCGACCGAGATCCGGTTCGGCTGGCGGGTCGTGCCGCTGCCCGCCCCGCTGGCCTGCCAGCCGCGCGCCGGGCAGCCGTGCTGGTACCCGCCGCACCTCGCCTCCAAGCACGGGGCCGCCAACCCCCAGCCGATGCGCTGGGACTGGCAGATCGGCCGGACCACGCCGCTGAAGCGGACCGGCCGCCGCGCCGTGGACATCTATGACATCGACGGGTTCCTCACCACCCGCGCCGAGGTCCACGCGATCCAGACCCGCTGGCCGGCCAGCACGCTGGCGCACCCGAAGACCGTCTGCTACCTGGACCTGGCCTGGGAGGACTACCGCCCGGACGCCAGCCCATCGTCGCGGGGCGGCTACTTCCCGGCCGCCACGCTCGGCAACGTGTACTACGGCTACCCCGAAGAGCGGTGGGTCGACTTCCGGCAGCTGGACGCGCTCAAGCCCATGCTGCGCGAGCGGATCGCCATGTGCGCGCGGAAGGGGTTCTCCGCGGTCGAACTGGACGACATCGACAGCTTCGACCCGCCGTCCACCACCGGGTTCCGGCTCACCCCCGGCGACGCGCAGAACTACCTGGCCTACGCGTTCAACCTGATCCACGCCGACGGGATGACCGGGCTGTGGAAGAACTCGCCCTACCTGTCCTGGTGGGGACGGCAGTACTCGGACGGGGCCGTGCTGGAGGAGTGCTACACGTACCACCAGTGCACCGCGGCCCAGCTGCGCGGCAGCAGCCAGTACGGGATCACCTGCACCGGGCTGTCCGGCGCGACGCCGTGCGGCTGGGACGACTTCACCACGGACAAGACCGCGGCGCAGCCCAACGGCAAGTGGGTGGGTGACGCCGAGTACGGGGCCGATCACTACGTCTGCAACCCCGGCCAGACCGGATCGAAGTGCGGCGGACAGCACGCGTACGCGGCGTTCTGCCGGACGCTGTACGACCCGCCCCTCGGCTTCGCGGCGGTCAAGTTCGACGTGGACCTGGACGGCAGGGTGTTCTATCCCTGCCCGAGCGGATCCTGAGCTAGAGTCCCGTCCGGCCGTCCGGTAGACCGGCGGCCTTGGTCCAGGCTGGCGGGGGCGCCGGCCTGGACCCGGCCGTCTTCCAGCCTGAGCACCTCGTCGGCCAGGTCGATCAGCGCCTCGTCGTGGGTGGCGACCAGCGCCGTGATCCCCTCGGAGCGGACCACGGTCAGCAGCAGCCGCATGATCTGCCGCCCGGTCTCCAGGTCCAGCTGGCTGGTCGGCTCGTCCGCGATGAGCAGCTCGGGCCGGCCAGCCAGCGCCCGGGCGATCGCGATGCGCTGCTGCTGCCCGCCGGACAGCTCGTCCGGCCGGTGCGCGGCGTGCTCCGGACAGCCCGACGATGGCCAGCATGGTCGCGACCCGTTCCTCGCGGGCCCGGGCCGGCGTGCCGGTGATGCGCAGCGGGATGCCCACGTTCTCCGCGGCGGACAGCATCGGGATCAGCCCGAAGGACTGGAAGATGAACGCGACCGTGCTGCGGCGCAGCGCCAGCCGCTCCCGTTCCGGCATCGCGGTCACGTCACGGCCGGCCACCTCCAGGTGGCCGCCGGTCGGGGTGTCCAGGCCGCCGATGATGTTCAGCAGCGTGGTCTTGCCCGACCCGGACCGGCCGCAGACCGCGACGAGGTGGCCGCGGCGGACCGTGAACGACACGTCGCGGAGCGCCTGCACGGCGGTGTGCCCGCTGCCGAAGGTCCGGGAGATGCCGCGGACCGCGACCATCTCGGTCACGAGCCCGGCCTCCCCTGGTCGGGCCAGACCCCGATGTGGTCGGGCTCGTGCTCCAGCCGCACCCGGTCCCGCATGGCCAGTGCCTCGGTCATCTCGCGCGGGAGCTGGACCCGGCCGGCCCGGTCCAGCACCGCGTACTCGACCGCGTGCCGGGTCGCGTGGCCGTGCTCGTCGGAGCTGTCGTGGCGCAGCGTCTCACTGCTGGTCCGGCCGTCCCGGATGGCGATCGTCCGCCGCACCTCGGCCGACACCGCCGGGTCGTGCGTGACCACCAGCACGGTCACGCCGAGCTCGGTGTTGGCCGTCTGCAGCGCCCCGAACACATCCCGCGCGGTGGCGCTGTCCAGCTCGCCGGTCGGCTCGTCGGCGAGCAGCACCCGGGGCCCGTTGGCGAGCGCGGTGGCGATCGCGGTGCGCTGCTGCTCCCCGCCGGACATCTGGGCCGGCCGGCGCCCGGCGCAGTAGGCCACTCCGAGCATGTCCAGCAGCTCGTCGGCGCGCCGGGCCCGCGGCCGCCGCGCCGCGCCCGCGAACTTCATGGGCATGATCACGTTCTGCCGCGCGGTCAGGTACGGGAGCAGGTTCCGGGCGGTCTGCTGCCACAGGAAGCCGACCGTGGCGCGCCGGTAGCCGAGCCGCTCGCGCGGGGTCATCGCGCCCAGGTCGTGGCCGGCTACCCGGGCCCGGCCCGCGGTCGGGGTGTCCAGCCCGGCCAGGATGTTCATCAGGGTGGACTTCCCGCTGCCGGACGCCCCGACGATCGCGGTCAGCTCTCCGTCGGTGATCAGGAGGTCCAGTCCCTGCAGCGCCTGCACCTCGATCCCCTCAGCGGCGTAGATGCGCACCAGCCGGTCGCACATGATCAGCGCCCCGTCGCCGTAAGAGGTCCGGGCCTGCTCGGCCTCAGCGCCGAGCTGGCCCAGGCCCGCCGCGGCCGCGACCTCCGGGCGGTCCGCTGCCCCGGTCATGCGCTTCGCCTCCTTACCGGCCGGGCCCCCGGCCCGGCGGCCCAGTCATTCGCCAACACTCTCACTCACCTGCCGCTCTGCTCACCGGCTGCTCACTCACCAACCCGCAGGGCCTGGGTCGTGCCCCGGCCCCGGGCCAGCCGGTCCTGGATGGCCAGGGTCAGCCCGGCCAGGAGCAGCAGCGCGGCCGCCGCCACGCCGATGGCCGCCGGGTCAGCCTGGAGCGCCGTGCTCACCGGCACGCCCGTGAACGCGGCCAGGTCCACGGCCGGCCCGACCAGCGGGACCAGGACCAGCGCGCACGCGGTACCACCCACGGCGGCAGCCAGTATCGCAGGCAGTGTTTCCACCGCCATGATGCGGCGGGACTGGGCCGGTTCCAGCCCCATGGTGGCCAGCCGGGCCAGCGTCTGCTCCCGGGAACGGGCCGTGAGCACCAGCGTGAGGACCAGGATGAGCAGGCTGAACGCCGCGGCTGCGGCGGCGCCCTGAGCGAAGCTGACGAATCCGCCGTGCGGCAGCGGCGCCCCCGAGATGGCGGCCAGGACGCGCGAGCGCAGCGTGAGCTGGGCTCCGGGGACGGCCCGCCGGGCGGTGCGGCCGAACGCCGCCTGATCCAGCCGCGGGCCGACGACGGCCAGCACGGCCGGGGCCGGGAGCCGGTTCCCCAGGGCCCACCGGGGCAGCACCGCGAACTGGCTGCCCGCGGGCGCCCCCGCGACGCCTGCCACGGTGCCCGCCACCCGGATCCGCAGCTGGCGGCCGGCCACATACAGCCCGCTGCGCCGGCTCAGGATGGCCCGGGCCGCCGGCGAGATCAGCGCGGGCACCAGGCCGGGCGCTCCCACCCGGCCGCTGGCGCCGGGGGGCCGGGCCAGCGCCGCGGCCGGGAAGGCGGGCCCGGGCGTGGCTGCGATCAGCGCCGCGTACTGCGCCGGGTCGACGATGACCACGGTCAGCTGCAGGCCCTGGCCCGAGGTGCCCGTGGTCACCGAGACGGCGGCGGAGCGCTGGACGCCCGGTACCCGGGTGATCTCGCGCTGGGCCGCCGGGATGATCCCCGGCCCGGCCTCGGGGGCGGTCACCAGGGCGTCGGCCCCCGTGGCCGACCAGGACGCTGCGACGTCGGCGCGGGCCACCGCGCCGCGGGCCATGGCCGCGAACGCGATCACGGTGAACGCGAGGACCAGTGCGAACACGGGCAGCAGGCTGGCCTGCGCGGCAGCCCCGCCCCGGGCGAAGCCGACGACCAGCACCACCCCGCGGCGCCGGCGGCTGAGCCTGGTGAGCCAGCGCAGCCCGACCGGGTACGCCCGCATGATCAGCAAGGCGACGGGGACGGCCGCGAGCACCGGGGCCGCGCTGGTGAACAGGTCGACCTGGCCAGGCGGGGGCAGCCCCTGCTGCCGGAGCAGGATCAGGCCGCCGGCGGCCGCGCAGACCAGCGCGCAGTCGGCCACCCAGCGCCGCGCCCGTGGCGATCCGGCGGCGCGCGGCCGGGCTGGATCCGGCGTGGCCCGCGCGGCGGGTGCGGTACCACCACGCGGCCAGCACCGGAGGGCCGGCCAGCGCGGTGGCGATGATCAGGCCCGCCAGCCACCAGGCCAGTGACGACGCCGGCCCGGGCGTGGCCAGGACGGCTGCGCCGACCCCGGCGGCGGCGGCCGGGAGCACCACGGCAGCGCCGCCGGCCAGCGCGGTCGTGACCAGCTGCCGCAGTGACGCACCACGCGCGCGCATCATCGTGAACTCGCCGCGGCGGCGCTCGGCGACCAGCCTGGCGGCCAGCAGCACCACCACCGCCCCGATCACGGCCAGCGGCACGAACAGCAGCGACAGCACCCGCTGGACCGCGTCGTCGGTGGCCACGAAGGACGGCAGCGTGCTGGTCAGGCCATTGCTCAGGCTGATCTGGATCGTGGCCGACGGGCCGGCCGCCGCGTTGAGGCTCGTGCCCACCGCGGTGGCGGCGGGCAGGTAGATGACGCCCTGCAGGGTGGTCAGCAGGCCGTCCGCCTGGTCGGCCGTGACCCCGCCGAGCGCGAGCGGGATGCTCCACAGGGCGTGCAGCGGCTGGCCGGTGTCATAGCCCTGCAGCGCAGGCAGGCTGGCCGCGCTGACGAACGCGGCGGTGTCCCAGTAGGGCGCGGAATTGGGCGTGGGGTAGGTCAGCCGGGGCGCCGCCGCGACCGGGTCGACGGTCCAGAACGACGAGGCGGCGTGCCGCGGCCGGATGATGCCGCTCACCACCGCGATCCGGCCGGCCGCCTGGAGCCGGGAACCGACCCGCAGGCTGAACCGGGCCGCGGTCGCCTCGGTGACCGCGACCGGCACGGGTCCCGGGGGACGGTGCGGCACCGTGCCGGACGGCGCCGAGCCGGAGGCCGCCGCGCCGCCGGGCAGTGAGCCGGCGACCAGCCTGGCGTTGCGGCCCAGCCCGCTGCGGTACAGCAATTCCAGCTGTGGCGGGGCCGTGGTCGTGGTCGGGGCCTGGCCGGCCACGGCGAACGGGGCGGAGCCGGTGGCCATCCCGGACCAGTCCGCTCCCGGCGGGGCCAGCGGCAGGCCGGCGCGGCGGAGCCCGGCCACGAGCTGGCCCCGGGCGGTGTCCAGCCCGGCGGCGTTCAGGACGTTCTGGCTCAGCCCGGAGATGGCGGCGTCGGCCAGCACCGTGGTCGCCGCCGAGGACGCGGTACGGAACGTCCGCTGCAGGACCTGGGTGCGGTAGCCCAGGCTGGCCCGCGGCACGGCCACCGCGACGAACGCGCAGACCAGCACGAGGAGGGCCAGGGCCACGCTGGCGGCCGCCCCGGTGCCGGCCACGGCGGCGGCCGCGGCGCTGAGCCGGGCCCGGGGTCCCGGGGAGGCTGGCCCCGGGGAGGCCGGCCCGGGGGCGGCGGGCCCCGGGAAGGCCGGCCCCGGGGGCGGAGGGGCCGTCACCCGGTCTCCCCGGCGCGCAGCCCGGCCGCGGGATCGGGCCGGTACGCGGCGGCCAGCGCGGCCACCAGGACGGGAACGGCCGCGATGGCCAGCGCCAGCAGCGCGGTCCAGCCCAGCGGGATCACCACGCGCACCGGCGGGAACGGGGCGCTCGCCCCGGCGGTCAGGGTGACCGCGGGCACCAGGAGGTACGCCAGGGCCGCGCCGATCAGCGCGCCCGCGGCCGCGCCGGGCACGCTCAGCAGCAGCTGTTCCAGGCACAGCTGCCCGGTCCGCGCGGCGCGGCCGACGCCGAGCGCGGCCAGCAGCGCGGTCTGCAGGTGCCGTTCCCGGACCGCCGCTACCACGCTGACGACAAACCCGGCCATGGCCAGGGCCGCGGCGGCCACCACGATCACCAGCAGCGACAGCTGCGGGATGTTCGGCAGGGGGTCACCCAGGAGCTGGGCGGCCGACCCGGCCCGGGTCATCACGGTCGCCCCGGCCGGCAGGCCCGGCGGGACGCGGCCGTGCGCGGTGGCCAGCCACCACTGGGTGACTGGCAGCGGCGGCTGCGCCTGGGCCGCGAGGACTTCCTGCAGCTCGGCCAAGTCGACCACCAGCACCGGGCCGGCGCTTCCGGCGGTCGGGAAGGCGCGGATCGCAGCCACCAGCCGGACCGGCACGGTGCTGTTTCCCACCGGCACGGGGACCGTCTGCCCGACGTGCGCCCCGGCGGCACGCAGGAACGCGCGCGTTGCTATGGCCGGGACGGGCAGCCTCGGCGCGCCAGCAGTAAGGGTCAGCTGGCCGGTCACCGGGAGCACGGGGGCTCCCGGGCGCTGGATGAGGTCCCCCGCCCCGGGCCGGAAGGTCAGCGTGGCGCCGGCCGGGGTGACCCGCCAGGAGGCGACGGCCGGCTGGGTCCCCTGGGTCTCCTTGGGGTCGGCGAAGGCCGCGGCGGACACCGCGGCGTGCCACGCGCCGAGCCGGCTGGCGGTGGCGAACCCGGCGGGAAAACTCCCCGAGGCGTGCCCGGAGACGGCCACCGCGCCGATGTCCAGCGTGACCGGCGTGGCCGCGGCGCGGCGCTCGGCGCGTTCCGCCGCCCGCGCGGCAGCCGCGCTGGGGTAGGGGGCGGGCGGGAATCGCGGAAGCTGGTAGGCCAGCGACAGGCCCAGCAGCCGCAGCGGGTAGCCGGGGGCCGCCGCGGTCCTCCGGTCCCCGGTGCCGGACAGGTCGGCGACCAGCTGGTGCTCGCGGCCGTCGGCCGGCAGCGTCCCGGCCGGGACGGAGTAGACGATGCCGGAGCGGTCCTGCACGGACAGGCTGGCCGACAGCGCGCCCAGCTGGCCGCCCGGCGCCCGGGCCCGGGCGGCCACCTCCACCCGGGCTGGCCGGCCCGGCAGGGCCAGCGCCGGGCCTGGCGTACCGGCCGCGGCGTGGCCGGGGGTGATCCGCCTCCACAGGGCGGACGGAGGCAGCCCGGCCAGGTCCGGGCGGAGCAGCACGGTGCGGGCCGCTTTCGTGGCGTCCAGGGCCAGGACGTCGAACCCGCTGTTGATCATGGCCGCAGGCATGGCGGTGCGGACGCCGCGGGCCTGTGCGATCGCCGCGCTCCGGCTGAGCGGAAGCGGCGCGGCCAGGCCCACCGTGACGTCGGCGCCGGTGGCGAAGGCCGCCTGGTCCAGCTGGGACTGGCGCCAGCTCTGGTGCTGGGCCAGTACCAGAGTGCCGGTCGCCACGGCCAGGACCACGAGCAGCACCGGGCTTCCTTCCCGCACCGCCCGCCTGCTGATCTGCCAGCCGGCCAGGGCCCCGGCCAGGCGGCGGCCCCGGCCGCTCAGCCCGTCCAGCAGGCGGGCCGCCGCGGGCAGGATCCGCAGCGGCAGCAGGCTGATCCCGGCCAGGGCCACCGCCGGGGCGACGGCCAGGACCGGGTCGATGCCGAGCGTCCCCCCGGAGAGGCGGGGCGCCGCCGAGTACCGGCGCAGTTCCCACAGGGCCAGTGCCCCCAGGGCGATCAGGGCCGCGTCCAGGCCGGCCCGGGCCGCGGTGGCCAGTACCGCCTGCCGGCCGCGCCGGAGCCGGGCGGCGCCCGGGGTGACCGGGCGCAGCGCGGGCCACATGACGATGATGATCACCCCGGCCACGATGACCGCGGCGGGCCACCAGGCACCGGCGGCGGCGCTGCTGCGCACCATGCCGGGCAGCCCGCCCGCGGCCCGGGCGCCGGGCAGCCCGCTGGCGGCGAGGAGCCGGCTGGCGAGATAGCTGCCGGCCACGATCCCGGCCGCCGCGCCCGCCAGCGCGAGCAGGGCCGTCTCGGCCAGGGAGGCCGCCACCAGCTGCCCGCGGGCTACCCCGCGGGCCGACAGGAGCGCGGTTTCCTCCTCGCGCTGGCTGGCCAGCAACCGGGCGGCCAGCCCGGCCGCCGCCGCGGCCAGCAGGAGCAGCTGCAGCGAGCCGATGAGCAGCAGCGACCGGGACACGACCAGGCTGCTGGCCAGGGCGGCCAGGGTCTGGGGCAGGCCGGTGGTCACCTGCAGGCCACCCAGGCCCGGCCGGCCCCGCAGCGAGGCCACCACGGCGCTCAGCCGGTGCCCCAGGCTGGCCACGCGGCCCGGCGGGATCCGGCCAGCGTCCGCCGTGACGAGCCACGACGCGGCGCTGACCGGGAGCCCGCCAGGCCCGAGCGCGGACGGGCTGACCAGCATCGGGCCGTAGGTGACGAACGTGCCCTGGACCAGCTTGCCGGAGGTGCCGAGCAGGCTGAGCCGCCAGTACGCCGCGGCCGGGTCACGGGGCCGGAACAGGCCGGTGACGCGCAGCCGGGCCGGGGCCCCGGTCAGGCTGTCGCGCAGCGCGAGGACCTGCCCCACGGAGAAATGGAGCGCGGCCGCGGTGGACACGGGCAGTGCCACGCTGAGGGGCGCGCCGGGGCGGGGCGGGCCCGGCCAGCTGCCCGCGGTGAGCGTGACGTGCGCGCGGACCCCGTCGAGCACCGCCGCCTGGATCTGCGGCGGCTGGGACGAGCCGTGCGGTGCGGGCAGGGCCAGCTGATCCGACCACCGGCCACTGGCCAGCGTGAACGGCACGGAGCCCAGGGCCGAGCGGATCGAGGCGCGGATGACAGGCTGGTCGGCCCGGGCCCGGGCCGCGCCGATCTGCCCGCTGACCACGATCGGGGCGGCCGGCGCGGTGGCCAGCCGGTGGTGGACGGCGGCCGGGAGGGCGCGGGCGGCGAAACTGGCCAGCCCGGTGGTCACGGTCACCGCGATCAGGATGGCCAGCAGCAGGCTGGCGGGCAGCAGCGGCGCGGACCGGGTGCGCCGCAGCACGAACATCACCCGGGACCCGCGCGCCGCCCTGCTCCCGCCGGGCCGGGTGGCGGTGTCGCGCACGTCCGTCCCCAAGCTCCGGCCCATGAATCCGACGCTACGACCCCGCTCCCGGGCCGCCAGGTCCCGCGCGCCATCGGTTATCCGTTTGGCGCGGAATCGTTGTGAATTCCAGGCCGCGAGCCTCCCGCCGGGTCAGGTGCCGGCCGCCGGGAGTTCCCGGGAGGCTGGTCATCCGCACGCCGCCGGGCGGTACTGCGCCGGACCGGCGGGCGGCGAGGCAGCCGGGCCTGCGGCGGATGCCGCAGCCCTTCAGCCGGCACCCATTCCGCGGCCGCAGCCGGCCGTCGGCCTTGTTCTGCTCGATCGGGACCGGCGGCAGCCGGGACGGCGGCGGGATGGCCGCTCGCGACAGCGATAGTGGCCGCCATACGGATTCTCATAGCGTCTCCTCCGGAATGTGGAAAGACCGCCCGGGGATAAAGGCAGGAAAGAAATATCCGGCTACATTACGCAAGCCCGAATAACGTGCCGATGGCCGGCGGCTGACCGCCGGCGTGCTGGCCGGACACCGCTGCTGACCCGCTAGCCGCCGGCCCCCGGCCAGGTTCGGCGGCCGGGGGCCCGGCCGGCTGGCTGCCGTCTGGACCCGGTCTGTGCCCGTTGGCTGCGGCATCCCGCTGGCCGCCGGCCGTGGTGAAGGACGGCGGACCGCCGGCCGGGACGTCGGCCAGCCGGCCGTTCTGCCACGGCCGGGCCCGGGCCAGCCAGTAAGCCCCGCCGGCCAGGGCCACCAGGCAGAGGATCCAGCCCAGCGCGGTCGTGCCGACCCCTACGTACTTCAGGCCGGACGCGAAGATCACGAACGTGATGATGGGCCGGATGTAGCGATCGGGCGCCCGCGACGAGAGGTAGGAGCCGATCAGCACGGCGGGCACGCTGCCGACCACGAGCGAGGCGGTCACCCCGAACTGGACCGTGCCGAAGATCAGGGCGCCGAGAGCGGCCGCCGCGGTCAGCGGGACCGCCTGGGTCAGGTCGGTGCCGACCAGCTGCCCGGCGCTGAGCATCGGGTACAGGAACAGCAGCAGCACGATCATCAGTGACCCGGAACCGACCGAGGTCAGGCCCACGATCACGCCACCGATCATGCCGATCAGGATGGTGGGCACCGGGCGCACTGTGATCTTGTGCACGATGCCGACCCGCTGGTTCCCGGATCTGCGGTCCAGGATGTAGCGGAACACCATGGCGGCCGCCCCGACCAGCAGCGCCACCCCCAGGGCCACCTCGACGTGCTGCTGCTGCGCGGAACTGCCGCCGAGCAGATGCAGCAGGTAAGCGCCGACGAACGCCATCGGCACCGAGCCGACCACCATCCAGCCGACCAGGCGCAGGTTGACCGTGCCCTTGCGCAGGTGCACCGCGGCGCCGACCGGCCGCATCAGCACGGCGGCGACCAGGTCACTGGAGATGGCGGCCGAGGGCTTCACCCCGAACAGCAGGATCAGCATCGGCGTCATGAGGGCGCCGCCGCCCGCGCCGGTCAGGCCGACCAGCAGCCCCACGACGGCACTGCCCAGGACGATGTAGGGATTCAGGGTCATTGCTGGCTCATCCTTCTCCCGCGCTGGCACCGTAATTCCTATTAACAGGGACCCAAATATAGACATTGAGCTGGCCGCGGGGAACAAGACCCCCGGAAAACCGGGGCCCTCGGGAAAGCGGCGCCATA
Source organism: uncultured Actinomycetes bacterium (assembly GCA_963713815.1). Classification (GTDB taxonomy): domain Bacteria; phylum Actinomycetota; class Actinomycetes; order Streptosporangiales; family Streptosporangiaceae; genus RYN-230. The sequence goes on from CAVQNH010000023.1 coordinate 27,654, forward strand.
TTGCCTATATTTACAGACTAGTTAATAGGGATAAAGTTGCGGGAGGTGCCATTCCGGTGGCCCGGGAAGGGCGCGGTGTCGGCGATGACCTGCGGGTCCATGGACGTGGCGCCCTTGAGCGCCGCGAGGCGGCAGCCGCCCTCCATCATGCCCGCCCCGGTACCGGCTACTAAACTGAGTACTCAGTCAGGGCGACGCGGTCCGCCGCCCGTGCATACGGCCAGGATGACGAAGTGGTGAGGCTGATGAGTGGTCGGGTGGCAGGCAAGGTCGCACTGATAACCGGGGCGGCCAGGGGACAGGGCCGGGCGGACGCGCTGCGCGTTACGGAGTTCTGAGGTGGCGAGCACGAGGGACTGGTTCGAGACGGTCGCGGAAGCCCAGCGCCGGGCCAGGAAGCGCCTGCCCAAAGGGGTCTACCTGGCCCTGGTGGCGGGCGCGGAGGCCGGGGTGACGATGAACGACAACGTCGGCGCGTTCTCCGAGCTGCGGTTCCGGCCGCACGTGGCGGACCTTCCCGCCCGCCGGGATCTGGCCACCACCGTGATGGGCCAGGAGGTCAGCCTGCCGGTGCTGATCTCGCCCACCGGGGTCCAGGCCGTGCACCCCGACGGCGAGGTGGCGGTGGCCCGGGCCGCCGCCGCCGCGGGCACGGCCATGGGCCTGTCGTCATTCGCCTCCAAGCCGGTCGAGGAGGTCGGGAAGGCCATCGACAAGCTCCTGTTCCAGAGCTACTGGGTGGGCACCCGCGAGGACATCCTGGCCCGGGCCGAGCGGGCCCGCGCGGCCGGCGCCAAGGGCCTGATCGTCACGCTGGACTGGGTGTTCGACTCGCGCCGGGACTGGGGCAGTCCGTGGATCCCGGAGAAGCTGGACCTGAAGGCCATGCTGAGGTACGCGCCGCAGGTCGTGATCAAGCCCGAGTACCTGGCCCGCTGGGTACGCAGCGGCGCCCTGCCCGACCTGGGCGTGCCCAACCTCGGCGCTCGCGGCGCGCAGATCCCGACCTTCTTCGGCGCGTACGGCCAGTGGATGGGCTCGGCCCCGCCAACCTGGGAGGACCTCGCCTGGCTGCGCGAGCAGTGGGGCGGCCCGTTCATGATCAAGGGCATCACCCGCCCGGACGACGCGCGGCGCGCGGTCGATATCGGGGCCACCGCGATCTCGGTCTCCAACCACGGCGGCAACAACCTCGACTCGACACCGGCCACCATCCGCTGCCTGCCCGGCGTGGCCGACGCGGTCGGCGACCAGATCGAGGTGCTGCTGGACGGGGGCATCCGGCGGGGCAGCGACGTGGTCAAGGCCCTCGCCCTGGGCGCGCACGCGGTGATGATCGGGCGGGCTTACCTGTGGGGCATGGCCGCCGGTGGCGAGCGCGGCGTCACCAACGTGATCGAGATCCTGCGCCAGGGCGTCAGTGAGACGCTGCTGGGCCTGGGCAAGGCCTCCATCCGCGATCTGTCGCCCGAGGACGTGATCGTGCCCGACGGGTTCGCACTCGACCGCAAGATCTGAGCGGGGAACGCGGGAACGGAGCAGCCCCCATGGGCGGTGAGCAGCAGCCGGAGCAGCCTGCTTCTGCCGAAGCGCGTGATCGGACGGCCCGCGGCCGGATCCTGGCCGCGGCCGAGCGGCTCTTCGCCGAGCGCGGCTACGACCGCACGTCGACCGCCCTGATCGCGGCGGAAGCGCGCGTCCCGCAGGGGCTGATCTTCTACCACTTCAAGACGAAGATGGAGCTTCTGCTCGCCGTCATCCGCGGGGACCAGGCCGGCCTCCTGGACGGCCTCCTGCCCGCCCCGGCCCCGGAGGCCGGCTTGCGGCAGGCCGTCACCGCGCTGTGGCGGCATCTGTCCGCGGTCCTCGGCGAGCCCTCCCCGGCCCGGAAGATCATCATCCAGGAAGTCGCGGCCCATCCGGAGATCCGCCAGCGCGCCCTGGAGTTGCACGAGCAGATGACGATGACGATCGCCCGTTATCTCGCGCAGGCCAGCCAGCACCCGGGCGATCCCCGGCCGGAGCACGAAGCCGCCGCCCGCCTGCTCACCATCGCCGCCGGGATGGCCCCCCTGCTCGGCGAGCCCGGCCTCACGCTGATCCCGGCCGGCGCCCTCGCCGCCCTGATCAGCGACGGCCTCCAGCCGCGGCGGCCGGCCGGGGCCACGCCCCTCAGCCCAGGTGGCGCTGGAAGAAGCTGAAGACCTTCTCCCAGCCGTCCATCGCGGGCTGAGGCCGGTACATCGGGGTGTGGTAGTAGAAGAAGGCGTGCCCGGCCCCGTCGTAGCGGAAAAACTCGAACGCCTTACCGTGCCGTTCCAGTTCCGCCTCGTGGACGTTGACCTGCTCCGGTGACGGGTGCGTGTCGTCGTTGCCGAACAGGCCGAGCAGGGGGGCCGAGAGCTGCGCCGTGTACTCGATGGGGGCCACCGGGCGGGCCTCGGACCGCTCGTCGTCCGTCATGATCACACCCCCGCCCCACAGGTCGGCGACGGCGTCGAAGCCGGGGGTCAGGGAAGCGGCCAGCAGGGCGTGGCGTCCGCCCGAGCACGTCCCGATGATGCCGGCCTTGTCGTTGGAGGAAGGCAGGTGCTTCAGCCACTGAGAGCGCGGCGGCGCAGTCGGCCACCACGCTGTCGTCTGGCACGCCGCCGAGGGACCGGACCCTGGCCGCGACGTCGTCCGGGGTGCCGTGCCCGTAGCGGCAGTACAGGTCGGGGCAGATCACGGTGAACCCGTGCCGGGCGAGCCGCTCGGAGAACTCCCGGAAGAACTCGTCCCAGCCGGGCAGGTGGTGCACGACGACGATCCCGGGCGTCGTATCCTGGCCGACCGGCCGGGCCACATAGGCGTGGATGTCATCCCCGCCGCCACCGGGGAAGGTGATCACCTCCGCGAAGACGCCCCCGGGCGCATCGGTGCGGAAAGAATTCCACGCGACTGGTTCGCTCATCCCGCTACTCCACTCATCCGGCCACTCAGCTCATCCGGCTACTCAGCTCATCGGGCTACTCCGCCCATCCCACCACTCCGCTCATCCCACCACCGGGCCTTTCAGCGTGGCCGTCCCGGTCGGTGCTCCAGGGCGGTCCTTGGCGGGCAGCCAAGCTAACCGGGCCTGGCCGGGGCGGTATCCCCGGACCGCCAGAAGCCCGGCCGCGGCGCCGGACCCGGCGGCGGTGATAGGAAGGATGCGATGGAAACGCCGAAGCCGCCGGCCAGCGCCGGCCCTCCCGACCCGGACGACGCGCCGGTCCTGCCCGTGCAGAGCCGGGAAGAGACCGACGCCGGCTGGGGCGAGCCGGCCGAGCCGGACGACGACGAGCGCTTCTACCGTGACCGCCCGCCGCACTGGGATTCGGTTTAGCGGGCGCGAGGCCCGGGTCAGGCGGCGCTAGTCCCTGGCTTTGGCGTCGGCGACGGTGGTCAGGAGGCCCGTCCCGACGTCGTACACGTGGCCAGAGACCCGGACATCCGCCGGGATCTCCTCGGCCCAGAGCACCCGCTGCACGTCGGTCTGGACCGTGCGGGCCGGGTCCAGGACGGGGGTGTCGGCCAGGGTCCGCTCGTCGACGCCGATCCGCTGGGCGAAACCGTGGCGGAGTTCGTCATCGGCCAGAAGGGCCGACCCGCAGTCGGTGTGGTGGATGACCGCGACCTCGAACCACGGGCCCCCGGGTGCCTTGGTCTCGACCAGGTAGCTGGCGTAGGCGATGTCCCTGATGACGGCCGGGGTCACCCGGCCCCCGATGTTGCGCTGCACGAGGGCCTCGCCCAGCTCGATCCCGAGGATCTGCGCCGGATCGACCCGGCAGTCGATGCAGATGACGATGTAGAGGTTCTGCCGCGGGATGAACGGGAGCGCGGGCACGTTCCGCCGGGCATCGGTTTCGGCGAAGGCGCGGTTGCGCTCCAGAAGCGGCGCGATGTTGGACATGACCTCATCGTCGGCCCCGTGCGCCGCGGCGGCGAGCGGCAGATCTGCCCTATTCCGTAAGGATCCTGCCTGGATCAGGAGTGGCCCGCGGGCTGGTGGCCCTGGTAGGCGGCCCGGTAGGCGGTGGGCGTCGTCCCGGCGTCCCGGGCCAGGTGCAGCCGCAGGTTCGCGGCGGTGCCCAGGCCGGCCCGCACGGCTACGTCCTCGACGGGCAGGTCGGTGACCTCGAGCAGGCGGCGGGCCTCCCGGACCCGGGCCGCGCTGACCCAGCGGAGCGGGGCGAGGCCGGTCTCGGCGACGAACCGGCGGGCCAGGGTCCGCGGCGCCCATCCGGCGTGCCGGGCCAGGTCGGCGACGGTCAGCGGCTCGGCCAGGTGCTCCATCGCCCAGGCGCAGGTGGCGGCCAGGCCTTCACCGGGCGGGGGCACCGGGCGCTCGATCCACTGGGCCTGCCCGCCGTCGCGGTGCGGGGCGACGACCATCCGGCGGGCCACGCCGACGGCCGCGTCGCTGCCGTAGTCGCTGCGGACCAGCTGGATGCACAAATCGATCCCGGCGGCCAGCCCGGCGCTGGTCAGCAGGGGGCCCTCGTCGACCCACAGCACATCCGGGTCGACCTTCACGGCGGGATAGCGGGCGGCGAGTTCCCCGGCGTACTGCCAGTGGGTGGCGGCCCGGCGGTGGTCGAGCAGGCCGGCCGCGGCGAGCGCGAAGGCACCGGTGCAGACCGAGACGACCCGGGCGCCGCGGGCCGCCGCCTGGCGCAGCGCCGAGCAGACCTGCTCCCCGGGATCCTCGAGGGGCAGGTAACCCGGCACCACGATCGTGTCCGCGGCCGCCAGGGCCTCCAGCCCGTGCCCGGTGTGCAGGGCGTAGCCCGTCGTGCACGGCACCAGCCCCGGCGCAGGGGCGCAGACCGTGAAGCTGTACCTCTCCGGCAGGCCCGGATCGCCGAAGACCTGGGCCGGGATGGCCAGGTCAAAGGCTTCGACGGCGGGCAGCGCCAGCGCGACCACGGCATGCACAGGCAAATCCTAGGCGGTGTGTATGGTCCGCCCGGCAGGGCGCGGCGGGACAACCGGAAGGCCAGCCGGAATATGGCCGGCCTTCCGGCGGGTGGGCTGGAATTCATGGCTATGCGGGCGCGCTAGTTACGGGATAAAAGGCGCCGTCGTCCGCTGACGATGATGGCGTTTAACGACCGGCACCGCGCTGCCCGGCGGAATGACATCACACCGGGCCGGCCTGGGCCGCTGGAAGCAATCCCGCTTAATACATGAAGGGCTTGGGCTTGACCTTGGTGACCATCAGGTGAAGGCCTCCCGGGTGCGCCCGGCTATGGCCGCGCGGCTGCGAGCTGACCTGGGCGTGACCTGCGCTGACGTGTCCCGGCCAGGCCAGCGCGACGGCGCCGAGGCCGCTCAGGGTGACAGCGAGAACGAGGATCCCGCGCAGTGCCCAGGTGTGCGCGATTCCCGCCGAGGGAACGCGGTGAGCACCTCCCGCCGTCCTCCCGCCGCGCATCTTCGTGTGCCTTAACGAAGTATGATTCTTCATAGTAGAATGTCCTCTTGTCGGTGACTTAGACATCAGGCCATCTGCGAGTGCGAAACTACACCCCAATGCGTTACCAGATATGGCATTTGGAGTAATCCGCACGATAACCCCAGGTGTGGCCGGAGTCCCCGGCGCGGTGTGATCAGCATCCGCCGCGCCACGGGCCGGGAACCCGGCTGCCGGTCCCTCGCCGGAGTGCCCCAGCCGTGAGACGAATGCGGATTGGCGTGACCGTTGAGGCGGATGCAGGCGGCCAGAATCGCGAGGGATGGACCGGAACCCCGCGGGCTCACGGGGCAGGTGAGACGACCGCCAGGCGGTGCGGGCCGCTGTCCCGGAAGGGGTGCACCACTGGCCGGAAGGTGCGCACCACGTGCCCTGGATGGACTGCACCGCTGGCCAGGCGGAGCTCACCCTGGCCGGGTGGAGTTCACCCCCCGGGGCGGATGGAGTTCACCCCGGACCGGGTAATCCACTCTTAACGGCGAAGTTCACCATTGGCCGGGACGGGCATGTGCAATCTGCAAAACAAATTGCACTAGGAGCGCCGGGCGACCGGGAGTACATTACCCGGCCGCGCCAATTTCTTCCGCGATTCGCGTGAAACTGGCCATAACGGGTATCAGCGCTGAGGAAGGTTTTCAACTACATCTGTTTCGGGCACCAGCCGCGGACCGGGTCCGCAGGCGCCGAGAAGACGCAGGGCGATCATGGAATTTCGGGTGCTCGGGCCGATTGAGCTGTGGTCGGCCGGGCAGCAATGTGATCTTGGGCCAACCAGGGTGCGATGCGTCCTGGCCATCCTCATGCTCACGCCGCGCACTTTAGTGCCGACGGACGTCCTCATTGACCGGGTGTGGGATACCGAGCCCCCGCCAAAGGCCCGGGAGAGCCTTTCGGTGTACATCACCAGGCTCCGGGCCTCACTCCGGCAGGCCATTGGCGACAGCATCCGGCTGACGGGACGCGACAGCGGTTACGAACTCGACATTGAGCCGGGCACGATCGACCTGCATCAGTTCCGGCGGCTGCGCCGGCAGGCGGACGCGCTGGCCGCCGACGGCGACTGCGATCAGGCCGTCTCGCTGCTGCGCGAGGCGGATCTGCTCTGGCGCGGCCAGGCGCTCGCCGGGATCCGCGGCGACTGGGTGGCGCGGATGCGGCACAGCCTCGACGAGGAACGCCGGGCGGCCATCGTCAAGCGCATCGAATGCGAGCTGGAGCTCGGCCATCACGCCGACCTGGTCGGCGAGCTCCGCCATCTGCTGGCGCAGTATCCGCTGGACGAGGCGCTGATCGCCCACCAGATGGCGGCCCTCTACGGGAGCGGCAGGCCGGGGGAAGCCCTCAGCCTCTACCGGGACATCCGCAGCCGCCTCATCGAGGAGCAGGGGACGGAACCAGGGCCGCTGCTGTCCGACCTGCATCAGCGCATCCTGCGGCACGATCCCTCACTGACCGTGCGCCCGCCCGGCCGCCGCGGCGGCCGGGCGGCACCGCCCGACACGCTTCCGCCCGCGACAGCGGAGTTCGTGGGCCGCACCCAGGAGCTCAGCCTGCTCACCGCGGTGCACGGGGCCGCCCCCGATTACGGGCCGGCCCGGACCACGAGACCGCTCCCGACCACCAGACCGCCGCGGACCACTGGCCCGCCACAGATCAGGCTCCTGTCCCGGAGGTCGGCCTCATCCAGCCGGGGGCCATGCCCCAGATCAGCGTCATCGAGGGGTTGGCCGGGGTGGGAAAAACGGCGCTGGCGGTGCACGCGGCGCGGGCCGTGTCCGCGCAGTACCCGGACGGGACGTACTACCTCAACCTCCATACCCACGACCCGGGGCACCCGGCGCTCGACGCCGACGAGGCACTGCACCGCCTGCTCCGGATGCTGACCGCGCCGGCCACCCAGCTCCCCGACGCGTTCAGCGAGCGGGCCGCCTTGCTGCGGGCGCAGCTGAGCCGCCGCCGCGCGATCGTGATCCTCGACGACGCGGGCCAGCATGAGCAGATCCGGCCGCTGCTGCCCGAGGCGGGCCAGTGCCTGATCCTGATCACCACCCGGCGCAGGTTCCCGGGTCTCGAGGGCGCCCGCGCGCTGACCCTGGACGCGCTGCCGGTGGATGACGCGGTCACCCTGTTCCAGCTGGTCGCGGGGCCCGGCACGGCCCACGACGAAGGGGAGGCCGCCATGGCCGTACAGCTGTGCGGACGGCTGCCGCTCGCCATCCAGCTGGCCGCGGGCAGGCTGGCGCAGGACTACCCGCCCAGGCTGAGCGAGCTGGTCGAGGAACTGTCGCAGTCCCCGGCCCGTTCCGGCGGCCCCGGCTCGGCCAGCCCGGAGGTGATGTCGGCCTTCGACCTCGCCTACCGGGCCCTGGAACCGGCCCAGCAGCAGTTCTTCCGGCGGCTCGGCATGAGCCCCTGCGCCCACATCAGCCTGGGCGCGGCGGCCGCGCTGGGCGGCGGCACCCTCGCCGACGCGCAGCAGGCTCTGGCCGCCCTGCTCGACCACCATCTGCTGGCGCGGGCCCCGGCCGGGCAGTACCGGTTCCACGACCTGATCCGGGGATACGCGGCCACCCGCGCCACGCATGAGGACTCGCGGGTGGAGCGGCGGCAGGCCGTCGGCAGGCTGCTGGACTACTACCTGCGCAGCGCGGCCCGGGCGGACCAGGTCCTCCTACCCTTCCGGCAGCGGGCACCGCGGCCGGCTTCCGATCCGCCGGCCTCCCATTCCCCGGCCGCCGATCCGCCGGCCGCCGATCCCCGGCCTCCGATCGCCCGGCCGCCGATCCCCCGGCGGTCCACCCGCTGGCCGCCGATCCCCCCAGCACGGGCGCGGCGCTGAGCACCCGGGAAGACGCGGCAGGCTGGCTGGAATCGGAGTGGCGCAACATCCTCCAGGCCGCGCAGCACGCGGGGCAGCACGAATGGAAGGACAAGTGCGCCGACCTGACCGACGCGCTGGCCGGGTTCATGGACATCCGGGCGTACTGGGGCGAGGCGATCGCCGCCCACACCGTGGCCCTGCAGGCCAGCCGCGACCTGGATGATCCGGCCAGGATCGCGCGGGCGTCCCTGGAACTCAGCGAGGTGAGTCAGCAGACCGGACGTTATGAGGCAGCGCTGCCCCTGGCCGAGGACGCGGCCGCGATCTACCGCTCGCTGGCCGACCGGCGGGGCGAGGCGGACGCGCTCGACCAGGCCGGCCTGGCCCACCAGCGCGCGGGACGGTCCCGTGAGGCCCTCGGCTATTTCCATGAAGCACGGTTCCTGTACGAGGAGACCGCGGACATCCGCGGCGTGGCCGCGACGCTGAGCCATTGCGGGATCGCGTCCTGGTGGCTGGGGCGTTATCCCGACGCGGAAGGGCAGCTGCGCGAGGCGCTGGCGCTCTACGGTGACGTCGGCGACCGCCGCGGCCAGGCGAAGACCCTGAACAACCTGGCCCGGATCCAGCTGTCCCTCGGCCTGCACCGGGATGCGCTCGAGGGGTACCAGAAGTCGCTGGAGATATTCAGGGAGATAGGCGGCGCGCAGAACCAGGCGATCCTCTACCACAACATAGGGGCCATCTACCAGTACAAAGGCAGCTACGAGGAGGGGCTCGACGCGTATGGCCGCGCCCTGGCCATCTACGACCAGATCGGCGATCTCCCCAACGAAGCAGCCGTGCTGAACGACATCGGCGCCATTTACCAGAGCACGGAGCGCTACGAGGAGGCGCTGCTCTATCACCAGAGAGCGCAGTCGATCGCCGGGCAGATCGGGAACCTGGCCCAGCAGGTGACGGCCCTGCGCGGGATAGCGGGGGTGAGCCGGGAAGCCGGCCGGTACGGCGAGGCGTTCGATCAGTACCGCACCGCCCTGCGGATGGCCCGGGAGATCGGTGACCCGTACGAGGAGGCCAAGATCCTCGAGGGAATCGCGGAAACCACCCTGGCCACGCGGCGCCCGGACGCCGCGCGGATCGTGCTGCGGCAGGCGCTGGACATCTTCGAACGGCTCGGCGTCCCCGAAGCCGAGTCGGCGCGGATCCGCATCGAGGCCATCGACCCCGCCTACAGCCGCACCGCATAACCACGAGTCCGTCGTCCACGCACCGTGACCTGCACGGCAAGCGAGGCATCAAGGCGCCTGCAATCTAGCCAGCGCACGCTGAGAGCGCAGTTCCCGGCCGCGGAAACCGCTGGCCGCCAGCGAGCGAAGGGCGCCTCCCATGCGGGTGCGAGCGCAGGCGAGCGTCAGGCCATGAACCACCTCCTGTCCCCGGCGGCGTGGGGCCTGCTGGCCGGGCTGACCGGCCTGGCCGGCTACGTCCCCTACCTCCGGGACGCGTGGCGGCGGGCCAGCGCCCCTGATCCGGCGGCCTGGCTGATCTGGACGGTGGAGTACGGCGTCCTGCTGGTGGCCCAGGCCGCCCAGCATCCGCCCTGGGCGGCGCTGTGCCTGGCCGCCCTGCAACTGGCCGGGACCGCCGCGGTGCTGGCGGTACTGGCCGTCCGCGGCGGGTGGCACTTCGGCCCCGGCCGGTGGGTGCTGCTCGGCGGGACCGTGGCCGTCATGGCGGCCTGGCCCTTCGCGCACGCGCCGGGCCTGGCCATGTGCCTGATCCTCGGCGTGGAGGGCAGCGCCATGGTCCTCGTCATGATCAGCGCCTACCGCGACCCGCGCAGCGAGACTCCCCTGACCTGGCAGGCGTTCATCCTGGCCGGCCTGCTGGACCTGCCCGCCCTGGGCAGCCGCGCACCGCGGCTGCTCTACGTCTACCCGGCGTTCTTCGTGGTCATGGGCTCCGGGGTGCTGATCGCCGCCGCGCTCGGCGCGCGGGCGCCCCGGATGCCGGTGCCGCGCCCGCGCTATGTCCCGCGGGACGGGGAGGATGCCTGGCCCGTCCGCCGGCCGGCCTGCCCGGCCGGCCAGTGGGAAATACTGCGCGCCGGCCTGCCCGAGCGGCCCGACCCTGGCCAGCCGCAGGCGGTGCCCTGCCTCAGCCACCCCCAGGCCCGGCCGTACCTCAGCCAGCCGCTGGCGCTGCCCGACCCTGGCCAGCCGCCCGCGGTGCCGCGCCTCAGCCGGCCCCAGGCCCGGCCGTACCTGAGCCAGCCACTCAGCCAGCCACCGGGCCAGCCGCCGGGCCAGCCCACGGGCCAGCCACCGGGCCAGCCACTGGGCCAGCCGCCGGCGCGGCCGCACCCCACCCACCGGCCCGGCCTACGGGAGGGCAGCCTGGGTGATGGTGGTGGCGGTCCGGACGAGGCTGGCGATCGCGTCGTCCGGGGTGAGCCCGGCCAGGTCGGTCAGGACGAAGAGCGCCTCGGCGCTGACCACCGCGGCCAGGTCGTCCTTGAGCTGGGCCAGTCCCGCCGGGTCTGCGCCCAGTAGCCGGCCGCTCACCGGATCGAGGGCCTGGTCGATCAGCCCGAATCGCAGCCCGGGACGGGCCTGCGCCAGCTCGGGACGGGTGATGGTGGCCGAGATCATGGCCCGGACCGCGCCCTGGTAGGCGAGCACGCCGCGGAGCAGGAACTCGCACGCGAAGGCGATCCGCTCGACGGGGTCGGCGGAGTCCGCGACCGGGGCCAGCGCCTCGGCCGGGCTGGGCCACAGGCCGGGGAAGGCCTGGCTGATCAGGGCGGGCAGGTCAGGAAAGTAACGGTAGGCCGTGGCCTCCGAGACCAGCGCGGCCCGGGCGACCTCCGGCATCGTCACCGGGGAGCCCGAGCGGATGATGTCGCGGCAGGCCGCCACGATGGCCATCCGGGTGCGCTTCTTCTGGTTGGCCCGGCCCGTGTCGTGTCGGTGATCAACGGCCCCTCCCCGCGCTGTCATGCTAGTCAACTCTCTTCATGATAGTCAGCTTGCATTAAGGATGCTAGCTCCCTATAGTGATGAGAGTTCACTCTCACGAAGGGGAATCAGATGACCGAGGTCTCCGTGGTCGGCCCGGGGGGCGGCGAGGTGCTCCGCCTCGGGACCACCCAGATGCGCATCCTCGAGGACGGCCATACCACCGGGCACCGGCTCGGCATGGGCGAGATCACGCTCGCCCCGCACACCGAAGGCCCGCCGCAGCACCGGCACGCCCGGCACGATGAGGGTTTCTACGTGGTCTCCGGCACAGCGCACTTCACCGTGGCCGAGACGACCTACGAGGCACCCGCGGGCACCCTGGTGATGATCCCGCCGGGCGCCCCGCACACGTTCGCCAATCCCGGCGACGAGCCGGCGGTGCTGCTGAACACCTTCACGCCCGATCTGTACGTGCAGTACTTCAGGGATCTGCGGGACATGATCGCCGGCGGCCAGGCCCTCACCCCCGAGGCGACCATCCAGGTGATGAGCAAGTACGCCACGGTGCCCGCCACCGACTTCGCCTAGCCGACCGGCCCCCCACCAACTCAGGAGATCATCATGACCACCACCACCTACACCGTGAACCTCGAGGACGCCGGCCCGGTTGACGTCACGGTCGACGAGAACGGCGAGGGCCAGCCGTTCCTGCTCCTGCACGGGGGCGGCGGGCCGGACACGACCGCGCGCTTCGGCGAGCGGCTCGCCACCACCGGGCAGCTGCGGGTGCTCAACCCGGTCCACCCGGGCTTCGGCGGCACCCCGCGCCCCGAGGCCCTGCACACGGTGGGCGGCCTCGCCGCGCTGTATGTCGCGCTGCTGGATCAGCTCGGCCTGGCGGAGGTCACGGTGGCCGGGAACTCGATCGGCGGCTGGATCGCCGCGGAGATGGCCATCCTGAACTCTCCCCGCATCAGCCGGGTCATCCTCATCGACCCGGTCGGCATGCAGGTTCCCGAGCACCCCCCGGTGGAGTTCTTCTCGCTGCGGATGGACCAGGTGTTCCCGCTCAGCTTCCACAACCCGGCCCCCTTCGCCATCGACCCCGCCACGCTGCCGCCCGCCGCCCAGCAGATCGCGGCAGCCAACCGCGCCGCGCTCATCACCTACTCGGGAGGAGCGACGATGGACGGCGACCCCACCCTCCGCGGGCGCCTCGCCGCCGTGGAGATCCCGACCCTGGTGCTGTGGGGCGACAGCGACCAGATCGTCACCCCCGAGTACGGCCGCGCCTGGGCCGACGCCATCCCGAAGGCCCGGTTCGAGGTGCTCAAGGACACCGGGCACATGCCCCAGGTCGAGACGCCCGACCAGGTGCTCGAGGCGCTCCGCTG
>CAVQNH010000024.1:0-86391 GCA_963713815.1 uncultured Actinomycetes bacterium
CGCCGATCTCGCCGTGGACGGCCAGGTCCCACAGGCGGACCAGACCGTCGCCGCCTGCCGTGGCAAGGGTCTTGCCATCAGGGGCTGAACGCAACCGCGTCCGTTTGGGCGGGGCCCGTGGTGAATGGCCCGCCCACGCGGCTCCGAGTTGCCAGGTCCCATACGCTGGCCGTGCCGCCCCCGGTAGCTGTGGCCAAGGCCTTGCCGCCGGGACTGAATGCTATTGCGGTACCCTCGGCGCCGCTGCCCGCGGTGATAGGACGGCCAGTCTGGGCGTGGGTGGCTACATCCCAGAGCTGCACCTTGCCCGCAACGTTTGCGGCGGCGAGGGTCTTGCCGTCGGGGCTCGAAGCCCACCGCGTCCACTCCACCGGGACCTGCCGCGTCTACCCCACGTGGGCCTGCCGTAACTTCTACCCCACCCGGGCCTGCCGTAAGAGGAGTGCCGATCCGAGCGTGGGTGGCGACGTCCCACAGTTGTGCCGTGCCGTTGAAGTTCCCTGTGGCGAGGATCTTGCCGTTGGGACTGAACGCCACCGCCTGAATCCTGCCGGGACCTCCGCTAAGGGACGCGCCGACCTGGTGGCGGGTGGCCACGTCCCATAGCCGGGCAGTGCCGTTTTCACTCACCGTAGCTAGGACTTTACGATCACGGCTGAACGCTACTGAATCCTGGCTGACTCCCTGGGCTCCGGAGTAGGAATAGCCATTGCCCGCGGTGAGAGGTTTGCCAATCGGGGCGCGTGTGGGCACATCCCACAGCTGGGCGTGAGCCGCCCGCTCCTGCTAGGGCCAAGGTCTTGCCGTCTGGGCTGAACGCTGCCGAGTCCACTTCGTTGTATTCGCCAAGCGGGGTTCTGAGTTGGTGGTGGGTGGCCGTATCCCACAGCAATGCCTTGCCGTCCGCACCCACTGCGGCGAGCGTCTTGCCATTGGGACTGAATGCCACCGCGGACACGGGACCGCCACCCAAGGATCCCGATAGGACGCCGTGGTCAGGCTGAGCGAGGACATCGAGCATGCTGTCGCGGGCTTGCGGTGTCGGGTCGATTCGCCAGGCCGCGGCGGCGAGCAATGATGCCGTGACGGGATCGGCGGTATCGAGTGCCTCGCTTTCTGCCGCGAGCTGTCCGGAGACCGCCGCCGCCCGCTGCTGGTTGGCGCTGTGGGCGGCGACAGCCGCGATGCCGGCGCCGACGACGGAGCCGATCAGCAGGATGACCAGGGCGGCAGCGAGAATCCGCCGCTGGTGGGTGCCACGGGCTGCCGGCGCCCTCGCCGGCCTGCAGGAAATTGGCCTGAGTGTCGGTGAGGGAGGGGTAGCGCCCCCGGTCGGCTGACCACTGGGTCGTTGCCTCCCTGAGCGCAGCCAGTTGGGTCCCCCGGTACAGGAACGAAGGATCATCGTTGTGGCTGTGCCATTCGGCGGCGTCGCTCGCGAGCTGGCCGTGGAGTATCCAAGCTGGCCTGGTCATCCTCCAGCCACCCGCGGAGACGGGGCCAAGCGCGGAGCAAGACGTCATGGGAGATCTGGGCGGTGCCGGCATTGAGTACGACTAGCCGTTTGGCAGCGAATGCTTCCAGCACTGTGTCGAGCTGGGAGCGTTCAGTCTCCGAGTGTCCAGCGTGCAGGTCGGCCAGGCTAACGGGACGGCGGGTGAGCCTGGCATCACGGCTGCCTACGGTCATGCTGCGCAGGAGGTGGCGGGCAAGCTCCTGCTGGCCGGCTGGGAGGGCTTCGTACACGGCGTCGGCGCTGCGCTGGACCGCGAGGCTGACGCCTCCGCCTTGACCGTAGCCGTGGGTGGTTAGCCGGTTTCCTTCGCGGTTTTCCCAGGTCAGCAGCATAGCCTGGGACAGCAGCGGCAGTGATCCCGGTGTGTCGTCCCCGGCCGCGGCGCGCAGGTCACTCAGGACGGTGTCGGCGAGAGCAGGATCGATCTCCAACCCAGCGGCGGCTGCCGGGCCGGTGATGGCCAGCCGCAGATCGGATTCGCTCATGGGCCCGACCACGAACTGCCCCTCTTGCAGTGCGCTCGCAAGCTCCGGGTAGGCGGCGCACCGGTCCCAGAAGTCCCCCCGCACCGAGATCACCACCAGCGCCGGGGGCACGCAGGCCGGCCCAGCAGGGTGAGTAGCCGCAGCGCACAGCGCGGTGATGAAGGCCTGCCGTTCAGCCGCGCCATCCCGACCTTTGTTCAAGGTGAAGACCTGCTCGAACTGGTCAACCACCAAGACCAGCCGCGGGATTCCATCATTGGACACCGCCACGTGCCCACGGTCGGCAGCATCAGAACGACGACCGCCTGCCGGACGCCAATGTCCGCCTGATCGGGATGGTGGGCCAGCGCGTCTCGGACCCCTAGGGTGTCAGTGCCGCCGAGTACCGCCAGGTGCGTCGCCAGTTCGGTTAGCGGATCCCGGGTTGGAGTGATCAGCATGCGGGGCCAGTGCGCTGATCCTCGTACTTGTACACCCCTGGCCAGCGCTGGCAGCAGACCTGCCCGCAGCAGCGACAATTGCCGGCCCCTGACGCGCCGGTGACGACGACAAGTCCAGGTCGGGTCAGCTGCCCGGCCAATTTAACCGCCAGCTCAGAGGTCAGACGTTCCCGGCCGTAGAACACCTCGGCGTCGCTTTCGCCGAAAGGCAGCAGTCCACGGTAGGGACACCCGTGCACCCACCGCGGCCCCTGATTACCGCGCGCCGCGTCGTCCAGCACCCCACGGGTGCGCCACTCAATGACCGCCAGGTCCTCGCGGGCCAGGCGGATCTCCGTTGACTGCCGGGCGTTCTGGTCGATGATTGCCCGGACATCCGCACCCTGCTCGTCCAAGCCCCGCTGGATCTCGGCGGCTGTCCGGGCAACGTCTTTGATCAGGAATCCAAGCTCGCCGAAGCCAGCACCCAGCTTGCCGATCGCAGCGATCACATCGCTGCGCACCCGTTCGCTGCCGTCTTCGATCGCCGCCCGCAGCGCGATCCCGCCCGCGTCAATCTCCTCCAGCACGGCGGCGATCTCAGCCCGCAGACTCTGCGCATTCGCATCCCCAGCCGCCAGCGCCCGCTCAATCTGCCGGGCGATCTTCTCCTCCAAGTCATCGGCTGAGGCTTCGCGCCGCTTGCCGGCCGAGCGTCCCTCCAGCGCTTTAGCGATGACACCGCTCAAGACGTGGGTCCCCAGCGCGGCCAGAACCTCAAAGCCCCCAGCGGCGATGCCTTCTTTTCCCGGTCCCGTCCTGGATCAACGGAGCGAGCGACCCCGCGCACAGCAGTGACAGCAAAGCCCGGGACGAGAGCGCACGCAACCCGCGCCCGCTGCCCTGCGCGGCTCGCATGAGCGCCGCTCGCATACCGTCCTGCATGCGCCGGATCTCTGCGCCGTCAACCTCCAGGCCGTCTCCCCCCATGGCCCCAACTATCTCGGATATCACCGCAAGCGGAAAGTATCGGTAAATGATCCCGGCCAGTCACTGTCCGGTGGGGAATCTCGAAAGGTGTCGATCTGGCACAAACTTCGCTACATGTCCGCGCCGGCGGCTTCTCGGTCAAGATATAGACCTCACCGCCATCCGCGTCGTTCGACGCCGACGACCTCATGGCGCCCAGCGTCAGCCGGAGGACAGGATGAGATCCGGTAGACCCCTTTCGTGCGCCCGAAGCTCAAGCTGATCGAGTCGGCTGCGAGCGCTCGCCGGACTGGTCGCGGTCAAGTCGCCCTTCGACCAGGCCGCATCCGAGCGCCTGGGCGGAGGCCACTGCAGCTCCACGCTGACACCCCTTACGGGCGATGACTGTGTTCAACGGGGACGGAGACTCACGAAAACCGGTGCCAGACCGCACCGGCTGAAGACGTCCCCGACCGATCGCTGACGGCTTGAGCCACGGTCGAATGACGGTCAAACGATCTTGGGCCATGATCATCGGAACGACGATCATGGCTCTGACCTGCAGTTTCAGGTGGAGCTGAGGGGATTCGAACCCCTGACCCCCTCGATGCGAACGAGGTGCGCTACCGGACTGCGCTACAGCCCCTGGAACAGCGGCCAGCCTAGCAAACCCTCAGGCCTGTCCGTGCGATCCGCGACTCCGGAGCCGGGCGGCGCGGAGCGCCCGGACGGCGCGGGCCGGGAGCCCGCCGGGCGACGCCCGGGCGCCCGGTGATCTCTAGTCGCCGACGGCGCGGTTGGCGGCGTCGGTGTACTGGTCGTAGAACTGGTCGCTGACCCGGTCGGAGATGTCGATGATCTCGGCCGAGTAGGCGACGACCTCCACGACCGGCTCGGCCTGCTCCGCCACGTCTGGCGCCACCGGCTTGCTGACCAGGCGCTCGAAAGTCTCACCAGTCACGGGAGCGGCCTGGCGCCCGGACTCGGGCTCAGCCCGGCGGCGGCGCGTCTGCTCGGCGTGCGTGCGCCTGCGGGCCTGCTCAGCGTCGCTGCGCGATGCCTCACGCAGCAGCAACACGAACGCGCCCAGCATCACCGCAGGCGGGATCACGACCCAGAGCGCGGCGACCTGCGCCAGGGCGATCACGAACGCGATCGCCGTCAGCGCCACCAGCGTGCCGAGCATGCGGCGGCGGGCCTTGAGGATGTTGGCGCGCCGCTCGGCAGCGTCCTGCCGGGTCCAGGTGACCTCTTCCTCGACCATCACCTCGCGCTCGGTCACCGCGGGGCGGGATCTCTCCCCGGTCCCGGTGTCCACCTCGGCCTGGTAGACCTCGGTGTGCATCTCGAAGTGCTCGGTGACCTCGACCCGGCGCCGGCGGCCCGGGCGGAGCCAGCGGGGCATGAGGACCCCGGCCCAGATGGCCACGATCGCGAAGTACAGGATGGCGCTGCTCACCGGGCCACCCCCGGAACGGGCCGGAACCCGCCAGCGACCCGTCCGTAAATCCGCCCGCGCAAGATCATCATGTGCCTGAAGGCACGCATGGATGGCCGCGTGGCGGGCTTGCTCACGTCACGCACGGTATGGGTCAGCGCTAGTGATGAACAGTATTAGGCGCGGTGTGTCGTGAGATCGCGGGTCAGATTAGGAAGTCCCGGCCCGCCGGGCCGACAGGACTCGTTGCGCCACCGGGGCATCAGCCCCCCGGACACATCCTCGACGGTCAGCGCGTAACAGAGATGGTCCCGCCACGCCCCGTCGATGTGCAGGTACCGGCGCCGCAACCCCTCTTCGCGGAACCCGAGCTTCTCCACGACCCGGCGGGAAGCCTGGTTCTCCGGCCGGATGCTGGCCTCCACGCGATGCAAGCCGACCACGAAGAAACAATGATCCAGCGCCATGGCCAGCGCCGTCGGAGTGACATTCCGCCCCGCGTACGCCTCGTCGATCCAGTACCCGACCTGGGCTGACCGCGCCGACCCCCACACGATGCTGCCCACGGTCAGCTGCCCCGCGAACTGGCCGCCGTAGGTGATCACCCAGGGCAGGGCCAGGCCCTGGCGGGCCTCGCGGCGCATGGTGCGGGCCATCGACAGGTACGGGCTGATCGTGGAGCGGTACAGCGGGGTCTCGGGGTTGGTGGGTTCCCAGGGGCGCAGCCAGTCGGCGTTCCGCACCCGGGCGTCCCGCCATATCGTGGCGTCCCGGGCCCGCACCGGCCGCAATCCGATCGGCGCGTCCAGGAGGGCCGACTCCATGATCGTGACTGGCCAGCCGCGCATTCGTCCCACGTGGGCCATCATTCCCCCGTTTGCGAGCAGACCGCTACGCGGACACCCGATCAAAACACCGCTGTAACGTACTGGGTCAGCATTCCGGTCTCGGTGGTTATGCCCGGTGATGCCCGGCTGGAGCGTGATCAATCACCCGGAACGGGGGTGATCTCCGCCCTGTGCCTGGTCAACGGCGTGGGCGAGGACCGGGGTGAGCACCTCCATGCCATCTTTCACGCCGCCGCTGGACCCCGGCAGGTTCACGATGAGGACCTCGCCCGCCAGGCCCGCCAGGCCGCGGGAGAGCATGGCCGACGGGATGCCGGCCGCGACACCGGCGGCCCGGATCGATTCTGAGATGCCTGGTATCTCCCGGTCTATTACCCTCCGGGTCATTTCCGGGGTGAGGTCACCCGGGGTCAGGCCGGTCCCGCCGGTCGTCACGATCACGCGGTACCCGGAGGCGACCCCGTCCCGCAGGGCCTGCTCGACCGGGTCGCCGTCCGGGACGACCTTGCTGTCCACGGCGCACCCGGCTTCGGCCAGCAGGCCGGCCAGCACCGGGCCGGACTTGTCCTCGTACACCCCGGCCGAGGCCCGGTTCGAGATCGTGATGGCCAGCGCCCGGATCACGGGACCGCTGGCCATCCCGCCGTCCGTCGCGGCATTCCACGCGTCGGTCATGGCCGGCGCCACCTCCTCATGACCGGGACCAGCGGCCGGTCTTGCCGCCGGTCTTCTCGTCCACCCGCACGTCGGTGATCACCGCCCCCGGGTCCACCGCCTTGATCATGTCGATCAGCGCCAGGGCGGCCACGGTCACCGACGTCAGCGCCTCCATCTCGACGCCGGTCCGGTCCGCGGTCCGCGTCACCGCGGTGATCGCCACCCCGTCGTCCTGCACCTCCAGCTCGACCGTGACCGCGTGCAGCCCGATCGGATGGCACAGCGGGATCAGGTCCGGCGTCTTCTTGGCCGCCTGGATCCCCGCGATCCGGGCCACCGCGAGCGCGTCGCCCTTCGGCACCTCACCCGCCCGAAGTGCCCTAACGGCTTTACCGGACAGCAGCACGCGCCCCGAGGCACTCGCCTGCCGGGCGGTCACGTCCTTGCCGGACACGTCCACCATCCGGGCGTGCCCGGACTGGTCCAGATGGGACAGCGACAGCTGGTCAGCCGTGCTCAATCCATCCTCGAAGCGGTCACCGTCAGTGCTGGCACCGGTCATGGCAGGCACATTACGTTGACGCCCTCGCCGGCGTCCATCCAGGTCACGTCCTCCGGCACGATGATCAGCGCGTTGGCCTGGGCCAGCGCGCCGAGCTGGTGGGAGGACTGCCCGGTCAGCGGGACCACGGTCTCCTGGGCGTCGTCGAGCACGCCCCGCAGGTAGGACCGGCGGGCCGCGCGGCGAACGCACGCTGGCGGTGAGGGCCGCCTGCACGAACGGTTTTCGTTGCGGAGAATAGTTTTTCAGGGCATCGAGCGCGGGCTGCACGAACAGGACGAACGACACGTACGCGCTGACCGGGTTGCCGGGCAGGGTGAAGATCGGGGTCCGGTCCGGGCCGAGCGTGCCGAAGCCCTGCGGCATCCCGGGCTGCATGGCGACCTTGCGGAACGTGATCGTGCCCAGCTTGGACAGGGCGGCCTTGACCACGTCGTGCTCGCCGCCCATGCTCACCCCGCCGCTGGTGATCAGCAGGTCGGCGTCGCTGAGCAGGCCTTCCAGGGTGCTGAGCACCACGGCCGGGTCGTCGCGGAGCCGGTGCCGCCGGACGATCGCGCCGGCCCGCTGGGCGGCCGCGGCCAGCATGAAGCTGTTGGACTCC
Source organism: uncultured Actinomycetes bacterium (assembly GCA_963713815.1). Classification (GTDB taxonomy): domain Bacteria; phylum Actinomycetota; class Actinomycetes; order Streptosporangiales; family Streptosporangiaceae; genus RYN-230. The sequence continues at coordinate 7,499 of CAVQNH010000024.1, forward strand.
CAGATCTGGCCGGGGATCAGGGGAGTGCCGGGCTCGACCAGCTCGTTGCCGGTCGAGATGACCGCGACCCGGGGCGGCGTGCGGGCCAGCACCTCGCCCTGGCCGGACGCGGCCAGCAGGGCCAGGTCCACCGGGCCGACCAGGGTGCCCTGGGGGAGCAGGACCTCGCCCTCGGCCACGTCGTCGCCGCGATGGCGGACCGCATGCTGCAGCTTGGGGCTGTGGCGGATGGCCACGGTCTCGGTGCCGCCGTCGGTCCACTCGACCGGGACCACGGCGTCGGCGCCCTCGGGCAGCCGGGCGCCGGTCATGATCTGCAGGCAGGCCCCGGCCTCGACCCGGTAGTCGCCGGTATCGCCCGCGGCGATCACCCCGCGGACCTCCAGCGTGACCGGCGTGTCGGCGCTGGCCCGGGCCAGGTCGACGGCCCGGACCGCGTAGCCGTCCATGGCCGAGTTGTCGAACGACGGCAGCGGGGTGCTGGCCGTCACGGCCTCGGCCAGCACGGTCCCGTACGCACCCGCCAGCGGCACCCAGACCGGCTCGACCGGGCGGATGGCGGCCAGCACGTCGGCCAGGTGCTGCTCGACGGGGACCAGCGGCGGGTCCGCGTGCGACCCTGCCCGTGGCGAGGGGCCCTCGGTCACGGCAGGTTGTTGACGTACTTGCGGAGCCAGGGCACGAACTCCTCGGCCACATCCGGCCGCTCGACCGCGAACTGGATCAGGGTGCGCAGGTAGTCGACCTTGTTGCCGGTGTCGAAGCGGCGGCCGCGGAACAGCACGCCGTACACGCCGCCGCCGTCGGCCGGGTCCATCCCGGCCAGCGTCTTGAGCGCGTCGGTGAGCTGGATCTCGCCGCCGCGGCCCGGCTCGGTGTGCTCCAGCACCCCGAACACGGCCGGGTCACACACGTACCGGCCGATGATGATCCAGTTGCTGGGCGCGTCGTCCGGGGCGGGCTTCTCGACCAGGTCGGTGATCCGGACCACGTCGTCCTCGTCGGTCGGCTCGATCGCGGCGGTGCCGTAGCTGGACACCTGGTCCCACTCGACCTCCATCAGCGCCACGACGCTGCCGCCGCGCTGCTCCCGGACCTCGAGCATCCACTGCAGCAGCCGGTCGTCGGGATGGATGAAGTCGTCGCCCAGGAGCACCGCGAACGGTTCGTGGCCCACGTGCTTGGCCGCGCACGACACCGCGTGGCCGAGGCCCTTCGGCTCGCCCTGGCGCACGTAGTGCACGGTGGCCAGCTCGGCGGAGTCACGGATGAGGGCCAGCCCCTCCTTGTCGCCCTTGGCGATCAGGGCTTCCTCGAGCTCGTAGTTGCGGTCGAAGTGGTCCTCGATGGACCGCTTGCTGCGCCCCGTGATGAGCAGCACGTCATCGAGCCCGGCGCGGACCGCCTCCTCCACCACGTACTGGATGGCGGGCTTGTCCACCACGGGCAGCATTTCCTTGGGAGTCGCCTTGGTGGCGGGCAGGAAACGCGTTCCCAGCCCTGCTGCGGGGACGACCGCCTTCGTGACCTTCGTCGCGGTGCTGTCAGGCATCTTCGTACCCTAGCCGGGCGGGGGCCTCGGCATGATCCGGGTCGGGGTCCCGGCGGCCGTTTATCAGCGTTGTCACAGTAACCTCGCAGCGTGGACGCGCGTGAGGCTCCTCTTCCCGCCGGGAACGGCCCTAACCGGGACGACGAGCGACTCAACCGGGACAAGGCCGCGGCACGGGAGCGGCTGCTGGCCGCCCGGCGGCAGCTCACCCCGGCCGAGCGGGCCGGGGCCGGCCGGGACATCCGGGACGCCGTCCTGTCCCTGCCCGAGACCCAGATGGCCGGCACGGTGGCCGCGTACTACTCGATCGGCAGCGAGCCGGAGACCCACGGGCTGCTGTTCGCGCTGTGGAAGCGGGGCACCTACGTGCTGCTGCCGATCCTGCTCCCCGACGGCGACCTGGACTGGGCCTCCTACGAGGGCCCCGACTCGCTGCGGCCCGGGCCGCGGTACCTGACCGAGCCGACCGAGCCGCCGCGCGGGGCCGGGGCGATCAGCAGCGCCGATCTGGTGCTGGTGCCCGCGCTCGCGGTGGACCACTCGGGGGTGCGGCTCGGGCGGGGCGGCGGGAGCTACGACCGGGCCCTGGCCCGGGTTGGAACACCAGTGCCCACCGTGGCGTTGCTGTACGACAGTGAGTTCGTTCCGCACGTCCCTTCCGGGGCGCATGACCAGCGGGTCCGCCTGATCGCCAGGCCGGCCGGGGGGATCACGCGCCTGCCCAGGGAATGACCAGGCCGACGTGGGTATGAGCTACCATTTAGCAGTCGTGGACGGGGAGTGCTAAGGACTGCCCCTCAGGCCACAAGAGGAGAGATCGTGCCGACCTACCAGTACACCTGCACTGATTGCGGCGAGCAGGTCGAGGTCGTGCAGAAGTTCACCGATGACGCGCTGACCGTGTGCCCGGCGTGCGGCGGCAAGCTGCGCAAGGTGTTCTCGCCCGTCGGCATCGTGTTCAAGGGCTCCGGCTTCTACCGCACCGACAGCCGGAACGGCTCGTCCAGCGACGGACCCGGCAAGAAGGACAAGGACAAGGACAAGGAATCCTCCGGCTCCAAGTCGTCGGACTCCTCGTCCGGGTCGTCCAAGGACTCCGGATCGGGGTCGGGCTCGGGGTCGTCGGAGTCTTCGTCCTCGGCTCCGGCTCTGGATCTGGGTCTGAGTCGTCCGGCTCCGGATCCGGATCGTCTGGTTCGTCGTCCTCCGGCTCCGGGTCCTCGTCGGGCTCTGGCGACAAAAAGGGCAGCAAGAGCTCGGCGCCGGCCGCGTAGTCCGGGCGCGCTCGCTACCCTGTCCGCGTGAGTCAACCCGCAGACGATATGAGCCATCCCGCTGAGGTCGGCAGCGCCGGGGCGAGCCTGCCCAACCTGGCCCGCGCCGAGATCGGCGTGATCGGCGGATCCGGCTTCTATGAGTTCCTGGAGTCCGCCGACGAGATCAGCGTGGACACCCCGTACGGGCAGCCCAGCGACCCCATCGTGACCGGCGAGGTGGCGGGCCGGAGGGTGGCGTTCGTCCCGCGCCACGGCCGGGACCACCGCTTCCCGCCGCACCGCATCCCGTACCGGGCCAACCTGTGGGCGCTCCGCTCGCTCGGCGTCCGGCAGATCCTGGCCCCGACCGCCGTGGGCTCGCTCAACCCCGCGCACGGCCCCGGCCGGCTGGCCATCCCCGACCAGCTGGTGGACCGGACCTCCGGCCGGGTGCAGACCTTCTACGACGAACGGGGCGCGGTGCACGTCCCGTTCGCGGACCCGTACTGCCCCACGGGCCGGGCCCAGTCCATCGCGGCCGCCCGCGCCGCGGACTGGGACCTGGCCGAGTCCGGGACGCTGGTCGTGATCGAGGGGCCGCGGTTCTCGACCCGGGCTGAGTCCCAGTGGTACGCGGGGCAGGGCTGGTCCCTGATCGGGATGACCGGCCACCCCGAGGCCGTGCTGGCCCGCGAGCTGGCCCTCTGCTACACGGCGATCGCCTTGGTCACCGACACCGACGCCGGGGTCGAGGAAGGTGAGGGAGTCACCCAGGACGAGGTCTTCCGGGTCTTCGGCAGCAACGTGGCGCGCCTGCGTGACCTGGTAATCGACGTCATCGCGAAGCTCCCAGCCGAGCGGACCTGCCCCTGCCCGCACGTCCTGGACGGCATCAAGCTCCCGATCCAGCTGCCCTGAGTCCCCGGCGGCCGGTGGTCCTCGTTATCTGCCCGGAATTTGCCCCTGGCCGGCTGCCATCCATCAGCAGTTAGGTTCCGACCCCGCCGGCGGGGTCGGATCTTAACGGCCGACCCGGTGAGGCTCAGTCGAGGTCGCCGTGCTCGATGCGGGCCAGGCGCCGCTCCCGGACCAGCTGGTCGAACTCATGCTCCACGGTCACGTCGGACGGGCTCAGCGCGGCGAAGATCCCGGTGATGTCGCGCATGCTGATCACCCCGAGCAGTTCGCCGTCCTGGACGACGGGCAGGTGCCTGATCCAGCGGGCGGCCATCTCCCGGGCGGCTTCGTGGAGGGGCATGTCCGGCGGGACGGTGAACACCTCGGTCGTCATCGCCTCGTCCACCGTGCTGTTCTCCGGGTCGGCGCCGAGCGCGACCGCCCGCAGCAGGTCCCGCTCGGTGATGATCCCGGTCAGGCGCCCGCGTTCGGAAATCAGCAGCGACCCGGTCTGCTGCCGCCACATCCGCTCAGCCGCGGCGCGCAGCGTGTCGGAGGCCGTCTCGGTGATGGTGGCCTGGGTCATGACGTCTCGTACCTGCACCGCGTGGGCTCCTTGGTCGCGTGCATGGCTATCAGGGGTTGCGTCCACCCTACGGTCGCCGGGCCGTCACCCTGCCGGGCGGTCAGGCCCGCCCGTTCCGCCATCCGACCGGTTACGCTAGATGGCGCCTGCGTCGGGCGGCTGGCCGCCGCGGCGCCGGGCTGGCCCCGATAGCTCAGCGGATAGAGCAACTGCCTCCTAAGCAGTAGGTCGCGCGTTCGAGTCGCGCTCGGGGCGACCAGGCAACTTCGCCTGCGCGGGTGCAGCGCTGGTTGAGCGTCTCGTGCCGGGCTGCTGCGCGGCGGTGGTCATCAGGATCTCGCCACGGTGGTGCTTTGACCGCGAACCCAGGCCAGTGATCCGGTCCTGCGAGGTGGATCCACCTGGGCGGCGAGGCGGCGGCGATCGTGCCGCTGGGGGACCTGCGAGCAGCTCCAGGCGGTGCAGCGTCATGCGTCGCCATGAGCTTCTGGAGGAAGCCGAGGTCGAAGCCACGCTGGCGGCGCACCGGGAGCGGGTCGCGGCCGGGTGCCCCGGGGCGGTCGCGCACGAGGAAGCGATGGCCGAGCTGCTCCGCGAGCAGGTGAGGATCGAGTGGTCTCCCGCGGCGCGGGTCTCGGCCCGGCGCTACATGGAGGATCGGGACAGTATAGCGCGCAGTCGGTGCAGCGGTGGCGGGCTCGTCTTAGATCTCTACCCACCGTGAGGGCTTTCACCGGGGCGAGTATCATGGCAGTCTGCGATCGGCCGATTCAGAGCTGTCTACGTCGTTGGACGATGACCTGATCACCAGTGGAGCGGGTTGACCGGGTTGGATGATCGTGGCGGGCTTCGGGCAGCGCCTATGGAGGCGTTCCAGTGCCTACCATTGTCGCCATGTATCCGTGACGTCCCAGCGTCCTATACCGCAAGCAGCTCCGCACCCAGGGCTGCCGCAGGCTGAGGAGCCACGAGCAAAACCGCGACCAGGACAGAGGTCACGAACAGGACCAGGGTCTGAGTGGCGCGGGCCCTGAGGCTGCCCGATGCGGCCAGCGCGTCACTCTTGACGAGACAGCGCAACAAACAACAGGCCCGTCGAGCGCCCCGGCAACGGCAGCAAGAGCCACGCCGAAGCTGTCCGCGATACCGTCGAGTACCCCACCGGACGACCTCCCATATCTTCGACTGGACAACCGGCTGATGGCTTTAGGCTCGCGCTCGGGGATACTCGTCGCACCGCGTAAAGTCCCACGGGCCGGTACGCCCGGTCTGTGCTCTCAGGCCACCCCGGTAGCGCCTCGCCAGACCACGCTCAGCGGGGCGATGCAGGCGGCTAGCGATGCCCAGACTCGGCGGCGCGGGCGGATCATCTTCGGTGGGCCGCGGTAGCGGCGATCCTTGCCGCCGGGATGGTGAGCCGGGATCGCCACGCTGGTGTAAATGATCGCGCTCGGGAGAGGGGCGACGCACAAGGACCACGGACGGGCCGGCTTGGCGCGCCCCGGTTCCGGGGCGCAAGCTGATGATCTTCATGAGCCTTGCTCGCGGTCGCGTGCCACTTCCGTGCCAGATGCACTCTTGTAGTGAGCTGGGTTCTTGGCCGTGGGCGGCCACTTGCGGGCCTGGCGCAGTCGTCGCGGGCGGCCTCATCGACAGCATCGGCCAGAGCCCGCTGCCGGGGGACCTATGGGTGCGGGTCTTCCTCCGAGCTGACCGGCCCGAGGAGTACGAGCAGATCATCAGCGCGTTCGAGCGTGATCATCAGGCGGCGATCAAGGGTTCCTGCTCGAGCTGGTCGCGAGGCTCAGCGAGATCCGGATGGTCCAGTTCACCAGCAAGAACCCCGTCACCAGCGAGAGCGATGGTCCCTGTAACAGGATCTGGAATACGGCAGCGGCTAGCGACGCTACAGGCAGGGACGGGGGGAAGCAACGCAGTGCCGTCCCGGGCCGGGCGGACTGGAAACAGTCGACACGCTGATCATGGCGGGTATCGCCGATGATCGCGCGGACGCGATCCGCTTGGTGCTGCCACGGCCGCGAGCAGCCCGAAATGGCAGCTCCGCGAGCGGGTCGGGAGATCGCCGGCTCAGGCGGACTGCTAGCTTCGGCTGGGGATGCGGGTGGCGCAGAGGCAGAGTCGCGTGTTACGGCCCTGAGGTTGATCTTGGTGACGAGACGGCGCAGCCACCTCGGCCACGCAGCAAGATCGTTCAGAGAGCAACTGCCTTTAGCTGTTTCGCTCGCCGGTGACCTGTGTGTTCTGCTGATCTGCACAGCGCTGGGGCGGTCGCTGCTCAAGCAGTAGGTCGCGCGTTCGAGTCGCGCTCGGGGCGCTCACCGCCACCGCAGGTGCGGTGCAAGCTCTCGCGCATGATCGCCTTGATGCCACGTCGAAGGCGTGGCCGAGCGCTTGATGGTAGGAGTCGCTTACGGACCATCCGGTCGGCGCATCACGACGTCGAGCGGCGGCCATGGTGGACCCATGCGCAGAGCGCTGAGGAGTGCCCGAGCTGCTCGTTGCCTATCCGGGAATTGGTCGTCCAGGTCCCAGCGCCAGGCTGCGACCATGGCAAGAACAAGGGCTCGGCATTGGCTCAGCAGGTCTTGATCAGCGTCGGCATAGCGCTCGCTCACGTCTTCGGGGACATGGGCGAGGTCGAACTCGACCGGTCCACGGCAACACGTCTCGAAATCGATGAACAACAGTCCGGACTTCGTGCTGAGCACGTTGCCTGGGTGCGGCTCGCCGTGCAGCAACTGCTCGGCAGCGCCACGGTCGACGATCGCTTGTCTTCGGCTCCGTAGCGTAGTGATGAGAAGCTTCCGGTCCGCGTCGGCAAGGTCCGGGGTGAGGTGAGTGGTCTTCACAAGGTGCTGAGCCTCTTCCACTCGATCGGTGAAGTGCGGCGTCCTGAGATCGAGTTTGCGCATGCCGGCATGCAATCGCTCAAGCGCATTCGCGTAGTCGGCTGGTGAGACCTCCCCGGGCATCGCAGGCTTGTAGTAGGTCCATAGCGTGACGACGAAGCCATCGCTCTCATAGACGCGCGGCTCTGCTCGGGGATCTGGAACAGCCACCGGGCTCCCGGTCTCGGCGAGCCGCTGGGCAAGCTCGATCTCGAACCGTGCGACCTGATGCGCTATTGGCGCGACCCGGGCAACGACGTCACAAGGCAGCAGGCGCACAGTGAGCTTGTTCGAATCATGCAGAACGATCGCGTCATCGATGGCCAGGCCAAGCGCCGATGCGGTCAACATAGCCGCAGCCAGTGCGCGTTGAATCTCAGATGGCTGCATCCAGCTGATCTTCTCACCGGTGACCGCGCCTGCGTCTCTGACCGGGCCGTCCTCCTCGCGCCAGGCATCCTGTCGCCGTGCAAAGATCACCGTCAAGAGCGCGCCCGAGGGCGCGTCGCTGACGCATCACGTGTGACGCGCCGGCGGCGCGCCCTTGACGGTGATCTTCCACGGCTCGATCGGCGCCTATCGGGAAGACAGGGGAGGAGACGCGGGCCGCTGACCTACTCGCCGCCCTGGGCCTGGCGCTGGCCTAGCTGCTCGCGCCGCTATTACAATAGACGTATGTATAGACACCAAATGTTGCACCTAGGTGCATGGCTGCCAATTATTATTGTAATTGCTATATTGATTTTCGCTTTTGAAATATGGATGATTGTTGATGCGGCCATTAATAAAGAGATTACGGATAAAGCAAAAGCTTGGTGGATAATCGGCATGCTTATCATCCATCCATTTGTCGCAATTGTTTACTTTTTTACTGACCATCGTAAACGCTAAGCTCTGAGCTGCTGGATCGGGCGCAGCGCCCAGGTGAGCGACCGATCATCAGCCGAGCTCATCCAGGCGGATGAAGCTGGTCAGGTCCGCCGCGCTTACCCTCTCTACACCCTCTACACCCTCAACTGCGATGAGCCGCCTTACCACCGGCCTGCGGGTGCATCTGGCTCGCAAGTAACACGCCCCCCCGCGCGACCCGGTCACGCTGGTTCCTTCGCACCCACAGCGGCGACACCACTGATCCGACTCGACGACTGCACACGCCAACACCGCCCGGTCAGGCTCCAATCACTGCCCAATGACCTCCTCGAACCGAGCTTTGATCATCCGTCGTGGGTCAACCTTGAGTTGACCAGCAGCCGAGCGTCAACTTATGGTTGACCCATGACGACAGCTGAACCCATCACCAACTCGATCCGGCTCGACGATCTGATCCAAGCCATCAAGAAGACTCACTCCGCCGCCCTCGACCAGCTCACCGATGCAGTGCTGGCTGCCGACCACCTCGGTGACGTGGCGGATCACATGATCGGGCACTTCGTTGACCAGGCGCGCCGCTCCGGCGCTTCCTGGACGGAGATTGGCCGCAGTATGGGCGTCACTAAACAGGCGGCCCAGAAGCGCTTCGTCGCCAAGGGCAATACGCCGGACCTCGACGCCAGCCAGGGGTTCAGCCGCTTCACGGACCGGGCCAGAAAGGTCGTCGTGAAGGCGCAGGAAGAAGCCCGCGCAACGGGCAACAGCCAGATCAGCGTGGCTCATCTGGTGCTCGGCCTGGTGGGGGACCCGACCGCGCTTAGCGCCCGGACGATCGTCGCGCAAGGCGTGTCGCTCGACGCCGTCCGCCAGACCGCCACCGCGACGCTGCCGACGGCGGTCAACTCTTTGCCCGCGCTTATCCCGTTCGACGCGCACGCCAAGAAAGCCCTGAAGTTGACCTTCCGAGAAGCCCTGCGGATGAACGACAACCACGTGGGCACCGAACACATCCTGCTCGCGCTGCTCGAACTCGAAGACGGCACGGGCGTCCTCGCCGGCCTCGGCGTTAACAAGGCCACCGCCGAAGCGTTCATCGCTGCCAGCCTGGCCGCGTCACCGGAGTCGTAGACTCTCCTGCGGCCCGTGCCTCGGCGCGGCGCTTCATGGAGGATCAGGAGGGGATGCGCTCGATCGGCGTAGCGGTGGCGGCGCTCGCCTGATCGGGCCCTCATATGTATGACGACATCGTTCGCTGGCCGGACCGCCCGGTCACACCCGGCCGGGTTGCGGTCATCACGGTCTCGTTCAACACGCGTGAGCTCACCGCGCTCTTGTTGTGGTCACTGCGACGGATTCTGATGTGGGAGTCGCTCGAAGTAATCGTCGTCGACAACGGATCGAAAGACGGATCGACGGAGCTCTTGGCGAGGATCGCAGCTGCCGGTGGGTGCCGCCTCGTCGCGAATGCGACCAACCGCATGCACGGCCCTGCGCTCACCCAGGCCATGTCCTTCCTTGCCTCGCGCGAGTCAGACCTCCCGCAGTGGGTTTGGGTCCTCGATTCCGATGTCGTGATCAGCCGACCCGATGCTCTCAAGAAGGCGCTTGAGAGAGCCGACGAATCGGCGGCTGCGATCGTGGGCGAGTCGTGGTGGGACCAGTGGCACGAGACGGACCGTTTCCTTGCGTACTCCCTTCTGATCGATCCCGTCCGTGTCTGGCGCGACGGAATCGAGCCCTTCGTCGATGGGGGTGATCCGGCGTTCGATCTGCTCGAGTCAGCCAACGCCGCTGGCGAGACGCTCGCCGAGTTCTCCTTCGTGAGAGACCACTATGTGATCCACCGAGGCCGAAGCAGCCTCATGGGAGTCTGGGAATCAGGCGATACCACGCACCCCGACTATGAGTGGACGCTCGAACATCACGAGCCGCACTTCGGTCTTGTAGACGGTGCCGCCACCGACCACGAGGAACTGCTGAGGAGGTTTCGCGCCGAAGTTGGATCACTTGATGACCCGAAGGCGACCGCAGCTCTTTCTGGTCGGGCTTGGCGGCTGCCGAAGCCCGGGCAGAGTCCTTCGTGATGCCGACCGAAATGCAGCGTGCGCGATAACTTGGCTGGGTCCGCCGTGGCCTCGCCCCACCCCTCAGAACGGACTAGCTGGCAGGAGATCCGAGCCGCAGTACGGTCTGTGACGCGGCCGTCCTGGTGGACCCCAGCGAGTATCCGCGCCATTCAGACCGCACACAGCTCACCCTGCGCCCGCTACTCACCTTGGGCTGCGTACTGATCAACCTGCGCCGACTTGTGCGGCAAGAGTCCTGAGACCAGGATCGTCAACGTCGCCGTGGGCCGCCGCTCGCACCAGCTGCTGTGGCCCCTCGGCCTGCGACGTGATGGGAGACGCTGATGGGTTCGTTCGATGTGCCGCTGGACGACGAACGCACCCAGCTCGACGCGTTCGTCGAGGAGTACCGCAGCGCCCTCGAGGTGACCCTCGACTGCCTCACCGAGGAGCAGGCCCGTCGCCACCTCGTCTCGTCCGCGACGACGTTGCTCGGGCTGCTCAAGCACGTCACGTGGATGCAGCGGGTGTGGTTCGAGGAGTGCGTCGGCGGCACATCCCGTCGGGAGCTCGGCCTGGTACAGAACCCGGAGGAGTCATTCCGGCTCACCGACGACGACACCATCGCCTCGGTCACGGCAGCCCACCGGGAAGCCTGCGCGACGGCCCGGACAGCGGTTGCAGACCTGCCACTGGATGCCGTCGTGACCGGCCACCGGGCCGGGCCGCGCACGCTTCGCTGGGTGTACCTGCAAGTTCTGCGAGAGCTGGCCCACCACTGCGGACACGCCGACATCCTGCGCGAACAGGTACTTGCCGGCTGAGTTCTGAGACCAGGTCTCAGATCAAGGCGGCGCCTGCGCCTGTCGGGAGACGGGGCAGGAGTGAACCTCGTCAGCCCAGGAACTAGGTCACCCCCTCGCGGGTGATGCCAGGAAGCCTCATCGCGCGGCACGCTGGCAGGGTGCGCGGGCGCTTCAGGGCCGGGAGGCGACATGACGAGATCAGGGCAAGGCGCCGGAGGCCGCCGCAGGCCAACATCGCGGCGGGCAGGAGCAGGTCGGCGTCGCAGCCGGGGGACTCGGGCTTTGCCGATAAGGCGGCGCTGCGGATGGTCGGGCTGGGCGTGGTGGGTCATATGCTGCGAAGCCGCCGCTTCTGTGAGCGGCTGATCGTCGGCGCCATCGTGCTGGGGGCGCTGCGAGGGCTGGGTCAGGAGAGTCGGGCCAGTAGCTTCGAGCGCCTGTCGGCCTGGAATAAGCGGCAGGTCCAGCTCCTTGAGCGCCAAGCTGAACGGCAGGCCATGCGCCTTGACCGCAAAGCTGGGCGCCTTGAGCGCAAAGCTAAACGGCAGGCCATGCGCCTTGCTTAAGGTCAAAGCTAAGGGCCAGCAGGGCCTAGAGGTAGGCAACGGACGGCCAGCTAGCAGCGGGTGCTAGTGAGCCGTCGGGCTGTTGGCGGGATGGCTGGTTATCCCGGTCATCGTTCGAACAGCAACTGCCTTTGGCTGTTTCGCTTGCTGGTGACGTGCGTCGTTGCCGGTCTTCACAGCGCTGGGCTAGTTGTGCCTAAGCAGTAGGTCGCACGTTCGAGTCGCGCTCGAGGCGCTCACGTTCTGTCGCGGTCAGAAGGTTCCCGTCAGGGTTAAATCGGGGTTTTCCCTTATGGGCAGGGGCTGGCTCGGACCGTCAGACTGGTTCATGCAGCCAGGCAACTGACGAAGGGGCACCCAACCGCCCAGGTACTCATCGCGCCGGCGCTGCGCCTAGCCCTGAAACGGACAGGCTATCTGTCTCGGATATCGGAAGTGATCTGCAGAGAAAGCCGGTACAGCCATGCATGAAGACAACGAGGGCCGCCTTGACGCGGCCGAGCAGCTCGCCGAACACAACCCCCACGCCGCCGCCGAAGCCTTCTCAGCCATCGCCTGCGACCAAGAAGCTGGCGACGAGGTGCGCCTGTCCGCCGCCGAGCAGCTCGCGCGCCGTCGACCCCCAGGCCGCCGTCAAAGCCTTCTCCGCTATCGCTCGCGACGGAGAGGTTGGCGACGAGGTGCGCCTGTCCGCCGCCGAGCAGCTCGCCGCGGTTGACCCGCGCGCTGCCGCCCCGGCCTGCCTGGCCATCGCCTGCGACGGAGAGGTCGGTGATGAGGTGCGCCTGTCCGCCGCCGAGCAGCTCGCTGCGGTTGACCCGCGCGCTGCCGCCCCGGCCTGCCTGGCCATCGCCCGAGACGAAGAGGTCGGTGACGAGGTGCGCCTGTCCGCTGCGCAGCTCGCGGCGCTCGACCCCAGCGTGAGCCGTCGAACTCCCACCGGTACATGCTTCAGACGCCGTACTGTGCGCGGATCTCTTCTCTGCTTATGCGGTCCTCGGGAGGCGGCGGCCCTTCGTGCTGGTACCGCTCGATGCGGGCCAGGAACTCGCGCTGGGCGTCGGGGTCGCGCCAGGCGTCGGCCTCGAACCACCAGCGCCGGACCGTCTCTAGCAGGGGCGCGAGGTCGTCGTGCTCGCGAGCCTGCTCGAAAGCAGCGTCCAGCTCGCCGTCGTAGCGCCGCAGCACTTCGGGGTCGGCATTGGCGGCCAGGACGGCGCGGATCGCGGCCGGCGTACAGGCGGGCCGGGCCATGACCTGGGGATTGCTGGCATGCGATGAGGTCATCAGGAGCTCCCGGCGGGTCAGGGGTCCAGCGGATCTGGGTGCAGCCCAGCATAGGCACGACGACCGACAATGCCCCCGCGAGCGAGGAAGACGTCGAACGGGGGAACGTCCCCGCCCGCGGTTGAAGATCGTTCAGGGAGCAACTGCCTTTGGCTGTTCCGCTTCGCGGGGACGTGCGGTCCGTGGCTGCCGGTCAGCTACATTGAGTAATCGCGAGCTACGCGAACGGCATTAGTTCCCGTTGTGACGGCGGAGCATGACGACCATGGCCAGAACGCACGCCGCGCTCAGTCCTGCGCCGAGGACCAGGAACGCCGCACGTACGGATTGAAAGGGGGATGGGGAAACCGGACCGCCCAGCGACACCGGCGCCCTGATTACCAATGGTCAGTGAGGAGAGGGACGGCAGGATCTGGCGTGCAGGGACCGATGCCGAGGTCGCCTGGATCGCCGGGGGCACTGTTGTTGACCGGACCATCACCAGCGCCATCCCGCCGGTCTTCGAGGCTTACGCCACGATCGTGCTGCCCCCTGGAGGTCAGGGACAGGACGTGCACGACCGGGCTGTGCTCGGTCTGCTGGGCGAGCAGTCGGCAGGCCAGCCGTGGTGGCTGGGCTATCTCGACACCGGCGCCGATGACATCGTCTTCCTTGACGTGCCGATGGTGACCCTGTACTCGGGATGGCATTACGTGCTCGTAGAGGCCGGGCCAGAGCAGGCGGCCACGTGGCGCAGGAGCGGACCCTGGTCGTTCTGGAAGGGTGCCCTGCCCAACTTGATGTTCCCCGCCGATCGTTCGTGGCTGGCGTCCACGCTGTGGGATGACGACTGGACCTGCATCGGCGGACCGGCCACGCTCGTGAGCAACTTCCTGCGCCACCCCGATCTGGTGGCGAGGCAGGTTGCCCTGGGTGAGGACGCAACGCCACCAGGCCACCAGGCATTTTGATGATGCACCCGCGCGCCCAGGCACCAGGGCTCACGGGTCGATCACGATGGCGCAGGGCTCGGCATGCCGGCGCCCCCAGCCGGCATGCCGGGCTCTCAGATAGATGCACCGGGCACGCCGTCAGGTTGCATGGCGGGGGCTTTCAATTTCCGGCAGGCCCCCCGGCAGCCCTGCTGCCGTCAGGAACCGACCTCAATGGGGGTACGCCACATACTCGTTTGATCCGCTGCTGCCGGGAGATCTGACGCCACGTCTGCGGGGAACTGCCTGAGGACCCGTACGCCCTCCCACACCAGTGCACCCGGGTGGAGGCGCTCCGGCCGCTCATGCCAGCAATCCATTTTCATCGCGTAATTGTGAAGAGCAAAGTGCATAGTCGATGTGCCCGCTTCTCAAGGTCGCTATAGCCGACGCGATCGCGTTCATCGGCTGCGACATCGGCCAGGTCACTGGCGTCGGGTTGGCCGTATGGACGGATGGTGACTTTCACCCGATCTTCGCGGCCCCCAACCTCGACCTCGGAGGACAAGTGTGAGCACAATAGCAAGCACGGTTGTTGAGCCAGCCGTTATCCGGGCTGGCTCCTGCCCTGCGGGATCTCCCGGGTTGCGGCGTGAAGCCCCTCGGGGGTGGTTTCTTCGTGCTCCACTTGCGGCCACTGGCCAGTGCCGAGGACCAGTCGGTAATCGTCACGTTTCCTGACGAGATCGATCTGGCCAACGCTGACCACGTCGGCGACAGGCTGGCCGCCGCCTGCAGACCTGGAGTCACGAGAGTCGTCGCAGATCTCACCCGCACTTGCTTCTGTGACGCCCGCGGCGCCCGCATGCTCGCCCGGGCCCACTGCACCGCCTTGGGCAACGGCACCGAATTGCGCTTCGTCATCCCGGATCCGTGGGTCCAGGAGGTGCTGCAGGTCGCCGGTGTAGCCCGCCTGCTGGACATCTATCCCAGCCTGAATCAGTCCTTGCTTTAAGGTCCGCGTCCGGCTGCCGCCATGCCCTGCGCCATGCCCTGCCGCCAGGTCCGATACCCGCCAGCATCGGCGAGGGGCGCCCGGCAGGCTGGGATGCATGGTCACCGACGCGATCACCAGGACGCTTGTCTTCGAGCCCATCCCCGCCGCTGAACTGGACCGGATCAGGGCCGCCGGGCAGGACGAGGCCGGCAACCCGCTCACCCCTCAGGCGGATCCCGAGGGCGGCGATCCCCTGCGCTGCTGCCTCCGCGAGACCCGCCCCGGCGAGGAGGTGCTGCTCATCGCTTACACACCGCCTGGCACCAGCGGCGCCTACGCCGAACGCGGACCCGTGTTCGTTCACGCCGATCCCTGCGAGGGGTACGCGACCCCGCACCGCTACCCGCCGGGGCTAAGCCACCGCCAGCAGGTCGTGCGGGCCTATGACCAGGCCGGGCGTATCGCTGACGGCATCCTGGCCAGCGACGGCGAGCAGGCCACGGCCGTCATCCAGGAGTTGCTGGCCCGGCCGGACGTCACGGTCGTGCACCTGCGCAACGTCGGCTGGGGGTGCTACAACTTCGCGGTCCGCGCCGGCTGACCGTTACGCCGCAGGGTCTGGTGCCTATCGCTGGCCTGGCCGGCTAACGGGCCTCGACGAGTCTGGCCAGGTTTTCCAGGGCCATCCGGGTGCCGGTCTCGTTGTCGGCCGGGGGGACGCTGTCGGGAATCTGCTCATGCACGATGGCGACCTCGGTGCCGCCGTCCGCGTCGGTCAGTGTGGTCGTCATCGTCATCTCGCCGCGCAGCCCGGGATTCTCGCTCTCGAACTCGAACACCTCGACGACCTGCTCGTCGGGCACGAGCCTGGCGAAGTGGCCGTGGTACGTGTCGGTCTGCTGGGCGGACTTGCCGGTGCTGGTCGGGGCGTCGTAGGTGAGGGACACGCGGAACGAGCCGCCTTCGCGGGCGTCGAACTCATGCACCTGGCTGCTCATGCCGGCCGGTACCCGCCACTGCGCGATCGCACCGGGATCCAGGAGTGCCCGGTACACATCTGACCGCGGAGCGTTCACATGCTGGGAGATCCGTGTCGAATACATGTGCCAATACTAGGGAAACCGCCTTCGGTGGCTAGAGGTCCGCGATGACCCGGCCGTCGCCGCGGACCGGGCCCCAGACGGTGGAGTTGTCGTCGTACGTCCAGGTCAGGAGCAGGACGGGGCAAGGCGGGCCAGGTAGGCCCGGCCCGTCTCGCCCGTCTCGCCCGCCTTGCGCAGCGCCTTCCAGCCGTCACGCTGCGGCCCGGGTGCGGCCGCCGCCCGCTTCGCCAGCGCGGGCATGACGGGTCCGGCGTCGAGCGTGCAGCCCATAGCTCAGTACTCGGCCGGTCGGTTGAAGATCACGGCCAGGCTGACGATCTTGCCGTCCCGGACGCTGAAGTAGTTCGACAGGACGACGTCGTCGGGCAGGCCGGTCTTGTCGAACTCGCCGGTGTAGGACCCGCGCACGATCGTGTCGCCGTAGTGGTCCAGTACCTCGCGGACCTCGATCTGGACCTTGTCGCCGACCATTTCCTTCTCTGCCCAGCGGCGGATCGCGTCGCTGCCGCTGAACTCGCGGCGGGCGTCGTTGACGTAGGCGTCGTCGGCGAACGTGGCCATGATGGCGTCGATGTCCAGCGCGTTGACCCCGGCGATGTGGTCGGCGATGACCCCGGTCAGCTCGGTGGCGTGCATGGTGTTCTCCTCCCTCGGTGACCCGGCCCTCGTGGCCGGGCACTACTCACGCTCGCGGCTGCCGCAGGGGGATGGTCAACACCGGATATCGGGCGTGACTCTCCCCCCAGGGGAGGATGCAGACTCGTGTCATGCAGAACCGCCTGGCCATCGGGGACTTCGCCCGCGCGACGCACATGAGCGTGAAGACGCTGCGCTATTACCACCGGGTCGGCTTGCTGGAGCCCGCCGACGTGGATCCCGACACGGGCTACCGCCGCTACACCACCGGGCAGATCCCGGCCGCGCAGATCATCCGGCGCTTCCGCGATCTGGACATGCCCGTCAACGAGGTCCGGCAGGTCCTGGCCGCGCCGGACCTCGAGACCCGCAACGAGCTCATCGCGGCTCACCTGAACCGGCTGGAAGAAGGGCTGACCCGCACGCAGACCGCGGTGTCGTCGCTGCGGGACCTGCTGGCCCGCCCGTCCCCGCCGGAGCTGGCCGACATCGGCCGGCGACGCGTGGAGGCCGCACCCGCCGCCGCGATCAGCGAGGCGCTGGACATCGAGGACGCCGGGTCCTGGTACCAGGGGGCGCTCGGCGAGCTCTACGCCACCATGGACGCCCAGAACCTGTCGCCGGAGGGTCCCAGCGGCGGCATCTTCGCGACCGAGCTGTTCTCGCACGGGCTGGGCCAGGCCACCATCTTCGTGCCGTGCACCGGGACGCTGCGGCCCACGGGCCGGGTGACGTCGCTGGTCGTGCCGCCGGCCGAGCTGGCCACCATCGTCCACCCCGGCCGGGACACCGGCATCGACCGCGCCTACGGCTCACTGGCCACGTACGTGACCCAGCACGCGCTGGCCGTGGACGGGCCGATCCGCGAGTACTACCTGGTCGGCCGCCATGACACCGCGGACGCGTCGCAGTGGCGCACGCAGGTCTGCTGGCCGATCTTCCACACCGGCCCGGAGCCTGAGGACCCCTAGGCAGGCCAGCTCCCAGGCAAGCCAGCCCCCGGGCAGGCCAGCTCCCCGGGCAGGCCAGCTCCCCAGGCAGGCCAGCTCCTCAGGCAGGTCAGCCGCGCGCGGTATCGGTGAGCACGGCCATCAGCCGGGCCACGGCGCCGGTGAAGGCGTGCTCGGGCGGGGTGGCGTACCCGATGACCAGCGCCGGCCGGTGCGGGCCGGATTCGGCGCAATAGGCACTGAGCCCCTCGAGGGCCAGGTCGTGCCGGGCCGCGGCCCGGGCGATGATCTCGTCCTCGTCCAGGCCGGGCGGCAGTTCCAGCCGCGCGTGCAGGCCGGCGGCGATCCCGGTGACCCGCGCCTGCGGGACATGCCGCCGCACCGCCGCGACGAGGTGGTCCCGTCGCCGCCGGTAGGCCAGCCGGGAGCGGCGCACCTGCCGGTCGTAAGCCCCGGAGTTAAGGAACTCGGCCAGCGTGAGCTGGTCGAAGCTGCTGGAATGCCGGTCGGTCCGGGCCTTGGCCGCGGCGACCTCGTCCACCAGGTGGGCGGGCACTACGAGCCAGCCGAGCCGCAGCCCCGGCGCCAGGCTCTTGCTGGCCGTCCCGGCGTAGATGACGTGCTCCGGGGCGTGGGCCTGCATGGCCCCGACTGGCTGGCGGTCGTACCGGAATTCGCCGTCGTAGTCGTCCTCGATCAGCAGCCCGCCGGTCTGGGCCGCCCACTCGATGGCCTGCGCCCGCCTCCTGGGCCCGAGCACGCCGCCCAGCGGGAACTGGTGGGCGGGGGTGAGCAACGCCGCATCTGCGCCATCGAGCCCCGGCGTCGGCGAGCCCGCCCGCGCCATCGAGCCCGCCCGCGTCGGCGAGCCCGCCCGCGTCGGCGAGCCCGCCCGCGCGAGCGGGGACGCCGCTGAGGACGGCACCGGGCCCGTCGAGGACGGCGCCGCCGTCGTCCACGGGCAGCATCCGGAGGCGCAGCCCGTGCCCGGCCGCGATGCCGCGCAGGTGAGCCAGGCCGTAGGCCTCCACGGCCAGGGTCGCGGCGCCCCGGGCCCGCAGCACCTGGCAGATGAGGCCGAGACCCTGGGTGAATCCCGAGCAGACCACGATCCGGTCGGGACTCACCCGCACGCCGCGCGCCCGGGCCAGGTACCCGGCCAGGGCCTGGTGCAGTTCCGGCCGGCCGCGGGCGTCCGGGGCGTTGCCGAACGCCTCGGCCGGGGCGGCGTTCAGCGCCCGGCGCGCCGCCGCCAGCCAGCGGGAGCGGGGGAAGGCGGCCACGTCCGGCGATCCGGGGCGGAGGTCGTAGCGCAGCCGGCGGGCTGCCCCGGCTGGTGCGGGCCCGGCCTCGGCCGCCGGCGCCCGGCCGGCGACCCGGGTGACCGACCCCTGCCGGGCGACCAGCCAGCCCTCGGCGACCAGCTGCCCGTACACGTCGACCACGGTGTTACGGGCGACACCCAGGTCAGCGGCGAGCGAGCGGGACGACGGCAGGCGCAGCCCGGGGGCCAGCCGGCCGGAGCGGACCGCTTCCCGGAGCTGTGCCTCCAGGCTGGCCCGCACCCGCGGGCCGGTGCGGTCCAGGTGCAGGTCCACCCCGGAACTGGCCCGCCCGGCCGGCCCGGTCCCGGAACTGGTTCTCCCGGCCCTCGAATTGGCCCACGTTTCTGGCATGAAAGTGGAGCTTACTGGTGCGCCGCCCGCGCCGTAGGTTCGGGTTATGGCACTTACCGACACCCACGAAGACACGACCACACCGCCTGAATTCACGATCCCGGTCCGGCTGGACTTCGACGCCCACGCGGCCGGGTTCGCCCGGGCCCTGGCCCAGCTGGACAAGGCGGCCACCAAGGAACTGGACCGGGTGGACTTCGATCCGCGGCTGCGCGAACTGGTCCGGGTCCGGGCGTCCCAGCTCAACGGCTGCGCCTACTGCATCGACATGCACACCAAGGACGCCCGCGCGGTCGGGGAGAGCGAGCAGCGGCTGTACGGCATCGCCGCCTGGCGGGACACGCCGTACTTCTCCGCCCGGGAGCGGGCCGCGCTGGCGTTCACCGAGGCGGTCACGCTGATGGCCGGCGACCACGTCCCCGACGCGGAGTACCAGGCCGTCGCGGCCTCCTACACCCCCGACGAGGTCGCGGCCCTCCTGGCCCTGATCATCGCGATCAACGCCTGGAACGCCGTCGGGGTGGCCACGCACGCCTGGACGCCTGGCAGCTACGAGCGCTGACCCAGGCGCGCCTCGCCCAACGGCCCGTGACCCGGTGCCCGGGGACCCCGCCGCGAAGGCGGGACCCCGGGCCCCGGTCACCACAGGCCCGGACTATCAAGAACCCCGTCACCGGCCCCGGTCACCAGAGGCCGGGGATGGGGCTGCCCGCCTGCTCGAGGTCCAGCAACGTCCGCTTGCGGGTCAGGCCGCCGGCGTAGCCGGTGAGCTTGCCGGTGCTGCCCACCACCCGGTGGCACGGGATCAGGATGCTCAGCGGGTTACGGCCCACCGCGGCGCCGACGTCCCGCGGGTCGGTGTCCGCGCCCAGCCGCCGGGCCAGGTCGCCGTAGCTGGCCGTATGCCCGTACGGGATCTCCGCGATCAGCTCCCAGACACGCCGCTGGAATTCGGTGCCCCGTGCGTCGAGCGGCAGGCCGAACTCCCTCCGGGTGCCGTCGAGGTACTCCCCGAGCTGCCGGGTGACCTCCGAGAAACCCTCGTCACTCCGCGGCCCGAAGCTGGCCAGGCTGGGCTTGTACCAGTGGTGCGGGAAGTACAGCCCGGTCAGCAATTCCCCGTCGCGCACGATGGTCAGCTCACCGAGCCGCGTGGCGAGGACCGTGTGCTCGGCCGTCACCCTGGCGGTCCGCTGGGCGGGATGCGTGCCCGTGTCGGTCGTCATCGTCTGCTCCTTAGGTCACGTCCGCTGTCCATGGAAGACGCGCCGGGCCCGGGTTTCGTGAGGTTCCGGGGAGATCGGCCCCGCCGTCTCACGTCCGCTCCCCTCCGCACGTCTTCCGGCCGAGCGCACCCGGCCGGGAGCGCCACCGCCGCGAGGAAAGAGATGACTCATGTCCACCGACAGCAACAAGGCCGTCGTGGCCCGCTGGTTCAGCGAGTTCTGGGGCAAGGACTTCAACCCCGCGATCATCGACGAGCTGGCCGCGCCGGACATCCGCTTCGAGTACTCCCTGCACGCGCCGTGCCGGGGACGGGACCAGGTGCGCGAGTTCGCCACCAGGTTCCGCGCCGCGTTCCCCGACCTGAACTTCTGGGGGACCGCCGACCTGATCGCCGAGGGTGAGTACGTCGTCGGCCAGTGGGAGGGTGGCGGCACCCACACCGGTGACGCGTTCGACGACATGCCGGTCGGCGCCCTGCCCGCCAGCACCGGGAAGACGATGCGGTTCACCGGCATTACCGTGCTGAGGGTCGAGAATGGCCTCATCACCGAGGAGCTCGGCCTCGACGACGGTGTCACGGTGCTGCGGCAGCTGGGCCTCATCCCTGGGGCCTGATCACCGGCGCAGCCCGGCCGGCACAGCCCCGCGCACAGGCCCGGCCAGCACGGGCCCGGCCGCGCCCTGACCGCCGGGACACTTAATCGCCGGGGCACCTCACGAACACCGGATCCAGGACGTCTTCAGGTCATGACAGGCAAGCCACCGTTCGAGAGCGTCGTCTCGGTCCACGGAAGCACCGTGCTCCGGGTCTGCCGGGCCGTCCTCGGCCCGGCCGACGCGGACGACGCCTGGTCGGAAACGTTCCTGTCGGCGCTGAAGGCCTACCCGGACCTGCCGGCCGACGCGAATGTCGAGGCCTGGCTGGTCACCATCGCGCACCGCAAAGCCATCGACGTGACCCGGGCCGCCGCCCGCCGCGCGATCCCGGTGGCCGAGGCCCCGGAGACCCCATCCGCGGTCTCCGGGGCCCCGGGCGGCCGGGCCCCGGACGGCCAGGCCCCGGGCGGCTGGGGCCGGGACCCGGAGGGCGGCGGCCTGGTCGCCGACGACGACCTGGCCGACGCCCTCACCCGGCTGCCCGCCAAGCAGAAACAGGCGGTCGCCTACCACTACCTCGCGGGGCTGCCCTACGCGGACATCGCCGCGATCCTCGGCGGCACCGCCGAGGCGGCCCGGCGCGCCGCCGCCGACGGCATCGCCCGCCTCCGCCGCTCCTACCCGGGAGCCGGAGCCGGCCGGGCCGCCGAGCCCAGGACCCCCGGCCGCGCCACCGGGCGGCCTGCCGCCCCCAGAACCACATCGAAAGGAGCGTCCCCATGAACGCCGACGACATGGCCGGGGCGCTGGCCCAGGCCTTCCCCGACCACCCGGACCAGCTCAGCCTGCTGCACGCCAGGCTGGCGGCCGCGGCCCAGCAGGACGGCGTCCTCGACGTCGCCTACCGCGTCATCGACAGCCCGGTCGGCCCGCTGCTGCTGGCCGCCACCGAGCAGGGCCTGATCCGGGTGGCCTTCGCCCTCGAGGGTCACGACGCGGTGCTGCAGTCGCTGGCCGACAAGGTCAGCCCGCGGATCCTCAGCGCCCCCGGACGCCTGGACGCGGCCGCCCGGGAAATCGACGAGTACTTCGCGGGCCGCCGCCACACGTTCGGCCTGCCACTGGACTGGCGGCTGTCCGCCGGGTTCCGGCGGACGGTGCTCGGCCACCTGCCCGAGATCGGCTACGGGCACACGGCCAGCTACACGGCCGTGGCCCAGCTGGCCGGGAGCCCGAGGGCGGTGCGCGCCGTCGGCACCGCCTGCGCGACCAACCCGCTGCCGGTCGTAGTGCCCTGCCACCGCGTGGTCCGCGCCGACGGCAGCATGGGCGGCTATCGCGGCGGCCCCGAAGCCAAGCGGGCCCTGCTCACCCTGGAGGAGGCAGCAGCATGAGTACCAGCTCTAACACCATGGCCGTGGCCGGGACGTGGGAGGACCGGGTCGGCGCCACCGACTGGGACGAGGTCCGCGCCGGCCTGGACGCCTACGGCTGCGCCCTGACCGGGCCGCTGCTGACCAGCGGCGAGGCGGCCACGATCGCCGCTCTGTATCCCGACGCCGCGCGGTTCCGGTCGACGGTCAACATGGCCCGGCACCGCTTCGGCGAGGGCGAGTACCGCTACTTCGCCCACCCGTTCCCCGAGGCGGTCACGGAGCTCAAGCAGGCCCTGTACCCGAGGCTGCTGCCGATCGCCCGCGACTGGTGGAGCCGCCTGGGCCGCCCCGCGCCCTGGCCGGACCACCTGGACGACTGGCTGGAGGCGTGCCACGCCGCCGGGCAGACCAAATCCACCGCGATCCTGCTGCGCTACCGGGCCGGGGACTGGAACGCCCTGCACCGGGACCTGTACGGCGACCTGGTGTTCCCGCTGCAGGTCGTGATCAACCTCAGCCACCCCGGCACCGATCACGCCGGCGGGGAGTTCCTGCTCTACGAGCAGCGCCCGCGCGCCCAGTCCCGCGGCACCGCCACCCTCATCCCGCACGGGCACGGCCTGGTGTTCACCACCCGTGACCGGCCGGTGGAGTCCCAGCGCGGCTGGTCGGCGGCGCCGGTCCGGCACGGCGTGTCCGTGATCCGTTCCGGCGAGCGGCTCGCCCTGGGCCTCGTCTTCCACGACGCGGCCTGATGGCGGGGGCGGCGCCGGTGACCCCCCGCACGTACACGCTGCTCGGCGCGGACCGGCGCCCCTACCGCAGCGCGGTGCCCGGCCAGTTCGGCGGTCACCGCCAGGCCAGGATCTACGGCCGGCTCGACTGCCCGTCGGCCCGGCGCGCGATCGCCCGCGGGGGCTACGTGGCCCACCGGGTGTTCTTCGCCGACGAGCCGACGGCGGTCGCCGCCGGTTACCGGCCCTGCGCGATCTGCCTGCCCGCTGCCTACGCAGCCTGGAAATCGGGCCGGGTCGGCTAAGCGCCGGGTGAGCGCTGGCCGGGCCGCCGCCGTGCCCCAGCGGCGCTGGCCCGGCGGCGCTGGCCGGTAGCGCTGGCCCGGTAGCGCTGGCCCGGTGGCGCTGATTAACGTCGCGGCGCGAAGTAGATGATCGCCACGCCGGCCAGGACCACCGCGGCGCCGGCCCAGTCGAAGCGGTCCGGCGCCTTCTTATCCACGCCCCAGCCCCACAGCAGCGACGCGATCACGAACACGCCGCCGTAGGCCGCGTAGATCCGGCCGAAGTCGTCGCTCTTCTGCAGGGTCGGGATAACCCCGTAGACGACCAGGATGGCCGCGCCCAGGATCCCGACGAAGACCGGCGCCCCGTCGCGGAGCCAGCGCCAGACGAGATACCCCCCGCCGATTTCCGCCAGGCCAGCGGCGATGAACAACCCAATCGAGCGTGCAGGACCCATGCCCAGATTCTGGCCTGCGAGGCTGGCCCGCCACGCGGCGGCCCGGCGCAGGAGCCCTCCCTCCGGCCGAAAAGCTCAACCATAAGGTTGACTATTACACACTGACTAGTCTAAGATCAACCATGTGGTTGAGGATCTGGCGGCCGGGGAAGGCGGGATGGACGCGGTGTTCCACGCGCTCGCGCACGAGGCGAGGCGGGCCATGCTCCGCCGCCTGGCCGGGGGCGCGCTGACCGTGGGGGAGCTGGCCGGGCCGCTGGCCATGTCGCTAGCGGCCGCGTCCAAGCATGTGCGGGTGCTGGAGCGGGCCGGCCTGCTGCACCGCACGGTGGACGGCCGCCGCCACGTCTGCCAGCTGCGCGCCGCGCCGCTCGCCCAGGCCGACGCCTGGCTGCGCTGGTACGCGCCGTTCTGGCACCAGCGGCTCGACGCCCTGGACGACCTCTTCCGCGAGGGCGGCCCCAACCCCGAACCCCCCAATTTCCCTAACGATTGGACCGAGTAAATGTCAGCTAGCACTGCGTCGCACGCCGTGGTCCGGGTGGAACGCACCATCCCGGCTCCTCCCCGGCTGGTCTACCGGGCGTGGCTGGACCCGGAGTTGCTGCAGCGCTGGATGGCGCCGGGCAGCATGACCATGGCCCGGGCCGAGGTCGAGGAGTGGCCCGGCGGCTGTTACCGGATCTGGCAGGAGGATTCCGGCCGTGACGTCGGCGGGTTCGAGGCCGAGTTTCTTGAGCTCGTCCCGGACGAGCGCCTGGTGTTCCGCTGGGGATTCGTCGGCCCGGAACGCGCCGATGGCCCGGTCTTCGACTCGCAGCTGACCGTCACGTTCTCCCCTGATCCTTCGGGCGGCACCCTGCTCACCCTGGTCCACGAACAGCTCGGCCAGCTCGCGGCGGCCATGCCCGCGGTGGCGGAGAGGGTCGGTCCCGGCTGGGAAGCCGCCATCAGCAAGCTGGCCGCCGCACTCACCCCGGAGGCCTGACCCCCCTGCCTGGGGTCCGAGCCCCCGGAGCCCTCGAGCCCCCCGGAGCCCTGAGCCCCCGGAGCCTGAGCCCTCTGGGGTCTGAGCCCCCGGAGGTCTGAACCCCCGGAGGCCTCTGAGGCCTGGCCCCGGGGTCTGAGCCCCCGGGGCCTGGCCCTCGGAGGCCTGGCCCCGGAGGCCTGAGCCCCTCGGGGGTCTGGGCCCCCGGAGACCTGAGCCCCCGGAGACCCTGAGCCCCCGGAGGCCTGGCCCCCCGAGGCCTGAGGCAGATCCCGCCCCGAGAGTCACACCAGTCCCGCCAGCCACACGACTCCCGCCAGCCCCGCGGCCCCTTCGTGATCATGACTTTGGTGCCGCCAGAACGACACCGACGTCATGATCACGCAGAAGTTTGCGGCGATCTGGGGTGGAAGTTAAAGGGCCATGGGTGAGCCCCGTGGTGCCCCTGCACCAGGTTCCGGGCGCCGGGTGGGCGTGGCGGTGGTCGCGCTGTGCCTGGTGCAGTTCATGGACGTGCTCGGCGTCACCGTGGTGGTCACCTCGCTGCCGGCCATGCTGGCCAGCCTGCACGCCCCGGAGTCGTTCGGCAGCCTGATCGCGACCGGCTACGCCATGTTCTTCGGGGGCCTGCTGATGCTCGGCGCCCGGCTCGGCGACCGCTACGGGCACCGGCGCACGATCCTGGCCAGCCTGGCCGTGTTCGCGGTGGGAGCCCTGGTGGCCGCGACCGCGCCATCCGTCCTGGCCCTGGCCGCGGGCCGGTGCCTGCAGGGGGCGGCCGCCGCCGCGTCCGTGCCGTCCGCGCTGCGCCTGCTGACCACGCTCACCGAGGAGGGACGGGCCCGGCACCGGGCCATCGCGGCCTGGAGCGCGGCCGGCGCGGCCGCGGGGGCCAGCGGCTTCGTGGTGGGCGGCATCGTCACCGACCTGACCAGCTGGCGCGTCATCTTCTGGGCGTATCTGCCGCTGGCCGCCGCACTGGTGGCCGTCATCGCGGCCTCGGTGCCCCGGGACGGCAGCCGGCGGCAGGCGGAGTCGCTGAATCTGGCCGGTTCGGCGATCTTCACCGCGGCCGTCATGGCCTTCGTGGTCGGCGCGACCCTGATCACCCAGGCGGACGGCCGGGTGGCCGGCGGACTGCTGCTGGCCGCCTGCGTGGCGCTGGCGGGCGGGTTTGTCCTGGTCGACCGCCGCGCCGTAGCGCCGTTGCTGCCGCCGGAGCTGATCCGGTCCCGGCGGCTGCGGCAGGGGGCGCTCGCTTCCCTGCTCAACACCGCGACCACCAGCTCGGCCATCACCTTGGTCACCCTGTACCTGCAGAACTCGCTGCGGCGCACCCCGCTGCAGGCTGCGGCCAGCCTGCTGCCGTTCAGCCTGGCGGTGATCGGCGGGTCCGCGCTGGCCGCCGCGGTGCAGCGCCGGGCCGGGCCGCCCCGGCTGGTCGCCCGGCGCCTGATCGCTACCGGCCTGGCCCTGATCGCGGTCTCGGACGCCGTGCTGATCCCGCTGGCCGCGCTGGCGTGGGGGGTGCCGCTGTGCGCCGCCGTGGGCGGAGCGGGCATCGGGCTGTCGTCGGTCGCGGCCACCGGCCTGGGCACCGACGTGGCGCCGCACTGGCGGGGCGGCGCGTCCGGGATCATCAACACGGCGGCGCAGCTGGGGACCGCCGTGGGCATCGCGACGCTGCTCCTGGTGGCCGCGGCCACCAGCGGGATCCCCGCGCCGCGCACGCCCCCGCCCCGGGCCGCCTGGGCGGTCGCCGCACTGGTCGCGGCGGCGGGCGCGGCCCGGTCGCCGCCTCCGGGCCCGCGAGAAGACGGTGCGGCCGCCGGGGACCGGGCGCCCGCCGGGGAGGGTGCGGCCGCGGGGCCAGGGTGACGCCGAGAGCCGCAGCGGTCGCGGGCCCGTGGCCAGGCGCCGCGCACCCCGTTCGCGCGGCCCATCCCCTCCGTCCCGTGCGGCAGGATGCTGGCTATGGCGGATCAGATCGCGTTGCGGCCGGTGGTGGAGGACGATCTGGCGATGCTGGAGGGGCTGACCGGGGATGACCTGGCCCAGACGGGCGAGTTCGGCTGGTACGGCTGGCGCGACAACCGCCGGTGGCGCCGCGAGTGGGCCGAGAACCGCCTGTTCAGTGACGACGGCGGAGTGCTGGTGGTGGTGCGCGGCGGGGAACGGCTGGGGATCGTGAACTGGCGGCGCAAGCACGCCACCCCGGCTGCCTACCACTGGGAGATCGGTATCGCGCTGCTCCCCGAAGCCCGGGGCCACGGGTACGGCACCGAGGCGCACCGGCTGCTGGTGCGCTACCTGTTCGCGCACACCCCCGTGTACCGGATCGAGGCGGCCACCGAGGCAGGCAACCTCGCCGAGCAGCGGGCCCTGGAGAAGGCCGGGTTCACCCGCGAGGGGGTGGTGCGGGGCATCGGCTGGCGGGACGGCGCCTGGCGGGATGGGGTCTGGTTCAGCGTGCTGCGCACCGACCTGGACAGCTGACCCCCGGCCGGCGCTCCGTCACCCAGTAGGCTGACGGCTCGTGGTGACTGGGGCATACCGGGATGTGTTCGTGGCCATCGCCGGGGCGGCGGGCGCGCTGACCGGCCTGCTGTTCGTGGCCCTCTCCGTGGCCCCCCGGCCGCGCGCCGGGCAGCAGCCGGACGTCATCCGGCAGGTCCGGGCGGGGGCGGCGCTGCTGGCGTTCACTAATGCCCTGGCGGTCTCCCTCTTCGGGCTGGTGCCGCACAACGAGATCGGGTACCCGGCCGTCGTGGCCGGCGTCGGCGGTCTGCTGTTCACCCTGGGCGGGGTGCGGTCCATCCTGGCCGACCCAGCCGCGCGGCGCCGGATCAGGAGCCAGGTCGCGCTGATCGTGCTGCTGCTGGGAGTCTTCGGCTTCGAGATCGGGGCCGGCATCAACTCCATCATCACCCCGCACACCGACGCGCCGATCGACGTGATCGGCAACGTCCTGGCCGCCTCGCTGCTCATCGGCATCGCCCGTTCCTGGGAACTCGTGGGCGACCGCGACACCGGCATCGTGTCCTCCCTTGCCGCGCTCGCCGGGCACGATCGCCATCTCGGGGGCTCCGTGGCCGGCCCGGCCGACGTCCCGCGGGATGACGCGGCTGACCCCGCCGGCCCGGCCAGTCCCACTCAGGTGGCTGGCCCCGCGACCCGGCTGGCCCTAGCGGCCCGGCTGGCCCTCGCGATCCGGCTGGCCCTCGCGACGCGGCTGGCCCCCGCGATGCGGCTGGGCCCGGCGGCCCGGGAGGCCGGGCAGACCACTCTTCCCCCGACGGGTGACCGGTTCGCGAGCCGGGGCGGACTGGCCGCAGATAGGCCCGGATCGGGCGCCGATCCAGCTATTTCGGGCGCACGTATGCGTGATGCTCGGGTTCCGTACTGGGGCGTTAGCGACCCAGCCCGCAGGCCGACTGGCCCCCAGCCAGCCCCGACACCGGGGACTCAGTCGGCCGCTGTGCCAGCGGAGGGCGGAGCATAGCAGAGCTTCACATCCAAAAGTAGGACTTTCGGCCCTGTCCTTTATGGCTCTCAGCTGGTGAAATGTTTCGTGATGGCCACGGACCGGGCAGCCCCCGGAACCGGGCCAACTCGGGGGGCTGAGGGCCTCGTGTGCCGGGCTGGGGAGGCGCACGGGGCCCTCACACCGGTTCGGGGGAGACGGCCGGAGCGGTTTTCGTTGCGGCGAATGAAGCAACGGCCACCGCCCGCCTGCAGCCGGGCGGCCCCGCGGACGAAGTTCCGCCCGGGTAGAACAGCGGACGAAGTTCCGCCCGGGCAGTACAGCCGACGAAGTTCCGCCCGGGCCGTCCAGCTCAGCCATGATCGCCGAACCAGTGCGCCAGTACCGCGAACGTCCGCGGGGCCGCGCCGTGCAGCCGGGCCGGGAAGCTCATCCAGCGGGGCACGTAGACCAGCTGGCGGTCATGCTCGAGCGCGGACCTGATCGCCTCGGCGGCCCGCTCGGCGGGCAGCGGCTCCGGCTTCCTGCGGCTATAGGGGCGGCCCCGGCGGTCGAAGAACGGGGTGTTCACCACGCCGGGCACGATCACGCAGACGCCCACGCCCGAGCCTTCCAGTTCGTGGGCGAGGCTTTCGGCGAAGTTGGCCAGGCCCGCCTTGGCCGCCGAGTACACCGCCTCCTCCCGTACCGAGGTCGCGCCCACGATTGACGACACGAACACGATCCGGCCGCTGCCCCGGGCGGTCATCCGGGGCAGCAGCCGCCGGGTCAGCTCGATCGGCGCGGCCAGGTTCACGGCCAGGATCTCGGCGATCTTGTCGCCGGTCATCTCGCTGACTGGCCCACACCAGCCGACGCCGGCGTTGTTGATCAGGATGTCGATGCCGGGGGCGCGGGCGTCCGCCGCCGCGACCTGGAGGGCCGCGTCGGCGAGTTCGGCCGGGCCCTGGGGCTCGGCGAGATCCGCCTTCAGCGCCAGGGCGCCCGTGTCGCGGGCCACCGCGTCCAGCCGGGCCGGGTCCCGCCCGGCGATCAGCAGCCGGGCCCCGGCCCTGGCCAGCACCCGCGCCGTGGCAGCGCCGATACCCGATGATCCGCCGGTCACGAGAGTCACTGCGCCACGGAGCCGCATTCCGCTACCGTCTCATGCCGCCTCTGGCCGGCCGCATACTGCCCTGCCCCTGCCGCGGGGATACCCGTCGGCAGGGATCATGCAGGTGAGCGCGGGTATGCGGGGCTGGCTCAGGCCGGTGCGGTGGCCTGCGCCACCGCCGCCGGAGAATCGGCCCAGACCCGCACGATGTCGCGCATCGACAGCAGGCCGATGACCTCCTGGCCCTCGATCACGACGAGGTGCCGGAAGCCGGACCGCACCATGGTCTCCGCGGCCTGCTGCAGGGTCCACTCGGGCG
The DNA here is from genome assembly GCA_963713815.1 of uncultured Actinomycetes bacterium. GTDB lineage: Bacteria > Actinomycetota > Actinomycetes > Streptosporangiales > Streptosporangiaceae > RYN-230. The sequence continues at coordinate 37,127 of CAVQNH010000024.1, forward strand.
AAGCGAACACCACGTCCGTCGTGCGGTGCTCCGCGCAGAGCTCCTTGTCGGGGTCCTGCCCGGCGCCGAGTGAGTCCAGGATGTCGCGTTCAGTCAGGATCCCGACCCCCGCCTGCTGGTCGTCGGTCACCACGGCCGCGCCCACCCGGCGTGCGGACATGAGGCGCGCTGCCTCGCGGAGGGTATGCGCGGGCCCGATGGTGAGCACCAGCCTGGTCATGCCGTCTCGCACCTTCACGATCGATCACTCCCCGGGCTGTGTCCGAGACACCACGACCCGCCGGACCTTCCCGGCCAGGTGTGCCACCTCGTTGCGGATGCGCTTGTGCGTTTGTGACGAGCTAACCTCTCCAGCATCCGCGCATGCCCGCGCGAGGGCAAGCCCTTAGATCAAGCCCATCCGGCTACCCAAATATGCACATCAGGTCATGATCCGGGGCTAGCCAGGCGATCGAGCACCTCCTGGTGCAGCCGCGCGTTGGTGCAGACCACGCTGCCGGTGTCTGGCCTGGCGACCCCATCCAGGTCGGTGAACACGCCACCCGCCTCTTCCACGATGATCTGCAGCGCCGCGATATCCCACAGCGACACGTCGGGCTCGGCCGAGATGTCCACCGCTCCCTCGGCGACCAGGACATGAGACCAGAAGTCGCCATAGGCCCGGGTCCGCCACACCGAGCGGGCCAGGTCGAGGAAACCCGGCAGCACGCCCTTCTCCTCCCAGCCGGTCAGGCTCGAGTAGGAGAACGAGGCGTCCTCCATGCGGGCCACGTCCGAGACCCGGCAGCGGGTCGCCTTGGTCAGGCTCTTGCCCGTCCACGCCCCGTTGTCGCTGGCGGCCCACCAGCGCCGGCCGAGCGCCGGCGCGGAGACCACGCCCATCACCACCTGGTCCCCGTCCATCAGGCCGATCAGCGTGGCCCAGACCGGGACACCGCGGACGTAGTTCTTGGTGCCGTCGATCGGGTCGATCACCCAGCACCGGGGCCCGCCGCCGTCCCGGCCGAACTCCTCGCCCAGCACGGCGTCCCGCGGCCGGGACCGGCGCAGCACATTGCGCAGGGATTCCTCGGCCGCCTTGTCCGCGTCGGTGACCGGGGTCAGGTCAGGCTTGGCCTCGACGCGCAAGTCGAGGGCCCGGAAGCGGCGCGTGGTAATGTCATCGGCCGCGTCGGCGAGCACGTGGGCGAAACGTAGGTCGTCGTCGTATCCCGCCATGCCGCCAGACGGTATCGGATCACGGCCGCCGCGGCCATCCAGGGCCCGGGGGTGCTGTCGTAGCGTTACCGCATGGACTACACGCACCTCGGCCGCAGCGGCGTGTCCGTGAGCAGGCTCTGCCTCGGCACCATGAATTTCGGTGCCATCACCAGCGAGGCCGATGCCCACGTCATCATGGACGCCGCCCATGAGCACGGCATCAACTTCTTCGACACCTCCAACACCTACGGCCAGCCGCGGGCCGAGGGCGTCACCGAGTCGGTCATCGGCCGGTGGATGGCGGCGGGCGGCGGGCGCCGGGACCGCACGGTGCTGGCCACGAAGCTGTACGGCGGCAAGGGCGAGTGGCCCAACGACCGTTTCCTGTCTGCCTTCAATATCCGCAGGGCCTGTGAGGAGTCGCTGCGCCGGCTGGGGACCGACCACATTGACCTGTACCAGATGCACCACGTGGACCGCAGCACGCCGTGGGACGAGATCTGGGAGGCCATGGACGTCCTGCGCACCCAGGGCAAGATCATTTACGTCGGGCTCGTCGAACTTCGCGGGCTGGCACATCGCCCAGGCCCAGGAGGCTGCCGCCCGCCGCCCGATGTTCGGGCTGGTCAGCGAGCAGTCCCTGTACAACCTCGCGGCGCGCACGGTCGAGCTGGAGGTGCTGCCCGCCTGCCAGGGATACGGCATCGGGGTCATCCCGTGGAGCCCGCTGCACGGCGGGCTGCTGAGCGGGGTGCTCAGGCGGCACGGCGCTCCGGCCGCGGGCGGTTCCGGCGGCCCGGGTGCGGGCGGTTCGGGCGGTTCGGGCGGCCCGGGTGCGGGCGGTCAGGATACGGGTCCTTCGGGCGGGCGGAGCTCGGGTGGCCGGGCGGCCGAGGCCATCCAGGAGATCCGGCCCCAGATCGAGGCCTACGAGGCGTTCTGCGCCGACCTCGGCGAGGACCCGGCCGTGGTCGCGCTGGCCTGGCTGCTGCACCAGCCTGCGGTGACCGCCCCGATCGTCGGCCCCGGACGCTGGATCAGCTGACCGGGGCGTTGCGGGCCCTGGAGGTCACGCTCGATGAGAAGACCCTCGGGCGGCTGGACGAGATTTTCCCCGGCCCGGGCGGCGCAGCCCCCGAAGCCTACGCTTGGTAACCCCTTCTCCCGCTTTGATCACCCACGGTAACGCCAAGACCGGAGCGGCGCATTGTTCCCTTCGTGATCATGACTTAGGTGTCGTTCGAACGACCCTCAAGTCATGATCACGAACCGGAGCTGTGACTGGAGAGGCCAGTGCAGCCTCACCTTGTCGGGCGTCCCAGCCCGACCGGGCTACTCTGCCCAAGATTCGGTGGCCCGGAGGCGCTGCGCCCACAGGTGCACACTCGTCCCGCTGGGCTCCCGCCTCTGGGACAGGGCCAGGAGGTTGCGGCACTGGGCGACCATCGCTTGCTGACGGGCGGCCCAGGCCGGACGCTGGCCATAAGCGCCGAAGAATGAGCCCAGGGCGCCGACGTGGGCACCGTGGTGCATTCGGATGATCCATTCACACCAGGCCAGGTCCTCGACCGGATCCCCAGCATGCGCCCATTCCCAGTCCAGCACCGCCGTCACTTCCCGGGTCGCCGCATCGAGCAGGATGTTTTGCGGACCGTAATCACCGTGCACCAGCACCGCGGACCGTTCGCGGTTATCCCCGACATGCGCCTGCTCTGGGTCGATCGCGTGGACCCGCCGCAGCATCTGGCCGCACGCGCGCAGAACTGGCTCAGCCAGGGCGGCCTCGATCAGCTCCTGGCCAGGCACGCCAGGCATGAACCTCAGGCTGAGGCTGGTGTCGCTACTGCCGAGGACCGGCGCGACAGGCAGATGCCCGGCGACAGCGGACAGCACAGCAGCCTCACGGGCACAACGGACCCGGGCATCCGGTCCCTGATAGGACTTCGTGACCACCGAGTCGTCCCTGGTGGTGAGGTTCGTATAGCTATGCGGCATGACTTCCACGAGATGCTCCCGCGGTCCTGGCCCAGGCAGTGCCCGAAGACTCAGGCACCGTCATCGAGTACAGCACGGAAGTCGACTCGCGCTCAGGGTCGAGGCGGCGGGTGGTTTGTCCCATGATCACGAAATGGGGCTAGGGGCTGGTGAGGCTGGTGTGATGGGGTAGTCGTGGGTCAGGGACCTGCGTCCGGGAACCGGGCCTCGGGGTCGGCGCCGGCGGGGTCGTCGCCTTCGCGGCTGCGGAGCAGGCGGCGCAGCGAGTCCAGCCGGGTCACCAGGCGGCTGTCACCGCCCTGATCGCGGACCCAGGCGTCGAGGGCGCAATCGGGCTCCAGGTGGGTGCAGCCGGGCGGGCAGGCCGCGGTCCCCGGGGCCAGGTCCGGGAAGGCCCGCACCACCCGTTCGGGGGCCACGTGGGCCAGGCCGAAACCGCGCAGGCCCGGCGTGTCGATCAGCCAGCCGCCCCCGGGCAGCGGCAGCGCCACCGCCGACGAGGACGTGTGACGGCCCCGCCCGGTCACCGGGCTGACCGTGCCGACGGCCCGGTCCGCCCCCGGGATCAGCGCGTTGACCATGGTGGACTTGCCCACCCCGGAATGCCCGACCAGCACGCTGACCCGGCCGGCCAGCGCGTCGCGGAGCGGGTCGAGCTGGGCGCTGGTCAGCGGCTGGCTGAGCACCACGTGGGGGACGCCGAGCGCGCCGTACGCGTCGAGCAGGAAGGTGGGCGGCGCGAGGTCGGCCTTGGTCAGGACGAGCAGCGGGGACAGGCCCGCGTCGTAGGCGGCGACCAGGAAACGGTCGATCAGCCGCGGCCGGGGCGGCGGATCGGCGAGGGCGGTGACGATCACCAGCTGGTCCGCGTTGGCCACGATGACCCGTTCCACCGGGTCGGTGTCGTCGGCGGAACGGCGCAGGACGGACGTGCGCGGCTCGATCCGCACCACCCGGGCGAGGGTGCCCGGCTCGCCGGAGATGTCCCCGGCCAGCGCGACCCGGTCGCCCACCACCACGCTGCGGCGGCCGAGTTCGCGGGCCCGCATCGCGGTCACCGGGCGGTCCCCGACCAGAGTCCCGTAACGGCCGCGGTCCACCGCCGCCACGAAGGCCTCGGCCGCGTCCTCGTGGGCGGGCCGGCGCCGGGTCCGTGGCCGGGTGCTCTTCGCGGGCCGGACCCGGACGTCGTCCTCGTCCAGGTGGGAGTAGGACGGCTGCCGGTTCAGGGAGCGCGCTCCAGCATCGCCGCCCACGCCGAGGTGAAGCCGGGGAACGTCTTGCCCACGGTGGCCACGTTCTCGACCTGCAGGCCAGGCACCACGAGGCCGAGCACCGCCGCGGCCATCACCAGGCGGTGATCGTCGTAGGTGGCGAAGGGGCGGCTGGCCCGCAGCGGCCGCGGCCGGATCTCCAGCCCGTCATCGCGCTCGGTCACGTCGCCGCCCAGCGCGTTGATCTCGGTGGCCAGGGCGGCCAGCCGGTCGGTCTCCTGGTGACGCTGGTGGCCGATCCCGGTCAGCACCGACGGGGAGCCGGCCAGCGCCGCGAGCGCGCCCAGCACCATCGAAATCTCGCTGCAGTCGGCCAGGTCGGCGGTGATCCCGCGCAGCGCGGGCGGGCCGGTGACGGTCAGCCCGTCCGGGCCTACCGCGCACTCCGCGCCCATGTCCCGCAGCACGCGCAGGATGTGCTCGGCGGGCTGGGTGGTCACCGCGGGCCAGCCCAGGATGGTCACGGTCCCCCCGGTGACCAGGGCCGCGGCCAGGAACGGCATGGAGTTCACCACGTCGGGCTGGACGGTGATCGGCTGGGTGCCGAGCGGGCCGGGGTGGACGAACCAGGTGTCGGGCAGGGCGCCCGCCGTGGAGTCGCGGGCGGCCGTCTCGACCGTGGCCCCGGCGTCGCGGAGCATCTGCACCGTCATCGCGATGTGCGGGGCCGAGGGGGCGCGGCCGCCGCGGTGCCGGACCTCGAGTCCCTTGTCGTACCGCGGGGCGGCGAGGAGCAGCCCGGACACCAGCTGCGAGGAGGCCGACGCGTCCACGGTGACCGCTCCGCCGGCCAGCGACCCGGCGCCGCGCACGGTGAACGGGATGGCGCCGCGTCCCCCGTCGTCGATGACCGCGCCGAGCTCGCGCAGCGCGCTGAGGATCCCGCCCACCGGCCGCTGGGAGGCCCGCGGGTCACCGTGGAATTCGGTGGCCACGCTGGCCAGCGCGGCCACCGGGGGGACGAAGCGCATCACGGTGCCTGCGTTCCCCACGTCCACCCGGGCGTCGCTGGCGGCCCAGCCGGGGGACACCCGCCAGGCCGCCGCCCCGGTGCCCCGGCTGTCGCCCGCGGTCCCCGTGTCCACCGTGGCCCCCAGCGCGCGGAGGGCCCCGGCCATCAGCAGGGTGTCCCGGGCCTGCAGCGGGTTGAGGATGCGGGCCGGCCCGGTGGCCAGGGCGGCCAGCACGAGAGCCCGGTTGGTCATGGATTTCGACCCGGGCACCCGCAGCCGGGCCCGCACCGGGGCATCGGCCTGGGGGGTCGCCCAGGAGGGTGCCTGGCCTCCAGAATCCTGGCGTGCGGTGTCCATGCTGTGAGCGTAATGGGTGTGCTGAGCGCATGGCCTGGAGTGAACCGAGGGAATCGGGGAAGAACCAGCGAGCGCTGTGTCCGGTGGGTCGTTCTGTCGGACCCGGATGGGACGATCCCCTGGTCGGGCCGGACCGTGGCTGGCCCGGGACGGGTCCGCCCGGCCCGGAACAGCGGCCGAGGTTTGGTAATCAAGATTTGTGGTTATTAAGTGCCACATTCTGTGCTTCCCCGGTGCTGCCCCAGCAGCCCCAGCTACGTAGTGATCAGGTGACGACATGTGCGGCCGCTTCGCGTCGGCGCGGAAACGCCAGGAACTCCTGGAGGAGTTTGGCGTGCAGCGGGACCGGGTCACCGAGCCGCTGCGGCCTGACTACAACGTGGCGCCCACCAAGCCCGTGTACGCCGTGGTCACCCGGGCCCCGAGAGACGGCGACGATGAGCAGGCGGCCGGGCAGGCCAGGTCCGGGGCCGGCCAGGCCGGCGGCCACGAGGCCGGAGCCGGGGCCGCGGAGCAGCGCGATGCCCAGGAGCCCAGCGCCCCGGAGTCCGGCACCCCCGAGCACAGTGCCCCGGAGCCAGTGCCCCCGAGCCCAGTGCCCCGGAGGCCAGTCCCCTCGAGCACGGGGGCGTCCGGGAACTGCGGGTGGTCCGCTGGGGCCTGGTGCCGTTCTGGGCCAAGGACATCTCGATCGGCAGCCGCCTGATCAACGCCCGGGCGGAGACCGTGGCCACCAAGCCGGCCTTCCGCCGCGCCTTCGCCCGCCACCGGTGCCTGCTCCCCGCGGACGGCTTCTACGAGTGGGAAAAGTCCGGGGACCCGAAGAAGCCCGCCAAGCAGCCCTACTACATCCGCCGCGAAGACGGCGGCGTGCTGGCCTTCGCCGGCCTGTACGAGCTGTGGCGCGATAAGGACCGGCCCGATGATGATCCCGATTCCTGGCTGTGGACGGCGACCATCATCACCACCCGGGCCGAGGACGAGGTCGGCCGGATCCATGACCGGATGCCGATGGTGATCGAACCGGCCCGCTGGGCGGACTGGCTGGATCCCACGGCGACCAGCGCCGAGGCGCTGCACGGCCTGATGACGCCCGCCGCCTCGGTCCACCTGACGACGTATCCGGTGTCAACGGAAGTGAACTCGGTCCGGCACAACGGCCCGGGGCTGATCGAGCCCATGGAGGGTGATTCTGAGCCCGCGGGGGCCCCGCGGGCTGGGGCCGGGGGCGGCAGCGGCGCCTCCCGCGGGGCCCCCAGCACGTTGTTCTGAGGCCCCTGAGCGCGGCCCGGCCCCTCCGGGGACCATCGTTGCCGCGCCGCTGGTGCCCTGATGAAGCAGGAGGATCCGTGGAGACCATCACCGTACGCAAGCGTCTTGAGACCGCACGCGACGACCTGGACCGTTCCATCGCGGTCCTGCGCGGCGAGCGGCCGATGGCCGGTGCCGCGGACTCCCCGCAGGACGAGGCGGACGTGGGGACCAGCCTGTCCGAGGCTGACCGGGCCGAGGCGGTGCTGGCCTCGGCGATGTCCCAGCGTACGGAGGTCATGGACGCGCTGGAGCGCATCCAGGCCGGCAGCTACGGCAAGTGCGCGGACTGCGGCAAGCGCATCCCGGAAGGCCGCCTGGAGGCCCGCCCGGAGGCGTCCCGGTGCGTGGCCTGCCAGTCGAAGCGGGACCGCCTGCGGCGCTAGCCAGCGGTCGTCTGGGACGCGGCGGGAACGCCCCGGGCCGCGGGCTTGCGGGCCGCGGCCAGCAGGTGGATGCCGAACGATTCGTTCCCGCCGTTCCGGCCGTCGTGACCCGGGCCGGACGGCCCGGCTTCTTCCGCGCCCGCGGCCAGCTCAGCCCGGACCAGCCGCATGATCGCACTCGGGTCCTTGCGCAGCACGTGGTCCACCATGGACGGGGACAGCACCGTGCGCGGCCGGATCCAGCTGACCTCCAGCCCGGCCTCGGTCAGCAGGTCGACCAGCTGGTCGGGGCCGAAGCAGCGGGTGATCCGGCCGTCCGGCCAGGGCACCAGCACCACTTCCGCCTGCGGCAGATCGGTGAGCTCGGCCCAGTGGTGCTGCTCGGCCAGGATGGACATGCCCAGCACGAGCGAGTCCACGGAGGCCAGGAGCTGGCCGCCGGGCCGTAGCACGCGGGCGATCTCCGCCGCGACGTCCTCGGCCATCAGGTGCCGGGACAGGGCGCCGTCGGCGATGACCCCGTCCACCGACCCGTCGGCGAGGAAGGACAGGTTCGCCGAATCCGCCACCACGCGGACCAGCCGTCCCGCCGGGGAGCGGCGGCGGTGCACGCCGCGCACGGTGAGTGTCCGGGGCACCCCCAGCCTGGCGGGGCGCCCCGGGACCGGGTCTCTCAGGGCCGGGCCTCCCGGGGCCGGGCCTCCCGGGGCTGGGTCTCCCTGGGCTGGGTTTCCCGGCACTGGGTTTCCCGGCGCTCGGTGCCCGGGGGCCAGGTGCCCCGATCCTGGGGGTTCAGCGGCCGAGGGCCAGCGCGGCAGGACCTGAAGCACCGTGTAGCCCGCCGTGGCGGCCTGGGACGCCACGCTGGACTGGGGGCCGGAGATATCAACCAGGATCCGCCCCCGGGGCGGCAGCCAGGCCTGCAGCTGGGCCGCCACCACGGCTCGCTGGAAGCGCCAGTAGGCCGTCAGCGAGCTTGAGCCGAGAACGGTGAGAGGACTGGTCGTACTTGCCGCCACCATGACTCCATCCAGCAGCCGGGCTGCGCGCATTGCGGCTGACGGCCTGCCAAGTGACAGAGGTGAGACGTCGCCGCGAAGACGGGGAGCCCGCGCAGCCCTATTTCCTGAAATGTTCCCCACCTGGGTCTTTCCTCACCTGACTTGACGGGGAGGTCCACCTGCGTGCCGCCCGGTCCGCCGGGCGGAAGTCGCCCTGTCCGGCCCCGGATGACGGAATGAAGCCGCCCAGGCGCATGTTTCAGACGGCGTGGTTCTAGCCGATTACGCGCCTGCCAGTAGCGCCTCCAGGATGACTCGCTTCGATCCGAGGGATCGCGGGGATGTATCCTCCCGCCCATACGGCCGGTACCTTGGGCCGGTGCGGGAGATCTCCGAGGGGGTGGGTCCGGTAACCGAGACACTCGAGCAGCGCAGCGAGCGTTTCGAGCATGATGTGCTGCCCTTCCTGGATCAGCTCTACTCGGCGGGGCTGCGGATGACGCGGAACCCGGCAGATGCCGAGGACCTGGTCCAGGAGACGTTCGCCAAGGCCTACGCGTCGTTCCACCAGTTCCAGCCCGGGACGAACCTGAAGGCGTGGCTGTTCCGGATCCTGACCAACACGTTCATCAACAGCTACCGCAAGAAGCAGCGCGAGCCGCAGCGGTCGGGTGCGGAAGAGGTCGAGGACTGGCAGCTGGCCCGGGCGGCCGAGCACACCTCCTCGGGCCTGAGGTCGGCGGAGGCGGAGGCGCTGGACCGCCTCCCGGACTCCGACATCAAGCAGGCGCTGCAGGCCCTTCCCGAGGAGTTCCGCATCGCGGTGTACCTCGCCGATGTGGAAGGGTTCGCGTACAAGGAGATCGCCGACATCATGGGCACGCCGATCGGCACGGTCATGTCGCGCCTGCACCGCGGGCGGCGGCAGCTGCGGGACATGCTGCAGGACTACGCGGCCGACCGGGGCGTGACGCGCCCGGCCCCCGCGGATGACGGCCAGGCGGATGACAGCCAGGAGCCCCAGGCCGCGGAGTCGGGGAGGGACGCATCATGAGCTGCGGGAAGCCCCACGAGACTCCATGTAGCGAGGTACTCGAGCGGGTCTACACCTACCTGGACGGCGAGCTCGGCGACTCAGGTAAGGCGCAGATCCGCCAGCACCTCGACGAGTGCGGCCCATGCCTGCGCGAGTACGGCCTGGAAGAGGCGGTCAAGCGGCTGGTGCACAAGTCCTGCGGCCACGACGAGGTCCCCGGCGACCTGCGCGTGAAGGTGCTGACCCGGATCCAGGAAGTCCGGGCCACGATCGAGATCACCGAACTTCGCGGCGAATAGGCTGCCCGGCCGGGCCCATTACCCGCCAAAACACCCTGATCCACCGGCGGCAATCGCCTGCCCTCTGAGCTGGGCCAACGTCTCCCACTGGCCAACCATTGTTACTTTCTGTCATGTCGTATATACAGATTGTAGATATCGGCCATGAAGGCTACGCGATCAGCGGTGATGGCGTTACCCTGAGTGGCGAACTGGAGCTATTGGCAGGGTCATTCATCGGCGCCGGGGATCGGCAGGGTTACCGTTCGCGGCCGCGTGCCCATGAGGTTTGACCACCCGTTAGCCGATCGGACTGACTGCGAGGGGGGGTCTTGAGCAGGCTCTCGCGGGCCGCGTGGCTCTACATGGCCGTGGTGGTCACGGCGGCGATCCTGCTGCTGGCCCACGTCCTGGTGCAGGACATGGGCGGGGGCCTGGACCACCTGATGTCCCGGACGCTGCTGGTCCTGGCCCTCCTGTTCATGATCTGCGACTCCGCGCCCACCACGCTCACCTCACGCCAGTCCGCCTGGTCGCCCAGTTCGGCGGCGACCCTGGCGGCGGTCGTGCTGCTCGGCCCGGGCGGGGCCGCACTGGTCGGTGCCACCTCACTGATCAGCCTGCGCCGCGCCGGGCTGCGCGAGCGCGCCTTTAACGGGGCAATGTACGCGCTGAGCGCCTACGCGGCGGGAGAGGCCTACCTGGCCCTGGGCGGCCATATCGGCGTGCCCGGGGCGGGCTCATTCCCGGCCCTCATCCTGCCGTTCGCGGTGGCGGCCGCGGTGCACGTGGCCGTCAATCACGGGCTGCTGTGGACCATGCTGCTGCTCCTGCCCCCGTCCGCGGGCAGCCCGCAGCGCGGCCGCCTTGACCTGCACCTTTCCCTGCTGCTGGTGTCCGACCTGGGCTACGCCACCCTGGGCCTGCTGATCGCGGGCCTGTGGGGCCTGGTCGGCCCGTTCGCCACCGTCCTGGTCCTGATCCCGCTCTTCGTGGCCCGCTGGGCGATGGGCCAGTTCGCCGCGCAGGAAGGCGCGTACTCGGCCACCATGGCCGCGCTCTGCCAGGCCGTGGAAACCAAGGATTTCTACACCCGCGGGCACAGCGAGCGGGTCTCCCGGGGCGCCACCATCCTGGCCCGGCAGATCGGGATGGGCGCCGAGCGCGTCGAAGCCATCCGCTACGCAGGCATGCTGCACGACGTGGGCAAGCTCGGGGTGCCGACCAAGGTGCTGCAGAAGACCGGGCCGCTGACCGAGGAGGAGCTGGCCGCCATCCAGCTGCATCCCATGCGGGGCCTGGAGATCGTCCGGCAGATCGGGTTCCTGACCGAGGCCCTGGACGGCATCATGCACCACCACGAGCGGATGGACGGCAAGGGGTACCCGATGGGCCTGGCGGGCGACGAGATCCCCGAGTTCGCCCGGGTGATCGCGGTCGCCGACGCGTTCGACTCGATGACCTCGACCCGCTCCTACCGGGGCGCCCGGAGTGTCGAGGAGGCCGTCGCCGAGCTCCGCAAGTGCTCCGGCATGCAGTTCGACCCGGTGCTGGTGGACGCCTTCATCGCCGCCCTGAGCCAGGAGCACTGGGAGTCCGAGGCGCCAGCCCAGTCCCCGCCCGCCGCGCTGCCGGATGGCTTCCCCGCCCAGGTCGCGGCCCAGGACCATGACGACCCGACCGCGCCGCTGCAGGTCATCGAAAGCCGCTGAGGTGAGCCTGCGGTGACCACCCAACGGCACCTCGCCCGCCAGTCTGCCTGGCAGTCCAGCGACTCCGGGCAGCTGCTGCTGGTCATCGGGGCCGGCATGCTGCTGGTCGCGGCCGTGGCGCAGACCGCCGCGGCCGGCCTGGTGCAGCCCCGCGACGCGCTGGCCTTCGGGGCGCTGATCGCGCTGGGTGAGCTGCTCCGGCTATCCCTGCCGGGCGACCGGGAGGCCGCCCCGGTCGGCAGCGCCGGGGCCCTCGGCTACGCGCTGGCGGTCGGGGTCGGCGGGCAGCTGGCCATGCAGCCCGCGCTGCAGGTGGTCGCGGTCACCGCGGTCGCGATGATCGTCGGGGCGCTGCCGCACCTGGCCGCGGGCCGGCCCGCCGGGGTGGGGGGGATGGCCTCCCGGCTGCTGGCCGTGGCGTTCGTGGCCGCCGCCTTCCGCCCGCTGGCCCACCTGTCCCTCATCGATCACCACGTGTGGGTCCGGCTCGCGGTCATGACCGTGCTGATCGTGGCGGGGTGGTTCGCCGAGTGCGTCATCAAGGCGCTGATCCGGGCGGACGCCCTGCGGGCCCGGTTCATGGTGTCGCTGGGCGACGAGCTGCGCATCCAGGTGCCGCTCGGCGCGGCGGTCGGTGCCTCAGCCTTGCTGATCGCCCTGGCCACCGAGGCTATGGGCCTGGTGGCGCTGGCGCTGCTGATCGCGCCGCTGCTGGTGACCCAGACCGCCTTCCGCCGGTACGCCGGCATCCGCTCCACCTATCTGCAGACGGTCCGCGCGCTGGCCCGGGTCACCGAGGTAGGGGGCTACGTCGAGAACGGCCACTCCAACCGGGTGGGCCGGCTCGCCGTCGCGGTCGGCCGCGAGCTCGGGATGAGCGAGCCGGACCTGCTCGAGCTGGAGTACGCGGCGCTCATGCACGACATCGGCCAGCTCTCGCTGGCCGACCCGATCCCGGGAGGCGCGACCGTGCTCGCGTCCCCGCAGGACCAGGAACGGATCGCCGGCCTCGGGGCCAGCGTCATCGAGCAGGCTGGCGCGCTGCTGGACGGGGTGGCCGAGATCGTCCGGCGGCAGAGCCAGCCCTGGCGGGGGAGCAGCCCCGAGCCGCCGATCGGCAGCCGGATCATCCGGGCCGCCAACGCCTTCGACGACCTGGTCGGCGGCTCATCGGACCGGGACCGCTCCGCCGCGGCACTGGAGCGGCTCCGGCTGGACACCGCGGCGGAGTACGACCCCGGTGTGGTGGAAGCGCTCAGCAAGGTCGCCGGACGGTGGTACCCCGGCCGCCTGTAGGCTGCCGCCGTGCTTGATAGCTCCGGGCCGGATAGCGCCGCGCGTGAGCCAGCGGTGATCGAGTCGGTGCTCGTCGCCAACCGCGGCGAGATAGCCCGGCGGGTGATCGCCACCGCCCGGCGGATGGGCATCCGGGCCATCGCGGTCTATTCCGAGGCCGACGCCGGGCTGCCGTTCGTGCGCGAGGCCGACGAGGCGGTGCTGATCGGCCCGCCGCCGCCCGCCCGCAGCTACCTGGACGCCGGCGCGATCCTGCGCGCGGCCCGCGAGACCGGCGCGCGCGCCGTGCATCCCGGCTACGGCTTTCTTTCCGAAAACGGTCTTTTCGCCCAGGCCGTCATCGACGCCGGGCTGGCCTGGGTGGGACCGCCACCATCCGCCATCGAGCAGATGGGCGACAAGATCAGCGCGCGGAACCTGATGGCCGCCGCCGGGGTGCCGGTGGCGGCGGGCACCACCGAGCCGGTGACCAGCGCCGGCGAGGCCGAGGCCGCCGCGGCCATCATCGGCTACCCGGTCATGGTGAAGGCCGCGGCGGGTGGCGGCGGGATCGGGATGAGCGCCGCGGCCGGACCCGAGCAGCTGGCGGCGGCGTTCGAGACGGCCCGCTCCCGCGCGGAACGGTTCTTCGGCAACCCGGCGATCCTGCTGGAGCGTTACGTGTCGCCGGCCCGGCACGTGGAGGTCCAGGTCCTCGGGCTCCCCGGCGGCCGTGTGCTGGCCCTGGGCGAGCGGGACTGCTCGGTGCAGCGCCGGCACCAGAAGGTGGCCGAGGAGACCCCGTCCCCGGGGGTCGGCCCCGGCCTGCGGGCCCGGATGCTGGCGGCCGCGGTCCGGGCCGGGGAGGCGGTCGGCTACCTGGGCGCCGGGACGGTCGAGTTCCTGGTGGACGCGCGGACCGGCGACTTCACGTTCCTGGAGATGAACACCCGGCTCCAGGTCGAGCACCCCGTGACCGAGATGGTCACCGGCATCGACCTGGTCGAGCAGCAGCTGCGCATCGCCGCCGGCCGCGACATCAGCATCGATCCGGAGCAGGTGCTGGCCCAGGGGCACGCGATCGAGCTGCGCGTGTACGCCGAGGACCCGAACCGGTTCCTGCCCAGCCCGGGAACGATCACCGGCTGGGCGGAGCCGTCCGGCGAGGGCATCCGGGTCAACGCGGGATACGAGGCCGGCAACCAGGTGACCCCGTTCTACGACCCGCTGCTGGCCAAGCTGTGCGTGTGGGGCGCGGACCGGGACGAGGCACTGGCCCGGGCCCGGGACGCGGTGGCGTCGTTCCGGATCACCGGCATCAAGACGAACCTGCCGTTCCACACGGACCTGCTGGACAGCGAGGAGTTCAGCGACGGCGGCTACGACACTCTCGTGGTCACCCGCCTGCGTCCCTGAATTGGCGTGCGCCCCCGAGCGGGGAGAATGTGAGGGGGCCGCCCGGCGGGCGGCCCGGCGAGAGAGGAGCAGCGAGTGGCCGAGGTCCGTGCGGAGATGGTGGCCAACGTCTGGAAGGTCGTGACCGCCGAGGGTGAGGAAGTCTCCGACGGCGCAACGCTGGTCATCCTCGAGTCGATGAAGATGGAGATCCCGGTCCTGGCCGAGGAGCCGGGCACGGTGACCAAGCTGGCGGTGGCCGAAGGCGACGTCGTCCAGGAAGGCGACCTCATCGCCATCATCGAGTAACCCGCCCCAGCCCGGGCCCGGCTCGGAGTCCAGCCTCTCCCGGCCGCGGTCCGGCCGCGGTCCCGCCGGGCCCGGCCGGCGGTCCGGCTCCGGCCGGCCGCGGCCCGTCCGCGGTCCCGCCGGGCCTGGCCGCGGTCGCCCCGGCCCGGTGGGACCGGTCGGCCCGCCCGGCCAGGCCTGGCCAGGCCGGTCCCGGCCCGGTCGGCCGGTCGGGCCCGCCCGGCCCGGGCGCAGAGGCACTTTTCCTACGGAACGTGCGCCCAAACCACCACAAATCACCCACCGGGCCGCACGCTGCGCAGGAAAAGTGCCCGGCCGCGTAAGCGGTGGTGCTGGTGTGACTAGTGGGTCTGTGTTTGGTGAGGCTGGCGGGAGTAGTGCGGTCAGCGTGAGTGGTGGGGCTCCTGCGAGTGGCGGGGCGACCCTGAGGTGGGGGCCGCTGGTTAGACGCCGGTGGTGGCGCGGGGGTAGGCGACCGCCGGGTCGGTGATCACGTTGACCAGGTAGGGCACGCCGGACGCGAAGGCCCGGCGCAGCGCGGGCGCGATCCCGTCCGGCCGGGTGACCATCTCCCCGGCGCCGCCCAGCGCGCTGACCACCTCGTCGTAGCGGCACTGCGGCTGCAGGTCGGCGACCACGTCGTAGCCGTAGATGGCCCGCATGGGGTACTTCTCCAGGCCCCAGATCCCGTTGTTGCCGCAGATCATCACGACCGGCAGCCCGTGCCGGACCAGGGTGTCCACGTCCATCAGCGAGAACCCGGCCGCGCCGTCCCCGAGCAGCAGCACCACCTGGGCCGACGGCCGCGAGATCCGGGCCGCGATCGCGTAGCCCAGCCCGGTGCCCAGGCAGCCGTACGGGCCCGGGTCGAGCCACCCGCCCGGGCGGCCCGGCTCGATGTACTTGCCCGCGTAGGAGACGAAGTCCCCGCCGTCGCCGATCACCACGGCGTCGTCGTCCAGCATCCCGGCCAGCTCACCGTAGATGCGCATCGGGTGGATGGGGTCGGCCTCACTGGCCAGCAGCGCGCCGTCGGCGGCCGCCGCGCCGCGGGCCGCGTCCCGCAACTGGGGAAGCCACGCGTCTTCCCAGGGGACCCTGGCTGGCCGGCCCGGCCAGGCGTCCGGGGCGGCCAGCGCCGCGAAGAAGCCGCTCAGGTCACCCGAGTACGACGCGGCCAGCTCGCAGTGCGTGGCCAGCTGCCCCGGCGCGTCGGCGACATGGACCACGGACGGTTTTCGTTGCGGATCGTCCGGGTCGCCGAATACGCCGTAGCCGAGCCGGAAGTCGAGCGGAGTACCCACCACCACGACCAGGTCGGCCTGCCGGAACGCGACCGACCGGGCGCGGGTGACCAGCAGCTCGTGACCCTTCGGCAGGATGCCGCGGCCCTGGCCGTTGGCGATGACCGGCAGCCGGAGTTCCTCGGCCGCGGTCCGGGCGGCCTGCTCGGCCCCGCCCATCCACACGTCCGAGCCGAGCACCAGGACCGGGCGCCGCGCTCCCGCGATCAGCCTCGCGATGGCCGCCACGGCGTCCGGGTCACAGTCCACCGGCTGCGCCGTCCCAGGCCGGGCGGCCCGCACCATGGTGCCGCCCGGCCCGGAACTCTCCGGGGGAACCTGGCCGTACAGGGCCTCCATGGACGCGTCCACGAACACCGGGCCGCGGTGCGGCGCGGTGGCCAGCTGGAACGCCTCGTCCACCCCGGCGCCGACCTTGGCCGCCTCGTGCTCGGTCCAGGCCCTCTTGGTGATGGGCCGGAGCAGCTCGGGATGGTCGAACTCCTGCAGGCTGCCGGTGCCCCAGCGCGCGTCGGGGGCCCGGCCGCCGAGGATCACCACCGGCGAGCCGTTGAAATAGGCCGTGGTGACGGCGCTGACGCCGTTGGTCACCCCGGGGCCGGCGGTCAGCACGGCCAGGCCGGGGAGCCGGGTCAGCCGGGCGGCGGCCTCCGCGGCGAACACGGCGGTCTGCTCGTGGCGCACGTCCAGCAGCCGCATCGGCGGTTCCGCGTGCACCGCCGCGTCGTAGAGCGGGAACACGTGCCCGCCGGACAGGGTGAACATCGTGGTCACGCCCTGCGCCTGGGCTGCCGCCACGGCCAGCGTGCCGCCGTGCCGGCCGGCGCCGGTGCCGGCTGCGGCGCCGTGCTGGCTGCCACCGTGCTGGCTGGCGCCGCGGCCGGCCGCCTCGTTCCCGTCGCCCTCGGTCATGCCGCGATGTTACCAGCTAGTAGCTTGGGGGGAAAGCTGGCCGCCGGGGCGCCGGGGTGGCGGCCGCCCAGCGGCCGGGAACCCGGTGCCGGGCCCGGAGGGATCCGGGCCCGGCACCTGGGCCCGGGTCAGCCGGCGTCCGCCGCCCCGGCCGCGACCGGAACGGGCTCCGCGGTGGCGGGTTCCGGGTCGGCCACGAACTCATGCGGCCGCGTCTCGTCCGACCCGACCGGCACCTTGAACGCCCGGAACAGCAGGGTCAGCAGGGTCGCGATGACCAGGTTGATGACCAGCCCGGTAAGCCCGATGTAGATGGTGTGGTTGATCACCGGCACCGTGTCCGTGGACGCCCCAAAGTGCGTGCCCGGTTTGCCGGGGGCCGGCAGCCGGTACGCGGCGATGGTGCCGAACACCATGGCCACCGCCCAGCCGATGATCAGCGCCCAGCGGTGGAACCACCGGGTGTACAGGCCGGCCACGATGGCCGGGAAGGTCTGCACGATCCAGATACCGCCCAGCAGCTGGAGCTGGATGGCGTACGTCGAGTTCACGAAGATCACGAACAGCAGGGCGCCCAGCTTGACCACGAGCGAGGCCCACTGGGATACCTTGGTCTGCTCCGCGTCGCTGGCGTTCGGCCGGATGTACTCCTTCCAGATGTTGCGGGCGAACAGGTTCGCGGCGGCGATGGCCATGATGGCCGCCGGGACGAGCGCGCCGATGACGATGGCCGAGAAGCCGATGCCCGCGAACCAGCTCGGGAAGATCGACTGGAACAGGAACGGCACCGCCAGCTGTGCGTTCGCGCCATGGGCCTTGACCTCGGCGGGCACCCCGGGCGCGGCCAGGGCCATATAGCCGAGCAGCGCGATCAGGCCGAGCACCAGCGAGTAGGCGGGGAGCGCGGCGACATTGCGCCGGATCACGTTGCGCCGGTTGGCCGCGAATACGCCCGTGATGTTGTGCGGGTACATGAACAGGGCGAGCGCCGAGCCCAGGGCGAGCGTCGAGTAGGCCCAGAACCCGGCCGGCTCCAGGATCAGGCTGCCGTTCGGCTTGCCCGTCTTGGGGTTGGTCGCCTTGAGGTGGGTGTCGGCGACGCTGAAGATGTGCCCCCAGCCGCCCACCCGGATCGGGATGTAGATGATGGCCACGATGATCATCACGTAGATCAGCGTGTCCTTGATGAACGCGATCAGCGCCGGGGCCCGCAGTCCGGAGACGAACGTATAGCCGGCCAGGATGAGGAAGGCGATGATCAGCGGCAGGTCATGCAGGAACCCGCTGGTGGAACTGCCGCCGATGCCCATCACAGTCAGCACGGACTGGATGCCAACCAGTTGCAAGGCGATGTAGGGCATGACGGCCAGGATGCCGGTGAAGGCCACGGCGAGGGACAGCCCCCGGGAGCCGTACCGACCGTGGATGAAATCCGCCGGGGTGATATAGCCATGCACCCGGGCCACGGACCACAGCCGGGGCAGGAACACGAACACGATCGGGTAGACCATGATCGTGTAGGACAGGGTGAAGAACCCGGCCGCCCCGGTGCCGAAGACCAGGGCCGGCACCGCGATGAATGTGTAGGCAGTATACAGATCGCCGCCGAGCAAGAACCAGGTGATAAAGGTGCCGAAGCCCCTCCCGCCGAGCCCCCACTCGTTGAGGTGCAGTACGTCCTCGGCCCGGCGCCACCGGGCCGCTGCGAACCCGACCACCGTGACCAGGGCGAACAGGAAGATCAGGATGCCGAACGAGACCCAGTTGATGTTGCTCACAACGCCTCCCCGTGGTCGCTCAGGGGCGGCGAGGAGGGCCGGCCGTCAGCCGGCGGGCGGGCGACCCGGGTGGTGATCAGGTAGCAGATCGTGGTCAGCAGCGCGACCACCGGGACCCAGAGCAACTGGTACCAGTAGAAGAAGGGGAAGCTGCCGAGCTTGGGGGCGCTGCGGGCGTAGATCGGGACGATGAGGGTCCCGAGCACCGCCACTAACAGCAGGATGGTGACTAAGATCCAGGCGCCGGTGCGGCGGGTTGGGGGGCCGGAGTGCGTCATCGCTTCGTCTCCCTGAGTGGGTCGTCCACGTGCCTTCCGCCGGGCCACGGCGTGGGGCGGGCGGCGCGCGCGTGACGTATGTCACGGTGTTGACGTATATGGTGCGACGAAATGACCCAGGCTGCAATGGTTTGCGGATCAGTGATCCCAGCGGGTCAGGGTCGCGGTCGCCTGGTAGTCCTTGTCCGGCCCGCGCACCCGCCAGCGCTCTTCCATCTGGTCGTCGCCGAGCACCAGGTAGGTGATCTCGTAGCGGTCCGCGCCGCACTGGTGGACCGCCGTGCAGCGGCCGCCGCGCAGGTCAAGACGGTAGAAGTGGTGCCCGTCGGCGAACCGCACATCCACCGTGCCATCGGGCAGGCCCTGGTAGCGGAGGGCGCGGGTGGCCGGGCCGGTGTGCGTGCCGAAGTGCAGCTCGCCGGTCTCCAGGTACTGCAGCGGGCCGCCGGGGAGGTCAGGGCCGGTGAGCGCGGCCCGCCCGGCGAAGCGCCCCTCGGTGCCGGACCGGTGGTCCTCCAGCACCCGCTCGATGCGCCAGTGCCCCGCCGCGAAGGCGAGCGTATTGGTTACCCGCATGGTTCAGCATTGTGACTGTTCCCGGCCGGGGAGCGGCCACCCGGTGCCTGGGACCGGTCCGCCCCCCTTGATATCGTCCCCTCGGCTACCAGTACGTTTCCCCCGCGCGAGGAGTCTCCCCATGTCTGATGCGGCCGCGCTGCGCCAGCGTTCCCCTGTGGTGCTTGCCGACCTGCTGCCCGGTTCGCTGGTCCGGGACACGATCCTGGTCGTCGGCGCGGCCGGCTTCGTCGGGCTGCTGGCCCAGATCTCGATCCACTTGTCCTTCACGCCGGTGCCGATCACCGGGCAGACCCTGGGCGTGCTGCTGGCGGGCACGGCGCTCGGCTGGCGCCGGGCCGGGGCGGCGCTGGTGCTCTACGCGGTGGCGGGCCTGGCCGGGGTGCCCTGGTTCGCCGGGCACGCCAGCGGCTATGTGGGTGCCTCGTTCGGTTACGTGCTCGGCTTCATCGCCGCCGCGGTCCTGTGCGGCTACCTGGCCCAGCGCGGCGCGGACCGCTCGGTACTGCGGTCGGTGCCGGTCATGATCGCCGGAGAGGTGGTCATGTACGCGTTCGGGGTGACCTGGCTGGCGCTGAGCCTGCACCTGAGCGCCTCGGCCGCGATCTCGGAGGGATTCACCCCGTTCGTGGCGGGCGATGCCATCAAGGCCGCCATCGCCGCCGGGCTGCTGCCCGCGGCCTGGTGGCTGACCGGCTACCGCCGCGGCCGTACCGCCGGCGAAGCTGGCCGAGTTAGCGGAGCCAGCGAAGCTGGCCGGGTTAGCCGGGCCGGAGAAGCTGGCCGGGCCAGCCAGGACGGCGGGGCCAGCCCAGGTGGCCGGGCTAGCGGTGAAGGCGCGTGACCAGCTTGTAGCGGTCGCCCCGGTACTTGGACTGGGCCCACTCGACCGGGCTCGGCCGAGACGTCGAACGCCTGCCGGGACAGCAGCAGCAGCGGCATCCCCACGTCCACGCCGAGCAGCCGCGCGTCCTTGGGGTCGGCCAGCACGGTCTCGATCGTCTCCACCGCCTCGGTCAGCTGCACCCCGTAGGCCGAGGCCAGCGCCTCGTACAGGGACGCGTAACGATCCAGGTTCCGGCGCAGCCCGGGGAACCGGCGGGCGGGCAGGTGCGAGGTGTCGGTGGACATGGGCTCCCCGTCGGCCAGCCGCAGCCGGTGGATGCGCAGCACCCGGCTGCCCGCCGGGACGGCCAGCAGCTCGGAGAGCTGCGCGTCCGCGGGCACGTAGCTGGTGTCCAGGATCCTGGTCTGCGGGTGCAGCCCGTGGGCCCGCATCCCCTGCGTGTAGCTGGCCAGCTCGAGGAGCTGCGCGACCTTGGGCTTGGCCACGAACGTCCCCTTGCCCTGCATGCGCAGCAGCCGGCC
The DNA here is from genome assembly GCA_963713815.1 of uncultured Actinomycetes bacterium. Classification (GTDB taxonomy): domain Bacteria; phylum Actinomycetota; class Actinomycetes; order Streptosporangiales; family Streptosporangiaceae; genus RYN-230. The sequence continues at coordinate 57,825 of CAVQNH010000024.1, forward strand.
TTCCACCACGAGCTCGGCGAGGGCCTGGCGGACCGTGGTCCGCGACGTCCCGTACTGCTGGGCGAGCTCCCGTTCCGGGGGCACCGGGGTGCCCGGCGCCAGGGCCTGGGTCAGCTCGAGCAACTGGCGCTTGACCGCGTAGTACTTGGGGATCCGGGGCGATGTCGGGCCAGGCGGCGCGGGCTCACCGTCGCGGATCGCGGGGGACGCTGACACGGTCACTTCCTTCCGCAGCAACTGCGTACCGGACATGATCTCTCATCCGGGCCCGGCCCGCCCCTCCGGTCACCGTAGCCTGGAGGAGTAAGGCCAGCTAGAGGCGGTACGGCGGGCGGGCTGCGGTCGCAGGCCCGTCGGGTGGCCCGGATAAGCGATGATGGCAGGGTGCCCACGCTGAATGACCTCGCCCGCCGCCACACCGCGCTGACGTCGGCCGATATCGACTGGCTGCACGCGCTGGTGTCCGACTGGCAGCTGCTGGCCGACCTGTCGTTCGCTGACCTGGTGCTGTGGGCGCCGCTCCAGGATGCGTCCGGCTGGGTGGTGCTGGCCCAGATGCGCCCGACGACCGGGCCGACCACGTTCCACGACGACGCGGTCGGGACGTTCGCGCCCACCGGGGCCCGGCCGTTCCTCGAATCGGCCCAGCGCGAGCGGCGGATCTGCCGCGAAGGCGACCCGGAGTGGACCCGCGGTGTCCCGGTCCGCCGGGAATCGATCCCGGTCACCCGGGAGGGCCAGGTCATCGCGGTCATCGAGCGGAGCACCAACCTGAGCTCGGCGCGAACGCCGAGCCGCCTGGAGCTGACCTACCTCAAGGGCGCGGACGACCTGGCCCAGATGGTGGCCTCCGGCATGTTCCCCTGGCCTGGCCAGCAGCCCGCGCTGGTCCGCTCCCCGCGGGTCGGGGACGGGCTGCTCCGGCTCGGCCGGTCCGGCAAGGTCAGCTACGCCAGCCCCAACGCCCTGTCCGCCTACCGCAGGCTCGGCCTGGCCGCCGACCTGGTCGGGTCGGAGCTGGGCCCGCTGACCGCCCGGCTCTGCGCCCCGGGCCGGCCCACCGACGACTCGCTCATGGTCACCGCCAGCGGGCGGGCGCCGCGGGAGACCGAGGTGGAGGGAAACGGGTCGGTGGTCCAGCTGCGGGCTATCCCGCTGGTGGTCAACGGGCTGCGGACCGGCGCGCTGGTGCTGGTCCGGGACGTGACCGAGCTGCGGCACCGCGAGCGCGAGCTGATGACCAAGGACGCCACCATCCGGGAGATCCATCACCGGGTGAAGAACAACCTGCAGACCGTGGCCGCGCTGCTCCGGCTCCAGTCACGGCGGCTGGACGAGCCGAAGGCGCGGGCCGCGCTGGACGAGGCGGTGCGCCGGGTCGGGTCCATCGCGACCGTGCACGAGACGCTCTCGCACGCGCCCGAGGAGATCGTGGATTTCGACGACGTCGCGGAGCGGGTCGCGGCGATGGCGGGGGAGGTGTCCGCGGCCGAGGCGCGGGTCAAGCCGGTCCTGGTCGGCCGGTTCGGGCTGCTTCCCTCGGCGGTGGCCACGCCGCTGGCCCTGGTGCTGGCCGAGCTGCTGCAGAATGCGCTGCAGCACGGCCTGGCCCAGTCCGGGTCAGGGCGGGGCCCGGACGCCGGGCTGGACGGGCTGCTCGAGGTACGCGTGGACCGCACCCAGGACCGGCTGACGGTCATTGTGCAAGATAATGGCGTCGGATTGCCCGAGGAATTCGATCTGGCCTCCGCCACGAGCCTCGGCTTGCAGATTGTGCGGACGCTGGTGGTTTCGGAACTTGGCGGCCGGCTGGAGGTCAAGCCGCGGGCTGGCGGCGGCACCAAGGCGGTGGTGGACCTGCCAATGGACGCCGGGGCGCCGTTATCAGCCCGGGCCGCCCCGATAAGACCGTGATGTCCTGCCGGACGGCGCGCTTAAGCCGGGCGGCCCCGGGAGGTGGCCCCCCGGGGTGCCCGTCAGGCTCACGCGTGGGCGCGCGCCCGGTACCGGCTGGCCCGCCGCTTGAGGGCGCGCCGCTCGTCTTCGCTCATGCCGCCCCATACCCCGGCGTCCTGGCCGCTCTCGAGCGCCCACTGCAGGCAGAGCTCGATCGCTGGGCATCGGCGGCATACCTGCTTGGCCTCGTCGATCTGGAGTAGCGCAGGCCCGGTGTTCCCGATCGGGAAAAAGAGCTCCGGGTCCACGTCACGGCAGGCGGCGTCATGGCGCCAGTCCATGCGGTCCACTCCTCCTTGGCGGCCGGACCGTGGTCCGGTCCGGGGTGGGTGACCCGGCTCGCGGGCTTGTGAACGAATTCACGAGCCGGGTCATATGTCGGGAACTGTGGTGCTTCCCGGGGTTTGTACGGTCACACATCTGCCGAGCCAGCGGCCCCCACTGGACTCCGGCCCGGGGTCTGGGAATCATGACACTAAGGCCAAGACCTGCCAGAGGGCGGCGCATGACGCCGCTCACCCGAACCGGGTTCTAGCCTGTCAAGCGCCCGAATCAAACGCAAGACTATTCGGCCAAGGTTCAGCCGGATTTCGGTGTCTGATAGGTCACATGAGGCTGTGTTCCGGGCTTGTCAGGCAATTACCCGCAGTGCGCGCGGAACAGCGCGAAACGTGACACTCTCGTGCTCGCCCACGTACTCCCCGTCCACCTGAAGCGCGACCGGCCGGTCCGACCGGAGGGTGAAGGCGGGCTGGTCGTGCAGGCTGACCACGTGCCGGCCGCGGGGTGGCTCACTGCGCTGGGAAAACATCTGGCGGAGCGCGTTCAGGGTGTTTATCGTCCGCATTCGCCGGAGCGCGAAGATGTCGAGCCCGGTGTCGAAACTCGCGCCCGGGCTCGGATTGACCGGCCGGCGGCCCAGGTAGGTCCAGGGCGACGTGTTGGAAATAATCCCGAGGAACAGGTGCCCGACCGGGGATTGGCCGTCCCGTTCCAGGGTGAGCCGGGGGTGACGGCGGTCGGTGACCCGGTAGAACTGGCGCAGCGCGGTCCGCAGGTACAGGCCGGGGGTCAGGGTCCGGCCGTGCTCCCGCATGCCCTCGATCACCTGCACCGTTTCGGCATCCAGGCCCATCCCGGCGTTGAAGGTGAAGTAGCGGTCCAGGCTGGCTCCTGGGGGCGCGCCCGGGCTGGTGTGGCCGGGACTGGCACAGCCCAGGCCGACGCGGCGGTCGCGGCCCGTCTGCAGGGATTCGAGGATCCGCCCGGTCGCGTCGACCGGGTCGGCGGGCAGGCCCAGCGCGCGGGTGAACACGTTGGCGTTACCGCCCGGGACGGGGGCGAAGGCCGGGTCCGTGCCGGGCTTCAGGCCGTGCAGCAGGCCGTTGACGGCCTCGTTGACCGTGCCGTCCCCGCCGAGCGTCAAAATCAGCTGGAAGCCGTCTGAGGCGGCCTTGCGCGCCAGGGTGCCCGCATGACCCCGGTACCGTGTTTCCACGACTTCCAGATCCATCTGGGATGCGAGAGCATGCGTGATGACGTCTCGGCGCAACTGGGTGGTGGCCGTGGCGTGCGGGTTGACGATCAGGAGCGCGGGCACGGGCTCAGGTTAGCGACGAGGGGTACGCGAGATGCAGCAGAGGCCACCGAGTCTGCTCGGCGCGGCTGCGGTGCAGGCCGCCGACGCGGTCATCGTGCTGGTGGCCAGCGTGCTGGCCGGGATCGATACGGTCGCGGGCCGGTCGTACCAGGAGGGCAGCGGGATCGCGCTGACGCTGATCGGCATCGGCACCGCCGTCGCGCTGGCCTGGGTCGCCGTGGGCCTGTCCCGGGCCCGCCGGTGGAGCCGGACCCCCACCGCGCTGACCCAGCTGTTCGTCGGCATCGTCAGCATCTACCTGCTGCAGGGGCACCGGTACGCCTGGGGGGTCCCGTTGCTGCTGCTGGCCTGCGCCGGGATGGCCCTGCTGCTGGTCCCGGCCAGCCTCCGCGCCCTGGCGGCCCCGCCGCATGGCGGCGGCCCGGCCCCCCAGTCACCGCCGCAGGCCAAGGCAGTGCCGGCTAAAACGGGCCCGGCCACATCGGGACCAGCCAAAACGGGACCGGCCAAGAACCAGCCGCCCGCCAAGACCGCCTCAGCGAAGGCCCCCCCGGCCAAACCCAGGCCAGCAGGCAAACGCCCCGCCCGCGGCTAACTCGCCGGCGAGGCGGGGCCCGCCGAAGGCGGGTTCCCTCCGAGCCGGCGATCAACCCGGCCGGCGCCGCAGACGAAGTGCATACGGGAGCGGGCAAGTGGGGGTCCGGGGGGGCGCCCGCCCGAGGCTAACTCGCCGGCGAGGCGGGGCCCGCCGAAGGCGGGTTCCCTCCGAGCCGGCGATCAACCCGGCACCTCGCCGCAGCCGAAGTGCACGCGGAAGCGGGCAAGTGGGGGGTCCGGGGGGGTCGCCCCCCCGGGTAATTCAGTCGTCGGCGGTCAGGCCGTCCCGGAGCTGGGCGAGCGTCCGGGCGAGCAGCCGGGACACGTGCATCTGCGAGATCCCCAGCTCGGTGGCGATCTGCGACTGGGTCATGTTGCCGAAGAACCGCAGCAGCAGGATGCGCTTTTCCCGGCTGGGCAGCTGTTCCAGCAAGGGCTTGAGCGACTCCCGGTACTCGACCCCTTCCAGGGCGTCGTCGAGCATGCCGAGCGATTCGGCCACCGCGGGCGCGTCGTCGTCGCCTGAGTCCGGGGCGTCCAGCGAGACCGTCGAGTAGGCGTTGGCCGACTCCAGGCCCTCCAGGACCTCTTCCTCGGTCATCTGCAGGTGCGCGGCGATCTCGGCCACGGTGGGGGCCCGGCCCTCGCGCTGCGCCAGGTCCCCGATGGCCTTGGTCAGCGCGAGCTTGAGCTCCTGCAGCCGCCGGGGGACCCGGACCGCCCAGCCCTTGTCGCGGAAATGGCGCTTGATCTCACCCACGATGGTCGGGGTGGCGTAGGTGGAGAATTCCACCCCGCGGGCCAGATCGAAGCGGTCGATGGACTTGATCAGCCCGATCGTTGCCACCTGGGTCAGGTCGTCGAGCCATTCGCCGCGGTTACGGAATCGCCGGGCCAGGTATTCCACCAGCGGCAGGTGCAGCTCGACCAGCTCACCCCGGATGCGGAGCCGCTCCGCGTCACCGTCGGGCAGGACGGACAGCCGCTCGAACAGGAGGCGCGCGCGTCCCCGGTCCGGGACCGCATGCTGGATCCGGGGCGGGGGAGGCAGCTCAGCGAGGGCTGGCTCGCCCAGTGCCGGCTCGCCCAGTGCCGTCTCACCCACCTGGACCTCGATGTCGGCCGTCACCCCGGTATCGATCTCCTCGGCCACGCGGGCGTCGACTTTCCGGGGTACCCGGACCTCGATTTCCTCGGTCACCCGGACCTCGACAGCTCGCGGGTCTTGCGCAGCATGACCGTGAGTTTGCTGCCCGGCCCGGCCCACGCGTCCACGCTCCCGGCCAGCGCGGCGAGTACGGTCCAGGCGAACGTGTCGCGAGCCGGGAGCTGGGCCCGCTGGGTGAGCACGGACACCGTGATCGTCACGCTGTCCTCGCCGAGGGTGAAGTCGCAGTCCAGGCTGGCGCCCGGCGCGGCCTGGCTGAGCAGCAGCCCGCACGCCTCATCCACGGCGATCCGCAGGTCCTCGATCTCATCCAGGGTGAAGTCGAGGCGGGCGGCGAGGCCCGCAGTGGCCGTGCGCAGCACGGACAGGTAGGCCCCCTCGGCCGGCATCCGGATCGTCACGCGATCCTCCGCGTCCCGCGGCGCAGGCACAGTCTCGCCGCGGACCGCGGTTGGCACGGCCGCAGCAGTGGGCGCGGTCGTCTCTTCCGTCACGGTTGTCCTCCAGTACCGTCAGCCGTGCTGCTGCTGGCGGCCATCGTGGTTCTTGCCTTGCAACCTACCGTCCGCCGCGTGCACCGCTGACGCGCCGCCCCGGGTGCTGCCCCAGCAAGTCGCTTTTGATCAGCTAGGTTGTCCGGGATTGACCGGTGGATTCCAGGATGCCGGAGGCCGCGCAGACGGGGTGCCTGCGCGGCCTCGGTGATACGGCGTGCTCCGGGAGGAGGTCAGCCCTGCTTGGTCTCCCAGAAGATCTTGCTGATCTCGTCGATCTTGGCCAGCAACTGGTCGGCCGAGGCCACGTCGGTGCTGCTCTTGGTTCCGCCCGGGCCGCCGCCGGCCAGCTTGGTGGCCTCGTTGAACAGCTGGTTGAGCTGCGGGTACTTCTCGAAGTGCGGCGGCTTGAAGTAGTCGGTCCAGAGCACCCACAGGTGGTGCTTGACCAGCTCGGAGCGCTGCTCCTTGATCAGCAGGGCCCGCGTCTGGAACGCCGGGTCGGAGCTGTCGTGGTACTTCTGGAGGATCGCCTTGACGGACTCAGCTTCGATCCGCGCCTGGGCTGGGTCGTAGATCCCACAGGGCAGGTCGCAATGCGCGTGGACGGTGGCCTTGGGTTCGAGGAGACGTGTCAGCAGTCCCATAGGTCCCCTTCTCTCATCTCGGATCTTGGGTTACCGGTGACCGACACTACCCCTCAGGCTCGTGAGCGAACGTAGGAGGGCCGATGCACTGGCCGCTGTGGCGGGTTGCGGTCGCGGAGCGGTCCATGGAGCCCGCCCTCCACCCGGGTGACTGGCTGCTGGTCTGGCGGGGGACCAGGCCCGGCCGGACGGTCAGGGTCCGGCCCGGGCAGCTGGTCATCGCCCGCCACCCGGCCCGGCCGGACCTGCGGCTGGTCAAGCGGGCCGCCCGGCGCGAGCCCGGCGGGTGGTGGCTCAGCGCGGACAATCTCCCGGCCGGCGCGGTGGACAGCCGGACGTTCGGCGTGGTTCCGGACCGGCTGATCGAGGGCCGCGTCCTGCTCCGGTACCGCCGGGCCGGGGCCGGAAATACGCCCAGATAACGAAGACCCCCGGCCGCCAGGGCCGGGGGTCTTCGTACTGCGTTACACGGTCAGGCCGCGGTCCGCTCGGGCGGCTCGATGCCGGACTGCCGCTCGACCAGGTTGAGCATCTCCGCCTTGGGCAGCCGGGTGGCCATCGCCCAGTAGTAGATGATCAGGCTGAACGCTGCCACGACCAGCATGTCCCACCAGAACGGGATGCGGTTGGTGTTCAGCGGCGCCGCCACGGCACCGCCGCTGTACTGGCCCTGCCAGGAGATGATGCCGATGCCGATCAGGTAGAACGGCAGCCACTGCGCCGACTTCCAGTCCAGCGGCGGCCGGTTCTCGTCGAACGCCATGCAGACGGCGATCAGCACGTACCCGATGATGATGACCACGCCGAGCTTCCAGACCACCTCGAAGCCCGACCAGTAGATGAGCATGTTGGCGATGATGAACGCGAGCGGGGCGACCACCCCGCCTGCGGGCACCCGGTAGGGCCGGTCGGCCTCGGGGACCTGCCTCCGGAACGCGCCCATGGCCAGCGGGGCGCCGGCGTACATCAGCACGCTGGCCCCGGTGACCAGGCCCACCAGGGAGTGCCAGCTCGGGAAGGGCAGCAGGAAGAACAGCCCGGCCACGAACGCGACGAGCAGGCTGATCCACGGGATGCCGTTCCTGTCCACCCGGGTGAAGAACTGCGGGAAGTAGCGGTTGCGGCCGAGGCCGTACCCGACCCGCGAGCTCGAGGTCTGGTACATCAGGCCGGTGCCGAACGGGGAGACGAACGCGTCGAGCCGCAGGAGCACGGCCAGCCAGGCGAGCCCGGCGAGGCCGGCCAGGCCGGCGAACGGCCCGGCCAGGATGTCCGGGTTGCTGATGTGGGCCCACCCGTGGGCGATCTGGCTGCTCGGCATCGCGCCGATGAACACCACCTGCAGCATGCAGTAGATGATGATGCCGATGAAGGTGGCCAGCAGGATGGCCCGCGGCAGGTTCTTCTGCGGGTTCTTGATCTCGGCCGCCAGCTGGTCGGCCTGCTCGAAGCCGAGGTAGGCGAACACGATGCCCGCGGACGGGATGGCCGCGAACAGGGCCTTCCAGCCGTAGGAGTTGAAGCCGTGACTGCTGAAGTTGCCGCCGTGGAACTTGAACAGCAACACGATGATGGTGAGGACCGGGATGGCCACCTTCCACCAGGTGATGCCCGCGTTGACCTTGCTGAAGATGCGCATGGCCAGGAAGTTCAGCGCGGTGAAGATGATCAGGAGGACGACCGTCATCGCGAAGCCGAGCCCCGTGACGTTGCCCTTCCCGCCGTTCGCGGTGGCGTCGAACAGGCCATGCCAGTAGTACGACCCGTACTGCATCACCGCGAAGCACTCGATGGGGGCCACCGTGATGGCCTGCACCCAGGAGAAGAAGCCGAACGAGATGCCGGCCACGCTGCCGTAGGCCAGGTGGGGGAACCGCGCGGTACCGCCGGACACCGGGTACATCCCGCCCAGCTCGGCGTGCACCAGGGCCAGGAAGATGACTGCGACGCCGCCGATGACCCAGCCCAGCAGGGCGATCGGCCCCGCGGCCTGCGAGGCGTACAGCGCGCCGAACAGCCAGCCCGATCCGATGATGGAGGTCTCGGACGCCCAGGTGGCGCCGATCAGCCCCATCTCTCGTTTGAGGCCGACGTCCGACGGCGCCGTGGTGGGAGCCGCTACGGACTCTGTTGACATGGTCCGAACCTTCTTTCGGGTCCGCATACGTGGGCCATACGCCCTGCGAGTAGGCCCATGCTAATGATCGTCAAACAGCCTGAGAAGAAGTCAGGGGCTTCATTTCGGTAACGCGGATCACGATCCGTCCGCGGAGCGACACGTGCCGCTGTCTATTTACGGGCCGGCCTCCGGGTAACGGAAGGGAAACCTGAAACTGAAGGGTTAAAAGTGACCAGGGAGATTAGGCCCAGGGGCCGGACGGCGGCCTAGACCGCGGCGGTGGAGGCCTTCTCGCTCGCGCTGCGCCGGCGCTCATGCAGGGCCGTGACGCTCGCCTTGGCCGCGCAGCGGTCACTGCAGTAGGCCTGCGACCGGTCGGGGGTGGCGTCGACGAGCATGTGCGGGCACGACGGGGCCTCGCAATGACGCAGCCGGTCGGTGCCCAGGTTAGTGAGCACGATGGTGAGCCCGAGCACGGCGCCCGCCGCGTAGCGGTCCGCGACCGAGCCGCTGTCCGCGTGGTGCAGGTGCCAGGTCGCCGCCGTCGTGCCGGGCGATCTCCGGGTGGACGGGGTGCCGGGCGAGCAGCGCGTTCAGCCGCGCCGCCGCCGCGTCCCCATCGCCCGCGGTGCAGGACCCGAAGATCAGGCGGAGCTGGGAGCGCAGTTCGCGCAGCGCATCGAGGTCAGCCCCGGTGACGCGGGCACACAAAGGAGCCCGGTCGGCCATGAGGGCCCGATAGGCCTCCACGGTCGCGAGCTCATCCTGGCGGCCGGCGCCAGCGTCGCTCGTGTTGACCAAGCGCACCGCCAGCTCGGCGTAGGAGTTGAGATCCACTCCAGTCCTTAAGCTGCAGGGGGACAGGGGGTCCGCTTCCCCGCACCGAGTATGGCACAGACCGGCTGGCCCGGCCGGCGCTTCCGCCGGGACGCCCGTACTGCTTGGTAGCTGAGTGTAGCGACGCGCTCCCGGGGCGCCGCGCGGCGGGGGCCTGATCACCGCCGGACGCGGTCCAGACGCTAGGGTGCGCCCATGTTCGCTGTCACTGCCGCACGCATCGACGCCGATGACCCGCTGAGCGCGCTGGAGCTGGGCGAGCACCCGGATCCCTCGCCCCCGGACGGGTGGACGACGGTGACCGTGCGGGCCGCGGCACTCAACCACCACGACGTCTGGACCCTGCGCGGCGTGGGCATCTCGGCCGACCGGCTGCCCATCGTGGTCGGCTGCGACGCCGCCGGCGTGGACCAGGACGGCAACGACGTCATCGTGCACGCGGTGATCGGTGATCCGACCGTCGCGGGCGGCGACGAGACGCTCGACCCGCGGCGTTCGCTGCTCTCCGAGCGCTACGACGGCACGTTCGCCGAGAGCGTCGCGGTGCCGCGGCGCAACCTGGTGCCCATGCCCGCGGCGCTGTCGTATACCGAGGCCGCCTGCCTGCCCACCGCGTACCTGACCGCCTACCGGATGCTGTTCACCAAGTCCGGCCTGCCGCCCGGGGCCACGATCCTGGTCCAGGGCGGGGGCGGCGGCGTCGCGACCGCTCTCATCGTCCTCGGGAGCGCAGCGGGCTTTCGCGTCTGGGCGACCAGCCGCGATGAGCGCAAACGCATCCGCGCCCTGGAACTCGGGGCCGACCAGGTCTTCCCGGACGGGGCCAGGCTGCCGGAGCGGGTCAACGCGGTCATGGAGTCGGTGGGCCAGGCCACCTGGGGCCACTCGCTGCGCGCCCTCAAGCCGGGCGGCCGGATCGTGATCTGCGGCGCGACCAGCGGCGCCGTGCCGCCGGCCGACCTCAACCGGATCTTCTTCCTCCAGCTGTCCGTGGTCGGCTCGACCATGGGCACCCGGGACGAGCTGGAGCGGCTGGCCACGTTCCTGGGGCAGACCGGGGTCCGGCCGAAGATCGACCGGATCCTGCCGCTGGCGCAGGCCAAGGACGGCTTCGCTGCCATGATCGCGGGTGACGTGTTCGGGAAGATCGTGTTCACCGCCTAAGGCGTGTCTCGTAGATCTTGGCCGTCGCGAGCGGCCGCCGGCGGGATGCATCGCAAGGCGGAGGAGGCGCCCATAGCGGAGCTATGGGCGCCGACGACAACGCCGCGAGGCGCCCGTCCGGTGGACGCGCAGCAGGCTGAAGATCTGCGAGACACGCCTTAGCCCGGGCGGACCGCGAGCACGGCGGGCCGGTGCTACTGCTGGCCGGTGCTACTGCTGGTAGGTGCTGAGGAACGTGCTCAGCCGGCCGATCGCGTCGTCCAGCACGTCGATCCCGGCCAGGAACACCATCCGCAGGTGGTCAGGGGTATCCAGGTTGAAGCCGGTGCCGTGGGTGAGCAGCAGATGCTGCTGCTCGAGCAGGTCGATGACCAGCTGCTGGTCGTCGGAGATCTTGTAAACGTCCGGGTCGAGCCGGGGGAACACGTACAGCGCGCCCTTCGGCTTCACGCAGTCCACGCCCGGGATCTCGTTCAGCTTCTGCCACGCGTGGTCCCGCTGGTCGCGCAGCCTGCCCCCCGGCTGGAGCAGTGCGGTGATGCTCTGCGGGCCGCCCAGCGCGGCCTGGATGGCGTACTGGCTCGGCACGTTGGGGCACATCCGCATGTTGGCCAGCAGCTCCAGGCCCTCCAGGTAGCCCGCGGCCTCCCGCCGCGGGCCGCTGACCAGCAGCCAGCCGGTGCGGAAACCAGGTGCGCGGTAGGTCTTGGACAGCCCGGACAGGGTCAGGACGACGAGATCGGGGGCGAGGGCGGCGGTCGACTCGTGCGCCGCGCCGTCGTAGAGGATCTTGTCGTAGATCTCGTCGGCCAGCACCAGCAGGCCGTGCCGGCGGGCCAGGCTGAGCAGGCCGAGCAGGGTTTCCCGGGAGTACACCGCGCCGGTGGGGTTGTTCGGGTTGATGATCACCAGGGCCCGGGTGTTCTCGTTGATCTTCGAGGCCACGTCGTCCAGATCGGGCTGCCAGCCGGTCTGCTCGTCGCAGCGGTAATGCGCGGCCCGGGCGCCGCACAGGATGACCGCCCCGGTCCACAGCGGGTAGTCGGGGCTCGGCACGAGGACCTCGTCACCCGGGTCCAGGAGGGCCTGCAGGGCCATCACGATCAGCTCGGAGACCCCGTTGCCGAGATAGACGTCGTCCGGGCCCACCTCGGGCACGCCCAGGGTGGTGTAGTACTGGGCGACGGCGAGCCGGGCCGAGTGGATGCCCCGCGCGTCGCTGTAGCCCTGGGCCTCCCCGATGTTCTGCACCAGCTCGGTCACCACGCTGTCGGGCGCCATCAGCCCGAACGGGGCGGTGTTACCGATGTTGAGCTTGAGGATCCGGTGCCCTTCGGCTTCCAGCTGGCGGGCCCGGCGCAGCACCGGGCCGCGGATGTCGTACCGGACGTTGTTCAGCCTGCTGGCCTGCGGCACCATCACCATGTACCTCCTGATCCCGGGCTGGGCGTTTCCGCCGGCGAATAGCACAGCGGCGATCACGGAATGAGATAAGAGCCTATCCTCACGCCGTGGTGCCCAGTCTGGGAACCGGTTTTCAGCGGGGGACGCCCGGGTCGCCCCTGTCGCCGTGGCCATCCTCCGGGGACACCGTCTCCCGGGGGGTATCCGGCCGGGCGGCGTCCGGCCGGGCGGGATCCGGCCGGGGGGCGTCCGGGCGGGTGGCGCCCGGCTTGCCGAACACCTCGGCCTTGATCCGGTCCAGCGCGTCGTCCAGGATCGTCCGCAGGTCGCCGACGGCGTCCTCGCTCACCGCCTGGGCCTGGGCCGCCGCGTCGCGCAGTTCCCGGCTGAACCGGCGGGCCAGCTGCTCCAGGTCCCGGTAGGTCCCGGGGTCCGCCCAGCCCGATCCCCGGGGCGGCGCGCTGTTGCCCCGCGGCGGGCGGGCGCCGCGGGGCGGCGGGGGGCCGTTGCGGTGCATGTCCCGCGCGGCGAAGGTCAGTTCCTCGCGCAGGTTCCGGACCGTCTCCCGGACGTCCTGGGTGACCTCACGGGCGATGTCCTGGACGGACGCGGTGATCTCGTCCTCCAGGTCGCTGAGCTCATCCGAGCGGTTGCGGAGTTCCTCACGGCCCTTGTCGGTGATCCGGTACACCTTCCGCCCGTCGGCCTCGTCGTGGGTGACCAGGCCCTCTTCCTCGAGCCGGGCCAGCCGGGGGTAGATGGTCCCGGGGGAGGGCGCGTAGACGCCCATGAACCGGTCCTGGAGCAGCCGGATCACCTCGTAGCCGTGCCGGGGTGACTCGTCGAGCAGTTTGAGCAGGTACAGGCGGAGCCTGCCGTGCCGGAAGACGGGGCTCACCGGCTGCCCCCGGCTGCGTCGGCCGCCGCCCGCGGCGGTCCTGGCTGGCTCCGCTGCAGCAGCGTGACCTGCCCGGACATGGTGGTGATCCGGACCACCCCGGGGCTGCCCGGAGCCGCGGCGCCGCCGTCGCCCGGGTCCAGGTCGCCGCTGAGCGTGCTGGCGCCGGGCTTCTGGCTCTGCCGCAGGCCCGGGAACTCGCTCAGCACCCGCCCGGTGGCGGACCGCAGGTCCACCCGGGCGTTCGTGCCGGCGGGCAGCCGGATCGCGACCGGCCCGGACACCGTCGCCACCCGCAGCGCCGCATCCCGGTCGAGCTCGATGTCCGCGGTGACCCGCCCGCTGACCGTCTTGGCGTCCAGCCGGTCTACCGACCCGTCGGCCAGGGTGAGGTCACCGGACACCGAGTTGAACCCGATCGTCCCGCCGAGGCCCTGGGCCTCGATGTCGCCGGAGACGGTCCGGGCGTCGACCGCGCCGGTCACGCCGTCCAGCGTGATGGCGCCGGACACGCTCTTCACCGAGGTGGCCGCGGAGATCCCGGAGACGATCGCGCTCGCGGTGACCACGCCCAGCTGGACCGGGCAATCCTTCGGCACCGTGATGGTGATGGTCGCGGAGGTCCGGTCCGGGCGCAGCCAGCCGAGCAGCCCGTCCCAGCTCAGGTCCTCGTAGCTGACCGTGAGGACCCCGCCGGTGTGGCTCACCACGAGCGGCAGGCCCGTCACGCCCGCGATGTCCAGGCAGGCCCGCTCACCGGTGCTGAGCACGGCCACCGACCCGCCGATGGTGCGGACCCGCAGGGTATCCACCCGGTCGAAGTCGTACGTCGCGGGAGCGTCAACGGTCCAGCGTGGCATGGCGCGATCCTCTCACCCCGGCCCCGGCTCCGGCGGCCAGGCGTTCCGGCCCTCATACGATATGTCGCGTCGGCCGGAAGTCAAGATGTATCGCGACTTCCGCCCGGCGGCCCGCGGTGCCCGCGCCCGACACCCGGCGGGCGTGGCCGGCCGCCCGCGGGTGAACCGCCGGGCGCACCGGGGCGCTCGTAGGGATCAGCGGTCTTGGGCGTGCTGGCTAGTCGTCCTCGTCCTCGTCGAGCCGGGCCAGCCACGTGGCCAGTTTCTCCACCGTGGCCTCGGTCTCGGGGAACAGGTCCACGAACTCGCGCAGCCGTTCCGCGAGCCAGGCCAGGCTGACCTCGTCATCCGCGCGCCGGTCGAGCAGTTCCTCGATGCCGCGGTCGGTGAAGTACATCGCCTACGCCCCGGGGAGAGCCTCGTCGACCAGATGCTGATGCTCTGCCTTGTGCGCGGTCGCCGAGCCCACGGCGGGCGGGCCGCTGGCCGGCAGCGAGATCACGCCGATTGCGCGGCCCGCGATCCCGGGCAGCGTCAGGGCCATCGTCGGCCACGCGCCCATGTTGGCGGGCTCCTCCTGGACCCAGGTGATTTCTTCCACCCCCGGGTAGCGGCCGAGTTCCGCGGTCAGTTCTTCGGCCGGGACCGGGTAGAGCCGTTCCACGCGGATGATCGCGGTGTCGGTCCGTCCCTCCTCGGCGCGCTGGTGCGCGAGGTCGTAGTAGATCTTGCCCGAGCACAGCAGCACCCGGCGGACACCCGCCGGATCGGGATTCTGCGGGTCGCCGATCACCGGGAGGAACGAGCCGGTGGCGAAGTCGGCCACGGCCGAGGTCGCCTCCTTGAGCCGGAGCATCGACTTCGGCGTGAACACGACCAGCGGGGCCCGCCGCGACGACAGGGCCTGCCAGCGCAGCAGGTGGAAGTAGTTGGCCGGCGTGGTGGGCAGCGCCACGGTCATGTTCCCCTGCGCGCACAGGCTGAGGAAGCGCTCGATCCGCGCCGAGGAGTGGTCGGGGCCCTGCCCCTCGTACCCGTGCGGCAGCAGCAGCACCACGCTGGACTGCTGGCCCCACTTCTGCTCCCCGGAACTGATGAATTCATCCAGGATGGTCTGCGCGCCGTTGACGAAGTCACCGAACTGGGCTTCCCAGCAGACCAGCGCCCCGGGCCGGGCGACCGAGTAGCCGTACTCGAAGCCCACCGCCGCGAACTCCGACAGCAGCGAGTCATAGGCATGGAACCGGGCGCTGGCCGAGTTGAACTGGCGCAGCGGGGTGTACTCCTGCCCGGTGTGCCGGTCCACCAGGACCGCGTGCCGCTGGCCGAACGTGCCGCGGCGGGTGTCCTGGCCCACCAGGCGCACCGGGTGACCGTCCATCAGCACCGACCCGAACGCGAGCAGTTCCCCGGTCGCCCAGTCGATGGCGTTCTGCTCGACCATGGTGGCCCGGCGGGCCAGCAGGGGCTGCAGCCGCGGGTGCGGCGTGAAGCCCTCCGGCAGGTTGAGCTGGGTGTCCACGATCCGCTTGATCGCCTCTTCGGAGATGGCGGTGGGCACGCTGCGGTGCTCGATCGGCTCCAGGCTGGTCTGCGGCCGGACCACCGCGCCGGGGTCCATCGGCCGCTTGGCCGCCTCCCGGGTCTCGGTGAAGGCCCGCTCCAGGTGCTGCTGGTAGTCCCGCAGGGCCTGCTCGGCCTCTTCCATGGTGATGTCGCCCCGGCCGATCAGCGACTCGGTGTAGAGCTTGCGGGTGGACCGCTTCGCGTCGATCAGGTCGTACATCAGCGGCTGGGTGAACGAGGGGTTGTCCGCCTCGTTGTGGCCCCGCCGCCGGTAGCAGATCATGTCGATGACGACGTCCTTGCGGAACGTCTGCCGGTAGGCGAAGGCGAGCCTGCCGACCCGGACGACCGCCTCGGGGTCGTCCCCGTTGACGTGGAAGATCGGCGCCTGGATCATCCGTGCCACATCCGTGGAGTACACGCTGGACCGGGACTCCGCGGGGGCGGTGGTGAAGCCGACCTGGTTGTTCACCACGATGTGCACGGTGCCGCCGGTCCGGTAGCCGCGCAGCTGGGACAGGTTCAGCGTCTCGGCGACCACCCCCTGGCCGGCGAACGCGGCGTCCCCGTGGATCAGCAGGGGCAGCACCGTGAAGCCGGGCTCGCCCCGGTCGATGACGTCCTGCTTGGCCCGGACCACGCCCTCGAGTACGGGATCCACGGCCTCGAGATGGCTCGGGTTGGCCACCAGGGACGTGGGGATCGTGGCGCCGTCGCTGGCGGTGAACACGCCGTCCGCGCCCAGGTGGTACTTGACGTCACCGGAGCCGTGCGTGCTGCGCGGGTCCAGGTTCCCCTCGAACTCCTGGAAGATCTGGGCGTAGGACTTGCCGATGATGTTGGCCAGCACGTTGAGCCGGCCCCGGTGCGCCATCCCCATCACGGCCTCGTCCAGCGAGGCCTTCGCGGCCTCGGTGAGCACCGCGTCCACCAGCGGGATCAGTGCCTCCGCGCCCTCCAGGGAGAACCGGCGCTGGCCCACGAACTTGGTCTGCAGGAACATCTCGAACGCCTCGGCCACGTTCAGCCGGGACAGGATCTGCATCTGCTCGTCGTGGCCGGCCCGCTCCTGCGGCCGCTCGACCCGCTCCTGGATCCAGGCCCGCTCGTCGGGGTTCTGGATGTGCATGTACTCCACGCCGACGGTGCGGCAGTAGGAGTCCCGCAGCACGCCCAGGATCTCCCGGAGCTTCATCAGCGGCTTGCCGCCGAAGCCGCCGGTGGCGAACACCCGCTCCAGGTCCCACAGGGTCAGGCCGTGCTGGTTGATGTCCAGGTCGGGGTGCTTGCGCTGCTTGTACTCCAGCGGGTCGGTGTCGGCCATCAGGTGGCCGCGGACCCGGTAGGCGTGGATCAGCTCGTGCACCCGGGCCGACTTGGTGATGTCGTCCTCGTGGCCGGCCGGGATGTCCCGAACCCAGCGGACCGGCTCGTAGGGGATCTTCAGCGCCTGGAAGACCTCGTCCCAGAAGCGGTCCTCGCCGAGCAGCAGCTGGTGGATCTGGCGCAGGAATTCCCCGGACTGGGCTCCCTGGATGATCCGGTGGTCGTAGGTCGAGGTGAGCGTGACCGACTTGCTGATGGCCAGCCGGGTCATGGTCTCCTCGGCCGCGCCCTGGTAGGCGGCGGGGTACTCCATCGCGCCCACGCCGACGATGCAGCCCTGCCCCGCCATCAGCCGCGGTACCGAGTGCTCGGTGCCGATCGTGCCCGGGTTGGTCAGGCTGATCGTGGTGCCCGCGTAGTCGTCCACGGTGAGCTTGCCGGCCCGGGCCCGCCGGACCACGTCCTCGTAGGCCATCCAGAACTGGCGGAAGTCCATCGCCTCGGCGTTCTTGACCGCGGGCACCAGGAGCTGGCGCGACCCGTCCTTGCCGGTCACGTCGATGGCCAGGCCCAGGTTGATGTGCTCGGGCTCGACGATCGCGGGCTTGCCGTCCAGTTCGGTGTAGGACTCGTTCATCGCCGGGACCGCGCCCAGCGCCTTCACCACCGCGAACCCGATCAGGTGGGTGAACGACACCTTCCCGCCCCGGCCGCGGGCCAGGTGGTTGTTGATGACGATGCGGTTGTCGATCAGCAGCTTGGCAGGCACGGACCGGACGCTGGTCGCGGTGGGGACGCTCAGGCTGGCGGCCATGTTGACCGCGGTCCGGGCGGCCGCGCCGCGCAGCCGGGACGTCAGTGCGGCCGCGGTGGCCGGGCCGGTGCTGGACGACGTGCCGGACGCCGGGGGGGCCGCCGGGCGCTGCGGGGGCGCCGCCGGGGCCGCCGGGGCCGACGCGGGGGCGCTGGCCTGGGCCGGGGGGCCGGCCGGGGCCGTTGTGACGCCGCCGGGCCCGCCGCCCCGCGGTGGCTGGCCGCCCGGGCCGCCGTTGGTGCCGGAGGTGCTCGCGGGGCCGGGCGCTGCCGTCCCGCCGGGCTCCGCGGACTGGCCCTGCTGCTCCGCGGCGCGGGCCGCCCCGCTCCCGGCGGGCGGGGAGTAATCAGCGAAGAAATTCCACCAGGCCATGTCCACCGAGCCGGGGTCGGCCAGGTAACGCTGGTACAGCTCGTCCACGAGCCATTCGTTCGGCCCGAAGTCCTTGCTCGCGCCGCCGTCGCCGGAATACTCGTGCGGTGCGCCCCCGCCCGCTCCGGCGGCGGGACTGCTGGGCTTTGCTTCGCTGAGATCCGCGGACTGCGGTGCCTCAGAAGACACGGCGGACATCGCCCTCTTCCGATGTTTGGATGTGTGTCACTCCACGGCCTCCCAGGCTACCGCCGCGCCGGGGCCCCGGATCCGGGCCACATCCTCATGATCGCGCCGACATGCGCTCCCTGTCATGCGGTGAGAGCCAGTTCACATAGGGGCCCTTGGGCACGATGCGGCTGGGGTTGATCCAGTCCTGGGTCTGGTAGTAGTGCCGCTTGATCTGATCGAAGTCCGTGGTGTCGCCGAAACCCGGCAGCTGGTAGAGGTCCCGGGCGTAGCCCCACAGCCCCGGGTAGTCCACCAGCCGGTTCAGGTTGCACTTGTAATGGGTGTGATAAACGGCATCGAAACGGGCCAGGGTCGGATAAAGCCGTATATCGGCCTCGGTGATGTTGCTGCCCAGCAGGAACCTGCGCCGGGTCAGCCGCTCCTCCAGCGCGCTCAGGGTGCTGAACAGCGCGTCGAACGCCTCCTCGTAGGCGGCCTGGCTGGTGGCCAGCCCCGCCTTGTACACACCGTTGTTGACCGCGTGGTAGATCAGCGTGCTCAGCGCGTCGATCTCGGCCCGCTGCGGCTGCGGGTACAGATCGGGGGCGCCGGGCCGGTGGTATCCGCGGAACTCGGTCTCGAGCGTGATCGTGATCTGCTGGAAGTCGTTCTCGACGATGCGCTGGCTGCGGGTGTCCCAGACGAACGGGACCGTGAACCGGCCCCGGTAGCCGGGATCGGTGGTGAGGTAGAGGTCCGATACGAACCGGGCGCCGCTGACCGGGTCGACACCGCCGGAGGCCGCCGGGAACCGCCAGCCGCGCTCGTCCCGGATCGGGTCCACCAGGCTGAGCCCGATGACCCGTTCCAGCCCGAGCAGCCTGCGCACGATCAGCGCCCGGTGGGCCCAGGGATCCGCCAGCGAGGCGTACAGCTGGTAGCGCCCCGGTTCTGCCAGGTACCCGCTCGATCCATCGCCCGTGATCCGCGTGGCGAACACGTTCGCCGGGCGGACGAATCCGCCCGAAGGCAGGACCTCAGGGCCAGTGTCGGGAGTAACTGGCATCATCCTCCCTCCTGCCAGCTGCTGCGCGGAATTGGAGCGGGGCTGCGTCCGATTTGTCAGCAGATGATGGCCGGCCTGGTGACCTGGCGGAAGGGGTGCCGCCAGGCTGCGGGCGAGGTGGCACAAACCGACCGGCCCAGTGGCTAGCATCGCACCCGAAGGCACCGTGTTTCCTGGAAGAGGCCAAGGCCGGGTTTCCTGAAGCGGCCACGGCTGGCCCCCGCCAGGCTAGTGCCGGGGATTCTGGACGAGAGCCGGGCCGGGCACTCGGGGAGAGAGGCGGACCGAGTGTCCTTCATGACCTCTGAGCTGGCCCGGGTCAGCGGCCCGGTCGCGCTGCTGCTGATCGCCGCCCTGGTGTTCGGGGAGACCGCGCTCTTCCTGGGGTTCGTGATCCCGGGGGAGACCGCGGCGGTGCTCGGCGGGGTCCTGGCCAGCCGGGGGCGGGTCTCGCTTCCGCTGCTGGTCGTCGTGGTCGTCGTCGCCGCCGTGATGGGGCCGCTGGTCGGCTACGAGATCGGCCGGCACCTGGGCGGCCGGCTGATCGCGGCGCGGCGGATGCGGCCGGTGGCGGCCGGGATGGACCGGGCCCAGGGGGTGCTGCACCGGCGCGGCGGGCTGGCCGTGCTGCTCGGCCGGTTCGTCGCCGTCCTGCGGGCCCTGATGCCCGCGGTCGCCGGCACCACCCGGATGCGCTACCGCACCTTCCTGATCTACAACGTGCTCGGCGGGATCATCTGGGGCGTCGGGTACTGCCTGCTCGGCTACGCGGCAGGCTCCGCGTACGCGGCGATCGAGCGCACGGTCGGCACGGGTGTGGCGATCGCGCTGGCGGTCGTGGTGGTCGCCGCGGTGGCGTTCTGGGCGATCCGGCGGCACCGCCGGGAGCGGGCGACCCCCCTCGGGGACCCCCTCATCCCGGACGCCGCCCCGCCGGATGTGGTCAACCCGGCCGGCCCGGAACGCCCCGGCTGAACGAGTTTCGCGTGCTTTTGTCCGCCGGTGCGGGCCAGGTCCGGTTGGTCCGGGCTACTAAATCAGCACGCAGGGAAGATTTCCTCCCCCAGCCCGGATCGCGCCAGCGGGACGGAAAGGGGCTCATGCCTAGCATGGGTAACCAGGAGGTGGCGGAAAGTGCGCGAGTTCGGTGAGCTCGAGTCCGCGATCATGGATGTTGTCTGGGCCAGTGACCGGGCGTACTTAGTGCGGGAGGTCCGCGAGCGCCTCTCTTACAACCGGTCCCTCGCCTATACGACCGTGATGACGGTCATGAACATCTTGTACGGCAAGGGCGTGCTCTGCCGTGAGAAGCACGGCCGGGCCTGGCGCTACTGGCCCGCGGAGTCCCGCGAGGAGCACGACGCCAGGCTGATGGCGGAGGTGCTGCACTCCGGCGGGAACGAGCACATCACGATGATGCGGTTCGTCGAGCGGGTCAGCGACGAGGAGCGGGAAAGCCTGCCGCGACGCGGTCCTGCACACGAACGGCCGGCGGCTGGCGGCCTCGTAGCTGCTGGCCGGCCGGTCCGGCTGGCGGCCCAGCGGGCTCAGCCGCTGGGCAGTCAGCCGCTCTGGCCGGCGGCCGGGCCGAACACGTCGTCGCGGCGGTGCTCCAGGCATGGCAGCGTGTCCCGCACCCTCGCGGTCAGCGCGGTGTCCACCTCCCCGACGGCCACGCCCGGAAACGGCCCCAGGTCCAGCCGGACGGTGCCCATCGGGTCGACCAGCATGCTGCGGCCGATCCCGGTCGGGGCGCGGGTCCGGGGCGACTCCGGGTCCGGGACCTGTCCCGCGGCGGCGACCCAGACCGTGTTCTCGATCGCCCGGGCCCGGAGCAGCGTGACCCAGTGCTCCTCCTTGAACAGCCCGGCGGCCCAGGCCGCCGGGACCACCAGGAGGTCCGCGCCCTGGGCCACGAGGCGGCGGGCCAGCTCGGGAAAGCGGATGTCGTAGCAGGTCATGATGCCGACGCGGAGCCCGGCGAGGTCGGCGAGAACCGGGGCCGAGCCCGGGGCGACCACCTTGGACTCGGTCTCGCCGAGCGAGTCGAACAGGTGGATCTTGCGGTACGCCGCGACCCGGTGGCCGGCGGCGTCGTAGCCGACCGCGGTGTTGTAGACCCGGCCATCCGGCGCGGGCTCGAATACCCCGGCGATCAGGGCCACCCCGGATTTCCGGGCGGCACCGGACAGCCCGGCACCGAACGGGCCGTCCAGCGGCTCCGCCACGCGCCCGCAGGTCCGTGCCGAACCGGGCCTGGGCTGCTTCCGGGAACACGGCCAGGTCGGCGCCGCCCGCGGCGGCGTCGGTGAGCGCCACCTGGATCCGGGTGAGGTTCACCGCCGGATCCGGGCTGACCGGCAGCTGGCCCAGCGCGATCCGCATCGGCATCCCCATGTGCGCAGCGTAAACCAGAAGGACGGGGCGCAGCAGGGGCCGGCTGGCGCGGCCAGCGCGGCGCTGGCGTGATCTGATGGCGGGTGTGGACCGACCATTGCTGAACCGCCGGCTTACCGGCATGGGCACGACGATCTTCGCCGAGATGTCGGCACTGGCCCTGACGACCGGGTCGGTCAACCTCGGCCAGGGCTTCCCGGACACTGACGGCCCGGCCGAGATCGCCGCCGCGGCCGCGGCGGCGATCCTGGAGGGGCGGGGCAACCAGTACCCGCCGGGCCCGGGCATTCCCGAGCTCCGGCTCGCGGTCGCCGCGCACCAGAAGCGCTTCTACGGCGTGGACGTCGACCCGGACCGGGAGGTCCTGGTCACCGCGGGCGCGACCGAGGGTATCGCCGCCGCGCTGATCGCGCTCCTGGAGCCGGGTGACGAGGCCATCGCGTTCGAGCCCTACTACGACTCCTACGCGGCCTGCGTGGCCATGGCGGGAGCCACCCGGGTCCCGGTCACCCTTCGGCCCCCCGGATTCCGCCCCGACCTGGAGGCGCTGCGGGCCGCCATCACCCCCCGCACCCGGCTGCTGCTGCTGAACACGCCGCACAACCCGACCGGGGCGGTGTTCACCCGGGCCGAGCTGGCCGGGATCGCCGCGCTGGCCTGCGAGCACGACCTGCTGGTGGTGTCCGACGAGGTGTACGAGCACCTGGTCTTCGAGGGTGAGCACATCCCGATCGCCACCCTGCCGGGCATGCGCGAGCGGACCGTGACGATCAGCTCGGCGGCCAAGACGTTCTCGTTCACCGGCTGGAAGATCGGCTGGGTCACCGGCACCCCGGAGCTGGTGACCGCGGTGCGTACCGTCAAGCAGTTCCTCACCTACGTCACCGGCGGCCCGTTCCAGTACGCGGTGGCCCAGGCGCTCGCCTTGCCCGATACCTACTTCGCGTCCATCAGCGCGGATCTGCGCGCCCGGCGCGACCTGCTCTGCGCGGGTCTGGCCGACGTGGGATTCGAGGTGTTCCGGCCGCCGGCACCTACTTCGTCACGACGGACGTGCGGCCCCTGGGCGAGCCGGACGGGATGGACTTCTGCCGCGACCTGCCCGCCCGGGCCGGCGTGGTCGCCATCCCGAGCTCGGTGTTCTACGACAACGTCGAGGCGGGCCGGTCCCAGGTCAGGTTCGCCTTCTGCAAGAAGGAGGAGGTGCTGCGCGAGGCGCTGAGCCGCCTGGCGCGCCGGGGCCTTGGCTAGCGAACCACCCGGAGGCGCGCCGCTGCCAGCGGGGCGCCTGCCAGCGGGGCGCCCGCCGGCGCATCCGTGGCGTCCAGCGACGACGCGTTCGGGGCCGATCTCTACCAGCGCCTGCCCGCCGCGGGCAACCTGGTCTTCTCTCCGAGCAGTATCGCCATCGCTCTCCGCCTGGTGCTGCTCGGGGCCCGGGGCGAGACGGCGGCCCAGATCGCCGCAGCCCTGCACCTGGGCCGCCCGGACCAGGCCGGCCCGGAACTGCGGACCGTCCTGGCCCTGCTCGGTGACCTGGCCGCCAGGGACCTCACGTTCCGCGCGCCGAGCACCGTGTGGGTGCAATCAGGCCTCCCGCTGGAACCTGGCTTCACCGCGGCGCTGGCCGCCGCGGCGGACCGCGCGGCGACCGTCTCGCTCCGCGACGCCGACTTCCGCCGGGATGCGGAACAGGCCAGGCAGGAGATCAACCAGGTCATCGCGGAACAGACCGCCGGCCGGATCAGCGACCTGCTCGGCCCCGGAGTGCTTGACGCCAGCACGAACCTGGTCCTGGCCAGCGCGGTGTACCTGAAAGCCGCCTGGGCGCATCCGTTCCCGGCTGGCGCCACCCACGGCGCTCCCTTCCACCCGGACTCGGGGATCCAGGTCACGGTGCCCACCATGCGGCTCGGGGCCAGGCTGCGCTACGTGCGCGGCGACGGCTTCCAGGCGGTCGGGCTGCCCTACGCCGGCTTCCCGGCTGGGCCTGCTGATCGTCCTGCCGGACGGCTCCGCCCGGTGGTGGCCCGCCTGGTGCTGATCCATCCGGTGCTGATCCATCCGGTGCTGATCCGCCCGGTGCTAGCTCGCCCGGTGGTGGCCCGCCCGGCATTGGGCCGGACAGCGGCGGCCTGGGACGGCTGCTGGCCAGACTGGCGCCCCGGCAGGTCAACCTGGCGCTGCCCCGCTTCCGGGTGACGAGCGGTTTCGCGCTCCGCCCGCTGCTGGTCGCCCTGGGCATGCCGCTGGCGTTCAGCCCGGACGCGGACTTCAGCGGCATCACCACCGCGCAGCGGCTGCGCATCGACGAGGTGGCACACAAGGCCTACATCGACGTCAACGAGGAAGGCACCGAGGCGGCCGCGGCCACGGCCGTGATCATGAAGGCGTCGGCCCGGTTCATGAACCCCGAGCCGCCGGTGGAGGTGGTCGTGGACCGCCCGTTCCTGTTCGCCATCACCGACATGGAGAGCGGCCTGCCGCTGTTCCTCGGCCGCGTCACGGATCCCACGGCAGGCTGATCCCACCCGCGCCCGGGCTGGCCGCAGGCCCCCCCGGCTGGGAGACTGGGCTCATGCGACCAGACGGGCTGCACCATGTCTCGCTCAACGTCCGTGACGTCCCGGCAGCGCTGGACTTCTACACCCGTGTGCTCGGCCTGACCGAGCGTGCCGACCGGCCGGACTTCAGCTTCGGCGGGGCCTGGCTGGATGCCGGGAGCCAGCAGATCCACCTGATCGAGGCGGATGTGCCCCCGTCGATGGGCCAGCACTTCGCCCTGGCGGTGACCGACCTCGACGCGGCCGTGGCTGACCTGCGGGGCCTGGGGGTTCCGGTCACCGAACCGGTCAAGGTCGGCGCCGGACGCCAGTCGTTCCTCGAGGACCCGGCGGGGAACCGGGTCGAACTGCAGGAGCCCGGCTCCTGAGCCTGCTCCCGGGCAGACAGGAATCCGGCGCTAGCCTGAGCGCGTGCTCGCCCTCCTGCTCGTCGCGGCCTCGGTAGGCCTGTCCAACCTGGCTGCCGCGATCGGCATCGGCTTCGGTGGCGTGACGGCCCGGACGCGCATCCGGGTCGCGCTGACCTTCGGGGTCTTCGAGGCGGGCATGCCCATCGTCGGTCTCGTCATCAGTGCCGGCGTGGCCGGCGGCATCGGTCACCTGGCCCGCTGGATCGGCGCCGCCGTGCTGATCGGCATCGGCGTCGTCACCGTGATCCAGGCCTGGCAGCAGGCTGCCGCAGGCCGGTGGTGACCCGCCCGGCCCCGGCCAGCCACATCACACCACGGACAGCCTGGGCGGGCTGATCATCAGCGCGTTCGCGCTCAGCCTGGACAATCTCGCCGCCGGCTTCGCGCTCGGCGCCATGCACGTGGGGGCGCAGGGAGGCCGTGGTGGCCGTTGGATGGTCAGGTCGCCCTATGCTCAGCCTGGAAACCGGCGGCCGGATGGCTTCCGCAGCACGGCGCCGGGGTGCGCATCGGCGGCGCGATCCTCGGTGGCGCTGGGTGTGGCCCTCGCCGGCGGGTCCTGCGCCCGGCCCGTCCCGGTCCCCGGCCCGTCCCCGGTCCCCCGGCCCGTCCCCGGTCCCCCGGCCCGTCCCCGGTCCCCGGCCCGTCCCCGTACCCGGCCCGTCCCCGGTCCCCCGGCCCGTCCCCCGGTCCCCCGGCCCGTCCCCCGGTCCCCCGGCCCGTCCCCGGTCCCCGGCCCGTCCCCCGGTCCCCGGCCCGTCCCGGCCCCGGTCCCCGGCCGTCGCTGTCCCCCGACCCGTCACTCCTCCAGGCGGAGGGCCTGTTTCGGGCAGGACGCGACCGCGCTCCGCACCGCGCCGTGCTGGCCGGGCGGCACCCTGAGTCACCAGGACGTGCAGGTAATCCTCGTCATCCAGGTCGAAGACCTCCGGGGCCCGCGCAGGCGCATACGCCGTTGGCCTCGCACAGATCCTGGTCCACCGCCACGCGCATCGCGCTGCCTCCTCGCCCCCCGCTCCATGCCCGCCCGCCACGCCAGCCGCCGTACACGTTTACGGTCGTACCGCGGCCGGGCCGGTCCCGGGCGGCGGGAGGAAGGCGGACCCATGGCCACGGTTCCGGGACCGCGACCCCCATGCCCGCCGGGCTGCGGCAGGCGGCCGAGGCGGCCAAGGGGTTCATGCCCCCGAGGAGGGCCTGGCGCTCTACCGGACCGCGGCCGCCTACGCGGCCCTCGGTCCGGTCGTCGAGATCGGCACATACTGCGGCAAGTCCACGATCTACCTGGCCGCCGCGGCCCGCGGCGCGGACCAGATGGTGGTCACCGTGGATCACCACCACGGGTCGGAGGAGAACCAGCCTGGCTGGGAGTACCACGACACCACGCTGGTGGACGAGCGGGACCGGGCGGCTGGACACGCTGCCCGCTTCCGGGCCACTCTCGCCGGGGCCGGGCTGGAAGCCCCGGTCATCGCCGTGGTGGGCCGCTCCGCTGAGGTCGCGGGGCTGTGGCGGATGCCGCTGGGCATGCTGTTCATCGACGGCGGGCACACCGACGCCGCCGCCCAGGCGGACTACGCGAACTGGTCGCCCTGGGTGACCCTCGGTGGTGCGCTGGCCATCCACGACGTGTTCCCCGACCCGGCCGACGGCGGCCAGGCCCCGTACCGGATCTATCAGCAGGCCCTCGCGTCCGGGGAGTTCGCCGAGGTCGCCGTCTACGGCTCGCTCCGCGTCCTGGAGCGTACCGCCGCCACCCCCGGCTGAGTCCCGGGGGGTCACCCTGGTCCCGGGCATCCGCACGGCGCCACGCCGCCCGGGCCGCCGGGGCCGCCAGGGGCGGCCCAGATCCGGTCGGCCGGGGGGAGGTCGCGGAACAGGCCGGAGGCCGGGGTGGTCCGGGACAGGGCGTCCGCGGCCAGGATCATGGCCGCCGCGGTCCAGCTGCTCCGCTCGGCCGGGAAGTGCGCCTGATTCTCGTACTGCCACCCGGTCCAGTACCCGCCGCCGGGATCGCGCAGGTGCTGCACCTCCCCGAACACCTCCAGGGCCCGGCCCGGGTCCCCGGCGGCGTCCAGCGCCATGACCAGCTCGCAGGTCTACGCCCCGGTGACCCACGGCTCGTCGCTGACACAGCGCACCCCCAGGCCGGGGACCACGAAGTCGGCCCA
This sequence comes from uncultured Actinomycetes bacterium, assembly GCA_963713815.1. Classification (GTDB taxonomy): domain Bacteria; phylum Actinomycetota; class Actinomycetes; order Streptosporangiales; family Streptosporangiaceae; genus RYN-230. Next base: position 84,426 of record CAVQNH010000024.1, read on the forward strand.
CCCGGACTCGAGCCGGGCCCGGGCCGCCGGGCCGCGCACCAGGCAGGCCAGCACCGGGTAGTACCAGTCCATCGAGAAGCGGCTCTTGTCCGCGAACGCCCCTGGGTGGCAGGCCACCACGTGACCGAGCCGCCCGGGCGGCCTGCTCCCAGCGCGGTTGCGGGTGCCGACCAGGGCCAGCCGGGCCAGGCCAGCACCGCGCAGACCAGGCTCTGGTACGTGCTGGCGCAGCCGGTCAGCAGCGCGTTTCGCGGCAGGCGTCCCGTCCGCCGCACGCTGCCAGACGATCTCACCCCGGGCCGCGCGAGGTCCAGCACGAAGCCGATCGCGCGGCGCACCACCGGCCACATCTGGGCCAGGAACGCGGTGTCCCGGTGAGCTGGTACTCGTGCCAGGTCCCGACCGCGACGTAGGCGGTCTGGTTGCTTTCGGACGCGGCGTCGGTCACCACCCCCGCCTCGGTCCGCTTCGGCCACGACCCGTCGGCCCGCTGGGTGGCGCGCAGCCAGTCATAAGCCTGCCGGGCCGGGCCGGACAGCCCGCACACGGACAGCGCCATCGCGCACTCGACGTGATCCCAGGCGTCGATGTGCCCGTCCGGCCAGCTGATCGCGCCGCACGGCTCCTGCCGGTCCGCGATGTCCTCCGCGGTGGCCAGGACCTCGGTCGCGGTCAGCACATCCGGGACTTCCGGCACCCCGGAGCGGCGCGCCGTAGCCGCCCCGCGACTGTCCGCAGTTGGCGCCGGGCCCAGGGGGCCAGCATGACCGTCGCTCACCCGCCGGCCAGGAAGTCAGGCGATGGCATGCGCCCGCTCAGCCGCGTCATCGGCCCGGACGGCGCCCCGGCGCCGGGCGAAACGGGTCCGGCGCCCTAGACGGCCGGCCTCCCCGCGGGCGGCTTGTCCGCGTAGATGACGATGCTCTTGCCGATCAGCGGGTTCCAGCGCCGCTCAGGGCCAGCCGGGTCGCGGCGGGCTTCTTCATGATGTCCCACACCAGCAGCCGGTGGTACGCGCGGGCCAGCGGGTGGTCGTCGTCGTGCACCCCGACCGAGCACTTCAGCCACCAGTACGGCGAGTGCAGGCCGTGCGCGTGATGATGACCGCCGACCCGCAACCCGGCCTGGGCCAGCTTGGTCTCCATCTCGGCCCGGGTGTAGATGCGGACGTGACCGCCCGGGACATTGTGATAGTCGTCAGACAGCCGCCAGCAGATCCGCTCCGGCAGCCATGCGGGCACCGTCACCGCCACCTGGCCGCCGGGCCGCAGCACCCGGGCGATCTCCCGCAGCGCCTGCCGGTCGTCCGGGATGTGCTCCAGCACCTCGGCCGCGATCACCCGGTCGAACGCGCCGCCGGGGAACGGCATCCGGGTGGCGTCCCCACGGTCCGGGCGGATGCCCCGGCCGGGACCTCGCCAGCCGCGGCCATCGCCCCGGCCATGTCGGCCACCCCGCGCAGTTCGCCCGCGTCCGCGTCCAGCGCCACCACGGACCCGCCGCGGCGCAGCGCCTCGAACGCGTGCCGTCCCGCGCCGCAGCCGAGGTCGAGCACCCGGTCACCGGCCCCGACGCGCAGCCGGCTGAAGTGAACGGTCAGCACGAGCGGTCCTCGTTGCGGAAAGGAAGTGACCCATGCGCGGCGCCGGGCCCGGCGGGAAAGCGCGCCATCGCCTCGCGGTACCGCTCGACCGTGGCCCGGGCGACGGCGGGCCAGGCGAACCGCTCCTGCACCCGCTGCCACGCCGCCGCGCCCAGCCTGGCGCGCTCGGCGGGGGAATCAGCAGGTCGCGGAGCGCCGCCGCGCGCCTCGGGGTTCCCCGGTTCCACCAGGACCGCGGCGTCCCCCGTGACCTCGGGGAGCGCGCCGGTGCGGCTGGCGATCAGCGGTGTCCCCGAGGCCATGTGTTCAACGGCAGGCAACGAAAATCCTTCATAAAGCGAGGGGACCACGGCGATCTCGGCG
>CAVQNH010000025.1:0-185692 GCA_963713815.1 uncultured Actinomycetes bacterium
TGCTGCCGCAGGCCATCGAGGAGTCACTGCGCCTGGAACCCGCGGCCGCCGTGGTGGACCGCTACGCCACCCGCGACGCTGAGCTCGGCGGCGCCGCGGTGAGCCGGGGTGATCTGGTCAGCGTCTCGGTGGCCGGCGCGGGACGCGACCCGGCCGCTTTCCCCGACCCGGACCGCTTCGACGCGCGCCGCGGCAACGCCGGCCAGAACCTGGCCTTCGCCCGGGGCCCCCATTTCTGCCTGGGTGTGCACCTGGCCCGGCTGGAAGCCCGCGCCGCGCTCGGCGCGGTCCTCCGCTACCTGCCCGGCCTGCGGCTCGACCCGGATCATCCGGTCGCCCCTCGCGGACTAGTGTTCCGCAAGCCCCCGGCGCTGCCCGTGCTCTGGGACGCTGCCGGCCGGGACGCCGGGCCTCGCTAGCCGCCCTGCCGGGAAGCCCTCCCGGGTGTTCCCGCGCACCCGCAGCTCTCCCGGACGATGAGGCTGGTGGGCAGGACGACGTCCCGCGGCTCCGGCTGGCCGTTGCGGACCAGCGACTCGAGCAGCTCGAACGCGGTGGCCCCCAGCTCCTGGATGGGCTGGCGGACGGTGGTCAGCCCGGGCCGGAGCCGCCGCGCGACCGGGATGTCGTCGAAGCCGGTCACCGCCACCTCGCCCGGCACGTCCACGCCGCGGCGGGCCAGCCGGTGCAGGGCGCCGAGCGCGGCGAGATCGTTGGCGCAGATGATGGCCCGGGGCAGGGGCCGGCCCGAGCCGAGCAGGGCATCGATGACGTGGGCGCCGCCGTCGGCGTAGTAGCTGCCCTGCCACTGCGGGCCCGCGGCCAGCTCCGCGCCCGCGGCGCGGGCCTCGGCCTCCACTACCGCCCGGCGGGTCACGTTGTCCGGGCTGTCCGCCACGCCGGCCAGGTACCCGATCGTGCGGTACCCGTGATCGCGGGTCAGGTGCCGCATCAGCTCACGCATGCCCGTCTCGCTGTCGCCGCGCACGCTGGCCGTGTGCGGGGTGGTGATCCCGGCCAGGTTGACCACCGGGATCTGCTGCCCGAGCCGGTCCAGCTGGCGGGCGTCCAGGACCATGTCGTGCACGATCAGCCCGTCGCACTTGCCGGCCAGGGCCAGCATGCGCCGGCCCGCGTCGGCGTCCTCGGCCGCCACCGAGCTGATCAGCAGGCTGAACCCGCTGCGCTGGGCCGTCACCTCGATGCCCCGGTTCATGATGTCGGCGAACTGGAGGTTCTCGTCCTCCTCGGCGAACACCACGGCGGAGGTCTTCTTGGGCACACGCCGGTAGACCACCCCGACCGTTTCCTTGAGCTTGACGCTCAGCGCCCGGGCCGCGCCGTCCGGCACGAAGCCCAGCTCGGCCACGGCCCGCAGCACGCGATCCCGGGTGTCCGCGCGCGGGCTGCCGGTCCCGTTGAGGACCCGGGACACCGAGGCGATGGACACGCCCGCGATCGCGGCCACGTCGTAGATCGTGGGCGGGGTGCCGTTCACACCCCGAAGCTTAGGAGACCTGGTAGCCCACGCTTACGGTGCCCGCGTCCAGCCGCTCGACCGACACCACCGACGTCTTCGACGCGTTACCGAACTTGATCACCGTCTGGCCCTGGCTGCTGTCCACCACCACCGGGTTGTGCACCGTCCAGTGGCCGTCGAAGACCGCCACGCGCAACCGGGCGGTCGGCAGTCCCTGCACCCCGTTGTCGCAGGCGAAACCGATCTCCTTGGCGCTGCCGAACGGGATGGCGATCGCGGTGACGGCACTGGCGCCGTTGTTCAGGGACCCGCTCTGCACGTCGGCTTCCTCCTTGGGTGCGGGTGGTGCTGGGTTAGCGAACGCTTTCAGGGCGGCAGTGTCCCCGTTGAACACGTTCACGTCGACCGTGTTGGTGCCCACCCGGGTCGTGCCGTACTGATGGAACTTCCACGTCGACCAGGGTGCTGGCACCACCGGCCGGCCCGCCGGGGCCGACGGCTCCGCGATCCACAGCGGGTAGTGGCCCAGGCCGGCGCAGTTGCCCTGCTGGGCGAAGCTCAGGAACGTGTACACGACCGGCGTGTGCCCGGTGGCCTTCTGCACGTCCGCACACCAGTTCCGCGCGTACTCCGCGACCCGCGCCGGGCTCAGCCCGTCCGACACCTCCAGGTCCAGGGCGAGCAGGTCACCGGCGGTCAGGCCGTGCGGCCGGACCACATCCAGGAACGCCCGGGAGTCGGTGGCCGCCCCGTTCTTCGGGTGCGCGAAGTGGTAGGCGCCGCGGACGATCCCCAGGGCCTTCGCCTGCTGCCAGTTGGCGGCGAAAGAAGGGTCCGTGACCGTCGCACCTTCGGTCGCTTTCATGAAGGCGAACGAAATTCGCCCCTTTTCGGCGGACCAGTCGAACGACGGCTGGAAGCTCGAGAGGTCAATGCCCTGCGCGTTGGCCACGGCGCCCTCCTGTCCTCGCGCGCGCGGGCGGCCGGAGCCGCTCGCGGGCCACGTGTGGCTGGAGGCCAGGCGACATCACGCGTTGCCGGTTCCCCCTGGGAAAAGGTGCCCTATTGCGGCCCCCGGCGCAGGCAGAATGGCGTTTCTGGCGGCTGATTTCACCCTGCCGCCGCCGGCCGTTGCAGGCCCCGGCCTGCGGGGCACCCCACTGCGGGCCACGGGATCACGCTACCGGGGGCCGAAGGGCGCGCCACCGGTGGCCGCGGGATCACGCCACTTGCGCGCGCAGCCGCAGCCCGCGGGGAGTGGGCCGGAAGCCGGCCTCCTCCAGCGCCTGGGCCAGCGGGGAGTCCTGCACGGCCGAGCCGTCGGCCCGCTCGATCGTGAGCCGCCCTAGCGCCCCGCCCCGGGCCGCGCCGGCCAGCGCGGCCGCGGCCGGCCCGAGCACCGCCGGGTCACTGGTCCAGGACAGCAGGGTCTTGCCGCCCCGCTCGACGTAGAGCACCAGTTCACCCCCGGCCAGGACGACCAGGGCACCGGCCTTGCGGCCCGGCCGGTGGCCGCCCGGGGTCTCCCCGGGCCGCTCGGGCCAGGGCAGGGCCGCCCCGAACGGGCTGGCCGGGTCGCCCGCGGCGAGCACGGTGACGCCGGGGGCCTGGCCCGGACGGTTTTCGTTGCGGAAAAAGCCGGGGACGGGCGGGCCCGCAGCCGGATCGCCCGGGCGCGCCCACGGATCGGCGGGGGTTGCGCCCTCGTCGGCCTCCACGGCCAGTGCGCGCATCCGGTCCACCGCGCCGGGCAGCGCGAACTGCGCGGCGCCCAGGCCCTCCACGAAGTAGCCGCGGCGGCACTGGCCCGCGTCCTCCATGGCCCGCAGCACCGGGTAGATCGCGGCGAAGCCGCCCGGCACCCGTTCCGCGGAGACCGCGCCGCGGATCAGGATCCCGTGCCGGTCCAGCAGGGTCCGGGCCAGCGCGTGCATCCGCCGGGTCGGGTCCGCGTCGGCGGGCGGCACCAGGGACCAGCGGCCGGTGACCGTGGGAGGCCCGGTCCGGGACGGCATGGACGGCCGGCCGAGGCCGCGGCCGCGGGTACCCGGCCGCGCCCCGCCCCGGCGGCGCGCGACGGGCGGATGCGGGCTCGCCGCCGTGGCGGCCACGGGCCGGCCGGTGCCCAGCACCGTGCGCAGCGCGGCCAGCGTGTCGTTGGTGCAGCCGGCCCGCCCAGACCAGGTCCCAGATGGCCGCGGCGACGGTGGCGTCGGCGGCCTCCTGGCGCTCGCCCTCGGGCAGCAGCGCGGCGGCCCGGTCGGCCAGCATCCGGAAGAACATCCCGCCGCCGCCGTCCAGCGCGGCCAGCACCGCCTCGTGCAGCGGGGTCAGCGTGATCTCGGCCGGCTCGGGCAGCAGCAGCGGCGCGGTGTCCGCCGGGGCCAGCGCCACCCAGCCATCCCCGCCGGGCAGCCCGCCCGCACCGGACCACACGACCTCCCCGGCCGCGGTCAGCTCGTCCAGCATCGCGGGCTGGTAGCCGGGCACCCGGCCCGGCAGGATCAGGGTCTCCAGCGCCGACGCGGGCATGGCCGCCCCGGCCAGCTGGTCGATGGCCTCGTACACGGTGTCCGCGCTGGCCCTCGGCCCGCGGGTGCGGCCCCGCGCGCCGCCCGGGCCTGCGGCGGCCTGACCTGGAGCGGATTGCGCCGCGTTCTGCCACGCGGGCAGGAACCGGGCCAGCGCCGACGGCGGGACCGGCTCGGCCTCCTTGCGGAGCTTGGCCAGGCAGCGGCGGCGCAGCGTGCGCAGCACCGTGGTGTCGCACCACTGCGTGCCGCGCCGGCCGGGAATGAACTCGCCCTCGGCGACCCGTCCTTCGGCGGCCAGCCGCCGCAGCGTGCCGGTGACCACCGCCACCCCGAGCCCGTACCGCCTGGCCAGGTCCGCGGTCATGAACGGGCCGTGCCCGCGGGCGTAGCGGGCCACCAGGTCACTGAGCGGGTCGGGGACCGGCTCGGTGAACGCGGCGGGGACGCCCGGGGGCAGCGGCACGCCCAGCGCGTCGCGCAGCCGGCCGGCGTCCTCGATCGCGGCCCACCGGGCCTCGCCGGCGATCCGGAACTCCAGCGCCCGCCGCTGCCGGGCCAGCTCGCCCAGCCAGCCCGCGGCCGCGTCCGGGTCCTGGCTGCGCTCGGCCACCTCGGCCACGGACACCGGCCCGATGCCGCGCAGCAGGTCGGCCACGCCTTCGAGGTCACGGCAGGCCCGCTCGGGCGTGAGCCGCTGCAGCTCCCGCTCGGTCTGCTCGACCACGGCCGGGTCCAGCAGCTCGCGCAGGTCCGCCTGGCCGAGCAGCTCGGCCAGCAGCGAGGAGTCCAGGGCCAGCGCCTGGGCCCGGCGCTCGGCCACCGGCGCGTCGCCCTCGTACATGAACGCGCCGACGTAGCGGAACAGCAGCGAGCGCCCGAACGGGGACGGCGCCGGGGTCTCCACCTCGACCAGGCGGATCTTCCGGCTGGCCAGCTCCTTCATCAGGCTGATCAGGCCCGGGACGTCGAACACGTCCTGGAGGCACTCGCGCACGGTCTCCAGCACGATCGGGAACGTGCCGTACTTGCGGGCCACCGACAGCAGCTGCGCGGAACGCTGCCGCTGCTGCCACAGCGGGCTGCGCCGGCCCGGCTGGCGCCGGGGCAGCAGCAGCGCGCGGGCCGCGCACTCGCGGAACCGCGAGGCGAACAGGGCCGAGCTGCCCAGCTCGTCGGTGACCAGCTGCTCGATCTCCTCGGGCTGCAGCTCGGCGATGCCGGTCGGCGGCGGCTCCTCGGTGTCCGGGACGCGGATCACGATCCCGTCGTCGGTGTGCATGGCCTGCACGTCCATGCCCGGGTAGCGGTCGCGCAGCCGGGCCGCGATGGCCAGCGCCCACGGGGCGTGCACCTGCGCGCCGAACGGGCTGTGCAGCACCAGCCGCCAGTCACCCAGCTCGTCGCGGAACCGCTCCATGACCAGCGTGCGGTCGTCCGGCACGTACCCGGTGGCCTCCCGCTGCGCGGTCAGGTAGCGGACCAGGTTCGCGGCGGCCAGCTCGTCCAGGCCGTCGGCACGCAGCCGCGCGGTGGCCTCCTGCTCACCGGCCTCGGACAGCTCGCGGCAGTACGCGCCCAGCGCCCGGCCCAGCTCCGCGGGCCGCCCCGGCGCGTCACCGTGCCAGAACGGGAGCTTGCCCGGCTGGCCCGGGGCCGGGGAGACCAGCACCTGGTCGGCGGTGATCTCCTCGATCCGCCACGAGCTCGCGCCGAGCACGAACACGTCACCGACCCGGGACTCGTAGACCATCTCCTCGTCGAGCTCGCCGACCCGGTGGGAGTTCCGGCCGTCGCCGCGCTGCGACGCGGCCAGGAACACGCCGAACAGGCCGCGGTCGGGGATGGTGCCGCCGCTGGTCACGGCCAGCCGCTGGCCGCCGGGGCGGCCGTGCAGCATGCCGGTGGTGCGGTCCCAGACCAGCCGGGGCCGCAGCTCGGCGAACTCCTCGCTCGGGTACCGCCCGGCCAGCATGTCCAGCACGGCCTCGAGCACCGGCCGGGTCAGGCCGGCGAACGGCGCGGCCCGGCGCACCACCTGGTGCAGGTCGTCCACGGACCAGTCGTCCAGCGCGGTCATCGCGACGATCTGCTGGGCGAGCACGTCCAGCGGGTTGCGGGGGATGCTGAGTGACTCGATCTGGCCGCCGCGCATCCGCCGGGCCACCACCGCGGCCTGGACCAGGTCGCCCTGGTACTTGGGGAAGATGACGCCGCGGCTCACGTCGCCGACGTTGTGCCCGGCCCGGCCGGTGCGCTGCAGGCCGCTCGCCACCGAGGGCGGCGACTCGACCTGGATGACCAGGTCGACCGCGCCCATGTCGATGCCGAGTTCCAGGCTGGACGTGGCGACGACGGCGGGGAGCCGGCCCGCCTTGAGGGCTTCCTCGATCTGGGCCCGTTCCTGCCGGGACACCGAGCCGTGGTGGGCCCGGGCCACCTCGAGAGGCGCGCCGCCGGTGGCGCCGGCCTGGGCCATGATCTGGGCGGGCGGGCCGGCCTGACCGCCCGGGGCGGGCTCGCCGGCCGGGGTGCCGCCCCGGAGTTCGGCGCGCTCGGCGGCCAGCTCGTTGAGCCGGGCGCACAGCCGCTCGGCCAGCCGGCGGGAGTTGGCGAACACGATCGTGGAGCGGTGCTGCTCGATCAGGTCGAGGACCTGCTCCTCCACGTGCGGCCAGATGGACCGGCGGGTGGCCTGGCCGTCCTGCGTGCCGTCCGCGTGGCCGGCCGGCTGGTCGAGGTCGGTCATGTCCTCGACCGGGACCACGATGCTCAGGTCGATCTGCTTGCTGCTGGGCGGGGCGGCGATGGTCACCGGGCGGGCGCCGCCCAGGAACGAGGCCACGTCGGCCGCCGGGCGGACCGTGGCCGACAGGCCGATCCGCTGGGCCGGGCCGCGGTCCGCGGTCAGCGCGTCCAGCCGTTCCAGCGACAGGGCCAGGTGCGCGCCGCGCTTGTTCCCGGCCAGCGCGTGCACCTCGTCGACGATGACGGTGTCCACCGCGCGCAGCGCGTCCCGCGCCTTGGAGGTGAGCAGGAGGAACAGTGATTCGGGCGTGGTGATGAGGATGTCCGGCGGGCTGGTGGCCAGCCGGCGGCGTTCCTCGGCGGCGGTGTCCCCGGTGCGCACCGCGACCCGGATGTCGGGCTCGGGTGCCCCCATGGCCTGCGCGGTGTGCCGGATCCCGGTCAGCGGGGCGCGCAGGTTCCGTTCGATGTCGACCGCGAGCGCTTTCAGCGGCGAGATGTACAGCACGCGGCAGCGCTGCTTGGGGTCCGCCGGGGCGGGTGACGCGGCCAGCCGGTCCAGGGCCCACAGGAACGCGGACAGGGTCTTGCCCGACCCGGTGGGCGCGATGACCAGGGTGTTCTCGCCCTTGCTGATCGCTGCCCAGGCCTGGGCCTGCGCTTGCGTGGGGGCGGCGAACGCGGCCGAGAACCAGTCCCGGGTGGCCGCGCTGAAGCTCTCCAGGGGGTCCTTGCTCGCGGCGGCCGCGGCGATGCCGTCCGGGGCCGCCGGCGTGATGTTCTCAGGCTTCGGGGTACGTCGTGACATTGCCTCTAGGATAACTAAAACCCGCTGGTCCTTATGCCGGATTGGAACACGCTGCCGAACAGGTGGAAGGCCCGGTCAGAGTGCCTGGTCAGGGGGCGGTCAGGGCCTGGCCGGGGCCTGGTCAGGCTGGCGGGCCTGGTCAGGGGGCGGCGCGCACCGAGCCGACCAGCGGGCCGGAGGTGCTGCGGACGGTGCAGACCACGGTGCGCTCACCCGCCGACCAGGCTCCGGCGCCGGGGTAGATGTAGGACTGCGCCAGCGAGTCCGCGGGCAGCTGGGGATTGAGGTAGCCGGTGAGCCGGGTGACGCAGCCCTGGCTGGCGCGCTGCTGCAGGGCCGCCGCACCGGGGTAGCGCGAGCCGGCCGACCCGGAACGTGGCGAACACCTCGGCGTCGTGCGCCTGCCCGCAGCTGACCACGTGCACGCCGCTGATCCCGCCGGCGCCGGAGTCGACGCACTGGCCGGCCCGCAGGCTGAACACCGGTGGCAGCGTGACCGGCTTGGGCGGCGGGGGACGGGTGATGATGGCGGCGGCCACGATCGCGCCGGCCACGATCCACAGGCCCGCCAGCACCATGCCGGTGATGGCCAGGGCGCGGCCGCGCGCCCCGGACCGCCCGACCCGGATCAGGGCCAGCGGCCCGAGGACCAGGGTGACGGGGATCGCGGGGATGATGCCCGAGACCAGGGCGGCCACCGCGACGCCGTCGGTGGCCCGGCGCGGCGCGCCGGGCTGCTGACCTGGGGGATCTGGTGGGCCGGGGGGAGTGTCCGTGGAGGATACGCCGGAGGTGCCCGTGCTTGAGGTGCCCGTGCTTGAGGTGCCCGTGCTCGAGGTGCCCGAGCCTGGGCTGCGCTGCTGGGGGACGGCCACGGGATGCGAGGCAGCCGGGCCCGGCGCCACCGCCGTCGGGGGACCGCCCCCGTCCTCGGCTGATCGGTCCATCTGCTCTCCCCAGGCCAGCGTCAGTGCTGCCCGCGAAGCGGGCAGGCCGTGCCGAATCGGATGCGCCCAGGAACTACGAAATTCTCTCATGCCATTGCGGGGCACCCCTCAAGACCCTTCCCCAGCAGAACTAAGTACATTCCTCATCGTTTGTTACAAACGTTGGTCGCCGCCCGGGGCCCGCTCCGGGCGGGCTCCGGGTTGGGGTTGCCGTGCGGACGCCGGTACTCTCGCCCGCAGGATGGATCGGGGGGCCGGGGGTCCTGGGGTAGGCCATCAGGGGAGGGCCGTGCGGCTCAGCGAGTTCTGGACGCGGATGCGCGCGCAGTTCGGTGACGCGTACGCGAGCAGTGTGGCCAAGGACCATGTCCTGTCCGAGCTGGGAGAGCGGACCGTCGACCAGGCCCTGGCGGACGGGGTCGAGGCCAAGACCGTGTGGCGGGCGGTCTGCAAGGAGTTCGACGTCCCGCCGAACCTGCGCTGAGTTCGCCTGGTGACCCCGGGCGCGTGCCCCCGGACGGGGGCGGCACGTGCACGTCACGCCGCATGCGACCTACGTCATCTCCTCGGCCCGGGCGGAGCGCCGGCGGGGCCGGGGCGAATTTTCTCCGGGGATGCGGCGTGTTGGCGCCACGGTCGAACAGATGTTCGCTTAGGGTAGTGGCCTGGGACGGCCATTCGGGGTCTCCTTTCCGTGGCCTCGACCCGCGGCACGGCGACAGCAGACGGCAGCACAGCAGCAGCGCGCGGAATTGTCGGTGGCGGCACGTAGCTTCTGGACCGGCAACCGAACCAGCTAGCAAGCTCTTGAATCCAACGGGAGTTCCCATGGCAGGCAGCGACAGGGCAGTCAACCGGACCGGCGGTGACAGGGACAAGTCCCTGGAGACTGCGCTCGCCCAGATCGAACGGCAATTCGGCCGGGGCTCGATCATGCGGCTCGGCGACGAGGTCCGCGCCCCGATGGAAGTGATCCCCACCGGCTCCATCGCGCTGGACGTCGCGCTGGGCATCGGCGGCCTGCCCCGCGGCCGGGTCGTCGAGATCTACGGACCCGAGGGGAGCGGGAAAACTACGCTCGCCTTGCATTCGCTGGCTAGCGCGCAGAAGGCCGGGGGGATCGCCGCGTTCATCGACGCCGAGCACGCGCTGGACCCGGACTACGCGAAGAAGCTCGGCGTGGACACCGACGCGCTGCTCGTCTCCCAGCCGGACACCGGGGAGCAGGCCCTGGAGATCGCGGACATGCTGATCCGCTCCGGGGCGATCGACGTCGTCGTCATCGACTCGGTGGCCGCGCTGGTGCCCCGGGCCGAGATCGAGGGCGAGATGGGCGACAGCCACGTGGGCCTCCAGGCCCGGCTGATGTCCCAGGCCCTGCGGAAGATCACCGGCGCGCTGAGCCAGACCAAGACCACCGCGATCTTCATCAACCAGCTGCGCGAGAAGGTCGGGGTCATGTTCGGCTCGCCCGAGACCACCAGCGGCGGCCGGGCGCTCAAGTTCTACGCGTCGGTGCGGCTGGACGTGCGCCGGATCGAGACCCTGAAGGACGGCACCGAGGCCGTGGGCAGCCGGACCCGGATCAAGGTGGTCAAGAACAAGTGCTCCCCGCCGTTCAAGGTCGCGGAGTGCGACATCATCTTCGGGACCGGCATCAGCCGGGAAGGCGGCCTGATCGACCTGGGGGTCGAGCAGTCGATCGTCCGCAAGTCGGGGGCCTGGTACACCTACGAAGGCGATCAGCTCGGCCAGGGCAAGGAGAACTCCCGCAACTTCCTGCGGGACAACCCGGACCTCGCGAACGAGATCGAGAAGAAGATCAAGGAGAAGCTCGGTATCGGGCCGCGCGTTGACGCGGAGGCCGCCCCGGCCGCCGGGGCCGGCGCCAATGGGTCAGCGGCCAACGGGTCGCCGGCCAACGGGTCGGCAGCCGGTGGTCCCGTGGCGGGTGCGCCCGTGGGCCGGGCGGCGGCGGGCCGTGCGGCCACGGCCCGGGGTGCGGCCGCGCCGGCTGGCGTGAGCGGCGGTGCCTGACCGGCCGGCGACCAGGCCGCGCGCGGTGTCCCGGCCCGGCCCGCGGGCCGGGCCGGATCCGGACGGGCGGGCCCGGCCGGGCGAGGCGGACGACGGCGGCGCCATGGACCCCGAAGAGCAGGCCCGGCAGCTCTGCCTGCGGCTGCTCACCGGGCGGCCGCGGACCCGGGCCCAGCTCGCGGAGGCCATGCACCGCCGCGGCGTGCCCGAGGACGCGGCCGCCACGGTCCTGGCCCGCTTCACCGAGGTGGGCCTGATCGACGACGCGGCGTTCGCCCGCGCGTGGGTCGAGTCCAGGCACCACGGCCGGGGGCTGGCCCGGCGGGCGCTCTCGGCTGAGCTCAAGCAGCGTGGCGTGGACGGCGAGGAGATCAGCGCGGCGGTGAGCGCCCTCGATCCCGCCGACGAGATCGACACCGCCCGGCGGCTGGTGGCGAAGGGCCTCGCGGCCAGCCGGGGCAAGCCGCTGCCGACCCGCGTCCGGCGGCTGGTCGGGTTGCTGGCCCGGAAGGGGTATCCGGCGCCGATCGCCTACCGTGTGGTCCGTGAGGCACTCGACCAGGAGGGCGCCGACGCCGCGGCGGCCGGGATCGATCTTGATGACATGGCGCTGACCATGGCCGATACGGATGCGGACCCGGCATAGGGCGTTCCAGGGCTCAGTTCAGCCCGGATGCGGATGCTTGGTAGCCGATCAGTCGCGCAGGGTAAGAGTCAAGAACATCACGACGGAATGCTTGCCCAAAACGTTATCTCCGCTTAACCTCACGGCAGCGAGGTGTTACTCCGCGCCATGCGGATGAAAACGAGTAAATACGGCTCGTGGCGGGATGAACGTCACGGACTTTGACTGATTGTGGCCCGGGCGGGGACGCTCACCCGGGGTGATAGGCCCGTTCGGGTCCCTGCGCAGGGACCTGGCCGGGCCATGCAGGACGGCCGGGTTAGGGCCCGGCCGGGACTTAGGTTCGCGTGCTTCTGCGAAAGGCGGCGCAACGCTCCGGCCAGCGCTGGACGCCCGGTGCTCGGCCGGGTGGCCCGGCAAGCCGCGCCGGGCGGCTACCGGCCTGGGCTGGTCATGCCTGCCTGGGCCAGCTGACCTGATCAGCCGGACCAGGTCAGCCAGCCTGGGCTGCACTGGCCCGGATGGGCCGGCCAGGCGGGCGGTGCCATCGCGGAGCACGCGCCGGGCCTTGAGTCAGTTGCGCGGGCGGCCGCCACGCTGCGGCCGGCCGATGGCGGGCATGACCCCTCGCTCCAGGGTTACCCCTGGCACCACACCCTGGTGCCGGGGCCGGCGAGCAGGATTGGGGTGTGCCATGAGCAGCACAATCTCTCTCGTTATCGGGGCTGTCGGACTGCTGGCTGCCGTGTTCGCGCTGATCGTGGTGCTCCGCAGGCCGCCGGCCCGGGACCAGCCTGCCGTGCCTGCGTCCCCCGCCGCCCGAGACGGCCGCCGCCGAGACGGCCAGCGCGGAGGCCGCGGCCGCGGCCCAGCGGGCAATCGAGGAAGCCAGCCAGGAAGCCGATCAGGTCCGGTCCCGCGCGGAGACGGAGGCCGCTGCCATCGTGCGCGAAGCCGCCCTGGCCGCCGAGAAAGCCGCCGAGCGGGCCGCCCTGGCCAGCCGCGACGCCGACGAGGAACTGCGGACCGTCCGGAACGAGGCCCGCGAGCTGCGCGCCGATCTCGAGCGGCGCGAGGCCCGGCTGGCCGAGCGGGAGAGCCGCCTGGACGCTGAGTTCGGGAAGCTGGAGGAACGCTCGGCGGGCCTGGACCAGACCCGCCGCGACCTGGAAACCCGGCGCGCCGACCTGGACCGGCTGGACGAGGAACGCCGCCAGGTCCTGGAGCAGGCCGCCGGGCTCACCGCGGACCAGGCCAAGTCGGAACTCGTCTCGGGCATCCAGAATCAGGCCAAGCGTGAGGCGGCCCTGCTGGTCCGGGAGACCGAGAACGCGGCCCGGCGGGACGGCGAGGAACGTGCGCGGCGGATCGTGACCCTGGCCATCCAGCGGGTGGCCAGCGAGCAGACCAGCGAGTCGGTCGTCTCGGTGCTGCACCTCCCGGGTGACGAGATGAAGGGCCGGATCATCGGCCGGGAAGGCCGCAACATCCGGGCCTTCGAGTCCGTCACCGGGGTCAATCTCATCATCGACGACACCCCCGAGGCCGTCCTGCTCTCCTGCTTCGACCCGGTGCGCCGCGAGGTGGGGCGGCTCACCCTGGAACGGCTCGTCCTGGACGGCCGGATCCACCCGCAGCGCATCGAGGAAGCCTACGAGCGCAGCAAGGGCGAGGTGGAGCAGCTGTGCGTGCGCGCGGGTGAGGACGCCCTGGTGGAGCTGTCCATCACCGACCTGCACCCGGAGCTGGTCACCCTGCTCGGCCGGCTGCGCTACCGCACCTCCTACGGCCAGAACGTGCTCCGCCACCTGGTCGAGTCCGCGCACATCGCGGGCATGATGGCCAGCGAGCTCGGCATGGACCCGGCCCTGCTGAAACGTTGCACGGTCCTGCACGACGTGGGCAAGGCCCTGACCCATGAGGTCGAGGGCAGCCACGCCCTGATCGGCGCGGAGATCGCGCGGCGCTACGGCGAGCCCGCGGACGTGGTGCACGCCATCGAGGCCCACCACAATGAGGTCGAGGTCCGCACGGTCGAGGCCGTGCTCACCCAGGCCGCGGACGCGATCAGCGGCGGCCGCCCGGGGGCCCGGCGCGAGTCCCTGGAGGCGTACGTGAAGCGGCTGGAGCGGCTGGAGCAGATCGCCACCGCCCAGCCCGGGGTGGAGAAGGTATTCGCCATGCAGGCCGGCCGGGAGATCCGCGTCATGGTCAAGCCGGAGCGGGTGGACGACATCCAGGCCCAGGTGATCGCGCGGGACGTGGCCAAGCAGGTCGAGGAGGAACTGACCTACCCAGGCCAGATCCGGGTCACGGTCGTCCGGGAATCACGCGCCACCGAGTTCGCCCGCTGACCCGGAGCGGTCAGCCTGCGGAGTTGGCCACCCCGGCCCGCTGGCCCGCTCCGGCCGGCGCCGGACCGGCCGGAGCGCCCCCGTCCCGGGCCGCCGCGGATCCGCCGATCCTGGCCTCTGCGCGGGCCTCGGCTTCCCCGCGCGGCGGCGCCTCTCCCTGAGCGGCCGGCGTTTCCTGGGCCGGCCGCGCCCGCCCAGCCGCCTGTTTGGGCTCGGTCAGGGTCAGCTGCGGGATGCCGGGCGGGGTGAACCCGAGCACCTGCCCGTAGAACGACAGCTCGGCCTCCAGCGCGGCGATGATCGTCTCCGTGCGCCGGAACCCGTGCGACTCGCCCTTGAACGTGAGCAGCGCGTGCCGGATGCCGTGGGCGGACAGGTCGGCCGCGATGCTCTCGGCTTGCCGGGGCGGCACGATCGGGTCGTCGAGACCCTGGAGCAGCAGGACCGGGCAGGTCGCGTCGGTCACGTGGCCGGCCGGGGAGCGCTCCGCGTACACGTACTCGAACCCGGGCAGCGGGCCGATCAGGCCGTCCAGGTAGTGCGACTCGAAGTCGTGCGTCTCGGCCGCGAACTCGCGCAGATCAGCCACCCCGAAATACGACGCTGCCGCGCTGAACACCGGGTGCCTGGCTGCCTGCGTGGTCACGGCGGCCAGCGCGGTCCAGCCGCCCGCCGACGCCCCCCGGATCCCGAGGCGGCGCGGGTCGGCCTGGTCCTTGTCGGCCAGGGCCAGCCCGGCGGCCACCGCGTCCTCGACGTCCACCACGCCCCACTGCATGCGCAGCCGCTCCCGGTAACTGCGGCCGTACCCGGTGGAGCCCCCGTAGTTCACGTCGATGACGCCGATGCCGCGGCTGGTGAAGTAGGCCTTCTCCAGGTCGAGCAGGCCGACCACGTGGGAGGTCGGGCCGCCGTGGGCCCAGACGATGTAGGGCGGCAGTTCCCCGTCCGGGGCCACCGCGTCCGGGTGCGTCGGCGGGTACACCAGCGCGTGCACGTTGCGCCCGTACTGGCCCTCCAGCTTGACCTGGCTCGGCACCGGCAGGTAGCCGGGGTCCGGGATGTCGTCGGACTCGCGGCGCAGCACCTCGGACTTCCCGGTGGCCGCGTCGATGCGGACCACGGACAGGGGGACCTGCGGGCCGCCGGCCACCGCGACGATCGTGGTCCCGTCGGCGGACACCCCGGACCGGAACTCCTGGAACGGCACGTCCAGGTCGTCCAGGTCGCCCGTCTCCGGGTCGAGCAGGCCCAGCCGCATGCCGCCCTGGCCGTGCAGGACGGCCAGCCGGCCGTCACCGAGCATCGCGTACGGCCGCCCGCCCAGCTGCCACAGCGGCTCGGCGAACTCCTCCTCGGCCGGGTACAGCGCCTGGGCCGGCTCGCCGACCAGGCCGACCTGGTACAGGTTCCACCAGCCGGGCCAGTCCGAGGCCACGTACAGGCTGGTCTCGTCGCGCCACACCGGCGCCAGCACGGACTCTCTCATCCCGCCCTTAACCAGCCGCCCGCGCCCCAGTACCCGGTCAGAAATACTGGCCACCCGCAATTCGGTCCCGTCCCAGGGCATCCGGGGATGGTTCCAGCAGATCCAGGCCAGGCTGCTCCCATCGGGTGACAACGTCGGGAAGGCGAAAAAATCCGGGCCGCTGACCAGTTCGCGGATAGCCTCCGGGTTTTCGGCCGCGCTCCCGTCCAGCGGAACGGCGACCAGGCTGCGGGTGATCTTGCCGCCCTCATGCCGCTCCTGGACGCACCACACCTCCTGGCCGTCCGCGGACAGGATGAAATCCGCGAAGCGCAGCGCGGCCGGCGCGCTCTCCGTCGGCGCCGGCGTCAGCGGCGCCGGGACCCCCGGGCCCGGCGGGTCCGCCGGCCCCGCACCCACCGGCCCGGCACTCGCCGACCCCAAGCTCACCGGCCCCGCACTCACCGGCTCCGCGCTCGCCGGCCCGGCCGTCACGTACCCCGTCGCCAGGTACAGGCGCTGGTCCTCATAGTTCGCAAAAACAATGCGGCGTTCCGCCGGGCCTGGCCCGGCCGCGGCCCCGCCGGTGCTCTCCGGCGCCCGGCCGGGCACCGGCAGGTAGGCCCGCCCGCCGTATTCATGCACCCGGGTCCGCGCGTTCCACGGCGCGGGCAGCATGGCCTGCTGATGACCGGCCTCGTCACGGCACACCACCGTCACCCGGCCGCCCTCGTCCGGGCGGCCCTCCTGCCACCACACGTCCGTCCCGGTGACCATGGGGTAGGAGATCAGCACCTGGCCCCGCGCGACGTCGGCCGCCGTGATGGGGGAGGGCCAGGCGCCGTAGGGGATCGTGGGTGCTGAAACGCTGTCTGTCATAGGGGATATCGTCTACCATTCGCGGGGTCGGCCACGGGAGATTCCGGACATGCCAGGGGACTCCCTGGGGAGATTCCGGACATGCTGTGCAGTGCGCGTACCCTCGGATGCGAAATGAGCGCCTCCCGCACGTATCAGATACGCACCTACGGGTGCCAGATGAACATGCACGACTCCGAGCGTCTGGCTGGCCTGCTCGAAGACGCCGGCTACCAGCGCGCTCCCGGCGGGGAACCCGCGGACGTAGTCGTATTCAACACGTGCGCGGTCCGCGAGAACGCCGATAACCGGCTGTACGGCAACCTGGGTCATCTGCTGCCGGTGAAACAGTCCCGGCCGGGCATGCAGATCGCCGTGGGCGGCTGCCTGGCCCAGAAGGACCGGGCCGGGATCGCCGAGCGCGCGCCGTGGGTCGATGTCGTCTTCGGCACGCACAATATCGGCTCCCTGCCGGCCCTGCTGGAGCGGGCCCGGGTGCAGGAAGCCGCGCAGGTGGAGATCGCCGAGTCGCTGGAGCGTTTCCCGTCGGTGCTGCCCGCCCGCCGGGAGTCGAGCTACTCCGCGTGGGTGGCCATCTCGGTGGGCTGCAACAACACCTGCACCTTCTGCATCGTGCCCAGCCTGCGCGGCCGGGAGGAGGACCGGCGGCCGGGTGACGTGCTGGCCGAGGTCCGGGCGCTGGCGGAGGACGGCGTCCTCGAGGTCACCCTGCTCGGGCAGAACGTGAACTCCTACGGGGTGGGTTTCGGCGACCGGCTGGCGTTCGGCAAGCTGCTCCGCGCCTGCGGCGGGATCGACGGGCTGGAGCGGGTGCGCTTCACCTCGCCGCATCCGCGCGACTTCACCGACGACGTGATCGCCGCGATGGCCGAGACGCCGAACGTCATGCCGCAGCTGCACATGCCGCTGCAGTCCGGGTCCGACGCGGTGCTGCGGGCCATGCGCCGCGCCTACCGGCGGGAGAAGTACCTGGCCATCCTGGGCCGGGTCCGGGCGGCCATGCCGGACGCCGCGATCACGACCGACATCATCGTGGGCTTCCCCGGCGAGACCGAGCGTGACTTCGAGGACACCCTCGACCTGGTCCGGCAGGCGCGCTTCGCCGGGGCGTTCACCTTCCAGTACTCGCCGCGCCCGGGCACCCCGGCCGCCGGGATGGACGGGCAGGTGCCCGCCGGGGTGGTCGCCGAGCGCTACCAGCGGCTCGCCGCGCTGGTCGAGGAGGTGTCGCTGGCCGAGAACGAGGCGTTCACCGGCCGCGACGTCGAGGTGCTGGTGGCCGAGGGCGAGGGCCGCAAGGACGGCGCCACGCACCGGCTGTCCGGCCGCGCCCGGGACAACCGCCTGGTGCATTTCGCCCCGGGCGGCACGGCGCCACGCCCAGGAGACCTGGTCGCCACCACAGTGACCCGGGGCGCCCCGCATTACCTGGTCGCCGACGGCCGCCCGCAGGCGGTGCGGCGGACCCGCGGGGGTGACGCCTGGCAGGCCCGCGCGGAGGGGCTCGCCCCGGCGGCCGCGCCCGCCGCCCCGGCCGCGGTCGCGCTCGGCATGCCCGCCGTCGGCCGCCCGGCCTGACCGCCCGCCGCCGGGCCTGCTCTCACCGGCGGCGAAGCGGCAGGGCCGCCCGATCAACCCTGCCCTGCGGACCTGCGTCTTCACTGGTGAGGCGGCCTACGGGGCCGCCATCACCAAGGGGGACATTCATGCATTTTTCCGTGAGGACCGCCCGCCGGGCGGCCGTGGCCGTGGCGGTCGGCTGCACCACCGCGCTGACCGCCACGGCGGCCTCGGCCGCCCCGACCAGCCCCGCGCGCTCCGCGCAGCCGGCCGTCGTCCACGCCTGCGTGCGGTCCGACGTGAGGTTCGGGGTGAGCCAGGGCAGCGGCGCCGCGGGTACCTTCACCTACCTGCTGAGGTTCACCAACCGGTCGCGCCACACCTGCACCCTGTTCGGGTTCCCGGGCGTCGCGGCGGTGAACCGGCGCGACCGGCAGCTGGGCAGCTCGGCGGCCCGGGTCTCGGGGGCGCCGCTGCGGCTGGTGGTCCTGCGGCGCGGCTGGACCGGGCACGCCGTGCTGCGGATCACTGACGCCGCGTTCATCCCGCGGCGGCTGTGCCGCCCGGCCATGGCTCGTGGCCTGCACGTCATCCTGCCGAGCCGGGTGAACCCGGGCCACGTCCGGCTGCGCTTCCTGGCCTGCTCGCGCCCGGGCACGATCTACATGCGGGTCCAGCGGGTCCAGCCGGGCCGCGGCCACCTCTGAGGCCTGACCTGGCCGGCCGGAGGGGCCGGCCAGGCGGCGGGCAGGCCGGCGGGACTCCCGGCCTGCCCGCCGGTGGCACACTGGCGGCATGGCAGACCCGGTGATCGCGGTGCTCGGCCCGACCGCGGCCGGGAAGTCCGATCTCGCCCTGCGGCTGGCCCGCGACCTCGGCGGCGAGATCATCAACGCCGACTCCATGCAGCTGTACCGGGGCATGGACATCGGCACCGCCAAGCTCACGGCCGGGCAGCGCCAGGGCATCCCGCATCACCTGCTCGACGTGTGGGATGTCCGTTATCCCGCGAATGTGGCGGAGTACCAGCGGATGGCGCGGGACGCGATCGCCGCGGTGACCGCCCGCGGCCGGGTGCCGATCCTGGCCGGCGGCTCCGGGCTGTACCTGCGGGCCGCCCTGGACGACCTGAACTTCCCGGGCACCGATCCGGCGGTGCGCGAGCGGCTGGAAGCCGAGCTGGCCGCGCGGGGCCCGGCGGAGCTGCATAAGCGGCTGGCCGGGCTGTGACCCAGGCGCGGCCGCGGGCATCCTGCCCAGCAACGGCCGCCGGATCGTCCGCGCCCTGGAGGTCATCGAGCTGTCCGGGCAGGGGTTCACGGCCACGCTGCCGCGCTATGAGTCGCTGTACCCGGCGGTGCAGATCGGCCTGCGGGTCAGCCGCGGCGAGCTGGACGCCCGGATCGCCGCCCGGGTGGACCGGATGTGGCAGGCCGGGCTGGTGGACGAGGTCCGCGGCCTGGAGCGGGCGGGCCTGCGCGAGGGCCGGACCGCGTCCCGGGCGCTCGGCTACGCCCAGGTGCTGCGGTTCCTCGCGGGGGAGTGGAGCGAGGGCGAGGCCCGCGAGCAGACGGTCAGCTCGACCCGGCGGTTCGCCCGCCGCCAGGAGTCATGGTTCCGCCGTGACCCGCGGGTGATCTGGCTGGACGCGGGTCCCGGGGCGGACCTGGCCGCCCGGGCAGTGGCTACCATCGACAGATGCGGTCCGCCCAGCGCCGGCTCACGGAGCACCAGTTCGCCGAGCACGAATTTAGCGAGCGCGAGTTCGCGAAGGGGCACGGCACCGAGAACGACTTCGTGATCCTGCCCGACCCCCGCGGTGAGCGCGAGCTCACCCCGGCGCTGGCCGCGCGGCTGTGCGACCGGCGGGCCGGGATCGGCGCGGACGGGGTGCTGCGGGTGGTCCGCACCGCCGCGCTGCCCTCCGGGGGGCCGGGCGCGCGGATGAGGCCGAGTGGTTCATGGACTACCGGAACGCGGACGGCAGCATCGCCGAGATGTGCGGCAACGGCATCCGCGTGTTCGCCCGCTACCTGCTGGAGCACGGGCTGGCCGCGGGCCCGTCGTTCGCGGTGGCGACCCGGTCCGGCGCCCGTCAGGTCCGGGCCGAACCGGACGGCCGGATCACCGTGGACATGGGCCCGGTCAGCGTGCTCGGCCCCGGACGGACCGTTATTGGTGGCGCGGTTCGCGACGGCCTGCGGGTCAGCGTCGGGAATCCGCACCTGGCCTGCCTGGTGGACGACGCGCTGGACAAGTTCGACCTGGCCGCGCCGCCCGGGCTGGACCCGGCCGAGTTCCCCGAGGGCGGCAACGTGGAACTGGTCCGGGTGACCGGCCCGGCCGCGATCAGCATGCGGGTGCACGAGCGCGGCTCGGGCGAGACGCGCTCCTGCGGTACCGGCGCCGTCGCGGCCGCGGCGGCAGCAGCCTGCGCTACTTCTTCCGCAACGAAAACCGTCCCCGGCCAGTGGCACGTCACGGTGCCAGGGGGCGCGCTGACGGTGACGCTGGACGCGCGGACCAGCTGGCTGACCGGGCCTGCGGTGATCGTGGCCGAGGGCGAGCTCGACCCCGACTGGCTGGCCGCCGCCAGCTGACGGCCCGCTGACCGCGGCCAGCGGCTGCGTTACGGGCGGCGGGCACCGGCCTGCCGGTCAGCTCGGTCACCGGGGCGCCGCGCAGCGACGCGTCGAGGACCTCCGCGATGTGCGCCATGGCGGGCGGGGTGCCCGTCCCGGCCGCGGCCATCGCGGCGGAGATCTGCAGGCTGCAGCCGGGGTTGGCCGAGATGACCAGCGGCGCGCCGGTGGCCAGGACCGAGGCGGCCTTGCGGGCGCCCAGCTCCCCGGCGGCCTCCGGCTGGAGCAGGTTGTACACGCCCGCCGAGCCGCAGCAGGTCCCCGGGTCGGCCGGGCTCGACGATGGTCAGCCCCGGGATGCCGCCGAGCAGCTCACGGGGCTGGCGCCGGATGCCCTGCGCATGCCCCAGGTGGCAGGCCTCGTGGTAGACCGCGGTGACCGGCAGCGGATGGCGCACGGCGCGGGGGCCGCCGTCGGCGGCCAGCTCGGCCAGGAACTCGCTGAGGTCACGGACGCCGCGGGTGAAGCGCTCGGCCCGCCGGGCCCAGTCCGCCGCGTCCGGGTCCGCCGCGTCCGGGTCCGCCGGGCCCGGGAACAGGTGGGTGTACTCCTTCATGGCCGAGCCGCAGCCCGCCGAGTTCACCACGACCACGTCCACGCCCGCGTCCTCGAACTCGGTGATCGTCTGCCGGGCGAACCGGGCGGCCTCGGCCGCCCGGCCGCTGTGCAGCGACAGGGCACCGCAGCAGCCCTGATGGCGGGGGATGACGACGTCGCAGCCCTCGGCCGCGAGGACCCGCACGGTGGCCTCGTTGACGCCGGGGAAGAACACCTGCTGCACGCAGCCGGTGAGCAGGCCGACCACCGCCCGGCGCGGCCCCTGCGCGGGCACCCGGCGGGCCAGCGCGTGGTGGCCGCGGGGCGGCGACGGGGCCACCCGCAGCGAGGCGACCAGCTCAGGGGCGAACCGGGCGGCCAGCGGGCTGCGGTCGAGCCGCCGGATCAGCCCGGTGCGCTGGGCGGCGCGCAGCGGGCGGGTCAGCAGCCGGAGCCGCCGCGGGTACGGGAACGTCGCGAAGATCGCCGCGCGCGCCGCCCGGGCGCGCCGCGAGCGGGGCGGCAGCGGGGCCGGGGCGCCGCTGGCCGGTGTCTCCCCGGCCCAGCCGCGCGCCGCCCCGATGAGCCGGTCGTACTGCACCCCGGACGGGCAGGCCGGCACGCAGGCCATGCAGCCGAGACAGCGGTCCAGGTGGGTGGCGGCGGCCTCGCCGGCCACGGTCCCGCCGGCCACTGTCTCGCCCGCCGCGGCCCCGTCCAGGATCTGGGTGATCAGGTGGATCCGCCCGCGGGGTGAGTCCATCTCCTCGCCCCACAGCTGGTATGTGGGGCAGGCGGGCAGGCAGAAGCCGCAGTGCACGCAGTCCGACGCCAGCGCGCGCAGCTCGCCGGACGGGTCGATGGGCGACGCGCTCATTCGGGTCCTTCCCGCACTCAGATCCCTCCGGCGAACCGGCCGGGCGCCATCAGGCGCCCCGGGTCGAACTGGTCCTTCAGCGCCCGCATCAGGCTGAGCGCCGGCACCGGGCCCCACATGTCCACCAGGTCCCGCACCGCGGCCGGGGCCCGGAGCACCACGGCGCTGGCCCGGGCCGGGGGTCCCTCCCCGCCGGCGAAGCCCGGCTCGAGGTCCCGGGCCAGGCGCTCGCGCAGCCCGGCCACGAACCCGGCCACGTCCTCCGGCGCGGCGCTGCCGGGCACGGCGGCGTGCAGCACGCCCGCGGCGGCCGAGCCCGCCACCGCCGGGTCCAGCCCGGCCGCCCGCCCCGCGGCATCCACCGCGTGCAGCACGCCGGGCAGGGCCGCGGCCCAGAAGCCGATCTGGATCACCGTGCGGCCCTCCCGGCCCGCGGTTCCCGGGCCGCTGGTGCCCGGGCCCGCGCCCCACCAGGGCGGCGCGGTGTCCAGCGTCGCGGTGCCCGCGCCGAGCACCCCGCGCATCAGCGCGGCCCGCTCGGATATCCCTCCGGGGTCGCCCTCGAGCAGCACCGCCACCCGCACCAGGCCGTCCCGGGCCGGCCGGTCGATCTCGATGGCCACCGGCGCCAGGTCCGAGCCGGCGGCCGCCGCGACCCCCTGCGCGGCCGCGGCCGGGTCGGCGTAGCCCGCGGTCACGAACGCGGTCGCGGCGGGCAGCGGATGCAGCCGGAAGATGGCCTCGGTGATCAGGCCCAGCGTCCCGTGCGAGCCGGTGTACAGCTTGCCGAGGTCGTAGCCGGCCACGTTCTTCACCACCTTGCCGCCGGACTTGGTCACCGTCCCGTCCGGGCGGATGACGGTGATCCCGATCAGCAGGTCGCGGGGGGTGCCGTAGCGCAGCCTGCGCGGCCCGGCGGAGCCCGTGGCCAGCACGCCGCCGACCGTGGGCGAGCTGGCCTGGCCGCCGTTCACGGACCCGGCCGGCGTATCCAGGGCGAGCTGCTGCCGGGCGGCAGCCAGCACCCCGGCCAGCTGGCTCATGGTCACGCCGGCCTGCGCCCGGACCACCAGGTCACCGGCGGCGTGCTCGATCACCCGGTCCAGCCGCAGGGTGTCGATGACCAGGTCGAGGCGGCGCGGCGGGACCCCCCAGGACACGCTGGTCCCGCTGCCCCGTGGCACCACGGCCAGCTCATGCTCGGTCGCGGCGGCCAGCAGGGCACTGGCCTCGCCCACGTCGGCCGGGGACGCGACCCACGGCGGGGTCAGGCCGGCCACCGCGTCCCGCGGCCCGCCCGGCCGCACCGCGCGGCACGCCCGGGCCAGCGACCCGGGAACGGACACCGGGCTCAAAACTGCTCCGGGGTGCTAGTCAACAGTGCTCCGTGGTGCTCGTCAGAATTGCTCCGCTGGCCAGCCAGAACTGCGCCGGGGTGCTGGTCAGAATTGCTCCGTGTGCTGTCAGAATTGCTCCGCTGTGCTGAGTCAGAATTGCTCCGCAAGGCCTGCGGCGACCGCGGGGTGCACGCCGCGGCGCGGCCCGGGGACCTCGCCGCACAGCCGCGGGGTCGGGAAGATCTTCCCCGGGTTGCACAGCCCCGCCGGGTCGAACGCGCAGCGGAGCAGCTGCATGGTGTCCAGGTCCTCCCGGGTGAACATCCTCGTCATGTACTTGGACTTGTCCGTGCCCACGCCGTGCTCGCCGGTGATGGAGCCGCCGTGCTCGATGCACAGGTCGAGGATGGCCCCGGACACCTCCTCCGCGCGCGCCTCCTCCCCGGGCGTGGCGTCGTTGTACAGCACCAGCGGGTGCAGGTTCCCGTCGCCGGCGTGGAACACGTTGGCCACCCGGATCCCGGACCCGGCCGCCAGCGCGGCGATCTTGTCCAGGACCTCGCCGAGCGCGGTCCGCGGCACCACCCCGTCCTGGACCAGGTAGGCCGGGGAGATCCGGCCCACCGCGGCGAACGCGGACTTGCGCCCGGCCCAGATCGCGGCCCGCTCCGCCGGGTCGTCCGCCTCCCGGATCTCGGTGCAGCCCGCCTCCTGGCACAGGGCCCGCACCGCCGCGGTGTCCCGCCGCACGTCAGCCTCCGGGCCATCCAGCTCCACGACCAGGACCGCCCCGGCGCCCGCCGGGTAGTTGCAGGCCACCGCGGCCTCGGCCGCCTCGATGGCCAGCGCGTCCATCATCTCGATGGCCGCGGGCAGGATGCCGGCCCCGATGATCGCGGAGACCGCGGCCCCGCCCGCGCCGGTGGTCTCGAACGCGGCCAGCAGCGTGGTGATGACCTGCGGGATCCTGGTCAGCTTGACCACGATCTTCGTCACGATGCCCAGCGTGCCTTCCGAGCCGGTGAACATGCCGACCAGGTCATAGCCGGGCGCCGCGCCGGTGCCGTCGCCCAGCCAGGCCAGCTCGCCCTCGGGCGTGACGATCTGCAGGCCGGTCACGTGATGCACGGTGAAGCCGTGCTTGAGGCAGTGCGCGCCGCCGGAGTTCTCCGCCACGTTGCCGCCCACCGAGCAGATCACCTGGCTGGACGGGTCCGGGGCGTAGAAGTAGCCGTACGGCCGGGCCGCGGCGCTGACCGCCAGGTTCGTGACGCCCGGTTCGACGATGGCCCGCTGGCTGACCGGGTCGATCGCGATGATCCGGCGCATCCGCGAGGTCACGATCAGCACGCCGTCGGTCCGCGGCAGGGCGCCGCCGGACAGGCCGGTGCCCGACCCCCGGGCCACGAACGGCACCCGGGCCCGGGCGCACTCCGCGACCACCGCCGCGATCTGCTCCGCCGTCTCCGGCAGCACGACCAGGCCGGGAGCGGCGCGGTGCGAGGTGAGCCCGTCGCATTCGTAGGTGCGCAGCTCAGCCGGATCCGTCACCACGCCGCCTGGCCCGCAGATCTCCGTCATCCGGGGCACCATCGCCTGGACCGTCATCCTGCCTCCACACTGGCGCTGCCCGCACTGGGCGGCCCGCACTGCGCTGCCCGCACTCGTGCCGCCCACATTGGCGCTGCCCTCACTGGCGCGTCCCCTCCAGGGTGCCTCCTGGCGGGCCGGTAGTCCACGAGGGCGCCGGCTACGGCATCTCCTCGTACGCGGGCAGGGTGAGGAATTCCGTGTAGTCATCGGCCAGCGCGACCGCGCTGAACAACCGGGCCGCCTGCTCGAAGCGGGGCGTGTCGAACGCGGCGCCGGCCGCGTCCCGGATCGCCGCCGACTCCTCGGCGATGATCCGCTCGGCCAGTTCCCGGGTCACCAGCTGGCCGTCGTCCAGGCGGACGCTGTTGTGGATCCACTGCCAGACCTGGGACCGGGAGATCTCGGCCGTCGCCGCGTCCTCCATCAGGTTGAAGATGGCGACCGCCCCGTTCCCGCCCAGCCAGGACGTGAGGTACTGCAGGCCCACGCTGATGTTGCTGCGCAGCCCCGCCTCGGTGATGGTGCCCGGCGTCTTGCTCACCGCGAGCAGGTCGGCGGCGGACACATTGACGTCGTCCCGCTGCCGGGTGAGCTGGTTGGGCCGGTCGCCCAGGGCCGCGTCGAACACCTCCCGGCAGAGCGCCACCAGGTCCGGGTGGGCCACCCAGGACCCGTCGAAGCCGTCGGCCGACTCCCGCGTCTTGTCCTCGCGGACCTTGGCCAGCGCCACCGCGTTCACCTCGGGGTCGCGGCGGCTCGGGATGAACGCCGCCATCCCGCCCATCGCGTGCGCGCCCCGCTGGTGGCAGGTCTTCACCAGCAGCTCGGTGTACGCCCGCATGAACGGGGCGGTCATGGTCACCGAGTTCCGCTCGGGCAGCACGAATTCCTGGCCCCGGTTGCGGAACTTCTTGATCACGCTGAACAGGTAGTCCCAGCGGCCCGCGTTCAGCCCGGCGCTGTGGTCACGCAGCTCGTAGAGGATCTCCTCCATCTCGAACGCGGCCGGGATGGTCTCGATCAGCACCGTGGCCCGGATCGTGCCGCGCGGGATGCCCAGGGTGTCCTGGGCCAGGTTGAAGGCATCGTTCCAGAGCCGGGCCTCCCGATGGCTCTCGATCTTGGGCAGGTAGAAGTAGGGTCCGGAGCCCTTCTCCAGCTGGCGGCGGGCGCAGTGGAAGAAATACAGGGCGAAGTCGAACAGGCTCCCCGAGACCCGCTGGCCGTCCACCAGCATGTGCTTCTCGTCCAGGTGCCAGCCGCGGGGCCGGACCACGATCGTGGCCAGGTCCTGGTCCGGCGCCAGCTGGTAGGACTTGCCTTCCTCGCTGGTGAAGTCCAGGGTGCGGTCCAGCGCGCCGATGAGGTTGAGCTGGCCGGAGACCATGTTGCCCCACAGCGGCGTGTTCGCGTCCTCGAAGTCGGCGAGCCACACCTTCGCCCCGGAGTTGAGCGCGTTGATGGTCATCTTCCGGTCGGTCGGGCCGGTGATCTCGACCCGCCGGTCGACCAGGCCCGGGGCCGGGGCGGCGACCCGCCACCCGGGGTCATCGCGGATGGCCTGGGTCGCGGCCAGGAAGTCCAGCGTGCCGCCGGCCGACAGCTCCACCTGCCGCGTGGCGCGGGCCGCCAGCAGCTCCGCGCGCCGCGGGCCGAGCTCCCGCTGCAACGCGGCCACCAGGCTGACCGCGCCCGGGGTGAGAACCTCGTCGAAACGGTCCCCCTTCGGACCGGTGATCTCCACGCCCTCGCTGGCCATACCGCGCTCCTCCCAGGTCATCCGCCGTCTCGCGGTCACCGGGCAATGTTACTGGCAAGTAATGACGGCGGTCGGTGCCAGTCCCGGGCTCTCCTGATACTGGGCTTCGTAACACTGCGCCCCGGCACCGGTCAAAGTGTTCCCGGCCACATCCCGGGCACAACCTGGGCGGCGCGGGTGTTTATTGAGGTGAGCGTATCCCGGAGGCATGACAGCATTGGCAGACCACTTGACCGCACAGCGTGTACCCAACCCAGATGAGCAGGCGATGACCCTTCCCAGCGAGCTACCCCAGGAGGCCCCCGCCGACACGAGCGAGCGGGACCCCGGCGTGGGCGCGCTCGACCTGTCGGACCGGCACGCCCTGCGAAGGGTCGCGGGGCTGTCCACCGAGCTCGAGGACATCACCGAGGTCGAGTACCGTGCGCTGCGGCTGGAGCGGGTCATCCTGGTCGGCGTGTGGACCGAGGGGACCCTGGCCGACGCGGAGAACTCGCTGCGCGAGCTGTCCCGCCTGTCCGAGACGGCCGGCTCGGTGATCCTCGACGCCCTGATCCAGCGCCGCGGGCGGCCCGATGCCGCGACGTACATCGGCGCGGGCAAGGCCGCCGAGGTCGCGGCGCTGGTCGCCGCGACCGGCGCCGACACGGTGATCTGCGACGGCGAGCTGACCCCCAGCCAGCTGCGCCGGCTGGAAGGCGTGGTGAAAGCCAAGGTCATCGACCGCACCGCGCTGATCCTGGACATCTTCGCCCAGCACGCCCGGAGCAAGGAGGGCAAGGCCCAGGTCGAGCTGGCCCAGCTCGAGTACCTGCTGCCCCGCCTCCGCGGCTGGGGCGAGTCGCTGTCCCGGCAGGCCGGCGGCCGGGTGGCCGGCGGCGGCGGCATCGGCACCAGGGGCCCGGGCGAGACGAAGATCGAGACGGACCGGCGGCGGATCCGGACCCGCACCGCGCGGCTGCGCCGCCAGCTGGCCGAGATGTCGGTCGGCCGCCAGGTGCAGCGGCACCAGCGCCGCGGCCACGCCGTCCCGGCGGTGGCCATCGCGGGCTACACCAACGCGGGCAAGTCCAGCCTGCTCAACCAGCTGACCGGGGCCGGGGTGCTGGTCGATGACTCACTGTTCGCGACCCTGGACCCGTCGGTCCGCCGGGCCCGGACCCCGTCCGGCCGCTGGTTCACGCTGACCGACACCGTCGGGTTCGTCCGCCACCTCCCGCACCAGCTGGTCGAGGCGTTCCGGTCCACCCTGGAGGAGGTCGCCGAGGCCGACCTGATCCTGCACGTGGTGGACGGCAGCGACGCGGATCCGCAGGCCCAGATCTCCGCCGTCCGTGAGGTCCTGGCCGAGATCGGCGCGCGTGACGTGCCGGAGCTGATCGTGATCAACAAGGCCGACGCCGCCGACCCGATCGTCGTGGACGCGCTGCGGCGGCAGGAGCCGCGCAGCCTGGTCGTGTCGGCGCGGACCGGCGAGGGCCTGGACGTGCTGGCGGAGACGGTCGAGGCCGCGCTCCCGCAGTGGGATCGCGAGGTCAGCGCCGTGGTGCCGTACGTCCGCGGTGACCTGGTGGCCCGGGCCCACCAGGAGGGTGAGGTGCTCGCGCTGCGGCACTGCGCCGCGGGCACCGAGCTGACCGCCCGGGTGCCGCCCGGCCTGGCCGCGGAGATCGACCGCATTGCCGTTCCCGCGGGAAGCTAACCGGCGCGCGAAACTGCGCCGTTCGTGGGAAGCTGACCGGGCATGAGGACAACGCCATCGGAAACGGGCGGTTAATTCCCCGCCGCCTTATCCGGTAAAGCAGAACACGTATCCCGGCGGATACGGAGCGCAGTCAAGCCGGGCCGGACCAGCACAGACAGTGAGATCAGCGGAAAGGACGGCAATTTCCGTCCTGCCTTCTTCGTGAACTGCCTGTACACGGACCGTGTAGTGCAATACCGTAACTGAACCGATATGTTGGTTGCCGCATCCCGCAGCGCCACCGTCGGTCGCTCTGGAGCCCGCGATCCCGGGGTGCCTGGCGGGGGGCCATCAGTGGTACGGACGAGCTATGGCAGGTGACCGCGCATGACGCAGGTACGCCCCGTCCGTCACGCTCCCCTCCGGCCCGTCCTGCCTGCGCGGCCGGGGGCATGCCGGTGACCGTACGACTGCTGACCAACATAGGCCGCCTGTGGACCGGCTCCGAGGTCTGGAGCAATGCGGCGATCCTCACCCACAACGACCGCATCGCATGGGTCGGGCGGGCCTCGGAACTCCCGGAGAGCCTGCCCGGCGTGGTCGAGGACATCGTCGACGTGGACTCGGTGGAGAACCTGGGCGGTGGCCTGGTCACCCCGGGCCTGATCGACGCGCACACCCACCCGGTCTACGCGGGCAACCGCTATGCGGAACTGGCCATGCGGTCGGGTGGCTCCTCGGACGGCGAGATCAACGCGGCCGGCGGGGGAATGGGCTCGACGGTCACGGTGACCCGCGGGACCGACCCCTGGACCCTGTGCAACGGGGTCCGCGAGCGGCTCGGCGAGTGGCTGCGGTTCGGGACCACCACGATCGAGGCCAAGACGGGGTACCACCTGACCCGCGACGGCGAGCTGGCCGACGTGCGCATGCTCCGCTCGCTGGAAGGCGAGCCCGGCATGCCGCGGGTGCACGTGACGTTCCTGGCCGCGCACGCGGTGCCGCCCGAGTACTTCGGCCGCCGGAACGACTACATCGACGCCGTGGGCACGTGGTGCTCGGACGCGGCGGCGGTCGGCGCGGACAGCGTGGACGTGTACTGCGAGGAAGGCCGCTTCACCGAGCGGGAAGCCCGCTGGATCCTCAGCGCGGGCCGCGCGGCGGGGCTGCTGCCGCGGGTGCACGCCTGCGGGGAGAGCCGGACCGGCGCGGCCCGGCTGGCCGCCGAGCTGGGCTGCGCGTCCGCGGACGTCCTGCACGAGGCCACTGACGAGGACGTGGCGGCCCTGGCCCAGGCCGGGGTGGCCGCGGTGGTCTGCCCGGGCACGGCCCTCCAGATCGGCAAGAACCCGCCGGTCCGCGCGCTGCTGGACAAGGGCGTGGCGGTGGCCCTCGGCTCGGACCACAGCCCCGGCGGCATCGGGATCACCTCGATGCCGCTGGTGATCTCGCTGGCCGTGTCGCAGTTCGGGCTCAGCGTGACCGAGGCCCTGCGGGCCGCCACGCTGGGCGGGGCCCAGGCGCTGCGGGCTCCCGACCGCGGTGCGATGGTCCGCGGGCGCCTGGCCGACATCGTGCTGTGGGACGCCGACCATGAGGGCGCGTTCGCCTGGTCCTACGGGCTCAAGCCGAGCCGGGTGTGGCTCGGCGGCGCGCCGGTGGCCAGCTAACCCGGTGGTTGAGCTAGCCCCGTGGTGAGCTAGCCCGTGGTGAGCTAGCCCGGTGGTGAGCTAACCGGGTCTCTGGCCGGCCCACGGCCCGCCGTATGGCATGCTGCGGCTATGCCTTCCGCTGCCCCCGTCTCACCCGCGGACATCGCCGGCGTCAGCGTGGTCGTGGGGGAGGAGGACCTGCTGGTCGAACGGGCGGTAGCGCGCCTGGTCGACGCGGCCCGGCCGGCGGACGATGTGCGCCATGTGCAGGCCGCGGGGCTGCGGCCCGGCGAGCTGGCCGCGCTGACCGCGCCGTCCCTGTTCGGCGGCGGGTGCGTCATCGTGGTGCACGGCACCGCCGATGCCGCGAAGAATGTCGCCGACGAGATCACCAGCCTGGCGGGCGATCCGCCGCCCGAGACGGTCCTGGTGCTCACCCACGCTGGCGGGGCCAAGGGCAAGGCGCTGCTCGCCGCGCTGGGCAAGCGGGGCGCCCGGATGATCGAGTGCCCGAAGGTCACCCGGATGGGCGAGCGGATGCAGTTCATCCGCGGTGAGTTCCGCCAGGCGGGCCGGACCATCGAGGAAAGCGGCGTGCGGGCCCTGCTCGACGCCCTCGGCAACGACCTGCGTGAGCTCGCCGCGGCGTGCGCGCAGCTGGCCGCGGACACCACCGGGGTCGTCGACCAGGCCGTGGTGGCCCGCTATTACCGGGGCCGGGCGGAGGCGAGCGGGTTCACCGTGGCCGACCGGGCCGTCGAGGGGCGCCTGGGCGAGGCCCTGGAGCTGCTGCGCTGGGCGCTGGCGGTCGGGGTGTCACCCGTGCTCATCACCAGCGGCCTGGCCCAGGGCGTGCGCCTGCTGGGCCGCGTGGGCAGTGCCCCCAAGGGCCAGTCCGACGCGGCGGTGGCCGCCGAGGCCGGCATGCCCCCGTGGAAGGTGGACCGGGTCCGGCAGCAGCTGCGGGGCTGGACCCCGGAGGGGGTGGCCCGCGCCCTGGCCGTGGTGGCCCGGGCGGACGCCCAGGTCAAAGGCGAAGGGACCAGCGCTGGCTACGCCCTGGAAGTGGCCATCCGCGACATCGTCGCCAGCCGGTCCCGCTGAAGATGTAGGCCCAGGACAAGTCGCCGGACAGGGGAAGCGCGCCGCAGGCGAGTCTTCCTGTGCCACCGCGTATCCGCGGGCGAAGCGGGGCGCGCCGGAGGCGTGTGCTCGCTGAGGCTGCGGATAGCGGGGGGTCCAGGGGGGTCGTCCCCCCGGACTAGCAGAGCGGCGCGCCGGAGGCGTGTCCTCGCCGAGCCGGCGATTCACCTGGCAGCCGGAGTAGACGAAGTGCCTGCGGAGCGGGCCGTGGGGGGTCCGGGGGCTCGGGCCCCCGGGCTAGCAGAGCGTCGTCCCCCCGGACTAGCAGAGCTAGGCGCTCTGCAGCTCCGCGGCGCGGCGGGCGATGGCCGACTTGCGGTTGGCGGCCTGGTTCTTGTGGATCACGCCCTTGCTGGCCGCCTTGTCCAGGTGGCGGCAGGCGTCGCGCATGAGGACGGTGGCCGTCTCCACGTCACCGGCGTCGGCGGCCTCACGGAACTTGCGCACCGAGGTCTTCAGGGACGACTTGACCGCCTTGTTGCGCTGTCGGTGCTTCTCGTTCTGCTTGTTGCGCTTGATCTGGGACTTGATGTTCGCCACGCGGAAGCCTCACTAGGGATACTGGGTCTGGTGCCGGAGCGTACCTCGCGCCCGGCAGCGCCGCGCGACAGCAGCATGATGCGGCGCTAAGTGCAGCGGCGGCAGCGCTTACGCTCCGACGAGGCAGGATAGCCTATCGGGCAGCGCGGCTCAAAACTGGTGCGGTGCCGGGTGAGCCGGGGCCCGGGCATCGGCGCCCGCATGCGACCATGAAAGTCACCACCCCCTAACACGAACCAGGCGGATTTCCTGTGCCAGCAGTGCCCGAACAGGTCCTACCGGATGGTGCGCAGCCCGCGACCAGCCCCGGTCATACCGACCTGGGCATTATCAGGAACTTCTGCATCATTGCGCATATCGACCACGGCAAGTCCACGCTGGCCGACCGCATGCTGCAGCTCACCGGCGTGGTGACCGACCGCCAGATGCGGGCCCAGTACCTGGACCGGATGGACATCGAGCGCGAGCGCGGCATCACCATCAAGAGCCAGGCCGTCCGGCTGCCCTGGACCGGCCCCGACGGCCGGCCGTACGTGCTCAACCTGATCGACACCCCGGGCCACGTGGACTTCACCTACGAGGTGTCCCGGTCGCTGGCCGCCTGCGAGGGCGCCATCCTGCTGGTCGACGCGGCCCAGGGCATCGAGGCCCAGACGCTGGCCAACCTGTATCTGGCCCTCGAGGCTGACCTGCACCTGATCCCGGTGCTGAACAAGATCGACCTGCCCGCGGCCCAGCCTGACCTGTACGCCGAGGAGCTGGCCAGCATCATCGGCTGCGCCCCCGGCGACGTGCTGCGCGTGTCGGCCAAGACCGGGGAGGGGGTGCTGGAACTGCTGAACGCCGTGGTGGCGCAGGTGCCGCCGCCGTCCGGCCAGCCGGACGGCCCCGCCCGGGCCCTCATCTTCGATTCGGTCTACGACTCCTACCGGGGCGTGGTCACCTACGTCCGGGTGATGGACGGGCGCCTGACCCGGCGCGAGAAGAGCCTCATGATGTCGACCGGGTCGGCGCACGACACGCTCGAGGTGGGCGTGATCTCACCCGAGCCGGTGCCGTCGGACAGCCTGGGCGCGGGCGAGGTGGGCTACCTGATCACCGGGGTCAAGGATGTCCGGCAGGCCCGGGTCGGCGACACCGTGACCAGCGCCGCGCGCCCGGCCACCGAGCCGCTGCCCGGATACGACCACCCACGGCCGATGGTGTTCTCCGGCCTGTACCCGATGGACGGCGACGACTACCCGGAACTGCGCGACGCCCTCGACAAGCTGCGGCTGAACGACGCGGCCCTGGTCTACGAGCCGGAAACGTCCACCGCGCTCGGCTTCGGCTTCCGGTGCGGGTTCCTCGGGCTGCTGCACATGGAGATCGTCCGGGAGCGGCTGGAGCGGGAGTTCGATCTGTCGCTCATCTCCACCGCGCCGAACGTGGTCTACCGGGTGGTCATGGAATCCGGTGCTGAGCTGCAGGTCACCAACCCGAGCGACTTCCCGAGCGGGACCCCCGGGTCGGCGGTTCCCTCCGGGCACCCGTCCGGGGGCAAGATCGCGAAGGTCTTCGAGCCGGTGGTGCGGGCGACGGTGCTGGCCCCGTCCGAGTACATCGGCACGATCATGGAACTGTGCCAGGGCCGGCGGGGTTCGCTGCTGGGCATGGAGTACCTGTCCGCCGACCGGGTCGAGATCCGCTACATCATGCCGCTCGGGGAGATCATCTTCGACTTCTTCGACCAGCTGAAGTCGCGGACCCGCGGGTACGCGTCGCTGGACTACGAGCCGGACGGCGAGCAGGAGGCCGACCTGGTGAAGGTGGACATCCTGCTCCAGGGGCAGCCGGTGGACGCGTTCAGCCAGATCGTGCACGACGACAAGGCGCGGGAGTATGGGCTGGCCATGACCTCCCGGCTGCGCGAGCTGATCCCGCGCCAGCAGTTCGAGGTGCCGATCCAGGCCGCGATCGGTGCGAAGATCATCGCCCGGGAGAACATCCGCGCCCTGCGCAAGGACGTCCTGGCCAAGTGCTACGGCGGTGACATCACCCGCAAGCGCAAGCTGCTGGAACGGCAGAAGGAAGGCAAGAAGCGGATGAAGACCATCGGGCGGGTCGAAGTGCCGCAGGAAGCCTTCGTGGCCGCGCTGTCCACCACGCCGGAGCGGGCCCGCTGACCTCAGCCCGGGGGGCCGGGGACCGGGTGCTGTACCGAGTTCGGGTTAAACACGGCGTGCCCGGTGCGCACGACGGCCAGCGTGCCCACGGCGATGAACAGCACGAAGATCACGATCGCCAGCCAGCCCAGGAACAGGCCCGTCAGGGCCAGCCCGCTGCCGGCCTCGCCCGTCCGCCTGATCTGGGCGCGGGCCATGTAACCGAGGATGACCGCGGGGATCGCGGTCAGCCCGAAGGTCACGAACTCCGCTGCACCGCAGGCCAGCGACGCGACGGCTAGTGAGTTTGTCCGGGCGGGGACCGGCGGCGCGAACAGGGCCATCCCGCCGCCGGGTAGCTGGCGCGTGACGTGGACCAGGTCGCCATAGGTCCGCGCGGTGTAGAGCCGGTGCAGGTAATCGTCATACTCGTCTTTGGTGAGCCGGCCGGTGGCGAACCCCGACTTCAGCACCTCGGCCGCGTGATCACGGTCCGCGTCAGAGGCCAGCATCGCCGGGTGCCCGTACGCCGGAGTCCCGTATCCAGGCCAGCTCTTCATGAAACGCCTCCCACCCGAGTGGTTCGATCCCAGGATAACCGCGCGCCGCGGGCCCGGGACCGGCCGGCCGACCCGGCGGTGGGCGCGAAACCGGTTCGCCCGGCGCCGTGGCGTCGAATACCGTGCAAGAGTGAGTGCGCAGGTGATCTCGGTGAACACGGGCCGCGGCCGGCAGGCCCGCTATGCGGGGCGGATCGGCCGCACCGCGATCGATAAGCGGCCCCATAGCGGGCCGGTGACCATCCGGCGGCTGGGCGCCGACGGCGATGACCAGGTGGACAAGCGTGTTCACGGTGGGCCCGAGAAGGCCGTGTACACCTACGCCCGGGAAGACCTGGACTGGTGGGCCGGGCAACTCGGCCAGAAACTGCGCAACGGCGTGTTCGGGGAGAACATCACCTCGGCCGGGCTGGACATTTCCGGGGCGGTGATCGGCGAGACGTGGCGGCTGGGCAGCGCTGTGGTGCAGATCACCTCGCCGCGCGTCCCGTGCGGCACCTTCGCGGGCTGGATGGGTCAGCGGGGCTGGGTGAAACGGTTCGCCCAGGCGGGCCGGCCCGGCGCTTACCTGCGTGTCCTCGAAGAAGGTGTGGCGGCGGCGGGTGATCCCATTGAGGTCCTCTCGCGGCCGCCGGACAGCGTGACCGTGGCCGGGGCGATGCGCGCCTTCTACGGGGACGCTGAGCTGATGCGGCGGTTGCTGGACGCGCCAGGGCTCGACCCCGGAGTGGCACGAGATGATGGTCTCGGCACTCGAGCGCGAGGCCGGTGCGGGTTCTCCCCAGGCGGCCACCGCGCGCGCGGAAGCCCAGCCGCAAGAAGCCCGGCCGGAAGAAGCCCTGGGCTGACGTGCCTGGAGTACTTCCCCCCGGGACGCCTGTCCCCCCTGATGGCGCGCTGCCCGCCAGAGCTGCCGCCGAGCTGGGCCGCCGCCCGTTCGGGTTCTACGTGCACGTGCCGTTCTGCCAGCGCCGCTGCGGCTACTGCGACTTCAACACCTACACTGCCGCCGAGCTCGGTCCCGGGGTCTCCCGGGACACCTACCCCGCGCTGGCCGCCGCGGAGGTCAGGCTGGCCCGCCGGGTGCTGGGCCCCGCGGCCGGCCCGGTGGCCACGGTGTTCTTCGGCGGCGGCACCCCGACTCTCCTCCCGGCCGGGCAGCTCGGCGAGATCCTGCGGGTCATCGAGGGTGAGTTCGGCCTGGCGCCGGGCGCCGAGGTCACCGTCGAGGCCAACCCGGAGAGCGTGGACGAGGCTTCCCTGGCCGCGCTGCGCGCGGCCGGGTTCACCCGGATCTCACTGGGCATGCAGAGCGCCGCCCCGCACGTGCTGGCCGTGCTGGACCGGGTACACGAGCCCGGGCGGCCCGCCCGCTGCGCCCAGTGGGCCCGGCAGGCGGGCTTCGAGCACGTCAGCCTGGACCTCATCTACGGCACCCCGGGAGAGACCGACGCGGACTGGCGCGAATCCCTGGAGGCGGCCCTGGCGGCGGGCCCGGACCACATCTCCGCGTACGCGCTGATCGTGGAGGAGGGCACCCGGCTCGCGGCCCAGGTCCGGCGGGGCGAGGTGGCCGTCCCGGACGACGAGGCGATGGCCGACCGTTACCTGGCCGCGGACGAGCTCCTCTCAGCCCGCGGGCTCGGCTGGTACGAGGTGTCCAACTGGGGCGCCGGGCCAGCGGCCCGCTGCCAGCACAATCTCCTGTACTGGACCGGCGGCCACTGGTGGGGGGTGGGACCGGGCGCGCACAGCCACGTGGGCGGGGTCCGCTGGTGGAACGTGAAGCACCCGGCCGCCTACGCGGCCCGGCTGACCGCGGGGACCAGCCCGGGCCTGGCCCGGGAGGTGCTCACCGGAGCGGAGCGCAGGCTGGAGGAGATCATGCTGCTGACCCGGCTGGCCTGCGGCTGCCCGGCGGAGCTGCTCGCCCCGGCCGGGCGGGCCGCCGCCGCCACCGCGGTGGCGGACGGGCTGGCCGAGGAGGGCGCCTACGCCGCCGGCCGGGTCGTGCTGACCACCCGCGGGCGGCTGCTCGCCGACGCCGTCATCCGCGACCTCACCGACTGACGCCCGCGCGGCCCGGCCCCGAGGTCATCCGCAGCCACCGCGGCAGCTGGTACATCTCGCCGCGGCCGGCCGCGGCGGCCGCGCGGATCACCACGACCAGGATGCCGGCCCACAGCAGCACCAGCAGCGGCACGGCCACCAGCGTGCCCACCGTGGCGGAGTCGAGGGCCAGCACCCCGCCCACGATCACGATGCTGAACGTGTACAGGACGGTGGCCAGGGACAGGCTCAGCGCCACCACCGCGTGCGACCGGGCGAACCTGCGGTTCCCCAGGCTGGTCAGGTAGATGGCCAGCGGCACCAGGAACAGGGTGAACGGCACGGCCAGGTAGGCGAGCATGGCCCGGTGCACCTCACCGCGGTTCCCGGGGACGGGAGCAGGCGGGCGCCCGTCAGCGCCGTGGACCTGGCCCTCGCCCCCGTGCTGACCGGCGGGGCCGGTGTCCTCGGGGGCAAAGACGCTGAGGCCGGAATCCATCGGATACTGCGGGTGGCTCGTCATGGGCTCCTCGCGGGGTGCGTTCCTGGCTCACGTTAACCAGTACCCGGCGCGGTGACGAAATCAATCAGCTCCTCGACCCGGCCGAGCAGGTCCGATTCCAGGTCGGCGTAGCTGCGGGCCGCGGCCAGGATCCGTTTCCACCCGGCCGCCGTGTCGCTGCCCCAGCCGAGCGCGTGCAGCACGCCCTCCTTCCACGGCGTGCCGCGCGGCACCACGGGCCAGGCGGGAATGCCCAGCGCGCCGGGCTTGACCGCCTGCCAGATGTCCACGTAAGGATGCCCCACCACCAGCACGTGCGGCGAGGTCACCGAGGCCGCGATGCGCTGTTCCTTCGAGCCGGGGACCAGGTGGTCGACCAGGACCCCGAGCCGCCGCTGCGGGCCGGGCGCGAACACCTGCACCACGTCCGGGAGGTGATCGACGCCCTCCAGGTACTCGACCACGAC
Source organism: uncultured Actinomycetes bacterium (assembly GCA_963713815.1). Taxonomy (GTDB): domain Bacteria; phylum Actinomycetota; class Actinomycetes; order Streptosporangiales; family Streptosporangiaceae; genus RYN-230. The sequence goes on from CAVQNH010000025.1 coordinate 36,925, forward strand.
GCTCACGTCACGCAGGTCGTCGCCCCAGATCTGCTCGATGAGCTCGGCGTCGTGACGGCCCTCGACGTAGATCCGGCTGGCCTTGGCCACCTGGGCGGGCCCCGCGGGCCGGGCCACCGAGCCCGACCGGCTCCGGACCGGGCCGCGGGCGGCCGGGGACGGCTTCGGCCGGGTGAGCGTCACTGGCCGGCCTTCCAGCAGGAACGCGCCGCGGTCCAGCGGGAAGAGCCGCTGCCGCCCGAACCGGTCCTCCAGCGTCACCGCGTCCTTCTCGCAGGCGACCACGGCGCCGCAGAAGCCGCCGCCGGCCTCCTCCACGACCAGCCCGTGGATCGCCTCCACCTGGGGCGGCTCCGGCCGCGCGCGGCGCTGCCAGCCCGGTGCGAGGACGTCCGTGCCGTAATTGGGGTCCACCGCACCGGACGCTACCGGACATCCAGGGCAGCCCCGCGAAGGCACGCCGGAGCCGGATTCCCGCCCGCCGGCCAGGTTTCCGAAGCGTGCGCACGGTTATCCGCTGGCGAGGCGGGGCCCGCCGGAGGCGTGTTCCCGCCTTCCGGGGGCGGCCGGGTTCCGGAGCGTGCGCACGGTTATCCGCAGGCGAGGCGGGGCCCGCCGGAGGCGGGTGCTCGCCGAGCCGGCGGATGGCGGGGGGTCCAGGGGGGTCGCCCCCCCGGACTACAGAGCCACTTTGTCACCTACCCGCTATGCTCCCCGTACTACTCCTGGGTGTGATGACGCCCGGACCGCCTTAAACTTGGCACTCAGGACGGTGGAGTGCCAGGGGAGGTGGGGACATGCTCGATGAGCGCAAGCTCGCCGTGCTGCGGGCGATCGTGGAAGATTATGTGTCCACTACGGAGCCAGTGGGATCCAAGTCGCTGGTCGACCGCCATAACCTCGACGTCTCGCCGGCGACCATCCGCAACGACATGGCCGTGCTCGAGGAGCAGGGCTTCATCGTGCAGCCGCACACCAGCGCGGGCCGGGTACCGACCGACAAGGGATACCGGCTGTTCGTGGACCGGCTGTCCGGCGTCAAGCCGCTTTCCTCGGCCGAGCGCCGGGCGATCGAGACGTTCCTGGCCGGCGCCTACGACCTCGATGACGTGGTGATGCGGACGGTCAGGCTGCTCGCGCAGCTGACCCGCCAGGTGGCGGTGGTGCAGTATCCCTCGCTCACCCGCTCCTCGGTCCGGCACGTCGAGCTGGTCCCGCTGGCCGCGAAGCGGCTCATGGTGGTCATCATCACCGATACCGGGCGGGTAGAGCAGCACTCGGTGGAGCTGCCCGACCCGGCCGACGAAGACTCCGTCATGCACCTGCGGGCGGTGCTGAACGCCTGCCTGGACGGCCGCCGGCTGACCGAGGTGGCGTCCGTGGTCGCGGACCTGCCGGAGCTGGTCAACCCGACGGACCGGCCGAACGCGGCGGCGGTCTTCTCCGTCGTCCTGGAGACCCTGGTGGAGCGGACCGACGAGCGGATCGTGGTCGGCGGCGCGGCTAACCTCACCGCGGCCGACTTCTCCAAGGGACTGCGCGAAGTGCTCGAGTCCCTGGAGGAGCAGGTGGTGCTGATGCGGCTGCTGGGCGAGTCCGGCGATCACCCCTCGCTGACCGTCCGGATCGGTGCGGAGAACACGGTCGAGGGCCTGCGGAGCACGTCGCTGGTGGCGGCCGGGTACGGGACCGGGGATCAGGTACTGGCCAGGCTCGGGGTGCTCGGCCCGACACGGATGGATTATCCGACAGCGATGGGAGCAGTACGCGCGGTGGCACGATACGTGGGCCAGATCCTGGCGGGGTCCTAGTGGCCAACGACTACTACGGCGCGCTCGGCGTCCGCCGGGACGCGCCGCCGGATGAGATCAAGAAGGCCTACCGGCGGCTGGCGCGCGAGCTGCACCCGGACGTGAACCCGGACCCGCAGACCCAGGAACGGTTCAAGGAGATCACCCAGGCGTACGAGGTGCTCTCCGACCCGGGGAAGCGGCAGATGTACGACCAGGGCGCGGATCCGTTCGCGCCCAACGGCGGCGCGGGGGCGGGCGGCTTCGGTCCCGGCTTCCCGTTCAGCGACATCATGGACGCGTTCTTCGGCGCCGGGGCGACGGCCCGGGGCCCGCGCAGCCGGGCCCGGCGCGGCCGCAACGCGACCATCCGCGTCGAGCTGGACCTGTCGGAGTGCGCCTTCGGGACGACCCGGGAACTGGTCGTGGACACGGCCGTGGTCTGCCCGACCTGCTCGGGGGAGGGCACGGCGCCGGGAACCCACCCGGAGACCTGTGAGGTCTGCGGCGGGCGCGGCGAGGTCAGCCAGGTCACCCGCTCGTTCCTGGGCCAGGTGATGACCTCCCGGCCGTGCCCGCACTGCGGCGGGTTCGGCACCGTCATCCGCCGGCCATGCCCGGAGTGCGACGGCGACGGCCGGGTCAGGACCCGGCGCACGATGAAGGTCCGCATCCCGGCCGGGGTCGAGGACGGCACCCACATCCAGCTGGCGGGCGAGGGCGAGATCGGGTCCGGCGGCGGCCCGCCCGGCGACCTTTTCCTGGAGATCCTGCAGCGCCCGCACCCCATCTTCGAGCGCCAGGGCGATGACCTGCACTGCACCGTCACGATCCCGATGGTGGCCGCGGCGCTGGGAGCCACCCTGTCGGTCGAGACGCTGGACGGGCCCCGGGAGCTGGACATCCGCCCGGGCACCCAGTCGGGGCAGGTGGTCCCCATGTACGCGCTCGGGGTCCAGCACCTGAACGACTCCGGCCGCGGCGACCTGGTCATCCATATCTCGGTCGAGACCCCGTCCAAGCTGGACGAGGCCCAGGAGTCCCTGCTCAAGCAGCTGGCCGCGCTGCGCGGCGAGGAGACCCCGCCCGGCCGCTTCGCCCCCGGGCAGCAGGGGTTCTTCTCCCGGTTGCGTGACGCGTTCAACGGCCGGTGACCCGGCGGCCGGATCCGGCTCCCAGCCGCCGGTCTTCTTCGCCAGCCCCCCGGACCTGGCCCGCGACCTGATCGTCCTGGCCGGGCCGGAGGGACGGCACGCGGCCGACGTGCGCAGGCTGGCGGCGGGTGAGCGGGTGGACCTGACCGATGGCGAGGGTCAGGTGGCCGAGTGCGTGGTGACGCGGGCCCAGCGCGGCCAGCTGGAGCTCGCGGTGCGGCACCGGACGGTGGTGCCCGCCCCGGATCCGGCCCTGGCCGTCGTCCAGGCGATCCCGAAGGGGGAGCGGGGGCAGCTGGCCGTCGAGCTGATGACCGAGGCCGGGGTGGACGTGATCGTCCCGTGGGCGGCGCAGCGCTGCGTGGCCCGGTGGGAAGGGGAGCGCGGCGAACGGGCCGTCGGGCGGTGGCGGTCCACGGCGCGGGAAGCAGCCAAGCAGGCCCGGCGGAGCCGGGTTCCCGAGGTGACCGGGCCCGCAGGCCTGGGCGAGGTGGCGGAGCGGGCCGCCCGGGCCGCCCGGGCCTTCATCCTGGATCCGCAGGCCCGGGACCAGCTCGGCGAGACGCCGCTGCCCGGCTCGGGGGAAATGCTGGTGATCGTCGGCCCGGAGGGCGGCATCACCCCCGCCGAGGCCGCGGCGCTCAGCCAGGCCGGGGCGGTCCCCGTGCGGCTGGGACCGACCGTGTTCCGGACCTCATCCGCGGGCATGGCCGCGGCCGCGATCCTGCTGAGCCGGGCGGGCCGCTGGGCCTGACCGCACCGGCGGCCGGCGGACGCCTTCCCTCGGACGGCCTGCCGGACCGGGGTCAGGGTGTCTGACTGGGCTTCGGGCTGGCCCCGCACTCGACGACGGCCGGGTCACCGGCGTCGTACGGCAGGACCATGGCGGCTGGCGCGGTAGCCGTGCCGCTGGTGGCGGGGCTGGTCGGGGTGGGCGTGCCGGTCACGGACCCGCTCGGGGTCGGGGTGGGCGTGCCGGTCACGGACCCGCTCGGGGTCGGGGTCGGCGTCTCCGTGGCCCCCCCGGACGGGGCCGACGTCGTCACCGCCGGCTTCGGGGTCGGCGTGCAGGCCACCGCGGGCAGCGCGGGCGCGCTCGGCACATAGTTGCGCTGGCCCGTCCCCGTGGTCGGCGCGGGCGTGACCCCCAGCGGCAGCTTCCACCGCTTGGAGTTCGCCGTGGTCCCGGAGCCGCTGAGGCTGGAGCCCGGGCTGGTGGTGCCGATGTTGTTGTTGGCCGGGTTGATCAGGGTGCCCGTCTCGTGGTTGAGGATGACCACCCCGACCACCACGATGGCCACGGCGGCCGACACCGCGAGGACCGGCTTCAGCCAGGCCCCGGCGGGTCCCAGGCGCCCGGGCGGGCTGGCCTGCCCGCGGTGCCCGCCGGCCGGCCGCCGTCCGCGGGGGCTGAACAGGCGGCCGAGGAAGCCGGCCAGGGCGAGCAGGGGTCCCGACAGCGGCCCGGTCCGCCGCAGCACGCCCCGGGCCCCTTCGATCAGCGGGTCCAGCCGGACGAGCAAACGGGTCCCGTGCAGATCCAGCCACTCGGCGAACCAGGAGAAAACAGACCGCGGAGACCGGCGGGAATCCAGCCGGTGACGGATGCGCTGCAGTCCGTCGCCGCCGGGCTCGATGGACTCCGCCGCCGCGGTCAGTGCGCGGCGGAGGATGTCCTCGTAGTCCCGATCCTGTGTCATCATGCCTGCCGCCCGGGGCTCTCTGCGTCCCCGAAAACCCTCCTCATGAGTCCCGCTCCAGCACGGCCCGCAGGGCCGCCATGGCCCGGGCCGTATGGCTCTTGACTGCTCCCCTGCTGATGCCCATGACCGAGGCGATCTGTGCCTCGGACAGGTCCCCGTAGTAGCGGAGCACCAGCGCTTCCCGCTGCCGGTCCGGCAGCGAGCGCAGGGCGGACACTACCGCCGAGCGCTCCAGCTGGATGATCGCGCCATGCTCGGCGCTCGGCATGTCCGGCGGTGGCTTCGGCGTGTTCTTGTCGACGACCATCCGGTGCCGCAGGACGGACCGCGACCGGTTGACGACGGACTGGCGAAGGTACGACAGCGCCTTGTCCGTATCCCGCAGCCGGCGCCATGCCCCGTGCATGGCTACGAACGAGTCCTGCACCACTTCTTCCGCGGTCGAGGTGTCCCGGACCAGGAAGGCCGCGAGGCGCACCAGCGAGCGGTAGTGCTCGCTGTAGATAGCCGTGACCGCCCGGTCAGCGTCCCACTCCACAGCGGCGTGGGTCACCGCCGGGGCAGCGTGGGTCACCGCCGGGTTGGCTATCAGGGCCTCGGTCACGTCAATGGGACGCGTAACCATGCCGTCAGGTTCACCTGGCATGTCGAATACGTGCACGCGACCCAGGCCAGGCCTTCGGCCTCACGGAAGCATTCCCCCCACCGGGATCTCGAGTGTGGAGTGCCTGCCCGTGCGCCCGGCGGGCGATCCGGCGCTGCCCCGGCGGAAGTCCGGGACCAGGCGCCAATGCCGTGCCCTGCACCTGGGGGAGTGCGGAGGGCGGGCGCAGGGAGCTAGCACCATGGCAACCATATATGTCGTGGGTGTAACCGGAGAGGGACAAGCTAGGATCCCCTCTGTGCCGGAGTGCCTATTCTGCAGGATCGTGTCCGGCGGTGTCCCGGCATCACTTGTGCTCGAGTCACCGCGGACCCTGTCCTTCCGCGACATCAGCCCGCAGGCGCCAACTCACGTGCTGGTGATCCCGAAGGATCACTACCCCGACCTCGCCGCCCTGGCGGCGGCCGACGGCAGCCTGCTCACCGAGCTGGTCAACCAGGCGGCCGAGGTGGCCCGGGCCGAGGGAATCTCCGGCAGTGGTTACCGGGTTGTATTCAACACGGGGGCCGACGCAGGCCAGGCGGTGCCTCATGTCCATGCGCATGTCCTGGGCGGGCGCGGGCTGGGCTGGCCCCCCGGCTGATGCTCTGCTGGCCCCGGGCTGACGCCCGCGCGGATAGCATGACGGTAGGGGCGCAGGCCGCGCCTGCGCTCAGGCGGAGAGAGGGAATTGACAGACAGATCCGGAGATTCTGCGGGCCGTAAGCCGCCCGGCAGCACCGGCGAACAGGTCAAGATCGTTATCCCGGATGACCGCTCCATGGTCAGCCTGCTGGGATCGCGCGATGAGCTCCTGCACGTGATCGAGAAGGCATTCGATGCCGATATCCACGTCCGCGGGAACGAGATCACCATTACCGGGGCGGCCGAGGAGAGCGAGCGCGTCGCTGGCCTCTTCGAGGAACTGACCGAGCTGCTGGCCGGCGGGGCCGAGCTCACCGCCGATTCGGTGGAGCGGGTCGTGGCCATGCTGCGCCGCAAGTCCGGGGTGCGCCCGGCCGACGTGCTGACCCTGGACATCCTGTCGTCACGCGGGCGGACCATCCGGCCGAAGACGCTGAACCAGAAGCGCTACGTGGACGCCATCGACGCGCACACCATCGTGTTCTGCATCGGCCCGGCGGGCACCGGGAAAACCTACCTGGCCATGGCCAAGGCGGTGAAGGCGCTCCAGGCCAAGGAGGTCAACCGGATCATCCTGACCCGGCCGGCCGTCGAGGCGGGGGAGCGGCTGGGCTTCCTGCCCGGCACCCTGTACGAGAAGATCGACCCGTACCTGCGGCCGCTGTACGACGCGCTGCACGACATGCTCGACCCGGACTCGATCCCGCGGCTCATCGCGGCGGGCACGATCGAGGTGGCGCCGCTCGCGTACATGCGCGGCCGGACCCTCAACGACTCGTTCATCATCCTGGATGAGGCGCAGAACACCTCCGCGGAACAGATGAAGATGTTCCTGACCCGGCTCGGGTTCGCCTCGAAGATCGTCGTGACCGGCGACGTCACCCAGGTGGACCTGCCCGCCGGCCAGGCCAGCGGGCTGCGGATTGTGCAGGACATCCTCGAGGGCCTGGATGACGTGCACTTTTCCAGGCTGACCAGCCACGACGTGGTGCGGCACCGGCTGGTAGGGGACATCGTGGACGCCTACGAACGCTACGACGCCCGGGTGCGCGGGACGCCGGCGCCCCCGCGGCGCAAGCGCGCGCAGTGAGCTGGAACCCGCGATGAGCATCGAGATCGCCAACGAGTCCGGGGTCGACGTGGACGAGGCCGATCTGGCGGCGCTGGCCCGGCACGTCCTGGACGGCATGCGGATGCACCCGCTGGCCGAGCTCTCCGTCCTGCTGGTCGACCGGGGCACCATGTCCGACCTGCACGAGCGCTGGATGGGCGAGCCGGGCCCGACGGACGTGCTGGCCTTCCCGATGGATGAGCTGCGGCCCCCGCCGCCGGGCAGCTCCCGCGGGGATCAGGGCGCGGGCGGGGAAGTGACCTCGCCGCCGGGCCTGCTCGGCGACGTGGTGCTCTGCCCCGCGGTCGCCGCCGACCAGGCCAGCCAGGCGCAGCATCCGCTGCGGGACGAGCTCGAGCTGCTCTGCACGCACGGCATCCTGCACCTGCTCGGCTATGACCACGCCGAGGCGGATGAGCGAACCGCCATGTTCGGCCTCCAGGATGAGCTGCTCGCCACCTGGCGCTCGGCCGGGGATCAGCCATCCGACCTGGGCGGTGACCCGGAAGGGCAGGAAGAGACGGGGTGAGGCCACCATGGTGTGGCTGATCGTCGCCGCTGCGGCGCTGGCGCTGGGGGCCGGGCTGTGCGCGAGCGCCGAGGTCGCGCTCATGCGCGTGTCCCGGTCCGGCGCGGGCGAACTGGCCCGCAGCCGCAAGGGCAACGGGAACCGCGCGGCGACCCGGCTGCAGGCGGTCCTGGCCGAGCCCGCCCGCTACCTGGCCGTACTGCTGCTGGCCCGGGTCTGCGCCGAGACGGCGGCTATCGTGCTGGTCGCCGCCGCGCTGCTGCACTGGCTCGGCACCGGCTGGCATGTGTTCCTGCTGATCTGGGTCATCATGGCCGCCGTCCTGTACGTGCTGGCCGGCATCGGGCCGAGGATCCTCGGCCGCCAGTACGAGCGTCCGGTGGCGCTGGCCGCGGCCAACGTGCTGTACCCGGTGACCCGGATCCTCGGGCCGATCCCGCGGCTGCTGCTGGCCCTGGGCAGCGTGCTGACCCCGGGCCGGGGGTCGCGGGACGCGTTCGGCACCGAGGAAGAGCTGCGCGGCCTGGTCGACCTGCTGGAGCAGCGCCAGGTGATCGAGCCCGGGGCGCGGGCCATGATCCATTCCGTCTTCGAGCTGGGCGACACGATCGCCCGCGAGGTGATGGTCCCGCGCACCGACATGGTGTTCGTGGAGCGGGACAAGACCCTGCGCCAGGCACTCTCCCTCGCCCTGCGCAGCGGCTTCTCCCGGATCCCGGTGGTCGGCGAGAACCAGGACGATGTCATCGGCATCGCCTACCTGAAGGACCTGGTGACGATCAGCCAGGAACACCCCGAGCAGGAGTCCGTGGCCGCCGTGACCTCGGTGATGCGGCCGGCCACGTTCGTGCCCGAGAGCAAGCCGGTGGACGAGCTGCTCCGGGAGATGCAGCAGCTCCGCATCCACCTGGCCATCGTGATCGATGAGTACGGCGGGACCGCCGGGCTCGTCACCATCGAGGACATCCTGGAAGAGATCGTCGGGGAGATCACCGACGAGTACGACCACGAGCAGCCGACCGTGGAGTGGCTGTCACCGGACCGGGCCAGGGTCACCGCCCGGCTGCCCGTGACCGATCTCGAGGAACTGTTCGGCGCCACGATCGAGGCGGAGGACGTGGAGACCGTCGGCGGCCTGCTGGCCCACGCGCTGGGCCGGGTGCCCATCGCCGGGTCGGTGGCCACGGTGGCGGGCCTGAAGCTGACCGCCGAGAGCCTGGCCGGGCGGCGTAACCGGATCGGCACGGTCACCGTGGAACGGGCCCGGCCAGCGGCCCAGCAGGCTGCCGACCAGCCCGGGGACGAGGCGGAAACGGCCGGCGGCCGGGGCTGAGTGAGCGGCCTGGTGCATACGAGACGGACGGGGACTGATGTGACAGGGGTTCGCGCCACTACACTCGGGCAGGTGAGCGCGGTGGAGCCAGGCCCGGAAGACCTGAAGATCATCACATTGGCCCGGTCGGCGCGGGCCCGGGTGGCCGCGGCCGAGGGCGCGGCGGTCCGGGATGAGACGGGACGCACCTACGCGGCCGCCGCCGTCTCGCTGCCGTCGCTGAAACTGTCCGCACTGCGCCTGGCCGTGGCCATGGCGGTGTCCAGCGGAGCGTCCAGCCTGGAGGCTGCGGCGCTGGTCAGTGACGCCGAGGCGATCGACCCGGCGGACCTCGCGGTGGTCCGCGAGGCCGGTCCCTCCGCCGTGGTGTTCCAGGCGGGCTCGAACGGGATGCTCCGCGCCACGGTCCAGCCCTGACCCGGCAGCCCTGGCCCGGCAGCCCTGGCCCGGCAGCACTGACGCCACCTGCTCGCCGGCGGGGGGAGAATCACAGGGTGGGAGCTACGCGTACCGCCGCATCCGGCCCTGACGCCGGCGCAGGCCAGCCTGAGTTCCGGTCGGGCTTCGCCTGCTTCGTCGGCCGGCCTAATGTCGGCAAGTCCACCCTGATGAACGCCCTGGTGGGAACCAAGGTGGCCATCACCAGCAGCCGCCCGCAGACCACCAGGCGCGCCATTCGCGGGATCGTGCACCGCCCGGACGCGCAGCTGATCATCGTGGACACCCCCGGCCTGCACCGGCCGCGGACCCTGCTCGGGGAGCGGCTGGACAGCCTGGTCAGGTCGACACTGACCGAGGTGGACGTCATCGGGTTCTGCATTCCCGCCACCGACCCGATCGGCCCGGGGGACAAGTACCTGGCCGCCGAGCTCGCCGGGCTCGCGGCCCGGACGCCGGTAGTGGCGATCGTCACCAAGACCGACCAGGCTTCCCCGGACCAGGTCGCGGCGCAGCTGGCCGGGGTGGCGGCGCTCGGGGACTGGGCGGACATCGTGCCCGTGTCCGCGCTGGGGGATTTCCAGCTGGACGTCCTGGCGGACGTGCTGGTCTCCCACCTCCCGCCGGGGCGGCCGCTCTACCCGGACGGCGAGCTGACCGATGAGCCCGAGCAGCTGCTGGTGGCGGAGCTCATCCGGGAGGCGGCCCTGGAGGGGGTGCGGGACGAGCTGCCGCACTCGATCGCCGTGGTGGTGGAGGACATGGCGCCGCGGGCGGGCCGGGACGACCTGATCGACGTGTACGCATTCATGTACGTGGAGCGGCCGAGCCAGAAGGCCATCGTCATCGGGCCCAAGGGCGCCCGGCTGAAAGCGGTCGGCACCCAGGCGCGGCAGCAGATCGAGGCCCTGCTGGGCACCAAGGTCTATCTCGACCTGCGCATCAAGGTGGCCAAGAACTGGCAGCGGGACCCGAAACAGCTTCGCCGCCTCGGCTTTTACGACTGAGCCGGCGCCGCCGCGGGGAGCGGGGCAGCGGCGGCGTCTCGCATGCCGGACGGGATCTGCGCTCCGGCCGCGCCGTCTGCTACTGTCGAAACGCCATGATGCACGGAATGCTGCTGCTTAGCTGCCGCGGCGGGGGCCGATAGGCCGGCTCCCTCGCCGCGGAGTTCTGGCGTGTCGGCTGGCCGCCGCCCCGATCCGCAGAGGGAGCAGATCCTCCAATGCATTCTCAGCACGTATCTAATTCCCAGCCGGTCTCGGCTGGCCACGGGCATCCCCCGGTCCGGCAGCAGCCCAGCGGCATGCCCTGCCATCGATATACCCCGTTCCGGCCGGTCGACCTGCCGGACCGGATCTGGCCCAGCCGGAGCATCACCCAGGCCCCGCGATGGCTGTCCACCGACCTCCGCGACGGCAACCAGGCCCTGATCGACCCCATGAGCCCGGCCCGTAAGCGGACCATGTTCGATCTGCTGGTCCGGATGGGCTACAAGGAGATCGAGGTCGGCTTCCCGTCGGCCAGCCAGACGGACTTCGACTTCGTCCGGAGCCTGATCGAGGACGGCCGGATCCCCGACGACGTGCAGATCTCCGTCCTGACCCAGGCCCGCGACGAGCTGATCGGGCGCACCGTGCAGTCGCTGGCCGGCGCGCCGCGGGCCGCGGTGCACATGTACAACGCGACGGCGCCGGTGTTCCGGCGGGTGGTCTTCGGCAACGACCGGGAGGAGACCAAGGCCCTGGCCGTCGAGGGCACCCGCTCGGTGATGAAGTACGCCGAGCAGTACCTCGGGGACTGCGACTTCGGCTACGAGTACTCGCCCGAGATCTTCATGGACACCGAGCTCGACTTCGCCGCCGAGGTGTGCGCGGCGGTCATGGACGTCTGGCAGCCGGGGCCCGGCCGGGAGATCATCCTGAACCTGCCCTGCACCGTCGAGCGTTCCACCCCGAACGTGTACGCCGACCAGATCGAGTGGATGACCCGGAACCTGCCGCACCGCGAGCACGTGTGCCTGTCCGTGCACACCCACAACGACCGGGGGACCGCCGTCGCGGACGCCGAGCTGGCGGTGCTGGCCGGCGCGGACCGGATCGAGGGCTGCCTGTTCGGCAACGGCGAGCGGACCGGGAACGTCTGCCTGGTCACCCTGGGCATGAACCTGTTCAGCCAGGGCATCGACCCGATGATCGATTTCTCCGACATCGACGAGATCCGGCGCACCGCCGAGTACTGCAACCAGCTTCCGGTGCACCCCCGGCACCCGTACGCGGGGGACCTGGTCTACACGGCGTTCTCCGGCTCGCACCAGGACGCCATCAAGAAGGGCCTGGAGGCGGTGGAGCGGGACGCCGCGGCCGCCGGGACCCCGGTCCGCGACTTCGCCTGGGCGGTGCCGTACCTGGCCATCGACCCGCAGGACGTCGGACGCACGTACGAGGCCGTGATCCGGGTCAACTCCCAGTCCGGCAAGGGCGGCGTCGCCTACATCATGAAGGCCGAGCACCAGCTGGACCTGCCCCGCCGGCTCCAGATCGAGTTCTCCCGGGTGGTCCAGGCGCACACCGACGCCGAGGGCGGCGAGGTGTCCCCGGCCCAGATGTGGGAGGCATTCTCCGGCGAGTACCTCGCCCCGGGAACGGTGGCCCTGCTCGCGCACCACACGTCCTCCGTGGTGGACGCCAAGGACGCGCTCACCGTGGACATCCAGATCGACGGCCAGGAGCACCAGGTCGAGGGGACCGGCAACGGGCCGATCTCGGCGTTCTGCGACGCGCTGGCCGCCGTCGGGATCGAGGTCCGCGTGCTCGACTACGCCGAGCACGCACTCTCGGCGGGCAGTGACGCGCAGGCGGCCGCGTACGTGGAATGTGAGGTCGGCGGCCGTCCCTGGTGGGGCGTGGGCGTCGACGCGAACACGGTGACCGCCTCGCTGCGCGCCGTTCTCTCGGCCGTGAACCGGTCCCGCCGCGGCTGACCGGCCCGCCCGGCCCTGCACGGCTGTGCCTGCCGCGCGCCGGGAACCCGCAAAGCAGGAACCCCGGGTTCCCGGCGCGCGCCTGCGCCAGGGCAGGACCCCCGGTGCGCGACAATGGCAGGGTGAGCCTGTACCGGGATGACGGGATTGTGCTGCGAACCCAGAAGCTGGGTGAGGCAGACCGGATCGTCACCATCCTGACCAGGCGGAACGGCCGGGTCCGGGCGGTCGGCAAGGGCGTGCGCCGGACGAAGTCACGGTTCGGGGCCCGCCTGGAGCCGTTCACCCACGTGGATCTCCTGCTGTACACCGGCCGCTCGCTGGACGTGATCACCCAGGCGGAGACGGTCCGGGCGTACGGCGAGCCGCTGGCCGTGGACTACCCGCGCTACACCAGCGGCACGGCCATGCTGGAGACCGCCGAGCGGTTCACCCCGATGGAGAAGGAGCCCCTCATCCGCCAGTTCCTGCTGCTGGTCGGCGGCCTGCGGGCGCTCGGCGAGGGAGCTCATGACCCGCGGCTCGTCCTCGACGCCTACCTGCTGCGGACCCTGGCCGTGGCCGGCTACGCGCCGGCCCTGGACGAGTGCGCCGTATGCGGCACGCCTGACTCTGTCAGCCCGGAGGAGACCACCACCGGGTCACGATCATTCTCCGTCGCGGCCGGCGGGCTGACCTGCCGGTCCTGCCGCCCGGCGGGCGCCGCGAGCCCCGCGGTGGCGACCGTCGGCCTGATGCGGGCGCTGCTGCGCGGCGACTGGGCCCAGGCCGACGCCAGCCAGGCCCGGCATCAGGTGGAAAGCAGCAGCCTGGTGGCCGCCTACGTGCAATGGCACCTTGAGCATTCCATCCGATCCCTCCGCCACGTGGAACACGTATGAGCCGCCCGCCCGTCCGCCCGCCGTACCCGCATCCCGGCGGCGCCCGGCCCCCCGCCATCCCGGCCGACCTGGTGCCCCGGCACGTCGCCCTGGTCATGGACGGCAACGGGCGCTGGGCCAAGGAGCGCGGGCTGCCCCGGACCGAGGGCCACAAGATGGGGGAGTCCGCCCTCTTCGACGTGATCATGGGCGCGATCGAGCTCGGCATCCCCTACCTGTCGGCCTACGCGTTCTCCACCGAGAACTGGCGGCGGTCCCCGGACGAGGTCCGCTTCCTGATGGGGTTCAACCGGGACGTGATCCGCCGCCGCCGCGATCAGCTGAACGAGGTGGGCGTCCGGGTCCGCTGGGCCGGGCGGCGCCCCAGGCTGTGGCGCAGCGTCATCAAGGAACTCGAGGACGCCGAGCGCATGACCGAGGGCAACTCGGTGCTCACGCTGCAATTCTGCGTGAACTATGGCGGGCGGGCCGAAATTGCCGATGCCGCGGCGGCGATAGCCCGCGAAGTGGCGGCCGGCCTCCGCCCGGACAAAATCGACGAGAAGGTCCTGGCCCGCTATCTGGATGAGCCGGACATTCCCGATGTCGATCTGTTCGTGCGGTCCTCGGGCGAGCAGCGCATCTCCAATTTCCTGCTCTGGCAGTCCGCGTACGCCGAGCTCGTCTTCCTGGACACGCTGTTTCCCGATTTCGACCGGCGGCATCTGTGGCAGGCGTGCGAGATCTACGCGAGCCGGGACCGCCGGTACGGGGGCGCCCAGCCCAACCTGCCGCCCGGACTACCCAAAGTGGGGATGGAAGCGGGCAGCGGCGCGCCCTAAGCTCCTCATATGGCCGAACACCGGCCGGAATTCCAGCGTGAGCTGGAGGGGGCGACCATTCATTCAGCCGTGCTATCTCTGGTGCACAACTTCAGCGGTGGTTTTCCGCCGGGCCGCCCTGGCCATTCAGCGCAGGGCCTGCCAGGCACACAGGGCGAGCAGGGCCGCGAGCGCCACCACCCGCAGCAGGCGGGTCGGCGGCGACAGCGCAGGCCACGACAGGACGGCCAGCCAGGCCAGGAACACCGTGACGACGAGCAGCATGAGCGCGCCGCCCCAGCCGCGCACGGCCAGGCCGCCCACGAACAGGGCGGCGATGGCCACCGGCGGCAGCCACCGCGGCAGGTGCCGGAGATAGGCGGCCGGCCGGAGGCTCAGCCGCTCGATGGATTGCCGTATCTGCGGGGATTGCTGGCGCACAGTCACTAAGTATCCCACCGTGGGCGGCTAGCCGGATTTCGGATCAAGACTTCACATCTCCCTGGCAAAGTTACCCCCTGGCCGGCTCAGCCCCCGCCGGCGATGTGCATGCCGGCTGAATGCGCAGGGAACGGAAAGGCCGAAGGCCTGACGTCGTCCCCCGGCGGTTGCGGGCGCTATCGCATTCGGGGGATATGCAGATGCGTCGGGTAATCACCTTTGCGTTGGTCGTGGCGCTTACGTACCTGGGAGTCGGGGCATTTGCCCCGGCCCAGCCTATGTCCCGCCCGGGGACCGCCGTGGCGCGCCTCACGGCGCTGGCTGGCCGGCCCGGGTTCAAGACGGTCCGGTACGCCGGGTACACGATCAGGGTCCCGGCGAGCTGGCCAGTTTACCGGCTGGACCGCGACCCGGGCCGGTGCGTCCGGTACGACCAGCATGCGGTCTACCTGGGTCAGCCCGGGGCCAGCCAGCAGTGCCCCGCGCACCTGGTCGGCCACACCGCCACGATCAGCATCGAGGCCGCCGCCCCAGGCCCAGGCGGCAGCGGCTCAGGCGGCCCGGGCACAGGCAGCCCCGTGGACGTCGGCCCGGCGATCGGGACCGTCCCCCAGGTCGGGGGGTCGGTGACCCGCAATGCCCAGGACCAGCAACTGAGCACCTCGCTCGCGGATCCGGGGCTATCGGTCACCGGGACCTACACCGGGGGCGGCGGACGGGTGCTGTCCATCCTCCGCAGCCTGCGGCGTGCGGCCACCGGCGCCGCGCAGGCCCACGCGGCGCAGGCCACGCGGCGCAGGCCGGCGCGGCGCTGGGCCGCAGCCGCGGCCAGGTCATGACCCGGTGGGCGGCGGCCCTGGCCACCGGCACCGGGCCCACCGGGCCGTCCCCGCGCGCCGCGGTGACCCTGCGCACCGCGTCGGCCGCGGGCGCCGCGGTGACCCTGCGCACCACGCACCCCGGCCAGCACCGGCACCCCCGGGCCCACCGCGCCCGGCGGCACCGCCAGGCCCGCAAGCACCCGGGGAGCCGGCACAAGACCAGCCGGCACAAGACCGCGAAGCACGACAGCCGCAAGCCGCGAAGCACCACAGCCGCAAGCACGGGCTAGCCACCACCGGGCCCGCAAGCACCGGGCCAGCAACCACCGGGCCAGCCACAGCACCGGGCCCACGGACATCACGCCCGCAAGCACCAGCGGGCCCGGCACCGCGCCCATCCCCGCATTCCCCGCCTCCGCCAGGGCCTGCGGGGCTTCGACAGCTGCACGACTCCCTCGCTGTCCGCGATGCGGGCCTGGCGCCGGACGTTCTCGGCCACGGCGGTCTACATCGGCGGCGTGGAGGCGGGCTGCGCGTCACCCAACCTCACGGCGGGCTGGGTCAGGGCCATGACCGGCATGGGCTGGTCGCTCATGCCCACCTACGTCGGCCGGCAGGCGTCCTGCTCGGCCTTCACGGTCCGGATCCGGCCCGCCCGCGCCGTGGCCCAGGGCCGGGCCGCGGCCCTCGACGCGATCCACCAGGCCGCCGCCCTGGGAATGGGTCGCGATACCCCCATCTACTACGACATGGAGGCCTACCACGGGCACCGGCGCTGCCGGGACGCCACCCTGGCCTTCCTGGACGCCTGGACCCGGACGCTGCACGCCCGCGGCTACCGGTCCGGCGTGTATTCCAGCGCCTCCTCCGGGGCCGAGAACCTCGGCTGGGCGCACGCCGTGAACGGGCACCGGATCGCCAAGCCCGACTCGATGTGGTTCGGTCTGTGGGATAACGAGCGCAACGTGCGGGGCCTCCCGTATCTGCTGCAGGACTGGTGGCGGGGACCGCGCCGGATCAAGCAGTACGAGGGCCCGCACCACCGCACCGTGGGCGGGTACACCCTGGACATCGACTCGGACTGGGTCTACGGGGCTGTTTACCGGTAATAAGCTGGGGCGATGCGCCCGGCCGTGGGGCCGTGGCGCGCCTGCCCGCCGACCGCCAGCCGGATGGAGTTCTGATGGCCCGCCGTAACGACCGCATGGAAGCGATCGTCAGCCTCGCCAAGCGCCGTGGCTTTGTCTTCCCCTCCAGTGACATCTACGGGGGGCTCCGCGCCTCCTGGGACTATGGCCCGCTGGGCGTGGAGATGAAGAACAACATCAAGCGGCAGTGGTGGAAGACCATGATCCAGGAGCGGGACGACATCGTCGGCCTGGATTCCTCGGTCATCCTGGCCCGCGAGGTCTGGGAGGCCAGCGGCCACATCACCGAGTTCGTGGACCCGCTCACCGAGTGCCAGTCGTGCCACCGCCGGTTCCGCGCCGACCACCTGCTCGAGGCGTACGAGGACAAGCACGGCCACCCGCCGGAGAACGGCCTGGCGGACATCGCCTGCCCGCACTGCGGCACCCGCGGCGCGTTCACCGAGCCGCGCATGTTCAACGGGCTGCTGCGCACCTATCTCGGCGCCACCGAGGACGAGTCGGGCCTGGCCTACCTGAGGCCGGAGACCGCGCAGGGCATCTTCATCAACTTCCGCAACGTCCTGCAGACCTCGCGCAAGAAGGTCCCGTTCGGCATCGGCCAGATCGGCAAGTCGTTCCGCAACGAGATCACCCCGGGCAACTTCATCTTCCGGACCCGCGAGTTCGAGCAGATGGAGATGGAGTTCTTCGTCAAGCCCGGGACCGACGAGGAGTGGCACGAGTACTGGATCGAGAACCGGCTGGGCTGGTACACCGATCTCGGGGTGCGCCGGGAGAACCTGCGCCTGTACGACCACCCGGCGGAGAAGCGGTCGCACTACTCCAAGCGGACCGTGGACATCGAGTACCGCTACGAGTTCGCCGGCGGGGAGTGGGGCGAGCTCGAGGGCATCGCCAACCGGACCGACTTCGACCTCACCGTCCACGCCGAGCACTCCGGCCAGGACCTGTCCTACCTGGACCAGGACTCCGGGGAGCGGTTCGTGCCGTACGTGATCGAGCCCGCGGCCGGGGTCGACCGGTCCATGCTCATGTTCCTGATGGACGCCTACGCCGAAGACGAGGCGCCGGACGCCAAGGGAAAGCTGGAGAAGCGGACCGTGCTCCGGCTGGACCCGCGGCTGGCCCCGGTCAAGGCGGCGGTGCTGCCGCTGTCCCGTAACGCCGACCTGTCCCCGAAGGCCCGCGACCTGGCCGCGCGGCTGCGCAAGCGGTGGAACACCGACTTCGACGACGCCAGCGCGATCGGCCGGCGCTACCGGCGGCAGGACGAGATCGGCACCCCGTTCTGCGTGACGGTGGACTTCGACACGCTCACCGACGACGCGGTGACCGTCCGGGAACGCGACTCCATGAAGCAGGAGCGGGTCCCGATCGCGGGCATCGAGGCCTACCTGTCCGACCGCCTGGACGGCTGCTGACCCGGCCTGCTGGCCCCGTCGTGCGGCCCGGCCGGGCCCCGGCACCGGCCGGGCCGCACGATCGAGCCTGGCGCTCTCGGGCTACCAGGCGACGTTGCTGATGTCGGCCGGGGAGCCCGGGCAGCGGCGTGAACCGGCCGCCCCGCAGGACGCCGGTCAGGGGCAGCGGCCGGACGGACCGCGGCTGCGGCCTCTACGATCAGGGTGCGGCCGGACGAATCGGTCCACAGCACGTCCCAGGGCGCCAGCGACGGTGATGTCCCGGCGCGGCGGCGGACTGACGGGCTGGCCCGTGCCGCAGCCGAGAACTCCATGACCCCGGACCGGCCCCCGCGTGTCCGCTAGTGACGGTGACGATCTTCGTGCCGTCCGGGGTGATGATCGAACGTTGCCGATCGGGCCGGTCTTGAAGTGCCCGAGGCCGACGAAGCTGACGGCTGGGCCTGGCCGCGCGCAGGCTGTCGCCCGGTGAGGTGGTGTCGAGCAGGCGCACCTGCGTGATGCCTCCCGACTGCGTGTCCATGAACCGGAAGGCCAGGGTGCGCCCGTCGGCGGTCCAGGAGAGCGGCTGGCCGTCGGGCTTGTCGTTGCCGACCCAGATGCCGGTGGAATGGGCCGACCCGGGCCAGACCCAGTCCCGGGACGACCCGGTGGCGAGCGTGACACCTGGATCTCGGCCGTGCCGCCGGGTGCAGGGCTGCCGGACCGTTACGGCCCGGCTGTCGCTCCACGGCGGGAACGCAGGGCCAGTGCCGGCCAGGTGCCGTCCGGAGACAGCCCGATTCTGACCTCCGGGAGTCGAGCAGCAGGCGTCAGCCGGGCCAGCCGGGCGTGGCCGGGTCGAACCGCAGCCGGAAGAACACGACGGGTGTGGTGCTGTCACGCTGCTCCGCGGCGAGGCCGCGCGAGCCGGACGCGATGGGCCACCACCGCTGGGCGGCGAGGATGAACGTGCGGTCGTCGGCCGCGCCGCTCACGAAGTTGAACGTGCCGTAGGGCTTGGGCGGCCTCACGGTGGCCACGACGGCCCCGGTCGCCGTGGCCCGGATCACCGCCTGGGTCGGCGTGGCGGCGCTGGTGAGGGCCACGTAGTACGGGGGGACGCTGCTCAGCGCCGCGGACCGGGCCGGGCTCGCCGCCCCGCCGCCCGGCGTCGCAGGCATGCCCCTGGTCAGGGTCAGCGAGGCGATGACCACGGCGGCCACGGCGGCGGCCGCGGCCAGCGGCGTCAGGGCCCGCAGCCAGCGGCGGCGCAGCCGCCCAGCCCGCAGCACGTCGCCCGCCGGGTCCTCGGGGAGCCGCAGCGGCGGGGCGCTGCCGGGCGGCACCGTGTCCGCGGCGGCCCGGGTCGCGGCGCGGAGCCGCTCTTCGGTGCTCATCACTCGGCTCATCATCGGCCCTCCTCCTGGAGCAGCCGGCCCAGCGCGGCCAGCCCGCGGGACGTGGTGGACTTGACCGTGCCGCGGCTGATGCCCATGGCCGCCGCGATCTCCGGCTCGGTCTGGTCGAGGTAGAACCGGAGGACTAAGGCCTCCCGCTGCCGGTCCGGCAGCCGCCGCAGCGCGCTGAGGACCAGCTGATGCTCCTCGCCGAGCAGCGCGGCCTGCTCCGCCGAGGCCGCGTCCGCCGCGTCCGGCGCCGGGCCGCCGCGCCGCTGGGCCCGGATCCGCTGCCGCAGCTGCGACCGGCACCCGTTGAGGGTGGCGGCGCGCACGTAGCTCTGGGCCTTGCCCGGCTCGTCCAGCTGGCCCCAGCGGCGGTACAGGCCGCAGAACGCCTCCTGGACCACGTCCTCGGCGGCGGCCCGGTCCCCGAGCATGATGACGGCCAGCCGGATCAGCCCGACCGCGTGCGCCTCATACAGGGCGGTGACGGCCTGGGCGGCGTCCTCGCGGGCCGCGCCGTCAGGCCAGCCGGTCCCTGAATCCGGCCAGCCGGCTCGTGCACCCATTGGTATGCCCACGTATCAGAGACGCCGCTCCGCGCGGCCAGTTGCTCGCCGCGGTTGGCAAAATTCTCCGCAACGAAAACCGGCCGGTCTCAGTGTCCCTGCCCAGCATGATCGGCACGGCGCTGTCTTCGGGGCCACGCGGCGGAGGCCCAGCGTGAAATCCGGCGGTTTCGGATGGGTCGCTCTGGCGAAGGATAACGGGCGTCAACGGCGGCGCCGGAGAACAGGGCCGCCTCGCGGCTCCACGAGAGGACACGATGAAGCTCGCCCCTCTGCTCAGCAGCGCCGTCGCCCTGGCCGCCTCCGTCGCGACGGTCACGGCAGGCTTGGGCCCTGCCGTCCCCGCGCAGGCCGCGACCAGCAAGCCAGCCGTCGCAGGGGCATGTCGCCACATCGCCGGTCCGTTCCGCCGCGTCCGCAATACGATCACCGGCGCTGGCGGGCAGCGGTACATCCCCTACGGCATCACGGTCGCCGGCTTAGGTAACCCCCGCTGGAAACTCCACAGCCCCGGTGACGACGCCGAGATCAACGCCGCGGCCGCCTCGTGGTGCGCGAACACCGTCCGCCTGCAGGTCTTCCAGTTCGGCCTGATGGGGCCGGGCAAGACTGGCGTCAGGGTGAACACCACCTTCCTCGGCCACATCGAGGATGAGGTCTCCACCGCGCTGAACGACGGGCTGGACGTGGAGATCAACGACCAGACCGAGGGCGGTGGCAGCAACCCCGTCGCCCTGGGCATGCCGACCACCCAGACGGAGGCGTTCTGGAAGGTCATGACCAGCCTGTACGGGCACAACCCGGACGTGGTCTTCGACCTGTTCAACGAGCCGCGCCAGGCTAACTTCTCGACCGAGGCGGGGACGTGGAAGTTCTGGAAGAACGGCGGCAGCTACCACGGCTACCACTTCATCGGCATGCAACCTCTCGCCCGGTATATCCGCAGCCTGGGCGCCCGGAACCTGTTCGTGATCGAGGGGATCCACACCGGCGGGACGCTTGACGAAGTCATCAGCCACCAGATAGTCGGCGCCGGGCCGCTGGAGTACGGGATCAACCACCCGGGCGGGGTGACCGACACGCACAACTCCACCGACTGGTACTCCCGGTTCGGCTACGCGGCCGGGAAGGTGCCGATGACCGACACCGAGTGGACGAACTACTCATCCCGCCGCTCCTGCTGGAAGGACGCGCCGAAGGCTGTCCCGGCGTTCCTGAAGTACCTGGCCAAGAAGGGAATGGGCCTGACCGCGTGGACGCTGCTCCCGGAGGTGCTGGTCAGGTCCGCCGACCTCGCCGACCCGACCGTGATCAAATCCAACTGGGCCTGCAAAAACACCGGACTGGACGAAGGGGCCGGTGCGCTGATCATGAACTGGTTCAAGCAGCACAACTCGTGAGCGGGAGGTCAGGAACTCCCGGGCAGCAGCGTGGCCAGCACGGCGCCGATCAGGGCGTCATCCGGCCCGCCTGCCTCCGCGGCGTCCGACGACGAGCGGCGGAACACCTCGGCGGCGGCCTGGTGGAACCCGCCGGGCAGGCCGTCCGCGGTCATGCTGGCCGCGATCTCCTCCATCTCACCCACCCACCGCCAGCCCTTGGCCGCGGCGGACCGGGCCGCGCCCAGCGACCGGCCCGCCAGCCCCGGCTGCGACAGTGACCACTCGGCCAGCAGGCTGTCCTCCACCCCCTCGGCCCGGGCCAGCGCCCGGGCGGCCAGGAGCAGCGCGGCGCTGCCCTTGGTCCAGGAGGCGTAGGCCATCTTGAGGGCCGACGCCGCGGTGCGGTTTTCGTTGCGGAGAATTTCCGGGGTCAGGGGAGTGCCCTCGAAGAGCGCCGCCACCTGCGCGGCGGGGCCGCCCCCGTCCCCGCCCTCCGGCCCGGCCGCCAGGTACAGCCGGGTGCCGCCCGGGCTGGCCTCCGGTCCGGGCACCGGGGGCGGCGGGAGGCCGATGATCCCGCCGTCCACGTAGCGGGCCCCGGCCGCCCCGGCGATCGCCCGCACCTGCTCGGCGGTGCCGGGGGAGATGGCGTTGGCGTCCACGTAGACGCCGGTGAAGCCGGCGGCGGCCACCGCGCGGGCGATCTCCAGCGCGGCGTGCGGCGGGCAGATGGACAGGATGATGTCCGCCCGCCGGGCCAGGTCGGCGGCCTGGCCCGCGGCATCCGGGCCGGCCGCCGCGGTCAGCCCGGCCGCGGCGGCCCGGGCCTGGGTGGCCGGGCCGCGCCCGGCCGGCACCCACAGCACCTGGTACCCGCGGCCGGTCAGGCAGGCGGCCACGGCCGCGCCCATCTCACCCGGATGCAGCAGCCCGATCAGCGTCTCGCTCATCCGCCCAGTGTCGCGTGGCGCGGGCCCAGGCCGCGGTCCCGGGGCCGCACTACGGCCGCTACCAGGCCGGGAAGATGCTCAGCCGGCCAAGGCGGGGCGCGCCGGGCAGCGGCGTGTACCGGTTACCGTGCAGCACGCCGAACTCTATGGGGAAGACGGCCCCCGCGCTGGGCGAGGTCGGGCTGAGAGTCACGCCGGGCCGGTGGGCCAGCACGAGCAGCGTGCTGCCGTCAGCGTTCGTCCACAGCACGGCCTGCTCCTGCTCGTGGCCACCGCCGGATGAACCGCCAGCGGCCGAGCACCGCGACCACCTTCCCGGTCCGCGCGGAGAATTCGGTGAAGGCGAATTCCGAGGTCAGCGGGTGCATGGACTGGGTGACCGTGGCGACGACGATCTTGCTGCCGTCCGGCGTGAGCAGGGCGCCGAACGTGTCGGTGTTGTTGACCGCCCGGCCGTGGCTGAACCGGCGGCTGGTCGCGCTACCCGACCAGTCCAGGCTCAGGGCCAGCCGGCTGGCGGCCAGGCTGCTGCCCGGCGCCGTGGTGTCCAGCAGCCGGACCCGGTACTGGCCGTCGATCATCCGCGCGAAGGCCAGCGTCCTGTCGTCCGCCGCCCAGGACAGCGCCGAGCCGGTGCCACCCAGGCTCTCGGCGATCGGCTGGGCACCCGGCCAGGTCCAGACGCGCTGAGCCCCCGTGGCCAGCGTGTCCACCTGGATTTCCGGGCCGGGCCGGGGCCCGCCGGTCCGGGTGGCCACCGCGAGCTTGCGGCCATCCGGGGTGAGCGCCAGGCCGGAGAGATCCGCACCGGCCGGCAGCGCCGGGACAGGCAGCGGGCTCAGCGCCGAGACCTGGCCTGATGAGCTGATCCGCAGCTGGTAGAAGCGGATCGGGCCGGCCGGCACCTGGACTGCGACGCTGCCCGGCGCTGGGTCGCCGGGGCGCCCGACGCGGGCGCTCCGGGACCACGGGGATCCCCACGGGGGCCCGGTGCTCGATCGCCATCCGCTGTGCGGCCAGCACGTAGCGGCCTGCGCCGGAGGCGGCAGCCACCATGATGAACGCGTTGTCCGGCCGGGGCGCGGCGAGCGTGGCCACGATCCGGCCGGTTCGGGTGGCGCGGACCTCCGCCTGCCGCGGCCAGCCCCGGCTGGGCCCGGTGCTGGTCAGCACGACGTAGTAGCGCGGGGCACTGGCCAGCAGCGCGTCTTGCCCGGTCCGGTGCGGGCTGGACCGGTCCGGGCCGCCGGTGAGGGTGAGGGTGGCGGCCAGCACGGCAGCCACGGCGGCGGCCGCCGCCAGCGGGGTGAGCCAGGGCGGCCAGCCCCGCCAGCCGCGCGCCAGCCGGCCGCGCCCCGCCCTATCGGGCAGCCGCAGCAGCGGCACGTCCGTCCGGGAGATGTCCTCCGCGGCCTCCTGCAGGGCCTGGCGGACCCGGTCTTCCAGCGTGTTCATGACGGTTCCTCCAGCATGCGGCCCAGCGCCCCCAGGGCCCGGTGCGCGGTGGACCGGACGGTGCTCGGCCCGATTCCCATCGCCGCGGCGATCTCCGGTTCGGACAGGTCCAGGTAGAAGCGGAGCACCAGCACCTCAC
The DNA here is from genome assembly GCA_963713815.1 of uncultured Actinomycetes bacterium. Taxonomy (GTDB): domain Bacteria; phylum Actinomycetota; class Actinomycetes; order Streptosporangiales; family Streptosporangiaceae; genus RYN-230. The sequence goes on from CAVQNH010000025.1 coordinate 60,646, forward strand.
GCTGCCGCGGGGGCAGCTGCCGGATCGCCCGCAGGACCGAGCGGCTCTGTTCCGCGGACAGCACAGCGGATTCCGCGGACACCACCGGGAGCGCCGCGGCCGCCAGCCCGGCGGCGGCCGTCACGGCCGGAGCCCGGCCGTGACGGCGCAGCTGCGAGCGGCAGCCGTTCAGCACCGACGACCGCACATAGGGCAGTGCGTTGCCGGGATCGGACAGCTTCTCCCAGCGCCGGTACAGGCCGGCGAACGCCTCCTGCACTACGTCCTCGGCCGCCTGCCGCTCGCCGAGCATGAGATAGGCCAGCCGGATCAGCCCCAGCGCGTGGGCCTGGTACAGCGCGGTCACGCAGGTGTCCGCCTCCGGCGGCGGCTGCGGCCCGGGCTGGGTCCGGCGGCGCGCCATCCGCCCAGGGTGCACCGCGGCATCGGAGTCCATGTCCCTTATGACCCCGGCGGCGCCGATCCGCTGCTTCCGGGGGCCAGAAATTTTGCCCGCGGCCGGCCCGCAGGCCCGCGCAGCGCGCGGCCTATCGGATGCGCCGGCCCTCCGTGCTCGGTAGAGTCGAATGACCGGGCCGAAGAGGCCGTCATCATCCAGGCTGCCGTGTATTCAGGCCGCGGCTCGCACCGGCGGCACCCCGAGGAGAGCGTTTCAGTGCCGAAGCTCGTTTATGACTTCACCGAGGGCAACAAGGACCTCAAGGATCTGCTGGGCGGCAAAGGGGCCAACCTGGCTGAGATGACCAATCTTGGCCTGCCTGTTCCGCCCGGGTTCATCATCACCACCGAGGCGTGCCGCCAGTACCTGGAGGAGGGCACCGTCCCCGACAGCCTGGACGCCGAGGTCAGCGAGCACCTGGCCCAGCTGGAGAAGGCCATGGGGCGCCGGCTCGGCGACCCCGCCGACCCGCTGCTGGTCAGCGTGCGGTCCGGGGCCAAGTTCTCGATGCCGGGGATGATGGAGACGGTCCTGAACATCGGGCTGTCCGACGAGTCCGTCCACGGCCTGGCCAAGCAGTCCGGCAGCGACCGGTTCGCCTGGGACTCCTACCGCCGCCTGATCCAGATGTTCGGCAAGACCGTGCTCGGCATCGAGGGCGAGGCCTTCGAGCAGGTGATGGATCCGCCAAGCAGGCCAAGGGCACCAAGAACGACCTCGACCTGGACGCCGAGCGACCTGCGCGGGATCGTGGACAGCTTCAAGGAGATCGTGCGCGAGCACACCGGGCGCGATTTCCCGCAGGAGCCGCGGGAGCAGATGGACATGGCCGTCAAGGCGGTGTTCAGCTCGTGGAACGCCGACCGGGCCATCTTGTACCGGCGCCAGGAGCGCATCCCGGCCGACCTCGGCACCGCGGTGAACATCGTGGCCATGGTGTTCGGCAACCTCGGCATGGACTCCGGCACGGGCGTGGCGTTCACCCGGGACCCGGGCAGCGGCCAGCAGGGCGTCTACGGTGACTACCTGCAGAACGCGCAGGGCGAGGACGTGGTCGCGGGGATCAGGAACACCGTCCCGCTGCAGGACCTGGAGAACATCGACGGGCCCGCCTACGCGCAGCTGATGGACATCATGCAGACGCTGGAGAACCACTACCGGGACCTGTGCGACATCGAGTTCACGATCGAGCGCGGCAAGCTGTGGATGCTGCAGACCCGGGTGGGCAAGCGCACCGCGGGCGCGGCCTTCCGCATCGCCACCCAGCTCGTGGACCAGGGCCTCATCGACATGGACGAGGCGGTCACCCGGGTCACCGGCGACCAGCTGGCCCAGCTGATGTTCCCCCGGTTCGACCTCAGCCAGGAGCCGAAGCGGATCACCAAGGGGGTCAGCGCGTCCCCGGGCGCCGCGGTCGGCAAGGTGGTGTTCGACTCGGCCAAGGCGGTCGAGGAGGCCGCGGCCGGCCAGGCCGTCATCCTGGTCCGGCGCGAGACCAACCCGGACGACCTGCACGGCATGATCGCCGCCAAGGGCATCCTGACCAGCCGGGGCGGCAAGACCAGCCACGCCGCGGTCGTCGCCCGCGGCATGGGCAAGACCTGCGTCTGCGGTGCCGACGAGCTCGAGGTGGACACCAAGGCCGGGAAGATCACCGCGCCCGGCGGCGTGGTCATCAGCGAGGGTGACGTGCTGTCCATCGACGGCACCAGCGGCAACGTCTACCTCGGCGAGGTAGCGGTGGCCGCGTCCCCGGTCGTGCAGTACTTCGAGAACGGCCTCACCGGCGACGCGGACGACCTGGTCAAGGCCGTGGACCGGATCATGAAGCACGCCGACGAGCGGCGCCGCCTCGGCGTGTTCGCCAACGCGGACACCGGCGAGGACTGCGCCCGGGCCCGGCGCTTCGGGGCGGGCGGGGTCGGCCTGGTCCGGACCGAGCACATGTTCCTCGGCGAGCGGCGCCAGCTGGTGGAGGACCTCATCCTGGCCGAGGACGAGGCGGGCCGGCAGGCCGCGCTCGACGCGCTGGAGCCGCTGCAGCGCGGCGACTTCGTCGAGATCCTCGACGCGATGGACGGGCTGCCGGTGACGATCCGGCTGATCGACCCGCCGCTGCACGAGTTCCTGCCCGACCTGACCGACATGTCGGTGAAGGTCGCCCTGGCCGGCGACCAGGCCACCGAGAAGGACCGCAAGCTGCTCGAGGCGGTCCGGCGGCTGCACGAGCAGAACCCGATGCTGGGCCTGCGCGGCGTCCGGCTCCTCCTGGTCATCCCCGGGCTGCTGGACATGCAGGTCCGGGCCATCGCGGAGGCCGCGGCGGAGCTGAAGAAGGCGGGCCAGGATCCCAAGCCGGAGATCATGATCCCGCTGACCGCGTCGGTGCAGGAGATGGAGATCGCCAAGGAGGCCACGGCCAAGATCCTCGCCGAGGTCGAAGAGGAGACCGGCAGTCCACGTGCACACCCTGATCGGGACCATGATCGAGGTGCCGCGGGCCGCGATGCTCGCCGGGGAGATCGCCAAGTCGGCCGAGTTCTTCTCGTTCGGCACCAACGACCTGACCCAGATGGGCTGGGGCTTCTCCCGGGACGACGTGGAAGGCGCGTTCTTCAGCCGGTACATCGAGCTGGGCATCTTCGGTGTCTCCCCGTTCGAGACCATCGACCGGGACGGGGTCGGCCGGATGGTGCGCATCGCCAGCGAGGAAGGCCGGGCCGCCCGGCCCGGGCTGGAACTCGGTGTCTGCGGTGAGCACGGCGGGGACCCTGACTCGGTGCACTTCTTCCACCAGGTCGGGCTGAACTACGTGTCCTGCTCGCCGTTCCGGGTGCCGGTCGCCCGGCTGGAGGCCGGCCGCGCCGTGGTCCTCGAGTCCGCGGGTGGCAGCGACAGCAGGTGACAGAAAGGCCCGGTTACGATCACGACGCCACGGCCCGCTGGGTGGCTGAGCCACCCAAGCGGGCCGCGGCGGCCGGGTTCGAGGCGGCCAGGTTCGGCCGCGGGCCGTTCGAGCGGGACCGGGCCCGGGTCCTGCACACCTCGGCGCTGCGCCGGCTGGCGGCCAAGACCCAGGTGGTGGAGGTGGACGCGGGAGACTTCCCGCGGACCCGGCTCACCCACTCGCTGGAGTGCGCGCAGATCGGCCGGGAGCTGGGCGGCGCCCTGGGCTGCGATCCTGACCTGGTCGATGCCGCGTGCCTGGCGCACGACCTCGGCCACCCGCCGTTCGGGCACAACGGCGAGTCGGCCCTGGCCGACGTGGCCGCGGCGTGCGGCGGGTTCGAGGGCAATGCGCAGAGCCTCCGGCTGCTGACCCGGCTCGAGGCCAAGGTGCCCGGGGCCGGGCTGAACCTGACCCGGGCCACCCTGGACGCCACGCTCAAGTACCCCTGGCTGGCCGGCCCGGGACTGCCCAAGTACGGCGCGTACACCGACGACGCGGAAGCGTTCGCGTGGATCCGCCAGGGCGCTCCGGCCGGCCGGTCCAGCCTGGAAGCGCAGGTCATGGACTGGGCCGACGACGTGGCCTACTCGGTGCACGACCTGGAGGACGGCCTGCACGCCGGGCTCATCACGCTCCGGGCGCTGCGCGACGAGACCGAGCGGAAGGCCATCAGCGAGCTCACCGCCAGCCAGTACGTGACGCCGGGCTCGGCCAGCCCGGAGGAGCTGGCCGGGGTGTTCGGCGAACTGCTCGCGCTGCCCTGCTGGCCGGCCGGGTTCGACGGCGGCCCGCAGTCCCTGGCCGCGCTGAAGAACCTGACCAGCGAGCTGATCGGGCGGCTGTGCGGGGCGGCCCACCAGGCCACCGTGGCGGCGTCCGGCGGCCAGCCGCTCACCAGGTACGCGGCCGACCTGCAGGTCCCGCGGCGGCAGCGGCTGGAATGCGCGCTGCTCAAGGGGGTCACCGCCTACTACGTGATGAGCCGGGAAGGTGCCGCGGCCACCCAGGCCCGGGAGCGGGAGCTCATCATGGAGCTGGCCGCCGCGGTCCGGATGGGCGCCCCGGACACCCTGGACGCCGCGCTGCGGCCCGGGTACGAGGCGGCCGGGAACGACACGGGGCGGCTGCGGGTGGTGGTAGATCAGGTGGCTACGCTGACCGACACGTCCGCGGTCACGTGGCACGCCCGCCTCTGCCACTGAACGCTCTGCATCTGAACGACCCGGTGCTGATGAACTACCTGCGAAGGAGCAGCCATGCCTGAAGGCCCGGTCTACGTGATCATCGGCGCCAGCCTGGCCGGCGCCAAGGCGGCCGAGACGCTGCGCGACGAGGGGTTCGGCGGACCCATCGTCCTGCTCGGCACCGAGGCCGAGCAGCCCTACGAGCGGCCGCCGCTGTCCAAGGGCTACCTGCTCGGCAAGGCCGACAAGGCCTCCCTGTACGTGCACGACGAGCACTGGTACGCCGGGCATCAGGTGGACCTCCGGCTGGGCGTGACCGCGGTCGCGGTCGACCGCGCGGCCCGCCGGGTCGACCTGGACATCGGCGGCCCGGTCGGCTACGACCGCCTGCTGCTCACCACGGGCTCGCACCCGCGGGTGCTCCAGGTGCCGGGCGGGGACCTGGATGGCGTGCACTACCTGCGCACCACGGCCCAGTCCGAGGCGCTGGCCACCGCCCTGGCCCCGATCCCGGGCGAGGAGACCCGCGTGGTCATCGTCGGCGGGGGCTGGATCGGCCTCGAGGTCGCCGCGGCGGCCCGCGAGAAGGGGTGCGCGGTGACCGTGCTGGAGGCGGAGACCACCCCGCTGTACCGGCAGGTCGGCCCGGAGCTGGGCCAGCTGTTCGCGGACCTGCACCGCGAGCACGGGGTGGTGTTCCGCTTCGGCGACAGCGCCCGCGAGTTCCGCGGTGAGGAGGGCCGGGTCACCACGGTGCTGACCTCCGAAGGGGCCGAGCTGCCCGCCGACGTGGTGGTGGTCGCGATCGGCGCGGCACCCAACGTGGCCCTGGCCGAGGCGGCCGGCCTGGAGATGGTTGGCCCTGAGGCCGGGGGAGGCGTGCTCGTGGGCCCGGGGCTGGCGACCAGCGACCCGGACATCTTCGCGGCCGGTGATCTGGCCAACGTGGCCCACCCGCTGCTGGGCCGCCAGGTCCGGGTCGAGCACTGGGCCAACGCGCTGCACGGCGGCCCGGCCGCGGCCCGGTCCATGCTGGGCCAGCCGGTGTCCTACGACCGGGTGCCGTACTTCTTCAGCGACCAGTACGACCTGGGCATGGAGACGTCCGGGCTGCCCGAGCCCGGGTACTACGACCAGGTCGTGTACCGGGGTGACCCGGCGACGCTGGAGTTCATCGCGTTCTGGCTGTCCGGCGGGGCGGTGGTGGCCGGCATGAACGTCAACGTGTGGGACGTGACGGACGACATCCAGGCGCTGATCCGGGCCGGGTACGCGGGCACCCCGGCGGACGTGGCCCGGCTGGCCGACCCGGACGTGCCCCTGTCTGAGGTGCTGGCCGGCCGGTAAGGGCCCGGCCAGCCTCGGGCGGAGCCGGCCCGCGGCCCGGGCTGGACTCCGCCGGGCCTGAGCCCGGGTCAGGCGGAGGCGGCCGTGCTGCCGGGCGGGAACGGGGCCAGGACGGCCGTGATGTTGTCCCGCCCGCCCGCCTCGATCGCGAACCTGACCAGCGCCCGCGCGGCGCCCAGCGGGTCGGTGAGCGCGGCCGGCATGGCCAGCTCGGCCAGTTTCGCGGCGTCCGGCTGGTAGTTCCACAGGCCGTCCGAGCAGAGCAGCAGCACGCCGGGGCCGGGCGGCTCGAACGTCACCACGTGCGGGGCGGCCTCGCCGGGGTCGGCGCCCACCCAGCGGGTCACCACGTGGGCGTGCGGCGAGTTCAGCGCCTCGTCCTGCGGCAGCAGGCCCGCGGTGACCATCTCCTGGGCCAGTGAGTCGTCCCGGGTGAGCTGCTGCGCGGCTGGCTCAGGGTCGGGGGTGGCCGGTGCGCCGAACCAGTACGCCCGGCTGTCGCCCAGCCAGCACAGCGTGGCGGCCGAGCTGGTGATCGCGGCGGACACGAACGTGGCCGACCCCACCCCGCCGGGCGAGGCAGCCAGGCCGGCCACCGCATTCTCCGCGGCCCGGACCGCGGCCGAGGACGCCTCGGTCAGGTCGGTTCCTTCCTGAGCCGCGGTGCGGAGCACCTCCGCCGCCGCCTGGGCGGCAGCGAGCGACGCCTCGGCGGGGCGCACCGAGGTGGACACCCCGTCGCAGACCACCGCGACCAGGACGGGGCCGTCCGCCACCGGCACGACCGCGAGTTCCATCGCGTCTTCGTTCTGCCGGTGCCGCAGGCCCCGGTCGGTAACGCCGGCCATCAGGCCCAGATCAAGCTCCTGGTGATCATGCGACATCACGGCACCACCCCAGGGTCCACCCAGATACGGCTCGACTAGTTCGCGCTCGGCTGGCTCCGCTCGACCAGTTCAGCTCGACCGGGTTGGCAGTCATTGTATGCCGGCCGGGCTCGGCAGCAGACCAACTGGCAGCCCTTGTCTAGAGGCCTGTACCAGGTGCCCGGCCCAGGCCCGGGCGGCCGGGCCCGGGGGATGCCCGCGCCGCTGGACGAGGCCGACGGGCGGGTGGGCCAGGGCGGGGCGGAGCGGGTGGACATCGATGGCCTGGCCCGCGGCCCGCGCCGACGATCCGGCCAGCAGCGCGACCCCGAGCCCGGCCGCGACCAGCTCGCAGATGCTGGCCGGGCTGTGCGTCTCGAACGGGATACGGGGCTCGAAGCCCGCGGCGGCGGCCGCGTCCACCAGGATGCCGCGCAGCCCGCTGCCCGCCGGCAGGCACACGAACGGCTCCTCGCGGACGTCGGCCAGCCGGGCCACGCCCCCCGGGAACGAGTGCCGCCCCGGCGGGGTGGCCAGCACCACGCTCTCGGCGGCCAGCGGCTGGGCCAGATAGGCAGCGGGCAGGTCATCGTGGACGGGGCAGAGCGCCACATCGATGCGGCCCGCGTCCAGGTCAGCCAGGAGGTCCGCGATCAGGCCGGTGCGCAGGGCGATGGTGACCCCGGGATAGCGCTGGTGGAACCCGGCCAGGGCCCGGGGCAGGTCGACCGAGGCGAGCAGCTGGGTCGCGCCGATCCGCAGTTGCCCCCGCGTGACCGTGGCCAGCTCGGCCAGATCGGCCCGGGCCCCCTCGACCTGGGCCAGGGCGCTGCGGGCCCGGGCCAGCACCAGTTCGCCCGCGGCCGTGAGCCGGACCCGGCGGGTGGTGCGCTCGAGAAGGGCCGTGCCCAGTTCCCGTTCCAGCCGCCTGACCTGTGCGGACACTGCAGGCTGGGCGATATGGAGGTGCTCGGCGGCCCGGCTGAACCCGCCGTGCCGGACGACCGCCTCGAAGTAGGCCAGCTGGCGGAGCTCCATGTATTAATAATGACTGCTTATAACTGCTAACACAAAGCTCTCTTGGACTTATGAGTCCCGTCCCGGCAGGCTTGCGGTCATGGAGCAACGGAACCTCGGCGGCCTGACCACCTCCGCCATCGGCCTGGGCTGCATGGGGCTGTCCCAGGGTTATGGGCCGGCCGACGACGCGCAGTCGGTCCGGGTCATCCACCGGGCCCTCGACCTCGGCGTGAGCATGCTCGACACCGCGATGAGCTACGGCCAGGGGCACAACGAGCAGCTGATCGCCCGGGCGCTGCACGGCCGGGCGGGCCAGGTGCAGATCGCCACCAAGTTCGGCATCGTCCGTGACCCGGGCGGGGTGCGCGTGGACGGCCGGCCCGAGCACGTCCGCGGCTACTGCGAGGCGTCGCTGCGGCGCCTCGGACGCGACGTGATCGACCTGTACTACCTGCACCGGGCCGACCCGGAGGTGCCGGTGGCGGACACCGTGGGCGCGATGGCCGCGCTGGTGGCCGAGGGCAAGGTCCGCCACCTCGGGCTCTCCGAGGCCACCCCGGCCCAGCTGGAACAGGCCGCGGCGGTGCACCCGATCAGCGCGGTGGAGTTCGAATGGTCGCTGCTGTGGCGCGACCCGGAGGACGACGTGGTACCGGCTGCCCGGCGGCTGGGCATCGGCCTGGTGCCCTACAGCCCGCTCGGCCGCGGCCTGCTCACCGCCGCTCTCGCCGGGCCCGACATCGACACCAGCGACTTCCGCCGCCACGACCCGCGCTTCCACGGCCCGGCCCTGGACCGCAACCTCCGGCAGATTGCGACGCTGCGCGACCTGGCCACCGGGCTGGGGCTCACGCCGGGCCAGCTCGCCCTCGCGTGGCTGCTGGCCCAGGGCGCGGACGTCGTCCCCATTCCCGGCAGCCGCCGTCCGGAGCGGATCGCCGAGAATGCCGCCGCGGCGGGAGCCCGGCTGAGCGCGGACGACCTGGAACGGCTCGCCCAGGCGCTGCCCCGCTCCGCCTGGGCCGGGGACCGGCACTCGTTCGCCGCCCCGGTGACGACCCGCGGCAACGGCTAGCCCGCTGGCCGCCGCGGCGGCCCGGGGGACCGTCCGCCCTAGACCCCGCAGGCCGCGGCGACGGCGGTGGCGGCCGCCTCGCGGTTGCCGGCGGCCGGGATGCCGGCCCGCTCGAAGTCGGTGACGTAGATGTCGGCCGCCGCGGCCGGGGAAGACGCGGCGTTCAGCGCCGGGATGTACTGGGACCAGATCTTGTTGAAGGCCAGGATCGCCGTTAGCTGGGTCTGCAGGTCCGCGGAGGGGTTCCCGGTGACATACCCGGCCGGCAGCGGCGTCCAGCCGATCAGCCCGCCCCCGCCGTCACCCTCGGACTCGGGATTGCCGCCGGATTCCTGGTCGATGTTCCCGGCGATGCCGGCCGCCGCGTTCCCCGTGTATCCGTGGGAGGTCAGGAAGGTCATGATGGCCGCGTAGTTGGCGGGCAGCGGCCCGCTGGCCGACGCCGAGCAGGACACGCTCCCGGTGCTGTTGGCCGGTGCGGCGGCCTGCTGACCCGGGCTGGCCGCGGGCGCGGCGCTGGCGCTGGGCGCGGGGCTGGCCGGCGCGGCGCTGTGACGAGGGTGGGGGCCGGGCCGGGGCGCGGTCCTGTGGGCGTGCCGGGGCCGGTACTCCGCCCGGCTCTGCGACGCGGGCTGGGCGGTGGCGGCGTTCGGGGCCTGGGCCGGGTAGACCAGCTGGGCCGTGGCCGCCCCGGTGACCTTCGGCGCCGAGGCGGCCAGGCTGTGCAGGTGCGGCGCGGCGGCCAGCGCCCCGGCCACCGCGACCGCCGGGGCGGCCACGCCGGCCCGCTTGGCGACCTTCCGCACCGGTGAGGGGGCCGTGTGCCGCCCTCGTCTCCTGATCTTCCTGGTCCTGGTGCCGGGGGTCGCTGGGGTCACAAACCTGCCTCACGCCGGGGCCGCGCCCGGCTACGCGGCTCACTACGCCTCTCACCAGGCCTGACACTCGCTCACCCGGCAGTATGGCCGGACATCCCGGTCGTCGTGACCTATTCGTGACAAAAACCCCAGATCCCCCGAACCCGCAGGCCAGCGCTACTAAGGCCGCGGGGCGGCAGGTCAGCCGGATTTGCGGGGCTCGCCTCGGTAGGTGCCGAAAGACCAGCGGTTGCCTTCCGGGTCGCGCGCCGCGAAGTCCCGTGAGCCGTAGTCCGTTTCGTGCAGCCCATCGATGATCTCCGCCCCGGCGGCGGTGGCCCGGGCGTGCACGCCGTCCGGGTCGTCGGTGACCACGTAGCCGCCGAAGGTGCCGGGCTGCACCGGCCAGCTGTCTTCCGCCTGGCCTTCCCGGACCGAGCCGAGCATGACGCCGCCGCCGGGCGGCCAGGACAGCTGCGCGTGGTGGACGACGTCCCCGTCGCCGTAGACCACGGTCTCCTCGAAGCCGAACGCGTTGACGAGGAAGCGGATCAGGGCCCGCGCGTCGCGGGCCCGCAGGGTGGGCCACACCTGAGGTGGCGGGGTGTTATCGCTCATGACCCCTACTCTGCGTCCAGGATGTCCGGGCCGGATTGGACGTTTCGGAACTCCTCCGCCAGCCAGGCCGACGGAGGGCAGCCGGCCAGCTCACGGAACTCCCGGGCCAGGTGGGCCTGGTCGTAGTAGCCGCATCCGGCGGCCAGGCCGGCCAGGGTCCCGGCGCGGGCACCTCCGTCGGTCGCGGCCTGGCCCTGGAGCGTGCGCCGGGCCCGGTCGAACCGGATCACCCGGGCCGCGGCCTTGGGGGTCAGGCCCGTCTCGACCAGCAGCCGGCGTTGCAGGTAGCGGGGACTCCAGCCGACCCGCCCGGCCAGGTCCCCGGCTCCGATCGTGCCCCCGCTGCGGGTAAGGAGCCGCCAGGCCTCGGCGATGTCCGGGGTTACCTGCTGGTCCAGGTCGGCGTGGTCGAGCAGGATCTGGTCGAGCAGCGCGAACCGGGCGGCCCAGCTATCGGCCTCGCGGAGCCGCTCGTGCAGTTCCCGGGCCACGGCCCCGAGCACCTCGGACCCGTCCACGTCGATCCCGGCCAGTTCACCCGCGGGCCGGCCGAGCAGGGCCCGGGCACCCAGCGGGCTCAGGGCGAGCTGGATGCCGGACTGGCGGCCCGGGTGGGTGATCACGGCGGGCGTGGTGTGCAGGCCGCCGGCCAGGGTCAGGTACTCGCCCGGCGGGTCGGCGGGATCCGGGTGCGCCGAGACGGTCAGCGGGTCATCCAGCGTGATGATCAGGGTCAGGTACGGCGAGGGGAGCCCCCGGTGCCGGCCCGGCGGCACGCCCTCCTGCCGGTATCCGCTGTACCAGGCGATCAGGCCGCGCAGCGCCGCCGCCGGGGCCGCCTGCGCCGACTCCGACACTTCCGCTGTCCATGGCGCCTGGGCCATTACCCCAGTCTGCCGGACGACCGGCCGTGATTGCGTGGCCGGGACCTGCTCCTGCTCACCGGCCCCCTCCTTCGGGTGTGGGCCGCAGCGGCGGGCCAGCCTTGGCCGCCGCGCTGGTGTCCGGGTCCGGCCGGCGGAGCCTCAGCCACAAGAACAGCAGCACCAGGGGCAGGATCAGCCCGCCGATCCCGTAGAAGACGAACGCGGCCGGGCTGGTGATGTGCTTGACGAGCCAGCCGAAGTTCTGGCCGAAGAACCCGGTGACGAACGTGAGCGGCAGGAACACCGTGGCCAGGATCGTGAGCTGCTCGATGGTGGCGTTCTGCCGGACGCTGACCAGCGTCTGCTCGACCGAGATCACCGCCATGTTGGCTTCCAGCACCGTGCCGAGCAGGTCACGCTGGGCCGCCACCTCCTCGTTGACCAGGAGCAGGTGGTCCTGGACGTCACGCAGGTAGGGTTTCAGATCCGATTCGGCGGTCCGCCTTACCGCGGAGACCACGCCGAGCAGCGGATGGACCGCCCGGTAGAACTGGGTGGCCTCGCGGCGCAGCGAGTAGATCCGCTCGGTGGGGGCCACAGTCCCGGAGAAGACCGTGGCCTCGATCTGGTCGATGTCGATCTCGAGCCCGGCCACGACCGGCGCGTACCCGTCCACGACCTCATCCAGGATGGCCCACAGCGCCGAGGTACTGCCCGCTTTGAGCAATTCCGGCCGCTGCTCCAGCCGCTGCCGTGCCTCCCGGAGCTCGCTCGCCACCCCCTGCCGCACCGTGATCACGAAGGTCGGCGCCAGGAAGACGCTGATCTCGCCGAACTCCACGTCCTCCGCCTCGTCGTCGTAGCGCGCGGTCCGCAGGATGACCAGGCGCACGTCACCGTCGTACTGCTCGATCTTGGGCCGCATGTGAAAGCTCTGCGCGTCCTCCACCGCCAGTTCGTGCAGCCCGAAGGCCTCACGGACCTGGTCCAGCTCTTCCACCCCCGGTTCGAACAGCCCGAGCCAGACGAATCCGTCCTGGGCGCGCCTGGCCGCGGCCTCCTCCAGCGAGACCGGCCCCTCCTCCTGCCGGCGGCCATCCTGGTAGTGAGCACAATCAATGATCATCGTGAGGACTCCTTTGCCGTGCCTTAGCCAGGTCGCGATACACAGCATGATGGAGCCGGGGAAAATCAGGAACCGGCGCGCCCGGCGCAGGGTCAGGGCGGCATATGGCCCACGGAATGGTCTGGGGTGTTGCCTGATGGAACCGGGGGACACGCTGCAGTTCTGGGGGGCATCCCGCCCGGCTGCCCGGCTGCCGGTCCGGTTCCTGCCGCTGATGGTGTTCAGTGGTGAAGGCGGCTGACCGGACCGCGCCGCCCGGCTGCGGCCTGAGCCCGGGCCAGGTCCGCGTCCGCCACCCGGAGCGGGGCGGGCGCGATGAGGACCGGCAGGCAGCTGGCCCGGACGACCCGCTCGCGTACTCCCTGGCAGGCGATCCGCCGCAGCCCGCGGCGGCGGGCGGAGCCGAGTACGATCGCGTCCGCGGACCAGCCCCGCGCCTCAGCCACGATGCAGTCCGCCACCGAGGAACAGGTCCCGCTGGCCACCACCCCGCTGGCCATCAGCCCGCAGGAGCGCAGCTGGAGCAGGGCGTCGTCGAGCAGGACACCGGATTCCGCGGAGGTCTCGAGGGTGAGGCCGCGGCCGCCGACCAGGAACTCGTTGATGTGCAGGACCCGGACCTCAGTGGCCTGGCTGGCCAGCGCCATCGTGAAGCTGACCGCGACCGGTCCGGAATCCGAGCTGTCCAGCGCGAGAAGAATCCGCTTGAGCATGACACGCCTCGCTAGTTGTCGGCGGTGGCAACCAGGCTTTACCCGGAAGTAACGTTACCTCCACCGGACGCGGCTGGGCAGGGGCCAGCTGGACGGGGCTTTTCGTGAGCCCGGGCCGTCCTGGGTGCCCGGTCAGGCGGCGGGCCGCCGGGGACGGTCAGGCGGGACGGTCAGGCGGGCAGGATCGCGGCCAGCACGGCGGCGGTGTCGGTGAGATCGGGCAGGACCGCGTCGGCCCCGGAGGCCACGAGATCGGCCACGGAGAACTCCCCGGACGCGACGGCCACCGCCCGGGCCCCGGCCACCCGGGCCGCCTCGACGTCCAGGGGCGTGTCACCCACCAGCACCGTGGCGGGCCCGCTGAAGTCCGCGCCGTAGGCTGCCGCGGCGCTGGCCCGGGCCAGCGGCACCAGGTCGGCCCGGATCTCGTGATCGTCGCCGTAGGCGCCGACCTCCAGGTCCAGATCCCGGTCGAGACCGAGTGCACTGAGCTTGACCTGGGCCATCACCCGCATGTTGCCGGTCAGCACCGACTGGACCAGCACGCGTCCGTCCCCCGCTGCGGCCACCGCCCGGATCGCCTCGGCCGCTCCGGGCAGCACCCGCCCGTGCTCCCGGACCACGTCCGCCACGTCCGGGGCTACCCGCGCAAGGACGCGCTGGAAGGCGTCGACCTGGGTCCGCGGGTCCGGCACGCCCGCCAGGGCCAGGGTCTCCAGGGCGATGGCCCGGTCGGTACGGCCGGCCATGGACGGGGCCGCGGGCACGGAGCGGCCGAACATCTGGCCGAAGGCCAGCTGGTAGGCCCGCCAGCCCCCGCGGCCCGCGTTGATCAGGGTGTGGTCCACATCCCACAGGACCAGCAGGCCAGGCACGCCGTGACGCTATCGCATCCGGGCGCCACCGTCGCCGCCGGACCGCGTCTCGTGGTCGAGGTCAGAATCTGGCGCATGGCGCCCCTTTTTGACCGCGATCATGACGGATCTGCTCCGTCGTGCGCGGCGGGGAGCGGCTGTCGGCGGCCGGGACTAGACTCGCCGCGACGGGGAGCAGTGACGAGGGCGGAGGGTGCCAGTGGCGGGCCGGATCCGCGATGAGGACATCGCACTCGTCCGCGAGAAGTCCGCCATCGACGAGGTGGTTGGCGAGTACCTCCAGCTGCGCAACGCCGGCGGCGGCTCGCTGAAAGGACTGTGCCCCTTCCACGACGAGAAGACCCCCTCGTTCAACGTCACCCCGGCCCGCGGCCTCTGGTACTGCTTCTCGTGCGCCGAGGGCGGCGACGTCATCAAGTTCGTGGAGCGGATCGACAACCTGTCGTTCGTGGAGGCCGTGGAGCGGCTCGCCGCCCGGGCCGGGATCGACCTGCGATACGAGCAGGGCGGCCAGGTGCCGGGCCGGGAACACAGCCAGCGCCGCCGGCTGCTGGAGGCGCACAAGGTGGCGGCGGAGTTCTACGCCGAGCGGCTGCACAGCCCGGCCGCCGCCCCCGGCCGGGCGTTCCTGGCCGAACGCGGGTTCACGCTGGCCGACGCGGAGCACTTCGGGGTGGGGTACGCGCCCGCCGAGTGGGAGGCGCTCACCCGCCATCTGCGCGGCCGTGGTTTCACCGAGCAGGAACTGCTGACCGGCGGGCTGGCCAGCCAGGGCCGCCGGGGCGCCATGGACCGCTTCCGCGGCCGCCTGATGTGGCCGATCCGCGACCTCACCGGCGACGTGATCGCGTTCGGCGCCCGCAAGCTCAACCCGGACGAGGACGGCCCGAAGTACCTGAACACGCCGGAGTCACCCCTGTTCCATAAGAGCACCGTGCTGTACGGGGCGGACCTGGCCAAACGCGAGATCGCGCAGCGCCGCCAGGCGGTCATCGTCGAGGGGTACACCGACGTCATGGCCTGCCACCTGGCCGGGGTGCGCACCGCGGTGGCGACTTCGGGTACCTCGTTCGGGGACGGGCACATCAAGATCCTCCGCCGGCTGCTGATGGACGCCGACCAGTTCCGCGGCGAGGTCATCTTCACCTTCGACGGGGACGCCGCCGGGCAGCGCGCCGCGCTGCGTGCGTTCGACCTCGAGGAGCACTTCGTCACCCAGACGTTCGTCGCGGTCCAGCCAGACGGCCTGGACCCATGCGATTTGCGGCTGAAGCAGGGTGAGCAGGCCGTGCGGGACCTGGTCGCGCGGCGGCTGCCGGTGTTCGAGTTCGCGATCCGCAGCGAGCTGGCCAAGCACAACCTGGACACGAACGAGGGCCGGCTGGCCGCCCTGGACGCGGCGGCCCGGATCATCGCCCGGATCAAGGACCGCGGGCTGCGGGACCGCTACGCGGTCAGCCTGGACCGCTGGCTCGGCATGCTGAACGAGGAATTCGTGCTGGCCCGGGTGCGCGAGCATGGCGCGAGCCTGGATTCCCGGCGCGGCGGCTCCGGTTCCGGTGGTTCTGGTTCCGGTGGTTCTGGTCCGGGCGGCTCCGGCCCGGCCCGGGGTTCCGGTCCGGGCGGCCCGGGTTCGGGTCCGGCCCGCGGCGCCGGCCGGGGCTCGGGTTCTGGCCCGGGCGGGCCGGCCGCGCAGGCGGGAGGCGGCCGGGGGACAGCGGACGGGTCCCCGTACGACGCCAACGACCCCGTGGTCAACCTGGAACGCCAGGCGCTCAAGCTGGCCATCCAGCGCCCGGCCCTGTGCGGCCCGGTGTTCGACACGCTGCAGAAGGACGATTTCATCGTTCCGGTGCACGGGTCGGTACGCGAGCTGATCGCGGGCTGCGGGGGAGTGGTGGCCGCCGGGTCAGCCCGGGAGTGGGCGGCCCGGCTGATCGACGCGGCCCCTAACGACCGGGCCCGGGAGTTCGTCACCCGGCTGGCCGTGGAGCCGGTGGAAACCCCGCGGGCCGACGGGGAGGCGGACGCGCGCTACGCCGAGGAAGTGCTGGCCCGGGTCGGGGAACTGGCGGTCAGCCGCCAGATCAGCAGGCTGAAGTCGCGCCTGCAGCGTCTGAACCCGACCGACGGCCAGAGTGACTACAACCGGACGTTCGGCGACCTGGTGGCACTGGAGCAGCGCCGGAAGGCCCTCCTGGACCGGGCCTCCGGGGCGCTTTAAGCGGCGGGAGCCGCAGTAAGCGGAAGCGCCGGAACCGCCGGGAGCCGCGGTAAGCGGGGCTGCCCTCCGGGCCGGGCGCGCTGAGGCGGCTGGCGCTCGATTGGACTGTTGTGGCCGGTGAGCCACACGGGCCCCGCCTGCATCGGCCCGCGGCCGCCCGCGTTACTTACCAGAAGGTGACAAAATTAACCCCACCGTTACCCGGGGTTCGTGGCGCACACTGGTCTGCGTGACCCTTACGTTACTTCCCAGTGGCGGTCTGTCAGCGGAACAGGTGGCGGAGCTGGTCGCACGGGCCAGAGATCGCGGCACTGTTACCGCAGCTGACATCACGTCCGCCCTCGATGCCGCAGACCTCCCGGCTGACGCGTTCGACAACGTCGTGCGCCTGCTCACCGACGAGGGCATCGAGATCGTCGACCCCCCGGCCGAGGAAGCGGCAGACGCCCCCCGGAGCGTCACCGCGGACTCCAGCCAGCGGGCGGGCACCGGCGACCTCGTCCGTATCTACCTGCGTGAGATCGGCCGCGTGCCGCTGCTCACCGCGCAGGACGAGGTCGAGCTGGCCAAATCCATCGAGGCCGGACTATTTGCAGAAGAAAAACTGCAGGGCGGGTTCCCGGTGCTGGACGCGCACCGTGCGGAACTCGGCGAGCTGGCCGCAGACGGGCTCCGCGCCAAGCAGCGCCTCATCGAGGCCAACCTCCGCCTGGTCGTGTCCATCGCCAAGCGCTACATCGGGCGCGGGCTGGTCTTCCTGGACCTGATCCAGGAGGGCAACCTGGGCCTGATCCGCGCGGTCGAGAAGTTCGACTACACCAAGGGCTACAAGTTCTCCACGTACGCCACCTGGTGGATCCGGCAGGCCATCACCCGCGCCATCGCGGATCAGGCCCGCACCATCCGGATCCCGGTGCACATGGTGGAGACCATCAACAAGATGGCCCGCGTGCAGCGCCAGCTGCACCAGGACCTGGGCCGCGAGGCCACCCCGGTCGAGATCGCCGCCGAAATGGGGCTGACGCCGGACCGGGTGGCCGAGATCCAGCGGATCGCCCAGGAGCCCGTGTCGCTGCAGTCGCCCATCGGCGAGGAAGACTCCGACCTCGGGGACTTCATCGAGGACGCGGACGCCGTGGTGCCCATCGAGGCCGCAGCCTTCATCATGCTCCAGGATCAGCTGGAGCAGATCCTGGATACCCTGGCCCCGCGCGAGCAGAAGATCATCCAGCTCCGGTTCGGCCTGATGGACGGCCATCCCCGGACGCTGGAGGAAGTGGGCCAGGAGTTCGGCGTCACCCGCGAGCGCATCCGCCAGATCGAGTCCAAGACCCTGGCCAAGCTCCGGCACCCCAGCCGGGCGCAGATGCTGCGGGAGTACCTGGGCTGACCCCCGGCCAGTTTTATGCTTCTGACCTGCGATTACTCCGCAGAGAGTGATCTGTCTTGCCTCGCATGGCACCGTCACCCAAGATAACGGCATGGCAGCATCAAGTAAGCAGGACGCTGAGCGGGCGGCGGAGCTTGCCCGCAACCTTGAGAACATTCTGACGGCGCTGGCCTTCCCCCTGTCGGCGGACGGCGTGGCAATGGTTGACCTAGAGGCCTGGAAGGCAGCGAGTGTCCCCGAGATGCTGACCAGGCTGCAGCATCGCATCGGCCAGGTCCTGCCGCACTTTTCCCAATGACGCCCGCCGTCCGGCCCGCAGACTGCCCGGGCTTCACCGTCGCGCCCGGGCCCAGGCGCTGGGTGAGGCCATCCAGCGTGACTGGACATTTGCCCTGCGCAGCATCAGTCTGAAACAACAGGCGGCTGCCGGTTAGGCGGCTTGATCGTCTTTCAAGCGTTGGCCGGGCGGCGTCCAGTGGTCCGCCTGGGGGTAGCCGGACCCAATGTTCGGCGGTCGGCATGAGTGGGCTGGGGCGGTGCGGTCGTTCGGGGGAAATGTGGCCGGGCGCGCTATTCGCGTACCCGAGCCTATGGCGAGGCCCGCCCTCCGGGACCCGGTCGCGGCTGACCGGGATGCCGCCGGTGCGGTGACCGCGCTTTACGCCGCCCATTATCGATCACTGGTCGGCCTCGCGGTACTGCTGGTGCACGATGTGGGGACCGCTGAGGAAGTAGTGCAGGAGTCCTTCATCGCGATGCACAGCCGCTGGCGCCTGCTGAGGGACAGCGAGAAGGGGCTGTCCTATCTGCGGAGGTCGGTGGTGAATGGGTCTCGCTCCGTTCTGCGGCATCGCCAGGTCGTGGACCGGAACGCTCCCAAGCCGCCGCCGGATATGCCCAGTGCGGAGGAGGGTGCGGTCGAACTGCTCGAGCGATCCGAAATGGTCGCCGCGCTCCGCACGCTTCCGCTGCGGCAGCGCGAGGTGCTCGTGCTGAGGTACTACGGGGACCTGTCGGAGACTCAGATCGCCCAGGCGATGGGGATCAGCCCGGGCGCCGTCAAAAGCCACGCCGCCCGGGCCACGTCATCGCTGCGTAGTCTGCTGGAGAACCAGAAATGACCCAGCGTGATCGTGACTTTGAAGAGATTCTGGGCCGCGCGTTGCATGCGGCAGCCGACTCCGTGGAGCCCGCTGACGATGGCCTGCAGCGGATCCGCGCCCGGCTGACCACGCCACGCCCGCTGCTCGTGGCCTGGGTAATGGCCGGATACTCCGCCGGGGCCAGTCGCGCGCGGAGCGGGTTGCTAGCTATATCCGCGTGGCTGCAGGGGGTGCGCGGCGCGGTGAGCGAAAATGCGCGGGGAGCGGGGCCCGGCAGACTGCGCGACCGGCGGCACCCAGCGCGGCTGCGCGCTGGCGCGGTGCTGGCCATTGCCGTCCTCCTGATGACAGCAGGGGTTCTCGCGCTGACTCCGGTGCCACAGCTGGCGATTTCGCAGACAGCCGGGCTCATCCGGTCTCTTGTAAGCGACGGGCACCAAAGCGGCACCGGCGGCGGCGGGTCCGGGGTGAGCGGCCACGGCGCGGGTCAACCGCCCGCGACAGCCGCCAACTGCTCGGCGCCGCCGCCGACCCGCACCCAGCGCGCGGCCGCCCCTTCTTACTGCCGAAGCTCGGCTCCCAGCGCGGGCCCAGTGGTTTGCCAGAGCCCCGCCGCCAGCCCCAGCGCCGCTGCCACCCCCACCACTAGCGCAAGCCCAACTGCATGCTCAAGGACCGCCGCCCACCCTACGAGTCCGGCTAGCACCCCGAGCCTGAGTCCCAGCCCGAGCCCCAGCCCGAGCCTCAGTCCCAGCCCGAGCCCCAGCCCGAGCACCAGCCCCAGCCCCAGCCCCAGCCCCAGCCCGAGCACCAGTATCAGCCCCAGCCCCAGTATCAGCCCCAGCCCCAGCCCAAGCACCGTCCCCACCACCAGCCCCAACCCCCCCGGGGCGACCACCAGCCCCACGCCGAGCCTGCCCCGCAGCCAGAGGCCGGCCGGCAGCCTCATCCCGAAGAAGTGATCATGTGGGCGGCCGGACACCTGAGGAGGAGGATCAGGCTTGCGGCCGGCACCGCAGATCGCATCGATCTCCTGCGGTTCCCTACCTGTGTGCTGGTCGTCAGGCCCCCGCCTAGGGGTAGTGACGACACAGGGGGGCGCCCATCCCGTGCTCCGTTCCGGCTCTCCAACCACCCACCAAAACGAAAGTTGATCATCGATCGTGCAGGTCAGCTGGGTTGTCCGGGTGCTGGCGGTGAGGACCGTGGCCGCGGTCGTCCCGGGGCGCGGCGCCTACGTCACCGAGTCGTAAGCTCGCTGCTGAACGCTGCTGGCCCCCATCCATTGGCCCCCACCCATGGGGGGCGGGGGCCGCTGCGTTACGCGGCACAGCCTGGTCACGCCGGCGGGACGCCTGGCCCGGCCGGGGCGGGCCCTGATCCGGCGGGCGGACCGTCCGGCCGGGGATACGTCCCGTCAGGCCCCGTCGGCTGGGCGCCGGGCTCCGGGTACGTGGGATCTGGCCCGGCGGGCTCGGCGCCCGGCCCCGGGTACGCGGTCCCCGGACTCGGATAGGCGGCCCCGGGACCCGGGTATGCAGGCCCCGGCCCGGCTGGCGGCCACGCGGGGTCGCCGCCCCCCGGGTTCCGCGCCTCGTGCACCGCGGTGAGCCGGTAGTAGATCAGCGTCACCACGAGGGCCAGGAACGGCGCGATCAGGGTGCCGGATATGACGTTGCTGATGAAGTTCCTGGCCACCAGGGGCAGGGCCAGCAGGACCAGGCCGAGCACGATGTTGAACACGATCAGGATCAGGAACACCAGTACGTAGGTTCCGAACACGTGCCACGCGTACCCGCGGACGGTCCGCCAGCTTTTGCCGAACGAGCCGAACACGCCCTCGCCGCCGATGACGATGCTGGGCACGATCAGCGACCAGAAGGTCAGCAGGACCAGACCGGGCACGATGATCAGGATGAACCCGATGGAGATCCCGATCCCGGCCAGGATGGATGCGGCGGCTACCGGCAGCAGGTACGGCAGGACCGCGGACACTGTCTCACCGAGGTTCAGGTCCACCCGGCCATCACGGACGTCTTGCACGGCTTTGACCAGGGCCGCTTGGACCAGGAACGCGGCGATCAGGTTGATGATCCAGCCCAGGAACAGGCCGATCCCGCCCGCCAGGCCGAGCAGAGCCGCGACGATCGCCGCACCCACATAAATCACGAATGCGATGAGCAGGAAATGGGCGGCAAAGCGCCGGTAGTAGCTCCAGGCTTCGCCGAGTACCCCGGATAGTGGACTCATGGGCTGGTTATACCGTTACCAATACTGATCAAAACAATCCACACCCGGGCAGTCGGGGGACGGCATCTGTCCTGGTCAGCGGCCTTTTCGCTGGCGCATCCCGGGTCCGGAAGCAGGCGGCCCGCCGATCCGGCTTCCGCCGGCCGACGGGCCGTTCCGCAGCGTTGCGCTGGTGTCCCGAGGCAGTTAGGCAGGTGGCTGGCTGCCCGTTCCCGGGGCGCCGGGCGCGCCGGTGTAGGTGCCACCCTGCGAGTGGCCGTTGGCCTCCCGCGTCCGGCGGCCGGGGATGCGGTCGCCGATGGGACCGGGCACGGTGTTCCTGGCCTTCTCGGTCAGCCGGGGTACCCGCCGCATGGCCTGGTCCTTGGCCGACCGGGCCAGGCCAGCCGCCTGGGCCTGCGCGGCCCCGGCTGCCTGCTGCACCGCAGGGCTGTCCGCAGCCTTGCGGGCCACCTTCTTCAACTGCTCGTAACGCTCCCGGCCCGCCCGTGCGCCGACGATGAAACCGACGGCGAGGCCGGCGAAGAACGTGAACCGGTACCGCATCTGGGATCCTCTTCTCAACGGTGTCGACTGCGCCAGGGTTGACCTTCCCCTGTTGTCCAGCCGTATTCCAGGTTACGCGCCGGCGAATAACCGCCCCGGGTGCCGTGCGGCAGGCCGCGGGCTGCGGCGCGCCACGGGTACCGCCTCAGGTGCGCTACCCTTATGCGCGGCGGAAAACAGTCCGGGATTCATGTCCGGCCCGCGTTCCCGCCTGTTGATCCCGCGTAGCTCAATCGGCAGAGCGTCCGGCTGTTAACCGGTAGGTTATAGGTTCGAGTCCTATCGCGGGAGCCCAGCTGTCAGCCCTCTCACCTGCAGTGATGCAGGAAGAGAGTGGACTTCGTGGCGCAGATGGCGCCCGCCCGGAGGCGCTCCGTCAGTGCGGAGAGCGCCGGCCCGAACCCCGCCTCCGTTGCCGATGATCAGGCAGCACGCACGATGGCCGGCGGGATCATCCCGCCGGCCATCGCTCTTGTTCCGGTTACCCTAACTCGACCTCGACCGCTTCCCGGGCCGCCTCGTCCCCGGCGGGGCTGTCCAGCTGGGTCTGCGCCCCGGCCAGGTCCGCGCGCGTCACCCGGATGGCGGCGAGCACCACGATCAGGGCGATCACCATGATCCCGGCCGAGACCACGAACCCGCGGGAGAACCCGACCGCCAGCGCGTGGTGATAGATGGCCAGGCTGGCCGCCTTGGCGCCGGACGTGGTGACGTGCACCGGGTGGCCAGCCTTGGCGGCGGCCGCGGCGGCCGCCTTGGCGGCTTCGGCCGAGTGCCGTGCGGTGTTGGACACCACGGTCCAGGCCACGGTGCCGAGCAGGGCCAGCCCGATCGAGCCGCCGACCTGCTGGCCGACGTTGGGCAGGCTGGCCGCCAGCCCGGCGTCCCGGTCCGGGACCTTCGACAGGGCGATCAGGGTCACGGGCATGAACAGCGTGCCCAGCCCGGCCGCGGTGACGATCAGGGGCCCGAGCAGTCCGCTGGTGTAGGTGCTGTGCTCGGTGATCCGCGACAGCCAGAACATCCCGCCCGCGGCGATCGCCGACCCGGCGATCAGCAGCGGCCGGGCCCCGATCCGGGGCACCAGCTGGGCGCTGACCCCGGCCATCACCATGATGATCCCGACCATCGGCAGGAAGGCGATGCCGGACTTCAGGGCGCTGTACCCCCAGACCGTCTGCACGAAGATGGTCAGGAAGAAGAACATCCCGAACATCGCGGTACCGATGCACAGCATGATCAGGTTGGCCGCCGACCGGTTCCGGTTGCGGAAGATCCGCAACGGCATCAGCGCGTGCGGGCTGCGCGACTCGATGAAGACAAACGACAGCAGCAGCACGACCGCGGCCGTGAGTGAGGCGATGACCTTGGTGTCGCCCCAGTGCGAGACGCCGTTCGGCGTGGTGGCTGCGCTGGTCAGGCCGTAGACCAGGGCGGCCAGGCCCAGCGTGCTGGTGATGGCGCCCGGGAAGTCGAACCGGCCCGGATGCCGCCCCGTCTCGGCGAAAGCCCGCGGCGCGAGGATTGCGACCACGACCCCGATCGGGACGTTGACGAACAGCACCCAGCGCCACGACAGGTAGGTGGTGAGCAGGCCGCCGGCGATCAGGCCGACCGCGGCGCCGCCGATGCTCATCGCGGCGTAGACGCCCATCGCGCGGTTGCGCGGGGGTCCCTCCGGGAACGTGGTGGTGATCAGGGACAGGGCCGTCGGCGCGATGATGGCGCCGCCGACCCCCTGGGCCGCGCGGGCGGCCAGCAGCCACTCCTGGCTGGTGGCGAAGCCGCCGAGCCAGGGACGCCACCGAGAACAGGATGATCCCCGCGATGAACACGCGCCGCCGGCCGAGGATGTCACCGGCCCGGCCGCCCAGCAGCAGCAAGCCGCCGAAGGTCAGCGCGTAGGCGTTGACGACCCATTCCAGGCCGGTCCCGGAGAATCCGAGGGCGTGCTGGACGTGGGGCAGCGCGACGTTGACGATGGTCGCGTCGAGCACCACCATGAGCTGTGCGGTGGCGATGACCACCAGGGCCAGGCCGAGATGTCGTTGGACAGGGCCGGCAGCCGCGCCACCTGCGGTGGCACCCCCGGCCGCGGGCTGTGTGGTGCTCATGCCGTCTCCTTGTCAGGGCATAGTGAGCCAAGGCCGCGGCGGCTAAGCCGCGTGCGTATGTATGTGGGACGAAGAGAGAGGCCGCCACTCATCGGCGCGCTCCGGCCGCTGCGCCGCGGCCAGGGAGCTTTCCAGTGCGGCTGGTCAGCCGACTCTGGGAGTAGCAGCAGTGGCCAGGAACTTAGTCACCTCCTCGGCCGGGCAGTCGGCGCCGTTGGTGGCGCTCAGTGGCGGCGCCATCTTGTGGATCAGGGAGATCAGGGTGGCGCGCTCCTCGCCGGTCAGGGACTGGCGCCAGGGCGAGCGCTCCAGCATGGCCTGCTCCATCTGGTGCTTCATCTCCAGGCCCGCGCTGGTCAGGACCAGCCGCTTCACCCTCCGGTCGGCCGGATCGCTCTCACGGACCGCCAGCCCCCGCTTTTCGAGCATGTCCGCGATGCTGGTGACGAAGGAGGGATCGCAATGCATGCGCTGGCCCAGTTCCTTCATGGCCAGCGGGGCGTCGATCAGGTGCAGCGCCTTGATGAAGAAGGCCGGGACCCCGAAGTCCTTGGCCAGCGCCTCTCCCTCCGCCACCAGCACGCCGATCAGCCCGGCCAGGGCGTCCAGGAGGTCCAGGTCAATCTGGCTGTCATCGGAACGCTGGTGCATGGTGTCTCCTGCCTCCCCCCGGGCTCTTGCGGCGACGGCCCCTGAGTCGCTCAATAGTTGAGTAGCTCAAACATAGACCAGATTGCTTGAGTAGGTCAAATTCTTTTTCCGCAACGAGGTTCTGCTGGCGTACTGTGTTTTCGTACAACCGGAGAGTCATTTCCGGCGTCTGTATGGGTATCGGGGCAACTCGTAGCGCCCGGGGGTGAACCTGCCGGGGTGCGGGCGAGCGGCGCAGGCGGGGAACTGGGGGCATCCATGGACAGCGAAGTCCGGCCGTATGACGACGAGGCGGGCTTCGGTCCCTGGACGGGGGAGGACCCGGGGTCTAGGGGGAGCGAGTGGCTCCCGGACAACGGCTCGCCCGGGGAGGACTCCGGGCCGGGCCGGCGCCGCTTCCTCGCGCTGGCCGGGGCCGCAGCGGGCGGCGTCCCGCTGGCCGGGATGCTCCGGCACGGCCACCGGGGGACCGCGTCACCGCAGGCTGTCCCGGGGACCGGGGACTGGGTGGCGCTGCGCAACGCGCTGTCCACGCACAAGCTGATCCGCCCGGCGAGCCGGACCTACTCGACCGCGAAGGAACTCTTCGACCCGAGATTCGACTTCAAGCGGCCGGCTGGCATCGCGTACTGCGCCAGCCCCCGCGACGTGACCGCCTGCCTGGCCTTTGTCCGCAAGTTCGGGCTGCCGGTCGCGGCCCGGTCCGGCGGGCACAGCTACGCGGGCTGGTCCAGCCCGCCCGGCACGACCGGGCTCATGGTGGACGTGACCGCGATGAACTCGTTCAAGGTCGGGAGCGGCCAGACGGTCCGGGTCGGCACCGGCCTGCACCTGATCGACCTGTACAACCGGCTGGCCGCGCGCGGCCTGGCCGTGCCGGGCGGCTCCTGCCCCACGGTGGGCGTGGCCGGCCTCACCCTCGGCGGCGGGGTCGGGGTGCTGGGCCGGGCCTTCGGGCTGACCAGCGACGCCCTCGAGTCGGTGCAGATCGTCACCGCCGACGGCACGATCCGCAACTGCAACGCGTCGACCAACAGCGACCTGTTCTGGGCCTGCCGCGGCGGCGGTGGCGGCAACTTCGGCATCGCCACCGCGTTCACGTTCCGCACCCACCGGCTGTCCCGGCTGGTGGTGTTCTTCTTGTCCTGGCCCTGGTCACAGGCGGCCAAGGTGGTAGCGGGCTGGCAATCCTGGGCGCCCTTCCAGCCCGACGCCCTGTGGTCCAACCTGCACATGGTCGGCGTCGCAGCGCGGCGGGACACCGACCATCCAGGTCGGCGGCACCTACCTGGGCAGCGTGGCGAACTGCCAGCGGCTGCTGCAGGTCCTGTACTCCCGGGTCGGCTCCGCACCGTCCGGGCCGTTCGTGGCCGAGCGGACCTACCAGCAGGCGATGATGCTCGAGGCGGGCTGCGCGAACCTGTCCGTGTCCGAGTGTCATCTGCCGTCCCAGACGCCGAACGGCAAGCTGGTCCGCGTCCCGTCCTACGCCAAGTCCGACTTCTTCACGCACAAGATCCCGCCCGCGGGCATCCGCGCTCTCGTGGCGGGCATCGAGCGGATGCGGGGAGTGGCCGGCGCCGCGGGCGGCGTCGGCGCGATCGCCTTCGACGCGTTCGGCGGGGCGCTGAACCGGCCGAGCCCGTCCTCGACCGCGTTCGTGCACCGCGACTCGCTGTTCGGGGCCCAGTACTCAACCAGCTGGAACGCGGGCGGCTCAGCGTCCGGGGTGTCCCGCCAGCACGCCTGGCTGCGCTCCTACTACGCGTCGATGCGGCCGTGGGCGAGCGGGCAGTGCTACCAGAACTACGTGGACCCGGACCTGACGAACTGGCAGCAGGCCTACTACGGCGCCAACTACCCGCGGCTGGCCCGGATCAAGAAGACGTACGACCCGCATCAGGTGTTCAAGTTCCCCCAGGGGATCACCCCGGCCTAACCACCGCGCGAGGCCCGCGCCACCGTCACCTGCCCTGGAGCCAGAGATGGAGCGCCACGTACACCGCCACGGCGACGAGCAGCCATCGCCCCCCGGGCCTTCCACGCCTGTTTCGCGGCCTGATCGGCCAGCACCCGGGCCGACTTGGCGGAACCCTCCCAGCGACGCCACCGGGCAAAGTAGTACCCGAGCATCAGGGCGACGACGACGGCCACCACAGCCGCTGTCTGAGTCATGTTCCTAAGTTAGCTACTTTTCCGTGCAACCTGCGGGCAACGGCGCGCATCAAATGCCGGGCAGGCGCCGTTCAGCTCTGGCTCGACGCGGCCCAGATGTTGATCCCGGCGTCCACCGCGTTCCGGTCGATCTCGGCCAGTTCCTCTTCGGTGAACGATGTCTTGCCCGCGGCGGCGAGGTTCTCCTCGAGCTGCGCGACGCTGCTCGCCCCGACCAGCGCCGAGGTGACACGGTCGTCGCGCAGGATCCAGCTGATGGCCATCTGGGCCAGGGTCTGGCCGCGCCGGCCGGCGATCTCGTTGAGGGCCCGCACGTGCGCCAGGTTCTGCTCGGTGATCTGATCGCGGCTGAGCGAGTCATTGCGCGACGCCCGGGAATCGTCCGGCACGCCATTGAGGTACTTGGTGGTCAGCAGCCCCTGGGCCAGGGGCGAGAACGCGATGCAGCCGATCCCTTCCTCCTCGAGCGTGTCCAGCAGCTCCGCTTCGACCCAGCGGTTGAGCATGGAGTAGGAGGGCTGGTGGATGAGCAGGGGCACGCCCAGCTCGCGCAGGATCGCCGCGGCCTCCCGGGTCCGCTCCGCGGAGTAGGAGGAGATGCCGGCGTACAGGGCCCGGCCCGAGGTGACCGCGGTGGCCAGCGCGCCCATGGTCTCCTCGAGCGGGGTCTCCGGATCGGCGCGGTGGCTGTAGAAGATGTCCACGTACTCCAGGCCCATCCGGCCCAGCGACTGGTCCAGGCTGGCCAGCAGGTACTTCCGGGATCCGCGGTCGCCGTAGGGGCCGGGCCACATGTCGTACCCGGCCTTGGTCGAGATGATCAGCTCGTCCCGGTACGGCCGCAGGTCCTCGCGGAGGATCCGGCCGAAGTTGATCTCGGCGGAGCCGTACGGCGGGCCGTAGTTGTTCGCCAGGTCGAAGTGGGTCACCCCGAGGTCGAAGGCCCGCCGCAGGATCGCCCGCTGGGTGTTGATGAGGCGGTCGTCCCCGAAGTTCTGCCACAGGCCGAGGGAGATGGCCGGCAGCTCGATACCGCTCCGCCCGCAGCGGCGGTAGGGCGTGTGCTCGTAACGATCCGGTGCGGCGAGATAAGTCATGGGAGGGAGTCTTTCATTTCCCCCGGCGGCAGGATGCCCAGCGGTGCAGCAGCCGGAAATCGGCTGGCAGGGTATGTGAGCAATCACTACAGGACGTACACGGCTACAACGCCGTGTATCCAAACCTCCACTGGCGGAAGGCACCCCGGCGCCACCCCCGACGACGCCGCCACCACAGCCTGCGCCGCACTCTCCGGTCGGGCCCGACGAACGAGGGATGGGATTAACTGGCCACGCCCGGGGCCTTCTCATGGCCAAGGACAGACTGTGGCAGAGATGAGTCAGTAACGGAATGGGTCTCGATCCACAGCTCGAGTTCCCTGGCTGGGATCGGCCTGCAGATCTGGTATCCCTGCACCAGGTCGCAACCCAGGTCGGCCAGCTCGCTTTGGGCCATGCCATCCTGGACGCCCTCCGCGACGACGGTCATTCCGAGGTTGTGCCCCAGGTCGACGGCGGAGCGCACGATGACGGCGCTGTCTCGGTCGTTCGCCATGCCCATCACGAAAGAGCGGTCGATCTTCAGCTCCTTGACCGGCAAGGTCTTGAGGTACGACATGGACGAGTAACCGGTACCGAAGTCGTCGATGCTCAGCGACACGTCCATGGAGTCGAGGGCCTGAAGGACGGTGAGGGCGAGGTCGCGGTCGGTCATTACTGCTGTCTCGGTCAGCTCAAGGCACAACAGGTGTGGCCGGACGCCATGGGCGTCGAGAAGTTCACGTACCTGAGCCGGGAAGGTGGAGTCGAGCAGGGAGCGTGCGGAGATGTTCACTGAGACGGGGAACGAGCGTCCTGCGTCGGCCCACTTCCGGACTTGGGTCAGCGCGAGTCGCAGCACTTCGGTCGTGAGCGCATGGATTATCGCGGTGCTCTCGGCGAGCGGGATGAACTCGTCGGGCTGCAGCAATCCCAGCGTGGGATGCTGCCAGCGGACGAGGGCTTCGACGCTGCTCAGCGCGCTCGTCCCAGAATTGATCTTGGGCTGGTAGTACAAGGTCAACTCGCCGGCGGCGATGCCCCGGCGCAGGTCTCCGAGGAGGACGAGCCGGGAGAGATTGTTGTCGTCGCGGGACGCTTCGTAGCGGGCGAATGGGTGGTGAGCGGCCTTGGCCTCGTACATGGCTACATCGGCGTGACGCAGAAGTGTCTCGACGTCGTCGCCGGGTTCGGCGAGGGCCATCCCGATGCTGGCGTCCACGTCGAGAGCGATGTCGTACATCGAGAACGGCTCATGCAGGGCGGCACCAACGCGCTGTGTGGCCGCTAGTGCCTCTTCCCATCCCGAAATGGGGAGAAGGATCGCGAACTCGTCGCCACCGAGGCGGGCCACGGAGTCGGAATCACGCAGGGATTCCCTGAGCCGATCGGCCACCTGAAGAAGGAGGTGATCACCGTATTGGTGGCCGAGGGTGTCGTTGACTTCCTTGAACCGGTTGAGATCCAGGAGCAGCACAGCCACGGTGGCACCCGAGCGAGCAGCCATGCGCAGGGCCACACTGGTCCGGTCCTGGAACAGGGTCCGGTTCGGAAGGTCGGTCAGCGGGTCATGCAGGGCCTGATACCGGTTATGCTCACTTTCGGAGTAGAGGGCCCTCTGGTAGCGGGTCACCACGACTGCTCCCCCGACGACCAGGCCGATTCCCGCCAGCAGCGTGACAAGATCGACGATGAACACAAAATGGCCAATTGTGCGGACCGACGCTGCCGCGTTGAGAGCCGTTAGTTCGTGTTTCGCGGCCGCGTCATAAACTTGGTCTTCCATCACGTGGAAGACCGGGTCCACAGTTCGGGCGTCTATTGAGTTCGTTACGGCCACCGGATCGTGGCGATCGACGGACATGAACAACTGTGCGCTGGCTGCGACGTAGGCTTCGTGCTCGTGCAGCACCACTATCGCCAGGTTAAGATCGGCGCTGTCACCCAGGATGGCCACCTGTCGCATGGCCCGCTGAAGGGCGACCTCGGCCGCTGCGTGGGCTGCCTTCGGGACGGGGCCGGGCTGGAGGCGGTACTTCCGCTCGAGCGACTCCTCGGCGGCGATCGCGGTTGCCGCGTGGTCATACGCGTTGGCGGTTCGAACTGCGCGGGCACTCGTCCCGGCCGCATTGCTCGTCACCAGGGAACCAACCGTAACCACGCCGATGAGGGCCACGAGGCCGATGCTGGCCCCGATTATCGCCCATCGATTCCCCGAGCCTGAGATGCGGCCTCTTCTGACCGCCGGCCGTGTCACCCGCTGTCGGCAAAGAACTGAAGCGGAATATCGCATTCGGTGATCGACATCTGATGTCACAAACCTCTCTTGAGCTGGGAGGGAACCATCGTTGGGTACAGGGTTCATTACGCGGTTTTTAACTCTCAGTATACGTGACGTGACGGAACGCTACGATCATCATCATGCGGGCCGCCGGCCTGCACCGACACAGACGTGCGGAATCATGACGCAGCACCGTGCTCGCAGCGATCTGCTCGATGCCGTCGCCGGAGTGATCGGGCAATTCCTGGCCGCTGGCCGTCACCGACGTCAAGCACGGGGAAACTTCTTCTCTCCCGGCGGGAGGATGCCGAGCGGTGCGCAGTCGCCGGGAGGCTGCTGGCAGGATGTGATAGTTGCCTGGGCACAAGTAACAGGGCCCGGCCGTCGCGGTCAGACGCGGCCATGCCGCCCAGCACCCAGGACGCAGCGCGGGAACACGACGCACAGGAAGAGAGTGCTCCATGTATGACGCGATTCAGGCGGAGACCATCAGCCTCGCCGGGGCTGGCGGGGATCAGATCGAGGCGTACCTGGCCCGGCCGCTCGGGCCCGGCCCCTTCGGCAGCGTCGTAGTCATCCATCACATGCCCGGATACGACGAGCAGACCAAGGAGATCACCAGGACATTCGCGGTGCACGGCTACAACGCCGTGTGCCCCAACCTCTACTGGCGGGAGGCACCCGGCGCCAGCCCGGACGACGCGGCCGCCACGGCCCGTGCCGCGGGTGGCGTGCCGGACGAGCGCCTGGTCGGCGACGTGGGCGGCGCGGTCGCGTACCTGCGGGCGATGCCGAACTCCAACGGCAAGGCCGGCACGATCGGCTACTGCTCGGGCGGCCGCCAGTCGTTCCTGGCCGCCGTGAGCCTGCCGCTCGACGCGGCGGTGGACTGCTATGGCGCGTTCGTGGTCGGCAAGCCCCCCGAGGGCATGCCGCTCAAGGTCGGGCCGATCGTGGACCAGACCCCGAACCTGTCCTGCCCGCTGCTCGGGCTGTTCGGCGCGGAGGACTCTCATCCCTCGCCGGAGCAGGTGGCCGAGCTGGAGAAGGCCCTGGTCGAGGCGGGCAAGACGTTCGAGTTCCACTCGTATGAGGACGCCGGGCACGGGTTCTTCGCGGTAAACCGGCCCTCGTACCGGCCGGAGGCCGCGAACGATGGGTGGCAGAAGATCTGGGACTTCTTCGGCCGCTACCTGGCCAGCCCAGCCAGCTGAGAGGAGACCAGTCATGTGCACGTATCTCACCGAGAAGGTTGACGTCACCGGCAGCGGCAAGGGCGGGGCCGGGTGGTTCAGGCTCAGCGAGGCGAGCGTGTACTTCGATCATCCGGTGCACGCGCCGGCGGAGCACACGCTGAACATCGATTTCCTCAACCCCGGGCAGGGGCCGTCGGCCCGGGTGGCCGTCGAGCTGAGCGCCGAGTCGGGCCGGGCCCTCGCCGAGGCCATCCTGGCCACGCTGGCGTCCGCCCCGGCGGGGCTGGTCGAGTCGGCGTCAGCCGGCCATCGCTAACTGGCCAGCTTTGTAACGAGCCGGCTTTTGACTGGCCAGCTTTTGACTGGCCAGCCTCATCGGGCCAGTCGAATTGCCCAGGCCGGCCGCCCGGACGGGCCCGGATTGTCGGTGTGCCGTGCCAGTATCGGACTGGCGGCATCCCGGCAACCCCGGGGCCGCCCGGGCGGGAGCGCCCTCGTGACACGAGGGCCGGAACGCCCTCGTGACGATGGTGGCGGAGGGTGCGGACATGAAAATCAGGGTCGATCGGGACGTGCTGGCTGAGGCGCTGGCCTGGGTGGCGCGCGCCCTGCCCACGCGGCCGGTGGTCCCGGTCCTGTCTGGCCTGCGCCTGGAGGCCGGGACGAGCCTGACCTTGTCCTGCTTCGACTACGAGGTCTCCGCGACCGCGCAGATCGAGGCTGAGGTCGGGGAACCCGGCATCGTCATCGTCCCGGGCCGGCTGCTCGCCGAGATCACCCGCAGCCTGCCGGCTCTCGCCGTCGAGATCAGCACGGACGCCGACGCGGTGAACCTGACCTGCGGCAGCGCGGAGTTCACCTTGTTCGCGCTGCCCGCCGAGGAGTACCCGGACCTTCCCGCCGCGCCGCCACTGGCCGGCGTCGTGGACGGCGGGGTCCTCGGCGCGGCCATCAGCCAGGTCGGGCCGGCGGCGAGCCGGGACGACACACTGCCCATGCTCACCGGGGTCTGCCTGGACATCGACGGCGAGATCCTCACGCTGGCCGCGACCGACCGGTACCGCCTGGCCGTGCGGGAGGTGCCGTGGGAGCCGGTGCAGCCGGGCCTGCGTGCCGCGGCCCTGGTTCCGGCACGCACGCTGGCCGACGCCGCACGGGCGATGACCCCCGGAGTGCCCGTCTCGGTCGCCTTCTTGCCCGGGGCACCCGGCGCGAAGCCGGGGGACGAGCCCCGGCCCGCCGAAGGCATGATCAGCTTCGGGATCGGCGGCCGGCGGCTGACCACCCGGCTGATCGGCGGCGAGTTCATCCGGTACCGGTCCCGTTTCCCGGCCGAGTTCGGCGGCCGCGCCGACATGCCGCCCGGGCCGTTCACCGAGGCGGTCCGCCGGGTGTCCCTGGTCGCCGACCGGGCCAGCCCGGTCCGGCTCACGTTCGGTCCCGGCCAGGTGCTGATCGAGGCCCAGACCGAGGGCCGGGCCCGTGCGGTCGAGACGGTCCCCGCCGACTTCCGCGGTGACGAGCCGGTGATCGCTTTCAACCCGCACTACCTGCTCGACGGCCTCGTCGCGGCGGCGGTGCCAGGCCAGCCCCGGCCGCACGCCGGGGACCCCGGCGGTACCGGCTCAGGCCGGGAGGGCGACACCGGCCCCAGCGGCCAGACCGGCGCAGACCCGGCCAGCACCGACCCGGCCAGCACCGACCCGGCCAGCACCGGGCCGGCCAGCACCGGTCCGGCCAGCACCGGCCCGGCCAGCACCGGGCCGGCCGACCCCGGTCTGCTCAGGATCGAGTTCACCAGCCCGGCCAAGCCCGCGCTGATCACCCGGGTGAGTTCCCAGGCTGACCCCGATGGCCCGCCGGAGGAGCCCGGTACCGCGGAGTTCCGCTATCTGGTCGTGCCCCTGCGGTCCGCGGTCCGGTCCTGAACCCCGTGCCTGGCCGGGCCCGGCTGAGCCTGGTCAGCTGAGCTGGGAGAGCCCTTTCCGGAGATCGTCGCCATTCATCGCCGGTGCAATATGCACGTTGGCATTAAGCTTCCGGAAGAATGGCTCCGCGAAGAGCGGGATGTCGGACGTATCCGGAAGATCGAAGACCATGAATGCCGTCCGGAGCCCGTCGAGAGCGGTGAAATACATCGCCTCCGGCTTCCACTGCTCGGCGGCATTCTCCATGACCGCGCCCAGTGTGCCGTCGTTGATCGCGCTGTTCCCCGGCTCCACCGGCACTGAGATCGTGGCTATGACCCGCATGAGTCCCCCCTGAAATCGCCGCTTTCTGTGCAAAGTAGCAGGTCACCCTCGGGACGCCCTAGGGCCGAAGGTCCTTCAGCGCGGACGGCTGCCCCGGCGGGGCGGACCGGTCTTCACCCACGGTGGGTGAAGTGCGCTGCGGCGGCCACGGCCCACCATGGGGCGATACACAATTACTTCGCTGCGGTAGTCCGCCGTAATTCGCCCGGGCGTGGCGGCGGTGTTAGCGACAGCCCCAGCGGGCGCAGTGATGGCTGGATCTCGCAGATAAGGAGCGCCGGGCTGAGTGACCTCCCCTTTGCGGATCGGGCGGATTTTGAGCACGCTGACCGCGGATAATCGGCTCGCTGTCGCCCGGCCCGGGAAGGAAGGGTGATGGGCCAGGCCATCGGAGGGTCGCTGCCGCTGGCGGTCGGGATCGCCATCAGCCCCATTCCCATCATCGCGGTCGTGCTGATGCTCACCACCCCCAGGGCCAAGGCCAACGGTCCCGCGTTCCTGGCCGGGTGGGTGCTCGGCCTGGGCATCGTCGGGGCGATCGTCCTGGCCCTCGCCGGCCCGGCGGGTGCAAGCCAGTCGGGCAGCCCAGCCACCTGGGTGAGCTGGGTCAAGATCGTCCTGGGTGTCCTGCTGCTGCTGGTCGCGGTGCGCCAATTCCGCGGCCGGCCGCGGGACGGCGAGGATGCGCCGATGCCGAAGTGGATGGGCCGGATCGATGAGATCAGGCCGGTGGCCGCGCTCGGCTTCGCCGTGGTGCTGGCCGGGGTCAATCCGAAGAACCTGCTGCTGGCGGTGGCCGGGGCGGCGACCATCGCGCAGACCGGAATCTCCGGGGCGCAGCAAGCCGTCGCCTACCTGGTCTTCGTGCTGATCGGCAGCCTCGGGATCGGCGCGCCCGTGGTGATCTACCTGGTAATGGGCGAACGGTCCCAGGCGGTGCTGGCCAGGCTGAAGGACTGGATGGGCCGCAACAACGCAGTGATCATGTCCATCCTGTGCCTGGTCATCGCGGCCAAGCTCATCGGCGACGCGATCGGCAGCCTCACCGGGTAACGGGTCTAGTAGCGGGACGCCGGGCGCAGGCGGGCCCGGAGCCGCCAGAGCGAGCGGCCCGTCCATATCAGCCGGGCGGCCCACACCACCCGGCTGAGCCATGGCTGCCCGGCCAGCAACGGCAGGGCTTCCAGCCAGGCTCCCCGGCGCCACATCCGCCAGGCCATCCAGGCCAGGCCCGCCGCGGCGGCCGCGACGAGCGCGCCCAGAGCCAGCAGCGCGACCAGTGCGAAGCCCAGCCAGCCGGCGTGGAACAGGACCAGGGCGATCAGCAGGGACACGACCGCGACGACGCTCCCGGTGACCACGGCGAGGGCCAGCAGAACCCGGTGGCGCAAGCGGGCCAGCCCCGGCCGGATCGGGTACGCGCCACCCGGCCGGCCAGTTCGCTGCCCATCGGCGGCGGCCCACGGGTCAGGGACGGCGACCGCATCGCGGCCCGGGTCGCTGCCCCGAACATCGCCGTACATCATCACGTGATCCTCCGCCTCACCCTGGCCACACCCCGGCCCACACGATATGTCGCGAATCGATCGGCGGCAAATGCCCGCGCCCGGCATGACTGGCATGAGGCGGTACCCGGACGGGGCCTGGGACGCTCAGAGTCCGGAGGCGTCAGCGATCCTGGCGTCCAGGGCATCGAGCGTCAGGGACCAGGGGAACTGGTCCAGATCGGCGCCTCCGGCCTCGGGCTCCGGGAGAGCCGGGGCGTCCCCGCCGAACAGGACCGTCACCCCCCAGGACCGCAGCTTGCGGACGTTCTCGGTGAACGCGGGGTGCGCGGCGTGCGCGCGGTTGGAGGACGGCAGCACCACGACCGGCAACTGCTTCCCGAACGCCTCGACCAGGATGCCGAGAGCCAGATCGTCGCAGATCCCGGCAGCCCATTTGTTGATCGTGTTCACGGTGGCCGGCGCCACGATGACCGCGTCCGCGGGCGGCAGCACATCGGGCTGCCCGGGGTCCTTGTACTCGCTGCGGACCGGGTGCCCGGTCTGCCGTTCAAGCGCCGCGACGTCGGTGAACCGCCGGGCCGACGGGGTGGTCAGCACGCACACGTCCCAGCCACGCTGCTGGGCCAGGCTCACCAGCCGGCCCACGGCGGCGGCGGGCGGGGCGGCACAGGCGATCACGTAGAGCACCGGCTCGCTCGCCTCGGGCTGGCCGGCTGCGGGCCGGGACTGGCTGGCCTCGGGCTGGCCGGCCTCGGGCTGGCCAGCCTCGGGCGGGCCAGGCCCGGGGCACACCGCTCACGGGCGGACCAGCTCAGCGGGCCAGCGGAAACTCCCGGCCGCGTCCCGCTCCAGCGGGACCGCCCGGACCACCGCCGCCGCCTCCAGCGGCCCGTAGATGTGCGGGAACGGATCCGCCCAGCCCGGCACCGGTTCGTAGCGGATCCCGGCCCCGATCCGGGCCGGGTCGAGTACCAGCAGGACGAGATCCTGCGGCTCATCCAGGTACACCGCGTTCGCGACCGGCAGCACCTGGGCTGCGGTACTCGCGTGGATGAAGCCTTCCTCGCCCAGCGACCGGCCGCGGGTCGACGTCCGGTACTCGCCGTCCCGCTGAGCCTGGTCCCAGTCAGGCACGGTGGCGATGTGATACAGCCACTGCGTGGGGCGGCCGACCATCCCGCGGGTTCCTTCCCTGGTGAGGGCGCTGATCAGGAGTTCAGGAAGTAGCTGCTGCCGCCGGTCTCCGGGTTAGTAACCTCAGCGATCACCGACATGGCCCCGGCATGGGCGAAGACCAGCGTCAGGGTGATCTCCTTGGCGCCGCGCATGGACCTGGCCCCGGTGATCAGCAGGTGCGCACTGTTGGGCAGCAGCCGGATGACGTTGTGGCCGGGGATGCTGATGGCCGGGATCGCGTGCATGGTCAGGTTGCCGTGGCCCGCGGGGGCCCGGAAGGTGACCCGGCCCCCCACGCTGGTCCGCACCCGGATCAGCCGGTCAGGCCCGTTGTTGTTCCGGATGACCAGGTAGGCAGTGGTCTCGCCGGGGACCGAGGGCTGCGGCACCACGGCGGTGGACAGCTCGATCGCCGGCGCGGCGGCGCTGGCTTTCGCGTAGCAGCCAGTCAGGCCGGCGGCGGCCAGCACGATCAGGCACGCGGCGGCAGCGGCGCGGCCGGCGCGGCCCGCCCTGCTGGCGGGCGCCCACCGGGGTGTGCCAGGCCCGGGCGTGCCGCACCCGGCGGTGACCCGTGCGGGCGTGCCCCCCGCTGGCCTGCCCGTCTCGGGCAGCAGATCCGGTCCCGGCATCGTCCTCGCCCTCGTGTGTGAAGCGCCAGCACGATGCTAGTCGCGCCGCCACCCCCGCGAGCCTCGCGGGGGTGGCGGCGGCCCCCGTGCGCCGGGTCAGGAATAGTCGCGGAACGCGGGCCAGGCCCGGGCCCACGATTCCCTCAGCCCGGTGGCCAGGTAGACCGGCGAGCCCTGCTCGTCGTCCGCGACCCCCATGCCGTTGTAGAACGTGGCGACCCGGCGCACGTGGAGGAACTCGCGGCGCAGGAAGGACGGGTCCAGGCTGATCACGATCGCGGAACGGTCCGCCGCCGGCGGGGGACCCCACAGCCAGAAATTGTTGCTACCGCTGTACGCCGGCGGAAGGCCCATGGACGGGCCGTAGCGGTCGATCGCCCCGGCCTCACCGTAGTTGCCGGTCAGGAGCGTGGTCCGGGCCCGCTGCCCGGCGGGCAGTGCGCGGTACTCGCGGGCGATCAGCCGGACCTCCCGGGGCCAGGCGATCGTCTCGGCCAGGTCGTAATTGATCTTCTGCAGCGGCACCGTGCGCAGGGTGGCAGCGGGCAGCACCGGGATGGCTGATCGGCACGGCTACCAGCGTCGCGACGGCCCACACGATCACCGGGCTCCTCCGCCACGACCGCCGCCCGGCCCCCGGCCCGGGGAACAGCCACCGCGCGGCGGGCACGGAGCCGGCCGCGAACAGGAACGTGAACGCGCCCCCGGAGTAGTACGGCTTACCACCCAGGATGAACTGCAGCACGATCGTCGCCGCGGCCGCGATCGCGGCCGGCCGGAACGGGCGCGCGGACTCGTTGCGCCAGCACCAGACCAGGCCGGCCACCCACACCGGGGTGAGGGCGACGCCGGTGTACAGCACCTGGGCTGGCCAGTAGACCGCCCGGTTGTGCCCGGCCGCGGTCTGCAGCGTGCGGAACACCTCCAGGTTCGGCCACCCGTGCGCGGCCTGCCAGATCAGATCCGGCGCGGCGAGCGCCACCGCGATGACCGCCCCCAGCAGCAGGTACCGGCTGCGCAGCAGCCGCCGCTGCGGGGTGACCGCGACCCCGGCCACCACCGCGGCGGCCAGGAACCATATCGTCCACTTGGCCTCGGCCGCGATGCCCGTGACCAGGCCGATGGCCAGCCACCAGCGGGGCTCGCCGCTGTCCAGCAGCCGGAGCACCAGGTACAGCAGCCCGGCCCACGCCACGAAGTCGGGCGTGGTCGTGCTCATCAGGTGCATGGCCCCCAGGAACTCGGCGCAGCTGGCCACGCACACCGCGGCGAGCACCTGCCCGGCGCGTCCCGCGCCCAGGATGCGGCTCATCCCCGCAGTGAGGAGGACCAGGGCGCTGAGCCCGAGGGCGGGCAGCACCCGGAGCCCGGCCAGGGAGTTGGCGAACAGCACCGCAGCGAGCCGCGCGGCCAGCGGGGTGAGCGGCGGCTGGTCCACGTAGCCGAAGGCCGGATGGCGGCCGGCTTCCAGGAAGTACAGCTCGTCGCGGTGGTAGCCATACCGGGCGCTCACCGCCATCTCGACCGCGAATGCCACGGCGGCGACGATGAAGACGCCCAGCCGGGGCGTGCGGCGGATGCGGGCCAGCAGGCCGGCTGCTTCAGGTGCGGTGTCCGGGCCGGCTGGTCCCGGCGGGGCGGGGAGCGGGCTTCCCGTGAGCGAGTTCTGCGGCATGCGGGCATCGTGTCCCGCGGGGCGCCCGGCCGGCATCGGCCCGGGGATAGATTTCCCCGGCTCCGCAGCGCGGGGGAGCCGGCGCGCAGGCACGCTCCCTCCTCCGCCGGGAGAGGGAGCCGCCAGACTCCGCCGCCGGGGGGATGCCCCCCGGCCCGCCTGCACCATACGATCGCCTCGTGAAGAGGCTGATGGCCCGGGCTGTCGCACTCCCGCCGCGAACCCAGGACGCGGCCCTGGCCCTGGCCCTGGTCATCATCAACGTGGGCTCGGTGCTGCCCTACGGCTCCCAGATGCACCCGTTGTGGCTCGCGCTATTCCTGGTCATCGCGCAGGCCGTGCCGCTCGCCTGGCGGCGGTCCTACCCGCTGGCGGTCCTCATCGCGGCCGGGATCCCGCGCATCCTCTACGACCAGCTGGCCTTCGGCTACGCCCCCATCCCGCTGGCCACCACCATCGCGTTCTACACCGCGATGGTCTACTGCCGCCCGGCGGTCCGCCGCGTGGTCATCGTCTTGGCTGTGATCGGCTCCATCCAGTCCCAGATAGCGCCCGGGCACACCCAGCCCTACGACGCCTTCGTGTCGGGCCTGACCACCCTGGCCGCCTGGCTGGCGGCCGTGCTCGTCCGCACCCGGCGGGCCTACATCCAGGAGGTGGAAAACCGTGTCGTCCGGGCGGAGTCGGAACGGGACGACGAGGCGGCCCGGGCCGCGGCGGCGGAACGCACCCGGATCGCCCGCGAACTCCATGACGTGGTGGCGCACCACGTCAGCCTGATGGCCGTGCAAGCGGAGGCAGCCACGTCCCTGCTGCCGGGGCGCCCAGCCGAGGCCGCGCAGTCGGTGGAGGTGATCGCGGCCACCGCCCGCCAGGCCCTGACCGAGCTGCGCCGGCTGCTCGGCGTGCTGCGCGGGCCGGCTGATCAGCTGGAGACCGCGCCGTCGGTGTCGCTCGCGGACCTGGGGACCGTGCTCGACCAGGTGCGCGGGTCCGGGCTGGCGGTGGACCTGACCGTGGAGGGCACGCCGGGCCCGCTGGCCCCCAGCGTCGATCTCACCGCGTACCGCATCATCCAGGAGGCGCTCACGAACACGGTCCGGCACGCCAACGCAGCCCGGGCCGCGGTTACCGTGTGCTACGAGCCTGGCTTCGTCACGGTCAGCGTCACCGATACGCGGCGCGACGGGAGTACCGTCCCGGTCGTGAACGGGACAGTGAATGCGCCGGGGGCCGCGACCCCGGTGAACGGGAGCCTCCTGCCAGCCAGCACCGGGCCAGCCGGCAGCCAGCCGGCACCGGGCCAGCCAGCACCGGGCCAGCCACCGCCGGGCCAGGCCGAGCCGCCGGGCACGCGAGTCCCGGGCACGCGACCCCGGTGAACGGGAGTGGCGGCGGGACCGCGGCCAGCGGCCGGGAGGCGCCGGCCCGGTCCGGCGGCTTCGGCCTGGCCGGTATCGCCGAACGGGTCGCCTCGTGCGGCGGCCACCTGTCGGTGGGCCCCACCGGCGCCGGGGGGTTCGCGGTCACCGCCCGGCTTCCCGCCCAGTAGACCCAGCGACCCTATAGACCCAGTGACCCCATAGACCCAGTGAGCCCGGTGAACACAGTGAGCACGGCCGATCGCCCGCCCGCCATCCGCGTGCTGGTGGCCGACGACCAGGAACTGGTCCGCGCGGGCTTCTGCGTGATCCTCGAGGCGGCCGAGGGCATCAGCGTGGTGGGCGAGGCGGGCAACGGCGCCGAGGCGGTGGCCGCGGTGGCCGCCCACCGCCCGGACGTGGTGCTGATGGACATCCGGATGCCGGGGATGGACGGGCTGGAGGCGACCCGGCTGATCACCCAGGGCGGCCCGGACACGGGCCCGAAGGTGGTCATGCTCACCACGTTCGATCTCGACGACTACGTGTACGAGGCGCTCCGCTCAGGAGCCAGCGGGTTCCTGCTCAAGGATGCGCCGCGGGGCGATCTGATCGCCGCGGTCCAGGCCGCGGCGGCGGGTAACGGGCTGCTCGCTCCCTCGGTGACCCGCATGCTCATCGAGTCCTTCGCGCGCCGCCCGGCGGCGGCCGTCACCGCACCGTCCCGGCTGGCCTCCCTGACCGCCCGGGAAAAGGACATCCTGCTCCTCGTCGCCCGGGGCCGGAGCAACGCCGAGATCGCCCGCGAGCTTTTCGTTGGGGAAGCAACGGTCAAGACCCATATCGGGCACGTGCTGGCCAAGCTGGGGCTGCGCGACCGGGTGCAGGCCGTGATCCTGGCCTATGAGACCGGGCTGGTGGTCCCCGGCGACCTGCCGGACTGACCACCGGCGCGGTCCGCAGGCGTCAGTCCAGGCTCAGCCGCCAGTTCTGCCCGACCAGGTCATGCCCGAAGCTGTGATGCGGCTCCGAATCCACCAGCTCGAAACCGGCACGCTGGTAGATACGGCGCGCGGCGGCCAGGATGTCGTTGGTCCACAGGACGATCTCCCGGTAACCCGCCCGGCGCGCGAAGGCCAGGCACTCCGCCACCAGGCGCTCGCCCAGCCCCAGGCCCCGGGCGGCCGGCTCGACCAGCAGCAGCCGCAGCTGGGCGGTGCGGTCGTCCTTGCGCATGCAGAACACGCACCCGGCCGGCGCTCCGTCCAGTTCGGCGATCCAGGCTGCTTCCCGGGAATCGGCGCGGCCCGCGTAGTCCGCCACGATCCGGGCTACCAGCGCCTCATAGCTGGCATCCCAGCCGTACTCCTGGGTGTAGAGCGCGCCGTTGCGCTGCACCACCCAGCCGAGGTCGCCCGGCCGGGGGGAGCGCAGCACGAAGGCCACCGGCCGGTCCCGCCGCCGCGTGATCTCCTGGATGGTGGCCATCGCCGTGGTCAGCCGCTGCTGCTCGGCCTCGGTGAGCTGGTCCAGCAGCCCGCTGATCTGCTCGGCGGAGCGCTGGTCCAGGCCCTGGAAGGCCTGCTCGCCGGCGGCGGTCAGCGTGATGACCCGGCGCCGGGCGTCACTGTCCGAGCGCCGCCGCGTGATCAGGCCGTCCGCCTCGAACCGGGCCAGGATCCGGCTCAGGTACCCGGCGTCGATGTCCACGGTGCGGCGCAGCACGCTGATCTCGCTCTCGCCGCGCCCGGTCTCCCCGGTGTGGGCCAGCTCGAACAGCACCCGGGCCTCGGTGAGCGAGTAGGGCGAGTCCAGGTAGTTCCCGCGGAGCAGGCCGATCACGTTCGTGTAGACGCGGTTGAACTCACGCACCGCCCGGACCCGCCCGTCCCGCGCCGTTCCGGTGCCCGCGGTCTCTGACGGAGGCAACGAAGTCTTTGACATAGTCAAATAATTGCGCACCCGCCACCCCCGGGGCAACC
Source organism: uncultured Actinomycetes bacterium (assembly GCA_963713815.1). Taxonomy (GTDB): domain Bacteria; phylum Actinomycetota; class Actinomycetes; order Streptosporangiales; family Streptosporangiaceae; genus RYN-230. The sequence goes on from CAVQNH010000025.1 coordinate 102,174, forward strand.
CCCGCAGACACGAGCGTGACTGAAAGTTTCGCGCACTCAGGGCTGGAGTTCCCGGTACCGGGTTTGCGGGTCGGTCCGGGTCCGGCGAGGACCGGGGCCGCCCAGCCCCGGCCTCCCCGGACGACTGCGGTCAGCCGCGCTCGAGGGCGGTGCCGATCAGGCCGATCGGCGGGGAGCCGAGCTCCATCAGCGCGGTGTGGAAGCGCAGCAGCGTGAAGCCGTTGCCCCACTGCTTGCGGGCCTTTTCCCGCAGGTCCATGATCTCCAGCTTGCCCCACGTGTAGCGCCCGTAGGTCGGGTCGAAGGTGGCCCGGCGGGCCTCCGACAGGGCGGCGGGCCCAGCCAGGTGGGTGTCGGCCTCGAACCGGCGGGCGCCTTCCTCGACGCTCATGCCCGCGGTGTGCACCCCGATCGCGCAGGCCAGCCGGGTCACCCGGACCAGGGCTTCCAGCCACACCCCGATCGCGAACCGGGGGTCGTCGCCGCGGAAGCCCTCCTCGACACACAACTCCTCGGCGTAATGCGCCCAGCCTTCTATGAACGCCGCCGAGTGCAGGGTCCGGCGCACCGGCCCGGCCACCCGGCGCAGCGCGCGCCCGTGCGAGAAGTGCCCCGGCGCGACCTCGTGCACGACGATGCCGGGCAGCGTGGTGTCGCTGAACACTTCCAGCCATTCCTCCTGCTCCCGCCGCGGCCACCCGGGGTCGGGCGGGGTGACGTAGAACCAGGAGGGCCCCTCTGGCTCACCCGGCGCGTTCGTGGAAATCATCGCCATGGCCCAGCGCCGCGATTCCGGCGCGGGCCCGACCAGGCAGACCCCGTCGTGGTAGGGCACCAGGTTGCGCTCCCGGGTGAAGGCGATCGCCTCCTCGGTGCCACGCTGGGCCGCCTCGATCACCCCGTCCGGACCCGGATGCTCCGAGACCAGGTCCCGGCACAGCTCCAGCGGCGGCCGGCTGGCGTCGATCCGGGCGCAGTCCTCGGCCAGCCGGTTCATCAGCCGGTCCCGCTCGGCGTCGGCCCGCCCGGCCAGCAGGCCGAGATCGACGTCGATGTCCTCGGAGGAGCTCATCAGGCTGCGCAGCGCGGCCGCACCCAGCGCCGGATCAGGGTCCCCCTCGGTGACCGCCATCTCGACGTGCGTCACGAAGCGGGCGTGCGCGGAGATGGCCCTCGCGGCCACGTCCGGCGGGGCGGTCAGCGGGATACCCGCGGCCAGGCCGCGGACGCCGGAGACCAGCGCGCTCGCCACCGGGGCGCTCACCCGGTCCAGCGACGCCAGGGCCGCCTCCACCGCCTCCGGCCACAGGGCCAGGTGCTGCAGCTTGGCCCGCTCGCGCTCCTCCGCCGGCGCGTAGTCCCGGTCGTAGCAGGCCAGGTCCATCTCGGCCAGATGCGCCAGCGGGTTGCTCCGGTGCAGCTCCAGCTCGCCGTAGGCGACCTGGGCCCGCCGCTCCGACGCGGACAGGTGCGATTCGTCGTGCGGATCGTCGCGCCGGTCGCCCGAGGCGGCAGCGGCCGCCAGCCGGGCCAGGCCGTCCCGCACCCCGCCGGGGGACAGGTCCTGGATCCGGCCGTCGTACTCGTGGCGCCCGCTGTACTCGCGCGCCTCAGCGACGTCGAGATCACAGACCGCCCGGACCCGGGGAGGAAGGTCATCCATGACCCTGACGCTACCGGGCCGGGCCGCCCGGCGACCGGCGGGGTCAGCAGTTCACAGGCCCTGGCCGGGCTGCCCGCTACCGCCCTTCATCGCGTCCACGGAGAGCGGGCTGCCGAGCTTGGACGGAAGCTTCACGGAGCAGGTCAGCGCGGAGAACTTGACGTACAGCGCGGTGAACTGGCCGGGCGGGAACACCTTGAGCCAGTGCGCGGTGACCGGCTGGCAGGTGGACTTGCTGTAGTTGAGGGCGTCCACGACCTGGATCGTCACGTGCGCGGTCCCGCCCGCGGGCAGGATGACCGTGCTCGGCGCGACCGCGGGGTTGCGCGAAGCGGGCTGGCCGATCTGGCTGCCGGACGGGCCGGTCACGAACGAGACGCCCGGGTAGCCGAACAGGTAGCAGGAGCTTTTCGACGTGTTGGTGAAGTTCAGCGGGTAGTAGGTGCTGCCGGCGGCCGCGCCCCCCGGGCTGGTGTTCACGGTCGCGGACAGGTCGGCCGTCGAGCACGGGGGGGCCGAGGGGGTGCTGGGCGGGGTCGCCGGGGTGGTGGCCCCCGTGGTGGGCGGGGCGCTCGAGGCCGCCGAGGAGGCCGAGGACGACGCGGTGGCGGGCGTGGATGCCTGGCCTCCGGCGGCGTTCCCGCTGGTAGTCGATCCGCAGGCCGCCGCGAGGGCCCCGGCGCACAGCAGAACGGCGGCGGTGCTGATTCGCCGGGCGGCGTGGGCGGATGATGTCATGGGCGGGTTTCCTTGTCGTGGCGGGGCCGCTAGCCGAACCCCTGGGGTGTCCTGACTCTTACGACGCACCATGCGGCGCGCCGGTTGCGCGAATCCCCTGGTTGCCCGGCCCGGTCCGCCGGGTGATTATGGCAGCGGAAATCCCCGTCCGCCCCGGGCCACGCCGGCCCACGCCGTCAGGAGTGCTGATGCTGCCGCAGGGTTCCTCGTTCACGACCCGGCCGCAGCTCGCGGGCACGTTCGGCATGGTCGCCTCCACCCACTGGCTGGCCACCGCGTCCGGGATGGCGGTGCTGGAGGCCGGGGGCACCGCGTTCGACGCGGCGGTCGCGGCCGGGCTGGTGCTGCAGGTGGTCGAGCCGCACATGAACGGGCTGGGCGGCGAGGCCCCGGTGATCGGCTACGACGCGGGGAGCGCCGACCCGGGCCGGTCCGCCCCGCCGGGCCCGGGCGTGTTCGTGCTGGACGGCCAGGGACCCGCCCCCGCGGGCGCCACGCTGGACGCATTCGGCGCCCTGGACCTCGACCTGGTCCCGGGCAACGGCCTGCTCCCCGCGTGCGTCCCCGCCGCCTTCGGCACCTGGATGCTGCTGCTCCAGCGGCACGGCCGGATGCGGCTGCGCGACGTCATGCAGTACGCGATCGGGTACGCGCGGGATGGTTACCCGATGACGGCCGGCGTGAGCGCGGGCATCGCCGCCGCGGAGCCGGTCTTCCGCGAGCACTGGCCCACCTCCGCGGAGATCTACCTGGCCGGGGGCGTGCCCGCCGTCGGGTCGCGGTTCGCCAACCCGGCCCTGGCCGCGACCTACCAGCGGATCCTCGACGAGGCCGAGGCGGCCGGCGGCGACCGCGACGTGCAGATCGAGGCCGCGCGCCGCGCCTTCTACGAGGGGTTCGTCGCCGACGCGATCGCTGCCTACCTGGCCGGGGCCGAGGTCATGGACGTGACCGGGGAGCGGCACCGGGCGCTGCTCAGCCCGGCGGACCTGGCCGGCTGGCGGGCCTCCGTGGAGGCGCCGGTCACCCTGGACTTCGCGGGCCTGACCGTGTGCAAGACCGGCCCCTGGGGCCAGGGCCCGGTGTTCCTGCAGCAGCTGGCCCTGCTCGACGGGCTGGGCGTGGCGGACATGGACCCGGCCGGCCCGGACTTCGTGCACACCGTGGTCGAGAGCGCGAAGCTCGCTTTCGCCGACCGGGAGGCGTGGTACGGCGACCCGAGGTTCGCCAGCGTCCCGCTCGGCGACCTGCTGTCACAGTCCTACGCCACCAAACGACGGTCCCTGGTCGGTCCCTCGGCGTCCCCGGATCTGCGTCCGGGCGATCCCGGCGGCGCCCGGCCGCGGCTGCCCGGATACGCCACCGGCGAGGTGCGCGTCCCGGGCGGCCTGGCCTCGGCGGAGCCGACCGCGGAGGAGTCCGGGGCCGCGGCCCGCCCGGCCTGGGAGGTCACCGGCCAGGGCACCCGCGAGGACACGAGGCCGACCCGGGGGGACACCTGCCACCTGGACGTGGCCGACCGGTTCGGGAACATGGTGTCGGCCACGCCGAGCGGCGGCTGGCTGCAGAGCTCGCCGGTCATCCCCGGCCTCGGTTTCTGCCTCGGCACCCGGGCCCAGATGTTCACCCTCACCCCGGGCCTGCCCAACAGCCTCGCCCCGGGCAAGCGCCCGCGGACCACCCTGACGCCGAGCCTGGCGCTGCGCGACGGGGAGCCGTACCTGGCGTTCGGGACCCCCGGCGGTGACCAGCAGGATCAGTGGACGCTGGCCTTCTTCCTCCGGCATGTGCTGTCCGGGATGAACCTCCAGGAGGCCATCGACGCGCCCGCGTTCCACACCCGGCACTTCCCCTCGTCGTTCTACCCGCGCGAATCGGCGCCGTTGGCGGTGGATGCCGAGGAGCGGTTCGGCCCGGCGGTGCTGGACGAGCTGCGCCGCCGGGGCCACGAGGTCACGGTCCGGCCGCCATGGTCGCTCGGCCGGGTCAGCGCCGTGGCCCGCGATCGCGGGATGCTCTACGCGGCCGCCAACCCCCGCGGCATGCAGGGATACGCCGCCGGCCGCTGAACGCGGCAGGGACGCGCGACGCGTGAGCGCGGTGCTTTGTGGGCGTTATGACGCGCAAAAAGCACCGCGCTGCTGGCGGCGGCGGGCGAGGGCCGGGTGGTCGGGGTCTCTGGTCAGACGGGGAGGGCCAGCGCGCAGGCGAGGACCGCGGCGACCGCGGCGGCGGCCCGGAGCCACGCACCGGCCATCCCGGTCCCGGCCGAGGGCAGCGCCGCCGACCCGGCGGCCAGCACCAGCAACCCCAGCCCCGCGGCCAGCACCGGCGCCTGCCCGCGCAGCACCGCGGCCGTGTCGCGGGGCCCGCCGCCCGACTCGGCCAGGTGCGTGGCCAGCAGGTACGCGATCAGCGCCACACCGAGCAGCGCGGTATGCCAGGGCCGGGCCGGGTGCAGAGCCTCCAGCACCAGCGCGCCCAGTACCACTCCCTCGGCCCAGGGCAGCCGCCGCAGCCAGTCCAGGCCCCACAGCCCCACCCGGGCCAGCGGCCCGGGATAGGCGCCGGCCCCGGGCGGCACCACGGCGACCGTGGCCATCTGCCCGAGTCCGCCGGCCACGCAGCATGCGGCGAGCACGGTGAGGAACGGCGCGGCCCGGCCCGCCGGCCCGGCAGGCACCGCCGTCCACGCCACGCAGGCCGCGCCGAGCAGGGCGGCCGTGGTGGTCAGGCGGACGCGGCTGCTGCGCCACCAGGCCCGCAGGTCCGGCCGCGATCCCGCCGCCCAGGCCGGACCGCCCCCGGCCGCCCGCCACCAGCCGGCCAGCCGTGACCCGGGCGCCGTAGCTGTCCGCCCGGCTGCTGTCCGCCGCGGCGGCCGTCCACGGGGCCCGCCAGCCGCTCACCGGCGCGTCACCATGACCCGGCGGGTGAACGGCGCCAGCGAGAGGTCCAGGCTCTCCTCCCCGTCCCAGTGCACCACCGGGATGTCCAGCTCGCGCAGGGAGAACCGGATCGCCTGCTGCTCCATCCGCCAGATCCGCTGGGCCAGCCGGGCAGCCCGGCCGCGGCCCACGCCCGGCTCACCGTTGAGCACGTCGATGACCAGCACCGCGAACCCGCGCTGGCGCAGGTCCCGCAGGGTCTCCACCAGCCGCGGATCCATCAGCGGGGTGAAGACCAGGATCAGCGCGCCCGGCGGCAGGGCCTGCCGGGGCAGCCGGGAGAACCCGGTGTCCTGGGTCCATTCCCGCTCCTGGCTGAGCATGGCCTCGGCGATCCGGTAATACTGCCGCTGGCCGTGTCCCGGGGCCAGCCACCGGGCCCGGTAGCGGTAGGTGATGAACCCGACCCGGTCCCGCACGTCCAGGTAGGCCCGGGCGGCGGCGGCCGCGCCGCGCAGCGCGATGTCCACCACGTGGTGCTCGGCGTCGTCCCCGTCCCAGGCCGTGTTGACCAGGATCACCACGTCCTGTGAGCGTTCCGCCTGGAACGTGTTGACCTGGAGCCGGCCGCGCCGGGTGGTGGCCGGCCAGTTGATGCTGCGCTGGCGGTCGCCCGGCACGTACTCCCGGACGCCCGCGAATTCGGAGCCCTCGCCGGGCGCCCGCGCGGAGTGCTCGCCGAGCCGCTGGGGCAGGCGGTTCAGCACCACCCGGGTGCGCTGGGTGGCCGGGCGCGGGTAGCACTCCAGCGACGGGAGCGCGATCTGCCCCCGGCCCTCGGATAGCCGCCAGCGGTCCCGCAGCACGATCTCGGCGGTCCCGATCCGCCGCCGTCCCCAGCGGTTGACCAGGAACGGCAGCCGGACCTGGTGCCCGGAGGCGTAGCCGGGCCGCTGCCCGGGCGCGGTCCGCAGCGGCACGATCTCGTGCGCCGGATGCAGCACCACCGCGGCGGAGTACTCAGCCATGCCGGTGAGCGACGCGGTCACCGCGGTCTGCTCACCCTCGATCATCCGGCCCGCGGTCAGCCCCACCCTTACCTGCGCCTGCGGGGGCCGCCCGGGCCGCCAGGCGGACAGCAGCAGCAGCGCCGGGGCGGCCGCCCCGGCGAACTCGGGACGCCCGGTCACCAGCGCGATCCCCAGGCCGGCCACCGCGAGGGTCAGCAGGCGGCGCGCGTGCCGGGACAGATCCCACCGCAGCGGGACCGTCACCATGGGCCCGGCGTCCGGCCCCGGGCTGCCCGGCGCGGGCGGGCTGCCCGGCGCGGGCGGGTGGTCAGGCGCGGGCTGGTCAGGCCCGGGCCGCTGGTCAGGCATGCGCGGCGGACGGGTCGGTCCGCGGCGTCGGCACGCTGGCCAGCAGCCCGGCGACCACGTCGTCCGGCTTGACCTGGCGGACCCACAGCTCGGGCCGGAGCGTGATGCGGTGGGCCAGCGCGGGCACCGCCACGCTCTTGATGTCGTCCGGGATCACGTAGTCCCGCAGCCGGAGCAGCGCCTGGCCGCGGGCCAGCTGGAGGATGGCCAGCCCGCCGCGGGGGCTGGCCCCGACCTGGATCTGCCGGTGCTCGCGGGTCGCCCGGACCAGGGCGACCACGTAGTCGATCAGGTCGGCGGACACCTCGACGTCCTCCAGCGCGGCCCGCATGGCGAGCAGTTCCCCCGCGTCGGTGACCTGCTCCAGCGCTGCGTTCTCGGTCCGGCGGTCCAGCCGCCGCTGCAGCATCGCCGCCTCGTCCGCGCTGTCCAGGTAGCCCAGCCGCAGCCGCATCATGAACCGGTCGAGCTGGGCCTCGGGCAGCTCGTAGGTGCCCTCGTACTCGATCGGGTTGTCGGTGGCCAGCACGATGAACGGCCGCGGCAGCGGGCGGGTCTGCCCGTCCATGCTCACCTGGCCCTCGCCCATGGCCTCCAGCAGCGCGGCCTGGGTCTTGGGCGGGGTCCGGTTGATCTCGTCGGCCAGCAGCAGCTGGGTGAACACCGGCCCCGGCCGGAACTGCATCTCCGCGGTCCGCTGGTCGTACATGGGCGCGCCGATCACGTCGGACGGCAGCATGTCCGGGGTGAACTGGATGCGGGCGAAGTCCAGGCCGAGGACCTGCGCGAACGTCCGGGCGATCAGCGTCTTGCCCAGCCCGGGGAGGTCTTCCAGCAGGATGTGGCCACCGGCCAGGATCCCGATCAGCACGAGTTCCAGCGAGCGCTGATGCCCGACGACCGCCCGCTGCACCTCGGTGAGCACCCGGGCGGAGCGCTGCGCGGTCTCGTCGGGTGTCAGGGTCTTGTCGGTCACAACTGCTCCAGTCGGTCGAGGAGGCGGGCCAGCGTCCGGTACGGGATCCCCGGCTGGTCGCGGGGCTGGTCGGCCGGCTTGGGCCGGGCGGGGTCGATCCACGGCCACAGGCTGTCGTAGCTGGCACTCTCCCCGGCGAACGCGCGGCGCGCGGCGGCCGGGTCGTCGTAGAGGCTGATCCCGTGCCGCTCGGCCAGCCGCGAGGCCAGCAGATTCTCCAGCTGCCCGCGCAGGCCGGCGTCGTAGGCCGTCATGGAGGCCTGGGCGTCGGCCAGCCGGGACCGCCGCCGCCACTGGCGGGAGAACGTCGACAGCACCGGCGCGGGCACGGCCGGGTCGGGACCGCTGGCGTCCTCAGGTGAGGACGCCAGCGACAGCGGCCGGATCAGGCTGCGCAGCACGATCAGGCTGATCACCCCGGCCCCGACCGCGACCACCGCGAAGGCGCCGCGGCCGCCCACGGCGTAGCCGGCCGCGGCGGTCGCGGCCACCGCGACGGCGGCGACGATGATCTCGGGCATCGCCGCCCGCCAGATGGTCCCGGAGCTTGAGCTGGTGCCAGCCGGACCGGGGGCACCCGGGGCGGTCACGAGGAACCCCGCAAGTCGGCAGCGAGCTGCTCCAGTGCCTCCTGGGCGGCGTCGCGCTGCGCCGGAGTCATCTCGTGCGCGGAGTAGCGAGCCTCGTAGAACAGCCGGGCCAGCACCCCGGCCGCCCTGCCGCGGACCAGACCCGCCGCCACCGCCCGGCCCAGGAACTCATCCGGCGTATCAGCGGCTTCCTGGTCCGCCCCGGCCGCGGCCAGGCTCCGCTCCATGGCCACGTAGCAGGCGATGATCGCGGCCCGGGTGTCGTCCAGCTCGGCCAGTGCGCGCCGTCCCGAGCTCACCGCCTCCCGGAGATCGCCGCGCTGGCCCTCGGCGACCGACGCTTCGGGTGGCTCGGCATCAAGACCGGGCCGGTGCCGCCGCAGCAGCACGACGCAGGCCACGATCCCGGCGATGAGGGCCAGGACGAGCAGCGCGTAGAGGATGCCGGTGAGTGGCACGTGGAAGGCTGAGCCCGGGCGGGTGGCGCGGGTCACCGCAGGCGTCGCGCTCGTCGTTGGGAGGGGCTGCGGCCGCGGCGGCGTCAGCGGATGGCCGTGCAGCGGCTTGGCCAGCAGCAGGGTCGTCGGCAAGACGAGCAGCGCGGCGATCAGCGCGGAGCGTAGTACGCCGCGCAGCCGCTGGACCCGGAAGTCGTCGCTGGGGTGGCGGCCGCGGATCAGCAGCGTGATGAGCAGCCCGGCCAGGACGGCCTCCAGGGCGATCCCGATCGCGATCGCGTCCCGCCGGTACGGGCCGCGCCAGCCGTGCAGCGTGAAGCCGCCCCGCAGGCCGACCAGGACGGCGGCGATCAGCAGCGCGGTCAGCAGCAGCCGGGCCAAGGCCGGCCCGTGCAGCTCACCACCCAGGGCAGGCTGGCGCGCCGTGCCGGGAGGGAAGTCACCCGCCCCGCTCCCGGGTCAGGCTGGTGCGCGCGCTCCCGGGGCAGGCTCGCGCGCTCCGCTCCCGCGGGCAGGCTCGCGCGCCGGGACTGCTGTCTGCCTGCTGGTCATGGTCTCCTACGCGGGGGTGGCCAGGCCCGCCTGGTAGGCCAGTATGACCAGGTGCACGCGATCCCGCGCGCCGAGCTTGGTGAGCAGGTGCCCCACGTGCGTCTTCGTGGTGGCCGGGGTGATGTCCAGCCGCTGGGCGATCTCGGTGTTCGACAGGCCGCTGGCCACCAGGGCCAGCACCTCGCGCTCCCGGGCCGTGATCACGTCCAGCGCGCTGCCGCCCGCCGGGGCGGCCGGGGTCAGCGGCGGTGTGCGGGCGAACTCCTCGACCAGGCGGCGGGTCACGCTCGGGGCGAGCAGGGAGTCTCCCGCCGCGATGACCTGGATCGCGTTCAGCAGCTCGCCGGGGGAGATGCTCTTGAGCAGGAACCCGCTGGCGCCGGCGCGCAGCGCGGCGAATACGTACTCGTCCAGGTCGAACGTGGTCAGGATCAGCACCCGTACCTGGCTCGTGGCGGCCGACCGGGTGATCTGGCGGGTGGCCTCGATGCCGTCCGTGCCCGGCATCCGGACGTCCATCAGCACGACGTCGGGCTGATGCCGGCGGGCCTGCTCAACTGCCTCGCTCCCGTTGCCGGCCTCGCCGACCACGGTGAATCCGGGCGTGGCCGCGACGATGCCGCGGAAGCCCGCCCGGACCAGGGCCTGGTCGTCGACGACCAGCACGCGCAGGGTCATGGCCGCCCTGCGCTGAGCGGCAGCCGGGCCCGCACCACGAAACCGCCGTCGGGACGGGGCATGGCGTGCAGTTCACCGCCGCACAGGCTGACCCGCTCCCGCATGCCGATGATGCCGTGCCCCGCCCGGTCCGGCCCGCCGCTCATGCGGACGGGAGGGCGCGCCGGGACGGCCACCCGCCCCGGTCCGGCGCGGACACCGGCTCCGGCGGGGACCCGGGCTCCGATCTGGACCCCGGCTACCATCGGGACGTTCCCGCGGACGGGGACACCGGCCCAGGCCGGTGCGCCCGCCTCGGAGGGCACCCCAGCCTCGGAGGGCACCCCGGCCCCGGGGTCGGTGACCTCGATGAGCACGCTGTCCGGGCTGTACTCCAGGACGACATGGCAGCGGTCCGCGCCAGAGTGCTTGACCACGTTGGTCAGCGACTCCTGCACGATGCGGAACGCGGACAGGTCGAGGCTGGCGGGCAGGCTGCGCGGCTCGCCGATCCGCTCGACCGTCACCGTGACCCCGGCGCCCGCGGTCCGTTCCACCAGCCGGTCCAGGTTCGCCAGCCCGGGGGCGGGAGCCAGCGGCGCGGTGGGGCGGAACCCCGGGGCCCTGAGCGGGTCGGCGGGAACGCTGGTCCCGTCCGTGGCGGCCCCGGCCACGGCCGCCGGTCCGGTCGCCGGTGTCCCGTTCACGGTGAGCCCGGCCGCCGCTGGCTCGCGGGCGGCCAGTTCCGCGTCGGCCGCCGCGATGTCCCCGTCCGTCTGGCGGAGCACGCACAGCATCCGCTGCATCTCACCCAGCGCCTCCCGGCTCACCGCCTGGATCGCGCCCAGCGCCGCCCGGGCCTCGTCGGGCTGGCTGTCGAACACGTACTCGCCGAACCCGGCCTGCACGGTGACCACGGTCATGCTGTGCGCCACCACGTCGTGCAGTTCCCGGGCGATCCGGAGCCGCTCCCGGGTCACCGCGTCGCTGGCCGCCCGGTCCCGGACCGCCGCCATGTGGGTCCGCCGCTGCTGCACCAGGTACCCGACCATCCAGAGGATGGTCAGCACCAGACCGACGGCGATCGCGTCGCCGGGTCCCTGCCCGTCGAAGTCCAGCACCACGCCCTGCACGATCAGCAGGGCCAGTGCGGCGCCCAGGCCGGCCAGCGCGACGCCCCGGCGGCAGGTAGATGCGACCAGGAACAGCACCAGGGCCATCGGCGAGGAACGGGCCACGGGTGATCTCCCCGCCGACGGCCAGGGTCGCCACGCAGGCGGCCAGCACGATGACCAGGGCCCGGACCGGGACCCGCCGCCGGATGGCGACCGGGACGGCCAGGGCGATCGCCAGCACGGCAGCGAGCGGGGCGTCCCGCGGGGACAGCACCCCGAGCAGGGACTGGCTGCCCACGGTGGCGTGGAAGAAGGACGCGAAGACCACCACGCCGCAGATGACCGCGGTGACGTAGTCCAGCGCTACTCCAGAACCGCCGCCTCAGCCGCGCGCGCTCGCGGTGGTCCACTTGTTCCGCTCACCCGCTAACGGTAACGCCGCAGGGTGCCCCGGGGCGTCCGCCCGCGGTCGTACGCTGCCGGGCTGATCCCGGGTACGGCGCCGCGCGGGTCAGGCCGTGGCCTGACGGCGGAAGCCATCCCCCGGGCTGATGACGCCGCCCGGGCTCGGCCGCCAGGCTGGGAACCCACCACGACCACCCGACCAAGGGGGCACGAGATACGTGACCGCGCCAGTGCCACTGCAGCACGGGCCGCTGCAGGCCGGGCCGCCGCCCGGGGGGACCGGCCCCGGGCCGGGCTTCGTTCCGGCGGTTGTTGAGACATCAGCCCTCACCAAGCGGTACCCGGGCGCGGTGAACGCCCTGGACCAGCTGTCCGTGCGGGTCGCACCGGGCATCACCGGGCTGGTCGGGGCGAACGGCGCGGGCAAGTCCACCCTGATCAAGATCCTGCTCGGGCTGCTGGCCCCGACCAGCGGGCACGCGGCCGTGCTGGGCCTGGACTGCTCCCGGGACGCGGAACGGATCCGGGCGCGATGCGGGTACATGCCCGAGCACGACTGCCTGCCGCCGGACGTCACCGCCACCGAGTTCGTCACCCACCTGGGCCGGATGTCCGGGCTGCCGCCGACCGCGGCCAAGGAGCGGGCCGCCGAGTCGCTCCGTCACGTCGGCCTGTACGAGGAGCGGTACCGGCAGATCGGCACCTACTCCACCGGCATGAAGCAGCGGGTGAAGCTGGCCCAGGCCCTGGTCGGGGACCCGCAGCTGCTGCTGCTGGACGAGCCCACCATCGGCCTGGACCCGGCGGGCCGGGCCTCGATGCTGGACCTGATCAGCCGGATCGGGACCGAGTTCGGCATCTCGATCCTGGTGTCGTCGCACCTGCTGGGAGAGATCGAGCAGATCTGCGACCACCTGGTGGCGATCGACGGCGGGCGGCTGCTCCGCGCCGACACGATGACCAGCTTCACCCAGGTGAGCCAGGTGCTGCTGGTGGAGGTGGACGAGGGCACGGCCGTGCTGGAAGCCGAGCTGGCCGCCCGGGGGCTGCAGCCCCGCCGGGACGAGCGGGCGCTGCTGGTCCAGATCGGGTCCGGCGAGACCTACGACGCCGTCCGGGACGCGGTGGCCGATCTGGGCCTGCCGCTGAACCGGCTGGAGCAGCGGCGGCGCCGGGTCGAGGAACTGTTCCGGGACCGTGGTGACGAACAGGGTGTCCCGGACCGGGAAGGAGCAGCGTGACCACGCAGAGCGGGCCGCAAGCGGCCCGGGCCGGCGTCATCCACGACATCGGCTACCGGCACTACGAGGGGCCGCGGCTGGGCCGGGCCGGCATCATCCGGGCGCTGGGCTGGCACAGCCTGCGGTCCGCGTTCGGCATCGGCCGCGGCGCCAAGGCCAAGATCATCCCGGTCATCGCGTTCGTGCTCATCTGCCTGCCCGCGGTGGTCAACGCCATCTCGCTGGCCACGCACGGCGGCCAGGTGGTCAACTACGACACCTACGTGTTCCAGCTCCGCGTCCTCGTCATGATCATCTTCGTCGCGGCCCAGGCTCCCGAGCTGGTGTCCCGGGACCTGCGCAGCCACGTGCTGCCGCTGTACTTCTCGCGGCCGCTGCGCCGGCTCGACTACCCGGCGGCCAAGCTGGGGGCGTTCATCCTGGCCTGCCTGGCCCTGCTGGAGATCCCGCTGCTGCTGCTCTACCTGGGCTCGGTCAGCCAGGCGCACGGCGGCGCGGCGATCTGGGCCCAGACCCGGGCGCTGATCCCCGGCCTGCTGGTCGGGCTGGCCTGGGCCGTGCTGCTGGCCTCGATCGGCCTCGCGCTCGCCTCACTGAGCGGGCGCCGTGCGTACGCGACGGGCAGCATCGCGATCTGCTTCTTCCTCAGCTGGGCCCTGGCCGGGCTGCTTCGCGGGGTGACGTCGGAGAACGGGCTGGGGGCCGGCGCGGGGGCGCGGCTCTCCGGGCTGGTCAGCCCGTTCACCGTGCTGGACGGGCTGCGCCAGTGGCTCGGCGGCACCTCGCCGGGACCGCTCCCGCGGCCGGGGGATCTCGGGGTGCTGTACGGCGTCATGTTCCTGCTCATGCTGGCCGCCGCAGTCGGCGGGCTGGCCGCCCGGTACCGGAAGGCGGGGATCTCATGAGCTCCATCGAGCTGCGCAGCGTGTCCCGGTGGTACGGCAACGTGGTCGCGATCAACGACATCACCATGACCATGGGCCCGGGCGTCACCGGGCTGCTCGGGCCGAACGGCGCCGGGAAGTCCACCCTGCTGCACCTGATCTCCGGGTTCCTGGAGCCGTCCCGGGGTGAGCTGACCGTCGGCGGCGCCGCGAGCTGGCGCAACCCGGACATCTACCGGACCCTCGGCCTGGTGCCCGAGCGTCCCGCGGTCTACCCGTTCCTGACCGGGCAGGAGTTCGTCCGGGCCACCGCGCGGCTGCACAAGCTGCCCGACCCGGACCGCGCCGCGGAGCGGTCCATCGCCATCGTGGAGATGGCCGCCGCGCAGGACCGGAAGATCGCGACCTACTCCAAGGGCATGCGGCAGCGGATCAAGGTCGCCGCCGCGCTGGTGCACGACCCGGAGGTCCTCCTGCTCGACGAGCCGTTCAACGGGATGGACCCGCGGCAGCGGCTGCACATGATGGACCTGCTGGAGACCCTCGGCGACGAGGGCCGGACCATCGTGTTCAGCTCGCACATCCTGGAGGAAGTCGAGCGGCTGTCCGGCACGATCCAGGTCATCGTGGCCGGGCGGCTCGCCGCGTCCGGCGACTTCCGGGCCATCCGGCGGCTGATGACCAGCCGCCCGCACGTGTTCCAGGTCCGCACCTCCGACGACCGCCGGCTGGGCGCGGCGCTGATCGGCCGCCCGTCCGTCAGCGGGGTCGAGATGAACGCCCGCGGGCTGCAGGTGAAGGCCTCGGACTACGGCGCGTTCAGCCGGGAGATCGCCGGGCTCACCCGCGAGCACGGCATCCAGCTCCGGGAGTTGCTGCCCGAGGATGAGTCGCTGGAGAGCGTGTTCGCCTACCTGGTGGAGTCATGATGTTTTCTATGCAGGCCAGGACCGTGGCCTCGATCACCCTGCGGGCCACCATGGGCCGCCGGCGGGCCCTGGTGTTCGCCATCCCGCCGGTGATCCTGATACTGGTCAGCGCACTGCTGAAGGTCGGGAACGCCGAGCGGGCCGACTGGCCGAGCCTGATCCTGGGCAGCTTCGGCCTGGCCGTCGTGCTGCCGCTCACCGCGCTGATCATCGGGACCAGCGTCCTCGGCGCGGAGATCGACGACGGCAGCGTGGTGCACCTGCTGGCCACCCCGGTACCGCGGTCCACCGTGGTCCTGACCAAGTTCGTGGTGGGCGCCGGGCTGACCATGATCTTCGCAGCGGTACCGGAGTTCCTGGCCGGGCTGATCGCCACCGGCGGCGTGACCAGGCTGGCGATCGGGCTGTTCATCGGGGCGCTGGTGGGCTCGGTCATCTACAACGCGGTGTTCGTGATGATCTCCGTGCTCACCACCCGGGCGATCGCCGTGGGCCTGCTGTACCTGCTGGTCTGGGAGTCGCTGCTGAGCAACGTGGTCAGCGGGGTCCGGGTCCTCTCGGTCTCGCAGTACTCGCTGGGCATCGCGAACTCGGTCGCCCGCGACGGGAACCTGAACGCGCACCTGGGGCTGGCCACGGCGGCGGTCATGGGCGCGGTGGTGACCGTGGCCACGCTGGTCCTGGCCATCCGCCGCCTGAGCGCCTTCTCCCTCAAGGGCGACGCCGTCTGAGGGCGAAATGCCGGATCTCCGAAATACGGTCGATCCGTGCCTATGAAGATCAGCGAGATCATCGTCCTGTTACAGCAGGATGGCTGGACGCTCAAGCGTGTCTCCGGCTCCCACCGGCATTTCACCCACCCGGAGAAACCTGGCCTGGTGACCGTAGCGGGCAAGCTGAGCGCTACCTTGAAACCCAAGACAGAGTCGAGCATCCTGAAGCAAGCAGGCCTGCGAAAGGAGCGGCCGTGACCGGCTATGTGGTCGTCTTCGAGGGCGACGATCAGGCAGGATACTCGGCGTACTCTCCCGATCTGCCCGGGGTAGTTGCCGCCGGGGCCACACGCCAGGAGACCGAGAGCCTGATGATCGAGGCCATGGCCGCCCACATCGCCCTGCTGCGGCAGGAAGGCCGCCCAGTGCCCGAGGCATCAGAGGCTGCCGACGTCACAATCCTCGATCCAGCGGCGGCTTGAGCCAGTTCTCCGGCTGTGCATCAGCGGGCGGCCGGCGGCGGCCTTGCGCTGCTGCTTGTAGGCGCGGACCTCGGCCAGCGAGTCGCTGTCGGTGATGTCCGCCAGGTACGTGGTTCAGGCGGGACTGGGCGCCAGCCATAGAAGCGGATATGAAAACTTACGCTACGTGGCATTGCCTCCTGGCTCGGTGCTCGGCTGCGAGTCGCTGACCAAGCGCGGGATCGCGGCAGGTGCAGGCGGGCGGATGCGCTGTCGGGCCTGGTGAGCGCCGGGCTGGCCGCGCTACTCACGGTTGGGCTCGTCCCGGCGGCCGGGGCCGCCGTCCCGGCCGTCCGCGGCGGCTGGCAGCCGGACGCGGCGGTGTACGGGGTGAGTACGCCGTCCACCACCCAGGTACGGATGGACGACGGGGTCCTGATCTCCGTCGAGGTGGTGTATCCCACCGACCCGGCCACCGGGGGTCGGGCGCGCGGCAGGTTCCCGGTGCTGCTGACGCAGAACCCGTACGGTGCTGGGCGCTCCGATCCGACGACCGCGGGCGACTACTTCGTGCAGCGCGGCTACATCTACGTCGCCTCCGCGGTGCGCGGCACCGGGGCATCCGGCGGTCAGGTCAACTGGTTCGGGCCGCGCCAGGGCCGCGACGGCGCCGAGCTGGTCGGCTGGGCGGCCCACTCCCTGCCCGGCTCCAACGGCGAGGTCGGCCTCGACGGCTGCTCGTACCTCGGGGTGAATCAGTGGTTCACGGCCGCGGCCGTAGGCGCCCACTCCCCACTCAAGGCGATCACACCGTTCTGCACGGACTCGAACTTCTACGACGACCTGACCGCGGACGGCGGGATCCCCACGCCGTTCGTCGCCGGGATCGCACAGGCCGAACCGCGCGGCCCGCAGGACGACCCGGCCGCCGACCCGCAGTCCGTCACGATCGCGCAGTTGGCCGACGGCGGGCCGCGCTCCTATGACAACGCGTACTGGCAGGCGCTCGACGTGCAGCAGCTGATGCCGCGCATCGTGGCCAACGACATCCCGGCGCTGACCGAGGCGGGGTGGAACGACCTGTTCCCCGGCGGCAACCTCGGGGATTACGTCGCCGCGCAGAACGCGTACTTCCACCGCGCGCTGACCGCGCCGATCACCGCGCATGAGCCGACCACCGGCCGCTACCAGGCGATCGTGGGCCCGTGGACGCACGGGGAGAACGTAACCGGCACGACCCTGGAGAACCTGCGGCTGGAGTGGTTCGACACCTGGCTGCGGCACGAGCCCACTGGCATGGCCGACACCCGAACTCCCTTGCACATCTTCCAGAACACCGCGGCCCGCTGGGTGGACACGGCGGCCTGGCCGCCTTCGGCGCAGGCGGCGACCTACTACTTCGGCGACGGGACGCTGAGCACGAGTAAGCCGGACGGCGCCGGGCGCGACACCCTGGCCTGGGCGCCCGCGAGCACGGCGAACGCCCTGACCTACACCACCGCGCCGCTGCAGCGCGCCGCGGTCCTCGACGGACCCTCCGACGTCACCGTCTACGCGTCGGCCACCGCCACGGAGACTGAGCTGAGCGCGACGCTCAACGTGCTGGCCCCCGACGGCACCGTGCGCAAACAGGCCGACGGGGTGCTGCTGGGCAGCCAGCGCCGGCTGGACCCGGCCACCAGCTGGTACGGCCAGGACGGCGTGCTGCTGTCGCCCGGGCACCCGTTCACCCAGGACAGCCAGCAACCCGTGGTGCCGGGCCGCACCACCCCCTACGACATCGCGTTGCTGCCCAACTTCACGCTGATCCCCGCAGGCGCCCGCATCCAGCTGGTACTCACCAGCCAGCCCCCGGCCAGCTTCCACTCCCCGTTGGCCCCCACACCGCAGCAGCTGGCGCACCTGGCCGGCGGGCGCTACACGGTCGAGCGCGGGACGCTCGCCGCCTCCCGGCTGGACCTGCCCCTGGCGCCGGCCGACATGTTCACCACCAGCCCCACGAACTGGGGACCACCGTCGTGAGCCCGCAGCATCCGGGCCGCCGGGGCCCGGCCCGGGCACCAGGTGCGCGTGGCGGGGGGCGCGGCGTGCATGGCACGGGTGATCGTCGACGCTGGTCAGGCACTACGATGAACCGGATCAGGCTCTACCGTTTCGTCGCCGAGGTAACCACCCCATGTCCGCTGAACGCGCCGTACGGCCGCGGCTGCGCAAGGACGCCGAGTTGAACCGGCTGCGCATTCTCGCCGCCGCACGCGAGGTGTTCCGCGACCGGGGAGTGGCGGCCACGCTGAACGACGTGGCGCACCACGCGGGCCTCGGGGTTGGCACCGTCTACCGCCGCTTTTCCGACAAGGAAGAACTGATCGATGCCCTGTTCGCCGACATGGTCAACACCGTGGAGGCGTACGCACGCGAAGCGCTCGAACACGAGGATGCCTGGACCGGGCTGGTTACCGCCCTGGAGCAGGTGTGCGAGATCCAGGCCCTGGACCGGGGGCTGCGCGAGGTGATGCTCGGCACCGGACGCGGCCCGCAGCGTCAGGCCCAGATGGGCGCACGGGTCGCGCCGCTGGTCAACCAACTGGTGGACAAGGCCCAGCAGCAGGGGACACTGCGGCCCGACCTGCTCCCCTCCGACCTGCCGGTCGTGCAACTGATGGTCGCGGCGGTCACCGATCACACCGGCCAGCCCGAGTTGTGGCGCCGCTACCTCGCCCTGCTGGTCAACGGGATGCGCGCGTGCCCGGCCAGGCCCAGCACCGTGCTGCCTGCCCCGCCCGGCCTGCAGAACCCGGTGCAACAGGCACTGGTTGACAGCAGCGTGCAGCAAGCCAACGACCGCCGGGCGGGACGCCCCGCGCGGCCACGTGGACCCTCCCAAAGCTGACCGCCGAGATGCCCGGCGGCCCGGCCACCCCCGTCCCCCCGCCGCCATCCTGGCCGACTGTCACACCCCAGGCACCGGCGCCACGGCCGAGAGCAGCACAGACAACCCTCAAGCCGTCGACACCCGCCTGCCCGGCCGGATTCACGGCGTACCCGTATATCGCAGGAATTGACCAGGAGCATGAACGCCCGGGCTACCGGGGAGTGTTCGGGGTGGGGCGGAAGGCGGGGCCGTGGCCGGGGATGATCACCGTGGCCACCTCCAGGATCCGGGCCCGGCTCCGGTGCAGCGCGGCCTGGTCGGTGCCGAGCGGGTCGACGGCCGGGCCGTCCGGGCCCCACCAGGCGTGCGTGCAGGCGTACACGTCGTCCGGGCCGGCCGCCAGCGTCGTGATGTCCTCGGCCGTGTGACCGGGTGTGGCGATGAGCCGGACCGACGGGGTGAGCGCGAAGTCCCCGGGCTCGCGGCCGATCCAGCGGTCCCCGTCGTAGCTCGCCCAGTGGTCATGGATGACCGCGAAGGGGAACATCGCCGCGTTGACCGTGTGGTCGGGATGGTGATGGCTGAACACCACGTCGGTCACCTCGGCCGGGTCCGGCCCCCGGGCGGCCAGCGCGCCGAGCAGGGCGTCCCGGCCGGACACCATGCCCGGGTCCACCACGATCACCCGGCCGCCGTCCACGATGAGCGTGACCGTGCTGCCCACCCGGTCGGCGTCATCCTCTTCCCGGGCGTACCCCTCGTGCAGGACGAACACCTGCGCGGTCCCGGCCATCAGCGGGCGGCCTTGGCGGCGGCCTTGCGCTGCTGCTTGTAGGCCCGGACCTCGGCCAGCGAGTCGCTGTCGGTGATGTCCGCCACCGAGACCCTGGACCCTTCCTGGCCGAACGGGCCGGTGGCCTCCTGCCAGCCGGGTGGCCGGACACCCAGCTGCTTGCCCAGCAGGGCCGCGAAGATCTGCGCCTTGGTCGCGCCGAACCCGGGCAGCTCCGCGATCCGGCGGACCAGCTCCTGGCCGGTCGCCGCGGTGGTCCAGAGCCCGGCCGGGTCCCCGTCGTAGCGGTCCACGATGAGCCGGGCCAGGTCCTGGGTCCGGGCCGCCATGGCCCGGGGGTAACGGTGCAGAGCTGGCCGCTCGCTGAACACGGCGGCCAGCGCGTCGGGGTCGTAGCCGGCCAGTTCCGCCGCGGTGGGCTCGTGCCCGAGCCGCCGCACCAGGTCCCGGGGCCCGCTGAACGCCTTCTCCAGCGGCACCTGCTGGTCCAGCAGCATGCCTATGAGCAGCGCCAGCGGGTCGCGCGATAGCAACTCGTTAGCGTCAGGGTCGATCGGCAGCGATAGCGATATGGTCATGAGAGCCTCCTGGTCGCTGCGGCCATCCTGGCCGGCCGCGGCACCGCCTGCGAACCCGGAGGCCGGGAACCCGGAACCGGGAACCCGGAGGCTAGGAAGCTGAGGGCGGCCTGGAAACTTGCGCAGAACCGGCTGGTGCGGAACTACGCAGGGGCCGGCTGACGTTTCACTTAGCAGGCGCGGATGTGACTAAGGTCGGGCCGGGCATTACCCGGCCCGGAATCGCATCCTCGCCGCCTGAGGAGGCAGAAGTTGTCAGGTCGGATGAAGTTCGCCATTGCCGGGATCATCCTCGGCCTCATCCTGTTCATAGTCAGCCCATGGCTCGCGATCGGTGTGATCGTCCTGGCGATCGGCATCCCGACGGGCATGTACCTGATGCTCGACCCGTCGCAGCGGCGGCGGCTCAAGGAGATCCGCCGGCGCCGGCAGATCGGCGGCTGACCCGGGCCGGGCCCCGGCCCGCCAGGTCGTCACCCCGAGAGCATCAGCTCGTGACCCCCGGGAACAGCAGCGCCAGCTGCCGGGGGTAGCTCCCGATGAGGCGCAGCTCGTCGTCGGCCAGCGGCTTGCCGCTGGCCGACGCGCACATCTGCACCAGTGCGAAGGCCAGGTCCTCGTCACCGTCGGCGACTGCGATGCCGAGGCCTTCCATCACGTGCCTGAAGCCGGCCTTCCCGCCGTACTCGCCGGTCAGCACCACCCGGCCCGCCCGGGTGAACCAGTCGTCCGGGAACGGCCCCAGCGTCTCGTCGTCGTACAGCTCGTAGTTCTGCCGGTCCTTCAGCGCGCCGTCGGCGTGGATGCCGGACTCGTGCGCGAACGCGTTCCGGCCCACCCCGGGCTGGTTCTGCGGGAGCGGCTGGCCGAACGCGTAACTGGCCCACAAACCGAACCGCCGGGCCCACGACAGGTCGAGCGGGTCGCCGATCGGGGCCTGGCCCGCCACCCCGAAGCCGTGGCTGAACGCGAGGATGCAGGACAGCAGGTCGGCGTTGCCGGCCCGCTCGCCGATGCCGTTGACGCAGGTGTTGACCCAGGCGTCCTGTCCCGCGTCGAGATCCCCGAGAGCGCCGGACACCGAGTTGGCCACGGCCATGCCCAGGTCGTTGTGGCAGTGGGTCTCGACCGGGATCCCGATCGCCGCGGCCAGCTTGGCGAAGCGCTCCCGGATCCGGGCCGGGGTCTCCCCGCCGATCGTGTCGCAGTAGCGGACCCGGTCCGCCCCGGCCTCCCGGGCCGCGGTCGCGAACTCCAGCAGGAACCCCTCGTCGGTGCGTGAGCCGTCCTCGGCGTTCACGCCGATGGTCGCGGCCCCGCCGTCCCGGGCCGCCCGCACGGCCGCCACCATCTCCGAGATCACCGAATCCCGGTCCAGCTTGCCGCGGAACTTGTGCGTGATCATCTGGTCCGAGGTGGAGATCGACAGGTTGTAGTGCCGCAGCCCGAGCGGGATGGCGGCCTCCACGTCACCGGGCACGGCGCGGCACCAGCCGGACAGCCGCAGCTCCCCGAACGCGCCCGCCTCGGCCAGCGCCACGCTGGCCCGGATGTAGGGCACCTCGTGGAACAGGAACGGGAAGCCCAGCTCGGACTGGGCCACGCCGAGTTTGCCCAGGTAGAAGTTCACCATGATCTTGCCGAACTTGGACAGGCCGGTGCGGGCGGTCTGCACGCCGTCGCGGTTGGTCACGTCAAGGAAATGGATGGCAGGCATCGGCATCCTCCGGGTGGGACGGGCCGCGGGCTGGCTGGTGAGCCGCGGCGCGGGCTCATGGTCAACACCCTGGCATTTCTGTCGAGTGTCATCAACGTTGATTAAAATCAACTAAGTTGAGACGCAGCAGGGCCCGGCCCGGGGCGCACTCACGTCGTCCCGGCCGGCGAGCGGGCGGTTATCTGTTCGGGTTGGCCCCGGTTTTCGGGAGGTGATCCGAACCGGTAACCAACGGCGCCGGTGGCCGGCGGCCAGGCGGGACTCCGGGATCAGGGCCGGTGCGGGGAGGGCGGGATGGCAGAGACCGACTGGATCAGCGCGGCGGAGGCCGCCCGGCGGCTGGGAATCAAGCAGGCCACGCTGTACTCGTACGTGAGCCGGGGCGTGCTCACCCGCCGCCGGGCCGGCGGCACCGGCGGCACCGGTGGCGCGAGCGGCGGATCCGGCGGCGGGCGCGGCAGCCGGGGCGGCGGCCCGGGCCACGGCAGTCTGTTCGATCCCGGCGAGGTCGAGGAGCTGGCCCGGCGGGGGCGGCCCCGCCGGGCGCCGGGCCTGGCCGGGCTGGTCATCGAGTCGGGCGTGACGGAGATCACCGACGACGGGCTGTGGTTCCGCGGGATGGACGCCCTCGACCTGGCCCGGGACTGGGACTTCGAAGACGTGTGCGACCTGCTGTGGCTCGGGCAGCCGCACCCGTCCTCTCCGGCGGATGCGGGGGAGTGGCAGGCGGCCCGGGCCGCGGTCGCGGCGGGCACGGCGGCGCAGGCGGCGCTCCCGCCGGGCACTTATCCCCTGGAACGTCTGCAGGTGATCGTCCCGGCGCTGGCCGCGGCGGATCCGCTGCGCCTTCAGTTCGATCCGCCGGCCGTGGCCGCGGCAGGCCGGGCCATCATCGCGGGCCTGGTGGACTGCCTGCCGCCCGCCGGCCCGGGCGCTCCGGCCGCCCCGGGCGCTCCGGCCGCGCCCGGATGCTCCGGCCGGCCCGGGGATCCCGGCCCGGCTCTGGCCCCGGCTCTGCCCGGGCGAACCGCCGCCCGGCCTGCTGGACGCGCTGCGGGCCGCGCTGGTCCTGCTGGCCGACCATGAGCTGGCCGCGTCCACGCTGGCCGCCCGGGTCGCCGCGTCGGTCCGGGCCGACCCGTACGCCGTGGTCGCCACCGGGCTCGGCGCGGTCGGCGGCGCCCTGCACGGCGGCGCCTCACTCGGCGCCGAGACCATGCTGGCCGCCGCCCCCGACGCGGCGGCCGTGCCCCGGGTGGTCGGGGAGCTGCTCCGCCGGGGCGAGCGGGTGCCCGGCTTCGGCCATTTCGTGTACCGCGGCGGTGACCCGCGGGCCGGGCTGCTCCTGGCCATGGTCCGGCGGGCCGTCCCCGCGTCACCCCGGCTGGCCGTGGTGGACGCCGTGCTGGCCGAGATGCACCGGCGGGCCCTGCCGGAGCCGAACATCGACTTCGCGCTGGCCGTGCTGGCCAGCTGCGCGGGCATGATCCGCGGCGCCGGCGAGGCCATCTTCGCGGTGGCCAGGACCGCGGGCTGGCTGGCCCACGCGATGGAGGAGTACACCGCGAGCACGCCCCGCCGGCCACGCGCTGTTTACACTGGCCCTGCCCATCGGCCGGCCGATCATGACCAGACGCAGCGACCCGGGAGCCCCCATGACTGATGACCTGTGGCACGCGCCCCTCGTGCACATCCGCGGCCGCGACGTGCGCGGTGATACCGGCCAGACCAGCGGGATGACCCGCCTGGAGGCCATCTCCGGCAAATCCTCCGGCTCGTCCAAGCTCTGGATGGGCCAGACCCACGTGGCCCCGGTGACCAAGTCCGGCGACCATCATCACGGGCACGCGGAGACCGCGATCTACGTGGTGTCCGGGCACCCGGCGTTCGTGTTCGCGGAGGGCGACCGTGAGGTCAGGCTGGAGACGGAGCCCGGGGACTACATCTTCGTGCCGCCGTACGTGCCGCACCGCGAAGAGAACCCGGGCGACGACGAAGCGGTCGTGGTCATCGCCCGCAGCAGCCAGGAAGGCATCGTGGTCAACCTGGAAAGCCTGTGGTCAGCGGTGGACCGGCCCCAGGACGGGGATCCAGCCGGGGGGTGACCCGGCCAGAAACCGGGCGCGGTCCCGGTGCTGAGTATTCCCTATAAAAACGATAGGAGTTATTGACATAGCGGCAGCCAGTGTGTTTGCATCCGAGGCATGCCCCCTGGCTCCACTGCCGCCCTCCCAGGCGCCCCTGCCACGTCCCGGGAGGGACGATGAGCATCGAATTCATCGGCATCGCCGCCACCGCGCCGCACAGCGAAACCGAGATCGCCCCCACCCAGACCGACCTGGTGCAGCCCGGCTACCTGGAGGAACTGGCCCGGGCCCAGGACAAGGCCGGGTTCGACGCGGTGACCGGGGAGGCCGGGAACTCCACCGCGCTGGTCGGCAGCTACGAGCAGGTGGCCCAGGCGCTGCTGCGCTACGTCGATCTCGGCGTGAGCACCCTGCTGATCCGCGGCTTCACCCCGCTCGCCGATGCGCGGGACTACGGCACCCTCGTCCGCCTGGTCCGCGAGCAGGCCGGCCCGGCCGCGCTCGTGAGCGCTCGCTGAAAGGAACTGACCTTGACCACGGAAATCATCGGGATGGTCGGCACCAAAGAGGTCTCGGAGTCCCGGGGATCCTTCGACGGCCCGCCGGTCGATCCCGGCTACCTGGCCCGCTTCGCCCAGGCCCATGAGGCGGCCGGATTCGACCGGGTCCTGATCGGCTACCACGCCACCGGCCCCGACGGGTTCGCGGTCGCGGCGCACGTGCTGAACGCCACCACACGGCTCAAGGTGCTGATCGCCCACCGGCCGGGTTTCGTCGCCCCGACCCTGGTGGCCCGGAAGCTGGCCACGCTGGACCAGCTGACCGGGGGCGGCCGGGTGGCCATCCACCACATCACCGGCGGCGATGAGCTGGACCAGAAGCGCGACGGCGACTTCGCCGACCATGACCGCCGCTACGCCCGCACCGCCGAGTTCATGGGCCTGCTGCGCCGCGAGCTCACCGCCACCGAGCCGTTCGACCACGACGGCGAGTTCTACCGGGTCCGCGGCGCGTACAGCTACGTCAAGCCGGCCACGGCGGACACCATCCCGCTGTACTTCGGCGGCGCGTCCCCGGCCGCCCTCAGCGTGGGCGCCGAGCACGCGGACGTGTACATGCTGTGGGGCGAGCCGGTCGCCCAGATCGCCGAGCGGATCGAGGGGATCCGCACGGAAGCGGCCCGGCACGGGCGGACGGTCCGGTTCAGCCTGTCGGTCCGGCCGATCGTGGGCCAGACCGAGGAAGCGGCGTGGCAGCGCGCCGAGCAGATCCGGGCGGCCACCGAGAAGCGGGTGGTGAGCGCGGGCGGCGGGAAGGCCGGCGGCGCCGCGGTCCAGGGCACACAGGTTCAGGGCGTCCAGGTTCCGGACACCCCGGGGCCCGCCCGCCGCCTGTTCGGTTTCCGCGAATCCTCCTCGGTCGGCTCGGAGCGGCTCCAGCGGCAGGCGGCCGAGCGGGAGGTGTACGACGACCGGCTCTGGTACGGGGTGACCCGGCTGACCGGGCCGGGCGGCAACTCCACCGCGCTGGTCGGCACCGCCCGGCAGGTCGCCGACGCGCTGACGGCCTACCGCCGGGTGGGCGTGGACACCGTGCTCATCCGGGGGTTCGACCCGCTGGACGACGTGGTCGAGTGGGGCCGGGAACTGGTCCCGCTGCTGCGCGAGGAGGCGGCCCGCACCCCGGTGGGCGCGCCCGGCACGGCCGAGAGTGCCCTGTCGGCGTGACCGCCGTGACCGGCCCGCCGCCGCTGACCCGGGTGCGGCCGCCGCAGCTGGCCGCCCTCCCGGAGGTCACCGCCGCGCTGGCCGCCCGGGCCGCGGAGCACGACCGGGACGGCTCGTTCCCGGCCGGCGGCATCAGCCTGGTACACGAGGCCGGGCTGCTCACCGCCACCGTGGCCGGGCGTTACGGCGGCGCGGGCGCCGGGCTGGCCACCACCGTCCGCATCCTGCGGGCCCTGGGCCGCGGCGACCCGTCGGTGGCGCTGATCACGGCCATGACGCTGTTCACCCACGCGATGCAGGCCCGCGCCCAGACCTGGCCGCAACGGATCTACCAGGAGATCCTGGACGAATCCGCGGCCCGCCCGGTGCTGATCAACGCGCTGCGGGTCGAGCCGGACCTCGGCACCCCGGCCCGCGGCGGACTCCCGGCCACCGTGGCCCGCTGGCACTCCGGGACCTGGCTGCTCAGCGGCCGGAAGATCTTCTCCACCGGGGCGGCCGGGCTGCGCTGGATGGTGGTCTGGGCCCGCACCGGCGAGGACCCGGCCCGGGTCGGGAGCTTCCTGGTCCGGACGGACTCACCCGGCATCAGCATCGAGCGCACCTGGGATCACCTGGGCCTGCGGGCCAGCCGCAGCGACGACGTGATCTTCACCGACACGCCGGTGCCGCCCGGCGCCACGGCCGGGCTGCATGACCCGGCATCCCCGGAACCCATCGACCCCGCATTCCTGGCCTGGAACTCGCTGGGTCTGGCCGCGCTCTACCTGGGCGTGGCCGCGGCGGCCCGCGACTGGCTGGTCCGCTTCCTGGGTGAGCGGACCCCCAGCGCACTGGGCCGCCCGCTGGCCACCCTGCCCCGGTTCGAGACCGCGGTCGGTGAGATCGAGACCGCCCTGACCGGCGCCGACGACCTGGTCGACGGCCTTGCGCTCCGGGTGGACGCGGATGACGAGACCGCCGCCGGCCATCCCGCCATCGCCAAGCTCATCGCGACCCGCGCCGCGATCTCCGCGGTCGAGCAGGCGGTGGCCCTCGTCGGAAATAACGGTCTGACCAAGCAAAACCCGCTGGAACGGCACTACAGGGACGTGCTGTGTGCCCGGGTCCACACCCCGCAGGACGACTCCATCCTCAGCGCGGCCGGCCGTGCCGCGCTGGCCACTCATAGCAGCGGTACCACTCACGCCACAGACCACACCACGGGCCACACCACAGGAGCGCATTGATGCCGGTCGAGTTCATCGGGATGATCCACACCAACGACGCGTCGGAGTCGCGGCCCCAGACCACCGCGCTGCTGGACCCGGACTTCACCCGCCGGCACGCCCAGGCGCACGAGGACGCCGGCTTCGACCGGGTCCTCATCGGCTACGGCTCAGCCTGGCCCGAAGGCACCCAGGTGGCCGCGCACGTCGCGGCGCACACCCAGCGGCTCGGCCTGCTCATCGCGCACCGGCCCGGGTTCGTGTTCCCCACCCTCGCGGCGCGGCAGTTCGCCACCCTGGACCAGTTCTCCGGCGGCCGGGTGGCCGTGCACGTGATCACCGGCGGCAACGACGCGGAGCAGCGCCGAGACGGCGACTACCTGGCCAAGGACGAGCGGTACGCGCGGACGGACGAGTATCTGGACATCCTCCGGCAGTCGTGGACATCGGCGGAGGCAGTCAGCTTCGACGGCCGGTACTACCGCTTCGAGGGCTACCGGCCGGGCGTGCAGCCGGTGAGCCCGGCCGGCATCCGGCTGTTCTTCGGCGGCTCCTCCGCCGCCGCCTACCAGGTCGGCGGCAAGCACGCGGACACGTTCGCGCTGTGGGGCGAGCCGCTCAAGGAGACGGCGGAGCAGATCGCCTCGGTCCGGGCCGCCGCGGCCGCCGCCGGCCCGCCCCCGGGATCAGCGTGTCGTTCCGGCCGATCCTCGGCGCCACCGAGGATCTGGCCTGGGAACGGGCGCACCGCATCCTGGCCGCGATCGAGAATCCCGCGGGACCGGGTGCCCAGCACCGGGGCTGGCGCGGCGCGAACGGGCAGCCGGAGAACACCGGCTCCCAGCGGCTGCTGGCCGCCGCGGCCCGCGGCGACCTCCATGACCGGGCGCTGTGGACGGCCACCGCCCGGGCCAGCGGGGCCGGCGGCAACTCCACCGCCCTGGTCGGCACGCCGGATACGGTGGCCCAGGCCCTGCTCGATTATGTGGACATCGGGGTGTCCACCCTGCTCATTCGCGGGTACGACCCGCTTGAGGACGCCACTGACTATGGCCGGGAGCTGATCCCGCTGGTCCGGGCCGAAGTGGCCCGCCGGGACGCGGCGCAGGCGGGGGTGGCCGGGCCGGGCCCGGAGGCGGAGCTGGCCGGGAGGTCCTAAGAGGGGGAGCGGCATGATCGAGATACTCCAGATCGACACCCCGTCCCTGGGGGACCGCAGTTACCTGGCCACCGACGGCACCGTGGCGCTGGTGGTCGACCCGCAACGGGATATCGACCGGGTCGTGGGCCTGGCCGCCGAGCGGGGGGTCCGGATCACCCACGTGCTCGAGACCCACCTGCATAACGACTACCTGACCGGGGGACTGGCCCTGGCCCGGGAGACGGGGGCCGCCTACCACGTCAGCGCCGCCGACCAGGTCGCCTTCGACCGGGTCCCGGTGTCCGACGGCGACGTGCTCGAGTTCACGCCCTCGGCCCGGATCCAGGTCCTGGCCACCCCGGGGCACACGTTCACCCACCTGGCCTACGTGCTGGCCGGCGTGAACGGGGATCCGGTCGCGGTGTTCACCGGCGGATCACTGCTGTTCGGCGCGACCGGGCGCACCGACCTGCTCGGCGCGGCGCACGCGGCCGAGCTGGCCCGGGCCCAGCACGCGTCGGCGGCCCGGCTGGCCGCGGCCCTGCCCGACCAGGTGGCGGTGCTGCCCACCCACGGGTTCGGCAGCTTCTGCGCGGCCACCCCGGCGGCCAGCGCCAACTCGTCCACGATCGGCGAGGAGAAGGCCCGCAACCCCGCGCTGACCCTCGGCGCCGATCGGTTCGTGGCGGAACTGCTGGCCGGCCTGGACGCCTACCCGGCGTACTACGCCCGGATGGGTCCCGGCAACGCCACCGGCCCGGGCGCGCCCGATCTGTCGCTGCCCCACCAGGCCGGGCCGGCCGAACTGCGCCGCCGGGTGGCGGCCGGGGAGTGGCTGGTGGACCTGCGCTCGCGGCGCGTGTTCGCCGCCGGCCACCTGGCCGGCTCGCTCGGCTTCGAGCTGGGCAACACGCTCGCTCCCCAGCTGGGCTGGCTGCTGCCTGCGGGCACCCCGGTGACGCTGCTCGGGGAGACCGCCGGGCAGGTCGCCACGGCCCAGCGGGAGCTGGCCCGGATCGGCGTCGACCGGCCCGCCGCCATCGCCACCGGCCAGCCGGAGGACTGGGCGGCCGGGGAGCCGCTGGCCAGCTTCCCGGTGCGCGACTTCGCCGCGCTGGCATCGGCCCGCCGCGAGCGCCCGGTCACGGTGCTGGATGTCCGGCGGAACCTGGAATGGGCGGCCGGCCACGTGGACGGCGCCGTGCACCTCCCGCTGCACGAGCTGGCCGGGCGGCTGGATGAGATCCCCGGCGGCGAACTGTGGGTGCACTGCCAGGCCGGCTACCGGGCGGCGGTAGCGGCCTCCCTGCTGCAGGCCGCGCACCGCCAGGTCATCGCGATCGACGACGACTTCGGCCACGCCAGCGAGGCGGGCCTGCCCGTGGTCATGGAGCCCGTGGTCAGGGAGCCCGTGGTCGGGGAGCCCGTGGTCAGGGAGCCCGTGGTCCAGGAACAGGTGGTCCAGGCCCGGTGGCCAGGGCTCGGTGGTCCCGCCGCCCGTGGCCTCGAAGCCGGCCCGGTTAGCGGCCGCTCAGTCTTCGGGGGGCCGGCGGCGGACCTCGGCCGTGCCCTGGTCGGTGAAGCCGCGCACGTGCAGCACCGGTGCGTCCGCGGCCAGGACGGCCCCCGGGTCGGTGTCGGTGCCGGCGCCGAAGCCGCCCGCCTCGACCCGGATGCCCGGCGGCCGGGTCAGTAACGCTGCCCGGGCCTGCGCATCATCCGGATCTTGGACTGGGGATGCGGCAGATCCTCCCAGTCCTCCATCAGCTCCGCGTCGAGGCCTCTCTTGTCGGCCAGCGCGAGCAGTGTCTCGGTCCGGTAGTAGAAGTCCTCCCGCAGCACCTGGTGCTCCGGGCCCTCGGTGCGGCAGAAGGTGAAGTCGAACACCCCGTCGGGCCGCATCACCCGGCCCACGTGGGCCAGGCACTCGTCGATCACCTCGATCGGCGAGTGGCTGAACACGCTGTGCGCGTGCACCACGGTGAACTGCTCCGCGGGCAGGAACCGGAACCTCAGGTCGTCGACGAGTTCCAGGTGGGGGAGCTTGGCCTGCAGGTCGTCACGGGCGATGGTGTCCTGGGCGGCGAGCAGGATGTCCGGCGAGATGTCGATCCCGAAGTAGTTGCCGGGATTGAGATAGGCGATGAACAGCCGGCCGGCCCGCAGGTCGCCGCAGCCGATCTCCAGCATCCGGTCACCCGGCTGCAGCCCGGCCTTGAACAGGTAGTCGAACTGGAGCTGGCCCACCTTGAGCCAGGAGTCGTGGGTCATGCTGCCCACCGCGACCTCGGGGTTGCGGGCGGTCTCGGCCTTCATGACCGCGCGGTAGTAACTGATGTGATCCGAGGCTTTCATCCCGATCAGCGCGTCCCGGCTGCGCCGCCGGGCGTAGGGCAGAACCCGGCCGGGATTCCGCAGCGCGTAGCCCAGCTTGTAGCCCAGGCGGGAGCGGTCAGGTGCAGCAGACACGGCACAGAGTCTCGCACGGCTCCGGACCTGCCCGGACATCGGCGGGTAAGGGCCTTGATGCCAGGATCGGGGGATGCTCGAGGAAAAAGAAGCCCGGGCGGCCGTGCTGGCCGCCGCGAAAGGCATGCTCGGCCACCGGCTCACGTCGGGGACCAGCGGCAACGTGTCGGCCCGGCTGGACAGCGGGACGCTCGTGATCACCCCGTCCGGGGTGCCCTACCAGGACATGGGCCCCGGGGACCTGGTCGTGATCACGATGGCCGGGGAGCCGGTCTCCCCGCGCGCAGTCTCTCCCGGCGCCGTCTCTCCCGGCCCGCGCGGACTGGTCCCGTCGTCCGAGTATCAGCTGCATACCGCCTGCTACCAGGCGTTCCCGGAGATAGGGGCGGTCCTGCACAGCCATCCGCCGTACGCCAGCATGTTCGCGGCGGCCCGGGAGCCGGTCCCCGCGGTCATCGACGAGGCCGTGATCTTCCTCGGCGGTGACATCCCGGCGGCGCCTTACGCGATCAGCGGCTCGGCCGGGGTCGGGGCGAACGCCGTGGCGATGCTGGCCGCCCGGGCCAGCGCGCTGCTCGCCAACCATGGCCTGGTCACGATCGCGGCCACCCCGGCGCAGGCACTTCACCAGGCCGTGGTCTCCGAGCACTGCGCCCAGGTGGCCTGGGGCGTGCGGGCGCTCGGCGGGCACGTCCCGCTGCCCGCCGAGACCCTCGAAACGTTCGGTGAGGCCTACCGCCGCGCCCGGCTCGGGTAACGCCCGGCTCGCGGTGGGCCGGCTCGGCAGCGCCCGGGCCAGCCAGCACCCGGCTCAGCTGGCGACGGAGTCCTCGACGGCGGCCCGCCGGGCCCGGCTGGTCGCCGCCCGGATGGCCAGCACCCGGACCGCTCCGACGACCACGCCCATGGCGACAGCCCAGCCCAGCGCCTCGGCCATCCCCACCGCGGGGTCCTCGGGATCGTTCGGCGGCTCCTTGCCGGTGACCTTGGTCCAGGCGATAGTGGCCACCTTGCGGGCCACGAAAGCCGCCCCCAGGGCCGCCACCGTGCTCATCGCCTTGGTGGCGCCGTCGCCGCGCTTGTCTGCCATGCATCCTCCCTGATGCCCGCCCGGGCCGCCCATGGTCCCGCGTGGCGCCGGTTGCTGCGTGCTGATCATCCCACGGGTGTGCCGCCGGCCCGCGCAGCGGGACGGGCGGCCTCGATCGCGGCGGCCAGTTCCTCCGGACGGCGCGTGCCGATGAGCCAGTACGGCCCGCGCGCGACCGGGTCGTCCACCGCGATGTAGACCGCCCGCGGCAGGTAGGGCCGGGCCATCAGGTAGGCCGCCGGGTCGGCCCGCGGCCCGCGCAGCGCCCGGGTCTGGTCCTCGTCCAGCGGGGTGACCTCGCCCGCCACGGCCAGCGGCAGCCGGTCCCGGCCCACGCGGAGCTCGCCGTCGGCCACCTCGGTGCGCAGCCGGCCCCAGCCGATCAGGATCGCGGCCAGGCCGGCGGTGAGCGTCGCGTACACGGCCAGCGCCGGCTCCCAGTCAAATCCGGCCAGGAAACCGGCGCCCAGCATGAGGATCGAAATCATCCCGAGAACCCACCAGCTGACCGGGACACGCAGGCGTTCGTGGTAAACACGCATGGGTCCACCGTAGTTGGTTACATGAAGCCATGATTGGGCGACGCATGCGGCACGGTCTGCGCTCGGGGACTGGGCCGGCCGCAGACTCCGTCCCGCCGGGTGACGGTACGGGGGTCATCACGCAGGCAGGCGAGGGGGCCAGCCAGCCGGTGCCGGACAAGCAAGAAAACCAGGGCCGCAACGAAACTCCTGCCGCGGCCCGCTGTCACCGCGCCCGGCGGGACTGCGGGGCCAGTGGACGGGGCGGGCGGCCCAGGGGACGGGCCTGCGGCTGGGCCCGGTACCGGACCAGGGCCGGTGCCGCCTGCGGGCGGGTCAGGTCCCGGGGCGACGGCGCCGGCGGATCGCTCAGGCGTGCCGCAGTGGCTGCAGCGCGCCGCGGGCTGGTCGTGGCGGCTGCTGCTCATCGGCATCGTCATCTACCTGGCCTTCCGGGTGGCCAGCGTGCTCCGCCTGGTGGTGCTCCCCTGTGTGGCCGCACTGCTGCTCACCGCGCTGCTCCAGCCCCTGCTGTCCCGGTTCCGGCGGCTCGGCATGCCGGCCCTGGCCGCGACCTGGTGCACGCTGCTGATCGCGGTGGCCATCCTGGCCGGGGCAGGCACCCTGGCCGTGGCCCGGACCACCGCCGACTACCCGCATCTGGTCAACGAGCTCCGGCACACCGCGACCGCGCTGCAGACGTCACTGGCCGGCCCGCCGTTCCACGTCCGGCACGCGGGCATCCAGAGCCTGTCCAACCGGGCGCTGAAGTACCTGCAGCAGCATCAGTCGCTGGTCGCGGGCACCGTGGTGTCTGGGGGCAAGATCTTCCTGGAGATCCTGGCCGGGCTGGTGCTGATGCTGTTCGTGACGTTCTTCCTGCTGAAGGACGGTGAGCGGATCTGGGCCTGGCTGACCGGCTTCCTCGGCCCGGACAGCCGGACCCGGGTCCACCTGGCCGGCTCCGCGGCGTGGCAGGCCCTGGTCTATTACGTCCGCGGCACGATCGCGGTCGCGGCCATCCACGCCGTGGTCATCGGGTTCTCGCTGTGGGTGCTCGGTGTCCCCCTGCTGGTGCCGCTGGTGATCCTGGTCTTCCTGGCCGCGTTCGTGCCGCTGGTCGGCATCCTGGTCGCCGGGGCGCTGGCGGTCGGCGTCACCCTCGGCACCAAGGGGTGGATCGCCGCGGTCGTGCTGGTGGTCATCTTCATCCTGGAGAACCAGCTCGAGAGCCATCTGCTGCAGCCGCTGGTGGTCGGCCGGATGGTCCGGCTGCACCCGCTGGCCATCATCCTGGTGCTGGCCATCGGCGGGGTGGTGGCCGGTATCCCGGGGGCGATCGTGGCCGTGCCCACCGCGGCGGCCCTGGTCCGGGCCGCGCCGTACCTCAGGGGCAGCCGGCCAGCGGTAAGGTCGCGGGAGTGAGCCGGCCGCAGCACACTGGCCATCAGGACGCCGGGCATCAGGACGCCGGGCGCCAGGACGCGGCCTCCGGCACACCCTGCATCAGCAAACCCGGCATCAGCACACGTGGGGGTGAGTCATGGGAGCGGTGAGCCCGGGCACGGACCCGGTGGACGTCCTCATCAAGCGGCTGGACCCGGAACTGCCGCTGCCGGTCCGGTCGCACGCCGGGGACGCCGGCGTTGACCTGGTCACCGCGGTGGACGTGGAACTCCGGCCCGGCGAGCGGGCGGTGGTGCCGACCGGCGTGGCCATCGCGCTGCCGGACGGGTACGCCGCGTTCGTGCATCCCCGCTCGGGGCTGGCCGCGAAGCACGGGATCACGATCGTGAATGCGCCGGGAACCGTGGACGCGGGGTACCGTGGCGAGATCAGGGTGACGCTGCTCAACACCGACGCCACTGAGGCGGTCAAGTTCCAGCGCGGCGACCGGATCGCGCAGCTCGTCATCCAGCGCGTGGCCCGCCCGGTGTTCCACGAGGTGGACACCCTGCCGGGGTCAGCGCGGGGCGAAGGTGGCTTCGGGTCCACCGGAGGGCACGCCGGCGCGCCGCCGCCGGCCTAGCGTCGCTGCAGGCCGCAGTGGGCCCGGACATCATGAAGAGCAGGGAGAAACACAGTGTTCCGTCGGCGCCGCCGCGAGGAAGTGGCCGAACCTGAGGTTCGCGAGGACGAGGCCAGCGAGGACCGCGGGCCGGATGACGAGGAGACCTGGGACGAGCCCGGGGACGAGGAATCCTGGGACGACGCCGGGGACGAGGCGGCCCCGCCCGCGGAGGCGGCGGAGGCGGCCTGGGGGCCGTGGGACGCGGCGGACGACATCCCGCCGCTCAACCGCGTCAACTTCGGCAGCCTGCAGATCCCGGTCGCGGACGGGTTCGAGATCCAGCTCAACATCGCCGACGACCAGGGACCGCTGATCGCGGTGGTCCGGGAGGACAGCTCGCTTCAGGTCCAGGCCTTCGCCGCCTCCAAGAGCGGCGGGCTCTGGGAGGACGTGCGGCAGGAGATCATGACGGCGGTGGTGGAGGCCGGCGGCGCCGCCGAGGAGGCCGAGGGCCCGTTCGGCCCCGAACTGCACGTCCGGGTACCGGGCGAGCCGCCGCAGGCCGGGCTCCAGCCCATCCGTTTCCTGGGCGTGGACGGGCCGCGCTGGTTCCTGCGCGGGGTGATCACCGGGCCAGCCGCGGTGGACCCCGCGGCCGCCGCCGCGTTCGAGGAGATCTTCGCCGGCCTGGTCGTCGTCCGGGGAGATCACCCGGTGCCGCCGCGCGACCTGCTCGAGATCACCCTGCCCGAGGAAGCCCGCCAGGCCATGGAGGAGCAGATGGCCGCCGCCGGGGAGGAACAGCCCTTCAGCGAGCCGCTCAACCCCTTCGACCGCGGCCCGGAGATCACCGAGACCCGATAATCGCCGGCGAGGCGGGGCGCGCCGGAGGCGTGTTCCCTCCGAGCCGGCGATTGGCGGGGGGCTCCGGGGGTCGTCCCCCCGGGTCAGCAGAGCGAGGCGGGGCGCGCCGCAGGCGTGTCCCCTCCGAGCCGGCGATGCGCGGGGGCTCCGGGGGGTCGTCCCCCGGGCTATACAGCGTCGTGGTGGTGGGTGCCGGACAGCAGGGTGGCCAGCTCGTCCTCCACGTCCTCGCTCGTGACGAACAGCAGCTCGTCCCCGGTCTCCAGCGGGTCATCCTTGGCGGGCACGAGCACCCGCCCGTCCCGGAGGATCGCGACCAGCGCGGTGTCGGCGGGCCAGGTGATGTCCCCGATCCGCTGGCCGACCAGCGGCGCGTCGGCCGGCATGGTCAGCTCCACCAGGCTGGCGTCGCTCTGCCGGAAGGTCATCAGCCGGACCAGGTCACCGACGCTGACCGCCTCCTCGACCAGGGCCGACATGATCCGCGGGGTGGACACCGCCACGTCCACGCCCCAGGACTCGTTGAACAGCCACTCGTTGTTGGGGTGGTTGATGCGGGCGACCACCCGGGGTACCCCGTACTCGGTCTTGGCCAGCAGGGAGACGACCAGGTTGGCCTTGTCGTCGCCGGTCGCCGCGATGACCACGTTGCATCGTTCCAGGGACGCCTCGTCGAGCGAGGCGATCTCGCACGCGTCGGCGAGCAGCCATTCAGCGCGGGGCACGCTGTCCACCGCGATGGACCGCGGGTTCTTGTCGATCAGCAGGACCTCGTGGCCGTTGTCCAGCAGTTCGGCAGCGATTGAGCGGCCCACCGCCCCCGCTCCCGCGATGG
The DNA here is from genome assembly GCA_963713815.1 of uncultured Actinomycetes bacterium. GTDB lineage: Bacteria > Actinomycetota > Actinomycetes > Streptosporangiales > Streptosporangiaceae > RYN-230. The sequence continues at coordinate 137,736 of CAVQNH010000025.1, forward strand.
CGACACGCATCAGCGGCCTCCCTTGGCCTTGCCTCCGGGCGCCCGCGCGGACAGCGCGGCCGAAATCCGTTCCAGATCTTCCTCCAGGGCGATCACGTGCAGCACGTCGCCCTCCTGCAGCACGGTCCCCGGCCCGGGCAGCACCACCTCGCCGAGCCGCGACAGGAACGCGGCCCGGACCCGGGCGGCCTCCTCCAGCGCGCTGGTCTTCTCACCCACCCAGTCGTCCGCGTAGGCGACCTCGGCCAGCACCACGGCCCCGGTGGGATCCCGCCACAGCGGCTCGCTGCCTTCCGGCAGCAGCCGGCGCAGCATCTGGTCCGCGGTCCACCGGACAGTCGCCACGGTCGGGATGCCGAGCCGCTGGTAGACCTCGGCCCGGCGCGGGTCGTAGATGCGCGCCGCGACACGCTTCACGCCGAACGACTCGCGGGCCACCCGGGCGGCGATCACGTTGGAGTTGTCGCCGCTGCTCACCGCCGCGAACGCGTCCGCGTGCTCGATGCCCGCCTCGATCAGCACGTTCTGATCGAAGCCGATCCCGACCACCTTCTTGCCCTTGAACGGCGAGCCCAGCTTGCGGAACGCGTCCCGGTCCTGGTCGATGATGGCGACCGAGTGGCCCTGGTCCTCGAGGATGTGGGCCAGCGTCGAGCCGACCCGCCCGCATCCCATGATCACAATGTGCACGATCGCCCCTTGCCTGAGTACAGTGCCTCTCCAGAGCTCGCGTTATTCAAGCAAACCCCGCTGCCGCTGCGCGCCACCAGCGGCACCGGCCGCTCGCGCAGGTCCGGCGGCCTGCGCCCGCTAGCCGGCTGAATAACGCTCACGGTGGCCCGCCAACGGTATTCCCTGTCCTGAGTTGGTGAGACGGCCGGTCAGGATACTCGACCCGATTGAACACGAGGTGCAGCGTGGAACCAGCCCGGCCAGCGAGCGACCAGGAGCTCGAACTGGCCGTCGGTGACGTGGCGCAGGGCGGCTGGTGCGTGGCCCGGGAGCCGGGCGGGCGGGTCGTCCTGGTCCGGCACACGCTGCCGGGCGAGCGGGTGCTGGCCCGGCTGACCGAGTCCACCGCCAAGCTGGCCCGGGCCGAGGCGGTGGAGATCCTGGAGGCCTCGCCCGACCGGGTCGAGCCGCCGTGCCCGCACGCCCACCCGGGCGGCTGCGGGGGATGCGACTGGCAGCACGCCAGCCTGACCGCGCAACGGCGGTTCAAGGCCGCGGTCATCGCCCAGCAGCTGCGCCGGATCGCCGGCCTGGACCGCGAGGTCACCGTGGAGCCCCTGCCCGGGGACGAGGACGGCCTGGGCTGGCGGACCCGGGTCCGCTTCGCGGTGCGCGCCGACGGCCTGGCCGGCCTGCGCCGGCACCGCTCCCACGAGATCCTCGACGTCGGGACCTGCCCGATCGCGCACCCCCTGGTCAACGAGTCCGGGATCACCCAGGGCCGCTGGCCGGGAGCGGAGTCGGTGGCCGCGGTGACCTCGCCGGACACCAGCGACGCGGCCGTCGTCGTCACCCCGGCGCGGAAACCGCACCGCCGCAAGCCTGCGGGCCGGGCCGCGGGCCGCACTGGCGGCCAGGGCCCGGGCGGCAGGGACCCGGGCGGCCGGGCGGCGGTCCCGGCCACCTGGGCCTCGCAAGTGGAGGGCCCGGTCCTGGTGGCCGGGGACGGCGTCGGCCTCACCGCGCTGCGCGGGGGCCCGTTCCTGCACCGGACCGCCGCCGGACGGAGGTGGCGGACCAGCGCGGGCGTGTTCTGGCAAGTCCACCCCGCCGCGGCGGATGTGCTGGCGGCCCTGGTCCGTGAGGTGCTCCGCCCGCAGCCCGGAGACGCGGCGCTGGACCTGTACTGCGGGGCCGGGCTGTTCGCGGGCGTGCTGGCCGGTGAGGTCGGCCCCTCCGGGACGGTGATCGGCATCGAGTCGGACCCCGCCGCCGTCCGCGACGCCCGGCACAACCTCAGGGACACCCCGTGGGCCCGGATCCACAAGGGTGACGTGGCCGAGGTGCTCAGCCACGCCGGATGGCTGCACGCCCGCATCGCGGTGCTCGACCCACCCCGGGCCGGCCTGGGCCGCCCGGTGCTGGACGAGCTGCTGCGCCCGGATAGTGCCCTCAGCCGGGTCGCCTACGTGTCCTGCGATCCGGCCACACTGGCCCGCGACATCGCGGTCTTCGCCGAGGCCGGCTGGGAACTCGGCGCGCTCCGGGCGTTCGATGCCTTTCCCATGACCCACCACGTGGAATGCGTCGCCACCCTGACCAGGGACCAGGGCAGCGGGGCAGGGGTCTAGGTCTGGCCTCCTGCCGGAGCACCGCCTCGGCCCCGATCTCCAGCCGGATCTTCTCGTTCACCATGACCCGCCGGGGACCGGCGCGTTGAAGCTGGTGGGGGCAGTCTTTCCTCGACGATAACCCCGGCGCCGCAGGCTGGCCCGGCGGGTCCCGGGCAGGACCCGCCGGGCCTGGCCGGCCTCCGGTGGGTCAGGGAACCCGGGCCGGGGGCGCCGCGGGCGCCGGGACGTGCCTGAAGCCGGCCGGGACCGTCACCTTCAGCTGGGCCAGGTTGGCCGGGGTGGCCGGGAGCCAGCGGAAGTCGGTCTGGCGCGGTCCCAGGTTCGCCCGCACGGGCAGGTAATTCACCGGGTTCACCCAGAACGTGAACGGGCCGGAGGTCCCGGTGATCTTGATGGTGTCGATCCCGTCGATCACCTGCCTGCCTGCCACCGTGTACGCGCCGCAGGCCAGCTGGGACCGGATGAAGGCCGGCCAGCCGTTGCCCGCGCCCCCGCCGAGGACGATCTCGTGGCCCCGGATGCAGCCGCGCGCAGGGCCGCCGCCCGGGCCCGGGCCCGGGCCGGCTTCCGGCGCGGTCCACCAGGTGTCGTTCCCGTAGATCACCGCGGTGGTTCTGCCTGCCGGGGTGACTCGCCCAGTCGAAGACACGCTGCCCGCCGGCCGTGAACGAGGAAAGCTCAGCGGAGCCGTGATAGATCCAGCGAAGCGAGTAGCCGGCGTTCCACTGCGGGGAACCAGCGCCGCCCGCGGACCCGACCAGGCCGTCCGGGAACGGCTGGAGGGTGCTGCCGGCCGGGAACACGGTGCGGTCCGCCTCGACCAGGTTCGCGACCCGCGAGGCGGCCAGGGCGTGCTGGACGTGGCTGACCACGTACGCGGTGTAGGTGGCCTGGGCGGGCGAGGGGCCAGCTGAGCCGAAGGCCCCCGTGGCCCCGGCTACGGCCACCGCCGTGGCCGCCGCCGCCGTCACGGTCCCGGCCGCCGCCACGGCCCGGGTCGTGACCCGGCGCTTCTGCTGATGCCGGTACGCCTTGACCGCGAGTCCCGGCGGGACGCGGACGTCGCGGGTGAACCGCTCCATCGCCCCGCGCAGTTCCTGCTCAATGTCCGTGCTCATCGCGTTTTCTCCTCTTCCCGATCGTTCTCCGCGCCAGGCGCGGACCCGCTGAGCTCGCGCAGCCTGCCCAGCCCCCGTGAGGCGGACGCCTTGACCGTGCCCACCGAGCAGCCCAGGACCTCCGCCGTTTCCGCCTCGCTCAGCTGCTCCCAGTACCGGGCCACGATGACCGCGCGCTGCCGCGGCGGCAGCTGCGTCAGCAGCCGGATCAGGGCGTCCCGGGTATCCACTTGCGCGGTGCCGTCCGCCACCGAGGTGGCGGTCCCGCTCTGCAGCAGCCGCAGCCGCCCCCGCCAGGCCCGCTGCTGACGCCAGCCGTCGGCGGCCAGGTTGTAGAGCGTCCGGCGCAGGTAGCCTTCCGGATCGCCCTCGATCCGGTGCCAGTGCCGCAGCAGCCGCTCCAGCCCGGCCTGGAGCAGGTCCTCGCCCGCCTCCTTGCTGCCGGTGAGCAGCATCGCGGTGCGCAGCAGCGGCTCGCCCCGCCTGGCCAGGAACGACTCCAGGTCGGTGACGGCCGGATCGTGCTCCATGTCACCAGCTCCCTGCTTGTCCGTGGGGGCGACCCCGCTCTGCTTTCCCGGGGACAGCCCCGGAGCCCCCGGCCCCGTGCATCACCGGCTCGGAGGGAACACGCCTCCGCGCGCCCCGCCCGGCCAGCGAGTCTGTCGACAACCAAGTACGAGGCAGCCGGCCGGAAGGTTGACCGCGCCGACGGTGCGCAAGGATGGATCCATGCACCTTCGGATCATCACCGAACCACAGCAGGGCGCGGACTACGGCCGGCTGCTGGCCGTGGCCCGGGCCACCGAGCAGCTCGGCTTCGACGCGTTCTTCCGGTCCGATCACTACCTCAACATGGGGGACGGGGACGGGCTGCCCGGCCCGACCGACGCCTGGCTGACCCTGGCCGGCCTGGCCCTGCAGACCTCGCGGATCAAGCTCGGCACGCTGGTGACCCCCGCCACGTTCCGCTACCCCGGGCCGCTCGCGATCTCGGTGGCCCAGGTGGACGACATGAGCGGCGGCCGCGTGGAGCTGGGCATCGGGGCCGGCTGGTACCAGGCCGAGCACGCCGCCTACGCCATCCCGTTCCCGGACACCGCCGAGCGGTTCGACCGGCTCGAAGAGCAGCTCGCGATCATCACCGGTCTGTGGGACGTGCCTGTCGGGGAACGGTTTTCGTTCGCGGGGAAGTTTTACTCGGTCACCGACTCACCCGGCCTGCCCAAGCCGGTCCAGCGGCCGCACCCGCCCATTCTCATCGGCGGCAAGGGGCCGCGCCGGACTCCGCAGCTCGCCGCGCGGTACGCCGACGAGTTCAACGTGCCGTTCTCCAGCGTCGAGGACACCGCAGCCGCGTTCGGCCGGGTCCGCGAGGCCTGCCAGGCGGCCGGACGCGACCCGGGGTCGCTGGTCTACTCGGCCGCGCGGACTGTCTGCTGCGGGCGGGACGAAGCCGAGCTGGCGCGCCGCGCGCGGGCGACCGGCTACGACCTGGCGTTCCTGCGCGCCGAGGGGCTGGGCGGCACCCCCGACGAGATCGTCGACCGGATCGGCACCTTCGCGGAACTGGGCGCCACCCGTATGTACCTCCAGGTCCTCGACCTGCACGACCTGGATCACCTGGAGCTGATCGCGTCCGAGGTCCTGCCCCAGGTCCGCTGACGAGCAGGGGCCGGTGAGCCGGCTCAGGAGGTCGGCACCCAGAAGCGCAGCTCGGTGCCGCGCTTGTCCTCCAGCACGCCCCCGTTGGCCTCGATCACCAGGCGCGACCCGGTGTTGGACTCGTCGCAGGTGACCAGGGCCGGGTCGATGCCCAGCCCGCGGGCCAGCGGCAGCGCGGCGGCCAGCATGGCCGTGGCGTGCCCGCGCCGCCGGGCCGAGGGTTTCACGTCGTAGCCGATGTGCCCGCCGAGCTCAGTGAGCCGGGGGGTGAGCCGGTGCCGGATGGCGAGCCGCCCCAGGTACTCGTCGCCGTCCACCCACCACAGGGTGGTCGAGGGCACGTACCCGGGGCGGCGGGGCGCGTCCTCCCGGGCCTGGTCCCGCAGGTAGGCCGCGTAGGCCTCGAAGCGTCCCGGGTCCTGCCAGTCCAGCCCGAAGTCGCGGATCTCCCGGCCCAGCATGGTGTCGTCCGTGGCCGTCCCGCGCCCCTCGGCCCGGAATTCATCCATGGCGCCGATGAACGAGAGCCGGACGCGGGACGTCGGCGGGCTGAAGCCGGGCATGGCCTCACTCATACCGGGTCCTGAGCTGGCCCGCAGCCGATTACCACGCCGCCCGGTCCCGGGGGTGACGGTCAACGCCCATTCAGAGTCCGTTCAGAAAGAAATCCCAGCGCGGAAGCAGAGTGCGGGAGGATCGTCCACGTCGGCTGGGGCGAGGTGGGTCCCGCGTGAGCATTCGCGTCGGCGTCTATTCAGCGTGATCAGCGCTAGTCGAGCGCTAGTCCAGCGTAAACAGGAGGCAACCATGGTGTCGCCGCGTGGCCCGTGGCGCTGGCTCAGATGGGTGATCGCGGCCGTCGTCGTGATCGCCGTGCTCGCGGTGGCCGGGCCCTACGTGTTCTTTCATTTCATCGAGGGGAACGGCCCCGCGCCGCTCAGCCTCAAGGCCAGCCCCAGCTCCAGCACCAGCGCCCCGGGCGCCCAGAGCGCCAGCCCCGTGTCCAGCCAGGGCAGCTCCGCGCCGGTGGCGGGGACCTGGGCGGTGGGCTCCGGCTCCCGGGTCGGCTACCGGGTCAACGAGGTCCTGGGCGGCCAGTCACACACGGCCGTCGGCCGCAGCAGCTCGGTGACCGGGCAGATGGTGATCAAGGGCACCACGGTGAAGACGGGCGGCTTCACGGTCAAGATGGCCACGATCCACACCGACTCGGCCCAGCGGGACTCCCAGTTCGACGGCCGGATCATGGACGTGGCCAGGTACCCGGACGGCACGTTCACGCTCACCAGGCCCATCGCGCTGGCGCCGGTGCCCGCAGTGGGGACGATCAAGACCTACAGCGCCACCGGCCACCTCACCCTGCACGGTCAGACCCGCTCGGTGACCTTCCCGGTCAAGACGGAGCTGACCGCGGGCGGGATCGAGGTCCAGGGGTCTATCCCGGTCCTGTTCTCGCGGTGGGACATTCCGAATCCCTCCTTCACCGGGTTCGTGACCACGCAGAACCACGGCATCATGGAGTTCCTGCTCGACTTCCGGCCCGCCTGACCTGGCCGGCCAGCGGGCCGCCTCGGCCCGGGCAGGCCCAGGCGGGTGGCAGGCCGAGCGTGGTCGCCTGGCCGGGCGTGGTCGCCTGACCCGGGGCCGGAGCGTGGTCGCCTGGCCGGGCGTGGTCGATTTCCGCTGCTATCACGACGGATTGGGCACACGATCCCGCCCGCCGGGCACGCGATCCCGCCCGCCGGGCAGGACGATCCCGTTGAGGTCGAGAGCGTGTGCGGAAACCGTTGCGTGGGCAGCGGTTGGCGCGCACCGTCGCAACCGCCACGACCCCGGCAGCGGTTTGGGCGCACAGCCGGCGTCGTTCGTGACGCATCAGGCCCGCGCGAGCCCCGGGCCGGGGCGGGGCCCTTGACATCGCGTCCGTGGGCGGGATGATGTGTGTCGATTTGATTGGTCTCGTTCAGTCAGCATCAGAAAATGTTTGACCTTGGTGTTACCGGCGGCGACCGGAGTGCGCGCTGGCGCCGTCTGAGCACCACCATGACCCAGGTGGATCGGGCGAAACGAGGACGTAATGGGCGCCGACCAGGACAACCACGCTGCTGTGCCGCCACACGCGGGCGGCCACCCCGCCGGGAGTCACCCCGCCGGAAGTCACCCCGCCGGGAGTCATCCCGCTGGGAGTCACCCCGCCGGGGGCCACTACGCCAGCCAGCCCCCGGACCGGCCCGGCCCGTCGCGGCGCCAGGTGCTGCGCGGGGCGGGCGCCGGGCTGGGTGCCGTCGCCTTAGCCCCGGTGCTGGGAGCCAGCGACCGGCCCGCCGACGCCGCCCGGCTGACCGCGCGGGCCGCGCCGGACCGGGTCACGGACTTCGGCCAGGACTGGAAGTTCGCCCTGGTCAACCCCTACGGGATCACCGACCCGACCGGCGCCTACGCGAACGCCCAGGATCCGGGCTTCGACGATTCCGGCTGGCGCCAGCTGGACGTCCCGCACGACTGGAGCATCGAGCTCGCCCCGGTGGACAACGCCAGCACGAGCAGCGCCACCGGGTTCCTGCCCGGCGGCCTGGCCTGGTACCGGAAGCACTTCACCCTGCCGAAGTCGCTCGCGGGCCAGCGGATCTCGATCGAGTTCGACGGCGTGTACCGGAACTCGAACGTGTACCTCAACGGCAAGCTGCTCGGCAACCACCCCTACGCCTACACGGGCTTCAGCTACGACCTGACCGGCCTGGTGCACACCGACGGCGTCACCGAGGACGTGATCGCGGTCAGCTGCGCCGACCAGCAGCCGAGCAGCCGCTGGTACTCCGGGGACGGCATCTTCCGCAACGTCTACCTGGTCACCACCGGCGCCGTTCACGTGGCGCGGCACGGCATGTTCGTGACCACGCCCGGCCTGCCCGGCACGCTCAGCTCCGGCTACGCGACCGTCCAGGTGGCCACCGACGTCACCAACGAGGGGTCCGCCGCGGCGTCGGTGCAGGTGGCGGTGACCCTCACCAGCCCAGCGGGGAAGACCGCCGCGCAGGGCAGCACCACGGTCAGCGTCCCGGCCGGGGCGACCCAGACCGCGACGGTCAGCCTGAAGGTCACCAACCCCGCGCTGTGGTCCACCAGCCAGCCGCACCTGTACTCCGCGCGAACGGACCTGTCCGTGGGCGGCGCCGCGGCGGACAGCGTGAGCACGCCGTTCGGCATCCGGTACACCGCGTTCGACCCGGCCGCGGGGTTCTCGCTCAACGGGCAGTCCCTGAAGATCCAGGGAGTCAACCTGCACGCCACCGAGGGCGCGGTCGGGTCGGCGGTGCGCTTCGACGCGCTGGCCCGGCAGATGCAGCTGATGAAGAGCATGGGCGTGAACGCCCTGCGCACGGCGCACAACCCGCCCGCGCCCGAGCTGATCGCGGTCTGCGAGCAGCTTGGCATCGTGATGATGGTCGAGGCGTTCGACTGCTGGCACACCGGGAAGCTGCCCTACGACTACCACCTGTACTTCGACCAGTGGGGCGACACCGACATCAAGGAGATGGTCAACGCCGCGAAGAACTCGCCTGCGGTGGTGTTGTGGTCGATCGGCAACGAGACCCCGGACACCGGATCGTCCCGCGGCCCGGGGATCGCCAAGCAGCTGGTCGCCGACATCAAGTCGATCGACACCAGCCGTCCCGTGGTGATGGGCTCCGACCAGTACCGCAGCGTGCCCGCCACCGGGTCGCCCCAGGACCTGATCGTGGGTGAGCTGGACGGCCTGGGCGTCAACTACAACACCGCGATGTCCATGGACGGGCTGCACGCGAAGTACCCGGGCAAGTTCTTCTTCTGCTCCGAGATGGGCTCGGAGACCTCCACCCGCGGCGTGTACCAGGACCCGCAGCTGCTGAACACGGGGGAGAACTACACCCCGGGGAAGCGGGCCACCTCCTCCTACGACAACAACCTCGCGTCGTGGACGATGAGCGGCGAGTACGAGCTGAAGAAGGACCGGGACCGGAAATTCTGGAACGGCGGGTTCCTGTGGTCCGGGCAGGACTACATCGGCGAGCCCACGCCGTACAACGTGTTCCCGGTCAAGGCGTCGTTCTTCGGCGCGATGGACACGGCCGGCTTCGCGAAGGACGCCTACTACCTGTTCCGCAGCCAGTGGACCTCGGAACCGATGGTGCACATCGTGCCGATGGACTGGACCAGCTACCCACCCGGCCAGCCCGTGTCGGTCTGGGTCTACGCGAACGTGCCGACCGTCGAACTTCTCCGCAACGGAACCTCGCTCGGGGTTAAGTCCTTCGACGAGAAGGTGACCACGTACGGGCGGAAATACCTGGAGACGACTGAGCCCACCCACGACGACTACAACTATCCGTCCGGCAGCTACACCAGCCCGAACGGCAGCATGGGCAAACTGCACCTGACCTGGACGGTGCCGTTCGAGCCGGGCACCCTCACCGCGGTGGCGAGGGCCGGGGGCCGGGTGGTGGCCCAGGACGAGCTCCGGACCGCCGGGCCGCCGCACGCGCTCACCCTCACCCCGGACCGGCGGGTCATCGCCGCCGACGGGACGTCGCTGGCCTTCCTGGCCGTCGAGGTCGTCAACCGGGCGGGCGTGGTGGTGCCGGGGGCCAGCAGCCTGATCCAGTTCGGGCTGGCCGGCCCCGCGGTGCTGGACGGGGTGGACAACGGCCAGCAGGAGAACCCGCAGAGCTACCGGCTGACCTCGGTGCCCGCGTTCAACGGCCGGGCGCTGGTGATCATCCGCTCGTCCGGGAGCCCGGGCGGGATCACGGTCACCGCGGCCTCCGCCGGGCTGGCGGGGGCCAAGGCCACGCTCAGCGCGGCGCGCGCTTCGGGCCCGGCGGGCGGCAGTGCCCTCGGCACCGTGGCCCGCCGCGCGGTTCCCGCCGGGCCGGCCGTCCTGCTGGCCAGTGCGGGCTCCGCCGCGGCCTCGGCGGCGGGCGGCAGCGGGGCTGCGGCCGACGCCAGCTACTCGGGCTCGCCGACCACGGTGCCCGCGGCCATGCTCGACGGCGACCCTGGCACCGGCTGGTCGAACTACTACAACAAGGCGGGTACCGCCAACCTCCGCGCGGTCAGCGTGTCCAACCCGGGCGACTGGGTGTCGGTCGCCTGGCCGTCCCCGCAGTCCTTCGACTCGGTCCAGGCCTCGTTCACGATCAGCGCCACGCTGGCCCAGCCCGCCTCGATCACGGTCTCGTACTGGGACGGCGCGAAGTTCGTGCCGGTGCGGAACCTGAAGATCAGCCGGGCCACCGCCTCGGACCAGCCGACCACGCTCAGCTTCGACCCGGTCCGCAGCAGCCGGGTCCGGCTGGACATGACCAGCGCGGCACCCGGCACGGGCGCGGGATTCCTGCAGATCGTGACGTTGGAGGTGCTCAGCGGCAGCACCGTCATCACCTGAGCCGGCGGAGCGGGGAATGGCCGGGGCCGGGCGGCCGCCCGGGGCGGAGTGGCCGCCCGGTCCCGGTGGCCGCCCGGCCTGGCCGGGCGCCCGGCCTGGCCGGGCGCCCGGCCTGGCCCGGCCGCCAGCCCGCCCCGCCTGGTCCGGCCGCCCGGCCTAGCCGGCCCGCCTGGCCTGCCGGCCCGCTCGTCCCGGGCGCATGGCCCGCGCTGTCATATGGCCCTGCGCTAGGTGCGGAGTAACGTGATGTCATGGACGGTGATGTGGTCGGCGGTGAGTACGCGGCGCATCTCACTGATGCGGACCTGACCCTGCTGGCGTCGGCGGCGGGAGCCCCGGCCCCGGGCGGGCCACCGGGCGCGGTTCCCGTGCTCCCCGCGGAGGCGGACGCCGGCTGGCTGCGCCGCGATCCGGCCGCGATCCCCGTCCTGCTCGGTGACCCGCGGGTCTTCGAGGCGGTGTTCGGCTGGGCGGACCGCGGCAGGCCGCCCCGCCCGGGCGAGGCCGTCCCGGCGTCGCCGTTCCTCACGTTCGCGGTCGCGGTGCACCGTTCGGCGACCGAACTGGAGTCCATGGGGCATGTCGCGGAGCGCACCGGCCCGCGGCAGCGCATCCCGCTGTTCGACGCGCCCGCGCTGCGGGAGTTCCTCGGCTCACCCGCGCGGAAGCTGTTCCTGGCCGAGCTGCTGGCCTCGTTCACCCGGGTGGCCAGCGGCCGTTACCGGGTCCGTGGCGGCGGGGGGACCCGGACCCGGCGGTTCAGCGAGCTGGACCCGGTGCGGCTGGCCGGCCTGCTGGACGGGGTGCCCGACGCCGAGAAACCGGGCGTGTACCGCAGGCTCGGGGACGTGTCCCTGTTCGTGGCCGGTGTCTTCCCGGACTACGCCACCCTGTACGGGGTCGGTCCGGCCAGTGTTGGCCGGCTGCTCCGGGCGGCGCAGGTGCCGGCCGCAGAGCAGGAGCGGCTGGCGACGGTGCCCGCCATCGAGCTGCTCGAGCAGCTGGGCGCCCGGTGGTACCGGGCCGCCCACCACCTGGCGCCGGTGCGCACCGCCCGGCTGGACGTCGTGGCGGACGTGGCCGGCCGCTTCCAGCAGGCCCGGCGGGTGCTGAACCACATCGCCGACCGGTACCTGTTCGCGACCGACCACCCGTGGTTCGCGCCGCCTGCGTCCTGACCGGTCCTCGCCCGCTGATCACGGCGGGCCCGCGGAGTGCCATGATGTGGCGCGTGCCCCGTAGCTCCTGGGCCGCCTGACCGTGGCCGCCATCGCCGTCGCCTGCCTCATCGCCGTGCTGCGCTGGCTGATGCTCGCCGGGCTGGCCGGTGCCCTGGGCGGCCTGGCCGGGCGGGGCCTGGCCCGCCAGTACAAGGGGACCGCCCCTGCGCCGCTGCCGCCGCCGTGGGCCCTGCGGTTCTCGCTGCTCGGCCTGGCCGCGACGGCCGGCCTGACTGTCGTGATCTTCAGCGCCCGTGCGCTGCTGACCCTGCACGCCCACCCGGCGGTGGCCGCGCTGCTGACCGTCGGCCAGGGCGGGCTCACCGGTGTCGAGTGTGCTGCGTTCGCGCTCGCGGCGGGGGCCCTGCGGCTGCGCCAGCCCGGGCTGAGCGTCATGCCCCTGCTCGCGGTGGTGCTCGCCGAGGCGATCCGGGCGCACCCGGAGGGCATCGTCCCGGTCGGCGGCGCCCTGCTGAGCCTGGTGCACGTGCTGCCCGCGGTGATGTGGGCGGGGATGCTGGTCTACACGCTGCGCACCGCGCTGGCCTGGCGGCAGGACCCGGCGGCCGTGCGGGGCCTGGTGCGGCTCTACGCCAACGCGGCGGTATGGCTGTTCGCCGTGGTGGTCCTGACCGGCGTGGTCAGCGCCCTGGTCCTGGTCCCGCTGGGCTCGCTGCTGACTACCGCGTACGGGATCATGGTCATCGTGAAGGCCGTGCTGGTCGCGGCCGTGGCCGCGGCGGCGATCGCGGGCCGTGCCTGGCTGGGCCGGGCAGTACCAGTCCAGGGGGACAACCCCCCTGGGCTCCCCGCCTTTGACCGGCCCGCCGGGAACGTCCCTGCGGCGCGCCCCGGCTCGCCGGCGGAGCAAGAGACGGGCGGGAGGCCTGCGTCGACGGCCGTGGGTAACGGGCTGGCGCAGCCGGCCGTGAGCCAGGGACCGGCCCGGGCGACCCGGCTCGAGTGTTACGGGCTGGCTGCGGTGCTGGCTGCCACCGCCGTGCTGACCGTGCTGACCCCGCCCGCGACTCCCGCGCGGGGCGCTCCGGCGCGGGCGGCCCATGCGGCGGCGGGAACCGCCCGGCGCCCGCCAGGGTAGGACCTGGGTCCCGCGCCAGGGCCGGGGTGGCGGGCCGGGGACCGGGGAGGCAGGCCGGGGGCCTCGGCGGCGGGCCGGGGGCCTGGGTGGAGGCCGGGGCCTCGGCGGCGGGCCGGGGCCAACGTGGCGGGCCGGGGGCTCGGGCGGCGAGCCGGGGCCTGGGCGGGCCGGGGTGGCGGGCCAGCGGAGCGTCAGGCGGCCGCCGACGGCACCCGGACCGCGCGCGCCCAGTCCGGTCCGTCCGGTGCCTCGTCGCCGAGCAGGGCCACGACTACGCGGGTGCCCCGCGGTGGCCGGTCCGGCCACGGGGTGAACCCGTCGGTCAGCACGACGGTGACGGCGGGCCGCGGCCGCAAGGCCGCCGCGGCGGCGATCCCAGCGCCCATGTCCGTCCCGCCCCCGCCGACCAGCTGCACCTGCCGGGCGGATGTGACCCGGCGGGCCGGCCCCACCGCGGTGTCGCAGGCCAGCACCCGGACCTGCCGGGCCAGGCCGAGCGACCGGAGCAGCCCTTCGACCTCGGCCAGCGCCGCGGCGAGCAGGTCCTCGGTCATGCTGCCGGAGGTGTCGCAGACCACCGCGACCTCGGGCACCGGCCGCCGCAGGGCGGGCAGCACCACCGAGCCGGCCACCGAGGCGCGCCGGGACGGCCGCCGGTAGGAGTAGTCCACCGCCCCGGCCGTGTCGGCCACGGCCCGGCGCAGTTCCGCGGCCAGCACCCGCCGCCAGTCCACGGCGGGCTGCAGGGCCTGCTCCGCCCAGCGCAGCAGGCCGGCGGGCACGTTCCCGGCTTCCCGCGCGTGCCGGACACAGTCCTGGGCCACCTGCCGGCAGAGCAGCCGGGCCTGCCAGGGAGACAGCGCGGGCGGCCCGGAGGCGTCCCAGCCCCGTCCCCAGCCGTCCGCGCCGCTGCCGCAGTCCAGGTCCCAGTCCGGCTGCGCCTGGGTGTCCGCGTCCGCGCGGCCCGCCGTGAAGTACTGCTCGGCGAGCAGCCCGTCCTCGGCGCCCAGGTCCCCGGGCAGGATCGGCCGGCCGGGCAGTTCCAGCCCGGCCGGGACCAGGTCGTCGTTGATCTCCGCGTCGGCGCCGCGGATCCAGGTGCGCGCGTCGTCCGGGGTGATCCCGGCGGCCAGGGCCCGCTCTCCGTGCGCGCGCAGCAGATGGGAGACGTGGTGCACGAGGACGCTGCCGAGCTGGGCCGGGGTCCAGGTGACGGTCAGCTCGGGGTCGGCGTGCATCCGCCACCCCTCGTCCACCGCCACCGTCGCGATCCCGGGCTTGGCCAGCACCTGTGCGCCGAACAGCCCGCTGGCCAGGTACGGGAAGCGGGACGCGGCCCAGAGCCGCCCGGCGGCCAGGCCCGGTACCTCACCCCCGCCGTGGCTGGTCATCCGCGGAGCAGCCCGGCGTCCCGCAGCACCGGCGCGAACAGCTGGAGCTCCGCGGGCGGCGCGGCGCCCTCGGGGCGGCAGCGGGCCAGCGTGCGGGCGGCCACCGCCGCGACATCCGGGGCGGTTTCCGCGGCCCGGCCCAGCACCTGCCACCCCGCGGCCCAGCGCTGCGGGGTGGGGTTGGCGGCTACCACCGCGGCGACCGCCGCCACCGCCGCGTACGCCCGGTCGCCGCGCGCAGGCAGCAGGAACCCGGCCGGGTCCGCGAGGACTGCCTCCGGGTCAGGCAGGTCCATCTCGGCCACCCAGGCCAGGAACTCCACCCCCGCGCCTTCACCCACAGCGCCGCGGACCAGGGCGGCCCGTGCTTCCTCGGCCGACCCGGCGGCGCCGCTGGCCGCCCAGAGCCGGGCGGCCATCTCCCAGGTCCGCGGGCTGGGCCAGCCGCGCCCGGCCGCGTCGGCGTCGGACGGCGGGGCGCAGGCCAGGGCCGGCCGGACGTGCAGGAACGCGGCGACCAGGGCGAGGGCCAGGCCGAGTTCGGCGCCCCAGTCGTCCGGCAGCTGGGGGACCTGGGGCGGCACCCAGCCGCCGGCCAGCCCGTCCGCCACCGCCCGCGGGTCGATGTCCCACGACAGGTGGCAGAGCCGGTTCGCCAGCGGCGCGGACAGGTCCCAGCCGTCGGCGGCCTGCTCGGGAGGATTCGCCGCGGCGACCACGGCCACCTCGGGCGGCAGCTCGAGGTCGCCGACCACGCGCTCCAGCACCACCCGGAGCAGGGCGGCCTGCACCGCCGGCGGGGCGGTGGACAGCTCGTCGAGGAACAGCAGGCCGCGCCCGGCCTCAGCCAGCCGGCGGGCCCAGGCCGGAGGCGCGAACCGCACCCCGTCCCCGACGACGACCGGCAACCCGGCGAAGTCCGACGGCTCGCGGATGGAGGCGATCACGGTCTCGCACGGCCACCCCAGGGCGTCGGCCATGGCCCGGATGACTGACGTCTTGCCGGTCCCCGGGGCGCCCCACAGCAGTACCGGGACCCGTGCGGCGACCGCCACGCCCAGGGCCTCGACCGCGGCGGCCTGACGCTCGGTGCCGGTCCCGGCGAACCGCCGGCCATCGTTAGCCATCTGCGCTCCCAGCGGTCGATTCAGCGTTCCCCGCGTGCCCGTGACCAGTGTTCACCGTCGGGCTGAATGCTCAGGACGGCGGGTTCCGCCCCCGGGGCTGGGAGCCCGAGCACCTGCACCCGCGGCCAGCTGACCTCCAGCACGTCCACGACCAGGTGGCCGTCCACCACGGGGAAACCCGGCGCCCAGACCCGGGCCAGCCAGCTGAGCGGGAGCGCGGCCCGTAGCCCGGGCCCGTCCCGCGCGACGCTGCCCCAGCCGGGACCCTCGTGCATCGTGGCCCGGACCGCGTCGGGGTCGAGGCCGAGCCACGGCCCGGCGGCCGGGGCCAGCCGGCCGGCCAGGGCGGCGGTCAGGGCCGGCCGTGCGCTGCCGGGCCGGTTCGGCGTTCCCGCGGGGGCGCCTGCGGACCAGGCGGATGCGACCTGGGCGGAGAGGCGCAGCTGGAAGGCGCGGCCCAGGGCGAACAGGGACAGCAGTTCGACGCGCTGGGCCCGGGCCCGCTCCTGCTCGGGGGACAGCCGGCGGCCCGGCAGGCCCCGGATCGGCCGCGCCATCGGCCGCGAGCCACCCGGCGGGACGGTCCCCGGGGTCGCGTAGGCCCGGGGTCGCGATCCCACCGGGCCCGGGGCGGTGCCCGGCCCCCGGGATGACGGGCCGGGCGCGGGTCCTGGTCTCATCGGGACGGATCTGGCCGCGGG
This sequence comes from uncultured Actinomycetes bacterium, assembly GCA_963713815.1. GTDB lineage: Bacteria > Actinomycetota > Actinomycetes > Streptosporangiales > Streptosporangiaceae > RYN-230. The sequence goes on from CAVQNH010000025.1 coordinate 153,788, forward strand.
ACCGGACAAGGCGCGCAGCTCGTCCACCAGCTCCCAGGTCACCGCGAGCTCGTCCCCGGGGGAACGGGGACCGAGCGCGAGCACATCCAGGTCGGCGGCGTGTGCTCCCCACGCCTCCAGCATGGCCACGCACTCGGCCCGGTCGCCGCCCAGCGCGGCCAGCACCAGCTCACCCTCGGCGTCGGCGTGGCTGGTGGCGCTGAGCTGGCCGTCGGCCCAGCGCAGCACGTGTTCTCCGGTGCCGCACCGGATCGTGGCCTCGGTCGCCGGGAACGCGGCCCACCAGCGGCGGCGTCACCGGCCCGGCTCCGTCGTGGGCGGTGGGTCAGGAGCGCCGCCGGTCGTCCCGGGCGGGCCACCCGGTTGCGGGCGGCTGGGTGCGGGCCGCGGGTGTCCCGGGGCGTCCAGGGGGCTGCGGGCCGGCTGGGTGCGGGCCGCCGGGTGTCCCGGGGCGCCCAGAGGGCTGCGGGCTGGCTGGGTGCGGGCCGCCGGATGTCCGGGCCGGCCGTCGGGCTGCGGGCCGGCCGGGGTCCACCCGAGCGGCACGGTCGCGCGGACCCGGCTGGCGGGCCCGGTGACGATCACTTCGAGGGCCGTGGCCGCCGGGTGCAGCGGGGGAGTGAGGTACATCTTGATCATCCCCCTGGTCTGCGAGGCTGCGCCCCAGCTCATGCCGCTGACCAGATGCCAGCGCCCGGTGGAGTCACGCGCCCGCCAGGACAGGGAAGGGTCCAGCGGGCTGCTGGCGGGCCCGGTGCCGTGCACCAGCCAGCCCTGGCCCTGAGGCTCCCAGCCGCTCGCCATCACGTGCAGTGTCGCCCCGTCGCGCGACGATCGCAATCCGGCCAGCGCGAACCGGGCCCCGCCGATCTCTGGCAGCCCGGCCGCGAGCGGCGCGGTCGCGTCCAGGCCGTCGTGCCGGGGCCCGTCGGCGAGCAGGCTGATCCATGCGGGCGGCAGCGCGCGGGACGGGACCGGTCCGCCCGGGCCCAGGTCGAGCCCGAGCCGCCAGCCCAGCCCCGCCAGCCGCAACACGGCCGGGTCGCCGGCCGGCAGCGTGCCCGATCCGATCAGGTCCTCGATGACTTGGGCGATCCGGTGCTCCACCTGCGCACCGGACCCGGTCCCGGCGTATTCCAGGGCCAGCAGGTCGTCGCCCATCTGATCGAGCAGCCGGGCCGCGGGGCTGTCTGGCGGGACCGGCTCAGTGATGATCTGCACCGCCCCGGGCGGTGCGGCCAGATCGATCCGGACGCGCTGGCCCTGAGCGCCCGGGCCTACCTCCAGCCAGCGCGTGCCCGGCGCCGGCGCTGGGTCCAGGCCCAGGTGGCAGTCCCACCAGTCGCGTCCGTCTTCGACGCCCATGTCCCACAGGGCGGCCCGGTAGCTGATCCCGCAGTCGTCGACCGCGCCGACCTGGTAGAAGGGGGCGTGCCGGGGACGCGGCCCGGCTGCGCGCCGGGTCTGTCCCGCCCACCGGGCCGCGACCGCCAGGGCCGCCTGCGTATCGGTGCGGGCCAGGCTGAGCAGGCAGAACTCGCCGTACCAGCCTTCCCGCTCGGGAGGCAGCGCCAGCGTGGCGCCGACCTGGACCGCCGTGGGGGCGGCCGGGCCGGTCCTGGCCGGGCCGCGGCTGGGCCGGCTGGCCCAGTGCGGCCGGTGCAGGCTGCTGATGACCGGCCTGAGGTTCCCGCTGCGCAGCCCGGCCAAGGTCTCGAACTCGCTGACGACCCGCCAGGCCACCTCGGGGTCGACGGCGCCCACCGCGGCCAGCGTGGCCGCGGCCAGCCACACGCGGTGCGGATGCGGCCCAGGGCCGGACAGGACCGGCCGCTGGCGCAGCTGGGCCTCCGCGATCAGCCGCAGGTAGGTCTCGGCCGCCTCCGGGCTCCCCGAGCTCACGGGCTGGCCAGCCAGCGCAGCGGCAGGGTCACCGCGGCCTGGCTCGCCGGGCCGCGCACGAGGAGATCCAGCGACCGGGCCTCAGGATGGAGGGCCGGGCCGAGTTCCACGAGCAGATCGACCTGGCCTCCTCCGAAGTGCGCGCCGTATTCGCGGGCCAGGTGCCAGCGGCCCCGGTCGTCCCGCGCCCACCAGGAGAAGCGATCTTCCAGGCTGGTAAGCGGGCTGGGCTGCCAGCCCCACGCCATCACCCGGAGGGTAGCGGAACCGGCGGCCGAATCCAGGCCCGCGACGGCGAACCGGGCTCCGTCCACCTCCGGCAGCACCGCCGCCACCGCGGCCACCCGGTCCGGCCCGTCCGCCGCCCCGCGGTGGTCGAGCACACTCTGCCACGCGTCCGGCAGCCCGGCGGGCTGGGCCAGGGGCCGCAGGGCCGGCGGGAACGGTATGCCGAGCCGGTCGGCCAGGGCGGCGAGCCGGCCGAGGGCCACGGACCCGGTGAGGCCAGTGGCGGCCTGGAGGGCCCCGACCACCTCGGCCAGGTCCGCCAGCGCTGCGGCGCCGGTGCCGTATCCGTGCGTCACCTCGCCCAGCACCTTCTCCGCGAGGGTGTCCAGCGGGCGGTCGGCCGGACTCGCGCGGGCGGGCAGGCTGGCCCACACGCCCGGATCCGGTGCGACGGAGATCCGGTGCGCCTGGATCCGGTGCGCCTGGATCCGGTGGGACGGGATCGGTCGTGGCGGGATCCGGGCCGGCTGGATCCCGCGCTGCTGAGGTCCCGGGATATGCCGGGCCGGTCGGGCCGGGCCCAGTCAGGTCGGCCCGGATCGGGTCGGTGATGGCCGGCCCGGTGATGTCCAGCCAGCGGGTTCCGGGTGGCGGCACGGGGGTCAGCTCGAAGGCTACCGAGCACCGGCCATAGGGCGACCGGGAGGTGTGGTCGGCCTGGTACCGCGCACCCTGGTCATCGACGGCGGTGAGGTGACCGAAGGGCAGGGGCGGCGGCCAGCTGCTCCGCCCCACGGGGCTGGGAACCGGGCGGCGGCAGCCGTGCGGCCGCGGTAAGCACCGCCCGGTCCGGGGCCACGATCAGGGCGAGCAGGGCTGCCTCGCCCCGGGACCCGCCGGGTCCGAGAGGCAGCGTCGACCCGATCGGGACCGCCCGCACGGGGCCCGCTGGCAGCGGGGGTGGTGGGGACCCCGGCTGCCAGGGAGAACCCGGCCCCCACCACCGGGGGCCAGGCGGCTGGTACAGCCGGCGGGCGGCGAGCTTGCCGCGGAGGGACAGCGCATCAGTCAGGCTGTCGAGCACCGTCCGGGCTGACGCTTCACTGATCGTCCCCGCCGCCACCAGCGCGCTGGCCACCTGGCCCACCCGGCCCACGGCTGCGTCGGCCGGGGGCTCCGCGAGCCGGCCGCGGCGGGGCGGCTGCGGCCGCACCGGCGGCCGGGCCCGCAGGGTCCGCCACAGGACCGGCTCGACGGCCCGGCCGGCCGGCGTCCGCCGGGCCGCCGAGACCGCGGTACGAGCCGTCGGCCACAGTGACCTCAACCACGGGGACCTCAACCACGGGGACCTCAACCACGGGGAGGTCAACCACGGGGACGCCAGCAGCAGACCGGACCGCCGGGCCGCGGACCGGACCGGGGGGAGCAGCGGGGCGAGCAGCGGCCGGGAAAGACGGACCGCCGAGCGCACCCCGGAGGGCAGCCCCGGGGAGCCGGGCGACTCGTACCCCGGGTAAGCCAGCGCGCGGCGCAGCTCGGACTCGGCCATCAGCCGCAGGTAGGTTTCGGCCCGCTCCGCTGGCGTCGTCACGCCCACCTCCGCCGGGGTGCCTGCCCGCTCTACCAACCGGGGTGCCTGCCCGCGCGGCCGTCCGGTGGACCTGCCCGCGCGACCAGCCGGCGTGCCGCGGACCCCGTCATTTCGTCGGTTAACACGATATATCTTGATCTTCGGATTCCGCCAGCCGTGACCCCGGGGTCAGCGGCAAGGTCGCCGTCACCTGGCTGGACCGGCCGGTGAGGATGATGTCCAGGACTGTCGCCGCGGGATCCAGTGGCGGGTAGAACTCCAGGTGGAACGTGCCGGCGACCATGTCATAGGGGGGCCACCGGCCTACATGCCAGCGCCCGGCGTTGTCACGGGCCCACCAGGAAAAGGGCTGCCCCAGGCGGAAGGCGCGGGGCCGGGACTCCCAGCCCCAGGCGAACACGGACATGATCGCCTCACGCTCCCCGGACACCAGCCCGGCCAGCACGAACCGGGCTCCATCGATCTCCGGGAGGACCGAGGCGGCCGGCAGGACGCCGAGCCGGCCTTCCTGGCGCGGGTCGCGGTCCAGCACGCTGGCCCACGGCCTGGGAAGATCCACTCTGCGACCCTGGTCGGCCAGCGCCCCCCGGACTTCGATGGCACGCCGCTGGCAGAGCCGGGCGAGCCGGGCCGCCGCCGGGCTGCCCGCAGGCAGCGCCCCGGCCGCCTCGAGGGCTGCTGCCACCTCGGCGAGGCTGCTGGCCAGCGCCGTGGCCTCGATACCGGGCATGGGGCCACCGCCCAGCATCGTGTCCGCCACGGCATCGAGCAGCAGTTCGCCGGGAGCACGTGGGGTGCGGGGCTCAGCCCTGACCGGGGCCGGGGTCTGGCCGGTGAGCGCGATCCGGATGGGCCGCCCCGGGCCGGCGGGGATGTCCAGCCACCGTGTCCCGGGCGGCGGGACAGGCGAGAGGTCGAGCACGCCGCTCTCGTGCCAGCCGGCGTCACCGCTCTCGAAGCTCAGCCGGTAGGGCCGGTCCCGGTCGTCGGTCAGCCCGGAATCGCCGAAGGGCGGGAAGCTGGGTGACCGCCCCGTCATCACGTTCCGGCCTGGCCGCCTGCTTCCCGCCACGAGCTGACAAAGGTGGTCATGATGGCGGCCCGCCCCGGGGCCAGCACCAGAGTCTGCAGGTGCACCTGCCCCAGGTAACCGTCCCGCTCGGCGGGCACGGCCACGCCTATGGGGATGGCCCGGTAGCTGCCGCCCGGCGGCCGGGTCACCGGGCTGACCGCGGCAGGCTGCTGCCCAGATCCGGCGCGGCCAGCTCGCCCCGGGCCGTCCCCGGGCGCGGGCCCGCGGAACAGGGCATGAGGGGGGCACAGGCCGCGCGCGGCCAGGGCCGCCTCGAAGTCGCCGAGCAGGCGGCCGGCCGCTGTCCCGCCGAGAGCGCCCACCTTGCTGAGCGCGCTCAGGACGGCCCTGACCCGCAGGAGCCCTTCCTCCTCGGGTGGCAGGCCGCCATCCCGGAAGTCCTCGTCCAGCCACAGGAAGCGCGGAGAGGCGGCGCCACGGCGCAACTGGCTCTCGGCCAGCAGCCGGACGTGGGTCTCGGCGGCCGCGCTATCCACCCGGCCGGCCGCCGCCCCGGGCCCAGGGATCGTAGTCAACGTCGAGCTCTTCCTGGGGCGGCCGCTCAGCCTCGGGCACGTGGCGCAGGTTCAGCCGGATCCGGGTCCAGGTGGAGCTGCGCCCTCGCATCGAATCCACCAGCACGTCGGCGGGCTCCAGGAGGGGCCAGACGGCGGCGTGCCGTTCCTTCCAGCGGTCCAGCCCGGCCAGGGCCTCGTCCTTGGTCGCGGCGCGGGCCACTTCGATGAGCGGCATGGTGGAGCGGCGGCGGCCGGTGGGCCGGCTGCCGGCTGCCGGCCCGGGGGCTGGCGGCTCGATGCCGGCCGGGCCGCCGGAATCGGATGTTCCCGCGCCGTCCGGGCCGCCTCGCGCCGCGGCCTGGCCTGCCCCGGCCCGCCGGCGCTTCGACGGCTGGACCCGGGGCGGTTCCCCCGCCTGCTTGTCATAGTGCGGCGGCCACGGGGCGTCCGGCAGCCCGGCTGCCTCGTCCTCCTCGGCCAGCCTGAGCAGCGGGTCCAGCGAGCCAGCCGCGTCGTCCATCCCCTGCCACGGGTCACCCAGCCGGGCAAAACGTTCCGGCACGGTGTCGATGGTGAACGCCTCCGGCCGGCAATCGGCGACTTCGTCCCAGTTCAGCGGGGTCGAGACCCGGGCGTCCGGGGTAGGGCGCACCGAGTACGCCGATGCCACCGTCCGGTCCTTCGCGTTCTGGTTGTAGTCCACGAAGACGCCGTGCCGTTCCTCTTTCCACCACTTCGCGGTGGCCAGGTCCGGTGCCCGGCGCTCGACCTCGCGGGCCAGGGCCACGGCGGCCCGGCGGACCTGGGCGAACTCCCAGCGCCGCTCGATCCTGGTGTAGACGTGGAAGCCGCGCGAGCCGGACGTCTTGGGCCAGCCGGCCAGCCCGAAGTCGGCCAGTACTTCCCGGGCGACCAGCGCGACCTGGAGGATCTGGGACCATTCCACCCCCGGCACCGGGTCCAGATCGACGCGGAGCTCGTCCGGGTGCTCGAGGTCGTCGGCCCGGACCGGGTGCGGGTTGAGGTCGATGCAGCCCAGGTTGACGGCCCAGACCAGGGTGGCGGCGTCCCGGGGCACGACCTCCACGGCGCTGCGCCCGGACGGGAAGCGCAGCTCCACCGTGTCGATCCACGGCGGCCGGGACTCCGGCGCCCGCTTCTGGAAGAACGCCTCGCCCTCCGCGCCGTGCACGAAGCGCTTGAGCACCATGGGACGTCCCGCGGTACCGGCCATGGCCCCGTCCGCCACGCTGAGGTAGTACCGGACCAGGTCAAGCTTGGTGTGCCCGGTACGCGGGAAGAAGATCTTGCCCGGATTGGAGATGGCCACCTCGTGGCCTGCCACCTCCAGGATTTCCTTGCGATCGGCCATGGCGCCACCATAACCGGAGCCCACGGCCCGGGCGCGGCGCGCCGCCGGCGCCAGGCGCGGCTTAGCTCCGGATGTCCTCGATCACCGCGATGAGCTCGCGCATGGTGCTGCGCAGCAGCCGGATCCGGTGCAGCGCCACGAGCCGGGCGGCGAGCGGGACGGTGCGGTCGATCAGCCGGTACGTCTTGGCGCAGCCCGGCGAGGTGTCATGGACCCAGTACAGGATCACGCCGAGCGAGTACAGCCAGAGCAGCTCCGGGAGCTGGGCGCGCAGTTCCCGGTCGATCTTGAGGGACGAGCCGTCGATCAGCTCGCCGTACATCGCCGTGGCCGCGTCCCGGGCCGGGCTCGATTCCTTGCTGAACGGGCTCAGCGGGCTGCTCGGCTCGGCCGCGTACTTGAAGAACCTGGCCGCGAACTCGTGGTACGGCGCGGAGATGTCGATCAGCGCGCGCAGGGTGCCGAGCAGCCGGGCCGAGAAATCGGTCTCGCGGCCCAGGACCTCGCGGCAGGCGGCCAGGTGATCGGCCTGGTTGCTCTCGTAGAACTGCTGGACCAGTTCTTCCTTGGAGCTGAAGTAGTAGTAGGCGTTGCCGGTCGAGACGTCCGCCTCCCGGGCGATGGCCCGCATGGTGGTCGCCTCGTACCCGTGTTCCCGGAACAGCCGCAGGGCCGCCGCCACGATCGCGGCCCGGGTCTGCTCGGCCCGGGGAGTCAGCTCAAGCTCGGCCACAGTGGTCAATGTACGTCCTGGGGTTCGCGCGGGAGGATGCCCGGCTGGGGGCCCTGGCAGGGAACCGGTGCCGGCTGCGGCCCGCCCCGGGCCGACCCGGTCGGTGCCGGCTGCGCCCGTCGCGCCGGGCGCCGGGCGGCGCCGGATCCGGCGGAAGATGGCGACGTTCATCAGGTGCAGCGCGCCCAGGACCAGGAGCACCTCGCCGATCTTCACGGACAGCACCCCGGCCGCCTGGGGGACGCTGGTGATCTGCCCGGACGGCCGCATGGCCAGCACCACGAAACCCAGCGTGAGCAGGTAGAAGCCGACCACCAGGAGCCGGTTGACGGCCTCCGCGAGCGCCTGGTCACCGCCGAACACGTCCCGCAGGAAGACCCGGCCGCTGCGGGACAGGACCAGGCCCGCCCCGACGGTGAGGCTGACGCTGATGGCCAGGTAAACGAGGTAGGTGACAACGGCGCCCATCGCGCCTCCCCGGAGTCGGGACTCTCAATGAGTTGAACGTGTTCAAGTATGCGCCGGCCCGACCGGTGGGTAAAGGTAATTTTGAACACGTTCAAGAATTGGCCCGGTCCGGCAGGCGGGCTGGCCCGCGGCGCCCTTGCCCGTCCGGTACGGCAGTGTTTGACTGGGACGAACCGCGCACAGCAGGCCCGGGGTGGCAGCAGGATGGGGACCAGCTGCAGCGCGGCGAGGACGGGGTTCACAACGGCGCTAGCGACGACTTGTCGTTCCTGCTGGCCGGGCGGCGCGCCCAGAGCGCATCGCTGCCGACGACCGCACCGATCGAGGATGCGGCCCCACCGCCGGGCGCGGATGCCTGACCGCCGGGAAAGGCGGACAAGGAGACATCATGCACGTCCGGATGAACATGCTGGTCGGCGACCCAGGCCGGATGGACGAGGCGACCCGTTACCTCGAGGGAAGCATCCGCCCGCATGTGGAAGCTCAGCCCGGCAACCGGGGGATGGCCGTCCTCACCAACGCCGACCTGGGAGTCTGCCTGGTCGCGTCGTACTGGGAAACGGCTGACGCGATGGCCGCGAGCGAGCAGGCCGTTGAGGTCCCGCGCAAAGAGCTGACCGAACTGGTCAGCGGCACCGTGACGGTCGAGCACTATGAGGCGGCCGTCTTCGTCCGCCACAGCTGGCCACCGGCCGGGGCCGGGGTGCGGATGACCCGGATCGACGCTGACCCGGCCCACGTGGCCGCGGCCATCGCGGAATTCCGGAAGACTGGCGTGCCCGCGCTGATGCAGATGCCGGGCCTGTGCAGCACGCAGTTCCTGGTCAACCGGGTAACGGGGAACTGCGTCGCGGTGACCGCGTGGCAGGACCGCGACGCCATGGCGGCTGGCCGTTCCGTGGTGGCGACCCTGCGCGCCGACCTGACCGCGGTGACGCACACCCGGGTCCGGATGGTCGAGGAGTTCACGCTGATGTTCTCCTCCGTGCGCCACGGCGACGCCCGGAGCCTCATCGAGCGCGACATCGAGCTGTGGAACGCCCGGGACCGGGCGGGCTGGCTGGGCCTCGCCGACCTGCACCGGCTGGAGTTGCGCGCGCCGGGCGGGATGGAACTGCGCGGGCAGGAGGCCGCTGACACAATCTGGATCATGTGGCACGAAGCGTTCCCGGACAACCGGCTGGAGATCGTAACCATCCATGCCGACGACCGGGGCGGGGTGCACGAGGGCCGGTTCGTCGGCACGCACACCGGTACCCTGCGCACCCCGGCCGGCGAGATCGCTCCCACCGGCCGGATCGTGGACGTGCCATTCTGCGGCGTCTATGAGATCGACAACGGCAAGATCACCAGTACCCACCTGTACTTCGACCAGGCCGAACTTCTGGCCAAGCTCGGCCTGGCTCCGGCCTAGCCCCCGGCGCCCGGGCAGGCCGCCGGCACCCCGGGTGACCGGCCAGCACCCGGGGAGGACCGCACCGGGCAGGATGGGGCCGTGAAGGTGATCGTGCTGTCCGACACGCACGCGCCGCGCCGCTGGCGGTCCTGCCCGCCGGCGGTAGCCGAGCAGTTGCGCGGTGCGGACCTCATCCTGCACGCGGGCGACGTATGCACCGCCGGCGTCCTGGACGAGCTGGCCGGCTTCGCCCCGGTCTGGGCCGTCCGGGGCAACAACGACGGCCCGGACGTGGCCGCCTGGGGCGCGCCGGACACGCTGGAGCTGGAGCTGGACGGGCTCCCGGTGGCGATGATCCACGACGCGGGCCCGGCCTCCGGGCGCCCGGCCCGGATGCGCCGCCGCTTCCCCGCCGCGGCGCTGGTCGTCTTCGGCCACTCGCACATCCCGCTCGACCACACCGGGGATGGGCAGCGGATCTTCAATCCCGGCTCGCCCACCGACCGCCGCCGCCAGCCGCAGGGCACCCTCGGGGTCCTGGACGTCCGGGACGGCCAGCTCGTCTGCGCCCGGATCGTCCCGGTCACCCCCGCACCGTGACGGGCCCGGGCGCTACCAGCTAGGGGTCGAGGAGAGCTACCAGCCGGGCAGGGGCGATGACCCGGTAGGCGTCCTGGCACAGCTCGGCGATTTCCGCCCAGTCCGGGTCGCGGTCGAGCCGGACACCGATCCAGCCCCGGCCGCCCACGTAGGGCGGCCGGAAGAACCGGTCCGGCTCGGCTGTGGCTAGTTCCTGCTGTGCCCCCGGCGGTCCCGCACACCACAAATGAGGGAAATCATCGGCGTGATGACCGTGCGCCCACAGGGTCACGAAGCTCTTGCCCCGGACGAACCAGGTGGGCGCCCCGTGGCTGAGCCGTTCGGCTGCCTCGGGCAGCGCCAGGCAGATCGTCCCCACCCGCTCCGCCAGACCGTCTGTCATCTCATCCCCCCGCCGGGCCAGCCCAGATCCCGTCAGGGTACCGACGGCGCGGCTGCCGCGCCCGGCGTGAACCGGCTAGTTCACGGCCGGCGGCCCAGCTCGGCGACTCCCTCACCGGTGAGGTCAGGGTGAACGTCCTTGCGTCCGGTCATGGCCAGGATCAGGGAGAGCAGCGGGCCCGAGACCTCCGGGCCATCGCCGTGGACCCACTCGGTGTCGGTGGCCCGCAGCCGCAGCCCGGTGATCCGCCGTTTCGACCCGATCAGGAGGTTGGAGTTCTTCCAGCTGTCGGCCACGGCCACCAGTGCCTCTTCCGGCGGCTGGTGTTTCAGGCCCAGGGGCCGGCGGATGTCCTCGCCGTGCACGACGATCTCGCCCAGCATGGCCATGACGGGAGCAGGCGGGTGGTTCGTGGTCGACGTCCGGGCGCGCAGGCGGCGGACCAGCTCATCCGGGCCGACGACCGCCAGCCGCCTGGCTCCCCGGTCAGTGAAGACGTTGAACCTGAATCCGGCCGAGGCCAGCTCCTTGTAGAAGTTCGGCGGGGTCTGCTCGGCGGCGGCCACGATGTGCCCGGCCGTGTCCTGGACCGACCAGCCCTGGCACCAGGACTGAGCCGCCCACTGACCCGGTGACATGGCGGTCCAGGTCTCCGCCATCTGCCGCCGTTCCGCATGGATGTGCTTCCAGGTGTCCGCAGCTTTCATGGCCATCCCCCTCGGTCGAACGGCGGGGCCGGGCAGGCCGGCCAGCCGTGGTGGCAACTCGTTGTACACCTGATACGACGAACGGGGAGCACCGGAATCGACAGCGGGGCGGGCGGGACCGGTCCGGCGGGTCAGCCCGGGTCGCGGTCCAGGGGGCGCAGCAGCGGGAAGATCTGGCAGTCCCGGACGCTCTTGTCCATGAAGAACGCGAACACCCGCTCGCTCAGCCCGAACCCGCAGGCCGGCGGCATGCCGTACTCGAGTGCCTCGACGAACTCGGGGTCGGGCATCTGGGCCTCCGCGTCCCCGGCCTCCCGCATCCGCCGCTGCTCCTCGAACCGCCGGGCCTGCTCCAGCGGGTCATTCAGCTCGCTGTAGCCGTTACCCAGCTCGCTCCCGGCCACGATGACATGGAACCGTTCCACGATGCCGGGACGGTCCGGCCGGCCCTTGGCCAGCGGCGAGACCTCCAGCGGCTCGTTGATCAGGAACCCCGGCCCGGCCAGGCTGCGCCGGCAGTGCTTCCACAGCGCGTCCATGGCCCGCGGCCGGTTCAGGCCGTTGCGGTCCACCACGATGCCGAGATCGTCGATGAGGCTGACCAGCTTGTCCAGGGAGGCGGACTCGACGTCCACGCCGAGGATCTGGCTGATCGTCTCGTAGTAGTCGTAACGCGCCCAGTCCTGGCCCAGGTCGACCTGGTACTCCCGGCCGTTGCGGTGCAGGGTGAAGGACAAGGTCCCGAAGGTCTCGCTGATCACGTGCCGGAACAGCTCCTCGACCAGCCGCATCCCGGTCTCGTAGTTGGCGTACGCCCAGTAGAACTCCATCTGGTCGTAGTCGTTGAGGTGCTCGCGGCTCTGGTTCTCGTTGCGGAACTGGCGGCCGATCTCGAAGGTGCGCTCCAGGCCGCCGACCAGCAGCCGCTTCTGCCACAGCTCGCCCATGGAGATCCGCAGGCAGACCTCGGTGTCCAGGTAGTTGTGGTGCGCGACGAAGGGGCGGGCGTCCGCGCCGCCGGTGGTCAGCTCCAGCGCCGGGGTCTGCACCTCGGTGAAGTCGCGGTCCTCCAGGAACCGCCGCATGGACCGCCAGAAGCGGGCCTTGGCGTAGATCATCTCCTGGATCTCACGGTGCAGCAGGATGTCCAGGTACCGCTTGCGGAGCAGGACTTCCTCGTTGGTCAGGCCCGAGTGCTTGTCCGGCAGCGGCCGCAGGGACTTGGCGAGGATCGTCACCTTGCGTGCCCCGACCGAGAGCTCGCCGGTCTTGGTCTGCAGCCGGTAACCCTCGATCGCCACGAAATCGCCCATGTCGAGCAGCTTCGTGAGGGCCTTGTAGCCCGGGACGTGATCTTCGGGCAGCTCCCGCCGGGAGATCATGAACTGCATCTCGCCGGTCTCGTCGTGCAGCTGCCCGAACGTGAGGTTGCCCATCGGGCGCAGCAGCATGATCCGCCCGGCGATGGTGGCGGGCTCACCGTCGGCGATCTCGCGGGCGCGGGCGATGCTGACCCGGTCCACCGCGTCGGGCGGGTACGGGTCGATGCCCTGCTCGCGGAGCTGGTGAACCTTGCCGATCCGCTGCTGCCGGATCTCGCCCAGCACGTCGGCCCGGCTGGCCGGGGTGCCCGGTCCGCCAGACTCAGCGTCCGCCGCCGGGCTGCTGGTCGCGCTGCTCGTGCTGTCCTCGCCTGACACTGCGTGCTGGCCCCTTCAAACGTCCGTGGATTGCGGTGCCCCCGCCGGGCGTGACACCCGACGGACAAGTATCCCGTACCGGGGAACCCGGCGACGCGGGGCAGGATGGGAGCATGAGGCTGGAGGTAGCCGACGCACGGCGGCGGTTCGCTGGCGTCCGGGTGGCCCGGCTGGCCACGGTCAGCCCGGATGGCCGCCCGCACGTCGTGCCGTTCACCTTCGCCCTCGGCAGCCGCGCCCGCGGGGCGGGTTCCGGCCCGGAGGACCACATCTACAGCGCGGTGGACGCCAAGCCGAAGAGCACCAACGACCTGCGGCGGTTGCGGAACATCAGGGCCAATCCACGGGTCGCCGTGCTGGCCGATCACTACGAGGACGACTGGGACGGGCTGTGGTGGGTCCGGGCGGACGGCCAGGCGGCCATCCTGGACGACCCCGTCACGATGGCCCCGGCCCTCGCGCTGCTGGCCGGGCGCTACCCCCAGTACCGCGAGCATCCTCCGGGCGGCCCGGTGATCAGCATCCACGTCGATCGCTGGACCGGCTGGACGGCCCGGCTCTCATGATCGCGTATGGGCCGCGGTGCCGGGGTGCTGCCGGTCGCGGAGGCGATGCACGATCCGCACCAGCAACGGGATCACGATCCAGAGCACCCAGGCGTAGCTCGTGGCGAAGAAGAGCGGGATGGAGATCCCGAAGCCGAGCGCCAGGCTGTAGGACCGCCAGCTCATGCTGGTCAGCGTCGAGGACGTCACGCCTGGCGCCAGCTGGTGTGAGGCCATGTGGCGCAGGATGACGATCATGATCACCGACGTCAGCGATTGCACCAGCGCGTAGAAGCCCCACCGCACGGCGTGCACCCCGAAGTCCTCGTTCGAGCCCACGGTGAGCAGCCTGGTCGCGAACGGGGTGATCACGATCATCAGCAGCCAGGCCATGTTGAGCGTGCGCAGCCGCCGGTCCATCCGCCGGGTGTAGCGGAAGGCGTCGTGATGATCGCCCCACGCCGCGGCGATGGCGCCGAAGCTGACCAGGAAGGCCAGGTAACGGTCCTCGTTGTTCTGGACTGAGACCCAGAACGCGCTCAGGGTGTGCCCGGCCGGCACGGGCAGGTCGATGGCGAGCAACGTGATCGCGATGGCGACCACGGCGTCGGAGAAGAAGATGAGCCGCTCTACCCCGCGTGACGTGAGCTCCTGATCGTCCTCGGCCATCAGCCGGTCGTCTCCCGCACCCCGGCGCCAGCCCCCCGCGACCCGCCCGGCCCCGCATCCCCGTCTCTCACGCGCATACCCGCCCCTGACCGGCTGATGACTGTGCGCCGACGTTACTAGACCGGCGTGCGCCGCGCGGCGGTCACCGGCTCCCGGCGCGGCCCAGGCAACCTGGTGGATGGATCAGGTCAATTTCTGGTCCAGGATCCGCATATGCACCCCGGGCCAGGAACTCCTCCCCACGGCGCTCCCGTTCGTGAGGCGGAGGAAAGGCCTGGGTGCTCGAACCGCAGAGCAATGCCGGATCTCCCTGCAGTGCCTCAACCAGGTGCGCGGCCCGCAGGACCTGACCTACCTGGGCCTGGATCTGCCGGCCAGGATCACCCACCGGTTCCGGGTCCAGCCGCCCGGCCCGGCGTGGGGCGTCGCCGGGTACTCCGAGGGCGGGTTCTGTGCCGCGAACATGGCCCTGCGCCTCCGCGGCCGGTACGGGTTCGCCGGGGTGCTCAGCGGCTACTTCAGGCCCGCCAGCAACCAGCTGGGGCACCCGGCCCGGCCGGTCAGCCCGTTCGGCCGCGATCTCGCGCTGCGGGAACAGAACACCCCGCTCACGGCCCTGCGCAAGCTCCCCGCGGGCGCGCTCATCCCGCAGTTCTGGCTGGGCGCGGGCACCGGCAACGCCCAGGACGCCGCGGCCGCCGAGCTCTTCTGGCGCGAGCTCGCGCCCCGGCAGCCGGGCGCGCCGCTGATCCTGACCCCGGGCGGCGGCCACGACATGATCACCTGGCGGGCGGAGATCCCGCTGATGCTCCGGTGGATGACCCCGCGGCTGGCGCGGGCCGCCCAGCGGGAGGCCGGGCCGTCGAGGAGGCTGGCGCTAGCCGCGAGGCGACCCGCCGGTAAACAACCCGCCTGAGCCGCTCAGACGCCAGCCGGGAGGCCGCTGAGCGCGTCCTGCAGGGCCTGGGCGGGCAGGTCGAAGTCGGTGACCTGGCCGGCCAGGAAGCTCTCGTACGCGGTCAGGTCCAGCAGGCCGTGGCCGCACAGCGCGGTCAGGATGACCTTCTCCTCGCCGGTCTCCTTGCAGCGCAGCGCCTCCTCGATGCAGGAAGCGAGCGCGTGGGTGGGCTCCGGCGCAGGGACGATGCCCTCGGCCCGGGCGAAACGCAGGCCCGCCGCGAAGCATTCCGACTGCGGCTTGGCCACCGCCTCGAACAGTCCCAGCTCGTACATGTGCGACAGCAGCGGCGACATGCCGTGGTAGCGCAGCCCGCCCGCGTGGATCGGGTCGGGCACGAAGTCGTGCCCCAGCGTGTGCATCTTCAGCAGCGGCGTGAAGCCCGCCGTGTCCCCGAAGTCGTAGGCGTACACGCCCCGCGTGAAGGAGGGGCACGCGGCCGGCTCGACCGCGCGCAGCACGGGGTTCATCCGCCCGGCCAGCTTCTCCCGCAGGAACGGGAAGACCAGCCCGGAGAAGTTGGAGCCACCCCCGGTGCAGCCGATGATCAGGTCGGGCACGTCACCGGCCTGCTCCATCTGCTTGATGGCCTCCTCGCCGATCACGGTCTGGTGCAGCAGCACATGGTTCAGCACGCTGCCCAGGGCATACCGGGCCGACGGGTCGCTGGCGGCGACCTCCACGGCCTCGCTGATCGCGATGCCCAGGCTGCCCGGGGAGTCCGGGTCGGAGGCCAGGATCGCCTTGCCCGACTGGGTCAGGTCCGACGGACTCGGGTGCACGGTGGCCCCGTAGGTCTCCATCAGCAGCCTGCGGTACGGCTTCTGGTCGTAGGACGCGCGGACCTGCCAGACCTCGCACTGCAGGCCGAACACGGCCGAGGCGAAGGCCAGGGCGCTGCCCCACTGGCCGGCCCCGGTCTCGGTGATCAGCCGGGACACCCCCTCGGCCGCGTTGTAATACGCCTGCGGGACCGCGGTGTTGGGCTTGTGCGAGCCGGCCGGGCTGCCGCCCTCGTACTTGTAGTAGATCCGGGCCGGGGTGCCCAGCTCCTTCTCCAGCCGCCGGGCGCGCAGCAGCGGGGTCGGCCGCCACAGCCGGTACACGTCGCGGACGTCCTCGGGGATCGGGATATACCGTTCCGCGGACACCTCCTGGCCGATCAGCGCGGCCGGGAACAGCGGGGCGAGATCGTCCGGCCCGACCGGCTCGCGGGTCCCGGGGTGCAGCGGCGGCGGCGGGGGAGAGGGCAGGTCAGCTACCACGTTGTACCAATGCTGGGCCAGCTCGGACTCATCGAGCAGATATTTGACCTGACGGTCCATGTGTCCCTCCGGTACCGCTGGGCGCCGTGCCCGGCGCGGGCTCGTTCACCGTGAATTATCTGGCGGACTGCGCGGCCGTGCCTAAGCGGCCGTGCCTAATATGAGGATTATCGGGCAAAAATTGCACAGAAGATCACAAAGCCCCATCACGGATCTTGATCGCACCAGCCCGTCAGCCCGGCTGACGAACCCCCGGCCCCCCGGCCGGCGTGTCCGCCCGACCCGCCCAGCGGCCCCGCCGGAGCCGCACACTGGAAGGCCCCCCGGATGAACCGCCCCCAGCCTGCTCGTCGCCGGATGCCCCGCCCCACCCGGCTGCTGCCCGTCCTGGCGCTGGCCGCCGCGGTCGCGGTGGCGCTGCCGCTGGCCCTGACCGCGTCCGGTTCGCACCCGGCGAACGCGGCGCAGACCCGCCTGACGGCAGCCACCCCCGACGCGGACAGCCCGGCCGGTTTCTACTACGGCACCGACAGCTGGCCGATCGCGATCACCAGCTCACCGCCGTACCGGGAGCCAGTCCTCAGCAGCCGCCCGGTCTACGGCGGCTACATCGGCATGGCCGGGAACTGGGCCCGCTGGTCCGGCTGCGGCGGCAACATCGCCTGGTCGTCCGCGGACAGCGCGGCGGCCAACACCAACTACACCACGTACGGCAAGGGCATCGGCACCGGCGTCTACTGGTTCATGGGCGGCCCGGGCGTCGACCCGCACTACAACGGGACCACCACCGAGGCGAGCTCCTGGGGCGCCGCGCAGGCGGCCAAGACGCTGAAGGCCATGGGCAGCCTGAAGGTCACTTACAAGATCGTCTGGCTGGACATCGAACTGCCGGGCATCAAGCCCGCCCTGGACAACGGCTGGAACAACGTCTACACGTCCCCCTGCAGCGGAAAGATCAAGACGGCCGGGATTGCGGCGGCCGTGGACCGGGCGGAGGTCAACGGCTACGAGGCCTACCTGACCGCGCACTCCTCCTACCTGCCGGGCGTGTACTCGTCCCCGTCGATCTGGGGTTCCATCTTCGGCACCGGGAGCGCCTCGAACATTTCCGGCACCTACGAGTGGACGTACACCGACGCCACCAGCAAGCTGTCCAAGCCCCCGGTCAAGTGGTGCGTCCTGGGCACCACCACCTGCGCCCGGTTCTTCGGCGGGGTGGCCCGCTCCTCCAAGCAGGCCGTGATGTGGCAGTGGTCCGGCGGCGGCGGGGTCACCAACGGAATCGGTGACTTCGACCAGATCGACACCAACACGGTCAGGTAGCCCGGGCCCGGCCCGTGGCCGGGGATTCCGCCTGCCCTGCCTGGCCGGCCAGGTCCTCCTGTCCTGAAGGAGAGCTCTCGCCGCGCCGCCCTCACCGCGGGCCGGCCATCCCGTAGGGTGACGCCGTGAGTTCCGCGGAGATGGACCACCGCGCCGTCCGGCTCGCCCTGGGCCTGACCATCGCCGGGGCGTCCATGCTCACCGCAGGGGTCGCCACCTGGCTGATCACCGCCATCGGGCGGGTCACCTCCGGCGCGGCGGCCCGCGACCTGCGGCTGGCCGCGCTGGTCCTGCTGGCCGGCGGCGCGGCATGCGGGCTCGCGATGGGGGTCGCCATGGCCACCGCCGGCCGGGCCCGGCCGGGCGCCCCGCCGGGGACGGGCCCCGCGGCCGGCGGGCTCATGCCCGGCAGCACGGAGGCCCCGCCGGCTGCCCAGCCGGTGGACGGCCCCCGGTCCCTGATGAACCCGCCGCCGCCCAGCCCGCCACCCCCGTGGTCGCAGGAGCAGTGGTCGCAGGAGCAGTGGTCGCAGGAGCAGGGGTCGCAGGAGCAGGCGCCGCAGGAGCAGGCGTCCGGCGATCCCGGTCCCGCGGACCGGGTCTGGTGGCGGGCCGCGCACAGCCCGGGCAGCGGCTGGGACGACACCTCCGAGGAGTGGCTCCGCTCGCTGCGCGGCCCGGCCATCCAGCAGCCGCCCCCGCACAGCGCCGAGTGACCGAAGCCGCCGGGCCAGCCGGCCGCGCTAGGGCGGCGGGCCGCCGAGCCCGGTCACGATCACCTCGACCACCCGGCGGGTGAACGTGTCGGACAGCGGCCGGTGCCCCTGCAGCAGCCGGTGGTAGGCCGGCCCGTACAGCAGGTCCAGGGCCACGTCCAGGTCGGTCGAGGCCGGGATCTCACCCCGGTCGATCGCCCGCCGCAACATGATCCGGTGCTGCGCCCGCATCGGCTCCAGCACCCGGGCCCGCCACGCGGCGGCCAGTTCCGGGTCCTCCTGCGCCGCCGCGATCAGGCCCGCCAGAATGCGCCCGGCCGGGGTCCGGGTCACCGCCCGGACCCAGGCCCGCAGCGCGGCCAGCAGGTCGCCGCGCAGCGTCCCGGTGTCCGGCAGCGGCTGGAGGGCCTGGAACTCGGCCATGAACGCGTCCAGGGCCAGCGCCCCCCGGGACCGCCAGCGCCGGTAGACGGTGGCCTTGCCGACCCCGGCCCGGGCCGCCACCTCTTCCATGGACATGCCGGCCAGGCCGCGCTCGGCCAGCAGCTCGGTGGCCGCGCGCAGGATGGCCCGGTCGGCGGCCTCGCTCCGGGGCCGGCCCCGCACCGGGGCCGCCCTGCTCCTGCCCGGGGGAATAGGCGCGCTGCTCATCGGGTTCCCACTTTACGGCATATACGAAACGATCCGTATCGGATAGTACCGTGACTCAGACCAGGACGATCACCGAAGCCCACGCTTCTGATCTTCCTTCCGCCCCCGCGACTCCCTCTCCCGCCCCCAGGGCTCCGGCCAGCCAGACCCCGCCCAGCCAGACCCCGGCGCGCTCAGGCCCCGCCCAGCCGGGCGCCAGCCGCTCAGGCCTGCCGCTCAGGCCCCTGCCGGTCAGGCCCCGCCCCGTCAGGCCCCGGCCGGACAGATGGCGGCCCCGGAGCCTGCGCCGCCCGGCTACAGCCGGGCGGCCCTGGTGCTCATCCTGGTCGCGTCCTTCATGGTCGTGCTGGACTTCAGCATCGTGAACGTGGCCCTGCCCTCCATCCAGCGCGAGCTGGGCTTCGCGGCCTCGGCCGCGCAGTGGGTGGTGACCGGCTACGCGATCACCTTCGGCGGGCTGCTGATCCTCGGCGGCCGGGCCGCGGACCTGTTCGGCCGCCGCCGGATGTTCGTGACCGGGCTGATCGCCTTCTCCGCCGCCTCGCTGGCCGGCGGCCTGGCCCAGGACCCGGTCCTGCTGGTCGCCTCGCGCGCGGTACAGGGCATGGGCGCGGCCCTCGTCGCCCCGGCGGCCCTGTCGCTGATCACCACCGGCTTCCCCGAGGGACCCAAACGCACCCGGGCGCTCGGCCTGTACGGCGCGACCGCGTCCGTCGGGTTCGTGGCCGGGCAGGTGCTGGGCGGCTTCCTGGTCGAGTTCACCAGCTGGCGCGCGGTGTTCCTGGTCAACGTGCCGGTCGGGCTGGCCGCGGTGCTGCTCACCCGCCGGCTGCTCGGCCGGGGCCGGGAGCAGCGCCAGCCGCGGCGGCTCGACGTGACCGGCGCGCTGCTCATCACGCTGGCGGTCGCCTCGGTCGTGTTCGCCGTGTCCGAGGGCGCCGCGGCCGGCTGGACCTCGCCGCTGGTGCTGGGCGCGGCTGGCCTCGCGGTGGCCGCGCTGGCCGCCTTCATGGTGACCGAGGGACACCAGCCCGATCCGCTGGTCCGCGGCGACCTGCTCCGGCTCGGCTCGCTCCGCAAGGGCGGCGCGCTGATCATGCTGCTCGGGGTCTGGAACGGCGGCGAGATGCTGGTCCTGTCCCTGTACTTCCAGCAGGTGCTGCACGACTCGCCGCTGATGACCGGGCTGGCCATCGCCCCGCAGGGGGTGGTCGGCTTCACCGCCGGGCTGGCCGGCGCCCGGCTGGCCGCGCGGCTGGGCCTGCAGCGGCTGCTGGTGCTGACCAACGCCGTGGCCACCGTCGGGTTCCTCGTGCTCACCCACCTCCCCGCGACCGGCGGGTACAGCCCGCTGCTGGCCGCGGTGACGTTCGTCGGCTTCGGCACGGCGGGCACCGCGTTCGGCGCGATGGTCACCGCCAGCCGGGGCGTGGCCGACGGCGACCAGGGCTTCGTCGGCGGGGTGATCAACACCAGCCGCCAGATCGGGGCCGGGGTCGGCGCCGCGCTGCTGCCCGCCATCGCGCTGACCGCGAGCCACGGCGGCCACGTGGCCGGCGTCGGCGGCGACCGCGATGCGATGCTGGCCGGGGCGGTGGTGGCCGGCCTGGCCACGCTGATCGCGCTGGCCCACCGGCGCGCGCCCCGCAGGCCGGCCCGCTGCTGTCCCTGAGCGGTGCGGGTTAAAGATGAAAGGCAACAACCTCCGCAACGAAAACCACCGAGGGGATGACGACATGACTTCTTCCGGAGGGGCCCGGCCACTGCCGCGGGTAGCCGTGCTGGGTGCCGGGACGATGGGCCGGGGGATGACCCACAGCCTGCTGCGCAACGGGTTCATGGTGGACGTGTGGGACCGGACCTCGGAACGTGCGGCCGAATTGGCGGGGGACGGGGCGGTCGCCCACGAGGATGCGCCGGACGCGGTCCGCGAAGCAGACGTGGTCATCACCATGGTCGCCGACGCGGGTGCGGTGAACCAGGTGGCGTTCGATTTCGGGATGCTGGAGGCGATGCGCCCGCAGGCCGCCTGGGCGCAGATGAGCACGATCGGCGTGACCGCGGCGGAGGAGCTGGCCGCCCGGGTCAGCAAGGAGCGGCCCGACGTCTACTTCGTGGACGCGCCGGTGTCCGGCACCCGCCTGCCCGCCGAGAACGGCCAGCTGCTGATCCTGGCGTCCGGCCCGGAGCAGGCCAGGCCGGTGCTCGACCCGGTGTTCGCCGCGCTCGGCCGGGAAACCAGGTGGCTCGGCGAGCCTGGTGCGGGCAGCCGCCTCAAGCTGGTCATGAACTCCTGGCTGGTCTTCCTGGTCGAAGGGGCCGCGGAGATCATGGCCCTGGCCGACTCGCTTGGCGTCGACCATCAGCAGGTGCTGGACTTCCTCCGGGAGGGGAATCTCTCCAACCCGGCCGCGGCGGCCAAGTTCGCCAAGATGGACGCGGGCGACGACACGACGGACTGGGCGCTGCAGTGGGCGCTCAAGGACATCAACCTGGCCATGGACGCGTCCGGCCGGCGGCTTCCGGTGCTGGACGCGATCCGCGAGCGGTGGACCGCGCTCGTCGATCAGGGTCTGGGGGAGCGTGACGTGAGCGCGGCCCGCCACGGCCTCGGCTAACCGCCCGCCGCGCCCCCGCCATCCCCCCGGCCCCCTGCCCTCCTGCCCCCACCCGCTCAGCCTCCCCACCATCAGCACCAGGGGTCACATTGATCATGGGGATGCTGACTTTTCCTACTGTGAGTCGGACCGTGCGCCCCGGCTGGTGTTTTCTCCGGTTCAGGGGCACGTTCCGTAGGAAGAGTGGGCGCGAGGGGCCAGTGTGACTCGCGGGACCGGGACGACGCGGGGGAGACGGGCGCGGAGAGGCCGGGCGGCGCGACGGAGCCGGCGGGCCGCGGGACAGAACCGGACTAGAGTGCTGGTCGTGGACAGCCGGCGGCGGATACCGCGCACCGACACGCTGCTGGCGCAGCCCCCGTTCACGGAGGCGGTCGGCCGGCTGGGAGCCGGCCTGGTCAAGGAGGCCATCACGGCCGCGCAGGACCGGGCCCGCCGGGGGGAGATCGCGCCGGAGGACGTGCCGGTTCTGGCCGCGGGCCTGCTGCCCGTCAGCGCCACCACGCTGCGCCCGGTGATCAACGCCACCGGGGTGCTGCTGCACACCAACCTCGGCCGGGCGCCGCTGTCCGCGGCGGCCCGGGCTGCCCTGGCCGCCAGCGCCGGCTGCACCGACGTGGAGTTCGACCTGGCCACCGGCCAGCGGGCCCGGCGCGGCCGGGGCACCCTCGACGCGCTGCGCGCCGCCTGCCCGCAGGCGGAAGACGTGCATGTCGTCAACAACAACGCGGCCGCGCTGGTCCTGGTGGCGACCGCGCTGGCCCGCGGCCGCGAGATCATCGTCAGCCGCGGCGAGATGGTGGAGATCGGCGACGGCTTCCGCCTGCCCGACCTGCTGGCCTCGACCGGGGCCCGGCTGCGGGAGGTCGGCACCACCAACCGGACCACGGCCGCCGACTACGCCGCGGCGATCGGGCCGGACACCGGCTTCATCCTCAAGGTCCACCCGTCGAACTTCCGCATCCTGGGCTTCACCAGCGAGGCGACGATCGCGGAACTGGCCGCGATGACCGCGCAGGCCGCCCCGCCGCGCCCGGAGGCGGGCCCGGTTCCGGTCGTGGCGGACATCGGCTCGGGGCTGCTGGCCCCCGAACCGGTGCTGCCCGACGAGCCGGACGCCGCGACCGCGCTGGCCAGCGGCGCGGCCCTGGTCACCGCCAGCGGCGACAAGCTGCTCGGCGGACCCCAGGCCGGGCTGCTGCTCGGCCAGGCGGGCCTGATATCGGTGCTGCGGCGGCACCCGCTGGCCCGGGCCCTCCGGGTGGACAAGCTGACCCTGGCCGCGCTGGAGGCCACGCTGCGCGGGCCGGCCACCCCGACGGCCACGGCCCTGCACGAGCCCGTCGGGCGGCTCCGGGACCGGGCCGCCCGGCTGGCCGCTGACCTGGCCCAGGCCGGGCTGGACGCCCGGGCCAGCGAGAGCGGCGCGGTGGTCGGCGGCGGTGGGGCGCCGGGCGTCCGGCTGCCCAGCGCCGCGGTGAGTCTCCCGGCCACGCTGGCGGCGTCGTTGCGGAAAAATAACCCACCGGTCGCCGGGCGGGTCGAGGACGGCCGGCTGCTGCTGGACCTGCGGACCGTCGATCCCGCCGACGACGCCGCGCTGCGGGAGGCCGTACTCGCCGTAACCGGGACTCACGCCGGCCGTGACCGGGAGTTACGCCCCGGCGTGACCAGGCCCTCAGGCCCCGGCGTGACCGGGCCTCAGGCCCCGACGCGTCCGTAGTCGTCGTCCAGCCGGACGATGTCGTCCTCGCCGAAGTAGTCGCCGTGCTGGACCTCCACGAACACCAGCGGGCCGGTGCCGGTGTTGCGGATCCGGTGCGCGGCCCCCAGCGCGACGTTGACCGTGTCGCCGCGGCGGACGTCGATCTCCCGGCCGTCCAGGGTGACCACGCCCTCGCCGCGGACCACGAACCAGTGCTCGGCCCGCCGGGAGTGCCGCTGGTAGGACAGCCGCTGCCCGGGATGGACCTCGATGGTCTTGACCTTGAAGTCCCCGGCCTCGGCGAGGACCGTGTAACCGCCCCAGGGGCGCTCCGTGTGCTCTGTCACCACCCCATAGTCGCGGATCCGGGGCGTGACCGCGGCGCATCGCCACCCGCGGTGGTGAAGTGGTGGCACTGTTGTCGTATAAGCGGTGTCGTCTCGGGCAGGGGAATCGCGCCGGCTGCGCGTGAATCGTCCCGGTTCCCGGGTGGCCCCCGCGCACAGGCGATACCTTGACGTCGAGATAAACTCGTCCTAGCGTGAAAACGCCCCATTAACTTGATATCGAGATACTTCACTGGTGCAGGAGGCGGACCCTGATGACCGCGAACAGCTTCGGCAGCCTGGCAACGTTGCGGGTCGGCGGGGCCGGGTACCAGATACACCGGCTCGGGGCGGTGGACGGGTCAGCCGACCTGCCGTTCAGCCTCAAGATCCTGCTCGAGAACCTGCTGCGCACCGAGGACGGCCGCAACATCACCGCCGAGCACGTCAGCGCGCTCGCGCAGTGGGACCCGGCGGCCGACCCCTCGATCGAGATCCAGTTCACCCCGGCCCGGGTGCTCCTGCAGGACCTGACCGGCGTGCCGGCCGTCGTGGACCTGGCCACCATGCGCGAGGCCATGCGGGACCTGGGCGGTGACCCGGGGAAGATCAACCCGCTGGTCCCGGCCGAGCTGGTCATCGACCACTCGGTGGTCGCCGACATCTTCGGCCGCCCGGACGCCTTCGACCGGAACGTCGAGCTGGAATTCGGCCGCAACCGCGAGCGGTTCCAGTTCCTGCGCTGGGGCCAGGACGGGTTCAGCCAGTTCAAGGTGGTGCCGCCGGGCACCGGGATCGTGCACCAGGTCAACATCGAGCACCTGGCCCGGGTGGTGATGTCCCGGGACGGGGCCGCCTACCCGGATACCTGCGTGGGCACCGACTCGCACACCACCATGCAGAACGGGCTCGGCGTGCTCGGCTGGGGGGTCGGCGGCATCGAGGCCGAGGCGGCCATGCTCGGCCAGCCGATCAGCATGCTGATCCCGCGGGTGGTCGGCTTCCGGCTCACCGGGGAACTGCCGGCCGGCACGACCGCCACCGACCTGGTCCTGACCATCACCGAGCTGCTCCGGCGGCACGGCGTGGTGGGCAAGTTCGTGGAGTTCTACGGCGACGGGGTGGGTGCGGTGCCGCTGGCCAACCGGGCCACGATCGGCAACATGAGCCCCGAGTTCGGCTCCACCTGCGCAATCTTCCCGATCGACCAGCAGACGCTCAGCTACCTGGAGCTCACCGGCCGCCCGGCGGAGCAGGTGGCGCTGGTCGAGGCGTACGCCAAGGAGCAGGGCCTGTGGCACGACCCGGCCGCGGAGCCCCGCTACTCCGAGCAGCTCACGCTGGACCTGTCCACCATCGTCCCGTCGCTGGCCGGCCCGAAGCGGCCGCAGGACCGGGTCGCCCTGTCCGACGCCAAGGAGTCGTTCCGCGAGGCGCTCGGCAACTACGTGCAGCTCGACCGGCTGGACGAGGACGTGGCCGACACCTTCCCGGCGTCCGACCCGTTCACGGCGGACCGGGAGAACGGCGACGCCGACCAGCCGGCCGGCAGGCCCACGGCCTCCGGCACCGGCCGCCCGTCCCACCCGGCCCAGGTGACGCTGGAGGACGGCACGCAGACCTCGGTGGACCACGGCTCGGTGGTGATCGCGGCCATCACGTCGTGCACCAACACCTCGAACCCGTCGGTCATGGTCGGTGCCGCGCTGCTGGCCAAGAAGGCGGTCGAGGCCGGGCTGGCCACCAAGCCCTGGGTGAAGACCACGCTGGCGCCCGGCTCCAAGGTGGTCATGGACTACTACGAGCGGGCCGGGCTGGTGCCCTACCTGGACAAGCTCGGCTTCAACCTGGTCGGCTACGGCTGCACCACCTGCATCGGCAATTCCGGGCCGCTGCCCGAGGCGATCAGCGCCGGGGTGGCCGACAACGACCTGGCCGTGGTGTCGGTGCTGTCCGGGAACCGGAACTTCGAGGGCCGGATCAACCCCGACGTGAAGATGAACTACCTGGCCTCGCCGCCGCTGGTGGTCGCGTACGCGCTCGCCGGGACCATGGACTTCGACATGGAGAATGAGCCGCTGGGCACCCGTCCCGACGGTACCCCGGTGTACCTGCGCGACATCTGGCCCTCGGCGGCCGAGATCGACGACGTGGTGCAGCACGCGGTGGCGGCGGAGATGTTCACCCGGGACTACGCGGACGTGTTCCAGGGCGACGACCGCTGGCGGGAGCTGGACGTGCCCGCCGGGGACACGTTCGCCTGGGACACCGGCTCCACCTACGTGCGCAAGCCCCCGTACTTCGACGGCATGCCGGACAAGCCCGCGCCGGTCAGCGACATCCACGGCGCCCGGGTGCTGGCCAGGCTGGGCGACTCGGTGACCACCGACCACATCTCGCCGGCCGGGGCGATCAAGACCGACAGCCCGGCCGGGAAGTACCTGACCGAGCACGGGGTGGAACGGAAGGACTTCAACTCCTACGGTTCGCGGCGCGGGAATCACGAGGTGATGATCCGCGGCACGTTCGCCAACATCCGGCTGCGCAACCAGCTGGCCCCCGGCACCGAGGGCGGCGTGACCGTGCACCTGCCCGACGGGGAGCAGATGTCCATCTACGAGGCCTCCCGGAAGTACGCGGAGGAGGGCACCCCGCTGGTCGTGCTGGGCGGCAAGGAGTACGGGTCCGGGTCGTCCCGGGACTGGGCAGCCAAGGGCACCCTGCTGCTGGGGGTGCGGGCCGTCCTGGTCGAGTCGTTCGAGCGGATCCACCGCTCCAACCTGATCGGCATGGGCGTGCTGCCGCTGCAGTTCCAGCCGGGGGAGTCGGCCGAGTCGCTCGGGCTGACCGGGCAGGAGGTCTTCGAGATCACCGGCATCGAGGAGATGAACTCCGGCCCGGTCCCGCGCGAGGTGACCGTCCGCGCGGACGGCACGCAGTTCCGGGCCGTGGTGCGGATCGACACGCCCGGTGAGGCGGAGTACTTCCGGCACGGCGGGATCATGCAGTACGTGCTGCGCTCCCTGATCGGCTGAGCGGCTGATCGGCTGAGCGGGCGGCCTGACCGCGCCCCAGGTGCCCGGGCGGCCCGGGCACCTGGGCTCGGCCACCGGCCCGCGATGACGCTCGCGGTAGCGTGTCGGGGAAATGCCCGATCCTGACGCTCCCCCCGCGCCATCGCCACCGCGGACCCGCCGCTACGCCCGGAACGGGGTCCTGCTCGTCGCGGGCGTCCTCGCGATCGCGTTCAACCTGCGGGCCGCGATCACCAGCCTGCCGCCGCTGTTCCCGGAACTGTCCACCCGGCTGAACCTGTCACCGGCCGCGGTGTCCGCGCTGGCGGCGCTCCCGGTGCTGGCCTTCGGCGTGTTCTCCGGGGTGGCCGCCCCGCTCAGCCGCCGGTTCGGCGAGGAACGGGTGCTCGGCGGGGCCGTGGGCCTGCTGGCCGCCGGGCTGATCCTGCGCGGGGTGGCGCCGGGCGTGCTGCTGTTCCCCGGGACGGCGCTGGCCGGCGCGGCCATCGCGCTGCTGAACGTGCTGCTGCCCAGCCTGGTCAAGCGGCGCGCGCCGGAGCGCGCGGGGGCGCTGATCGGGATCTACCTGCTCTGCCTGAACGCCGGGTCGATCCTGGCCTCGCTGATCGCGATCCCGGTGTACAACCTGTCCGGCGGGTCGGTCCCGCTGTCCCTGTCGGTGTGGGCGCTGCCCGCGCTGGCTGCCGGGGTGGCCTGGCTGCCGCAGCTGAAGTACCGGACCCTGCCCAGCCCCGCGGCGGCGCGGCCGGAATCGCGCGAATCAGGAGTCGAGCCGCGACCTGCGCCCCGCGCCGCCCCGCTGAGGCTCTCCCGTTACTGGCTGACCTGGCAGGTCACCGCGTTCATGGGGTTGCAGAGCCTGACCTTCTACGCGGAGCTGTCCTGGCTGCCGACCATGCTCCGGGACCGGGGGGTGAGCGCCGGCGCCGCCGGTACGCTGCTGGCCCTGACCGGCGTGGGCGGGGCGGCCGGCTCGCTGCTGATCCCGGTCCTCGCGCACCGGGCCCGGAACCAGCAGGCGCTGATCGCGGGCACGGTGGCCGCCAGCGCGGCCGGCCTGGCCGGGGCCTGGTTCGCCCCGCTGGGCAGCGACGTGGCCTGGGTGCTGGTGCTCGGCCTGGGTCAGGGTGCCTCGCTCGGCCTCGCGATCTTCTTCACCATGGCCCGGGCCCCTGATCCGCGGATCGCCGCGTCGCTCTCAGGATTCGCGCAGAGCGTGGGGTACCTGGTCGCCACGACCGGCCCGCTGCTCGTCGGTTTCCTGCACTCCGCGATCGGCGGCTGGACCGTGCCGGTGGTGGTGCTGCTGGTGATCACCGGGCTGCAGCTCATCGCCGGCTGGCCGGCCGCCCGGAACGTCACGCTGCCGGCGCCCGGGCCCGTGCCCCGGGCCGTCACCCGGCCAGGTGCCGGGTAGCGGGCCAGGCCAGCCCCGCCCGGGGGCCGGCTCCGCTGGCCGGCCCGTCGCCCTACCGGGCGCCGGGCGATAGGTTCAGTCCCGTCGGAGCGAAGGGGTGAGCGATGCTCGTGGCTGGGGTGGATTCGTCCACGCAGTCGACCAAGGTGCTGCTGTGCCAGGCCGAGGACGGCACGATCGTCGGCCGGGGGAGTGCCCCGCACCCGCCGGGCACCGAGTGCGCCCCGGCCGCCTGGTGGTCCGCCCTGGAGGAGGCCGGGCGGGGCCTGCTCGACCGGGCCGACGCGATCGGGGTAGCGGCCCAGCAGCACGGCATGGTGGTCCTGGATGAGGCGGGCGAGGTCATCAGGCCGGCCATGCTGTGGAACGACCTGCGCTCCGCGCAGGCGGCCCGGGAGCTGATCGCCGAGCTGGGCGGCCCAGCCTGGTGGGCGGAGCAGACCGGGAGCGTGCCCAGCGCCTCGTTCACCGTCACCAAGCTGCGCTGGCTCGCCGAGCACGAGCCGGACCACGCGGCCCGGGTCGCCCAGGTGATGCTGCCGCACGACTGGCTGACCTGGCGGCTCGCGTCGCAGCGACCGGGCCGGTCTGGTCTGAGCCGGTCTGGTTCGGGCGGGGCCGAGCCGGTCACCGACCGCGGCGACGCCTCCGGCACCGGCTACTTCTCCCCGGCGACGGGCCGCTGGCTGCCCGAGGTCGCGGCGGCGGCGCTCGGCCACGAGCCCGGCCTGCCCCGGATCGCCAAGCCCAACGAGATCGTGGGCGAGACCGCGGGCGGCGCCATGCTGGCCCCCGGGACCGGCGACAACATGGGCGCCGCCCTCGGGCTCAGCCTGGAGCCCGGCGAGCTGGTCAGCTCGATCGGCACCTCGGGCACGGCGTACGCGGTCACCGAGCGCGCCGCGGCGGACGAGTCCGGCATGGTCGCGGGGTTCGCCGACGCGACCGGCCGGTTCCTGCCGCTGATCGCCACGGTCAACGCGGGCCTGGTGCTCTCCGCGGTCGCCGCCCTGACCGGCACCGACCTGGACGGGCTGTCGGCCCGGGCGCTGACCGCCGAGCCCGGCGCGGGCGGCATCGCGCTGCTGCCCTACCTGGACGGGGAGCGCTCCCCGAACCGGCCCGACGCGACCGGGGTGCTCCGCGGCCTGACCACGCAGAACGCGACCCCCGCCAACCTGGCCCGGGCCGCGATCGAGGCCGTGCTCGGCACCCTGGCCGAGGCGGCCGACCTGATCGCGGCGCAGGGCGCGTCACGCGAGCGGGTGCTCCTGATCGGCGGCGGGGCCCGGTCCGAGGCCGCCCGCCGCCTGGCGCCTGGCATCTTCGGGGTCCCCGTCCTGGTGCCGGCGCCGGAGGAGTACGTCGCGGTGGGCGCCGCGCGGCAGGCCGCGTGGGCGCTGGCGGGCACGCCGGAACCGCCCGGGTGGCCCCGTCACCTGCCGGAGGAGTACACCGGGCCGCCCGAGCCCGTCGTCCGCGAGCGGCTCGCCTGGCTCAGCCGGGCCACGGCGGACTGGGATACCGCGGGCTGGGACACGCCGGTCTGGGAGAGATGATCGCCAGGGCCGGGCCAGCCGGGGCTCCCGCTGGGACGGCGGCCATGAAGAGGCTCGCTGCCGGGATGCCCGCGACAGCGAGGTGTCTGGCAACTAAGGAAAGGACAGGCTGGTGACCGCAGACGCTTACGTGCCGACCCCGGAGGACAAGTTCTCGTTCGGTATCTGGACCGTCGGCTGGCAGGGAGTGGACGTGTTCGGCGGGGCGGTACGCCCGCCGATGGCCGCGGACCGGGCGGTGCGCAAGCTCGCCGAGCTGGGTGCCTACGGGGTGAATTTTCACGACAACGACGTGTTCCCGTTCGAGGCGTCGGACGCGGAGCGGGACCAGAAGATCGCTGATTTCCGCCGGGCCCTGGACGACACCGGCGTGGTGGTGACCACGGCCACCACCAACCTGTTCGGCCACCCGATCTTCAAGGACGGCGCGTTCACCGCCGCGGACCGGGACATCCGGCGGTTCGCGCTGGCCAAGACGATGCGCAACCTGGACCTGGCCGCCGAGCTGGGGGCGAAAACGTACGTGTTCTGGGGCGGCCGGGAAGGCGCCGAGTCGGGCGCGGCCAAGGACATCGCGGCCGCGCTCTCCCGGTACAAGGAAGGCCTGGACCTGCTGTCGGGGTACGTGCTCGAGCAGGGGTATGACCTGCGGTTCGCGATCGAGCCCAAGCCGAACGAGCCCCGGGGGGACATCCTGCTGCCCAGCGCCGGGCACGCGCTGGCCTTCATCAACGAGCTCGAGCACTCCGAGATAGTGGGCATCAACCCGGAGGTCGGGCACGAGGAGATGGCCTCGCTGAACTACGCGCACGGCATCACCCAGGCGATGTGGCACGGCAAGCTGTTCCACATCGACCTGAACGGCCAGAACGGGCCGCGCTACGACCAGGACCTGCGGTTCGGCGCCGGGAACGCCCGGGGCGCCTTCTGGGTCGTGGACGCGCTGGTGACCGGAGGCTACGACGGGCCGGTGCACTTCGACTACAAGCCGCCGCGGACCGAGGACGATGAGGGCGTCTGGGTGTCCGCGGCCGCCTGCATGCGCAACTACCTGATCCTGCGGGACAAGGTGCAGTCGTTCCGCGCCGACCCGGAGGTGAAGGCGGCGCTGGCCGCGTCCGGGGTTGAGGACCTGGCCACCCCCACCCTCGCCGAGGGCGAGACCTGGCGGGACGTCGCGGGCTTCACCCCCGACATCGAGACGCTGAGCGCCCGCGGCCTGGCTTACGAGCACCTCGACCAGCTCGCGCTGGAGCACCTCTACGGCATCCGGTAACTCCCGGCCGCGGCCAGGCGGGCGCCCGCCTGGCCGCGGCCCCCGGGGTCAGCCCGTGAAGACGTCCGAGCCGAACGCCCTGACCTGCGGCTGCTTGGCATCGCCGAGCAGCGGGAGCCCGAAGATCTTCTCGACCGTCTTCAGCAGCGAGTAGTGGTTGTAGTCCACGCCGGTCCTGGTGCCGGGCTTGATGAACGGCGACAGGGCGACCGCGCCGACCCGCCCGCCGCCCGGCCCGTACAGGCCGGGCTCGTTGACGTTCGGGTGGGACGGGTCGGTGTAGCCCAGGCTGTCCTTCTCGCCGCAGCAGGCCTTCGCGTTCGTATCGTCACCGGACTCGTCGAACGTGATGAAGATCAGCCCGCCCTGCCGGTAGGCGGGGGAGGCCATGATGCGCGGCACCCAGGTGGCCAGGAACTTGTCGGCCTGGTTCAGGCCGCCCTTGGCCCCGTCCTGGCACCGCGGGGTGTCGTGCGCGTCGGCGCAGGTGTCCGGGGTGATCCAGGAGTAGGCGGGGGTGGTGGACGCGCTGGCCAGGTCATGGGCGAGCGGGGTCAGGGTGACCACGTGACTGTCGCAGTACCCCTGGCTGCCGATGATGTTCTCGAAGTAGACGAACGGGTTGTGCCGGGTCGCATAGCTGTCGTGCGCCGGGCCGGTGACGTCGGTCTGGTCGATCGCGCCCAGCTTGGGATGCCCGCAGGCCGGGCCGTGCGCGGTGGCCGTGGTGCCGTCCCGGGCCGGGTCGTTGCCCATCTGCTGGTTGTAGGACTTCCAGCTCAGGCCGTGCGCGCTCAGCTGGGAGCCGAGGTTCCGCACGTATTTCGGGTAGACGCAGCCGTCCCCGGACAGCTGGCCGTACTTGGTCCACTTGTCGAAGTTCTCCCCGCCGAACTGGAGGAACTTGCTGAAGTACTCGCAGTCCTGGCCGGTCTGCACGTTCGGCGCCTGGCCGGAGATCTCGGCGATGTAGTTGTCCAGGCTGTCGTGGCCGATGCCGTAGTAGTCCTTGACCAGTGCGCCACTGGACACCAGAACCTTGGCCAGTTCCGGGTCGGCGGAGGGGTCGCCGAACGTCGCGCTGGACGACTCGTTCTCCAGCTCGATGATCCAGACGTGATGGATCTTCGTTAGGAGAAACGCGGCCCGCTGCACATCCGCGGCGGCCCGGGC
>CAVQNH010000026.1:0-290934 GCA_963713815.1 uncultured Actinomycetes bacterium
CGCCGGGTATTCGCGCGGGGCGTCGCTCTCCGTCGGTCCCGGCGGGATAATTCATCCCAGGGTCTGCCATAAGGTCTCGCCACCTTCAACGCAGGGCTGCAAGCGGCGAGGGAGCACATGGTCTGGACCGATCCAGGCTCGCTAAGTCCTGCCAGCGTCGCACGACCCACGGCGGGAGGCAACACGCCATGGCGGCATCTGCCGTGTTGCTCGTCAGATGGCGAGCGGGCCGGCGCGGCTAGATCGGGTAGGTGCCGGTGCCATCCCTGGTGGTGATCCACTGGATTTCGGTGAAGTCCGCCATCGAGGCCGGACCGGACCTGCCCCACCCGCTGTCCTTGACCCCGCCGAGCGGCAGTTGTGGCTCGTCGGCGATGGTCTGGTCGTTGACGTGCACGACGCCGGCGTCGATGCGCCGGGCGAGCGCGAAGCCGCGCTGGTTGTCGCTGGTGATGAGCCCGGCGCTGAGTCCGTACCGGGTGGAGTTCGCGATCGCCACCGCCTCTTCGGCGTTGTCCACCGGCTGGGCGACAAGCACCGGGCCGAAGGTCTCCTCGGAATGGATGCGGGCGCCAGCCGGAACGCCGGCCAGGATCGTGGGACGGTAGCACGGCCCGTCCGTGTCCCCGCCCGCGAGCACCTTGGCGCCGGCGGCCACAGCCTCCTCGACTTCCCGGGCTACCCGGTCACGCGCGGCCGGGGTGATCAGCGGCCCGATCACCGTCCCGGCGGCCGCGGGGTCACCGACCGCCAGTGATCCGGCCCGCGCGACGAGCCGGTCGATGAAGGTGTCGTAGACCGGCCGCTCGACCAGCACCTTGCGGGCGTTCATGCAGATCTGCCCGGAGTGGAAGAACGCGGCGAACGCGGCGGCCTCGACGGCGTAATCCAGGTCAGCATCGGCGAGCACGATCAGCGGGTTGTAGCCGCCGAGTTCCAGCACGCAGCGCTTGAGGTGCCGGCCTGCCCGCTCCGCGAGCATCCGGCCGGTGGCCGAGGACCCGGTGAAGTTGATGCACCGCACCTCGGCACGGTCGAAAAACTCATCCGCGATCGGAACCGCTTCACCGCGCGCGTGCGTGACCACGTTGACCACCCCGGCCGGGAAGCCGGCGTCGGCCATGATCTCCGCCACCAGCAGCCCGGCCGACACCGGCGATTCCTCCGACGGCTTGAGCACCACCGTGTTGCCGAACGCCACCGGGTTGACCACGGTGCGCCAGGCCAGTACGTGCGCCCCGTTCCACGGCGAGATGCCGGCCACCACGCCGAGCGGCTTGCGCAACGCCAGGGCGAACGTGCCGGGGGTGTCGGAGCGGATGACCTCTCCGACCGGCAGGTACCCCCAGTTGGCCGCCTGGCGCAGCAGCCGGGTCGCCGTCAGTACCTGAAAGCCGGCGAAGGCGCCGGCGCAGCCGGTCTCGGCCGCCAGCAGCGCGGTGATCTCCGCCTGCCGCCGCTCCACGATGTCGGCGGCCCGGAGGAACATGGCCTGCTTGTCCGCGGGCGGCAGCTCAGCCCAGGCCGGGAACGCCGCGGCTGCCGCGTTGACCGCGCGGGCCGCGTCCGCCCTGGTTCCTGCCGGGACGCGGGCCATGACCGTGCCACGGTAGGGGTCGAGATCGTCGAACAGGTTGTCCGAGCTGACCCATTCGCCGCCGATGTACTGCTGGTACTCGCGCACCAATCCTCCAGCCTCGTTGTCGGCCCCAGCCCGCGGTGAGTGGCCGGCCACGGGCGGACCGCACCTGCGCTCACTGCGACCGGGTCAGCCGGCTTCGCCCTGGAGGAGCGCCTCGGAGCGCCCACAGGACACGCCAGGCGGCTGGTGCGAGCATGCACGCCCGGCGGGCAAGCCAGGCCCCGTTCTTGTAGTGGCAATGAGACTACGCGGCGGAAGCGGGCACAAGAGGAAGCTAGACGGAGCCGGGCTCGCTGGCGCGCGCCGGGCCGTTCGCGGGAGGGTCAGGGGTGATCGCCTTCAGGTGATGGCCCGGCCCGGTACCAGGCGACGGTTGCAGGGATGGCGTCGGCCAGCGGGTGCCGGCCGTGACAGGCTACAACTGCTTCTGGTCAGCGGATCCCGGGAGAGTGCGGCCCTGCCTCGCCGATGCCGCTGGCGCCGGGGTCACCCGGCCGGGCTGTCCGCTGGATGGCGGCTTGCGGGCCAGCGAGGAGTTCGAGCACTTCGCCGATGGCCAGGCCGCCGTGGCCGGCCTCGGGCAGCGGCAGGTGGGCCTGGATCTGGTAGCGGTTGCGGCGGCCGTCTTTGTGCTTGATTACGTAGCCCGCATTGGCGAGATCGTTGACGATGCCATGAGCAGCGCGTTCGGTGATGCCCAGGCCGGCCGCGATGTCGCGCAGCCGGGCCCCCGGATCGCGGGCGATGCACAGCAGAACCCGGGCATGGTTGGTCAGGAAACTCCAGGTCGCCACTCCGCAAAGCATACCACTAATTCATGAAACGTGTTGCTAGTTTTCTAGTTCAAGCGTAGCCTGGGGTGAGGCAGCGGGAATCAGCCGCCGACGGTGGCCAGCTATCCCCGTGGTCATCAGGAGATGGTTCGGATGAGGGACAGCAGCGGAAGACGGGTACTGGTGCGCGCGCGGGATGGCCGGATGCTGGCGGGGGTGTGCGCGGGCGTCGCCGACTACCTCGGCCTCGATGTGACCCTGGTCCGGGTGATCTGGGCCGTCGTTTCCGTTATCACCGGAGGCGCGGGCGTCCTGGCCTACCTGGTGGCGTGGATCATCATTCCCGACGAAGGGCAGAAGAGCTCGCTCGCTGAGAACATGTTTGGCAAGAAGCAGGATTCCTACTCAGGCTGACGGTCCTGCAGAACCCGGCCGATTCACACTGGGCAGGATGCACCGCGTGGCTCCCTGGCGCTGGGCGGCTTCGTGGCAACCGGCATGAAGGAGCAGCTCGATGTCTGAGCAAGGCATTCGTGAACGGCGGTCGGATGCTGGCGGCTCGTCGGCTCGAAGTGACCGCCGGCGGGGGCCGGAGCGATCACCCGCTGGGCGATCAACCCGCTCGGGACCATCCTGTACACCCCCGATGGGTACATGTCCGCCCAGCTGGCCAGGCCAGGCCCCTACAAAGAAGACGACCACGAGCCGGACGCGTACTACATCGCGTACTCCGGTCCCTACGACGCCGACGAGCAGGCCCGGACCGTCGCTCATCACCTGCAGGTGTCGGTGATCCCGAGCTGGCTCGGCACCACCCAGCTCCGGCAGGTGCAGTTCCGCGAGCCGGGCACGCTCGTGCTGTCCGCCTCCGATCCGCATCCCCGCGACGGGGTGCCGACCACGACAACGATTACCTGGTCACGCCAGCCGCCACGGTAGGAAATGACCAGCCCGCATCCACCCGGGAGTGAGCATGCCAAGCCGCGCCATGCCGAGCCGTCCCATGCTGAGTTACGACGTGTTCGTCGCACCGTCAAAGCCGTTCGCCGCCCCGCCGCCGCGGGTCGGCGACCCGCCGGCCTGGGATCCCTCGACGTCGACGCTGATCTTCGGTGCCCGTGACGCCGTCCTCGTGGACGCGCTGGAGACCATCCCTGAGGCCACGGCGCTCGCCGACTGGATTGGGCTGCACCAGCGCCGGCTCACCACGATCTATATCACCCACGGCCACGGCGACCACTTCCTCGGCCTGTCCGTCCTGCTCGCCCGGTTCCCGGGCGCCCGCGCGGTGGCGACCGCAGGCACGGTGGAGCAGATGCGCGCCCAGACCACCTCGCCGGTGCTCGACAACGGCGCCCGTGCGCGTTTCCCCGGCCAGATCGCCGACCCGGTCGCGCTGGCCGAACCACTCGACACGGGGCACATCGAGCTCGAGGGCCTCCCCCTGGAGGTAATCGAAACCGGGCACACCGACACCGTGGACACCACCGCGCTGCATGTGCCGGCCCTGGGCCTGATCGTCTCGGGCGACGTCGCGTACAACCACTGCCACATGTACGTGGGCGCGACGACCCCCGACAGCCGGGCCGAATGGATCGCCGCCCTCGACAAGCTAGCCGCGCTTCGCCCCGCCGCCGTCGTCACCGGCCACAAGGACCCAACCCAGGGCAATCCACCCTCGGTCCTGGCCGAGTCCCGAGGCTACATCGAGTACTACGGGCAGCTACGCGAGGCACGCCTGGCCGAACAGGATCTGTTCGACGCCATGGTGGCCCGCTATCCCGGCTGGGTCAGCCGCCAGCAATTCCTGATACTCGGAACTGCGGCGCACAGTTAAGTCACCCGGCACTATTCGGAGCAGTGTCAGACAATCCATGATGAGAGCATATGGCTACGCGCCCGCCGCTTCCCCCGTTCACTCGTGATACCGCCATCGAGAAAGTTCGGCTGGCAGAAGATTCCTGGAATAGCCGCGACCCGGCCAGGGTCCCCCTCCCGGCATGCGCGACTTGCCCGCTGCAGCCGGGATTTGGGGTCTGGCCGGTGAGTACCGCCGTCGTCGATCGTCGGTACTGACATGGCTGCTACCAGACCCCGGGCGAAGAACCTCGCCGACCTCTACGAACTCGCCCCGCTCGACTGGAGCGATGTGCGCCGGACGCTCGAGACCAATCTGACCCAGGAACCCGGCACCGGTGGACCCGGCCACCACACCTTCTGGTTGTCAACCATCGACGTCGACGGCCGTCCCCACATGACCGCGGTCGGCGCCTTCTGGGTGGACGACCGCTACTACTTCTGCGGCGGCCCGCGGTCGCGCAAGATCCGGAACATCGAGCATGACCCGCGCTGCGCCTTCGGCGTCGCCATCCACGGCTACGACGTGGCGCTGGAAGGCCGGGCCGCCCGTGTCACCGACGAGGCGCTGCTGCAGCGCCTCGCCGGGGTGTTCGCCGGGGGCGGCTGGGCACCGACCGTGGCCGACGGCGGCTTCACCCACGACTTCAGCGCCCCGAGCGCCGGCCCGCCCCCGTGGTACGTGTACGAGTTCATGCCCGAGGACGCCTACGCGGTCGCCACCAAGGAGCCTGGCGGCGCCACCCGATGGACCTTCTGACCTCCCGGCGGCCGGGTGCCGGCCTGGCTGGCCGGCCGCGGGTGTTCACGCGGGCTGGCGCGGATGGTGGTGGCAGCTTCGGGCGACGGCGCGGACTTCGTCAATGAAGAGGGCGGGTTGTTCCCAGGCGGCGAAGTGGCCGCCGCGGTTGGGTTCGTTCCAGTACACGATGTTGGCGAACCGGCGCTGCGCCTGGCGGCGGGATGGCCGCGGTACTTCCTTGGGGAAGATGCTGCATCCGGCCGGGACGGTGATGACGTCGTGGGTGGCGGTGGTGAACCAGTCGGTGACCTGCGTGATGCTCTCCCAGTACAGCCTGGCCGAGGAGGCGCCGGTGCCGGTCAGCCAGTACAGGGAGATGTTGTCCAGCACCTGATCGGCGGTGAGAACCTGGCTGAGATCGCCGGGGTGGTCGGTCCAGGCCCACAGCTTCTCCACGATCCAGGCGCACAGTCCGGCCGGTGAATCGGTCAGCGAGTAGCCGATGGTTTGCGGCCTGGTGCCGTGCTCGGCCGAGTAGCCCGATCCGGTGCGGCCGCGTTCGTCCAGATCGGCCAGCGCGGCACGTTCGCGGCTGGTCAGGTCATCGGCGTTGCGGTCAGGTGGCGCCAGCGGGGGGATGAGGTGGATGCCCAGCAGCCGGCCGGGCTGATGCAACGCCAGGCTGGTGGACACGCTGGTGCCCCAGTCGCTGCCCTGGGCCAGGAACCGGTCGTAGCCCAGCCGTGTCATCAGCTCTGCCCAGGCGCGGGCGATGCGGTGGATGTCCCAGCCGGTGGCGGACGGCTTGCCGCTGAACCCATAGCCAGGAAGCGACGGGACGACCACATCGAACGCATCGCCAGCGCCACCGCCGTATGCACGCGGGTCAGTCAGCGGGCCAAGGACCCGCTCGAACTCAAAGAATGATCCCGGCCAGCCATGAGTCATGATCAGTGGTATCGCGTCCGGATGCGGCGAGCGGAGGTGCAGGAAATGCACATCCAGGCCGTCGATCCTGGTCATGAACTGCGGGATCTGGTTGATCCGCGCCTCCGCGGCCCGCCAGTCGTAGCGGCTGGCCCAGTAGCGGCACAGATCCTGCAGATAGCCCAGCGGGACGCCCTGTGACCAGTCACCCACCGTCTGGCGCTCGGGCCACCGCGTGCGCCGCAGCCGGTCACGCAGATCCCCCAGCGCTGCGCCGTCCACGCCGATCGTGAATGGCTCGATCTCATCAGCCATAGCCGCATCATCCCAGGCCTCACCCGGGTCATGGTGGCCGCAGCTGGCCGCGGCGCTCCCGGTTCGACGCTGGCGGTGACGTTCCTGCCCGGCAGACCGAGATCTCCTAACCGGGCCGAGTCGGAGGTGACGTCGTGTTCAGGATGCAGTCCCCGCAGACGGCTGAGGTGGGCGCCGGGGCGGCCCGGTAGATCAGGCAGCAGCTTCGCCTGCGGAACCCCTCCGCGCTGCTGGGTCCAGGTTCCGGCCAGCTCCGGGGCGCTCAGCAGTGCGCTTCGGATGGTGGCTGCCCGGGTGGCGAGTCCGGGACGTGCTGTGGCGATCATGGAGGCGGCGGCGTTGACCGCGGACGCGATGTTGCCGTGCAGCACGATCGGGGACACGGACATGGCGGCGGTGACCCCCGTGAGTGCACGAACCGGCCCATTAAGCAGGCCCTGAAGCAGCTCACCGGCTAGCTGGCCAGCGCCGGGCTGGTCCCCGGGCCCGGCCAGGGCGGAGGCAGGCAGCGACAGGGGCAGCGGGCCGCCGAGGACTGGCTGCCAGTGCACCCCAGCTGGGTCCATCGGCGGCACCCGGCCGAGGAGAACCGCCGTCCCGAGGGCGGGGGAGATCAGCCGGGCCGCCACACCGAGGTGGGTCACTGATGCGGCGACCCGGAACTCCACGGCATCGGGCGGACGGCCCGCGGCCAGCGCCGCGCGGACTTCCGCGATCCGCTGCTCCAGGTCTTCCGGGGAGTCCAGCAGAGTGCTGAGCGGCCGCCATGGGGAAGGCAGGGACTGGCCAGGCGGATGGATACTCACGGCGAAATACGGTCCGAGCTGGGCCAGCTCCGCCGCGTGCCGGGCGGCTAGATCAGCGCCGCCCGGCACGTCGCGAGGTTCGGTCTGCGAAGTGGGCACCGAACCTCAGCGTGTCACACTCCGGCTGGCTCGGTGGTGCGCAGTTCGGCGCTGGCTGGCCCGGGAGCCAGCAGCCGGCCGGCCAGGGGGGCGAAGATCAGCCCGATGGCCGACCACAGCACGAGCTGCGCGGCGACGGAGTACAGCCGGAAGTTGAACAGCACGTCGGCGGGGAACCCGGGATAGACGATCGCTCCCTTCGCGTTGGTCAGCGGCAGCGGGGTCTCGGTGGCGTGGTTGCCGTAGGTCTGCTCGTTGAACGCCAGGTGGCCGAGCTGCGGCAGCAGCGCCATCACGATCCCCGCCGCGACCACGAACGCCGCTCCGGCCAGCAGCGCCGCGTTCCAGGTGCCGAACCGTTCCTTCAGCCGCTGCCCGAGCCAGACCGTGGCGATCAGCAGCACCACCGAGGCGAGGACCATGAGCAGGTAGTAGCCGCCGCGGGCCTGGATGGTCTCAGGGTGGCCGATCGAGGGCGGGTTGGCCGGGTACTTGATGAACGGCAGCAGGTAGATCCCGAGGAACCCGGCTCCGGCGAGCAGCAGGGCCAGGGTGCGGGGCCGGACGTTGCCGACCCGGCCCAGGCACAGGGCGTAGGCCACCGCGAACAGGGCGCCCATCGCGGTGCCGAACGCGATCATCCCGGTGCCGATCCCGATGTTGGCCTGGATGGTCCGGCTGAAGATGTCCGGGCCCGGCGGCGGGGCGGGCAGCCCCGCGGCCTTGTCCAGCGCCGCGATCACCGCGTCGCGGCCTGATTCGTAGCTGATGGCCTGGTTGATGACCGGCTCAGCGAAGATCCGGGCGAAGATGAACGCGAGCAGCCCGGCGATGGCCCCGGCGAGTACGCCGCGGAGGATGAGTTTCTTTTCCATGACCGACGTCCCGGGCCGGTTCAGTGGCAGGGGAAGCCGAGGAAATGACGCGAGTCGTGGACGAACTCGTGGATCATCATCGACTTGCCAAACACCGACGTGGCGCCCTGGTCGACACCGATGAAGTAATACACCGCCAGCGCGACCAGGGCCGTGCCGACCAGCCACAGCATGGCCCTTGAGATCGGCAGGGCGACCGGGCGGGTGACAGCGCGGGGCGTGGACATGCTGCTCATGTGGAGCCTCCTCCGGGATCGTGCGTCCCGTCATCCAGTGGGGCAGCGCGCTGGCCGAAGATCTGACTCACAAGCCGAAGACCTGCTCACAGTGGCGCGACCGTGCCGGACTCTCACCGGCTTCCTCGGCGCCAACGCGCACCCCTCATTAATACCGGCCGGGGGTGCCGTGTCAAGGCAGTACCAAGAAGGTCCCAAAAGATATAAATAACGCCAGCTCACGGCGGGAGTGATCCAGTACGCCCGGTGGATCCGGGGCCAGGGCAGGGCCTCGCTCCCTCTCGCTCAGGTCAGAACAGGTGATCACCTTCGAGGTGATCTTCACGATCCTGATCGCGCGGCGCGGGCCCGTCCGCTGACACCGGCGTGCCGCCCTACAGGTGCGGGAGCTGGTTGCCGTTGTAGAACCACAGCGCTGAGGAGTACCACAGCACGGCAACAGTGACCGCGAGTGTCCCGCCCACGGCTGGCAGCACCCATCCGGGGAGCCTCCTCGTGCGCACCAGCAGGACTTTCGCGGTGAACGCACCGTAGAAAAAGCACCCGGCCAGGGAATGCACTGCGACCCGCACGCTGGTCATCTGCACGCCATAGGCGATCAGGCAATGCGCGGCGACCGGGAGGCTGAGCGCGAACAGCGCGAACCCCGTGATCCGGTGTGCCCGCCGCACCGGGTGCGGCGGGCTGCCTGCCAGCGGCAGCTTCCGGTACATCCACAGGGCCAGCAGCACCTGCAGCGCGGCCAGGCCCAGCAGCACGCTGGCCAGCAGCGCCTTCAGCGCGACCGCGGCGAGGTACTGGCGCCCGAACAAGCTGGCTGCCGGGTCCACGGTATGGACCCGGCCCGCCACGTACAGCGCCGCGGCCACGCCGGCGGCCAGCAGGCCTATGCCTGCCACCCGTATCCGGGGTATCCCCCCGCCCGGGGGACTACGTGGCGTCATATCCCAACCTGGCCGCGGTCCAGCCCCTCGTGGCCGCTGACGTGGCGCCGCGCCTGCGGCCCAGCCTCAGCCGCATCATGCCGGTTGATCAGATTGCCCAGCACCCAGCTCCCCCCGTCTGGCCCCTATGGGAGTCACGTCCGGCCAGGCCACACGGTTCAGCCGGTGGCGCGGAGGCCGCCGCCGGCCGTGATGGAGCCAGGCGAAGAGACCCGCGGAGCGACCTACCGGACATGGCCTTGGGCGGGTTCCGCCCCTGCTATGTTGAAACGGAAGGGGAGTAGTCCTTTCGTCGGCTGGTTCGACATGCTGGCGCGCGGTGCGCGCCCGGCCACCGGGTCACGGTGACGTGGCGGACGAGACCTTCGGCTGTTGAGTGCATCCGGCCGAAGGGACATTAGGAGGATCCCGGGTCGGATAGGCAACCGACCGATGGGATCTCCGCGTTGTCTTACCTGGCTGCTGCCGCCGTCGCGTTCGGCCTGACGTTTCTGGGCGAGCTCCCGGACAAGTCGCTGTTCGCATCGCTAGTCCTGGGTACCCGCTACCGGCCCGCATACGTGTGGGCCGGGGCCGCGGCCGCGTTCGCGGTTCAGATGGCCATCGCGGTCACAGCCGGGCGGCTGCTCTCCCTGCTGCCGCAGCACCTCGTGGACGGGATCGTGGCCGTGCTGTTCCTGGCCGGATCGGCCTACTTGTGGCGGAGCAGTTTCCGCCCGCAGCATCCGGAAGGGGCGGACGCGGCCCGCCAGGGCAGCCCGCCCGCATCCTTCCTGCGGATCGCGGGAACCAGCTTCGGCGTGGTCTTCCTGGCCGAGTGGGGCGACATCACCCAGCTCACCGCGGCGAACCTGGCCGCCCGCTACAACCCCGTGGCCGTGTTCGCCGGGGCAGTCCTCGGGCTATGGGTGGTCGCAGCCCTGGCCATCAACCTCGGGGCCAA
Source organism: uncultured Actinomycetes bacterium (assembly GCA_963713815.1). GTDB lineage: Bacteria > Actinomycetota > Actinomycetes > Streptosporangiales > Streptosporangiaceae > RYN-230. Next base: position 10,160 of record CAVQNH010000026.1, read on the forward strand.
GAGCCTGGAGCTCATTCCCATGGCCTGGGTACGCCGCATCACCGCGACCATCCTGCTGGGCCTCGGCATCTACACTGCCGTCATCGCCCTGACCGGCTGGCGGAGCTGAACCCCGTATTCCTCGAGCAGGTATCCAGGTCGTTGCCGGGGCTGGCCCGGGTGCCGAGACTTGCTATCGGGTGACTGAGGTGCGAGGGTGGGCACGAAAGCAAGCGGTAGATTCTGCCCCGGACCCTGGCAGTCAAGTTATGTGATCCTGGGGGTGCGGGTGAGCCATTTCAGGCGGCGGCTGCCTCGCTAATCGGAGCGCTTACGCAGCTGTTCATCCGCTGTTAATTCGGCGGGAACGCCCCAGCGGGGGCCCGCCTCCGATGCCCATAGGGAACTAGCCGCACCGGCCCTAAATCAGCGTTATTGCTGTTTCTGCATTTGCGACGGCGCAGACAGCGAGTTTCGCATGCCGTCTGCGCCGCCAGCTCGTCAATCATGGCAAATCGCGCACTACATCGGCCACTCGCGAACTACAGGAGCCCCTTGTGAAGAAGATCGAGTCCGCCCGCGCCCGGCTGTTCCGGCGCGGTGGGATAGTCGCAGGCCTGGTCGCCGTGGCCGGACTGGCGGTGACAGGAGCGGCTGCCGCCTCTGCCCAGTCGCCAGTGACGTCGCATCACACGTCGGGGCCGCTGCCCACGATCGTGCTGGAGCACGGTGCCTGGGCGAACAGCGCGAGCTGGAACGGCGTGGTGCGGCGGCTGCAGGCAGACGGTTACCCGGTGGACGTGCCACCGAACCCGCTGCAGGGTCTCGCCTATGACCCGGCTTACCTGGCCGACTTCCTGCAGACCATTTCCGGGCCCATCGTCCTGGTCGGGCACTCTTACGGCGGCGCGGTCATCACGAACGCCGCCACCGGGAACAAGCAGGTCAAGGCGCTCGTCTATGTGGACGCGTTCGCGCCCGATCAGGGCCAGACCATCGGGCAGCTCGCCTCAGCCGTGCCCGGGTCCTGCGTCGTGGCGGCCGACCCGACCACCATCTTCAATCTCGCGACGTTCCCCGGTGCGCCGGCCGGCGTGTTCGACGCGTACGTCAAGCAGAGCCTGTTCCCCTCGTGCTTCGCCAACGGCCTGCCGCTCAGGGAAGCCCGGGTACTCGCCGCAGCGCAGGAGCCGCTCTCGACCATCGCGCTGGGCCAGAAGAGCGGCGTGCCGGCCTGGAAGACGATCCCGTCGTGGGCCGTGGTCGGCACCGCTGACCACGTCATCCCGCCGGCCGAGCAGCTGGCCATGGCCCGGCACGCCCACGCGCACATCACCGAGGTGCGCGCACCGCACCTGTCCATGATCTCCGATCCAGGTGTCGTCACCCGGGTCATCGTCGACGCGGCGCACGCGACGGGCTGACCACCGCCGGGCACAGGGCCACAACCAGGGCGTGACCGAGATCGCGAAAGGAGACGGGTATGGACCTCGATCTGGACGGCAAGGTGGCGGTGGTTACCGGCGCGGGCAAGGGCATCGGGCTGGCCGTCACCAGGGCGCTGGCCGGCGAGGGCGCCTCTGTCGTCGCCGGATCGCATTCCACCGGCACTCTCGACGGCCTCAAGGGGGTTACCCCCGTGGCGGTTGACTTGTCCGCGGCAGACGGGCCGGCACGGCTGATCCAGCGTGCGATCGAGGAGCACGGTCAGATTGACGTGCTGGTCAACAACGTCGGCGCGGTCCGGATGCGGACGGAGGGGTTCCTGGGCACCAGCGACGAGGATTTTGCCTGGGCGATGCAGATGAACTTCTTCATCGCGCTGCGGGCCAGCCGGGCGGCGATCACCGCGATGGCCGGGCGGGGCACCGGCGCGATCGTCAACGTCGCCTCGGTCAATGCCTTCTTCCAGCCGGACGCGGCCACGATCGACTACGGCGCGGCAAAGGCCGCGCTGGTCAATCTCACCAAGACCCTGGCCCAGGAGTTCGGTCCCCGGGGGATCAGGGTCAACGCAGTGTCACCCGGCCCTGTGGCGACCGACTTGTGGCTGGGGGAGCACGGCGTGGCCGAGACGGTGGCGAAGGCGACGGGCGTGGACGCCGACACCGCCCGTCAGACGATCATCGCCGGGATCGGCGGGTTCGCCACCGGGCGCTTCACCACCCCCGAGGAGGTCGCCACGCTGATCACCTTCCTGGCATCGGGCCGCGCCGGGAACATCACCGGCGTCAACTACATCATTGACGGCGGCCTGATCAAGACAACCTGAGGCCAGTTCTCCCATTCTGATGCCAGCACTGAAGAACTGTCCCGCGAGGTCGGGGAATTGGCCGGCACCTGGCGGGCATGATTATCCTGAAATCGTGTTTCCCGGCCCGTTGCCGGCGGTTCACGCCACCGCCGGAAACAGCCGGCTGCAGACCGACTTCGCAGGGGCACGAAGCAGGCATGACCGCCGCGGGCCTTGCTATCCGGCTCCCGCCGTGCAACCGTGGGAGAGCGATTAATGGAAATGCTGCTCCAGCCCCCGGCAGTCAGAATATGCGGCCTGGAGATGTGCCCGAGCAGCGTCCGAATCTCGTTGCTGCGAAGTTCCGCGTTCTGCGCTTCTGGCACCGCTGGGTGGCCTTCGCAGGGCAAACGGTGTTCTGCGGGCCGCTCTTTACGGCGAGCGGGCACATCAGCACGGCATGCGGATTCCCGCACAAGAGGCAACGAGGACCGTCGTGAAGACGGTTATGAGGAAGGAATCACCCCGTATGAATGCTCGACCGAATATCGTTCTTGTGCATGGCGCGTGGGCGGACGGCTCATGCTGGAGCGCCGTCATCGAGCGCCTGCAGGCCGGCGGCTACAACGTCACCGCCCCCCAGTTCCCGGAGTCCTCGCTGGACGCCGACGTCGCACGGCTGCGCCAGGTGCTGGACCGCCAGGACGGCCCGACCGTCGTCGCCGGCCACTCCTACGGCGGCCAGATCATGACCGCCCTGGGTACGGACGCGCCAAACGTGGCCGGACTGGTCTACATCGCGGCCTTCGGGCTGGACGAGGGCGAGTCGATCGGCGGGCTGCTGGCGCAGGGAGGTCCCCCGACCCCGGCGCTCGCGCACCTGGACTTCGACAAGCAGGGCTTCGCCTGGGTGCCGGAGGATGACTTCGTGAACCACTTCGCCGCTGACATAGACCCGGTCAAGGCCCGGGTCATGTTCGCCGTGCAGCAAGCGCTGGCCGGCAGCACCCTGCAGGACGTGATGGGCGTCCCGGCCTGGAAATCACACCCGTCCTGGTTCCTGGTCGCCGGGAACGATGAGGCGATCCCGCCCGACGCCGAGCGCCAGTTCGCCAAGCGCATGGGCGCGACCACCATCGAAATCCCGTCGGGCCACTGCGCGATGGTCTCCCACCCCGACGACGTGGCACAACTCATCAAGACGGCCGCCGACGCCGTCCAGGCCACCAGCTAAATCCGCTGGACGGGCGGCCCGGCCACCCTCAGGCGCGGATTACCCGTAGCCCCGCGTCCTGCAGGTCGCACGCCTGGTCCTGGGGCACGCCGCTGTCGGTGATCAGCGTGTCAACCTGGTCCAGGTCGCCGTAGCGGAGCAGGCTGGCTACTCCGATCTTGGAGTGGTCGGCGAGCAGCACGGTGTGCTGGGCGATGGAGAGCGTGGCGCGTTTCACGGCGGCTTCGGCCGGGTCCGGGGTGGTCAGGCCGTTCTCGGGTGAGAGGCCGTTGGTGCCGAGGAACGCCACGGTTACCCGCAGCCTGGACAGTGTGTCGAGCGCCCAGTCGTCGACGCACGCCAGGCTGCGCGGGCGGACCCGGCCGCCCACCGCGAGCACCGTGAGGTTCGGGTGGCGGGCAAGCGTGCTGGCGATGTAGCCGCCGTTGGTCACGATAGTAAGACTGCAGTCAGCAGGCAGCACCGCGGCGAGGAAGCTGGTGGTACTTCCGGCCTCGATGAAGGCGGACCCTTCCCCGGGCAGCTCGGTGAGGGCTGCCAGGGCAATGCGTTCTTTCTCCGGTCTCATGAGGTCGTGGCGGGCCTCGATCGGTGGCTCGAACGTCACCCTCTCGACCGGGATCGCGCCACCGTGCACGCGCCGGATGAGACCGCGCTGCTCCAGATCCGCCAGATCGCGCCGGATGGTCTCGCCGACCACGGCGAAACGGTCTGCGAGCGAGGAGACCGAGACCCGTTTCTCCTGCCGGATCAGGGCCAGGATTTCCTCCTGGCGCTCGTCGCTGAACAAGCCGGGCCGCCCGGTGTCGCGCGGCCCGCTGGTGCTGCTGGCTCTCGCGCCGTCGGCCAGCGGTCTTTCAGTGGGCAAGAGGTTCTCCCCGTGTCCGGGTGGACAGTAACGATGCCTCGCTGAGCTGTGAGCAGAGCTGCTGGCTGGCTCCTGCGGGAGCGCCGCCAGCCAGGTCCGCGGCAGGGTGTCCCGCGACCCTACCTGCCCAGGTCAGCTGACGCTGTAACAAAGCCGCAACGAGTGTTGACTTTACACTTATAGCAACTTAAAGTCACATCATCTTCAGCTAGCCTTCCACCCACAAGGCACTGGCGACTCGTCAAACACTTGGTCAGCGCCTTCAAGCGTCAATCTGATGCCATGTGAGAATGAGTGAATTTAAGCCCATCAGCCGGGCTACGGCCCGGCGGCATCTCGTGCAGGTCGCCGACCGAGCGCGGGCGTACAACGCGGATCCAGCCCGGCTGCTGAGCATCGGGGAGATCGCGGTGTTCGGGAGTTACCTGGATCCGGTGGCCGGCTACCCGGGCGATCTCGATCTGGCCGTTTCCGTCGTGCGCCGCGACAGCGACCGGGATCTGTACGTCCGGAAAGTACTCGCCTACGCACGAGCCAGCGGCCGGCGCTTCGACGCCTTCCATGAGCTGCTCTACTGGCCTGCCCGGGAGCTCCGGATGATCCTGAAGAATCGTTCACCGGCGATCAGCATCACCGACGAGGACATCAGCCAGTTCACCGGCTGCTTCGAGATCATCTACGCGATCGGCGAGGACCCGGACGCGATCCCCCCGCCGCCGGACGCGACGGCCGAACGCATCTGACACCTGGCCTGGTTAGCGTGCTTCGAGGAATCTGAGGACGGCGAGGACGCGGCGGTGCTCGGTGTCGGTTTCGGGCAGGTTGAGTTTGGTCAGGATGCTGCGGACGTGTTTTTCGACGGTGCCTTCGGTGACGTAGATCCGGCGGGCGATGCCGGCGTTGGAGGCGCCTTCGGCCATCAGGGCCAGGACTTCGTGTTCGCGGGGGGACAGGACGTCGAGGGGGTCGCGGCGGCGGCGGGCCTGGATGAGTTCGGAGACCAGGGACGGGTCGACGACGGAGGCGCCGGCGGTGATCCGGCTGATGGTGTCGATGAATTCGGCGACGTTGGTGATGCGGCTTTTGAGCAGGTAGCCGGTGCGTTCCCCGCCGGCCAGCAGGTCCATGGCCTCGTCGACTTCGACGTGGGCGGACAGCACGATGATGGCGGTGGCGGGCAGTTCGGCGCGGATGACCTGGGCGGCTTGCAGGCCCTCGGTGGCGTGCCCGGGGGGCATCCGGATGTCGATGATGGCCAGGTCGGGCTGGGCGGAGCGGGTCAGCGCGAGGAGTTCGGGGCTGTTGCCGGCCTGGCCGGCGACGTCGAAGCCGGAGCGCTCCAGCAGGCTGGCCAGGCCCTCGCGGAGCAGGACGTCGTCATCGGCGAGCACGACCCGCGGTGCGGGCCGGCTCAGCGGCGCTGCGCCGGCTGTCCCAGACGGTGACGGCATCCCACGATTATCGGCCCGGGCGGGAGCCGCGCCCAGCGGCCGGAGCATTCCCGCGCCCACCTGCTGATCCACTAACCGGGGAGACCGGGCGCTACTCCGGCCAATCCGAGGTCTCGATGATGTCGACGAAGTTGCCGCGCTGGAAACCGGGGACGAACCGCTGGAGGACGTCGGCGTTGACGGTGCCGAACGTGGTGTCTGGCCTGGGCTCCATGCCGTCGGTGAACGCCTGCAGGATCTGGCGTTTGAAGTCCGGCCGCGGGTGCAGCGCGGTGATGGCGGCCCGGTCGGTGTCGCTGATGTCGTGATAGCCGATGCCGAGCACGTCGTACTCCACCCCCGCCGTGACCAGCGCGACCTCGGGTTCCATGAACTCCGGGATGCCGGGCGTGGTGTGCAGCGCGATGGCGGTCCATACCCGGCGGATGCTGTCCTCGGGCACGCCATGGCCCTGCAGGAAGTGGCGGGCCTCGTCGGCGCTGTTCACCTCGAAGCGGCGGCCGCTATCGCGGAACTCTGCGTTCAGGCCGAGGTCGTGGAACATCGCCCCGATGTACAGCAGTTCGGGGTCGAAGCTGAGGCCGCGGTTGCCGCCCTGCAGGCTGCCCCACCAGAAGACCCGGCGGGAGTGGTTGTACACCAGGTCGCTGGTGCGATCCCGGATCAGCTCGGTGGCCTCGCGGGCCAGCTTGGTGTCCGGGACCGTCACCCCGGCCACGGTCTGTCCGCTGTTCAGCATCACTGCCTCCTCCATCGTGCGCGCAAGCCAGGCGCCTGGCGGGTCGTGCCCTCTACCGCCCACGATCGCTCGCCGGCGCGGCCCGGTCTGCCTGGCAGGCGGGCAGCCCCCGTACCGGCTAGCCGGAACCTGGACTTGGGTGCTGGCCGGGAATTCCTGCTAGCCGCAATGCGGCCGGGGCGTGTGGCTGCCAGCATGACCGGATGCCCCTGCGGTGCCTCATCGTTGACGACAGCGATGCCTTCCTCGCGACAGCGGGTGCCGTGCTGGAGCGGGACGGCGTGACCGTGGTCGGGGTGGCCTCGAGCATTGCCCAGGCGCTGCGGCAGGTCCGGGCGCTGCAGCCGGACGTTGTCCTGGCTGACATCGGGCTGGGCGAGGAGAGCGGCTTTGACCTGGCCCGGCTGGTGCGGGATGAAGACAGAGGCCCTGCGGTGATCTTGATCTCGGCGCGGGATGAAGCGGATTATGCCGAGCTGATCGCCGCGAGCCCGGCGGCCGGGTTCCTGGCCAAGGCGGACCTGTCGGCCGGAGCGATCGCCCGGCTCCTCGGCCACACCCCGTGAACCGCGGGCCAGGGCGGTAAGCGCCCTCCCCGCCCAGGGGTCCGATAGCTGAACTACAGATTCTGGCCACGCGGGAAGCTGGCTCACCAGAGCAGTTGCAGCTAGCAGGAATTCGGCTGGTAAGGCTAGCCGGGAGCATGAATGACCGCTGGCCACGATGCCGGCACAGCGGCATGCGCGGAATCGTTGAAGGCGCCGAAGAACCCCGGAGCAAGGGAACAGGAGAACGTGGATGGCGGGCGTCATCACGGGCGAGCCGCAATCCGGAGTACATCCTGTCCTCGGCAATGGCGTCCGCGCCGGTCAGGACTGACCAGATCAGACCACGACCGACGGGGGGAGGGCCCGGCGCCCGGATGGCCGCCGGGCCCTCATCAATGAGCGAGAACGCAGCGCGTGGGGTGCGCGCCCGCGAGGAGGAAAGGCGGCGTGATCCTGATGAGTGACACCAGCCAAGGCCTTCTCCAGCGACAACGGGACGCCGAGGACACGGACTGGCGTGACGACGCTGCCTGCCGCGACGCAGATCCCGACCTGTTCTTTCCCATTGGCACAGCGGGGGAGTCGCTGCTGCAGATCGATGAAGCCAAGCAGATATGCCAGGCCTGCCCGGTGTGCGGACCGTGCCTGCGGTGGGCGGTGCACAGCGGCTCTGCTGGTGTCTGGGGCGGAACGACCGAGGACGAGCGGCGCATCCTCAGGCGCCAGATCACAGTGCGGTAGAGCCAGACGAGTGCTGGCGGGAACGGATGGCCAGCGGGCACTGGGACGGCCAGGGCATCACGGCAGCGTGCGCTCGGTCACGAGTTCGCGGACGCGCGGGATGACTTGGGTGCCGTAGAGCTCGATATTGGTCATCAGGGCTTCATGTGAGAGGCCTCCCATGCCGTATTTCAGGTCGAAGCGGTTCGCGCCGAGAGCGGTGAGGTTCGCCGCGATTTTCCTGGCGACGGTTTCCGGCGATCCGACGTAGAGCGCTCCGTGCGGCCCGACCTCACGCACAAAGGACTGCCTGGTCGGGATCGCGAACCCGCGGATCTGGCTGTACCGGCGGATGACCTCCAGGTAGCGCGGCCAGAACTCGTCGAGGGCCTGTTCGTCAGTGGCAGCGACATGTCCCGGCGAGTGCACGCCGACCGGCAGGGGGGCTCGCCCGAAGCGTTCCAGGGCCTGCCGGAACAGCTCGGAGAAGGGGGCGAAACGCGCCGGGGATCCGCCGATGATCGCGAGCATCAGCGAGAACCCGTAGCGTGCGGCGCGGATGACCGATTGCGGGCTTCCGCCGACGCCGATCCACGCCGGGAACGGCCCGGATTCGGTGTGCGGCACGACATCCTGGTCGTGCAGCGACGCGCGGGTCTTGCCCTGCCAGGTGACTGGCCCGCCCTTGAGGAGCTCGGCGAACAGTTCCGTTTTCTCCTCGAACAGGTCGTCGTAGTCGGCCAGGTCGTAACCGAAGAGCGGGAACGAGTCGATGCTGGAACCTCGGCCGAGGATGACTTCGGCCCGCCCGCCGGAGATCGCGTTGAGCGTGGAGAAACGCTGAAACACCCGGACCGGATCGTCGGAGCTGAGCACCGTGACGGCCGACCCGAGGCGGATGCGGGACGTGCGCGCGGCGATGGCGCCGAGCACCACGTCGGCAGCCGGCATCGGGAAGTCATCGGTGTGGTGCTCGCCGATGCCGAAGAAGTCCACGCCGACCTGGTCGGCCAGGACTCCCTGCTCGACGACGTTGCGGATCGTCTGGGCATGCGACAGCGGGCGGTCGTTCCGGTCGTGAGTGACGTCGCCGAAGGTGTCGAGGCCGAGGACCAGCGGGAACGGCGCGGGCTTGGCTGCGGAGGATGTCACGGCATCCGAAGGTGCTGTGGTCACAGCGGGCCTTCTCTCTGTGGTGGGAGTTCAGTGGGCCGGCGGTTGCCCTAGGCGGCCTGGGCGCGCAGGGCCAGCTCGAACTCGGCCCGGCGCAGCGATGCACCGAAGACGGGACCGCCCGGTTCGAGGAGCCGCCCGGCGCTCAGGCTGCCGAGCCGGGCGGCGTCGTAACCGATGCGCTCGATGACGTCCGCCACGGCCTCGACCGCGCCCGGATCGTCACCGGCAACGCCGAGCGCGCGGCGCCCGGGGGAGCCTGCGGGACGGCGTTCGTCGTCAAGTTCGTGGTAGCCGATGTGGTTGAGGGTCTTGACGACCGCCGACCGGGCCAGCCGGTGCTGAACGATCTCGCTGCTGCCGTAGCGCTGATCTTCGAACATCTCCTGGACCCCATCGACAGGCGGCCAGTAGTTCATCGCGTCGACGACGAGCTTGCCGGCCACCAGGGAAGGGTCCAGCGTCGCGAACTTGTGCAGCGGGATGGCCAGCACCACGATGTCGGCATCCCCGGCAGCATCGGCCGCCCATCGCGGGTCGGCGCCCGGCGCCAGCACCTGCGCTATCAGCGCGATTTCCGCCGGGTCGCCCGACGCCGCGATCGACACCGGGAAGCCCGCCTCGATCGCGACCCGCGCGATGACCGGGCCGACGTGCCCCGCGCCGAGCACGGCGATCCGCGGCAGCGCCGGAAAGCGATCAGATGCGCTGGACACGCTCACTGCGGGTTCTCCTTGACGGGACGACGCGGGCCGCGGCACCGGGGTCATGACTTGAACATTCAAGTTGCAAGTACCCAAGGTATGCTCGATGACTTGAACGGTCAAGTGAAGGTGGTACCGTCTGCGGCGTGTCCCCTGAGCGAGTGGAGAGGGCCGATCAGGCCCGCTGGCTGGACGACGAGCAGCAGGAGTCCTGGCGCGCCTTCAGCGGCATGATGCACAAGCTGCGCTGGGCCCTGGAGTGCCAGCTGCAGGAGGATGCCGGGCTGAGCTTCATTGAGTACCACGCGCTGGCCAGGCTGTCGGAAATTCCCGGCACCGTGATGCGGATGAGTGAGCTCGCCGAGGTCACCAACGCCTCACTGTCCCGGCTGTCGCACCTGATCAAGCGCCTGGAGGCGCGCGGCCTCGTCCGCCGGGAACCCGACCCCACCGACGGCCGGTACACCAATGCCATTCTGACCGAGACCGGGCTGCAGCTGCTGACCGCTAGCGCTCCCGCTCACGTGGAGAAGGTCCGCGAGCTCGTGATCGACGCCCTGAGCCCGGACCAGCTCCGCCAGCTGCGCAGCGGCATCCGAGCAGATCCAGCACCGGATCGGGCCCAGCGCCCCGTAGCCGCGCTCCGGCCGACTGGAACAGGCCCTGGCGGAGCGCGGCGTCGCCGTCGCTGGGTAGTTGGCCGTGGCCGGCATGCTCGAGGACTGGCATACTTACTATCACGGATAGTAGGAGTGCATCGTTCAGGCCGGCGGCACGGCTCGCCGTCCAGGACATTCCGCCGGAAACCGTCCGCGCCGGCCGTGAACCGGCGGGCTCTTCTATCCGTGTTAGTAGGCAGCGGCGAGCGCGACGGACAACGCATGCCCGGGAGTGAAGATGCGTCAGCTGGGTGAGCTGGAAGCTGTGATCATGGACAGGTTGTGGGAGTGGGGCAGGCCGGCTCTGGTCCGCGAGATGGTTGACGCCCTGCACGATGACCGGCCACTCGCCTACACCACCGTGATGACGGTGATGGAGAACCTGTACCGCAAGGGGTGGCTGCGGCGGGAGCGGGACGGCCGCGCGTGGCGCTATGAGCCCACTGGCTCCCGTTCCGGGTACACCGCCGCGCTGATGAACGAGGCGCTGGGCACCAGCACTGACCGCCGTACCGCGCTCGCGCATTTTGTGCTCCAGATGAGTCCCCATGACGCGGCGCTGCTGCGGCAGGCCCTTGATCAGGCTGGCCGCCCTCCCGGAGCGGGCGGGGACCAGTGACGGTCGGGGCGGTACTGCTGCTCTACGCGGCCTGCGTCGGCACGCTCGGATCGCGGGTGCTGGCCCGGGCCGGGTGGACGGGCCGGGCGCCGCTGCTGGCCATGGTCATCTACCTGACCGCCGCCTGGTCCGTCATCGCCGCCCTCGGGCTGGCCGGCCTGACGCTGTCGGTGCACGCGACGGCCCTGGGCGGCGGGCTGAGCCACCTCATCGGAGCTTGCGTGCTTCGGCTCCGGGCCACGTACGCTACCCCGGGCGGCGCTACGGTGGCCGGACTCGGCCTGACTCTCGCGGGTGCTGTCATGGCCCGCACCATGGTCTCGGCCGTGACCCTGCTGCGCACGTCCGGGCGGCAGGCCTTCAGGCAGGCTCAGACTGCCCGCCTCGTCGGGACGCCCGAGCCGGCCCTGGGGGCGGTGCTGGTGGAGCATCCGCAGCCGGCGGCGTACTGCGTCGCCGGGCGGCACGCGACGGTGATCCTGACCACAGCCGCAGTCGAGGCACTGGATGCTGATCAGCTGGCCGGGGTCCTCGCCCATGAGCGGGCTCACCTGGCCAGCCACCACCACCGCATGCGGGCCATGGCGAGGATCGCCCGCCAGGTACTTCCGTTCATGCCGCTGATGCGGGACACGGACGCCCAGGTAACGCGGCTGGTCGAACTGCACGCCGACGATGCTGCCCTGCGGGCCAGCGGCCCGGAGTCCCTGGCCACGGCCCTGGTTCTGCTGGCCACCGCCGTGAGCCCGGCGCCCGCCCTCGCGGCGGCGGCCACCGACACGGTGCAGCGGATTCACCGGCTGCTGGACCCCGCGCAGCCGCTCGGCCGGGGACGCCGGCACCTGCTGCGCGCCACGGCTGCGGCATTCGCCCTCACCCCGCTGCTGCTCGCGCTGGCCCCGGCCATGCTGGCCCTCGCGCTGGGGCGGGTCCCCGGCGCTTAGCTGAACCGTGCGCTTCTCCTATCCGTGTTAGTAGAAGGACGGCCCGAAGGGCCGCTGCCCGCAAGGCGGGCCGGATGCCGGGCCGTGGCGGCGGAGCCGCCACGGCGCCCGGCCGGCAGAGGAGAAGCAGCGTGGCTACAGCGGCGTACGGTAATAGCCCCGGATCCACCCGGCTCCGCGTTTTCCCTGGTAACTGGCGGGTGGACCCCGCCCGCTCGTGCGCGACCTTCAGCGCACGGGTAGCCGGTGGCCCGGTGAGGGGCCGGCTGGGCCTGGCGGGGCGGGTGTGCATCGCCCAGCCGATCGAGGACTCCGAAGCGCGCCTGACCGCGAGGACTGGCACCTTGAGTACCGGATCCGCGCTGCTGGACCAGCTCATCACCGGGCCCGGCTTCCTGGATGCGGCCGCGTTCCCGGAGATCAGCTTCCAGGCGGAACTGCTGGTCTGCGTCCCGGCCGGATGGCGGGCCGTGGGCCAGTTCCGGGTCAAGGGGGCCGAGCACGCGCTTGCCTGCCAGCTCGATGCCGGACCCGCCGCCCGTGGCCCTGACGGGCTGCCCACCATGACCGTGACCAGCCGCTGGGCCCTCGACTCCCGCTGGGTGACCCGGCAGCGGATCCCGGCCCTCAGCCGCCGCATCGTCATGACGTGCTCGGTGGCCCTCGTGCCAGAGCTGTGAACGACCGCCGGCGGGTAGGGCGGAGAGCCTCGCGCCCGCCGTAGGCGGCGGAAAAACCCTCCAGAAAACGGCCGGATCGGTGAACCGCCCACATCTACTATTCGTGTTAGTAGTTGAAGGCAAAACCACACACCGGCCCGATCCCGGCCGCCAGGCCTGGGACCGGCGGTCTTACCCAGGAGGACACCAATGCTTGATCGCATCGCCCGGTGGCAGCCGGATCAGGGCGCGGCCGTGACCGCGCGCGGAGTGGGCGCGCTCGCGCTGCTCGCGCTGGCCGTGATCCACGTCGTGGACCTGCCGGGAACCCTGGGCCCGACGCCGCTGGTCGGCCTCGGCTATCTCGGGATCGTCGTGGCGGCGGTCGTGATCGGCGGGGTGCTGATCGCTCGGCAGCACTGGCTGGCGTGGGCCGCCGCCGGCGTGGTGGCCGCGTCGGCGATGGGCGGATACGTGCTGACCCGGGCCCTGGCCGGGGGCTTCCTCGGTGATCACGGTGACGTCGGCAACTGGCACTGCCCCCTGGGCATCGCCGCGCTCAGCGTGGAGTCAGCGCTTCTCCTCCTCGTTCTGCTGGCCGGGCTCGGCGCGTGGCAGGCACGCCTTCACGCCGCGAGGGTGGCGGCGCGGCCCCGTCCGGCCGAGGTCCGCGTGCCCGAGTACAGCCGCCCAGGCTGATCAGCCCCGGCCGGGCCGGCGGGCAGGCCCCGTCCGGCCCGGCTGGCCCTCGTCCAGACCCAGCGTGCCCGGCGTACCGCCGGGACGAAGGAGCACTTCGATGCGCATGTTCCCGCCTGGCCCGGGAGGCCAGGCCCATACGGCCCCGTGGCGGCGCTGGCTGCTGCCGGTGGCCCTGGCCGCCGGCTTCATCGTCCTGCTCGCCGTCCCGCACGGCGTCGCGGCCTCCGGCGTGAGGCTGACCTACAGCCGGTTCACCACGGACGTTGCCGCCGGGACGGTCCGGGCGGTGAGCATCGGCCCGGACGGGCAGGTGACCGGCCAGCTCGCCAGCGGCCGGCCGTTCAGCACCACCATCCCGGCCGCGCTGGGCGGCAACGGCCTGGGCGGCCAGCTGGCCGCCCACCACGTCCAGGTCAGCGCCGCCGCTGCATCCTCGTCGCTGGCGTCGGTGCTGCCCGGGCTGGTGCTGCCGCTGCTGCTCGTCGGCGGCCTGCTCTACCTGGGCGTGCGCAGCGTCCGTCGGCACGCGCGGATGTGGCTGGCTATCCCGAGGTCAGAAGATCAGCGTCGCGACTACTTGTTCGTCGGCGTCGGCGCGGCCCGGGTTCGTGACCCAGCAGGCCGCACCCGTGCACCCGCATCGTCTTCATCGACGAGATCGCGCCTCGCGGCCGCGGCCGCCGTCGGCGAGGTCACCGCCCCTTCGGCGGGCAGCTCCGCGGCCAGCCCGGCCAGCAGCTCGTCCGCGGCCACTCCGCCAGACGGCGGCCACCGTGCGCACCCTTACTGCGGCCGTTGCCGCCAGCCCGTGACCGTGCTCGGCCCGCGGGCACGGCCTGCCGCTGAACTGGCCACCGGCTCGCACCGCCACCTGGTCGCTTGTCCCGGAAGCCGGCACAGCTGGGGCCGCCGCTGACGCCGGCGAGCGCCGACCGGGAAAGCTACCTGGCCGACACGCTCGCCGTGCGCCTCGGCGGCCGTGCCGCCGAGCGGCTGGTCTGCGGGGAGGCATCCACTGGCGCCGCCGATGACCTTGCCTCCGCCACGGCCCTGGCGACCCAGATGATCACGTATTACGGCCTCAGCCGGACCCTGGGGCCGGTCAGCTACAGCGATCCCGCCGCCACCCCGGCGGCCCCCACCACCCAGCGTGGCTGGTCCGAGCGCACCCAGCAGCTGATCGACGAGGAAGTGGCGGCCCTGCTGGCCAGCGCTGAGAGCCGGGCCCGGGAACTGCTCGAGCGGCACGAGGAAGCCCTCAGGCAGCTCACCATCGCCCTTCTGGATCAGGAAACGGTCAGCGGCGAGCAGGTGAGGGACCTTGTCCAGGCCGCGGATCTGGCTCAGGGACACCCGGCGGGAACGGTCCCCGCCGCCCCGTCTGGCGGTGGTCCCGGTTACTGAGACGATTCCCGGTTCGACAAGCAGCCGGCTGACGCCAGCTGGCCCGCACCTTAAGACAGGCGGATATGACAATCACCAGGCCCGCGTCCGCGGGCACCAGTGCAGGCTGGCTGACTCCCACGACCGGCCTGGCCGCCCCCGGGCGGGTTCGCGGCCCCCGGCCGGTGCGCCATCATCAGGGCACGACCCGCGTGGCCCGCGCCGTGGCCGCCGCCTCGGCACTGGCCGCGCTGGCCGGGCTGGCGGTGGCGGGCGTGACCGAACGGGGCGTGCTCACCGCGTCTCTGGCACGGCTGGGGCACCTGCAGTGGATCTGGATCCCGGTCCTGATCGCGGGCGAAGCGGTGTCCATGGCCGCGTTCGCGCTCATGTTCCGCCGGCTGCTCGCGGCGGGCGGGACCCGCGTGGGCATTCGGCCCATGCTCGCCACTACTTACGCCGCCAACGCCCTGTCCGTCTCGGTCCCGCTGGCCGGACCCGGACTGGCCACGGCCTTCACCTTCCGCCGCTTCACCAGGCAGGGCGCGGACGCTCCGCTGGCCGGATGGTCGCTGCTGGCCGGGGGAGTAGCCTCGTCCGCCGCGGCAGCCGTCATCGTCATCGGCGGCGGGCTGTCGTCGGGCAGCGGCCTGGTCATCGCAGCCGCCGTGCCCGGCGGGCTGCTCGCCGTGGCGGCCCTCGCCGTGCTGGGCGTGTCTTCCCGCCACCCACGGCTGTACCAGGGTCTCGAACGCCCCGCGACGTGGCTGCTGAGACACGGATCGCGGCTCTGCCGGCGGCCCGCTGACGACCCACGGCAGGCCGCGGCGGCCTGGTCGCAGCGGCTGGGCGCACTGCGCCTCCCCGCCTCGGGCTGGCTCACGGTGACTGGCCTGGCCCTGGCGAACTGGCTGGCCGACGCGGCCGTCCTCGCGGTCAGCATCCATGCCGCCGGCGCAGCGGTGCCCTGGCATGTCCTTCTGCTCGTGTACGGTTCCGGAGTCGCGGCGCAGAGCCTCGACATCACGCCCGGCGGTCTCGGGCTGACCGAGGGAACCCTGGGGCTGGCCCTGATCGCAGCCGGGCTGCACGTCAGCCAGGCCCTGGCCGCAGTCGTGCTCTACCGGCTGGCCAGTTTCTGGCTGGTCGCGTTCACCGGGTGGCTGGCCCTGCTGTTCCTCCGGCGACGAGGGCCGTCCCGGCGTCCCCGCTCCCGCGCCGTTGCGCCGGCCGTGGACCAGGACCCGGCGAGGCCTGGCGGGGCCCTGATCCCCGGCGCCCACCGGGCGCAGCGCAGTCATGACCTGGTCCTGCTGCACGGGCAGCCCGGCTCCGCCGCCGACTGGCTGCCGCTGGCCAGCCGGCTGCCGGGCACGCTGCGGGCCATCGCCGCCGACCGGCCCGGATACGGGACCAGCCCGCTCCCGCCCACCGGATTCGCCGGGGGTGCCGGCGCCGTGCTGGCCGACCTGGATGCCCGGGGCATCCAGCGGGCAGTTCTGGTCGGGCACTCCTACGGCGGTGGGGTTGCATTGTCGGTGGCCCGGCTGGCACCGCACCGGGTTGAGGCACTGGTGCTGCTGGCCAGCGTGGGCCCGGGCTGCGTGAACGGCTGGGACAGGCTGCTGGCCGCACCACTCGCGGGACCTGCGTGCGCACTAGCCGCCTGGCGGCTGACCCCCTGGATCGCCCGGGCCCGGCTGGCGCGGATCACCCGGCGGCGCGGCCGCCCGCCCGGCCCGGACGAGCACGTGAACTGGCAGGTCTGGGCCCAGGCGGGCGGCAGGGGCGGCCGGTCATGGCGCACCTTCCTGGCTGAGCAGCGGGCCCTGCTGGACGAACTGGACGGCTTGGTCTCCGCCCTGCCGTCGATCCGTATCCCCGTGCTGGTCATGGCGGACCCCGACGATGTCGTGGTTCCGTTCGGCACTGCCCGCGGGCTGGCCCGGGCCCTGCCGGACGCACGCCTCCAGCTGGTTAGGGGGACCGGCCATCACCTGCCCCGGCGGGCCGCTGACGTGATCGCCCGCGCGATTGAGGCGTGGATGGCCGCGGCGGACGCCGCAGAGTCTGCTACCTGCCTGCCAGCCACGGATAACGCGCCGTGTCCTGTCCCGCGTAGTCGGGATCGAGGTAGATGAAGCAGCGCTGGATTTTCCAGTCCCGGATCTCGAAGACGTCGCACCACCGGCCCGCAGCCCACTCAGGCACACCAGCCCGCCACGGGCCATCCTGGTGCTCGCCGTGGCTGGTGCCCTCGCAGACAACGGTGTCGCTGCCGGAGAAGACCCAGTTGAACTCCGAGTAATGATGGGCGATCGACTTGAGTGTCGCCCCTACGTCGGAGAAGAGACTGCCGATCTCCTCCTTGCCATTGGCCAGCCCCCATTTGGGGAAGCACACCTGCGCGTCTTCCGCGAACAGGTCCAGGATGCTTCCGCCATTAGAGGTCACGCCACCATTGTCGAATGCCTTGAGATACTCGATAGCGACCGACTTCCGCTGTTCGTCGGTCATGGATTCATGTGCCAGCGCCATTGCCCGTACTCCGCTCCTCGTGGACTAAATTCCACTCAGCGAACGCGCGCAGTATTTCTCCCTGGCCGGATGACTGTCAAGGCTGCGCCGCCCGGCCGCTCCCGGCCAGTATGCCGGGCCTGCCCCGGGTGCCGGCGCCCTGCGCCGCCGCTACTCAGCGCCGATGACCTGGAAGTCCTGGTTGACGAAGACGTGGTGGGGCCAGTTGACGCCGATGGTGTGGACCTCGTAGTCGCCGTTGCTCAGCTGCACGACGCGGTCGACGACGCCCCCGGGGTAGGCGGCCAGTGCAGCTTCCGTCGCCTTATTGGCTGCCGTTCCGCTGACGATCGTCCCGGATCCCTGGCTGTAGTCCGCCGGGATCTGGCCGATCGTCTTGGACGTGCTTGGTGCGCCTTGCTGGAAGGGGACCACCGCGGCCGAGGACGCCGTATAGGGGTTGCCGGCCGGTTCCACGGTGACCTGGGCGGCGGTGATGGTCGTGCTGCTGGTCGTGCCCAGGACCAGGACCCTTTCGCCGGTGGTGATGGCGCTCGCCGAGGCCGGGCTCGTCCCCTTCTCGTAGGTCGTGGAGGACGCCTCCTTGACGGTCACCTTCTGGCCCGCTGATGTCGTCAGCGTGAAGCCCGACGTGGACAGGCTGCTGACCGTGCCGGATGATCCCCCTGCGGCCGGCCCGGACCGGGCGTTGGATCCGCCGCCGCCGGCTGCGGGACCGCCAGCGGTCCTGGTGCTGGTGCTGGTGCTGGCGGCGGCTGGGCTGCTGCTGGAGGTGGCGCTGACGATCCCGTAGGAACCGCCCGCGACCGCGATGGCCGCGGCACCGACAATGATGGACCTGGTGAGTTTGCGCGAAGACATCTGCTGAGCTCCTGACGAGTCGAATCCCCCCATATCTGAGAGTGGCAATCGGCGCTGGAAGTGTGCTGCAAGCGATCTGGACGGTGACCGGAAGGTTGTCAGGCAAAGGCTGAGGCTTAGCTCTGAGGCTTTGCTGTGGCCGGCTCCTTTCGCGGGCTCAGGAGATGGGATGAGCGGGACGGGCCCCGACGGTGATCCGGCCGTTTTCCATCAGGCCGATTCGCTGGGCCCGGGCCGCGACGATGCTGTCGTGGCTGACCATGACCAGGGTGAGCCGCAGCCGTCCCCACAGTTCCTCCAGGAGCGTCATGATCTCGTCCCTGGTGCCTTCGTCGAGGTTGCCGGTCGGCTCGTCAGCCAGCAGCACGGCAGGCTGCTTGACCAGGGCGCGGGCGATGGCGACCCGCTGCTGCTGGCCGCCGGACAACTCCGACGGCAGGTGCCGGGCCCGGTCGGCGAGGCTCACGTCGGCCAGGGCGCGCAGCGCGCGTTCCTGCCGGCCGGCCGCCGCCACCCCGAGAGGGACCAGGGCCGTCTCGACGTTCTCCTGGGCGGACAGGGTGGGGATGAGGTTGAAGGACTGGAAGATGAAGCCGATCGAGGTGGCGCGCACCTGGGTCAGCCGGCTCTCCCGCAGCCGGGCCAGATCCTGGCCGCCGAACAGGACCGTGCCTGAGGTGGGCCGGTCCAGCGCACCGAGAATCTGCAGCAGCGTGCTCTTCCCGTGGCCGGTGGGTCCCTGGATAGCGAGCCAGTCGCCATCGCCGATGACCAGGTCCACGCCGTCCAGCGCGTGGACCGTCTGCCGCCCTTTCTGGTAGTCCCTGGTGACGCCCTTGAGCTCATACATGCGGTTTTCCCTTCGCGATCTGCCGGGCGGTTCTGCCGGGCGGTGCTGCTGACTGGGCGCTCGGCCGGCTAGACGACCCGGGCCAGCGCCGCGGCCGGGCGGAGGCGGACGGCCCGCCAGCCGCCGAACGAGCCGGCCACGAGCCCGCCCGCCAGGGCGAGCAGGACGGCCAGCAGCACCGCGCCGAGCGTCACGGGCGCGGTCAGGTGCACGGAGACGGTGTGGGTAGCAGCCTGCGCGGCGCGGGCGAAGCCGGCGCCTGGGCCGCCAGCACCGCCAGGACCGCCCGGTGCGGCGGCGCTGCTGGGCTGGGTGGTGGCGGTCAGCGGCGGGGCCAGGGCCTGCACCAGCGCCGCGCCGCCGAAACCGAGCGCGACCCCGGCCGCGCCGCCGATCAGGCCGATGGCGACGGCCTCACCCATGATCTGGCTGAGGATCCGGCGGTTACGCCACCCGAGGGCCTTGAGCGTGCCGAACTCCCGGACCCGGCGCGACACCGCCGACACGGTGAGCAGGCTGGCCAGGCCGAACGCCGCTGCGAGCACGGCGACCGCCAGCCACTTGCCGAGGTTGTTGGCCAGGCTCGAGGCGCTGGACAGCGAGCCGGTGACCTCACTGGCCAGGTCGCTGGACGTGGTCACGGTGGCCTTGGGCAGGGCACCGGAGATCTCGCTGGACACCGCGGAGACGTCGGCGGCGCTGGCCGCGGACACGTAGATCGTGTTCACCTCGTTCGTCATGCTGGCCAGGGACTGGGCGCGGGCCAGCGGGATGTAGACGTCCGCGGACGTGCTGCCCTGCGCCACGCTGACGATCCCGATGACGGTGAACTTCGTCCCGGCCACCTTGAACGTCGATCCCGTCGTCAGGTTCTGCGCCTTGGCGTAGTTGGCGTCCACGACGGCCACGTTGGCGGTGGA
Organism: uncultured Actinomycetes bacterium; assembly: GCA_963713815.1. Taxonomy (GTDB): domain Bacteria; phylum Actinomycetota; class Actinomycetes; order Streptosporangiales; family Streptosporangiaceae; genus RYN-230. The sequence goes on from CAVQNH010000026.1 coordinate 29,944, forward strand.
GTCAGCCGAGCTGAAGTTGTGTCCCGAGGTGACCGTCCCGGAGCTGAGCGGGCCCAGTGCACCGTTGGAGAGGTCCACCCCGGTCACGGTGAAGCTGCTGGTCTTGATATTGGACCTGCCGCCCGGCGCGCCGGCGGCACCGCCCTGGCCGGTGCCGGATCCGCCCGCGTTGATCGTGCCGGACAGTTTGAGATCGGTGAGGGTGAGCGCGCCGGCCGCCGCGGACACGTTTTTCAGCCCGGAAATCGTCGTCACCGCGGAGGATTTCAGTGTCCCCAGCCCGCCGCCGGTCAGCACGCTGCGGCTGAAGCTGGTGCCCGCGGACGGCTTGCTGCCTGAGTTCCCGCCGCCGAACCCGAACCGGGTCGGCCCGCCCGACCCCGCCGTGGGCGTCTGGGTGACCGTGACGTCGGTGCCCACCCCGTAGAGGGAGTGCAGCACCGTCCCCTGGGAACTGGACACGCCCGCCGAGGCGGCGGTCACCGTGATGACCAGGCCGATGCCCAGGGCCAGGCCCAGGGCGATGAAAACGGCCTGCCGCATTCTCCGGCGCAATTCCCGCCGCAGGTAGGTGATGAACATGTGCTGTCAAATTCCTTTCCCTCAAAAATTTCGCGGCTGGTGCCACCCGGCCGGCCCAGCAGCCCGTGGCTCAGCGGCGCGGCTCGGCAGCGCGGCTCGGCAGCCCGGCTCAGCCGGGCGGGTTGCCGCCTCCGTGGAACCCGCCGCCCGGGAACCCGCCGCCGCCGCAGGCCTTCATCGCCTTGCGGAACGCGGATGCGGCCGACCCGGTCGGCCGGGCATGCGGCTGGCCGCCGCCCGCTGAGGGGCGTCCCTGGGGCAGGCTCACGCCCTGGCGCTGAAGGCACTGCCTGAAGCTGGCCTGGCTGCCCGGGCTGGACGAGCCGGACGCGGCCGGACTGGGGCTGGCGCTGCTGGCGCTGCACCCGGTGGCCACGGCGCCGGCCAGCAGCAGGGGCCCGAGCACGGGCAGCCAGGCCCGGCGCCGGGCCGGACGGTGGGACGGGCTGGTCAACGTGTCTCCTTCACGATCGGCGGCAGGCGCCCCCGAGGTGCCCGCCGGGCAGGCCGGCTGGCCCGCCGCCTGTAGTCAATGGCGCGCGGCTTGCGATCTCGTTGCGGTGGGCTGTGAGGTCCCTGGCCGGAAGGACCGCCTGGCGTTAACGGCGGCTGGACGTCTCGCTGCCCGTGTCGCTGGCCGTGTCACTGCCCATGTCGCCGGCCGGTGCGCCGTGTCGCTGGCCACAGCCGCCAGGGGCAGCCTGACCTGGAAGGCGGCGCCGAGGCCCGGCTGGGTGTCGACCGTGAGGGTCCCGGCGTGCGCGGCCGTCAGGGCGGCGGCGATGGACAGCCCGAGGCCGGTGCCGCCCCGGGCCCGGGTGCGGGCGCGGTCGGTCCGGTAGAAACGCTCGAACACCTGGGCCGCCTGGGCGGCGGTCAGGCCGGGACCGCTGTCGGTCACGGTGAGCTGAGCCTGGCCGGCCTGGTCCTCCACGGTGACGGTGACCGCTGATCCTCGCGGGGTGTGCTGCAGGGCGTTGCCGATCAGGTTGTCGAGGACCTGGCGCAGTCGCTCGGCGTCTCCGTCCACGATGACCGGGGCGTCCGCGTGCAGGGTGACCGGCCGGTCGGGCTGGACCAGGCGGGCCGCCACCACCGCCCGGACGGCAATGCTGGACAGGTCGACGGGGCGGCGCTCCAGCGGGCGGTCCTGATCGAACTGCGCGAGCATCAGGAGGTCGTCCACCAGCCGGCCCATCCGGGTGGCTTCCTGCTGGATGAGAGTCATCAGCCGGATCAGCTCCGCGTGGCTGGCGTCCGTCCCCTGCTGCAGCGAGAACTCGGCCAGGCCGCGGACCGACGTGAGCGGGGTGCGCAGTTCGTGGCTGGCATCGGCGACGAACCGCCGCATCCGGTCCTCAGAATCCAGGGCCCGCGCCTCGCCGTCCTCGCGGGAGCGGTAGGCGGCCTCGATCCGGGCCAGCATCGTGTTCAGCGCCCCGGCCAGCCTGCCCACCTCGGTGCGCCGGGATGGATGATCGATGCGCCGGGACAGGTCACCGGCGGCGATCGCCGCCGCCGTCTTCTCGATCCTGGCCAGCGGGGCCAGGCTGATCCGCACCAGGGGCAGCCCGATACCGGCCAGCAGCACGATGGCGACGGCCCCGGCCATCGCGTCGGCTATTTCCAGGCGGGTGACGGTGCTGTTCAGGTTGTCCAGGCTGAAGGCGACGACGGCGTGCCGGCCGCCGGGCAGGGTCCGGACCAGCACCCGCCAGGAATGCCCCGGATCGCCTGCGGCGGGTGCCGTGAACGGTCCCTGGGGATCCTTGAGGCGCGACGAGGCGATCCGGGGGAGGGAACCGTGGTGCAGCGGCGCTTCCGTCACGGAGATCCGGCCATCGGCGCTGATGATCTCGATCAGGAACTGGAAGGGCTGACTGGGCTGGCCGGGCTGGCGGCCCTGGGGGAGTCGCGGCGGGCCGCCGGCCAGGTTGCGGCTGGCCACGGCGGCGAAGTCGCGGAGTTGCTGATCACCGCGGCCGAGCAGGTACCCGTGCAGCAGGGCGGTCCCCAGGGAGCCCATCACCACTGAGGTGATCATGACCAGGAACGCGGCGACGGCCATCACCCGGACCCGCAGCGAGGCGTTGGCCAGCGCCGTCCGCAGCCTCCGGTACGGCCGCGACCTCACGGCGGCGGCACCCTCAGCATGTACCCGGCGCCGCGGATCGTGTGGATCAGCCGCGGCTCGCCCTGATCGGCCTTGCGCCGCAGGTAGCTGATGCAGGGCTCGACGACGTTGCCGTCGCCGCTGAAGCTGTAGTCCCAGACGTGGTCGAGGATCTGCGCTTTGCTGAGGACCTGGCCGGCATTGACCATCAGGTACCGGAGCAGCTTGAACTCGGTCGGGGTCAGGGTCACCAGCGCGCCGTGGCGCCGCACCTCGTGAGTGTCCTCATCCAGCTCCAGGTCCGCCACGGCCAGGCGGGAACCGCCGGTCCCGGGACCGCCGCAGCGCCGCAGCACCGCCCGGATGCGGGCCAGGACCTCATCCAGGCTGAACGGCTTGGTGACGTAGTCATCCCCGCCCAGGGTCAGGCCGGCCACCCGCTCATGGACGTCGCTGCGGGCGGTCAGGAAGATGACCGGCACGCGCGGCCCCCCGGCCCGGAGCGCGCGGACCACGTCAAAGCCATCGCCGTCCGGAAGCATCACATCGAGCAGGATCAGATCCGGCCGCGATGCCCCCGCGAGGCGCAGGGCCTCGCGGCCGCTCGCCGCCGTCAGGACGTCGAACCCCGCGAACCGCAGCGACCCCGACAGCAGTTCCAGGATGGTCGGCTCATCCTCGACCACGAGCAGCCGGGCCTCGAGGCGGCCGGCCTGGGCCTGCACGCCGCTGGCTGAGGAGCTCACGGTCCGACGTTCGCCGCTCAACCTTGCGATTCAATGACCGCCAGCTGTAAACACCCTGCCTGCATCAACGCTCTGCCCGTGCTGCTCTTGACGGGTGTGCGGCCACCCGGATAATGTCAGCAATCGATTGCAGAATGGCAATTCCGCAACCCGCGGTTCGGTGCCGCTTCCTGTTTGATGGCGCTTTCTACCCGTTGGAGTCTCGATGACCGCAGCCACGTCCAGCGCGGAAACGGCGGGTTATGCCGGGCGTGACGTGTGGGGCGCGTTCATCGGCGGTGCGTTCGTCGAGGCTGGGGGCGCCGAGACGTTCGCGGTCATGGAGCCGGCCACCGGACGGCAGCTCGCCCGGGTGGTCAGCGGCGGCGCTGACCTGGTGGACCGGGCGGTGGCCGAGGCGCGGCGCGCCTACGGCCCATGGCGTGAGCTGTCCCCTCGTGAGCGGGGACGGCTGCTGCGCCTGGTGGCCGCGAAGATCCGCGCGCACGTGGAGGAGCTGGCCGAACTCGAGGCCCGCGAGGTGGGTAAGCCACGCCGTGATGCCCTGCGCTTCGACCTGTCCTACTGCCACGCCGGGTACGACTACTACGCCGGGCTCGCCGACACGCTGCATGGCGAGATCGTCGACCAGGGCCCCATCGAGGCCAGGGTGATTTACGAGCCCTACGGCGTGGTCGCCGCGATCCTGCCGTTCAACTGGCCGCCGATCCATTTCACGAAGAAATGCGCGCCGGCGCTGGCGGCGGGCAACACCGTGGTGGTCAAGCCGGGCGAGCAGGCGCCGCTCACCGTGCTGCGGCTGGTCGAACTCGCGAACGAGGTGCTGCCGCCGGGTGTCCTGAACGCCGTTCCCGGCGTTGCGGCCGGCCCGGCCCTGACCGCGCATCCGAAGGTGGAGCGGATCACGTTCACCGGGGCGACGGTGACCGGGCAGCGGGTGCTGAAGAGCGCCGCGGACAACGTGACGTACGCGACGATGGAGCTGGGCGGCAAGAACGCCCTGATGGTCCTGGCCGACGCCGACCTGGACGCCGCGGTCGATGTCGCGCTGGAGGGCATGTTCTACAACCAGGGCGAAGCCTGCACATCGACGGCGCGCATCCTGGTCCATGACTCGGTCCATGACGACTTCCTGGACCGTTTCGCCCGCGCGACCGCGCGGCTGGTGGTCGGGGACGGGCTGGACCCGGCCACCGACATCGGGGCGATGGTCGACGCGGCCCAGCGCGACAAGGTGCTCGCCTACCTGCAGACGGGCCTGGACGAGGGAGCCCGGCTGGTCATGCAGGGCAAGCTGCCCGGGGACGAGCGGCTCAAGGACGGCTACTGGGTCGCGCCGGTCGTCCTGGCCGACGTCACCCCGGGCATGACACTCGCGCAGGAAGAGATCTTCGGGCCCATCGCGTGCGTGATGCGCTTCTCGACCGAGGATGAGGCCATCGAGATCTGCAACGGCACGGCGTACGGGCTGACCGCGGCCATCTGCACGACTGATGTGGCGCGGGCCGGCCAGATCGCGCAGCGGCTGGAGGCCGGCATGGTGTTCGTCAACAACTACATGCGCCGCGCGTTTCTCGGCTCACCGTTCGGGGGCGTCAAAGGCAGCGGTTTCGGCCGCGAGAACGCGGTGGAGACGCTGCACGAGTTCGTCCGCTCGAAGAACATCCGGTTCCCGTCCGGCCGCGGCCAGATCCCGGTGTGGCCACCCAGGGACTGATCAGCCGGGCTGGGCGGTGATGAGCCGGAGCGACCCGGTGAATTCCGGCTGCGTCCTGAGTGCTCCGTAGCGGCGGTCCCAGGCGCCTGAGTCAAGATCGGCGCGCAGCCGGGCGACGCCCCGCTCGATGGCTGCCTCCTCGACAAAGCCCCACGCGGACTGGGACTGACGCACGGCGGGATCCAGGAACCGCTCGGGCCGCGCGAAGAACGCCTCGGTAAAGCCATCGACGCAGTCGGCCGGCACCGCGACCGGAGTGACCGTGCTGGTGCCGCCCAGGACCTCCCTGATGTGCTGGATCGCCGGGTAGCGCCGCCGCTCGGCGGTGATCAGCTCGGGCACGTAGTCGGCCAGCCAGAGCAGATCGAGGGCATCGCCGTCGAAGGTCAGCACGACCACCGGGCCCCGGCTTACCCGGCGCAGTTCCCGCAGCCCCTGGTCGGTGTCGGCCCATTGGTGCACGGTGACCATGGCCATCGCGGCGTCGAAACTGGCATCGGCGAACGGCAGGTGCTCGGCGGTGGCATCGATCGCCGGCCCCAGGTGCGCCGGCCGCTGTGCGCGCATCGACGCGGACGGCTCGACGGCGGTGACGGCGCGGTCCTCGGGCTCGTAGGAGCCTGCTCCGGCGCCGACGTTGAGGACGCTCCGCGCCTGGCCGAGCGCGGCGTGGACCAGGGCGGCGATGCGCGGATCGGTACGCCGCGCCGCGGCGTAGCCGACGTCTCCCGCGTCATAGTCGAAGTCACCGGCAGTGCGAGCATTCATGGTTGTGCGTCCCGATTCGGTGTCGTGGGCTGGCCCAGGCAGGTTACGACAGGCCGTATGCGGACGATGGCAGTGGCCGTCACTCTCCCGGCGCGAAGCTGGCCGCTGGATCGCAGCTGGGACGAGTTCAAGCAGTGGCGCCGGGTGACGATCCGCGATCAGGCCCACGGGTTCCCGTTCTGAGCAATGGTGCGGATCCGTCCCACCAGCTAACGTCCGTGGTGTGGCAGAGCTGGTGGAAGACGAGGACACGCGGGTCACGCGGCTGCTGGATGCCCAGGCCAAGGCGGCTGAACTGTTCGCCGAGGTGGAGGGGCGCGGCCTGATCGCGCCGGGCGTCGGTGAGCGGCAGGCCAGCGACGCGATCCGCGATCTGGCCGCGGACATGTTCGGGATCGGGCGCTGGTGGCACAAGCGCATCGTGCGGGCGGGCCCTAACACCCTGCAGCCCTACGCGGAGAACCCGCCAGACCGCGTGATCGGCGCCGACGACATCGTGTTCTGCGATTTCGGCCCGATCTTCGAGGAATGGGAGGCGGACTTCGGCCGCACGTTCGTGCTCGGCGACGACCCGGTCAAGCTCGCGATCCGCGACGCGCTGCCGGAGATCTGGGCCGCCGGGCGCGAATGGTTCGAAACCCACCCGGACATCACCGGCGAGGAGCTGTTCGCGCACGTGGTCGGGCTGAGCGGGCAGGCGGGCTGGGAATTCGGCGGGACCATCGCCGGGCACCTGGTGGGGCAGTTCCCGCACGAGAAGATCGCCGGTGACGAGACCGGGAGCTACATCATGCCCGGGTCCGGCGAGCCGATGCGCCGCACCGACCGCACGGGCCGGATCTGCCACTGGATCCTCGAAGTCCACCTGGTCGACCGGGACCGCCAGCTCGGCGGGTTCCACGAGGAACTGCTCGACATCGCCGGCACCACTGGGTAACCGGGCCGCCTGGCGCGCTTCGCTAGGCGGCTCCCGCACCTGCTCGGCGGCAAGATCGCTCAGGCGGCTGCGCCCCGATGATGACGTGTCCAGGCAGAGATGACAAGGAGGTCGGGGCATGCGCTTTTTCGGGAGCTTGGGCACCCGGGTGGACGGGATCGTCGCCTGGGCGGATCGCCTGCAGCGCCGGCATGGCGTGCTCGGGTTTCCCTATGCGGTGATCAAGAAGTACGGAGACGACGATGGCGGCCGCGAGGCTGCGCTGATGACGTACTACGGCTTCCTCAGCATCTTCCCGTTGCTGTTGCTCGGTGTAGCGGTCCTGTCGCGGATACTGGCTGATAACCCAGAACTGCGGCAGCGGCTCATCACCGCGATTGTCCCGCCAGCGCTCCACTCCACGGTCGAGAGTTCGGTGGCTAGCTTGCCGATGTCGACCATCCCGTTCATCGTGGGCCTGATCGGCTTGCTGTTCTCCGGAACCGGCATTGTCTTCTCAGCCAGCCAGACGCTGAACCATGTGGCGGCGGTCCCGAGGCGTCTTCGTGGTGGGTTCGCGTCCCGGTACGTCCGGGTGTTCGTGGTGCTGGCGGTGCTGTTGCTGGGGGCACTGGCGGTCGGGGCGCTGACTGTGGTGGTCACGGCGCTGCCTGGCGTGCCGGAAGCGGAACGCGCTGTGGCGGCGCTCGGGTCGGCCGTGGTCATCTTCTCGGTTTTGCTGTTTAGCACCAGGCTGCTGCTAGCCCGGCCGGCGCCGGTCCGTGCCCTCTGGCCGGCTGCGTTTCTGGGCGCTGTCGCGGTGACCCTGGTGCTCAATCTGGGCACGGCATTGCTGGCCAGGCTGGTGAGCAAGGCCGGGGCGGTCTACGGGAGCTTCGCCACCGTGGCAGGCATGTTCGCCCTGCTCTACCTGGTTAACGAGGTACTGGTCTACGCGGCCGAGATCGCCGCCGTTCGATATGCCGGCCTGTGGCCGCGAGCCCTGGACGTGAACCGGCCCACGGCGGCCGACATCCGCGCGATGACCCTGCTCGCCCGCGAGCAAGAACGCATCCCGGCTGCCCGGGTCGAGTTCCACCTTGTTCCCCGCGACGCGCCCTCAGCCGGGAACGGCTCGCCGGGGCCAGGATCACAGCGATCAGATCATCCCTAGAAATATGCGTGTCACGCCATATTGCGTGTCACGCATGTTTACGGTTAAGGTTCTGGCATGAACACGTCGCAGGCCGCAGGCCCGGGCCTGCGGGAGCGCAAGAAGCAGCAGACCCGGGAGGCGCTGAGCTGGGCCGCCCTGCGGCTGGCGGTCGACCGCGGCTTTGACGGCGTGCTCGTCGAGGACATCGCCGCCGAGGCAGGCGTATCGCCCCGCACCTATAACAACTATTTCTCCAGCAAGGCCGAAGCCATCGCCTGGCGGCACCTTGACCGGGCCCGCCGTACGGCTGACCTGCTACGGGAACGGCCACTGAGTGAGCCGCTGTGGGAATCCATCACCAATGCGGTCCTGGCGCAGGTCGGCGGGGAGCGGGCGAGCCCGGAGCCGGAATGGACCGCTGGCGTCCGGCTCATGCTCAGTGAACCGGCTCTGCAGGGCGAGTACCTGAAAGCCGCCGCGGCCGCCGACCGGGAATGCGCGGTGGCGATCGCCGAGCGGACCGGTACCGACGCCGCCCGGGACATGTACCCGCAACTGGTCGCCGCCGCGATCGGGGCGGCCATCCAGGTCGCCAATGACCAGTGGCTGCGCGCCGACCCGCCGGTGCCGCTCGCGCCGCTGCTGCGTGACGCGCTGAGCCAGCTTGCGGCCGGTCTGCCCGCACCGAAGACCAGATAGCTCCACCTCCCCGCCACATCCGGCCCATCCCCGGGCCGCTATACCGCCATGCCCTCGTCCGGGCGGCGGAGCAAGGAGACGTTGCGATGACAACCAGTGTCGTGATCGCTGGCGGTGGCCCTAACGGGCTGCTGCTGGCCTGCGAGCTTGCGCTGGCCGGAGTGCACCCGATCGTGCTGGAGCGGCTGCCGGAACGGGCTGCCCAGCCCAAGGCCAATGGGCTGGTCGGCCGCGTCGTGCAGGCGCTGGACTACCGCGGCCTGTATGAGAGGTTCAGCGGAAGCAGCGCGCCGCCGGTGCCGGCGCCGCGCTTCCAGTTCGGTGCGCTGCCGCTGGAGCTGTCCTCAGTGGACAGCAATGCCTTGTACACGCTGCCCATCCCGCAGCGCCGGATGGAAGAACTGCTCGAACAGCGCGCGCACGAGCTGGGCGTGCAGATCCGGCGCGGGCATGAACTGACCACCGTGAGCCAGGACGGTGCGCAGGTGCGCATCGGCGTGACCGGCCCGCGGGGCCGCTACGAGCTCGCCGCGGAGTTCCTCGTCGGTGCGGACGGGGGGCACAGCGTGGTGCGCAAGCTCTGCGGCATCGAGTTTCCCGGCATCACCGATCACGGTTTCATCGCCCGCAGCGGACAGGTCTCCATCCACCCTCCGGTTGCGGTACCGGGCACCGGAGAGCTGGAAGTGGCCGGGGTGGGGCGGTTGCGGCCGGCGACGTTCACCCGCACCGGGAACGGCATGTTCAGCTACGGGATGTTCCAGCCGGGCCGGTACCGGGTGGCCGTGTACGAGTGGGCACCCTCGCCGCTGGGGGACAGCACATCCATGCCGCTGGATGAGCTGCGGGACGCGGTGCGCCGGGTGATCGGCGGCGACGTGCCGATGAGCGAGCCGGCAGGCGGCGAGCCCGCGGCACTGCGCAGGTCCACCGGGATCAACTCCCGCCAGGCCGACCGCTACCGGCAGGGACGGGTCTTCCTCCTCGGCGATGCCGCGCACGTGCACAGCGGGGTGGGCGGCCCCGGCCTGAACCTGGGCATGCAGGACGCGCTCAACCTCGGGTGGAAACTGGCGGCCGAGGTCAATGGCTGGGCACCACAGGGCCTGCTCGATACCTACCACAGTGAGCGGCATCCAGTAGGTCAGCGCGTCATCATGCACACCCGGGCGCAGATGGCCCTGCTGCCGCCCGGCGCGAACATCACTGCCCTGCGGGAGCTGTTCGGGGAGTTGCTGCGTGACACCAGCAATGTGCGGCACGTCGCCGACCTGATGGCCGGCGCGGACATCCGCTATGACACGCGCACCAGCGAGCTGCCGCATCCGATGGCCGGCCGCTGGATGCCGGACCTGGTCCTGCCCGCCGGGAACCAGGCGGCCAGGGTCGCCGAGTTGCTCCACCCGGCCGTGCCCATCCTGCTGGATCTCGCGGGACGCGCCGATCTGGCCGAGACCGCGAAGGGCTGGATGGACCGGATCAAGGTGATCACCGCGCCCACCGCCGGCCGTCCCGCAGACGCCGTCCTGATCCGCCCGGACGGCTACGTCGCCTGGGCAGCCGGCCCGGAAACCCCCCGGGCAGCCGACGGCCTCCGGCACACCCTGCAAACCTGGTTCGGCGCCCCAGCCCAGGCTCACATCACTGTGGAGGGCTAGGGGTAGATCAGTCCCGGTTTCATTGCGCGGCGGACTGCTTCGCCCCCACCCCTGGCGGGTGAGTCGGCCGCACACGCGTGGAGAGACAGTTCTTGTGTGGTGAGCCGAACCCTGGGAGGTTCAAGTGTCGGTGCTGAGCAGAAAACGCGCGGCCGAGGGCGAAGCCACGGGCACACGTGGCCGCAGACAGCAACCGGTGTGGCTTATCGTCCAGGCCAGGGCAGCGGTGCCGATGGCGAAGACCGCCGGGCTGGCTGCGCGCGATGGCGCCCGGAGTGCCGCGACCTGGGCTGCGCCTCGAGTCAACGGGGCACGTGCCTGGACCGCGCCGCGCATCGAGCGGGGCGGCCTGGCAATCAAGGACACGGTCGCCCCGAAGATCTACGACATGCTCGTAGTGACGGCGCGCCGCGTGGATGTCGGTGCATCCCCCGCGGATGTCACTGCGCCCCGGCGCCGCGGGTCAAGGGTGATGGCCGGAACGGCCGCGCTGGCGGCCGCCAGCGCGGTCGTGGCCGTCGTGCTCCGGCGCCGTAAGCGTGACGGGACCCTCGGCGAACCCGGGCATGCAGCAGGCGTGGATGCTGACCCACAGGCGGCACAAGAGGGCCGGCCGGGCGCCAATCCTGGTGCCACGGGCACGGAACCAGACGCCGGGGGGCAGTCCCCAGCGGCCTGAACGCTGGCATGCCGAGATCCTGACCCTGCCTAGTACACGGTGCCTATTACACGGTCAGGAGGCTCGGCGGATAAGCCTGCGCGGAGGCAGTGGCTGCACCGCGTCGTCCTCAGGTGCGCCCGCGGTCATGGCGATGCGCGGCCCGTAGCGGTGTGCGAGCGGGTTGGCGGTCAGGCCGTGCGCGACCACACTGAGCAATATCGTGAAGGTGATCACGGTGACCGCCGGATCGGCGGCGTGGTTTAGGTCCTCGAGCGCCAGCAGGGCAAATACCACCGAGGCCAGGCCGCGGGGCCCGAACCAGCCGACGAAGGCCACGGCCGTCCAGCCGAGCCGGCTGCCCGCCAGGGCCAGCGCCACCGGCGCCATCCGGATCACGGTCAGGCTGAGCACCGCGTACAGCACCGTCTGCCAGGTCAGGCTCTCGAACGCGGGCACGACCGCGATGGCGCCGAACGCCAGCCAGACCAGCAGCGATACCAGGGCGCCTGTCTCCTCGACGTACGGCATCAGCCGCTCGCCGAGCTCCCCGCCGGTGGCGCCGTAGGCGAGGCCGCCCACGAACGCGGCAATAAAACCATTTCCGTGCACCGCCAGAGCACAGGCATAGGCGCAGATGGCCAGGGCCAGCACCGCGGAGCCAGCGAATCCGCCGGCGGCCCACTCGTGGCGGCGCGCCACTTTCACGATAAAGCCGCCCGCGCCGCCAACCAGGACGCCGACGAGCACGCCCAGCGCGAGTTCCGCCGCGGCCGCGCCTGGACCGACGCTGGCAGCGTGCTCGGCAGTTGCGGCCCCGGCTATCGCCACCAGGACGACCGGCGTGGCGATCCCATCGTTGAGCCCGCTTTCGACGTTGAGCAGCCGGCGGATCCGCGCCGGGACCGCCGGGTTCACCATCACCCCCGCACCCAGGGCGGCGTCCGTGGGTGCGAGGGCGGCGCCCACCAGCAGGGCGAGCCAGATACTCATGCCGTTGAAGAGCACGAGTGCGAGCAGGAACCCCAAGCCGATCGTCAGCGGCAGCCCGATCCCCAGCAGCCGAACGCACAAGCCCATGTCAGTGCGCAGGTCGCGCAACCTGACCCGCGACGCGTCCGAGAACAGCACCAGCACCAGGGTGATCTCGGCCAGCGCCTTCACCAGCTCATTGGGAAGGCGCGAAACCCAGCGTGGCCAGCGGCCCGTGGGTCAGCAGCAGGCCGGCCAGTACGAAGATGATCGGTGCGGTCACGTCGAAGCGTTCCAGCCGTGCGGACAGCGTCCCCCACACGAAAATCACCGCGGCCACGATCGCCAGGTCGGAAGCGCTCATCGAGTCCTGCCTCGGGTCTGGGCGCTCACGGCCTGCCGTCACCACCTAGCCGACGGATGGGGCTGCGGGAATGTCGGGTGGCGGGCCGCCATCAGCGGCTCGCCGACTGCGGCCTCGGCCGTCGGCGGGCCGCCGGCGGGCTGATCGGCGGCGGTCCATTGGGCTCCGGTTTCGTCGCGGAATGCCGAGATGGCGGCGGCGATGGTCGGGAAGAAGTGGTGCGGGTCGATCGTGCGGGTGAGCCCGTAGCGTTCGATCTTGTGCCGGACCGGGTCCTTGAGTTCGGCGAAAACCAGGCTGATGCCCCGGGTGTTCAGTGCCTCGTCGAGGTCTTCGAGCACGTCGGCGGCGGTGGTGTCCACGTCAGTGACTGGTTCGGCGGCGATGAGGATCCAGTCAGGTTTCGGCTGGGCCCTGGCCAGCCGCCGGATCTCGTCGCGGAACGTGGTGGCGTTGGCGAAGAACAGCGGGCCGTCGAATCGGTAGATCACCAGGCCCGGCAGGTGCTCGGCATCGGGATAGGAGCGGGTGTCGTGGTAGCCCTCTACCCCCTGCACGCGCCCGAGCACGGTCGCGTAGGGCCACCATGCCCGCCGGAAGACGTTGAGGATGGACAGCGCGACCGCGATGGCGATCCCGGGCAGGACGCCGAGCAGGGCGACGCCGAGGAAGGCCGAGATCGACAGCAGGAACTCGGCCTTGCGCTGCCGCCACAGCCGGGCGGTGGCGGGGATGTCGGCCAGGGACAGCGAGGCCGTGATCACCACCGCGGCCAGGGCTGGCTGGGGCAGGTTCCGGAACAACCCCGGGACGAGCACGATCATGAGGATGATCAAGGCGGCCCCGATGACCCCGGTCAGCTGGGTCTTCGCCCCGGATCGTTCCGCCACGGCGGTCCGCGACCCGCTGGTGCTGACCGGGAACCCCTGGAAGAGACCGGCGGCCAGGTTCGCCGCGCCGATGCCGATCATCTCGCCGTTGCCGTTGACCTCCTGCCCGGTGCGCGCCGCGAACGCCGAGGCGGTGGAGATCGTGTCGGCCAGGGAGACCAGGGCGATCCCCAGTGCCCCGGCGAACAGGGGCCCGAGATCGGACAGGCGGACCGACGGGATCGTCAAGGGCGGGAAACCCTTGGGCAGCACCCCGACCAGGCTGACACCGTGGTCGGCCAGGTGAAAGACGATGGCCGCCACGATGGCCAGCACGACGGCGATCAGCACGGCCGGCACCTTCGGCAGCCACCGCTGCAGCACCAGGATCACGGCGACTCCCGCGACCCCGACCGCGGCCGCGGCCGGGACCGCGTCGCCGTTCGCCAGGCCCCTGGCGAACCCGGCGATCTCGCCGATCAGGCCGTCCGCCTCGACCTTGAATCCGAGCAGTTTCGGCAGCTGCCCGATCAGGATGGTCAGCGCCAGGCCGTTCATGTAGCCGATCATCGTCGGCTTGGAGATCAGGTCGGCGATGAAGCCGAGCTTCGCCACGGCGGCCAGGATCATGATCGCCGCGACCATGATCGCGAGGACCGACGCCAGCTCGACCGCCCGCTTCGCGTCGCCCTTAGCCGCTATCAGCGGCAGGATCGTCGCCGCGATCATCGGCCCCAGCGAGGAATCCGGGCCCAGCACCAGGATCCGCGACGGGCCGAACACCGCATAACCAAGCAGGCACAGGATCGACGTGTACAAGCCGGTGATCGGCGGCAGGCCCGCTAGTTCCGCGTACGCCATGCCCTGCGGGACCAGCAGGGTGGTGAGCACAATCCCCGCGATGACGTCCTTGAGCAGCCAGCGCCGGCGGTAGGACGAGATCACCTGGAGCCCGGGCACCCACCGGAACACGGGACACCCCCAAGGGTCCTGGTTGTAAACCCTCCTGGCAATGTCGCCCGCCTCGGCAAACCCGACATCACCCCTACCGGGTGAGGGCCTACGTGCCGGAGCAGGCGATGGTGACGGGATGACTTCCCGCCCGAGGCCAGCTGTCAGCACTGCCGGCCTGGCCCGCCCGAAGTAGGCGACATGGCCAAGCACAAGCACAGGCGGCGCGCTTTGGAGGATCAGGTGTCTCCGGGCGGAGCGGGGCCAGGGGCCGGGGCTGGGCCGCCGCCGAAGATGAAGCGCAAGGCGTATGAGCGGCAGATGCGGGTGCTGCATGGTGAGCTGGTGGCCCTGCAGGAGTGGGTCAAGGAGACCGGGGCCAGGATCTGCGTGGTGTTCGAGGGCCGCGATACCGCCGGGAAGGGGGGCACGATCAAGCGGATCACCGAGCGGGTCAGCCCGCGGGTGTTCCGGGTCGTGGCGCTGCCCGCCCCCACTGAGCGGGAGAAGTCGCAGATGTACATCCAGCGGTACCTCCCCCACTTCCCCGCGGCCGGCGAGGTCGTGATCTTCGACCGCAGCTGGTACAACCGGGCCGGCGTCGAACCGGTGATGGGGTTCTGCACACCGCAGGAGAGCGAGCGGTTCCTGCAGCTCACCCCCGGGGTGGAGAAAGCCATGGCCGACGACGGGATCGTGCTGCTGAAGTACTGGCTGGAGGTCAGCCCCGGCGAGCAGACCCGGCGGCTGAAAAGCCGGATCAACGACCCGCGGAAGATCTGGAAACTCTCGGACATGGACCTGAAGTCCTACCGCCGCTGGTATGACTACTCCCGGGCCCGGGACGCCATGTTCGCCGCGACCGACACCGCGTGGGCGCCGTGGTACATCGCCCGCACCGACGACAAGAAACGCGGCCGGCTCAACATCATCACCCACCTGCTCAGCCAGATCCCCTACAAACCCCTCACCCCCCGCGACGTCACCCTGCCCAGACGCCAGCCCGCCCACGGCTACGAACAGCCGGACCTGCCCCTGCACTACATCCCGGCACCGTTCTAGGCCGCCAAGCAGAGGAGGGCGAATATGGCGTACAAAGCCGGCAGCCTGCCTGCGCCGGGCGGTGGCCCGCCTGATGGAGTGGGGGGCACGCCGGGGATGGCTGCCCCGGTCACCCGGGGTCAGCGCTGGCTGGCCAGGCTCGCGTTCATCGCCGCGCTCGCCGCGGCGGTGGTGCTCCTGCTCTCTGGCGCGCTGAAGAGCGTGACCGCGCTGCTGCTGGGCGCCGCCGGGCTGGCCATCGTCTGCGCGGCGGCATGGTGGTTCCTGTCTCATCGCGGTCTGGTGCGCTGGCTCGCGGCCGCGGTCCTGGTGGCCGCGCCAGTGGCCGTGATCGTGGTCTACATTGTCGCCGGGCTGCTCTGGGAGGTCGCGCTCAGCGTCGTGCTCGCGGTAGCGGCCGTGGCCGCGGGGCGCGCGGCACTGGCTGGCGGGCGGCCGCCGGCGAGGCCCCGTGAGGAGGTGGCGTCGCGGCGGGAGCACCCGTTTGTGATCATGAATCCGCGGTCGGGCGGGGGGAAGGTCGGGAAGTTCGGGCTCGCGGACAAGGCCTCCGGATTCGGCGCCGAGGTGGCCCTGCTCGAAGGTCCCGGAGTGGTGGACGTCGCCGCCATGGCGCGGGAAGCCGTCGACGCCGGGGCGGACCTGCTCGGGGTGGCAGGCGGTGACGGAACCCAGGCTCTTGTCGCGGGCGTGGCCGCCGGGCGGGACGTCCCGATGATGGTCATCTCGGCGGGCACCCGGAACCACTTCGCCCTGGATCTCGGGCTGGACCGTGACGACCCGGCCAGTTGCCTGGACGCTCTGACCGACGGCGTCGAACTGCGCATCGACCTGGGCCTGATCGGCGGCCGCACGTTCGTCAACAACGCCTCATTCGGCGCGTACGCCCAGGTCGTGCAGAGCCCTGCCTACCGTGACGACAAGTCCGGGACCGCGCTCGCGATGCTCCCTGACCTGCTGACCGGCCACGAGGGAGCGCACCTGGTGGTCCGGGTCGACGGGCAGGTACTGCTCGACGGGCCGCAAGCGGTGCTGGTGAGCAACAACCCGTATGAGACCGGCGACATCGCTGGCCTGGGCCGCCGCGCCCGTCTGGACCAGGGCGTGCTTGGCGTCGTCGGCGTGAAGATCGAGAACGCCGGCCAGGCGGCCGGGCTGCTGCGGCGGGCACAACGGTCCCGCCACGTCACCGTGTTCACCGCCCGCGAGGTCGTCATCGACGCCGACCAGCCGCACATCCCGGTCGGGATCGACGGCGAATCAGTCCTGATGCCCACGCCCGTGCACTGCACCATCCGCCCCCTGGCCCTGCGAGTACGGGTCCCGCGCGACCGGCCGGGCGTCCCTGACCCGCGGCCCCCGATGGACTGGACCCGGCTGCGCCAGCAGGCACTCACGTTCACCCGGACCACGAGTGCCGGTGCCGACCCCGCCGTTCGCAAGTAGTAATCGCGGCATCACCGAAAGGGCCCGGAGATGCTAGCTGGAATGTCCAGATTATTCCTGAGGACCCCGTGGCCGGGAATGAGTGAGCATGACCGTTAGCAGCGACCAGGCGGTTCGCAATCAGCAGATGATGATGCTCGTGCTCGGAATGGCAGCCGCGAAAGCCCTGGTGCGAAACGGGTCCGGGACTACTGGTGGGAGCGGCGCGGGCGGAACTTGATCACGGCCAGGATGGCGATGGCCACCAGCAGCCAGGGCGAGAACAGGAAGTGGATGGTGAAGCTGAGGGCGGTCAGGGCCACGATGGCGATGAGGACGAGGGTGAGTATCCGGGACATGGTGATCAGTCTCCGTTCGGGTCAGGCTGCTTAGCGAGCCGGGTTCAGCGGGCTGCGGGCTGGCCGGTGATGGTGGCCGACCGGGTGCCTGCAGTGGTGCTGGTCATGCCTCAACACTGCGGCAGGCCGGTCCCTGCGTCGATCAGGATCAGCCCCGATTCGCACCCTGGTCTGCACCCCGGACGGCATCGGGGTCAACCCTCGCCGCGGCCACGGACCCGGCCTGGCGGGTGAACGTTGACGAGCCATGGCCCGGCAGGCAACCATCGTGGCTATGGACTCGTTCACCGCCAAGCTCGCGGTGATAACCGGCGGTGGCTCGGGCATGGGCCGTGAGCTGGCCCGCCAGCTGGCGGCGCAGGGGTGCTCGGTTGCGGCATGTGACCTGAACGCGGACTCCGTCGCCGAGACCGCGGCCATGGCGCGGGCGGATGCGCCGCCTGGCGTCCTGGTCACCAGCCACGCCTGCGATGTCTCGGACGAGGCGCAGGTCCTGCGGTTCCGCGATGAGCTGCTCGCCGGGCACGCCAGTGACCACGTTGACCTGGTCTTCAGCAACGCGGGTATCGGCGGCGGCAGCAGCTTCATCAGCGATTCCCGGCAGGAATGGGAGCGTACGTTCGGCATCGACTGGTGCGGCGTCTATTACTGCGCCCGCGCGTTCCTGCCCCTGCTCATCGCGAGTAGCGAGGGCGTCCTCGTCAACACCAGCAGCGTCAACGGTCTGTGGGCGTCGCTGGGCCCGGGCGTGCCGCAGACCGCCTACAGCACGGCCAAGTTCGCCGTGCGGGGCTTCTCCGAGGCGCTCATCGAGGATCTGCGCGTCCACGCGCCCCATGTCCGCGTGGCGCTGGTGCTGCCAGGGCACGTGGGCACCGACATCGTCGCGAACAGCTTCCGCGCGCGCGGGCTGCCGGATCCGGCGGACATGAGCGACGCCCAGGTGGAGGAGCTGATCCCCCGCGCCGCGCAGGCCACGCTGATCCGGGCCGGCGTGCTGGGCGAAGGCGCGTCCGCCGATGAGCTGCGCCAGATGCTCGTGCGGGCGAACGCCGATTTCCGGGACAAGGCGCCGGTGAGCGCGGCTGAGGCGGCGGCCATCATCCTCGACGGGGTGCGATCCGGAACCTGGCGGATCCTTATCGGCGAAGACGCCACGATGATCGACGCGGCGGTGCGCGCGAAGCCGGATGCCGCCTACGACTACGCCGAGCTGTTCAACATGCCCGCAGGACAACCGCCGGCCGGAACACCCGAGCGGTAGCAGCCAGCACTTACCGGGGGACACCGTCCGGTAGCCCGCTACGCACCACTGTAACCACCGTAACCACCCGCCACGGGTGATGTTGGTGCTTGCCAGCCGCAGCACACTAGCGCTGGCCATGCCAGTAATGGCCAGCTCGTCAATCAACGCTGCTCTCGAAGGAGCACGAATGGCAATCGCCAGTTCGTCATACCCCTTGCTGAACGTGTTCTGGACGATCTTCGAAGTCTTCCTGTGGGTCATCTGGATCTGGATCCTGATCTGGGTATTCATCGACATCTTCCGGAGTCGTGATCTGTCCGGCGGGGCCAAGGCCCTGTGGTTCCTTTTCGTCCTGTTTATCCCGCTCATCGGCGTGCTGGTCTACCTGATCGTGCGGGGCGGCTCGATGCATGAGCGGTCAGTACAGCTGGAACGGCAGCAGGACCAGGAGGCCCGCAGTTATATCCAGCAGGCCGTGTCGGATTCACCGGCCAGCACCGCCGACCAGCTGACCAAGCTCGCTGATCTTCGCGACCGGGGGGTTATCACCCAGGAGGAGTTCGATCGCGAGAAGGCGAAGGTCCTCGCGACCTGACCAAGCTGTGGTGGAACGGCTGGCATCCTCCACGGAGGACGCCAGCCGTTCGCATACGGTGAGCACTCAGGCCAGCGCAGCCAGCGACTCAGTGCAGGTGAATAAGGACCACGTCCTTGAGAATGATCATCAGCAGCCCCAGCGCGGCGGCGATCGCCGTGATGATGAGTAGCTGCCTGCCCCGGAGCTGGGCGGCGCGCCCGGCGGACCACGCGTAGATCATCAGCAGCACGATCGCGACCGCCAGCCCGACGTTGGCGGCCGCCGAGAGCGAGGCCCCGAGCAGATGCGCCAGGATGACCGCCAGCAGCGGAATGTAGGAGGCCGTGACCATCGGCCAGGTGGCGGCCAGGGCGGTGCGGACATCCGCCCACGTCGGCAGGTGCCCGCCCTCCAGCTGCTCGCCCAGGAGTTCGGCGTATTCCTCCGCGAGCCAGTACACGACCAGCGTGACCAGGATGGAGACCGTCAGCGGCAGCGTGTGAACATGGTCTCCGATCGCGGCGAGGATCGCGGCGGTGATGATCGTGCCGTAAATGCCGGCGGCGCGTCGCGGTGCGCGGCTGCTGGCAGATGGCCCGGGCTGTGCTCCGGCAGAAACTCCCGCCATGACCGCTCCTAGCCGTTCGCCGCGTGCCCGCGGTAGGGCTCGCACGGCGGCCCGGTGACGCCGAGGGAGTCGACCCGCAGCAGGCGTCCCGCGTCCGGCTGGCGGGCCAGAGCGGCGTCGCCAAGTCCGTCACGGGCGGTGGTGACGAACAGCGTTCCGCGCGCCTGCATCGCCGAACGCGCAGGAGGTTGGCCGGTTGACCGGGAGCGGGATGGTCGTGAGCAGCGACCCGTCCGGGTGGTACCGCGCGAGCGCGCGCGCCGTTCCACAGCGCGACCCAGATGTTTCCCTGGTGGTCGATGGTCAGCCCGTCCGGTACCGCGTCCGGCGTGCTGATGTGCACGACCGTGCGCCGGCGGCCCAGGCCGCCGGTGGCCGGGTCGAAGTCGAACGCGTTGACGTCACCGGTGCCGCTGTCGGCGAGGTACATCGTGGTGCCCTCGGGGCTCCAGCCGATCCCGTTGGAGATCGTCAGGCCGGTCAGCACCTGCGTGCAGCGGCCGTCGAGTTCGAGCCGGTACAGGGACCCGGCGCCAGGTGCTTCGTCGTAGGCCATGGTGCCGGCCCAGAACCGCCCCTGCGCGTCGCAAGCCCCGTCGTTCATCCGGACGTCGGTGCGGCCGGCTTCGGGCTGGGCCAGCTCGCGGATCCCGCCCGCGTCATCGACGTGCAGGAATCCGGGCCCGGCGGCCAGCACGTATCCGCCGCCGGCCGCCGGGGCCGCGGCGCCGAGGTGGCGGTCGAACTGGAACGTCTGCAGCACCCGGAGCTGGCCGTCTGCGCCGGGACGGGCACGGTGCAGCCGCCCGGCCAGGACATCTACCCACAGCAGCTCGTTACGGGCCCCGTCCCAGCGCGGACCCTCGCTGAGCCGGCCTGGCTCGGCCGAGCAGGGCCTCACCGTCCACGCATTCCCGGCGGAATCCTCTGCCGGGCGGTCGGAGCCTGGCTCAGGACCAGTCACGGCTGCGCGAATTCCATGACGACCTTGATGTCGTCCGGTGCCCGCCGCAGGGCCTGCTCGGCCTGGTCGGGGCGGCCGGGCGCCACTGTCACGGCCTTCATGCATCCTCCCGGAAACTGCGGCAGCGCTGCAGACGGGTCATCGCGGCCCCACTCTGAGAGTGTCTGGCCGGTGGCCGCCAGGGTCGTCACCCGGCCAGGGTGACGACGCCGGCGGCTACCGCCGCAGCGGCGTACCGGGATGGGTCCGGCCGCAGGGAGAGTGCGGCTGGTCCGGGATGCGGGGCGCCGGGCCCCGGTGCGGAGCCGATGCGGCCCGGCCTGAGGAAGGGAATCGTCCGTCACGGGTGATCCTCGCCGTGTTCGCGCAGGGCACGATGACGGCAGGTGCGCCCCCTGGGCCGGACGGAGGTCAGGCATGGCTTCCCCTAGTAGCGCGGACAGCCGCCACGACGTGGTGGTCATCGGCGCGGGCCCGGCGGGTGAGGCGGCGGCGGAGCTCGGCGGGAGCCTGGGCTACTCCGTCGCCCTGGTGGAGCGGGACGTGGTGGGTGGCACCGTGGTCACCAGCGGAGGCGCGCCGACGAAGACCTTCCGGGAAGCCGCTGTCTACCTCAGCTCCTTCGAGAAGGAGAAAATCTACGGGGTCACCCTGTCCGCGCCGCCGGAGGTGATGTACCCAGCCATCCGGGCCCGGGCCCGCGAGGTCAGCGAGCGGCTGCGGCAGGCGGCGCTGGAGCGGATCCGCGACCGCGGCGTGCACCTGGTGCACGGCGAGGCGCGGCTGGAAACCGCGCACACCGTGGTGGCCCGCACCAGCAACGGCGCGGAGACCCGGCTGGAGGCCGAGCGGGTCATCATCGCGACCGGGTCCAGCCCGCTGCGGCCCGCCAGCGTGCCTTTCGACGATCCGGGCGTCTTCGACTCCGAGACCGTCCTGAACATCGCGCGCAAACCACGCGAGATGCTGATCGTGGGGGGCGGCGCGATCGGGGTCGAGTACGCCACCATCTTCTCCGCGCTCGGGGTGCCGGTCACCATCCTCGACAGCGCCCCCCGGCTGGCCGGGATGATGGACGGCGAGATCTCCCGGCGGCTCGAGGAGGTGCTGCTGACCCGGGGAAACCAGGTAATCCTCGGCACTGGCATGGTCTCGGTGCGCAGGGACGGGGGCGACCTGGCCGTGGGCCTGGACGACGGCCGGCAGTTGCACCCGGACGCGCTGCTGTTCGCGGCGGGCCGCAGCGTCAGCACACTCGGGCTCGGCCTGGCCCAGGCCAGGGTCGACGTCGATGCCCGGGGCCGGATCCTGGTGGACCGCGAGCTGCGGACCAGCCGCCTGCGGATCTTCGCCGCCGGCGATGTCATCGGCCCGTCCCTGGCCTCGGTCGCCACGGATCAGGGACGCCAGGCCCTGTGCGGGGCGCTCGGCCTCGACTTCTCCGCGCATGTCGATCAGATCCCGGCGGCGGCGATCTACGGGCTGCCCGAAGTCGCCCGCGCGGGAAGAAGCGAGGAAGACTGTGCCACCGGGGGGATCCCGTATGAGATCGGGCGCTGCGAACTCGGCGAGGCCCCGCGCGGGATCATCGCCGGCCAGGAAGGCTTGCTCAAGCTGGTCTTCCACAGCGGGACCGGGGTGCTGCTGGGCGTCCATGCGATCTGCGAGATCGCCTCGGAAATCACTGGCATCGGGCAGGCCATGATCCACAACGAGGCGACCATCGAGGACGTGGTCCGGATGGCTTACAACACCCCGACCTATGCCTACGGCTACAAGCTGGCCGCCGCCGATACCCTGGCCCGGCTGCACCCCGACGTCCTGCGGGCCATGCGCCTGCCGTCCCGCGCGCACCGGATCTGACAGGCCAGGAGCCGGGATGAAACTCGAATCGCTGGACGCCGCCTTCGTCATCGACATGTTCCTGTTCCTGCTGATCGGCATCGGCCCGAAAATCGCACTGGTGCCGTTCCTCGAAGCGACCAAGGAGATGCCGGAGGCCACCAAGCGCCGCGTCCTGCGCAAGATGCTGACCACGGCCACGACGGTCGCGGTTCTCCTCCTCATCCTGGGCGGCCTGCTGACCAGGCTGCTGCACTTCTCCCCGGGCGCGCTCGGCGTCGCCAGCGGCATCATCTTGCTCATCATCGCGGTCACCATGGTGCTCGGGCCGCGAGACCCGGATGGCGCGACCCAGCCAGCGGAGCACACCGACCCGATGCGGCTGGCCGTCTTCCCGCTGGCCGTTCCCTACCTGCTCAACCCGGCTGGGATCGTCGTGCTGGTCACTGCCTCGGCCGAAGCCAGCACCGTCGCCGTCCTGGCTGTCGTCGTCGGCGTGCTTATCGTGGTCCTTGCGCTCGACGTCGTGGTGTTCCGCTGGGCCGTGCGGGTCAGCAGCCACCTGGACGCCAGCCGGATGCTGGTCACCGAGAAGGTCTTCGGCTTCCTGCTCGCCGCGCTCGCGGTGCAGCTGGTACTCAACGGTTTGTCCGATGTCGGCGTGATCCACCTGACCAGCCACTGAGGGCGGACGATCACGGAAGGTCCGTTTCGCTTACGGTGGCGGCGACTCGCCCGAGAGGGCCCGGTCGAGGTTGTATGCGGCGCTGATCAGGGCGAGGTGGGTGAAGGCTTGCGGGAAGTTGCCCAGCGCCTCGCCGGCCGGGCCGATCTCCTCGGCGAGGAGGCCGACGTGGTTGGCGTAGGTGAGCATCTTTTCGAAAACGTACCGGGCCTCGGGGATGCGGCCGGCCCGGGTCAGCGCTTCCACGTACCAGAACGAGCACAGGTTGAAGGTGCCCTCACTGCCAGGCAGGCCGTCCGAGCCGTCGGTCTCGTAGCGCCGGACCAGGCTGTCGCTGACCAGTTCCTCGCTGATCCGGTTCAGGGTGGCGAGGAACCGCGGGTCGCCCGGGCCGGCGAACTTGACCAACGGCATCACCAGCAACGACGCGTCCAGCCTGGTACCGCCGAGGTGCTGGACGTACGCTCGGCGATCCGGGCTCCATCCCTCACGCTGAACAGCCTCATAGGAGGCATTGGCTACGTCCCGCCAGTGGGCGATGGGGGCGGGCAGCCCGCGCTGGCGGCCGATCCGTATCGCCCGCTCGAACGCCACCCACGTCATCACGGCCGAGTACGTGCTCCGGCGCTGGCCGCCGCGGCTCTCCCAGATGCCATCGTCGGGCAGCTGCCAGTGCTTGTCCAGCCAGTCGAGTTGCCGGCGCAGCGCCTCCCACAGGTCGTAGCCGATGGGGGAGCCGTACTTGTTGTACAGGTACACCGAGTCCATCAGCTCGCCGTAGATATCCAGCTGGAGCTGGCCCGCCGCTGAGTTGCCCACCCGCACGGGCCGGGAACCCCGGTAGCCCTCGAGATGGTCCAGCACGGATTCGGGCACCTGCGGGTTGCCGTCGATCGCGTACAGCACCTGCAGTCCCCGGTCAGCCGGCGCTTCCCGGCAGCGTGCCTCGAGCCACGTCATGAAGCTGGCCGCCTCGTCGGTAAAGCCGAGCCGCATCAGCCCGTACAGGGTGAACGCAGCATCCCGGATCCAGGTGTAGCGGTAGTCCCAGTTCCGGGTGCCGCCGACGGATTCCGGCAGCGAGGTGGTGGGGGCCGCGACGAGCGCCCCGGTCGGCTCGTACACCAGCAGCTTGAGGACCAGCGCGGACCGCTCGACCATTTCCCGGAAGCGCCCCTGGTACCGGGAGCGGCGCAGCCAGTTGCGCCAGTAGGCCACGGTGTAGTCCAGCAACGTGTCGGCCTCGCCCTCGGCTGGCGGCTGCGGCAGGCCGCCCCACTCCAGCAGGAGGTCCAGTCCCTCTCCCGGGCCCAGGGTGACCGTTGCCGTGGCGGCGGGCCCGGCCACGGAGAATGGCTGGCTGGCGCGCAGGAGCAATTCGGCCTGCGCGCCGGGGCGGGTGAACACCGCGCCACCGTGGTCGGGCACGTGCACGGCGTGGTCCTGCCGCCCGAAGTCAAACGCCGGGCGGCAGGTGATGGTGAAGACGACGGTTCCGCGGACCGCCCGCAGCCGGCGGACCAGCACCGGCCCCGGGTGCGGCTGCGGGCTGCCGGGGCGGCGCGGCACCATGAAGTCGACTACCTCGCCGACCGAGCCGGTGCCCAGGAACCTGGTCACGAGCACGTTGGTATCGGGCTTGTACAGCTGCCTGGTCCGGACTGCCTCGGACCGGACCGCGAAGCAGCCGCCGCGGTCCGGCGTCCAGGAGGGACGCGAACACCGCCGGGGAGTCGAACCGGGGCAGGCAGCACCAGTCGATCGTCCCGTCGGTGGCCACCAGCGCCACCGTGTGCAGGTCGCCGACGACAGCGTGATCCTCGATGGCCGGGTAACGGTCAGGCACGACGCCTCCCTGGAGGCCAGGCTCCCCGCAGCGAGCCGGCGCAGTCTGGGAACGGTGTTCAGGCCGGGTCTTTGCCTTGACCGTAGCAACCACCCCCATGGTCAGCGATCTTCTGCTGTACGGGTGATCGCTGACCCACGCAGGCGGCCGTCGTTGACGCTTGATCCAGGGTGTGATGGGCTGAGGCAGGCCCGAGGCTGGCTCGCGGGGGGCCGTTGGTGTATCACCGACGTCCGTGGTAGTCAGCCCGGGGGACTGATGGGGATCAGCCAGAACTGGGGGGATCGTTGTGGATTACGTAGCGCTGTTGAAGTTCCGTTCCTCTGTGCCGGCCGCGGAACGAGACGGGGCGCTGATGCGCCGGGCCGCGTGGCAGTACCCCAAGGGCATCCGGGTGATTGCCGAGTACTGGCCGATAGCCTCGGCGGTGCAAGTCGTCAGCATCTTCTCCGCCGACACCTTCGAACCGGTGCTGGAGCTCGAATTGGAGTGGAGCGACGTGTTCGACATAGATGTCCACCCCGCTGTCGCAGCGGACGAGGGCCTGAGGATCGGGTCTGAAGTCATCGGGCGGCTGCCTCGGATGCAGCAGCAGGCTTAAACCGGGGACACGACCTGCCGGGTAGCGCTAGTCCCGCAGTGGGTGCGGATACTCCGCTGAACGGTGCTGGAAGGACAGAATGCGCGGGTTGCGGATGACCCCGTCGCGGATTTCGATGGCCCGCCGGATCGTCTCGCTGGCGTCCCACGCCTGCGGGCCGGTGAGGACCGGGCGCAGGTGCGGAAGCAGGGCCTCGCTTATCTCCCAGGTAGCGGAGTCCCACAGGTACGACGGGCTGTGGTCAACGGCGTAATAGTGAACGTTCTCGCCGACCGTGACCATGGGCGCGGCGAAGCTCGTGGGCCGTGCCCAGCTGAAGCCCATGCCCTCGTCGCAGGACACGTCCACGATCAGGCTGCCAGGCGCGAACGAGCCCAGCTCGGCGGTGGTGACGAACATCAGCGGCGCGTCGGTGTCCTGCAGCACGCAGTTGACCACGATGTCGTGCTCGGCGAGGAAGTCGGCCAGCGGTATCCGGCGGGTCCCGCGCAGCACATGACAGCGGCTGGGGTCGCGGGTGTCCTGCTCGAAGTGCACCATGCGCGCCGAGTGGATCTGGGAGGCGACGGCGTTGATGGCACGATGGGTCAGGACGTCAACGTCGTTCACGCCGTGCGCGTTGAGGGCCGTCACCGCGCCCCGGGCGGTGGCCCCGAAGCTGATGACGGCGGCCCGGAGCCGGCGGCCGTAGTCCCCGGTCGTCCCGATGAGTTCCAGGGCGTGCAGCACCGAGGAGTAACCGGCCAGTTCGTTGTTCTTGTGGAAGACATGCAGGCTGAACGAGCCGTCGGAATTCCAGTAGTTCATCGCCTCAAAGGCGATCAGGGTCAGCCGCCGCTCGATGCTCAGCTGGGTGATCTCCTCGTCCTGGACGCAGTGGGGCCAGCCCCACAGGACCTGCCCGTCGCGCATCTGCGCGAGGTCCTCGGCCTGCGGCTTGGGCAGCAGGATGACATCGCATTCCGCGAGGAGCTCCTCACGGGTGCGAAGCCCGGCCACGCACGAGGCCAGCTGGCCATCGGGCACGCCGAACCGCTCGCCGTAGCCGCGCTCGAGATACAGCCGTTCCCGCAGGCCGGGGTCAATCCGCTCGACGTGCAGCGGGTGGATCGCCAGCCGCCGCTCGTTCTCCTTCCGTGACCGCGCTATCACTCCGAGGCTGAGCTCATCCACGCGCGCTCCCTTGCTCGACACCGACCCCAGGAAATCATGCCCGGTGCCCGTGAGCCGGGATCGCCCAGAAGCTCATTGCCGAATCGTGGCTGCGGCCCTTCAGGAACTGGGCGTTCCGAGCGCGGCTGAGATTTCCTGGATGGCCTCGGTCTCGGCTGGGCTCACGGCCTGCCCTTCCTCCTTGTGCGCCGCCGCGACCTTGCCTGCCAGGGCCAGGACGAAGCGCCGGTAGTCGACCAGTTCCTCGGCCGTCGCCTTGCTCTCGATCAGTGCCGCCGCGTCGCGGAGGTGCTGCAGCCCGTTCTCCCTGAGCTCAGCGGCAGAGTGATACCTCGTGTGATCTGCCTTGGGCTTCGCCGCGACGATCTCGTCGAGGAGCTCGCTGTCACCGTGCTGGGCGCGGGCTTCAGCGTAGGCCTTCGACATCGCGATTGACTCGCGGACCATTCCCCCGCGCGCCGCGGTGACCACGATCATGCCGGCGCTCGGCGGGCCCTCGAGCACTGCCTTCCATTCGTCGGGCGAGAAGGCTGTCTTTGACGTCATCCGGAGCTTCTTTCCTGTCGATGTGACACGGGAGAACGTGTGGTCGCGATCATCCCCGGGCCCGGGCCGGCCGACACCAGCCGAGGGCCACGGATGTGCTCAGGGGCCCGCCAGACCGGGAACGGACCTTGACAACGCCGCCGGCCGGGCAATACATAGGTGACCGGATCGTGTTCACCTACGACATGTGGCTCGACGGGCGGCACCTGTCCACGTCCCTGACCACGATCGCGCTGGAGCACGACGGCGATCAGACCCGGCTGACCTTACACCGAGCAGGCGGTCCACTTCGACGGGCTGGACAGCGTTGAGGGCCGGGAGGAGGGAACCCGGGGAATCCTCGACCAGCTCGGTTCCTACCTGGCCAGCGGCCGCTAACCGTTATTGCCAGTGGATTGTCACTCCAGCGCCTGGTACACCAGCTGGCGCAGCTGCGGGCGGATGGGGTACGCGCTGGATGGCAGGAGCTGGGTGAAGAACGAGACGGTCAGCTCTTCGGCCGGGTCGATCCAGAACGTGGTGCTGGCCGCGCCGCCCCACGACAGTTCGCCCGCCGAACACAGCACCTTGCCGGGCACAGGGTCCAGGACGACAGCCAGGCCGAGTCCGAAGCCGACCCCGCGGAACGGGGATTCGGCGTACAGCGGCCTGCCGAATGTCTCCAGGTCAAGGCCGCCAGGAAGGTGGTTGCGGGTCATGTAGCCGACCGTGCGCGGGCTCAGCAGCCGCGTGCCCTCCAGTTCCCCGGCCGGGCTGTCCGGGCGGTGCAGCAGCATCTGGGTGAAGCGGTGATAGTCCGCGGCGGTCGAGACCAGGCCACCGCCTCCGCCGAGCAGGGCCGGCTGGCGGCGGGCGGCGTCGCCCAGGGCGTCGAGCCGGGCCGCCGTACCGCCGGCCCCGGGCGTGTACAGGGCAGCCAGGCGGGGCAGCTGGGTTTCCCCGGCGCAGAAGCCGGTGTCGGTCATGCCCAGCGGGCGCAGGATCCTCGCCGCGAGGAACTCGTCGAGGCGCTGCCCGGATACGACCTCGATCACCCGGCCGAGCACGTCGGTCGCCATCGAGTAGTTCCACTCCGTGCCGGGCTGGAAGAGCAGCGGGATGCCCGCCCAGATGTCGCACGCCTGCGCCAGGTCCACGCCGGGGGGTGCCGACCATTCGAATCCGGCGGCCCGGTACATGGCATCCACCGGATGTACCCGGTGGAACCCGTACGTCAGGCCCGCGGTATGGGTGAGCAGGTGCCAGATCCGCACCGGCTCGGTGGCAGGCACGGTGACCTGCCGCAGGTCCGAGCCGCCGGCGTACACCCGGACGTCGGCGAAGGAAGGGATGAACGAGCTGACCGGATCGGTCAGCGCGAATCCGCCCTCTTCGTACAGCATCATCGCCGCGACCGAGGTGATCGGCTTGGTCATCGAGTAGATACGCCACACCGTGTCCGTCGAGGCCGGCAGGCCGGCCTCGACGTCGCGGGAACCGTAGCCCGATACGTAGGCCAGGCGGCCGTGCCTGCTCACCGTGATCAGCCAGCCGGGCAGCCTGCCGTCGTCGACGTAGCGAGCGAAGTGCCGGTCGATCCGCCGCAGCCGGTCCGGATCCAGGCCTAGCTCGGCCGGCTCGGCCTCGGTCTTGAGCTCGCTCACCGCATCACCCTTCCCCGGGCATCCGGCCCAGGTTAGAAGAGTGCCTTCCGGTTGTTCAACGGCTGCCGCAGCGGGAGGTAATCAATGACGGGGAAAAGCGGTTCAAGGCCGGATGAGCCGTGGCTCGCTGACGCTGTAGTCTCCTGCGCAAAGAGCGGCAGCGCTGGAGGATGGAGATGAGCGGGTGACGTCACCGGGTGCCGATCCGGCCCAGCCGGCTGCTGCCCGGATCTATGACTACCTGCTGGGCGGCAAGGACAACTATGCGGTGGACCGGGCGGCAGCCGACCGGGTCCTTGCTGTTGCTCCTGATCAGCGGCGGCTCGCCCGGGCTAACCGGGCGTTCGCGATCCGGGCGGTCCGCGTCCTGGGCGCCGCTGGCCTGACGCAGTTCATCGATCTGGGCACTGGATTCCCGACCTCCCCGAGCGTGCATGAATCGGCCCGCGAGTCCGATCCGTCGGCCCGGGTGGTGTACGTTGACTATGACCCGATCGTGCGTGTCCACAATGAGGCGCTGCTGGCCAGCGATGACCGGGTGGTCTCGGTGCAGGCTGACATCCGCCAGCCGGAGGTGATCCTGGGTCATCCGGACGTGGCGCGGCTGATCGATTTCAGTCAGCCGGTCGGCGTGCTGTGCGTGGCGGTCTTGCACCTGGTGCCTGATGCCGAGGATCCCTGGGGAATCATCGCGCAGTTCCGTGACCGCATGTGCCCGGGCAGCTGCCTGGTGCTCTCCCAGTTCACCAGCGACAGCGATCCGGACGCGATGGCCGAACTGCGCGCGGTTGCGGCGGGCACGGCGGTGGAGACGTATTTCCGGCCCAGGAGCCAGATTCAGCGGATGTTCAGCGGATTTGAGCTTCTCGAGCCAGGCCTGACCGACGTTCAGCAGTGGCGGCCGGAGTCAGTCACGGCGCCTACCCGGCTGAAGATCGCGGGGGCGGTCGGCCGCAAGCCCTGATGCGGTCCTGGCCGGTCGCCTTGCTATTCCATTACCTTTGACACCACGTTGATCAACGCCGGGGGAGGGCGATGAGCGGTCACCTGGCCGTGCGCAGCGCGTCGGCCGCCGACATGGACCTGGTTACCTCGATCGTCACGCTGGCGTTCGCGCGCGACCCGCTGTGGGCTCATGCGATGGCGCGCCCCGGTGGCGGATCGGCGCATCATGGGGAGTTCTGGCGGCTGTTCATCGAGGGGGCGCTCCGGTACCCGTGTACCCGGCTGACCAGCGGCGGGGAGGCCACTTCCGTCTGGATCCCGCCGGGTGGCACGGAGATGACCCCCGGGCAAGAGCAGCGTCTGGCCGATCTGGCCACCAGCCGCCTTGGCCCTGCCGCTGCCGGGTACCTGGAGCTGATCAGCCGGTTCGATGCCGCCCACCCGCGGGCAGAGCCGCACTACTACCTGTCGCTGCTGGCCGCCCACCCTGATCACCGGGGGAAGGGGATCGGCATGCGACTGCTCGGCCACGATCTTGAGCAGATCGATGCGGAGCATCTGCCCGCCTACCTGGAGTCCTCCAATCCCGCCAACAACCACCGGTACGCCAGCGTGGGCTTCGAGGCGCACGGCGAGTTCTGTTATCCCG
The DNA here is from genome assembly GCA_963713815.1 of uncultured Actinomycetes bacterium. Classification (GTDB taxonomy): domain Bacteria; phylum Actinomycetota; class Actinomycetes; order Streptosporangiales; family Streptosporangiaceae; genus RYN-230. The sequence goes on from CAVQNH010000026.1 coordinate 60,304, forward strand.
GCGGCAGCCCGGTCGTGACGACCATGTGGCGGCCCGCACGCTGATGCCGGGATAACGGCACGAAGAGGATGCCGGTGGACAATGGCGCCGTGTCGTTCGAACCTGACGACCTTCGCAGACGTTCTTCCAGGTGGACGATCAAGCCTGCGGGAGGGCTGTGGTGCAGATCCGGCCTGAGGCTGAGCAGAAGCTGCGCGCGGGCTTCCAGCGGCGCGTCGATCAGCAGCGCGACCGTTACGCCGTGCAGTTGGCGCACGCCGGGCAACAGGCCGCCTGGTTTGAGTGCGGCGAGGTGGCCGGGGTTTTCAGTGCGAAGGCTGGCGGAGGCGTACGACCCCGGGCCTATGTGGTCGGCCTGCTCCCGATGGCCGCGATCCCCGTCCTGATCGCCGGTGCCGCTGCCGGGATCCCGGGTTCGATACCGGCCCTCGGATCCCTCCCGTTCATCACCGGTGCCTGGTTCGGCCTGAGCTTGTGGCGGGGCCGCGAACCACAACGCTGCGTCTGGCTCTACGCCTTCACCAAGGGGCTCATGCTGCTGGACGATCCGGGAGCCGACGCCACCCCGTTGCTCTGGAGCCAGGTCACTGAGGTCAGCGAGGTCTGGACAGACGTTTACAACGTCAGCGCAGAGGAATCCAGGCCAGCGCTCACCGCGTACCGGTTGCGGTGGGCGGACGGGCAGACCCGCGAGATCTCACGCTCCTTCCAGAACGTGCGGGACCCCTACCGCGAGGTCGGGCAGCTGCTGAAAGGCCTGATGCCCGCCGCGGCCGGCCACGCCCTGCCGGCGTTTCCCACCATCGACGAGATCATCGCGACGTACGCGGGGAACCCCGGTCCGCACGCCTGATCGCCGCGCGGGCGCGGCGGGCCATGGGCGTTGCCGCCCAGGTCCCCGGTGAGCGGCCGGGTTGCGGAGGGTCAGCCGGTGACTACCTTGACATCCCCGATTCCCAGGGCCCCCACTGGTGCGCTGATCTGGGATGCGTCGCCGACCAGGATCGTGACCAGGCGGTTCTCCGGGAACCCCGCGATGACCGCGGCTGTTGCCTCGGCGGTACTCGTCTCGGTCAGGCGCACGTATAGCTGCGCCTGGTAGTCGTCCGGCAGATGCTGCTGGACCTGATCCGCCAGCGTGTCGGCCACCGACGCTGCCCTCTCGTATTTAAGCGGCGCGACACCGACCAGGTTCTGCACCGCCGTATCACGCTCCGCCTCGGTCAGGCCGTCCGCGGCGAGCGTGCGCAGCACCGTCCGCAGGTCATCCAGCGCGGGACCGGTGGACGCCGTGTCCACGGAACCGCTGATGGCCAGCACCGACGCACCCGCCGCGCCGTCCGCGGCCGGCGACCGCAGCACCTGCTCGAAGGCCCGCACCCCGTATGTATAGCCCTTCTCCTCGCGCAGAACCCGGTCCAGCCGGGAGGTGAGCGTGCCGCCCAGGCAGTACGTGCCGAGCACCAGGGCCGGCCATCCCCGGGCGTGCCGGTCCGGGCCGATCCGCCCGATCAGCAGCTGCGTCTGGACCGCACCAGGCCGGTCCACGATCACCACGCGGCCGGTGTCGTCGGCGGTGACCCCCGGCGTGGGCAGCGGCTCGGCGGCATCGCCGGCCCATTCGCCGAGCGTGCCGGCGAGCACCGCGTCGAGGTCGACACCGGTCAGGTCGCCCACGATGACCGCGGTCGCCGTGGCTGGACGCACCTGAGCCCGGTACAGCGCGCGCACACCCGCCGCGTCGATCCGCGCGACGGTGTCCTCGGTGCCCTTGCGCGGCCGGGACAGCCGCGCGGACGCCGGGAACAGCTCCTGGGATAGCTGCTTGGCCGCACGACGGCCGGGGTTGGCCAGCTCGAGCGGAATCTCGTCGAGACGGTTGCGCACCAGGCGCTCGACCTCGCTGTCCGCGAACGTGGGCGCGACCAGCGCCTCGGCGAGCAGGCCAAGCGCCTTAGCCAGGCGGGAGACCGGGACCTCCAGCGAGACGCGCGCGCCCAGGTAGTCGGCGCTCGCGTCGAGGGTCGCGCCGCAGCGCTCCAGCTCGGCGGCGAACTCCTCGGCCGTGTGCTGGCCGGCGCCCTGGGACAGCGCGTCCACCATGATCGTGGCGATCCCGTCGAGCCCGTCGGGCTCGGCGTCCAGCGGGACGTCCAGGCAGATCTCCACCGCCACCACCTGCTGCCCGGGCCGGTGGCAGCGCAGCACGGTCAGCCCGTTGCCGAGGCCGCCACGCTCGGGCGCGGGGAACGCCCAGGGCTTCGGCTGTCCCGACGCCGGCTGTGGGTGGAAGTCCATGCTCACGGCTGCGTCCGTCACCGCCCCGCTCCTTCCGGCTTGCCGTTCTCCCCGGCTGCGCCGGCCTGGCCGGCCGCCGGGCCGGCCGTGTCTTCGGGGGCCAGCTGGTCGTAGACCAGCACGGCCCGGTTGTCGGGGCGCAGCCGCGCTGCGGCGATCTCCCGGACCTCCTCGGCGGTGATGTCCAGGACCTGGTTGATGGCGGTGAACGCGAGCTGCGGGTCGCCGAACAGCACCGTGTACCGGCACAGCGCGTCGGCCCGGCCCGTGACCGTGCTGAGCCGGTCCAGCCACTCGCGTTCCAGCAGGGCCTGCGCCCGCTCCATCTCCTCGGCCGTGGGCGCCTGCGCGCCCAGCCGGGCCAGCTCCTCATCGACGGCGGCCTGGATCTGCGGGATGCCGGCGTCGCCGGAGGCCTTCACGTCCAGCCAGCCCAGCGAGGGCGCACCAGCGAGCCGCAGCAGCCCGAAGCCTGCGCTGATGGCGGTGCGGTCGCGGCGCACCAGCCGGTTGTAGAGCCGGGACGACATGCCGTCGCCGAGCACGGTGAGCGCCACCTCGGCCGCGTCGCACTCCCGGGTGCCGTCGCGCGGCATCCGGTAGGCGGCCATCAGCGCGCGCGCCGGGACCTCCTCCTGGACCTCCACGCGCAGCTCCGCGCCGATGATGTCGGGGAGCGTGCCGTCGCGGGGCGGCGTCTTCCCGTCGTGGGACGGGATGGAGCCGAAGTACTTCTCGACCCACCGGCGCGTCTGCTCCGGGTCGATGTCGCCGACGACCGCCAGGACCGCATTGTTCGGGGCGTAGTTCGCGCGGAAGAACGCGCGTGCGTCGTCCAGCGTCACCGCGTCCAGGTCGGCCATGGAGCCAATGGGCGTGTGGTGGTACGGGTGGCCCTCGGGGAAGGCCAGCGCGGTCATCCGCTCGAACGCGGTGCCGTAGGGCACGTTGTCGTAGCGCTGCCGGCGCTCGTTCTTGACCACGTCACGCTGGTTCTCCAGCGACTCTTCGTCGAGCGCGGCCAGCAGCGAGCCCATGCGGTCCGCCTCCAGCCAGAGCGCCAGCTCCAGCTGGTGCGCGGGCATGGTCTCGAAGTAGTTGGTGCGCTCGAAGCTCGTCGAACCGTTGAGCGAGCCACCTGCGCCCTGGACCAGCTCGAAGTGGCCGTTTCCCTTGACCTGCGCCGACCCCTGGAACATGAGGTGCTCGAAAAGGTGCGCCAGGCCGGTACGGCCCGTGACCTCCTGCCTTGAGCCGACGTCATACCAGAGGCAGACTGCCGCGACCGGAGTCTGGTGGTCTTCCGAGAGCACCAGGCGCAGGCCGTTATCCAGGCGGTGCTCGGTCGCTGTCAGGCCGCCGGAACCGGCCTGCTGCGCGGCCGCATGACCCACGGGCATGTATGTCCCTTCCATCGCATGCAGAGAAGTACAGCCACTGTATGCAAGGAAGCGGCCAGGCCTGCCGCCGCATCCAGGTCAGCGTCGCGCGCCCGTCAGGTGGCGGGCCGGGCCTGGTCGGCGTACCGGACGCCGGTGACGTCGTAGAGGTGATGGACCGGGTCGTGGATGAAGTACTTCGCAAACGATTCAACCGTGAAATGGGCGCCGTCACTGCGGCTGCCGGTGCGCTGCCACTGACCGGGGGAAAGCGTCTCGAAGCGGGCTGCGATCGTCTCGGCCGCCTGGTCCAGCTCGGCGGCTACCGTGGCGGGATCCTGCTCGCCGTAGCGGTCGGCCACCGCCGTCGCATCCTGATCCCAGTTCGGGTACTGCGGCGCTTCCTGGGTGAGCATCATGTCGCAGCCGCCGGTCAAACAGCCGCAGGACGTCCCGGACATGGCAGCCGTACTCCAGGGCTGACCATTTGCCTGGCGCCGGACGGTCCCGGGCGCGGGTGGCCTGGGCCAGTGCATCGGTCCACGCGGCAGCATTGGCGCGGATCATCCCGGCGACCGCATCGCGGGCGAAGCTCTGCGAATCCAGGCCGCACTCCGGGCAGGGACGCTGCAGTACCCAGGTCCAGTCCTTGGTGTCGGGCACGATCGTCATGCCTGAACGGTAGCGAAACACCCTCGCGCGCCCCGCAGAGGAGCCTGCCGCAAGCCGTGCGAGGTTACTGGGACCGGGTCAGCGGCCGCGAGGCGGGAGCTGCCCTATGGACGGTCACCGAGCCTCGCACCCGACGAGCATAAGCTGGCCCGGCCACACCACAGGGGCGGACAAGCCCAGCGCGTCAAGGCAGGAGCCACGATGATCGAACACACCACCGGAGGCAAGATGTCCCTCGCCGAGCTGGCCAGCGGGCATAAATGCCAGCCGTCCGCCATCCTGCGCCTCACCGCCGAGCACAGCCCTGGCGCCGCCTACCCGGCCAACGTGGCCGCCTACATCAACGGGGTGTTTCACGGCACCATCGCCGCCACTGATCACATGCCCGCCGGGCTGCACCTCTACCTGCCCTAGCCAGATAACGGGCCGGAGCCAGGAGCTATCCGGGATTGCGTGAGTGCGGCACGACCAGCCCGGTTTCGTAGGCGGTGACGACTGCCTGGGTCCGGTCCCGCAGCCCGAGCTTGCTGAGCATGCGGCTGACGTGTGTTTTGACGGTTTCTTCGGTGACGACCAGCTGGGCGGCTATCTCCGGGTTGGACAGGCCCGCGGCTACCAGCCGGAGAACCTGCGTCTCGCGCGGGGTGAGCCCGGCGAGCGCGGCGGCGGGCGGGCCGTCCGGAGGGGGCTTCAGGCGGGTGAACTCGCTGATGAGGCGGCGGGTGACGCCCGGTGAGAGCAGCGCGTCGCCGGCCGCGATCACCCTGCACGGCGTCGAAGAGCCGCTCAGCGGTGACGTCCTTGAGCAGGAATCCGCTGGCCCCGGCCCGCAGCGCGTCGTAGACGTACTGGTCCAGGTCGAAGGTGGTCAGGATGAGGATCCGCGGGCCGCCCGGGCCGGGGCCGGCGAGCTGCCGGGTGGCTTCGATGCCGTCCATGCCGGGCATGCGCACGTCCATCAGGACGACGTCGGGGCCTAGTTCACGGCCCAGCCGCACCGCCTCCGCCCCGTCGCAGGCGGTGCCGATGACGCTGAAGTCCGGCTGGGTGTCGAGCAGCGCGGCGAATCCGGTCCGCACGACCTGGTGGTCGTCCGCGACGATGATCCGGACCCTGGGCGGCGGGGCGTTCACAGGGCCGCCTCGGCCTTGGCTGGCAGCGTGGCCTCGATCAGGAAGCCGCCGCCGGGCGCCGGGCCGGTACGCAGCTCGCCGCCCGCGGCTGCGGCGCGTTCGCGCATGCCGGCCAGGCCATGGCCGCCGGCCAGCGGCGCGGCCGGGGGACCGGGCCCGTTGTCGCGGACGCGCAGCCGCAGGGCGTCGTCGGTGAAGTGCAGTTCCACGTCGATGGCGGCGCCCGGCGCGTGCCGCCGGGCGTTGGTGAGGGCTTCCTGGATGATGCGGAAGGCGGCGAGTTCGACCCCGGGGTCGAGCGTGGCGGGGGGGCCGGAGACGATGAGCCGGGCGGCAGTACCGGAGGCGTCCCTGGCCCCGTCGAGCAGCTCGTTGAGCTGCCGCAGTCCCGGCTGCGGCTGCCGGTCGGTGCTCTGATCGCCGGGCATGGCGGCCTGGGCGTCCTCGCGCAGGACGCCGAGCAGCCGCCGCATCTCGGTCAGCCCGGCCCGCGCGGTGTCGCCGATCTCCGAGAGCCGCTGCGCGCCCGCGGCGGGCATTCCCGGGGTGGCCAGGCGGGCCGTCTCGGCCTGCACGGCGATCATGGAAATGTGGTGGGCGACGACGTCGTGCAGTTCCCGGGCGATCCGGGCCCGTTCGCCGCGCGCGGTGTGGTCCATCAGGGTGCCCGCGATGGCCTGCCGGGCGGCGCTGTGCACGAGCGCCTCACTGCGGGCCGCCACGGCGATCCCGGCCAGGGCAGCGGCCGGGGCCAGGGAGGCCAGCAGCACGGTGAGGATCCTTTCCTCAGAGCCTCCCGAATGAGGCGCAGCCAGGGCCAGGACCAGGAATGGCGCGGCCAGGCCGGCGGCCAGGAAGCGCGCGCCCGCGTGCTGCGGGCCGTAGCGGCCGAGCCGGTACAACACGGTGAGCTGGCTCAGCAGGCCCGCGACGGTGAATATCTGGAAGACCCCCAGCGAGAGCAGGCTCGCCGCGGAGACCGCTATCGCAGCCGCGGCCGGCTGGGCCCAGAAGAACCCGAGGGGCAGGGTGGTGGCCAGGGCGAGGATGGCCACGGCCAGCAGGCTGAGCACCAGCGATGACGCGTCCACGCTGGTGCCCGCGGCCCGCGTGAGCGCTTCGGTCACCGCCGCTACCCCCAGCAGTGCCGCGGCGACGAGCGGCGCGTGCCGGGACGCCGCGATCCGCCGCCGGCCGCCAGCCCATCTGGCGCGCCGGCTACTCGCTGTCCCCATGTAGGCCATTGTCGCCGCTGGCCGGAACGCTGGCGTCCCCCTGGCCAGGGACAGCGCTGTCCCCCCTGCGGGGGATAAGCGGCCGCGCGCATCCTCGTGCCAGCGACGGCGAAGACCGCTCCCTGGCGTGACGACCGAGGCCGCCCTGGTTCCCTAGCCTTCCTGGTATGGAAGCAACTATCGAGGTCAACGGCCTGCGTAAGCGGTTCGGGCCGGCCGTGGCACTGGACGGGATGTCGTTCACGGTCCGGCCGGGCCAGGTCACCGGGTTCGTCGGCCCCAACGGGGCAGGCAAGTCCACCACGATGCGGGTGATCCTGGGCCTGGACGCGGCCGAAGAAGGCACGGCCCTGATCGGCGGCCAGCCGTACCGGTCCCTGCGGCACCCGCTGAGCCACGTCGGGTCGCTGCTGGACGCCGCCGCGCTGCAGCCCAGCCGCACGGCCCGCAACCACCTGCTCTGGCTGGCTCACTCCCAGGGTCTGGGCACGCGCCGGGTCGACGCGGTGATCACGCAGGCGGGGCTGGGCACGGCGGCCCGCCGCAAGGCCGGCGGGTACTCGCTGGGCATGCGGCAGCGGCTGGGCATCGCGGCGGCACTGCTGGGCGACCCCCCGGTGCTGATGTTCGACGAGCCGTTCAACGGGATGGACCCGGAGGGGATCGTCTGGATGCGCGGGTTCCTGCGCGCCCTGGCCGCCGAGGGCCGGGCGGTGCTGGTATCCAGCCACCTGATGAGCGAACTGCAGGACTCCGCTGACCACCTGGTGGTGGTGGGCCGCGGCAAGGTCATCGCCGATACCAGCGTGCGTGAGCTCATCGCGGCGGCCTCCGGGGACCGGGTCAGCCTGCGCACCAGCGCGCGGTCGGAGGCGATGACGGTGCTGGCGCACGCGGGGGCCACCGTCGCCGCCACCGACCGGGACGCCGTGACGGTGACCGGGCTGCCCGCCGAGCGGGTCGTGGCCCTGCTCGGCGAGAGCGCCGTGCCGTTCTCGGAGATATCGGCGCACCGCGCGACGCTGGAAGAGGCCTACATGGAACTGACCCGCGACGCGGTCGAGTTCCGCGCCGTGCCCGCCGAGGTGGCGGGGGAGGCCGCGAAATGAGCACGCCCACGATCACGCCGTACCGCCCCGGCCAGCAGGCCGCGCGGGACGGGTTCGCGCAGCTGCTGCGGGCGGAATGGACCAAGTTCCGGACGGTCCGCGGCTGGGTCATCGGCATGGTCGTCGCGGCGCTGGTGACCGTGGGGCTCGGGCTGCTCATCTCCATAGGCGGCAGTAACAGCTGCCAGAAAAGCCCGACCAGCCCGGTGCTGAGCGGTGCGGCCTGCCTTCCGCGCGTTCCGCTGGGGCCGGGCGGCCAGGCGGTCACCGACCAGTTCTACTTCGTCCGCCAGCCGCTGGCCGGCCACGGCAGCATCACCGTGCGGGTGCCCAGCCTGACCGGCCTGTACGCGAACGGCAGCGCGGCGGCCGGCCAGGCCATGACCCACGGCCTTCAGCCGTGGTCCAAGGCCGGGGTCATCATCACAGTCGAGCACCAGGCCAGGCTCGGCGTACGCGGCGATGATGGTCACCGGCAGCCATGGGGTGCGGATGCAGGACGATTACACCTCCGACACGGCCGGCCTGCCCGGCGCCGTCTCCGCGGCCTCGCCGCGCTGGCTGCGGCTGACCCGCTCCGGTGACTCGATCACCGGCTACGACTCCGCCGACGGCACGCACTGGACCAAGGTCGGCACCACCCGCCTGGCTGGGCCTGCCCGCTACGGTGCAGGCCGGGCTGTTCGCCACCTCGCCTGCCCACTCGACGATGGTGTCCAAGTCGTTCGGCGGGGGCAGCAGTGTGGGCGGCCCCAGCCTGGACACCGCCGTCTTCGACCACGTCAGCCTGTCGGGCACGTCGCCCGGCACCGCCTGGACTGGCGACGCGGTAGGAGGCCAGAACACCGGCGGGGCAGTCAGCAGTGGGGCTGAGGGGTTTCACCAGGCCGGCGGCAAGTTCACCGTGACCGGGTCCGGCGACATCGCCCCGGTCGTCTTCGATCCGGCCGGGTCAGGCTTCGCCAGCTCGACCATTGAGCGAGGCCTGGCGGGCGCCTTCGCCGGGCTGATCGCGGTCGTCGTCGTAGCGGTGATGTTCATGACCGCCGAATACCGGCGGGGCATGATCCGTACCACGCTGGCCGCGAGCCCGCATCGCGGCCGGGTGCTGGCGGCCAAGGCCATCGTGGCCGGGGCCGTCACATTCGCCGCCGGGCTGGCCGCCGCCCTCGTCACGGTCGTGCTCGGTGACCGCCTGGCCCACGCCAACGGCAGCTATGTGCTCCCGGTGAGTTCGCTGACCGAGGTCCGGGTCATCGTGGGCACCGCCGCGGTGCTGGCCGTCGCCGCTGTCCTGGCCGTCGCCATCGGGACCGTGCTGCGGCGCAGCGCCGCGGCGGTCACCGCCGTCATCGTGGTGATCGTGCTTCCGTACATCCTCGGGATCGCCTCCGTCCTGCCCGTCGGCGCCGAGGACTGGCTGCTGCGGATCAGCCCGGCCGCCGCCTTCGCCGTCCAGCAGAGCCTCCCGGCCTACCCGCAGGTCACCGCCGGCTACACGCCGACGGCAGGCTACTTCCCGCTGGCGCCGTGGGCCGGGTTCGCCGTGCTGTGTGTCTGGGCGGCGCTCGCCCTGGCCCTGGCCACCGTCCTGCTCCGCCGGAGGGACGTATGAGCCAGGCCCCGCCCGCGCAGCGGGCCACCGTGGCGGGCCGGCTGCCCGGGGAACCGGAGAGCGTGCGGAACGGGCTGCACGCGGGATGGGCCAGCCTGCGCGAGGCCCTGCACGCGGAGTGGACCAAGCTGCGCACCCTCCCGGGCACGCCCTGGCTGCTGGCCGCCCTCATCCTGCTGACCGTGGCGGTGAGCGCCGCGGCCACCTCGGCCACCACCTGCCCGTCCGGGGGCTGCAGCGTCGACCCGGCCAAGCTCAGCCTCACCGGGACCGACCTCGGCCAGGCCGTCGTCGCCATCCTGGCCGTGCTGGCCATCAGCGGCGAGTACAGCACCGGCATGATCCGCACCACCATGACCGCCATGCCGCGCCGGGTCACCATGCTGGCGGCCAAGTCGGCCGTGGTTACCGGCCTGGTGCTGGCGGCCGGGACCATTGCCGTGCTGGGCTCGCTGCTCGCCGGGGGGCTCATCCTGCCCGGCCACGGCTTCACCCCCGCGCACGGCTACCCCGCGCTGTCGCTGGGCGACGGGCCGGTGCTGCGGGCGGCCGCGGGCTCGGTTCTCTACCTGGCCCTGATCGCCCTGCTGAGCCTGGGCGTGGCCACCATCATCCGGGACTCGGGGGCAGCCATCGGGACCGTCCTCGGCCTGCTGTACCTCTCGCCGATCTTCGCCGCCGTCGTGGGCAGCCCGCACTGGCATAACGACATCGAGCGGTACGCGCCGATGAGCGCCGGGCTCACCATCCAGGCCACCACCGGCCTGCGGGGCCTGCCGATCAGTCCCTGGGGCGGCCTCGGCGTGCTCGCCGCCTGGGCCGCGGCCGCCCTCCTGGCCGGCGGCCTGCTCCTGCGGCTACGCGACGCCTGAGCGGCAGGCCATGAATCCAGGCCACGGCGATTTCCGGGAACGAAAGGACAGGCGAAGCATCATGAAGCAGAGGGTGAATCTGCCCCGCCGGGTGCGGTGGGCGGTTCCCGCCGGGGCTGTGGCCGTGGCCGGCGGGGTGCTGGCGGGATCGGTGATCCCCGCGGCCCAGGCGGCGCCGCTGCTGCCGTCGCGCACGCCGGCGCAACTGCTGGCCGCGCTGGCCGCCAAGACATCGGCGCCGCCACTGACCGGGACCGTGGTCGAAACGGCGTCGCTCGGCCTGCCCGCGCTGCCGTCGGCCGGGGACCCGGCCTCCCTTCCGTCACTGCTCGCCGGCTCGCACACGATCAGGGTGTGGTTCTCGGACCCGGCGCACTTCCGGCTCGCCGTACCGCAGACCATGACCGAGAGCGATGTCATCAGGAACGGCAGCAGCGCCTGGCTGTGGGATAGCTCCACCAACGCGGTGACGCACATCGCGCTGCCGGCCGGCGCAGCGGTCCCGCGCGTGCCGTCCATGCCCCTGACGCCGCAGCAGGCCGCTGGACAGGTGCTCGCCCGGGTCGGGCCGACCACGGCGGTCAGCGTGGACAGCAACGTGACCGTCGCTGGCGAGGCCGCCTACCAGCTCGTGCTCGCGCCGAAGAGTTCCCGTTCGCTGGTCGGCCAGGTGCGCATCGCCATCGACGCCCGGAACAACGTGCCGCTGCGGGTCCAGGTGTTCGCGAGGGGCGCACGGAGCCCGGCGATCCAGGTCGGCTTCACATCGGTGTCGTTCGTCCGGCCGGCCCCGGCTAACTTCGCGTTCCGCCCGCCCGCCGGGGCCAAGGTCACCCAGGAGAGCGCCGGGTCCGGGAGCCAGGCCTCCGGCCACGCTGCGCGCGGCACCAGCATGACGAACGGGATGACCGTGATCGGCCAGGGATGGCTGGCCGTCGCCGCTGCGCCGCAGTCCTCACTATCGTCGCTGGCCGGCACCGGCGGCCCAGGCGGCTCGGATCTCGGGCCGTTCCGCGGCTCCAGCGCATCGGCTGCCCCCGGATCCGGCGGCCCGGCCGGCGACCGGGTGGCTCCGGCAGCCCGGCCCTCAGCGGCGGCACCGGCGCGATCTTCGGCGCCGTGCTGCAGTCCGCTCGGCGGGTCAGCGGACCCTGGGGCAGCGGGCGCCTGCTGCGGACCAGCCTGCTGTCGGTCCTGATCACCAGCCAGGGCCGGATCCTGATCGGCGCGGTCACGCCGGAGGTCCTCTACCACGCCGCCACGCAGCCGGGCCGCGCACTAGCGGCCCGATCACATCACGCGGCCGCCGCGGTGACGTCGAAATGACCGCGCTGGCCGTGGCGAGCAGCGGTCTCACCAAGCGGTTCCGCGGCGGCCAGGTGGCCGTCGACCATATCGACCTCGCCGTCCCGCGCGGCTCGGTGTACGGCTTCCTCGGGCCCAACGGCTCCGGGAAGACGACCACGATCAGGGTGCTGCTGGGCCTGGCCTTCCCCACGAGCGGCCGCGCGGAACTGCTGGGCGAGCCGATGCCGTCGGGTGCGATCCGGGTGCTGCCCCGCGTGGGCTCGCTCATCGAGGGACCGGCGTTCTACCCGTTCCTGACTGGCCGGGACAACCTGGCCCGCTGCGACGCCGCCGACCGGACCGCCGACCCGCGGACCGCCGCGGCGCGGATCGGCGAGGCGCTGGACCGGGTGGGCCTGCTGGCGGCCGCCCGGAAGCGGTACCGCCACTACTCACTCGGCATGAAGCAGCGGCTGGCCATCGCCGCCGGCCTGCTCACGCCGCGAGAGCTGATCGTGCTGGACGAGCCGACCAACGGCCTGGACCCGCAGGGCACCCGCGAGGTGCGGGGGCTTATCCGGCAGATCGCCGCGGACGGCATCACCGTGTTCGTGTCGTCGCACCTGCTCGCCGAGGTCGAGCAGGTCTGCTCGCACGTGGGCGTGATGCGCACCGGACGGCTGGTCTTCCAGGGCCCGCTGGCGGAACTGCGCGCCACCGGCGCCGCCCGCATCCGGGTCGAGACAGCGGAGCCTGCCGCGGCGGTGGCGGTGCTCGAACGGCTCGGCCTCACCGACCCGCAGGTCGCCGGACACGAGGTATCGGCGCAGCTCGCAGGCGATCAGCCCGAGCGGATCTGCGCGGAACTCGTCGGGGCGGGCGTCGGGGTCCGCGGGCTCGGGATGGTCACCCCGAGCCTGGAGGACCTTTTCGTGGGACTCACCGGAGAGGGGTTCGATATCGATGGTTGAGGCTTCGACAGCCGAGGCACCCCCGGCCCGGGCCGGCTACGCAGGCGGGGCGGCGGCCGCAGGCCAGGGCCGCGGTGCTCCCGTCCAGGCGTGGCTGCGCTTCTTCCGGTCGGAGCTGCGGCTGGTCTTCGGCCGCCGCCGGAACCAGGCGCTCCTGGTGGTGGTCGCGTTGTTTCCCCTCATCATCGGCATCGGGCTGCGCCTGGGGGATCAGGGGGAAACTCCGGAGGCCCCAGCGTGGCGTTCATCGGCCAGCTGGCCGGCAACGGGGTGTTCCTCAGCTTCATCGCGCTGACCTTGCTGCTCATACTCGTGATGCCGCTGGCCGTGGCCGTGGTCGCCGGGGACTCGATGGCGGGCGAGGCCGGCTACGGCACGCTGCGCTCCCTGCTGGCCGTTCCGGCCGGGCGGGTCCGCCTGCTCAGCGTGAAGTACGCCACGATCGTGATATTCGCGCTCGTGGTGACCTTCCTGGTAGCGGCGGTAGCCCTGGCCACGGGCGCGGCCCTGTTCCCGGTCGGGCCGGTGACGCTGCTGTCCGGCACCACCGTGCCGCTCGCCGATGCGATGCTGCGGCTGGTGTTCGTCTCGCTGTACGTGGCGGCGGCGATGGCCACGCTCGGCATGATCGGCCTGGCCCTCTCGACTCTCACCGAGCACGCGATCGGCGCGATCGCCGCGCTGGCCATCGTGGTGGTGACCAGCGAGGTGGTCGACAACGTGCCCCAGTTCGCCGCGATCCATCCGTACCTGCCGACGCACTGGTGGAACTCCTTCGATTCCCTGCTCCGCGTGCCCATCGACACCGGTACCCTGCTGCGCGGCCTGCTGTCGTTCGCGGTATACCTGCTGCTCTTCGGCTCCTTCACCTGGGCCCGGTTCACCACCGCCGACGTGACCAGCTGACTCACCTGGCTACGACCTCGTAGTGCGCCCAGATGCTGCCGTGCGAGCCGACCTGGACATCTATTGCCCGCAGCTGTTCGGGGAGCGAGCCGGTTCCGAGCGGCGGGCCATCCATGATCGATGGTGTGCCGAGCCCGCCGATCAGTGCGGGGACCGTGATGATGTGGAGTTCATCGACCAGGCCGGCCCGCAGGAGGGCGCCGTTGAGCCCGCCTCCGGCCTCCGATACCAGGCACTCTGCGCCGAGTTGCGTCCTGATCTTCGCCAGCGCGGCCGTCAGATCCACCCGGCGGGCACCGGCGAGGAGGTAGGGAATCCGCTCCTGGCGCAGGTGGGCGAGGTACGGCAGGGGCGTGCTGCGACTGGCTATGACCAGCAGGCTTGTCTCCTCATCGCCCCTGTGCGTCCATGCCACCCGGCCGCGGGCGTCCACGACGGCGAACCACCGCGGGCTGCGGTACGGCAGGAAGTCCGCCCGCAGCACGTCAGCCGGCACGCTCGTGTCCGGAAGATGCAGTGACCCGGCGTCGTCGGCTACGAAGGTGCCGCTGCCCTCCAGGACCACGGCCGGATGATGACGCTGCTCGATGGCGGCCGCCCGGCGCGCCAGCAGATCGCTGACATCCGGCGGCCACGTGGCCTTCCACCGCAGGTTCGGTGCCGTCATCGAGCAACCGCTCCATGCGGCTGAGCGTGACCCGCCCATCCGCGGTCGCAGTAACTGAGACGATCACCCGGGGACGGCTGATGCCGTCCTGGCCAGCCGGATGGTCCGTGGGCATGTCAGGACGGTAACGCCAGGCCCTGACACTGGCCGGCCGGATCCCGGCGCAACGAGGCCCGGCGGCCGCAGCCGAAACGCGGAATCATCACTCGTTCCTAGTCCGTCCAGTGCGACGCGGGCGGCTGCAGGACGCAGAACTCGTTACCGTCCGGATCGGCCAGGATGTGCCATGTCCACCCGGCCTCCCTGACCGGTTCCCGCGTCAGGACCCGGGCGCCGAGGCTGATGAGCCGGTGCAGCTCAGGTTCAAGATCGCGGGTGCGCAGGTCAAGATGAACCCGGTTCTTGCCGTGCTTGCCGTCGGCGACCTGCTGCAGGAGGATCTCGGCACCCCGGCCGTCAGCCGGGAGCAAGGTCTGATAGCGGCCGGTGGCCACGCCATCCCGGGCGTACCCCAGCACGCCGGCCCAGAATTCCGCGGAGCGCGCCAGGTCGGAGCAGTCGATCACGACGACCAGCTCACCCCGCAGGTATGGATGTGGCTCACGGCGCATGACCCTGATTCTGCCCAGTTCTCACGGCTCATTCCGGCTTGCGGGGAGGAGCGGCCGGCGGTACCGGTCGTCCGGTGTCCGTGCCCGTGCCGTGCCGGTGCCGGGCTGGCGGATCATCGCGGCCACGCCGGACAGGAGGTGGGAGTCCCGGGCGCCGACGAGCGCCCAGGCCCGGGCGATCGCGAACGCGAAAAATCCGATGACCAGGCCTCCCTGGTTGCTGATCAGGCCGAGGTTGCGGGGAGAACTGCTCAGTGCGATGCCGTTGGCCAACTGCACGCCGTACAGCCCGAGCAGGACTGCGAGCATGATGATCGCGCCCGGGTTGACCCGTTTCCTGTGCTCCCGCCACAGCACGATGGCCAGCCCGGCGGTGGAGGAAAGCCCGGCCGCGGACAGGATGAGGACCGTGGTACCGAGGCTGGCTCCGGGCAGCAGGGCCACCAGCGCGATTACCAGGGTGTTGACCAGCGCGGAGAAGGCCGCGCCCGCTTTCACCTGGTGATCAGCCTCCGCGCTCCGGCCGGTCAGTTTCTCCGGGGACACCGAGATGGCGACGAACAGCAGCCCGATGAGTGCGCCCGCGACCGTGGCGCAGCCACCGAAAAAGTCATGAAAGCTGACCGGGGTCACCGGCCAAACCTACCGGCCGGGGCCGCAGGCAGCGGTCCGCATCCGGCAGACCGGGCCGTGCACACCTTAACCTTGGCCCATGACCGCGCAGCCGCTCGCCCGGCACCTGCTGCGGGCCCGCGACCTGGCCGACGCCCGGTATGCCGAGCCGCTGACGGTCGCCGACATGGCCCGCGCCGCCCGGCTGTCGCCCGCCTACTTCAGCCGGGAGTTCAAGCGTGCCTTCGGCGAGTCGCCGCACCAGTACCTGCTGACCCGGCGGCTCGAGCGCGCGGCCACGCTGCTCCGGGTGACCGACTGGTCGGTGGCCGAGGTGTGCTTCGCCGTCGGCGCTGGCAGCGTCGGGTCGTTCACGGCCAGCTTCGGGAGGATCTTCGGCCGCTCGCCCACGGCCTACCGGCGCTCGTGCCCGCCGGCGGCGCGCTTCGTCCGGATTCCCCGTTGCGTGGTCATGCCCTATGCCCGGCCGCAGAACCGCACGTTTCGAGAAGACCCCGGGACGGCCAGTTCGTAGGCTTCTTCCGGTAACACTTTCGCATCCGGGGAGAACCGATGATCAAGATCGCCAACACCCAGTTCTGGGTCCACGATCAGGACGAGGCCCTTCGTTTCTACACCAAGGTGCTCGGCTGGGAAGTCCGGGCCGACGTCACCATGCAGGAGTGGAATTTCCGCTGGCTGGCGGTAGGGCCGGCCGGGCAGGACCAGGTCGGCCTGGTGCTGATGCCGGTGCCCGGCCCGCCGATGCTCGACGCCGACAGCAGCGCGGCGCTGGCCGAGCTGGTGGCCAAGGGCTCAGGCGGGACGCTGTTCCTGGAGACCGACGACTGCCAGGCGAGCTACGACGAGCTGTCCGCCCGCGGCGTCACCTTCAACGACCCGCCGACCGTGCAGCCCTACGGCATCGACACCTCGTTCCGCGATCCGTCGGGCAACAACATCCGCCTGACCCAGGTGCTGGAGTTCGACCCGGCCCGCGGGACCACGCCCTAGCACTCAGGGCCGCTGGGCGGGATCAGGGGGCGGCGGCTACGGGCCCGGGACGTGCCCGGGCGGCAGGATGGTCTGGCCAGGTGACAGCGTAGGACGGGTCGGTCCCGGCGGCGGCCCGGGCGAACCGCAGCAGTTCGCGGATGATCCCCGCGTTCCCCATGGCCCAGCCGGTACGCGGCGGCAGCGTGCTGGGGGTGACCCGGTGCTCCTCGTTCGACCAGCGCACCCCGGCCGCGTCCGCGGTCGCCCGCGCGGCCAGGTCACCGGCGAGCACCGCCGCGAACTCCAGATCGCCGTCGGACTCGGCGTGCCGGTCGCAGGCGAGCGCCAGCACGCCCGCGGTCCCGCAGCAGCGGCCGTTGTTGTCCCAGAACCCGGGCCGGATCCGGCGTGGCAGCCCGGAGCCGGTCACCGTATGCCAGCAGCGGTCCGCCAGAACCGGCCAGGCCGGGTCTCCGGTCACCGCGCCGAGCAGCCGGAAGACCTGGGCATCACCGGCCGGGCCGTGACACCAGCCGAAGCTGTAGCGCTCGATCAGCTCCGGCTTGTGCTGCGGATCCGAGTGCGGGACCAGGAAGCCTGACGGGCCCGCCTCGTTCCGGCTCACCACATCCGCCGCGCCGGCCAGGGCCAGCCCGGTCAGGTCGGGCCGGCCGGCGGCCTCGCCCACGGCGGCCAGCGCCAGGACAATGCCCAGGGTGCCGTGCGAGATGTGATGAAAACGCGCCGGCGTCCCGCTGCGTACCTCCCAGTGCACGCCGCCCGCGGTCGGCTCGCCCGTGCGCAGGTAGGGCGTGACCGCCAGCACCGCCAGGCCGGGATCCCCGGCGGCCAGGGCGCCCAGCGCGACGCCGGCGTTGCCGCCCAGCAGCTCGAACTGGTCACCCCACCGCTCCCCATCGAAGCGGGACCTGACGATCTCCAGTGCATGATCCGCGGCGCGGTCGGCGGCGGCGTCCCCGAGCAGGTTTCCCACCGACCGCAGGGCGAAGGCCATGCCCGTGAGGCCGAAGTACAGCGAGGAGATATCCCAGCCATCCACCGCGGCGGCGATCGCCCGGCTGCCGCGCAGGGCGGCGTCGGCGTACCGGTCATCGCGGAAGTGACGATGAGCCTCCAGCAGCGTGATCACGATTCCCGCGCCACCGCTGTACAGGCTCGGATTGAATTCGCCGCTGCCCGCCGTCCCGGCCCAGGCCAGGCCGGGCCCCTCGGCCCGCGCCGTGCCGAGCAGCCACTCCAGCCCGCCCGCGGCCAGTGTTTCGGCGTCCAGTGTTTCGGCGTCCAGTGTTTCGGCATCCGGTGTCTCCGCGTCCCGGCCGCCCGTGGTCACCTCCCGAGCGTCCCACACCTGCGGCAGCGGGATCGGCTCAGGCCGGGCCGGCCGGTTTCGGGCCGATGCGCATCATCTTGATGATGGCCGGGGACATGCCCCGCCGCTCGTAGAACCGCCGGGCACCGTCATTGCCGGCCAGGACTCCTATGACGACGTCCCGCGCTCCGTGGTCCTCCAGGATGGCTTCCGCGCAGTCCAGCAGCAGGGTCCCGATCCCGCGCCCGCGTTCCCCGGGCAGGAGGGCGAGCGATTCCACCTCGCCGATCCGGTCTCCGGTGGCCCAGGTGTCGTCGGGCCCCAGGTGGACATAGGCGAGGGCGTAGCCGACGGCGGCCGGTCCCCGGCGGGCTACGACCACGAATGCTTCCTGGCCGCTGAGCAGCTGCTCGTACAGCGCCCGCCGCCGGGGCCAGGACTCGGATCGCGGTATCACCGGCAGGCCCGCGGCGCCGGTGGAGAGGTGGTGATCGAACAGCGACAGCCAGAGCGGTTCAAGCTCGGCGACGAGTTCCTGCTTTCCCTGGTGCAGGCTGACGCCCAGCTCTTTCCCGCGCTGGTTCAGGGACTCGGGGATCACCGGTAGCACTCTTCCCGGTCAGCCCGGCCGGCGGGGGCACTGGCGAACGGGTCGGTCATCTGCCAGGTCGCTTCGCGCACGGCCTCGTCCAGGCGGACGGGGGAGTGGCGGTCATACAGCGGCCCCGTGCCGTCACTCAGCAGGTAACTCGCTGCCGCGACACCGCGGGCGGCGACCGGGAGCGGGCCGGTGAGGACGCCGATCATGGCCTGCACGTCGGGTGCGGCGGCGGCGATGCGGTCACGGCACAACGGCGCCCGGGGCGACCGCGGTACCGGCGGCCTGCGGGCCTGATCCAGGACGTGGGCCCACTGCCCGGCCAGCTCCCGCCGTCCCGCGGGTGAGCAGATCTGCTGGGCGCGGAAGGCCAGGATCCGGCTGGTCCCTTCCCGGTATCCGGCCGCCAGCTGGCCGTCCAGGGATGGTGCGCTCACGCGGGTCAGCCAGCGGTCCCAGGGCCGGTAGCCGTACGAGGCAATTCGGGGCAGTCGATGTGTGGTCATGCCTTCATCGTGGTCCTCGACAGCTGCGCAGATAAGTGGCATCTTTGTCAGGGTGCGCAACTATCCTGCCAACCTCGGCCATCCCGGGCGCGAAGCGGGCCGCGTCTCAGGCAGTGCGGCAGGCGGCGCCCCGGAGCGTGACGGTCCCACGGTCGCCATCGTGGTCGCGGACGGGGTCACCGTGTTCGAGCTGGGCGTCGCCTGCGACGTCTTCGGCGACGAGTGGGCCCCCATATCCGGCGTTCCCTGGTACCGCTCCTTCGTGTGCGGCATCACCCGGGGGCCGGTGACCACCGACAGCGGATTCCAGATCCTGCCCGCCCACGGACCCGGGCGGATCCGCGGCGCGAGCACGGTGATCGTGCTGCCGACCGTCTCCGCCACGCCGTACCCGGCGGGGATGCTCGATGTCCTGCGCCAGGCGCACGCCCGGGGCAGCCGCATCGCGTCGCTGTGCACGGGCGCGTTCGCCCTGGCCGCCGCCGGGCTGCTGGACGGGCGCCGCGCCACCACGCACTGGACAGAATGCGCCTCGCTCGCCCGCGAGCATCCCCGGGTGACCGTGGATCCCGGCGTCCTGTTCGTAGACGAGGGCGACATCCTGACCTCAGCCGGCAGCGCCGCCAGCATCGACCTGTGCCTGCACATGGTCCGCCAGGACTACGGCACCGAGATCGCCACCCGGGTCGCCCGCCAGCTCGTCGTCCCGCCCCAGCGCGAGGGGGGCCAGGCCCAGTACATCGACGCGCCGATGCCCGTACTCGACCATTCCAGCCTGTTCGCCGGCACCGTCGACTGGCTCCAGGAACACCTGGACGAGCCGATAACCGTCGAGGACCTGGCGGCCCGCGCCGCCATGAGCCCCCGGACGTTCGCCCGGCGGTTCCTGGCCAGCACCGGCACCACTCCGTACCAGTGGCTGATCCAGCAGCGCATCCAGCTGGCCCAGCGGCTGCTGGAAACAAGTGACCTGCCGGTCGACTCGGTCGCGGAGAAGAGCGGCTTCTCCACCGCGGCCAACCTGCGCAAGCACTTCACCCGGGCCGTGCACACCAGCCCCCAGGCCTACCGCCGCACCTTCGCCAGCCGCGCCAGCTAACGCGCCCCGGCGCCGGATCAGCTGGCCGTGCCTCAGCCGCCGCCGTGGCCGCTGCCTGCGTCGCCCCCGCCGTCCCCCTCCCCATGGTCCTTGCCGTGGTGATGACGATGGCCAGGAGGCGCGGCGGCGGCCACCGTGACGATGCTGCCCTCGGCCACCCGCCCGCTGGGCTGCACGGACACGACAGTGCCAGGCGGCCGGGCGCCGGTGACCGACCGCACCATCCGGGGCCGCAGCCCCAGGCCGGCCAGGTATTCGCGGACGGCCCCGGCCGGCCGCCCCAGCAGGGCGGCCGCGTTGACGCTGACCATCGCTGGGCCGTGCGTGCCCGGTCCCGGCGACGCCCGGTGGCTGGTGGCGGTGACGGGCGGCTGCGCCGGGCCGCTGCCGGCGCGGGCCAGCAGCCACCCGGCCAGGGCCACCAGGATGGCGGCGGCCAGCGCCGCGACCCATCCGCGCCGGCCCGGCCACCGCGCCGCGGCCCGCCTTCCCGGCTGCGGTGCCGCCGGGGGCCATCCGGCTGCGAACGGCGCCGCCGGCGATCCGCCCGGCGGCCAGCCATCTTCCGGTCCGGAAGGCCGGTCCAGCAGCTCCGTCGCCGGCCCTTGCGGCTCGACCAGAACGGCCGTATGCCCGCCGGTGCGCGGGCGCGACCGGATGTCCGGCCGCCCCGCCGGGACGCCGGGAAGCCCGCCGTTCATCGCATCGCGCAGCCGGCCCGCCCGAGCGGCGACCTCTGCGGCGCTGCCCGGCCGGGCCGCCGGGTCTTTCGCGGCCAGGTCGGCGACCAGCGCGGTCACGGGCGCCGGGACGGCTGCGGGCAGCGGCGGCAGTGGCTGGAAGCGGCTCGCGCCGGCTACCTCTATCGGGGTGCCGCGGAACGGTGGCGCCCCGGTCAGGCATTCGTACGCCACGATGCCGAGGGAGTACAGGTCACTGGCGGCAGTGGCGGGCTCCCCGGCGGTCCGCTCCGGGGCCAGGTAGGCCGGGGTGCCCACGAGCATGCCTGCCTGGGTGAGGGGTGCGGAGCCTGCGGCATGGGCGATCCCGAAATCGGTGATCTTCACCAGGCCATCCCGCCCCATCAGCAGGTTGGCCGGTTTGACGTCGCGGTGCACCAGCCCGGTCGCGTGCGCCGCGGCCAGGGCCGCGGCCACCTGGGCGACCACGTCCATCGCGGCTCCTGGATCCAGCGGGCCGCCGTCGAGGACCCCGGCCAGCGACGGCCCGTCCACCAGTTCCAGCACCAGGTAGGGCACCCCCGCCGGGCCGGCCTCACCGTAGTCGTAGACCTGCGCGATGCCCGGGTGGGTCAGCGACCCGGCGTGCCGCGCCTCGGCGCGGAACCTGGCCAGCGTCTGCGGATGGCCCGCGTACCCCTGCTGGAGAAGTTTCACCGCTACGAGGCGGTCCAGCACCTGGTCCCCGGCCCGCCACACCTCACCCACGGCGCCGGCGGCGATCCGGCTTTCCAGCTGGTAACGGCCCGCGAGGAGCATTCCCGGGAAAGACATAGGGCCCATACGTTACCGGCCTCCCCGGCGGGAGGGAGGGCAGCGGATGGACCCGGTCAGGCGGAAGTGACGGCGAGCTCGCCCAGCGCGCTCGCCAGCGCCGCCCGGCCTTCCGGCGTCAGCGACTGGAGCACGTGATTGAGGACGGCGTGCCGCTGCTCCCGGATCTGGGCGACCAGCCGCCGGGCCGGGGCAGTCAGGAAGAACACGGGCACGTCCCCGCCGGCCCCGCTCGCGCTGCGTCCCAGCAGCCCGGCCGCTTCCATGCGGGCACAGATCCGGTTCGCCGCAGGCACGGAGGCGCCCAGGGCGCCGGCCAGGCGCCCGATGCTGATGCTTCCGGCGCGGCTGACAATGAGCAGGACGCGGAGCTGGCCCGGCGGTACGTCACCGACCAGCTCCCCCAGGGCGCTGTGCCAGATCTCGAGCAGGACCACGAATCCGGTTTCCACGGCGTCGCGGGCCAGGCCGCTGTCGCCGCTGGCCGGCACCAGTTCCAGCCGTCCGCCACCCTCCATAACCCAGCAACGTATCCGCCCGCGCCGCCCGGCAGAAGGGACCATCGGCCCCCTTTGCCGGCGGCCAAGGTCCTCCCCGGATCAGCGGTCCCGCGAATCCCGCGGGACAGCCCCGGCCGTGCTCCAGGCCCCGCCTCGCGCGGCCTGCGCCAGGCGGCGTTAGCGGAGCTCGCCAGCGGCTTTGAGGTCGTCGAAGAGCAACTGGTCCACCGGCGGTACCCGGGGACGGTCGGCGTAGCAGAACCACCCGAGCTCCTCGATCTCGCTGCTGGGGACCAGGGTTCCGGTGTAGTCGCCGCGGTAGCAGCTCATGCGCACGACCGCCCCGCCCGGGTGGCTGCCCGGGTCGTTGTCTGCCTGGCCGGCCTGGTAGGTACCCACGTGCCTGACCGTGTCCGGCCGCAGCGTGACCGTCAGTTCCTCGGCGATCTCGCGCAGCAGGACCTCGAGGTCGGTCTCCGTGCCCTCACGTTTCCCGCCGGGAACGTAGAAGATGTCCTTCGCGCGGGGCCGGGCGCACAGGATCCTGCCGTCCTCGACCCGCACCCAGGCCACCGTGTCGATCAGGACCGGGGTCATCCGCGGTCAGGCGGCCTGCTCGGCCTGCAGCTGCCGGACCACCTTTACCGCGTCACCGACATGCTGGCCGATGTTGGTCATGGAGTTGAAGACGTGCCGGACCGTGCCCTGGCGGTCGATCACGTAGGTGACCCGGCCGGGCAGCAGGCCCAGCACCGCCGGGACCCCGTAGAGCTTGCGGACCTGGCCACCTTGATCGGACAGGAGCGTGAAAGGCAGCTCGTGCTTTCCGGCGAAGGCCGCGTGCTTGTCGACCGAGTCGGAGCTGACCCCGATCACCTCGGCGCCAGCGTCGGCGAAGACCTCGTAACTGTCACGGAAAGCACAGGCCTCGGCGGTGCAGCCGCGGGTGTCGTCCTTGGGGTAGAAGTACAGCACGACGACCCGCTCGCCGAGCCGGTCCTGGAGCCGCACCGGCTCGCCGGACTGCGCCGGGAGGGTGAAGTCGGGGGCCTTGTCGCCGACCTGGATACCGTGTGCCATGCCGCCAGCCTCCCTGGAGGCCCGCTCGCCGCGGGCTGCCTGCTAAGCGTAGCCGCACTCCGCCTAAGGTCCCGTGCGCGCCCGCGTCCCTTCCCGGGCTGCACCCAGCTCGCCGCGGCCACTTATCTCGTGCCTGACCTGGGTGGCAAGGCAATCATCAAGATGGGTGCAACATTGCCGTCCGGGCACGTATCGCACGCTGGCAGTGCAGGTCCGGCAGCGGGGCCGCTGGCCGCCAGCTAGAGAAGGGCGCCTCGTGTGCGAGTTATGGACGGTTCACGGCCGGTGTGGCGCAAGTCCAGTCACAGCGGCGACGATAACTGCGTAGAGATCGCCTGGCGCCAGGGCGCGGGAGGTATCAACGTCCTGGTCCGCGACTCCAAGTTCCCGGGCCGCGACCCGCTGGTGTTTACCCCGGGAGAGTGGGCCGCGTTCCTGGCGCGGGCGAAAACCGGGGACTTTGACGCCCTGGCCACACCGCGTCTGCCTGAGTGACGCCGGGACTACGGAATCCGGGCTGTATGACTCACGTGTTGGGCGAGTCCCTGACGTGGGTGAATGGCTGAATCGTGTATCCTCACGCCGAACGGTAACGGAGCTTCAGGGGTGGGGAAATGGCGACGCAGACTACTGTCACAGTGACGTGCGACCTTTGCGGTGGCACGAGGGAGACGCGGACCCGGTCGATCAGCATCGACGGGCAGGTCCTCGAGATCGACTTGTGCGCGAAGGATGGACGGGGCCTGGACAAGGTGGCCCAGCAGTTCATCCCTCATGCGAGGAAGGTGCGGCGCCTTCCCGCCGCGGGCCGCAGGACGGCGAGCAGCCGCCAGCACAGCGCGAGCGTCCGGGACTGGGCCAAGACGCAGGGCATGGTGGTCAGCGACCGCGGGCGGATCCCGGCCGATGTGGAGCGCAAGTACGAAGCGGCCCACTAACCGGTGCGCGCCGCGGGCTGATCCGTAACGTGGAGCCGTGGGTTCCGGCCGGCGGCCGGAACGGATCAGGCCGGGCACGAGCCGGGCCCGGCGGCCGGGGTGATCACCCTGTCGGCCGCCGGGCGCCCGCCGCGGATGGTCCGCGCGGCGGGCGGTGTGGAACCATGCGCACATGCCGTCGTCTCAATGGCACAAGCTCTACACCTCCCACGTCTCGGCCCCGCCAGGTGTCCTGTTCGGGCTGCTCGCCGACCTGCCTCACTACGGCCGATGGCTGCGCTTCGGCAGTTCGGCCGACTGCCGACGTCGAGCCGTATCCGGTCCGGGGGCAGCCGCTATCACGACGGAAAGCCGGGCGCGGCAAAGACTGGTGGGGCACGGTTACCGGATTCCAGCCCCAGGGTCACTCGACTTCCACCACACCATCGCGGTAACCCAGCTCCGGGCCACGGTTGACGTGCACATCCATTACTCATTGGAACCAGAGAACGGGAGTACCCGGGTGTGCCGCTGGCTGGTGCTGGACATCTCCATGCCCAGCCTCTTCCGCCCGCTGCGCAGGCTGATTCTCAGCAGCTTCGATAAGGAGAACCTGCGGACTATGGCGGCGGTGAAGAAATACGCCGAGACCCACTCCGGGGGCTAATGGCTCCAGGGCGAGGCTATTCAGGGGGATTCGGCGATGCCGGAGGTCACGAAGACCGGGCGGGTGCTGGCGCCGGTGGCCGGCCAGGACCAGGCGATCAACGTCCAGGGAACCAGCTCATGATCATCCAGGCCCGGTAGCGTCCCGCACCACGGTCACCTGGGGGGTGGCAGTGCCCCGGCCGCGGGGGTCGGCCGGGGCACTGCCGGGGGAAGAGGCCGTTCGTGATGTAAGCGATAGCGCCCCCTGATCTGTTACACGGGACGGCTTCCTGGTCCGGAGTCGGTGGACGCGCTCAGGGGGAAGGACCCGCCGCACTGAAAGTTCGCCCTCGCCCGGCGCGGCGCGGCCAGGTCCGGGAATGCGGCTGGATGACGGGGCCTTGGACTGGTTATGGATGTTGCAGCAGAGTCGCTTCCGCTGGCGGTGCTGGATTTCGTCGGGATCGAGTACGGGGAAGAGGCCAGCGCCTCTATCGCCGGCGCCGTGGGGATCGCGCAGGCCGTCGAGCAGGCCGGCTACCGGCGGTACTGGGTGTCCGAGCATCACAACATGAAGAGCCTGGCCTGCAGCGCTCCGGAGTTGCTGACTGCGCACGTCGGGGCGCACACGTCGCGGATCCGGGTCGGCGCCGCGGGAATCATGCTGCCCAACCACGCGGCGCTCAAGGTCGCGGAGTCGTTCCGGACCCTGCTGGCCATGTACCCCGGGCGGATCGACCTCGCGCTAGGCCGGGCCCCGGGCACCGACCCGCTGACCGCCCATGTGCTGCGCCGGGGCATGGTGACCGACCCGGCCGCCGAGTTCCCCAGCCAGGTGGCCGAGCTGCTGGCGTTCCTGGGCGACGGTTTCCCCGAGGGCCACCCTTACGCACCGCTGGTGGCCGCGCCGGTGGTGCAGGACCGGCCGGAATTGTTCGTGCTGGGGTCCAGCGCCTACGGGCCGCGGTTCGCCGCGGTCAACGGGCTGAGCGCGGCCTTCGCCCATCACATGAGCCCCGACCTTGCCTTCGAGGCGCTGCGCGGCTACCGCCGCGAGTTCACCCCGCGGTCGGAGGGCGCGGCGCCGTACTCGGCGATGTCGGTGCTGGCCTTCGCCAGCGAGGACGACGAGGCGATCGTGGACTTCGAGGCGGCGTGGACGCTGACCATCCAGAACCTCCGCCGCGGGATCCGCGAGCCGCTGCGGCCGGAGCAGGTCCGCGACTTCGCCCGCTCGCCGGAGTTCCGCGCCAGCCGGGACGATGGCCGGATGGTGACCGGCGAGCCCAAGGTCGTCGCCGAGCGGCTCCTGGAGATGAAAGACATGGCCCAGGCGGACGAGATCGTGGTCGTCACCCCGAGCCTGGACCGGGAACGGCGCACCGGGAGCTTCGTGGCCCTGGCGGACGCCTGGCGCAAGGCCTCCTGAGCCGGGCCTTCTGAGCCGGGTCCTGACCGGGCTCCGAGGGCGGCCTGAGCCGGGCGGCCTGAGGCAGGGCAGTCTGCCCGGCCGCTGCCTACCTGAGCCCGGCGGTGGCGGCGTCGCGGGCCTGCGCCTCGGTGAGGACCCGGGCGATCCCCACGGACGTCCAGTCCGAGCTCTCCTCGATTTCGTCCCGGAGCACCGCGGCCTGGTACTCGAGGGCCACCGGGCCGATGGCCATCAGGTCGGACTTCTCGTTCTTCATGATCAGCATGAAGTTCATGGGTCGGGTAGGCCTTTCGGGTGTTCCGGCGCTGGTGCGGCGGGCTGCGCAGCTGGGGTGGCGGTGATCACGGCCCATGCTAGGGCGGGTCCCGGATCTAGCCCCGGACACCCACGAAGAGATAACGATTGAGGCTGAAGAAATACGCGGGCCCGAGGCTGGTGAGGTCGGTGGCCCACGCCGTGATCTCGCCGGCCGTGATCTCGCCCCGCCTGGACACGAACGCGGAGACGAATTCGATCAGCCCGGCGCTGTACGTGTCCGGGTCGTAGCCGACGTTCAGCAACGGGATGGCGGCCCGCTGGGTCACCGAGAAGCCCGCGTCCCCGAGCAGCCCGGTGAGCCGCCTCGGCAGATGAGGGTCGGCCAGGTGCCCGTCCCAGGCGCGGAGCACCCGGCGCATCCGGTCATCGTCCCCGGACCGCCAGACGATCGAGTCCCAGTCGGTGTCGAGCACGAGCAGCCTGCCCCCCGGGCGCAGTACCCGCCACGCCTCGGCCAGCGCGGCAGGCACGTCATCGACGTACTCGTACACCTGGGTCGAGGTGACCACGTCGAACGAGCCCGCGGCGCAGGGCAGTGCGGTGGCCTCGCCGGGCCTGAACTCGGCCGGGGCCGGGCCAGCCGGGCGTGACCGGGCCCGGGCGATGGAGAGCATGTTCTCGCTCGGGTCGACACCGGTGACCGACCCGCCGGGTCCGACCTCACTGCTCATCTCGCAGGCCAGGAAGCCCGGCCCCGATCCGATGTCGAGCACGTCCTCACCGGGCTGCAGGCCGAGCGCGGCGAGGACAGTCCGGCGCTGCCCGGCCACGTCGGGAGTGCTGTAGGTCGCCTCGACCCGGCGGGACGTGGCCTCGTCGAAGGGCATGGCCGGGCTCATCAGCACTCCTCTGGTGCGCCAGCCGGGCCGCCGGTTACCGGGCGGCAGGGCGGGCGCGTCACGAGCACCATACTTCCCGGCGCCCGGGCATCCGGCCCGGCTCACAGTGGCGGGGCCGGGGGTGCCCGTGATCCCGTCTGTGACGTTACGTATAGTTATGACTACGCAGAGTGCTCGAATCGGGACTCGGCGTAGGGGGGTGCGTCGGCGATGCTGGCTC
This sequence comes from uncultured Actinomycetes bacterium, assembly GCA_963713815.1. GTDB lineage: Bacteria > Actinomycetota > Actinomycetes > Streptosporangiales > Streptosporangiaceae > RYN-230. The sequence goes on from CAVQNH010000026.1 coordinate 87,668, forward strand.
ATGAGGTGGAGACGCAGGCCCGGCCCCTGTCCCGCGAGGATCTCAGCATCCTCGCGCTGGAGAACGAGACCGTGGCCGGGCACACCTGCAAGGTCATCGTGCTGGGCGGCCCGGCCGGCCTCGGTGCGCTGCGGGCCTCGATCGCCGCGCGCCTGGCCCGCGCGCCCCGGCTCTCGATGCGGCTGGGTGAGATCGATGGCGCGCCCTGGTGGGTACCGGATCCGCAGGTGGATGTGGCCGCGCACGTGGTGGAGGCGACCTCCGCGGGGCCGGTGGATGAGGCCGGGTTCCGGGCCACGGTGGCGGGCATCTTCGCCCAGCACCTGGACCGCTCCCGGCCACTGTGGCGGATCGACCTGATCCCGCGGCTGGCGGGCGGGGGGAGTGCGCTGATCTGGCGTATCCACCACGCCCTGGCGGACGGCATGACGGCGATGCGGATGGCCGGCGAGGTGCTGTGGGACGAGGACCCGGCCACCGGGCCCCGGGCCGCCAGCCCCCGCCCGCGGCGACGGCGCCAGACGGGGGGAGCGGCGCAGGCGGCGGGGGCGGCGGGGCCGAGCATCACCGGGTGGCCACGCTGCTCGCCGCGGCGCGGGAGGCGCCGCAGCCCTGGCTGAGGTCGCCGTTCGACGGGCACATCGATGCGCGGCGCGCGGTCGCCTTCACCCGGGCCAGGCTGGATGAGCTGCACCGCGTGGCCGCCGCCACCGGCGGCGCCACCGTCAACGACGCGGTCCTGACCGTGGTGGCAGGCGGACTGCGGCGCTGGATCGAGGCTCATCACGGCCGCCTCGGCGCGGTGCGGGTGAAGGTGCCGGTCAGCCTGCACGCCCTCCCGTCCAGCCCGCCGGTGCCCGCGGACGGCGGCGGCCAGCCCGGCAACCGCGATTCGTTCTTCTGCCTCGACCTGCCGCTCGGCTCGGCCGACCCGCTCGAGCGCCTGGCCGCCATCCGGCGCGCCACCCAGGTCCGCAAGCAGGAGCACGACGCCCAGCAGCTCGACGCGGTCATGCAGCGGCTGGCGCGGACGCCGCGGCTCAGCCGCTTTGCCGAGCACGTCCTGGCTCATCCCCGGTCTTTCGCGCTGAACGTCTCCAACGTCCCCGGTCCCCGCCGGCCCGTCCGCGTGCTCGGCGTGCCCGTCGCCGCGCTGTACTCGCTGGCCGAGATCGGTGAGCACCACGCGCTGCGCGTCGCGGTGGTCTCCCTGGCCGGCACCCTGAACATCGGGCTGGTCGCCGACCCGACCCTGCTCGCCGACGTCGACCACCTGGCCGCCGGCATGCAGGCCGAAGCCGCCGCGCTGATCGACTGCCTGCCGCGCGGCTGACCGGCACCACGGCCCTGACGGCGAGCGGAACGGCGCCCCGGGCCGATTAGCATGATCTTGTGAAGCCGTTCCTCCTGCTGGCTACCCGCCCCGAGGATGCCGCCGCAGACAACGAGTACGAGCTGTTCCTCCGGTTCGCCGGGCTCGGTGAGCGGGACCTGCGCCGCATCCGGCTGGAGCAGCGGCCGCTGGGCCGCGTCGACCTCCGGGACTGGTCCGGTCTCCTCCTGGGTGGCGGGCCGTTCAACTCCAGCGACCCGGAGACCTCGAAATCGGCGGTCCAGCGGCGGGTCGAGGCCGATCTGCGGGGGCTGCTCGACCAGGTGATCAGCGAGGACTTCCCGTTCCTCGGGGCGTGCTACGGCATCGGCGCCCTCGGCGGCCACCAGGGAGCCGTCGTCGACCGCCGGTACGCCGAGCCGGTCGGCACGGTCACCGTCACGCTCACCCCGGAGGGCCAGCGGGATCCGCTGCTGGGCGGGCTGCCGGCCACGTTCGACGCGTTCACCGGGCACAAGGAGGCGATCAGCCACCTCCCGCGGCACGCTCTCCTGCTGGCCACCTCGCCCGGCTGCCCGGTCCAGACATTCCGGATCGGCTCCCGGGTCTACGCCACCCAGTTCCATCCCGAGCTGGACGCCGCCGGCCTGTCAACCCGGATCGATGTCTACAAGGACGCCGGGTACTTCCCGCCCGCCCAGGCGGACGAGCTCAAGGCCCGGGCCGCCCGCAGCGACGTCGTCTACCCGCACGACATCCTGCGCCACTTCGCCCGCTGCTTCGCCCGGAACGGCGCGGATGCGGCTGCGTCCGGGGCGCCCGCCGTGCCGCCCGGCGCAACCTAGGCCCGGGCACCGGCCACGCCGCTACGCTTAGCCCGCTCGTCCCGGCCGGCCCGGCGGCCCGGGCAGCCTGTGTCCGCCAAAACGGAGGGGCAATGCGGGGATCCGACTCGGGCGTTCGCCTGTCCCGGCGCACCGTCCTGGCCGGCGGGGCCGGGCTGGCCGCCGTAGCCTGCGTGGCAGGCGGCTACGAGCTCGTGCAGAACGGGACGCTACCTGGCCGGTACAAGCTGGCCCGCCTGACCGGCGCCTGTGAACTAGCGCCGGCGCCCCTGGCCGGGCCGCTGCCGTCCCGGCATCAGGTGTCGTTCCGCTCCCGCTACCGGCATCGCACTGTGCAGATGGTGACGCTGATCCCGGCCGCGGCGGCCTCGCCCGCCGGGCTCGGCGTGGTCATCGCGCTGCACGGGTCGGGGGGCAGCCCGGCAACCCTGGCCCCGGGGCTGGCGCGGGCGATGAGCAGCGCGCGGGTGACCCGGTTCGCGATCATCTGCGTGGACGGCGGGGAGACCTACTGGCACCAGCGCGCCGACGGCGACGACCCGGCCGGCATGATCGTGCACGAGGTCCTGCCCCGGGCCGCGGCGGCGGGATGCACACCGGGCGGATCGGCATCGTGGGCCTGTCGATGGGCGGCTATGGCGCGCTGCTGATCGCCGAGCAGTTCAGCGCCGAACAGCCCAGCACGCTCCGCTTCCGGACCAAACGGCATGGCACCGAGGAGCTCACGGCCGCGGGTGAGCCTGGCGGCGGCCCGGCCGTCGCGGCCGTCGCCGCCCTGTCACCGGCCGTCTTCGCCACCTATGACGACGCGCGCGCCGCCAACCCCGGGGCCTTCGACAGCGCGGCCGACTTCACCCGGAACAACGTCGTCTCCGGCCTGCCCACCCTGCGGCGCGTGCCCGCCTTTGTCGCCTGCGGGACCGACGACCCGTTCCAGCCGGAAGTAGTGCTCGTCCGGTCCCGCCTCGCGGCCCTCACCCATCATCCGGTGCCGGGCGGAATCATGCCGGGGTGCCACGACAGCTCCTTCTGGGCGCGGCACTGGCCCGCCGCGCTGGAATTCGTGGGCGCGCGTCACTCCACGGGATTCTGAGCCGCTGCCTGGTCGTCGGGCGGGATCGGGTCATCAGTGACTTCGTCGCCGGAATCGGCATCGATGATTGGCACCGGGTCCAGCCCGACCTTGGCGGAGATCCGGGTGAGCAGTACGTCCTGGGCGGCGAGGTGCCCTTGTATGTGCGCCACCTCATGCAGGGTCGCGCTCGCGTCGTGGAACGTCGCCTCGGCGCGTTTGTCCGCCGCAGCCGCCTGCACGTTCTGGCCCACCATGATGACCGACAGCAAGACCAGTTGCAGGAAGGTCTGCGCCACCCAGGAGACGAGCGTGGCCGGCCCGCCCCGGATCGCATCCGGCAGGCTGATCAGGTCGAACAATGCGAACGCATAAGCGCACCACATACTGCCCACGACCGTCGTGATGAGCAGTGCCACTTTCGTGTTGAACCGGTTTATCGCGCTGCCCCGGGGCAGCAGATCAGCCACCTTCACCGGTTTTTCGGCGCGCCGAGCGGCAATGCGCGGATGGCGGATGTGCTGATATATCGCCATGACCTGACCTTCCATCGATCGGCCGGACGCTTTTCCGGGCCGCCGGAAACTCCGTCAGGGTAATGCCTTCAACTCGGCGAAAGGCCGGCCAACTAACGGTCAACCGTCAGTCAAACTGGGGGTGGCCGCCGACCGGCGGGACCGCGTGCCTGACCGAGGGAGCAGCCTGTGACGGACTTGTGCGGGGCCGACGCGGTCACGCTGGCGGGGATGCTGCGCCGCCGCGAGGTGTCCGCCCGCGAGGTCATGGCCGCCCATATCCAGCGGATCGAGGCCGTGGACGGCGGCGTGAACGCGATGGACGGCGGCGTCAGCGCCGTGGACGGCGGGGTCAACGCCGTGGTGACCCGGACCTTCGACGCGGCGCTGGCCCGCGCGGCCCGCGCGGACGAGGCGCTGGCCCGCGGGGCCGAGCCGGGCCCGCTGCACGGCCTGCCGGTCGCCCACAAGGATCTTCACGACACCGCCGGCGTGCGCACCACCTACGGCTCGGTGCTGTTCGCCGATCACGTGCCGGACCACGATGCCCTGGTCGTGCACCGGATGTCGCAGGCCGGGGCGATCAGCCTGGGCAAGACCAACACGCCGGAGTTCGGGGCGGGCTCGCACACGGTCAACCCGGTGTTCGGCGCCACCCGCAACCCGTACGACCTGACCCGCAGCGCGGGGGGCAGCAGCGGGGGTGCGGCGGCGGCCCTGGCCGCGCGGATGATCAGCCTGGCCGACGGCAGCGACCTGGGCGGTTCGCTGCGGAATCCGGCCGGTTTCTGCAACGTGGTCGGGCTGCGGCCCTCGCCCGGCCGGGTGCCTTCCTGGCCCGTCACCGACGTCGCGGACGTGCTCGGCGTGGAGGGGCCGATGGGCCGCACCGTCGCCGACGTCGCGCTGCTCCTGTCCGTGCTGGCCGGTCCCGACCCCCGGGTGCCGCTGGCCCTGGACGCGCCCGCCCCGCAGGTCCGGCCCGATCAGGTCCCGGGCCTGCTGGCCCGGGACCTGCGCGGGGTCAGGGTGGCCTGGAGCGCCGACCTCGGCCTGCCGGTCGAGCCGGCGGTGCGGGACGTGCTGGCGCCGGCCCGGCAGGTGCTCGAGGACCTGGGCTGCGAGGTCACCGACGCGGCGCCGGACCTCACCGGTGCCGACGAGGTGTTCCGCACCCGCCGGGCGTTCCGGTTCCTGACCGCCTTCGGGCCGCTGCTGCGCCGGCACCCCGGCCAGCTCGGCCCCAACGTGACCTGGAACACCGAGCGCGGCCTGGAGCTGAGCGTGGCCGACCTGAGCCGCGCCACCGTGCTGCACGCCGCGGTCGCCGGGCGGGTCAGCGCGTTCTTCGAGTCCGCCGACGTGCTCGCCTGCCCGGTCACCCAGGTCGTCCCGTTCGACGTCACGCTGGACTGGGTGCACGACATCGACGGCCAGCCGCAGCACACCTACCTGGACTGGATGGCGTCGGCCTACCTGATCTCGGTGACCGGGCTCCCGGCCATTTCCGTGCCCGCCGGGTTCACCCCGGACGGCCTGCCGGTCGGGCTCCAGCTGGTCGGCCGCCGCCGGGCGGACTGGCCGCTGCTCCAGGTGGCGCACGCCTTCGAGGCCGCCACCGGGCACGGCCGGGTCATCCCGCCCGTGCTCGGGTAACCCGTGCCCCGCTGACCCGTGCCCGGGTAACCCGTGCTCCGGTAACCCGTGCCGCGTCTCACCGGGTCCTGCGGAACAGCCGGACCGCGAGCCAGCCCGCCGCGGCGGCCAGGGGCAGCTCGACCAGGACCGCCTCGGTGACGGCCAGGGTGTGCTCCAGGCCCGGCGCGGAGGTGCACACATCGAACCAGGCGTCGGTGAGCAGCAGCGCGCCGCCGGCCGCGGCGGTCAGGCAGGCGCGTGAGTCGTCCCGGGCCAGCAGCGCGGCGGTGACCAGCGCGGCGATCGCCTCGGCGCCGTCCAGGCCGGTCCAGGCCAGCGACCAGTGGTGGGCCTGCGCGGTCCTGGGCAGCGTCGCGCTGAGCACCACGCACCACGGCACCAGGAACCCGCCGACCGCCAGGGCGGCCAGCCGGGCCCGCCGGAGCAGCCTGGGGGACGGGCCAGCCGAGGGGGCGGCCGCCGGGCGGCCGGGATCCGGGACGGTCATGAGCGGTTCGCGGAGCGGCACTGGTGTCGGCATGCCCTCACCGTAGAGTTACAGAGAAAATTATGCAAACAAATTTCTGCAGAAATATCTCTGTATCAGTGCTACGGTGAGCGCATGGCGATGACCCCTCGGCGGGTGGTCGGCGACGCCAAGCGCTGGAAGGCCATGTCGCATCCGCTGCGCCGGGAGATGCTGCGGCATCTCGACGAGCACGGGCCCGCGACGTCCACCACGATCGCGGAGGCCCTGGACGAGAACACCGGGACCACCAGCTACCACCTGCGGATCCTCGCCGACGCCGGGATCATCGAGGAGGTGCCGGAGCGCGCCAGCGGGCGGGAGCGCTGGTGGCGCACGTTCCCCGTGGACCTGCGGGAGCCCGACTACGACAGCCTCAGCGGCGAGGAACGCGCCGCGCTGGACGAATGGCGGGCCGGGCAGATCCCGGGCGAGGTCGAGCTGGTCAACCGCTTCATCCGCGACGTCCGCCAGCACGGCCGGTGGGCCAAGGCCTCCCGGGCCGGCGGCTACTACACCGCCGACGACCTGGAAGCCCTGCACGACGAGTACGTCGCGCTGCTGCATCAAGTACGGGCACTCCGCCCAGGACGCCCCGCCCGGAGCGCGGCCCATGCAGCTGCGGATGTTCTACATCCCTGACGAAGCCCCGCAGTAGCGCCCGCTACTCCCAGTGCGGATGGCCGTGCCCGGCCGGCGGGTAGCCGCCTGGCCCGCCGCGGGACATGCGGCGCCGGGACCTCCGGGCGAACACGAACGCCGCCAGGCCGGTCACCAGCCAGAACAGCAGGAACAGCTTGAAGAACCCGAACAGCACCCAGGCGCCGGGCCCGGGGGCCAGCACCACGAAGAGCAGCACCAGCATGAGCAGCGGGGCGAAGCGCGGGCCGCGGCGGCGCGCGAGCCACGCTGTGCCGGGTGTCCCAGGCGGCTGCAGCCCCGGCGCCCCCGCCGGCATCAGGAGCGGATCCGGCAGGTCCGCCATGGGGCGGCGGAGGTCGCCGAAGGTCTTCGCGTTCAGTGCGGCCGAGGTCCGCTCGTCCAGCTCCTCGGCCGTGAGCCGGCCCTCGGCATAGTGGTCGCGCAGCCGGGCGGTCACCCGTTCCCGGTCGGCATCCGAAACGCGGATGCGGTCATCCATGGCTGGTCCCCTTGCCTTGTCTTCTCGTCGCCAACTGCTCGTCGTGTCTTCTCGTCGCCTACAGCTCGTCGTCCGTGTCATCGGCGTCGTCCGCGTCAGCCGGGTCGTCGCCGGCCAGGATCTGGTACATCTGCCGCCGGGTCCGCTCCAGGAGCTGCTCGGCCGCGCGGATCTGGTCCGGCGTGCCGGCGTGGGCCAGCTGCACGATGCTGCCGCCGAGCCGGGCCGCCTGCGCGAACAGGCCCGGCATCTCGCCGGGCTCGTCCTGCGCCATCGCCTCCCAGGCCGGCCGGGCCCGCTCGGGGTCCTCCTCGATGTGCTGCCGCCCGGCCTCGGTCAGGCTGAACGTGCGCCGGCTACCGGACTCCTCACCGGCGATCAGCCCTTCGTCGGCCAGCAGCTGCAGGGCCGGGTAGACCGCGCCGGGGCTGGGCCGCCAGGCGCCGCCGCTGCGCTCCTCGATCTCGGACATGATCTGGTAACCGTTGCGCGGGCCTTCCCGCAGCAGGGCCAGGATGGCCGCGCGCACGTCGCCACGCCCGGCTTTCGGCCCGCGCGGCGGAGCAGGCGGGCCGGGCCACCAGCTCCGCGATCCCCCGAAGCCGGATCCCCCGAAGCCGGGCCCGCCCGGGCCCCCCGGACCGCCCGAGCCCGGCCATCCGAAGGCCTTCTCCCACGGGGAGCCACCCCGCCGGGCCCAGGGGCCGCCCCGCCGGGGCTCCTGATGTTCCTGCCGCTTCTCGCTCGCGCCGGCCATGCCAGCCGCGGCCTCCCGGGCCTGGCCGGCCAGGTTCTCCGCGGTCTTGAACAAGCCACGCAGGTAAGGGCTGAAGTCTCCGCTCGCACACGATGCCGCACTCATCCGGGCCCCTCAATGATCTACTCGCGATACGATCCCGATATATCGCCACTGTAGGTCGCGACTCCGCGGTTGGCAAACGGGGCCCGGAGGGCCGGTTGGGCCGCCGCGTCGCGGGCAGGGAAACCTCGCGGGCAGGGGAACCGGGCGGCCGCGTCCCCGGGCGGGCGGCGCTCTCAGGATCCCACGGTCAGCCCAGCCCCGCCTGACTCTGGCCCGGGGGCATGGGCTTCGCGGTGGACGAGGCGGACGTGGTGTTCCGGGGCGCGTGCCCCGCCCGCGAGGCAGCTGAGAGCTCCGCTGACACAGTGCAGCCAAGTGAACAGTGCAGCCAAGCGACACAGTGCAGCCAAGTGACACGGCGCGACCAAGCGACGCAGTGCAGCCTAACGAGGAGGTATGGCAGTGACAGAGAATCGGCCACCAGCGACGACGACCGATGCCGGTATCCCGGTCGAGAGCGACGAGTTCTCGCTCACCGTCGGCCCGGAGGGCACGGTCGTCCTGCAAGATCATTACCTTATCGAGCAGATGGCCAACTTCAACCGCGAGCGGATCCCGGAGCGCCAGCCGCACGCCAAGGGCGGCGGCGCGTTCGGCCACTTCGAGGTCACCGGCGATGTCAGCGCCTACACCAAGGCCGCGGTGTTCCAGCCCGGCACCCGGACCGAGACGCTGATCCGGTTCTCCACCGTGGCGGGGGAGCGGGGCAGCCCCGACACCTGGCGTGACCCGCGCGGGTTCGCGCTGAAGTTCTACACGTCCGAGGGCAACTACGACATGGTCGGGAACAACACCCCGGTCTTCTTCGTGCGCGACCCCATGAAGTTCCAGCACTTCATCCGGTCCCAGAAGCGCCGCGCGGACAACAACCTGCGCGACCACGACATGCAGTGGGACTTCTGGACCCTGTCCCCGGAGTCGGCGCACCAGGTCACCTGGCTGATGGGCGACCGCGGCATCCCGCGCAGCTGGCGGCACATGAACGGGTACAGCTCGCACACCTACCTGTGGATCAACGCCGCCGGGGAGAAGTCCTGGGTCAAGTACCACTTCAAGACCGACCAGGGCATCGAGTTCTTCACCCAGGACGAGGCCGACCAGATGGCGGCGGTGGACACCGACTACCACCAGCGTGACCTGTACGAGCACATCGGGGCCGGGGAGTTCCCGAGCTGGACGCTGAGGATGCAGATCATGCCGTTCAGCGACGCCGCGGGCTACCGGTTCAACCCGTTCGACCTGACCAAGGTGTGGCCGCACCGCGACTACCCGCTGATCGAGGTCGGCCGGCTGACCCTGGACCGCAACGTGTCCGACTACCACACCGAGATGGAGCAGGCCGCGTTCGAGCCGAACAACCTGGTGCCCGGGATCGCGCTGAGCCCGGACAAGATGCTGCTCGCCCGCGGGTTCTCCTACTCCGACGCGCACCGGGCCCGGCTCGGCGTGAACTACAAGCAGATCCCGGTCAACTCGCCCAGGGTCCCGGTGCACGCCTACAGCAAGGACGGCGCGATGCGCGTCGTCAACGTCGCCGACCCGGTGTACGCGCCCAACTCCAAGGGCGGCCCGCGGGCCGACAGCGAGCACCACCGGCCGAACTACTGGCGCGCCGAAGGGGACATCACCCGCTCCGCGTACGTCCCGCACGAGCAGGACGATGACTTCGGGCAGGCGGGCACCATGGTCCGTGAGGTGCTCGACGACGCGGGCCGCGACCGGCTGGTCAGCAACATCGTCGGCCACCTGCTCAACGGGGTGACCGAGCCGGTGCTGCAGCGCGCCTTCGAGTACTGGAGCAACGTGGACAAGGACCTCGGCAGCAAGATCGAGTCCGGTGTCCGCGCCAAGGCCGGCCAGAAGGACCCCAAGGCCGCCCAGCAGGCTAACCCGGCCCGGCAGAGCATGCAGGCCAAGGCCTGATCAAGGGCCTGGGCCTGATCAAGCCCGGCCGATCAGGCTGGCCTGAGCAGGCACGCGAAGCAGGCGGGGCTCCTGCCCCCGGTGACCGCATGGTCGCCCGGGCCAGGGGCCCTGCCTGTCTCGCTGTGGCCCTCGTTTTTCCGCAACGAAAACCGTTCCCCGCCGGTCACCCGGCCCCGCGGCCTGGTTCCGGGGTCGCGACTGCAGGACCGGGGCGCCGGGTCCGGCTGGAACGGTTCCGTTCGGGGAAAGCTGGTGCGAGCATCGAAGCCGAAGGAGAGGTGGCGATGGACGAGGCGACGTTCGGTGAGGTCCGCGACGCGGTGCGGCGGTTCGTGCGGGAGAAGGTGCTGCCGCGCGAGGACGAGATCGAGGAGACCGACGCGATCCCCGGCGACCTGCGCGCGGCCGCGGCGGAGCTGGGCCTGTTCGGGTACGCGCTGCCCGCCGAGTTCGGCGGGTCCGGGGTCACCATGGCCCAGGACGTGCGGCTGGCGCTGGAGTTCGGCTACGCGACCCCGGCGTTCCGGTCCATGTTCGGCACCAACAACGGCATCGCCGGCCAGGTCATCGCCAAGTTCGGGTCGGACGCGCAGAAGAAGGCGTTCCTGCCCGCGCTCTCGTCCGGGGAGATGGTCGCGTCGTTCGCGCTGACCGAGTCCGAGGCCGGGTCCAGCCCGGCCGGCCTGCGGACGTCGGCCCGCCGCGACGGTGACAGCTGGATCCTGTCCGGCACCAAGCGGTTCATCACCAACGCGCCGCTGGCCGACCTGTTCGTCGTGTTCGCCCGGACCGATCCCGCGGCCGAGGCCGGCCGCGGGATCTCGGTGTTCGCGGTCGACGCCGCCAGCGCGGGGCTGACGGTCGGGCCGCGGGACCACAAGATGGGCCAGCGCGGCGCGTGGACCGCCGAGGTGGTCTTCGACGACGTCCGCGTGCCGCAGGACCGCCTGGTCGGCGAGGAGGGCCGCGGCTACCGCAGCGCGATGACCGTCCTGGCCCGGGGCCGGCTGCACATCGCCGCGGTGTGCGTCGGCACCGCGCAGCGGATCCTGGACGAGTCGGTCGCCCACGCCGCGACCAGCAAGCAGGGCGGCCAGCTCATCGGCAGCTACCAGCTGGTCCAGGCCATGCTGGCCGACTCCTACGCCGAGATCGAGGCGGGCCGGTCGCTGGTCCTGTCCACCGCGGACGACTACGACGCCGGGCGCAACGTGGCGGCTGGCCCGTCGGCCGCCAAGCTGTACTGCAGCGAGATGGTGTCCCGGGTCGCCGACCGCGGGGTGCAGGTCCACGGCGGCCTGGGCTACATGAGCTCGACCGTGGTGGAGCGGCTGTACCGCGACTCGCGGCTGTACCGGCTGTACGAGGGGACCAGCGAGATCCAGAAGCTCATCATCGCCCGCGAACTGCTCGCCGCCGCCCAGCCGGGCTGAGTTCCGGCCGCTGAATTCTGGCGCGGTAGGGCTGGCTCCCCGGCAAGTCTCGTGCTAGCCACCGCGCCCCTGGCTCCGGGCTGGGGCACAATCGCACCAGGAATCCGGTGCACATTGGGGCGGGGAGCGTTATGCGGGCGGTGTGGCTGCGCGTTCGCGCCGGGCTGCGGCAGGACTGGCGCAGCCCGCTGGTCCTCGCGCTGATCACCGGCCTGATGGGGTCCCTGGTCCTGGTGTCGCTCGCGGGCGCGCGCCGGACCGACACCGCCGTGCCCCGGTTCCTGGCCTGGTCCGGCCCGATCGATGGAGACGTGGGCGGGGTCCCGTTCGCGACCCTGGGCCGGATCGCCCGGCTGCCGGGCATCGCCTACAGCGAGCGGGGCGCGTTCATGCTGATGCTTGCGGCCCCGGCCGGCCACCCGGCCGCCGGGCGGCCCGGCCAGGTGACGACCTGGGCCCTGATCGACACCCCGCCCCAATCCCGGGCGATCGTCGTGGCCGGCCGGCGGCCCAGCCCGGCCCGGGCCGATGAGGTCATGATCAACGAGACCGCCGCACGGATCCTGGGCGCGCACGTCGGCTCGGTGGTCCAGCTCCGGGGGTTCCGGCCCAGCCAGCTGCTGCCAGTGCTCAACAATCAGGTGCTGCGCCCGGACGTAACCCTGCCCGACGTGCGCGTGACCGGGATCATCCGGACGCCCACTGACCTGGGCGATTCCGGGGCACCGTCCGACGTCACCTTCACCGGCACCGGCTCGATGTACCTGACCGCCGCGTTCTACCACCGCTTCGCCGGATCCGTCGCCAACATGGTGGGACTCTCCTTCCACCTGGACCACGGCCTGGCTGGCCTGCCTGCCTTCGAGTCCGCGGTCAACCGCCTGACCGGGCACCGGGCGCAGTTCGAGCTGGGCAGCGACGCCGCCACCGCCGCGGCCGCTGCCCAGCGCGGCACGTCACTGCAGGCGCTGGCGCTGCTCCTGTTCGGGATCATCGTGGCCCTCGCCATGCTGGTCATCATGGGCCAGAGCGTCGCCCGGCTGGCCTACACCGCCTCGGACGACTTCCCCGTGCTCCGGGCGCTCGGATCCAGCCGGGGACAGCTGGCCGCCGTGGCGCTGGCTCCCGGGGCCCTGGTCGCGGCGGCCGGGATGGTCCTGGCCATCCCGGCCGCTTACGCACTGTCGGTATTCACGCCGGTGGGCCTGGCCCGGCGGGCCGAGATCTCGCCCGGGTTCTCGTTCGACGCGCCTGGCCCTGCTGGGCGGAGCCGCCCTGCTCATGCTCCTGCTGGCCGCGCGGGCCACCCTGGCCGCCCAGCGGGTGGCCTGGACACAGGATGGCACCATGGCGGCCAGCCGGGTCCGGGGCTCGCGCCTCGCGCGCTGGATGGCCCGCCGCGGGTTCCCGGCCCCCGCCGTGACCGGCATCCGTCTCGCGTTCGAGCCGGGGAGCGACCGCACCGCGGTCCCGGTCCGCTCCGCGGTCCTGGGCACCGCGCTGGCGCTGGCCGCGGTCATCGCCGCGCTGGTGTTCGGGGCCAGCCTGGCCCACGTCATCGGCGATCCCCGGCTGGCCGGGCTGGAACTGGGACGTGGCCGTGGGCAACCCGCACTCGAGTGACACCTCCGCCCAGACCATCCCGAAGCTGCGCGCCGACGCCAGCCTGGCGGGCTTCACCGCCACCGCCCTGGGCGACGGGGACATAGGCGGCCAGGACGTGCCGGTCGTCGGCATCCAGATGCTGCGCGGCCACGTCGCGCCGCCGCTGCTGGACGGCCGGCTGCCGCGCGGGCCGCGGGAGATCGCGCTCAGCGGCGGCGAACTCCGCGCGCTGCACCGGAGCGTCGGCGGGCTGGTCAGCGCCCGGACCACCCGGGGAGTGGTCGCGCTCCGCATCACCGGGCAGGTCGTGCTGTCCCCGGAGATCACCAACGAGCAGGTGGCGCTGGGGTCGGGCGCGGTCATGACGCTGGGCGGGGCGGGCACGCTGAGCCGGACGCCTCCCACGGTCAACGTGTACCTCGTCACACTGCGCCACCCGGGTGACCCGGCCGCGATGGCCCGCCTGAAGCGCGAGTTCCCGGGGGTGGTGCTCCCCGCGGTGCCGCCGCCGGAGGTCCGGGAAGTCCACGGGGTCAACGACCTGCCGCTCGCCCTGGCGTCCGTGCTCACGCTGCTGGCCGTGGGCACGATCGCGCAGACGCTGGTCACGTCGGTCCGCCGCCGGCGCCGGGACCTGGCCATCCTCAAGGCGCTCGGCTTCGTGGGGCGGCAGGTCCGGGCCAGCGTGGCCTGGCAGGCGACCGCCATCGCCGGAGCCGGCCTGATCGTCGGCCTGCCGCTCGGCGCGGCCGCCGGGCGCTGGGCCTGGACGGCGCTGGCCCAGGCGTTCGCGATCGAGCCGGTGCCCATCATCTCCGCCGGGCTGCTGCTCGCCGTCCCGGCTGTCCTGGTCCTGGCCAACGCGGTGGCGGCGATCCCTGCGCGGACCGCGGCGCGGACCCAGCCCGGCGTGGTGCTCAGGACCGAGTAGCGGTTCCGCTGGTCTCCGGCCGCCGCCTGGCTGGCGGGCCCGGGCCGCCCGGCGGCGCGGGGCGGGCTCAGGGAAAGATGATCTCGATGTCGAGGCCGCCGGCTGGCCGGGCCGCGGCGCAGAGCCGGGCGCCGTGCGCCCGGGTGATGGACTGGACGATGGCCAGGCCCAGCCCGTGCCCGCCCGCCTGGCCGACCCGCTGCCGCCCGAGCTGCTGGAACGGCTCGAGCAGGCGGCCGACCTCACCGGCCGGGATCACCGGGCCGGTGTTCCGCACCGAGAGGACGGCCTGCCCGCCGCGGTGCCGGTGGAGATCTCCACCCGGCCGCCGGGCACGTTGTGCCGCAGGGCGTTGTCGGCCAGGTTGGCGACCAGGCTCTCGATCAGGCTCGGGTCGCCCAGGACCGGGGCCGCGCGCAGCGTGGTCTCCACGCTGATGCCGCGCTGGCTGGCTTCCTGATCACGGGCCGCGGTGACGTCACGGGCGACGGCGGCGAGATCGGCGGGCTCCGGCTGCTCGATGCCCCGTTCGCTGCTGGCCAGCGTGAGCAGCGCGCCGATCAGCCGTTCCTGCTGCTCGCCGAGGGTCAGCGCCTCCTCGCAGGCCGTGCGCAGCGTCTGCGCGGTCGCGGCCGGGTCGGCCAGGGTCACCTGGAGCAGGGCCCGCTCCGCGGTGATCGGGGTGCGCAGTTCGTGCGAGGCGCTGGCCACGAACTGCCGCTGCGACGCGAACGAGGCCTCGAGCCGGCCGAACAGGTCGTTGAGGGTCTCGGCGAGTTCGGTGAACTCGTCGCCGCGGCGGCCCGGGCGCAGCCGGCGGTGCAGGTTGCTGGCGGAGATCTCCCGGGCGGCGGCCGTGATCGCGCGCACCGGCCGGAGCAGCGCCGGCCATCAGCCAGCCTGCCGCCAGGGAGAGCAGCACCGCGATCGCCAGGGCGACCACGGACCCGGCGATCTGGTGCTGCACGTCGGCGCCCTGCTGGACCGCCGCGGGCGCGCTGCCGGGGGCCCCCGCGTGGACCGTGCTCCTGAAGCCCAGGAACGGGATCGTGAGCAGCAGGATCGCGGAGCCCGCGAACAGCGTGGCGTAGACCAGGGCCAGCTGCAGCCGCAGCGTGCGCCGGGGCCAGATGCCTGGCATCAGGCCTCCCCGAGGCGGTAGCCGCCGCCGCGTTCGGTGTGGATGACGGGCGGGTCACCGAGCTTGCCGCGCAGCCGCCGGACCGTGGTCTTGACCGCGGTGGTGAACGGGTCGGCCGCCTCGTCCCAGACGCGCTCGAGCAGCTCCTCGGCCGGGACCACCCGGCCCGCCGACGCGAGCAGGTATTCCAGCAGCGCGAACTCCTTCGGGCTGAGCTCCAGCCGCCGCCCGGCCCGGGACGCGGCGCGGCGGTTCGGGTCCAGGGTCAGGTCGCCGCGTTCCAGGATGGGCGGCAGCGCGGCCGCGGAGCGCCGGCCCAGGGCCCGCACGCGGGCGGTGAGCTCCGCGAAGTCGAACGGCTTGGGCAGGTAGTCGTCGGCGCCCAGGCCGAGGCCGTCCACCCGGTCCCGGACGGTGCTGGCCGCGGTCAGCATCAGCACCCGGGTCTGCGGCGACCCGGCCACGACCTGGCGGCAGACCTCGTCGCCGGGCACGCCGGGCAGATCCCGGTCCAGCACCACGACGTCGTAGCGGGTGACCGCCAGGCGCTCCAGCGCGTCGTCGCCGCCGGTGACCACGTCGACCGCCATGCCCTCCCGGCGCAGGCCGGTCCCGATCGTCCGGGCCAGGATGGGGAAGTCTTCCACGACCAGCACTCTCACGGTCCCCACGATGCCAGGCCGCGGGTGGCAGCGGGGTGTCAGCCCGGACGGCCGGCCCGGCGCCGGTGCCAGCCCGGTGCCCGCGGCTGGCACCGGGCTGACACCGGCGCCGGCGTACAACCTCCACCATGACCACTGACACCGCCGCGCCCTACCGTTCCGGGCTGCCGCCGCGGCCCGATCGCTTCGGCCAGCTCGTGCACGCCGAGTGGACCAAACTGCGGACGGTCCGCGGCTGGGTCCTCGGCCTGGCCGCCGCGGCGCTGGTGACCGTGGCCTTCGGGCTGCTGCCCGGCATGAGCGGCTCCTGCGGCCAGCACGGCCCGGCTTCGGCCTGCTCCGTCCCGGTGGGGCCGGGCGGGGAACTGGTCAGCGATTCCTACTACCTGGTCCACCAGTCGCTGACCGGGAACGGCACCATCACCGCCCGGGTGACCGCGCTGACCGGCCTGATCCCCGCGCCGCCACCGCGCGGCTCCGGGTCCCGGCACGGTCCCCAGCCCGCCGGCGGCCAGGGCCAGTCCAGGCTGCGGCCCGGCCTGGTGCCGTGGGCCAAAGCGGGGATCATCCTCACCGCCGGCACCCGGCCGGGAGCGGCGTACGCGGCGATGCTGGTCACCGCCGCGCACGGCGTCCGGATGCAGGACGACTACACCCAGGACATCGCCGGGCGCCCGGGTGCCGTCTCCCCGTCCCGGCCCCGCTGGCTGCGGCTGACCCGGTCCGGGGACACGCTCACCGGCTACGACTCGGCGGACGGCACCCACTGGGCCCGGGTCGCCGCCGTCACCCTGGCCGGGTTCCCGCGCACCATCCAGGCCGGGCTGTTCGCCACCTCGCCGCAGTACTCACAGCCCGCCAGCCTGGGGATCGTCCAGTCCGGCGCGGAGGGCGGCCCGTCCCTGGCCACCGGGCGGTTCGACCATGTCCGCCTGCAGGCCGCCGGGCGCGCGCCCTCCGGCGGGCCGCCGCGGGGCGCCCCCGCGCGGGGCGGCCAGTGGGCCGGCCTGTCGATCGGGGCCGTGGGGAACGCGCCCGCGGACCTGCGCGGCGGGTACCAGCAGGCTGGCGGGATGTTCGCGGTGACCGGGTCCGGCGACATCGCGCCCGCCTCGCCCGGGGCGGCGGGGATCGGCACCACCGTCGCCCAGGCGCTGGCCGGCACGTTCGCCGCGCTGATCGCGGTGACCGTCGTGGGCGCCGTGTTCATCACCACCGAGTACCGGAGCGGCCTGGTCCGCGTCACGCTGGCCGCGAGCCCGCGGCGCGGCCGGGTCCTCGCGGCCAAGGCCGCCGTCATCGGCGCGGTCACGTTCGCCGGGGGGCTGGCCGCGGCGGCCATCGTGGTCACGCTGGGCCCGCGGATCCTGCGTGATCACGGCGTCTACGTCTTCCCGGTGTCCATGCTCACGGCCGTCCGCGTGGTGGCCGGCACCGCGGCCCTGCTCGCCGCCGCGGCCGTCCTGGCCGTCGCCGCCGGGGCCCTGCTGCGGCGCAGCGCGGCCGCGGTCACCGCCGTCATCGTGGTGATCGTCCTGCCGTACCTGCTCACGGTGGTCGCGCCGGTCCTGCCGGCCGGCCCCGCGGACTGGGTGCTGCGGATCAGCCCGGCCGCCGCGTTCTCGGTCCAGCAGGTCATCCCGAGCTACGCCCAGGTCACCAACGTGTACACGCCCGCGCAGGGGTTCTTCCCGCTGGCGCCGTGGGCCGGGCTGGCCGTGCTGTGCGGCTGGGCCGCGCTCGCCCTGGCCCTGGCCGCCGCCCGGTTCCGGAGCCGCGACGCCTGAGGCACCCGGGTGCTTACCCGGCGATCAGCTCGCGGGCGGCCACCTCGATGTGCGCGGCATCGATCCCGGCCGCGGCCAGCAGCTCCTGCGGGGAGCCCGAGCCGGGCAGCTCCCGGACGCAGAGGTGGGTGAACCGCAGGTCCGCCGCGCCCGCCTCCAGCAGGGCGTCGGCCACCGCGGAGCCCAGCCCCCCGGCCGCGTAGTGGTCCTCGGCCACGACCAGGCGGCCGTTCGTGGCCGCCGCGGCCGCGGCGAGGGTGCCGGTGTCGATCGGCTTGACCGAGTACAGGTCGATGACGCGGGCGCGGAGGCCGTCCACGGCAAGCTGGTCCGCGGCGGCCAGGCAGGCGTGCAGGGTGACCCCGGCGCCGATCAGCGTCACGGCATCGTCCGGGCTCGAGCGCAGCACCTTGGACCCGCCGACGGGAAACGTCTCCTCGCTGTCGTACAGAACGGGGTAGGCCCCGCGGGTGGTCCGCAGGTAGCTGATGCCCTGGCGGTGCGCCATGGCCGTCACCAGGGCGGCGGTGCTCGTGGCGTCGCTCGGGTACAGCACCGTGCTCCCGTGCACGGCCCGCATCATGGCCAGGTCTTCCAGGGCCATCTGGGAAGGGCCGTCGGGGCCGATCTCGACCCCCGCGTGGGAGCCGGACAGCCGGATGTTCGCCTGCGATATGGCGGCCATCCGGATGAAGTCGTAGGCGCGGGAGAAGAACGCCGCGAACGTCGAGGCGAACGGGATGTAGTGCCGGGCGCTGAGCCCGACCGCTGCCGCGACCATCTGCTGCTCGGCGATGAACATCTCGAAGTAGCGCCCGGGGTATGTCTTGGCGAACTCCATGGCGAACGTGGAGTTGCTGACCTCACCGTCGAGGGCCACGACCCGGGGCAGGTCCCCGCCCAGTGCGACCAGCGCGTCGCCGTACGCCTTACGGGTGGCCACCTCGGCGCCCAGCGAGTACGCCGGTGGCCCGGACGGCGGGGCCTCGGGATGCCCGTGGGCCTGGTCAGCCGCGGCGGGCATGTCCGGCTCGGTTCCCAGCCCGGTGTCCGGCTCCTCTGGCTCGGTGTCCGGCCCCGTGCCCGGGGGCAGCGGGCCGCGGACGATCAGGTCGCGTTCGCCCCCGAGTTCGGCGATGGCCCGGTTGGCCATGTCGGGGGGGAAGGGGCGGCCGTGCCAGCCCTCCTTGTTCTCCACCTCGGAGAATCCGCGCCCCTTGATGGTGCGGGCCAGGATCACGGTGGGCTGGCCGCCGCTCCCGTCCTCGGCCGTGGTGAACGCCTCGTCGATCTCGGCCAGGTCGTGGCCGTCGATTTCCAGCACCCGGGCCCCGAACGCCGAGGCGCGGCGGGCGTAGGAGTCGAGATCCCACTGCAGCTCGGTCGGCCCCCGCTGGCCGAGCCGGTTGACGTCCACCATCGCGATCAGGTTGGACAGGCCGTAGTAGGAGGCCTTGTCGAGAGCTTCCCAGATGGATCCCTCGGCCATCTCGCTGTCCCCGCACAGCACCCAGACCCGGTACGGGAGCCGGTCGAGGTACTTGCCCGCCAGAGCCACCCCGACTCCGTCCGGCAGTCCCTGGCCCAGCGATCCGGTGGCCACGTTGACCCACGGCAGCACCGGGGTGGGATGGCCCTCCAGGCGCGATCCGAACCGCCGGTACCCGGTCATCAGCTCCTCGTCGGACACCACCCCGGCCGCCTTGTACACCGAGTACAGCAACGGCGAGGCGTGGCCCTTGGAGAAAATGAGATGGTCATTGCGGTCGTCGGCCGGGTGGTCCCAGTCATAGCGCAGGTGCTGGCTCATGAGCACGGCCAGCAGGTCCGCCGCGGACATGCTCGACGTGGGGTGACCGGATCCCGCGCTGGTACTGCACCGGATGGAATCAACACGGAGCTGCGCGGCCAGCTGGCTGACCCTGACGAGGCCGACTCCGCTGAGGACCTGGGCTTCGTTGCTCATATCTGGAACTCACCCTTCGGCGGGGAACAGCGGGGGCCGGGACTGGTCGTACCCGCCCGGGCCGCGCCTGGCATCTGCCGTGATGGCCAGGCTATCGCGGGGCGGGGAAAAGGCGGGCGGGGCGGGGGGCTGAGGATTTCCGTCAATGGCCCGGGAGGTGATCGGCCCGCGATGGCCTCCGGCGGCACCTGCGGAAAACGCAACTCCGGAAGTGTTAACGTCCCGTTTTGTGTCCCGGTGTCGGCGACCGGGCAAGACTGGGAGCAAGGACCCGAGGAGGAGGTTGACATGGCACGCGATGCGGCGAACGTACCCGACCCCGGGGAAGGCCTGCTGGGCTCCGACCGAGGTGGCACCGACGAGCTCGGCCCGGAGGCAGGCGGCACCGACGAGCTCGGCCCGGAAGAGGGTGGCACCGACGAGCTCGGCCCGGAAGAGGGTGGCACCGACGAGCTCGGCCCGGAGGCAGGCGGCACCGACGAGCTGCGCCCGCCGGGCCGCTAAGGGCTAACGGCCCGGCCGCGGACCCGTTCCGGGTGGCCGTGAGGCCCTGGAAAGCGGCCGCGCGGAGGATCCCGTCAGGGGTCTGCTCGGCGTAACTGACACCGATGACGAGCCTGGGCTCGACCCAGGTCACGTTCCGGGCCTGGACCGGGGGGATGGGGCCGCTGAACGGCGGGCTGTCCCGCCGCAGCGGCGCCAGTACTTCCTCCAGCGCCCGCAGTACCGGCTGGGTGAAGCCGGTGCCGACGCGGCCGGCGTAGACCAGGCCGGCTCCGGAGGGGATGCCGACGAGCAGCGAGCCGATCCGCCCGGCCCGGTGGCCGCGCCCGGGGCTGATGCCGCCCACGACCACGTCCAGGAGCCGCCGGTTCTTGATCTTCAGCCAGGCGGGGGAGCGGCGGCCGGGCTGGTAGGGGGAGTCGAGCCGCTTGACCACGACGCCCTCCAGCCCGTCGCGGACGCTCACCGCGAGCACGGCGTGGCCACTGCCGGGAAACGACGGCGGGACGTGCACGTGCGGGCCGGCCAGGGGCTGCGCCTCCAGGATGGCCCGCCGCCGTGCGTAGGGCTCGCTGATCAGCGGCTGCCCGCCGGCGTACATGATGTCGAAGACCAGGTAGGTCACCGGGACCGCGGCCACCAGGTGCGGTGCCGGTGCGCCGACGTGCATCCGCCGCTGCAGGGCCGCGAAGCTCGGGCGGCCGCCGGTGAAGGCGGCGATCTCCCCGTCCAGGACCATGTCCCCGAGGCCAGCCTGGCGGCCCAGGTCCGCCAGCTCCGGGTAGGCCCGGGTCATATCCCGGTCGCTGCGTGACACCAGCCGCAGCCGCCCCCCGGACAGATAGGCCACCGCGCGCACGCCGTCCCATTTGAACTCCGCGGCCCACGCGGTTTCCGGTTCCGGGATCTCCGAGGCGGGGACCGCGAGCATGGGCGGTATCCGCGGCGGAAACCCGGCGCTGTGCCCTGATCCCGACATGAGCCCCCCGTCGCGCGGCACCACGGTGCCTGCTGGGGAGCACTGACGGCTACCTACCCGGGCCGCCGGCCAGGACACCGGGGGAGCGGGGCCAGCCAGGCCCGGGGGCGGCTGGAGAGGACCGTCTGGGCGGCGCCAGCCGGAAGGGAACGGTCAGCGGCGGGAGGGTCAGGCACTACGCCAGGTGCGCGATCTCGGCCTGGTAAATCTTCACCGGCGGCGGCGCGACCTCGACAGACTGTGCGGCCTCGCTGTTGAGCTGCGCGGCGTAGGCCTCGGCTGCCCGGACGTCCTCCCAGGTATCCCACAACGAGATGGTCACGAGCTCGCCGGTATCGCGGTCGGTCAGCAGGTAGAAGCCCTTGAATCCGGGCTGGGCCTGAGTGCCTGGAAGCCGCTCCTGTGTGAAGCGGATGAGGCCGTCGAATCCATCGGGCGTGGTCTGGCCGGTGATGACCCGCGCGAACATGGGTTCTCCTTCGATTGACCTGGTTCGATTGACCTGGTGCCACGATCCGCAGCGCGGAGGGACCAGATGGCGGCGCTGGTCGCGGACTTGCGCGGGGCAGCCACCGGGAAGGCTCCGTTCAATTTCCGGCTGCATCAGCTTTCCGGGCGCGGTTCACCGATCACGTCTTCCAGGCCCCGGGAATCGGCGAAATCGCGGAAGAGCACAATCTGGCCGTCCCGGATCCGGAGGATCTGGATGGACGTCGCCGCGAACGACCGGCCCGTCGTGGTCAGGGTTCCCTTCGTCCGCAGTTCCACGATCACCACCTCCGGGTCCTGGGTCTGGTAGGAGCTCGACCACCTCGAAGTCCTCCAGCTGCAGCGGCGACGCCATGACGTGGCGCGAATACTCGCGAATCGCCTCCCGGCCCTCCAGGCGCAAAGGCGCGCCCGGCGGCCCGGTGAAGGGCCCCTCGATCACCGCATCGGGCGCGAACAGGTCAGCGAAGCCGTCGGCGTCCCCGTTCAGGATCAGGCGGCGGCGCTGGGCCAGGACATCGGCGGGCGTGGCGGATGGCATGCGGCCTTCCCTTCGTTCAGGCGATTTCATTGAACACGCGTTGATTGAACAATCGTAGAACGAAACGGCCGCTCTGTCAACGCCCGTAGAATGAACCGATGATCACTCCACCGCCCGGTTCGCGCGCCGAGCAGCGCCGCCGCACCGAGGCGCGCATCCTCGACGCCGCGTCCCGGGTCTTCGTCACCGCCGGATACGAGCGGGCCACTATCCGCGCCGTGGCCGCGGCCGCGGGCGTGGACGCGGGCCTGGTCATGCACTATTTCGGTTCCAAGCAGGAGCTATTCCGGCGGGTGATCGGCGCCGCCCCCGTCCCCGAGGTCAGCGGGGCGCCCGGGCAGGCGACCGAGCAGATCCTCGCCACGCTCGCCGACCGGCTGGCGAACGAGCCGGTAGCGTCGCTGGCCATCTTGCGCTCGATGCTGACCAATCCCGAGGCCGCCAGCATCATCAGCGAGGGCATGGCCCGCTACCAGGCGCAGATCGCGCAGGCCATCCCGGCCGACGACGCGAGCCTGCGGGCCGCGCTCATCAGCGCCGTCATCCTCGGCGTCACGGTCTCCCGGCACCTCATCAAGTCCGACGAGCTCGCCAGCGCCGACCCGGCACAGGTCATCAGCCTGCTGCGTCCCTGCCTGCTCTCGCTGGCCGCCCAGCCCCCGTCCCCGTCCAGTTAGCCATCGCGCTTCATGCACCAGGCGGCCCAGGCACCCGAACGCTGCCAGCCGCGGACCGCGCTGCGGCAGCGGGGGATGGGTCAGAAACGGGAGCGGCCGGGGTCCTTGCCGCTGGCCGGGCGGCTGGCGTCGCCGGTCCCGCGCGTGATGAGGGCCACGGCGAGCAGGGCGGCCAGCGGGGCGACCAGCGCGATGAACTCCGGGGAGGGCAGGCTGCCCAGGGCGTCGAGTGCCCCCGCGAACCCGACGATCAGGACGGCCACCGCGACCAGCCCCCAGCCGTGCAGGAACAGCCGCAGCGTGAACGGTGGCGCGGGATCGGCCACTTCCGGGACCGCGGTGATGGTCTTCATGCCGCGGGTCTCGGTCATCCCGTCGCGGACCCGCACCGTGAGCATCAGGGTGCCCGGCTGGTCCGCGACCAGGAGCAGTTCGTCGGGATGGGCCGGGTCGGGAGCCTGCGCCACCGAGCCGCCGCCCGCCGCCCACGACATGACCGTCCGGCTGCCCGAGGGCTGGACGCGGTAGCGGGCCTGCTCCCCGGTGACCAGGGTGTCCGGCCCGTCGATGACCACCGGCGCCGCCAGGCCGGTGGCGGCCGGCCGGGCGGCCTCCGCGGCCTCATGGCCCCCGCCGTCACCTCCGCCGCCCGCGGCCCCGCGCGCGGTCCCGGCCCCCCGCGCGTGCCCGTTCCCGTTCACCGCGGGCGCGGGCGGGGCGGCCTCGGGGGTCACGAGGAACTGCCGGCGGGCCAGATGCTCGGCCAGCCGGATCTGGTGGACGTTGACGCTCCAGGCCATCACCACCACGGCCGTGGCGAGGCCCGCCGCCCCCAGTCCGAGCAACCCGGCGACGACGGGATGACCGGCATCAGCCAGCACAGCGGTGAGCATGTCATCTCCCCCAGCCTGAACGTCTCTGCTGCTTCACGAGAGTATTCAAACATAGAATCGAATCCGCTGAAAGCCCTGGACGGATTCCCGTGGCTGGCGGGGGCGCTGGTGGCGGCCCAGGGTTCGTCACCGGTCTCTCACGACCCTACGCAGATCCGGGGCCGCGGGGACATGCCCAGCCGGGCCGGCTGCGGGGGCGGGGAAGCCCGTTCAGCCCGGGCGCCGCCCGCTGTCATGTGCGGCAGGCCGGGCCTCGGTGGTCAGCGCGGTGAGCCGGGCCGTTCCGGCCGCTGCGGCCCGGGCGTCCCGGTTGCCGGCCGCCAGCACCGCGGGTGTCCCTCCCGCCCGGGTTAACCCGGACGGCGGCGCGGCCCAGATAGGCAGGCACGCACCGTGATGAATGGCGCAGGCCGGAAATTTCGGGGTAAACATGACACCAGCATTGCACGGAGCGGATGCACGTGCAGACACACGTTCCTATGCAATGTGCGAAAACGGGGTGACACTTGTCTTACCGCCCCCGCCGCCTTTCCGCCTGCCGCCTTTCCGCCCGGCACCCCGGCCCGCCGCCCTCCTTCCCGCCCGCCGCCTTTCCTGCCCCCTAGGCCGGCACCGCCGTCCTTCCTGGCCGCAGGCCAGCACCGCCGCACGCAGTGGGTCCAGGCCTACCCCTGGTGTGGGTGCCACCCCCTGGCGGGCCAGAACCACGGCGGCCACGATGGGGGAATGAGCTTCTTCGACGGCGTTCCCGTTCCGACTGCTGAGCCGGTGCCGCCCTGGTCGCAGCGTCCCTGGGACCCGCCGGAGGCCGGGTTCCCAGGCGTGGTCCCGTTCAGGACGCTGATCCTGGCGCGGACCGAGCGGGCCGCGGTGGCGATCACCGGGCTCTCGGCCTACTCGGCCGGCTTCGAGATCTACGTCACCGCCCGCTTCCGCCCCGGCACTGACACCGGGCCCGCGGGCCCGGGTCCCGGCGGGCCGGGACCCGGCGGGCCATTGCAGTCCTTCCGTTTCGGGCTGCAGCTCGCCGATGGCACCAAGGTCATCGGCCAGCGCGGCGGCCGGGGGCCGGACCTGGCGACGCCGAGCCGGACGGCCCCATCCTGCGGATGTTCCTCGGCGGCGCCAGCCCGCGTTCCAGCTTGTCTCGCTGGTGGGCGTGGCCGCTGCCGCCCGCCGGCCCGCTGGAGTTCGTCTGCGAGTGGCCCACCCTGGGGATCCCCGAGAGCCGGGCCGGGCTGGATGCACAGCTGATTCTCGACGCCGCGGGCCAGAGCATCCGGCTCTGGCCGGACGACGAAGGCTGACCGGGCAGCGTTACCGCCCGCACCGGAAGAACCGTTAGGGAAATTGACTGTCAAGTAAGTTTACGATCGGCTAGCCTGGCTGGATGACCGGTCCAGACGGGCACGAGCTCGCCACACCTACCCTGATGCGTGCCGCCCGGGGTGTGTACGCCCAGTCCATCCGGGCCCAGCTCGAGGCCATCGGCGCCGGGGACCTGCCCCGGAACGGGGCGGCCCTGCTGGCCGGGATCGCGGCCGCGGGCGGGCCCCGGCCGGACCTGCCCGCCGGGCTCGGAGTCACCAAGCAGGCCGTGAGCCAGGCCATCGACATCCTGGCCGGCCGCGGTTACCTGGAACGGAATCCGGATCCCGGTGACCGCCGGCGGATCACGCTCCGGCTGACCGCGCGCGGGCAGGAAGTCCTGGACGCCGTGGTCCGCGGGACCGAGGCGGTCGATGCCCAGCTGCTCGAGCGGGTGCCCGCCGGGCAGGTCGGCGCCATGCGCTCCGCGCTCCTGGCCCTGGCCGGCATCAAGACCGATGCTGCCGCGTCCGGTGCCGGGAAGCGCCGGCCGCCCCGGCAGTTCCGCCAGTTCAGCCCCATCTTCCCGGTCCGGGACATGACGGCCGCGCTGGCCCACTACGCAGCACTCGGCTTCGTCACCCGCCGCTACGCGGGCGAGGATGACTACGGGTTCGCCGACCGCGAGGGCACCGGCCTGCACCTGGCGGGCGACCCGGGACACGATCCCGCGCACAGCCACGCCTCGGCCTACCTCTACGTCCGCGACGCGGACGCCCTCTACGGGGAGTGGACCCGGCCGGGCATCGGCGGCCAGACCCGGCCGGTCGGCCCGACCCCGTACCAGCTTCGCGAGGGTGCCCACATCGACCCGGACGGGAACCTGATCCGGTTCGGCTCGCCCATGCCGGAGTAGCCCGCCATGGGATTATGGCTCGCGGGGCCAGCCCCCGGAGCGGTACTCTCAGGGTGGCAGTTTCCGGCTGCCGCTGGGTCCGCGGGCAGAGCTTCAAGCTCACCGGCATCAATGCAGGCTGACGGCATGTCTTTCCAGCCCGATGTCGCGGACCCCCGGGCGGCGAGGAAGGACTGCCTTGTCCGGTCAATCACGTGCGCTCCCTGACCAGCCCAGCCTGAGGTATCTCAAGGTGGAGGCGAAACGGCGGCTGTCCGCCGGGGAGTTCGCGACACTGCACGACGCCCAGCTCGCCATCGCCCGCGAGCATGGGCTGCCCAGCTGGGCGGCGCTCAAGGAGTACATCAGCGCCGGGACCGGCGGCGGCAGCCCGGTCCTGGCCCAGGCCAGCTGGCTGATCTCCCGGTTCGCGGAGGCGGATAACCGCGGCTGGCAGGTCCCCGGTGACGAGGAGCTCCGCGAGCATTTTGACGACCGCTTCCTGCGCCTGGTGCCACCGGAGACGCTGGTCAGGACCCTCACCGGAGTGGCGTCGCGGTTGCGTGAGGAACTGGTGATCACGCTGGTGACGCCGCGCCAGCTGCGCGCCCAGATCGGGGGGATGCAGCTGGAGGCGGCCGCCGAGGCCGACCCGCCGCACCGGCTGACCGGGCTGCGCCTGTATCCGCTGGGCGAGCGGGTGACCGATGCCCGGGTCGCGGCGCCCTCGACGCGCACCTCCGGTGAGGTGCCCTCCGCGGCGGTCGCGGTGGCCGAGGAATCGCTCGCCGAACTGGGCCTGCCCGGCCTGGTGCTGGCTGGTGCGCCCGGCGGCGCGGGGCCGGGCGACGGGACCGGGTGGGTGGCCGCGCGGGGCTGGGCCAGCCTGGAAGGGGCCAGCCTGGAAGGGGCCAGCCCGGAAGCGCTGCTCAGCCCCGGGCACCGGTTCCCCGCGTACTCGGTCACCAAGCTGATCACCGCCACCGCGGTGCTGCGGCTGGCCGCCGACGGCCGGATCGGCCTGGATGACCCGGCCTGCGCCCACCTGCGCACGGTCCGGCCCGCCGACGACGCCGTCACGATCCGGGACCTGCTCACCCACACCGCGGGCGTGGACAGCCCCGGCGAGCTGTTCGCCGACCGCGTGCCCGACCTGGTCACGCTGACCGGCCCGGTCGTCCAGCCCGCCGGCCCGCGGGGCGCCTTCAGCTACAGCAACGGCGGGTACGCGCTGCTCGGGCAGCTGATCGCCGATGTGACCGGCGGCTCGTACCCTGAGGCCGCGACCGGGCTGGTGCTCGGGCCGCTCGGGATGAGCGGCTCGTCGTTCCCGGCGACGTGGCCGGCCACCGGAGCCGTGACCGGCTACCTCCTGGCCGGCGACGGCTCGTTCGAGCCGGCCCCGGCGAAGGTGTGCACCCTCCCGGCGGCCGGCGGCCTCTGGACGACCGCCGCCGACCTGGTGCGCTTCGGCCTGTCCTGGGCGTCCCTGCTCCCCGCCGCGCTGGCCGGTGAGGCGCTCGCGCCGCAGGTGGCCCGGGACTCCACCGGGGCGCAGATGGGCCTGGGCTGGCTGCTCAACGAGCCCAAGGATGTCTGCGGGCACGCCGGGGGCGGGCCCGGCGCCGCCTCGTCCCTGATCATCCGGAGGAGCACCGG
Source organism: uncultured Actinomycetes bacterium (assembly GCA_963713815.1). Taxonomy (GTDB): domain Bacteria; phylum Actinomycetota; class Actinomycetes; order Streptosporangiales; family Streptosporangiaceae; genus RYN-230. Next base: position 114,996 of record CAVQNH010000026.1, read on the forward strand.
CCAGCCCAGCGTCGCGCTGGCCAACCGCCTCGTCCCGATCGAGCCGGTCAACGCCCGCCTGGCCCGCCCGGCCGGGTAACGCGGGCAGCGGCGCTAGACGGCCAGCGCCGCGTCGCCGCGGCAGAGCAGGCGGGCCAGCTCGAGCAGGGTGACGTCACCGGACGGCGGCCCGAGCACGCCCACGCCGAAGCGCTGGCCGCTGGAGCGGTGATGGACCGGGACGACCAGTTCCGGGCGGCCGGCCAGGCTGGCCGGGGCGGTGAACCGGAAGGCGCCGGCCCGGAACGCGAGAAGGTCCCGCGGGCCGGCGTCGCGCAGCGGCGGGAGGCCGGGCGTGACCGGCAGCACGGCGACCGAGCCGGGCGGCAGGACCCGGTCCAGCCGCGGCGCGTAGCCGCGCCAGGCCCGCTCGTCCTCCTGCCGCCGGGGATCGCCGGGCTGGCTGAGCGCTTCCGCGCGCTGGACGCGGGCCTGCACGTCGTCCGCCAGGAACTGCCGGTTCCCGGCCAGCCATGATCGGTGGGCCCGCCAGACCTCCCGGCCCTGGACCCGGGCGAACAGGTCGGCCACGTCATCGTTGATGAAGTCGTCCAGCGGGGTTTCCGACACCTCGCAGCCCCACCGGTCCGCGATGGCCGCCGCGGTCGCCTGGACCGCGTCCGCCAGCTCGGGACTGATGCCGGCCAGCCCCCCGGCGACGTGCACGCTCCGGGCCGCCGCCGGGGGCCGGGCCACGCCGGGCGACGCCAGGACCTCCAGTACCGGGCCCAGCATCGCGGCGCTGCGGGCCAGGATGCCGACCACGTCGAACGACGGGGCCAGCGGCAGCACGCCGCGGGCACCGACCAGTCCGTGACTCGGCCGGAAACCGAACAGCCCGCACGAGGCGGCGGGAACCCGGATCGAGCCGGCGGTATCGGTACCCAGGCCGAGGCCGGCCAGCCCGGCGGCCACGGCCGCGGCCGGGCCGGACGACGAGCCGCCGGTGAACCGGCCGGGATACTGTGAATTGAGCGGCGCGGTGCCCTCGCCGGCGTTCCCGATCAGGGAGTACGCGAGCTGATCCAGCTTGGCCAGGCCCGCCACGGACGCGCCCGCCGCCAGCAGCCGGGACACCGCGGGCGCCGTCTCCGCGCTGGGGGGATGCGTCGCCCGCCACCGCGGGTGCCCGAACGAGGACACGTGGCCGGCGACGGCGAACATGTCCTTGACCGCGACCGTCACGCCGTCCAGCGGCCCCGGGCCGGTGGCCGGCAGGCTCACCGACCCTGGCGCCCAGCAGTGGACCGCCGGTGCGTCCCCTCTATCGGCGGCATCAGCGCAGATGGTGGACCTCCTGGAGCCCGTACACCGGGGTGGGCAGGCCCGCCTGCCGGGCCTTCAGCTGCAAGGCCAGGTAGAGCGAGTAGTGCCGGGACTGGTGCAGGTTGCCGCCGTGGAACCACAGCGCCTGCTGCTGGGTGGGCTTCCACATGTTGCGCTGCTCGCCCTCCCACGGGCCCGGGTCCTTCGTCGTGTCCGAGCCCAGGCCCCAGCACTTGCCGACCCTGTCGGCCACCTCCTGGGAGATCAGCTCGGCCGCCCAGCCGTTCATCGACTGGTACCCGGTGGCGTACACGACCAGGTCGGCGGGCAGTTTCGTGCCGTCCTCCAGCACCACCGCGTCCTCGGTCAGGCGATCGACCTGGCCGCGCGCCAGCGCCACGTCCCCGTTGGCGACCAGGTCGGCCGCGCCGACGTCGATGTAGTAGCCGGAGCCGCGGCGCAGGTACTTCATGAACAGGCCGGACCCGTCGTCACCCCAGTCGTGCTCGAATCCGGCCGCCTCGAGCCGGTCGTAGAACTCCTGGTCCCGCTCGCGCATCTGCTCGTAGAGCGGGATCTGGAACTGGTGCATGATCCGGTACGGGATCGACGCGAACACCATGTCCGCCTTGTCGGTCGTCATCCCGGACGCGACGGCCTCCTCGGAGTACAGCGCGCCCAGGCCGATGTCCATCAGCGTGGCCGACCGGACGATGTTGGTGGACGAGCGCTGCACCATGGTGACGTCGGCGCCGTTCTCCCACAGCGCACCGCAGATGTCGAAGGCCGAATTGTTCGAGCCGATGACCACGCACCGCTTCCCGCGGTAGCGGCCCGGGCCGGGATGGGCCGAGGAATGGTGCTGGTCGCCCCGGAAGGTGTCCATGCCCGGGAAGTCGGGCAGGTTGGGCCGCCCCGACATCCCGGTGGCCAGCACGAGCTGCGCCGGGCGGAGCACGAGCAGCTCGCCGTCCCGCTCGACCTGCACCGCCCACTGGCCGGCCTGCGCGTCGTAGGCCGCGCTGGTCGCCTCGGTATCGGGCCAGTAGTTGAGTTCCATGATCTTCGTGTAGGACTCGAGCCAGTCGGCGATCTTGTCCTTGGGGGAGAAGACCGGCCAGTTGTCGGGGAACTTCAGGTAGGGCATGTGGTCGTACCAGACCGGGTCGTGCAGGCACAGCGACTTGTACCGGCTGCGCCACTGGTCACCCGGGCGGCTGCGCTTGTCGATGATGATCGTGGGCACCCGGAGCTGGCGGAGCCGCGCGCCGAGACCGATGCCCGCCTGGCCGCCGCCGATGATCACCACGTACGGCTGCTCGGTGATGCCCAGCTCGGATGCCTCCTGCTCGCGGTCTTCCAGCCAGGTGGTCCGGGCCGGGTTCGCGCGGCGCTCGACGCCCTTCGGGCGGGTCGGCCCGCGGCGTTCCTCGTGGCCCCTGAGCTCGTCCAGCGTGGTCAGCAAGGTCCAGCACCGGCCTTCTCGCAGCCGCAGGTGCCCCCGGCCGCGGCCCGCGGCGGTCTCGAAGTCGATCCAGGCCTCGACCACGCCGCCCGCGCCGGCCGGTTCCTCGCCGTCGGTGATCTTCCAGCCGCGGGGCTGCACCCAGGGCAGCGTCTGGTCCAGCATCGCGCTGATCGCGGCGCGGCCCTCGAGCGTCTTGATGTTCCAGGTGAACGCGACGAGATCACGCCAGAAGCAGTCCTCGGTGAACAGGGCCGCGGCGGCCGCCGTATCGCCCGCCGACAGCGCGTCCCCGAACGCGGACAGCCAGGTCGTCACCCCGGCTGCGACCTCGTGAGATGGCAGGGTTGCAGTCATCGGTGGCCTCCCGCAGCGATGAGGGGTGATCCTGTGCTCTTCCCACCCTCACCCAGCACCGCCGGGGGCGTCCAGCCCCGGCGTGCCGGGCCGCGGCCGGGCGTCCCTGGCCTGGCGGCCGGCGGCCCGGCCGCCGCGGGCCTACCGGTCGGCGATCCAGCTGCCGTGGAACCCGAGCGGGATCCGGGCGGGCAGGTGCACCCGGGCGACGGGGTCGCCGGTGAAGTCCTGGGCGGCCAGGATGACCAGGTCGGCGGCACCGCGGTCGGGGTTGTGCACGAACGCCATGACGTAGCCCTCGTCCTCGTCGGCGCCGGATCCGGCGGGCGCGAACACCGCCTCGCCCGCGGTGGCGTCGCGGCCGAACTCGTGCGCCTCGGTGGTGCCGTGGGCCAGGTCGTGCTTGAGCAGTGCGTTGGCGAAGGCCTGGTCCGCGAAGTCGCCGCCCAGCGACATGGTGCCCTGGCTGACCTCGCCGATCACCGCGCTGTAGCCGTAGCGGTGCGGCCGGGAGATGACCCGGTCGTCGACGCGGGGGAATTCCTGGAAGCGGTCGTCGAGGCGCTGCTCGGTGACCTTCCCGGCGGCCGGGTCCACGATCCAGCGGTCCAGCGTCAGCGGCCCGCGGCCGTCCAGCGCGGACACGTCGTAGGCGCCCTGGTAGCGGCACAGGTCGATGACCACCCGGCCGCTGTCGTCGTCGTAGGCGTTGAGGGTGTGGAACACCCAGCACGGGTCCACCTCGAACCAGCGGATGTCAGCGGGGCTGCCGTCGCGGGGGAGCAGGCCGACCCGGGCCTGGTGGCCGGGATTCCAGGTGTAGGGCAGCCTCTTCCCGGCGGACACCGCGTCCATGCTGAAGGTGACCGGCAGGTCGAACAGCACCACGTACCGGCCGGTCAGCGCGAAGTCGTGCATCATCGGCCCGTCGGTGACCGGGATGTTGGTGGCTGAGGCCACCCGGCCGCCGGAACCCAGGACGAGGTGCTGGACGTGGTCCCAGGCCCAGTAGTAGGCGATCGCGTGCAGGTCCCCGGTGACCGGGTCCGCCTTGGTGTGCGCGGCGAACCCGCCGGGCAGCGTCCCGCTGAAGTCACACGGCCCGACGGTGTCCAGCTCGTCGGTGAGCTCATACGGCAGCGGGCCCGACTCCACCGTCGCCAGGGTGCGCCCGGCGCTGGCGATCACGTGCGTGTTGGCTGCGAAGTCCATCCCCTCGTGCACCGGGCCGGCCGGCCACGCCTCGCCGCGGGCCTCGGCGACGGCCCGGGACCGGACCCACCGGTTGCGGTACCACTCGGCCCGGCCGTCGCGCAGCCGGACCCCGTGCACCATCCCGTCGCCGGTGAACCAGTGATAGGCGGGATCCTCGAGCCCCATCGGGTTGGGGCCGTTGCGCAGGTAGCGGCCGTCCAGGCCGGCCGGGACCTGGCCGGTCACCGGCAGGTCGAAGGCCGTGATCTCCTCGGTCACCGGCGCGAACGGGCCTTCGAGGAAGCGACTGGTGTCCGGCATGACCGATTTCCCTCTCCGCTGAGCCTGCGGGCCACGTACCCGCATTTGCGCACGCCTAAAGGCTGCGGTGCCGCCGTTCATCGCGCGGTCACCCATCGCCAGCCAATCTGATCTTGACGTCAATATCAAGTTCGTGTTGAATCTCGTCACTGAGCGCGCCGAGCCGCCCTCCGCACCCCAGCCCGCCGAGGGGCCCGGGCAGGGGGCGGGCGCCGGACGGGTGGTGGATTGGCCGTGCTGACCACGTCCTACTGGCCTGCGGAGGCCAGCGTCCCGCTGGACGAGATCACCGTGGGCGGCCTGCTCCGGCGGGTCGCGGCGCAGGTGCCGGACCGGACCGCCCTGGTGGACGGGCAGGCTGACGCGGCCGCCCGGCGGCGGTGGACCTACGCGGAACTGCTCGCCGCCGCCGAGGACGTGGCGGGCGCGCTGCTGGCCCGGTTCGAGCCCGGCGAGCGGGTCGCGGTCTGGGAGGCCAACCGCCCGGAGTGGGTCATGCTCCAGCTCGGCGCGGCCCTGGCCGGCGTCATCCTGGTCACGGTGAACCCGCAGTACCGCTCGGCCGAGCTGAAGTACGCGCTGGAGCAGTCCGCCGTGGCCGGGCTGGTCCACGGGGTCAGCCACCGCGGCGTGTCCATGACCGACGTGGTGAGCGGGCTGCGGCCCGGGCTCCCGGCGCTGCGCGAGGTGATCTGCTTCGCGGACTGGGACGAGTTCGCCGCCAGCGGCGCCCGGCCCGGGCCGCTCCCGCAGCCCAGGCCGTCCGACCCGGCCCTCATCATCTACACCTCGGGCACGACGGGGTTCGCCAAGGGGGCCCTCCTGCATCACCTCGGGCTGGTCAACGCGGCCGGGCTGTCCGCGCAGCGCGCCGGATTCCGGGACGGGGACACCTGGATCAACCCCATCCCGCTGTTCCACACCGGCGGCGGGGTGCTGGCCGGGATCGGCTGCCTGGCCCGGCGCGCCGCGCACGTGGTGGTCCCGCAGTTCGACCCGGCCCTGGTGCTGGAGCTGATCGAGGCGGAGCGGGGCAGCATGGTGCTCACCGTGCCGACCATCCTGCTGGCCATGCTCGAGAACCACGACCGGCAGCCGCGCGACCTGTCCTCGCTGCGCACGGTGATGTCGGGCGGCGCCAAGGTCCCCGACACGCTGGTCCGCCGGACCACCCAGACCTTCGGGTGCGAGTTCTCCATCCTGTTCGGCCAGGCCGAGCTGCACGGCGTGCTCACCCAGACCCGGACAGCCGACAGCCCGCAGGACCAGGCCGAGACGCTCGGCCAGCCGATGCCGCACGTCGAGGTGAAGATCGCCAGCCTGGCCACCGGCGAGCCGGTCGGCGTGGGGGAGGAGGGCGAGATCTGCGCCCGCGGCTACCAGAACATGGCCGGCTACTGGGACATGCCGGACGCCACCGCGGCCACCATCGACGGCGAGGGCTGGCTGCACACCGGCGACGCGGGAACCATGGACGACCGCGGGTACCTGCGCATCGCGGGCCGCCTGAAGGACATCATCATCCGCGGCGGCGAGAACATCCACGCCCTCGAGATCGAGCAGCTGCTGGCCGGGTACCCGGGCGTGGCCGAGGTCGCGGTCATCGGCGTGCCGGACCCGCACTGGGGTGAGCAGGTCGCGGCGGTCATCCGGGCCGCCGACGCCGCCGCGCCGCCCGACCCCGGCGAGCTGGCCGCGTTCTGCCGGGAGCACCTGGCCCGGTTCAAGACGCCGAGGCTGTGGTACTTCGTGGACTCGTTCCCGATGACGCCGTCCGGGAAGATCCGCAAGTTCGAGGTGCGCCAGCGGTTCGCCGCCCCGCAGTGAGCCGTGCGCCGCAGTGAGCCGCGCCGCAGTGACCGTCCCGCGGTGAGCTGTCGCGCGATCACCGAAACTTGAACTCGACGTCAACATCGACAGCCAGCGGGCCCGGCTTGTACTGTGACGGGATGCCCGACTGCGACGACGCGGTGGCGCCCCCCGGCATCGCGCCCGGCCCGCTCACGGACTGGTTCGCCGCCGTCCTGGGCGCCGCGCCGCCGCTGCGCTTCGGGCGGCTCGCGGGCGGCTACTCCAACCTGACCTTCCTGGTCAGCGACGCGGCAGGGGAGTGCTGGGTGCTCCGCCGGCCACCACTGGGCCACGTGCTGGCCACCGCGCACGACGTAGGCCGGGAAGGCGGGATCATGGCCGCGCTGGCCGGGACCGGCGTCCCGGTCCCGGCGGTGCTCGGCCAGACCGCCGACCCGCGGTGGAACGAGGCCCCGTTCTTCGTCATGTCCTACGTCCCGGGCCGGGTGCTGCGCACCCCATCCGACGCGGCCGCGCTGGGCGGCGGGGATCACGCCGCTGTCGCCTGCGCGCTGTTCGACGTGCTGGCCGGCATCCACGCCGTGGACCTGGCCGCGACCGGCCTGGACCGGCTGGCCCGCCCCGGCTCCTACGCCGGGCGCCAGCTCCGCCGCTGGCACCGGCAGCTCCAGGACATCCGCACCCGCGACCTGCCGCTGATGGACGAGCTGTTCACCGACCTGACCGCGCGCGTCCCGGAGCAGTCCGGGGTGACGCTGATCCACGGGGATTACCGGCTCGACAACGTCATCCTCGGCCCGGACGTGCAGATCAGCGCCGTGCTGGACTGGGAGCTGGCCACCGTGGGCGACCCGCTGGCCGACCTGGGCCTGGCTCTGGCCTACTGGACCGAACCGCACGAGGCGGGCCAGCTCCCGCCCGCGCCGACCGACGCGCCCGGCTTCCCTGCCCGCCGCGAGGTCGCCGCCCGGTACCTGGAACGCACCGGCCGGCCCGGCGGCGACCTGGGCTTCTACGTCGCGCTCGCGCACTGGAAGATCGCCTGCATGGCCGAGGGGGTCTACACCCGGCACCTGGCGGGTGACATGGGGACCTCCGGGGCGGACATGGACCTGCTCCGGCGGCAGCCCGGGATGCGCGCCCGCGCCGCCCGGCGGGTACTCGACGGTGAGCTTTAGAGCGGAGGAAACGGATGACCGACACGGTCCGCTTCGAGGTATCGGGGCCGGTGGCCACGATCACGCTGAACCGGCCGGACCGGCTGAACGCGATGACCGAGGAGCTGATCGGCGGGGTGCTGGCCTGCCTGGAGCAGGCCACCGCGGACGACGCCATCCGGGCGGTCGTCCTCACCGGGCCGGCCGCGGTTTCTGCGCGGGTGGTGACCTCGGCGCGATGGGGGAGTTCGCCGGGCCCCGCACGGAAGAGGCCAGCCGCGCGGAGCTGCGCCGCCTGCACCGGACCACCGAGCTGCTGCACGAGATGCCGAAGGTGACCATCGCCGCGGTCAACGGCCCCTGCGCGGGCGCCGGGCTGTCCTGGGCGTGCGCCTGCGACCTGAGGATCGCCGCCGAGTCCGCGGTGTTCCGCACCGCGTTCCTGTCCGCCGGGCTGACGGGGGACTTCGGCGGCACATGGTCGCTGACCCGTCTCGTCGGTGCCGGCCGCGCCCGCCACCTGTTTTTCCTCAACGAAAAGCTGAGCGCGGCCAGCGCCGCCGCGATTGGCCTGGTCGGCGAGGTAGTCCCGGACGGCGCCCTGATGGGCCGGGTCGCTGACATCGCCAGCGGGCTGGCGCAGGCCCCGCCGCACGTGGTCGCCGGGATCAAGCAGAACCTGAACGACGCCCAGGAACTGGGCCTGCACGCCCTGCTCAACGCCGAGGCCGACCGGCAGGTCCGGGCGGCGGCCAGCCACCCGTCCGCCGCGCCACGGTCCTAGCCGGGCGGACCCGGGCGGCTGGGACCGCGCCGCGGCCGGCGTCCCGGTCCGGGCCCTGTCGCGGCAGGCCCGGACGCGAGAGGAGGAGCGATGAGTGACCCCGTGGCCCGGGGCGGGCCACTGGCCGGGATCCGGGTCATCGACCTGAGCCGGCTCGCCCCCGGGCCCTACGCCAGCATGCTGCTCGCCGACCTCGGGGCGGAGGTCATCGCGGTCACCGGGGGCCGGGCCGGGCAGGTCCCGGCGGACTTCGCCCGGGGCAAGCGCTTCGTGCACCTGAACCTGAAGCACCCGGCCAGCCGGCACGCCCTGCACCGGCTGGCCGCCACCGCCGACGTCCTGATCGAGGGCTTCCGGCCCGGGGTCGCGGACCGCCTCGGCGCCGGCTACCAGGAGCTGAGCCAGGTCAACCCGCGGCTGGTCTACTGCTCGGTGACCGGCTACGACCCGGCCGGCCCGGACGCCCAGGCCGCCGGGCATGACATCAACTACCTGGCCGTCACCGGCGTGCTGGGCGCGGTCGGCCCCGCGGGCGGGGAGCCGGTGCCCCCGCTCAACCTGGTCGCCGACCTGGCCGGCGGAAGCATGCTGGCCGCGTTCGGCATCTGCGCGGCGCTCGTCGAGCGGGACCGCTCCGGGCACGGCCAGAAGATCGGCGCCGTGATGACCGACGGCGTCCTGTCCATGATGGAGATGTGGCTGAACGCCTGGCGGACCCCGCTGCTGCCCGAGCGCGGGGCCGGCCTCACCACGGGCGCCGCGCCGTTCTACCGCTGCTACCGCTGCGCCGACGGCCAGTTCGTGGCGGTGGGCGCGGTCGAGGACGGGTTCTTCCGCGCCCTGTGGGACGGGCTCGGCCTCCCGCCGCCCTACCCGGCTGACCGCTTCGACCCGGCCGCCTGGCCCGGCCTGGCCCAGGTCATCGGCGACCGGTTCGCGACCGCCAGCCGCGATGAATGGGCGGCCCGGTTCGCCGGGGCGGACGCCTGCGTGACGCCGGTCCTGGCGCCGGATGAGGTGCTGGCGGCTGCTGGCCGGCCGGGCCCGGTGCCCCGGTTCTCCCGGACCCCCGGCGGGCGCGGCCGCGACGGCGGCGAGCCGGACGCCACGGCCGAGGTGCTGGCCCAGGCGGGCCTGACCGGGGAGGAGTTGAGGGCCGTGGCCGAGGAGGCGGAGCGGGACGGCGCGTTCGGGCTCAAGTGGCCGCCTGACTGACCACGGGCGGACCGTTATCGGTCCGGAATTTCCCGGGAACGGGACGGGATCAGGCGCGGTTCACGATCAGGCAGGCGTCCTGGCCGCCGAAGCCGAACCCGTTGACCTGCAGCACGCCGATGTCGGCCTTGGCGGGCGCGTGGGTGATGACCCGGAACCGGGCCTCCGGCTCGACCTCGGTGGTGCCCGCGACGTGCACCAGCGTGCCCGCCTGCATCCCGTGCAGCCCGGCGAGCAGGCCCATCACGCCACTGGCCGAGCCGGTGTGCCCGACGTGGCCCTTGATCGAGGTCACCGGGAGTTCCGCGGCGTGCTCCCCGAACACCTCGTTGATCGCCCGGGCCTCGGTCAGGTCCCCGGCGGGAGTCGCGGTGGCGTGGGCGATGACCGCGTCCACGGCCTGCGGGCCCGCCAGGCCCGCGTCGCGCTGCGCGCGGCGCATGGCCTCGGCCTCCCACCGGCCGGACGGCTCGGGAGAGGAAGGATGGAAACCCTCGGACAGGGACGCGTACCCGGTGACCATGCCGTAGATGTGCGTGCCGCGCCGGGCGGCCCGCCCGGCGTCCTCGAGCACCACCACGGCTGCCCCGGCGCCCTCGACCACCCCGCAGCGGTGCACGTCAAAGGGCAGGCTGGCCCGGTCGGCCCGGTCCGGCGGGTTCGACATCCCGTAGCTGCGCTGGCTGTAGGCCAGCGCGGGAGCCAGGCCGCACTCGGTGCCCCCGGCGATGATCACGTCGGCCTGGCCGGTCCCGATCATCCGGGCGGCGGTGCCGATCGCATCCAGCGAGGACGCGCAGGCCGAGGAGACGGTCAGCAGCGGGCCGTGCAGCCCGTAGTGGATGGCGATCTGCCCGGCCGCCATGTTCGGCCAGACCTGGATGTTCAGCTTGCGCGGTACCGCGTCCGGGCCCCCGGTGTCGAGCAGGTGCTGGGCGTCGAGCAGGGCCCGCGCACCGGCCATGGTCACGCCCAGCACCACCCCGGTGCGCAGCGGGTCGAAGTCCCCGCCCGCGTCGCGCACCGCCTGGATGGCGGCGGCCAGGGCGTGCTGGGTGAAGGTGTCCGAACCGGCGATCACCCGCTCGTCCAGCCACGCGGCCGGGTCGAAGTCCGCGACCGGGGCGATCCAGGCGGGCCGGCCCGCCTCCGGCTCGGCCCAGGGAGCGGCGGTCACGCCGTGCTCGCCCGCGTCCAGCCGGGTGAAGTACTCGTCCGCGGACTGGCCGATGCAGGAGATGACGCCGATGCCGGTGATGGCCACGTCCCGCATGCGCTGCCCCTTCCGCCGCTCATTGACAGTAGTTGAATCCGACGTCAGAATCAATCAGTCGCATGCGGGCTGGGCGCATGCGACCTCAAGCATTCCGGTCGCGCGGATCCGGCCGCCGCTGTGCATCGTCCTGGCGGGCGCCGGCCAGGACCACGCACGCCGGGCGACGCAGGCCGGAGGCAGCCATGAAGCTCACCCTCGCCGATTTCATCGCGATGAACGTCCGGTCCTTCCCGGACCGGCAGGCCCTCGAGGTGCTCGGCGATGTTCCGGAGAGCTACACGTACCGGGACATGTGGCTGCGCGTCTCGGCCCTGGCCGGCGCGCTGCGTGAGGTCGAGCCCGGACCGCACGGGCCGGTGGCGGCCACCCTGCTGCCCAACGGCACCGATGCGCTGCTGATCTACCTGGCCGGGCAGCTGGCGGGCTGCGCGATCGTGCCGGTGAACACCCGGCTCGCGCACCCGGAGATCCTGCACATCGTCAACGACTCGGGGGCGCGGCGCATCTTCTCCGGCGGGGACCTGCTGGGCATGGCGGCCGCCGTGGCCGGCGCCGCGGACACCGGCGCCACGGTCGTCGATGCTGCCCAGCTGCCCACCCCCGGCGGCGGCCTGCGCGACCCGGCCGTCCCCGACCCGGCCAAGGGCGACCGGCTGGCCGCCGTGTTCTACACCTCGGGCACCACCGGCGCGCCCAAGGGCGCGGCGATGACCAACGACACATGGCTGGTCAACACCATGCGCTGGGGCTGGCAGCTGGGCCTGAGCTGGGACTCTGTGATGCTGGTGCCCGGCCCGCTGTTCCACATGTCGTACTGCAGCTTCGCCTTCGGCACGCTGATGATCGGTGGCCGGGTCCGGATCATGACGTCGTTCGATGCCGCCCGGGCCTGCGACGAGTTCACCGGGACCGCCACCACCGCGTTCCTGGTGCCGTCCATGACCTCGATGATGATCGAGGAGTGGGAGCGGCGCGGCCGGCCGCCGCTGGCCAGCATGCGGGCCATGATGACCGCGGCCGCGTCGGTGTCACCCGAGGCGCTGGGGGAAGCGTTCGCCATGTTCCCGAACGCCCGGATCACCGAGACCTACGGCTGGACCGAGGCCGGGTTCGCCACGGACGAGATCAAGCACCCCGAGACCGTCGCGGACGGCACCGTCGGGTACTCCACCCTCGGCTGCGAGATCGCGATCCTGGACCCGGACGGCCAGCCGGTCCCGCCCGGTGAGCAGGGCGAGGTGGCGGTGAAGACCGTGGCCCATTTTTCCGGCTACCTGAACCGGCCCGACGCCACCGCGGCCGCCTGGGCCGGGGATTTCCTCCGCTCGGACGACATCGGCGTGCTGGAGAAGGACGGCCGGCTCCGCATCATCGACCGCAAGAACGGCCTGATCATCAGCGGCGGCGAGAACGTCTACGCCGCCGAGGTGGAGCGGGTCCTGATCAGCCATCCGCAGGTCCGGGACGTCACCGTGGTCGGTAAGCCGGACCCGCGCTGGGGCGAGGTCGTGGTCGCCGTGGTGGTGCCCGAGCCCGGCCCGGCTCCCGACCCCGGCGAGGTCACCGCGTTCTGCCGGGCCCGGCTGGCCGGCTACAAGTGCCCGCGCGAGGTGCGGGTCTGGGACGACCTGCCCCGCAACTCGATGGGCAAGATCCAGCGCTTCATCATCCGCGACCGCGTCACCGCCGAGCCCGCGTAGCACGCCAGCCACCCGGCCAGGTCCGGGGGGAGCAAGCCGTTACCGGTCGGCTGCCCGCGACTGCGCCCGCGAGGGCTCGATCGCGCCGGATGAGTGCTGGCGTCCGGCCTGCGGGGCCGGCGGCGATGAGTTTGCCGCCAGATCCTGGTCATACGGGTGCCGGGCACGCCAGGCCGGCCCTGAAAAGATGGAGTTGATGACGGTGGGCGCGATCAAGGTGCATGAGTTCATCGCCCTGGACGGTGTCTTCGAGGACCCGTCCTGGACGTTCGAGTTCGGCTTCGATCCGGCGATGGGCGGGGCCCTCGCGGCGATCACGGGGTCGTGCCAGGCGATCCTGCTCGGGCGCCGGACATACGAGATGTTCGCCCCGGCGTGGTCCGGCCGGACCGCCGAGGACGATCCCGGTGCGCCGTTCTTCAACGAGTCGCCCAAGTACGTCGTGTCCGGCTCGCTGGAGACCGCGGACTGGAACAACTCCACGATCCTCGGCCCGTACCGCGCGGACATCATCCGTGACCTCAAGGACAAGGTCGACGGGGATATCTACGTCAGCGGCAGCGGCACGCTGGTCCGGGCGATGCTCGCCGACGGCCTGGTCGACGAGCTGCACCTGTTCGTCTATCCCGTGGCCCGCGGGGCCGGCCAGCACCTGTTCGCCGACACCGGCCCGGCCACCACGTTCCGTCTCGCTGAATCCGAGGCCTACAGCAACGGAGTCGTGCATCTTGGCGTACGCACCCGCCGCCGAAGCCGCGTGACCGCTCGCGTCAGCGACGCCAGGAACCGGCTCAGGTTACGTTCCTGGCCCACCGCCCGGATTTGTGATGAGTGCCTCGCCGCCGCGCGCGATCGATGACAGGCCCGTGGAGTTCGAGCAGTACCGCGGTGAGCTGGTGGCGTACTGCTACCGGATGCTGGGCTCGTTCCACGAGGCCGAGGACCTGGTGCAGGAGACGATGCTGCGGGCGTGGAAGGCCCGCGACCGGTACGACCGCACCCGGGCGTCCGTACGGACCTGGTTGTACCGGATCGCGGCCAACGTCTGCCTGACCGCGCTGGAGGGGCGGGCACGGCGGCCGTTGCCGTCCGGGCTGGTCGCGCCGAGCGGCGATCCCGCGGCGCCGCTGACGCCGGCGTTCGACATCCCCTGGCTGCAGCCGTTTCCCGATGCGCGATACGACACGGAGATGCGGGCGGACATGCGGCTCGCGCTGGTGGCGGCGATGCAGCTGCTGCCGCCGCGGCAGCGGGCCGTGCTCGTGCTCCGCGAGGTACTGGAGTTCAGCGCCACCGAGGTCGCCGCGCAGCTCGGGACCACGGTCACGGCCGTCAACAGCGCCCTGCAGCGGGCCCGGGCTGCCCTCGCGGATGCGGGCGACGCGGGCGAGGTCAGCGAACCGGACGATCCCGGGGTGCGCGCGGTGATCGGACGGTACGTGCAGGCGTTCGAGGCCGCCGATGTCCCCGCGCTGGTCCGGCTGCTCACCGATCAGGCGGTCCTGGAGATGCCGCCCGTGCCGCTGTGGTACCGGGGCAGCCGCGACTACGGCCTGTTCATGCGCCGCGTGTTCCAGACGCGCGGAACGGGCTGGGGCATCAGGCAGCTCACCGCCAACGGGCAGCCCGCGCTGGCCGCGTACGCGCCGGAGCCCGGCGGCGGCCACCGGCTGCACACGCTCCAGGTCTTCACGGTCACCGGCGGCCGGGTCGCGCGCAACGTCGTGTTCGCCGATCCGCGCGTGTTCGAGACGTTTGACCTGCCCGCGCAGATTTCCTCCGGAGACTCTCGCCAGCCGCGATGAGCCGGGCCGGTGCCGCCGGTATGTACCGGTGAGCATCGACCGAAGGAGACCCATCGTGAGCGTCATCGTCATTCGACTTCATCACCCTGGACGGGATCGTGTCCGACCCGGACGGGTCCGACGGCACGCCGGCCGGCGGCTGGGCGTTCCGGCACGGCCCTGAGGCAGTCGCCGGGGACAAGTTCCGGCTCGGCAGCGTCCTGGACAACGGGGTCATGCTGCTGGGGCGCGCCACCTGGCAGTTGTTCTCGCGGCTGTGGCCGGCCCGCGACGACCCGTTCTCGGCGCGGATGAACGCGGTGCCGAAGCTGGTCGCCTCCCGCACGCTCACCGACGCCTCGGCGTGGGCGAACTCCCGGGTCATCGACGGCGACGTCATCGACGCCGTCAAGCGCGAGCAGCGCGATGTGATCATCACCGGCAGCCTGAGCGTCGTGCACGCGCTGATGGCCAGGGACCTGATCGATGAGTACCGGCTGCTGACCTTCCCCACCATCCTCGGCACCGGTGAGCGGCTGTTTCCCGCCGGCGGCCCGCCCGTGTACCTGGAGTGCCTGTCGGCCGGGCCGGCCGGCGCCGCCGTGCTCGCGCGGTACCGGAGGGCAGCCCGATGACCGCTCAGTTCCCGGTTACAGGCCGAGCCGGTCGGCCAGGGTGGCCCGGTGCTGGGTTTCGGTGCCGAACAGGACCGCGGAGCTGCGGGCCCGGCGGAAGTACAGATGCGCCGGGTGCTCCCAGGTGAAGCCGATTCCGCCGAGCACCTGGATGGACTCCGCGGTGATGTGCGTGTAGGCGGCCGAGCAGTGCAGCCCGGCCACCAGCGCGGCGATCCCGGGATCGCCTGCGCCGCCGGCGGCCGCCTCCAGCGCCCCGTCCAGGGCGGCCCGGGCACCTTCCAGCGCCACCAGCATGTCCGCGCACTTGTGCTTGACCGCCTGGAACGAGCCGATCGGGCGGCCGAACTGGACCCGCTGCTTCGCGTGGCTGACCGCCAGGTCCAGGGCCTGCGCGGCCCCGCCGACCGCCTCGGCGGCCAGCGCGACCACCCCGGTGTCCAGCACGCGGGCCAGGGCTGCCGCCCCGGATCCGGGCGGCCCGAGAGGCTGCGCCAGGACGTCGCGGAACGCGAGCCGGGCCAGCGTGCGGGTGGCGTCGATCGCGGGCATCACCCCGCGGCTCAGCCCGGGCGCGTCACCGGCGACCCGGTACAGGCCCGCCCCGGTGCCGTCTCGCGCGGCGATCAGCAGCACGCCCGCCACGTGGCCGTCCACCACGTAGAGCGCCTCGCCGTCCAGGGTCACGCCGCCCGGGGAGGATGACGCCGTGACGCCGAGCGAGCCCGGGGCGCCGTCCGCCCGGCCCGCGGGGCCGCTGACCGCCACGGCGGCCAGCAGGGTGCCGTCGGCGAGCCGGGGCAGCAGCTCGGCCTGCGCCGCCGCATCCCCGCTCGCCAGCAGCGCAGTCACGGCCAGCACGGCCGAGGACAGGTAGGGAACGCAGGCCAGCACCCGGCCCAGCTCTTCCAGGACGACGGCGGCCTCGGGGAGGCCGCAGCCCGCGCCGCCGTGAGTGGCCGGCACCAGCAAGCCGGGCAGCCCGAGCTGCCCCAGGCCCGACCACGCAGCGGGGTCGTAGCCTGCATCCGTGCCGGAGACCCGCCGGACCTCCTCGGGCGGGAAGTGATCCCGCGCGAACGCGCGGACCATGGCCCGCAGGTCGTCCCGTTCGGCGGCGGTCGTGGCCTGCGGCGGCGCCTGGGCGGGCTGCGGCACGGTCGTGATCCTGGTCCCGGCGGCTCAGCCGGCCGCGAGGGGCTGGCCCCACATGTCGGAATTCGGGGCGGCCTTGGCCACCAGGCCAGGCACGACGGCGCCGAGATCCGCCGGCGCCCAGGTGCCGGGCTGCCGGACCCCGGGGCCCGAGTGCCAGCCCTCGGCCACGTTCAGCTCGCTGCCCCAGACGTTGAATACCCGGCCGGTGATGTCCCGCGACTGCTCACTGCCCAGCCACACCACCAGCGGCGACACCCGCTCCGGGGCGAGGTCGTCGGCGCCGGGCCCCGCCCCGTCGAGCACCGGCAGGCCCTCCGTCATCCGGGTGCGCGCCCCCGGTGCGATCGCGTTGACCGTGACCCCGTAGCGGCCCAGCTCGGTGGCGGCGATCAGCGCGAACGCGGCGATGCCGGCCTTGGCTGCGCCATAGTTCCCCTGGCCCGGGTTCCCGTACAGGCCGGACGGGGACGAGGTGCAGATGACCCGGGCGTCGTTGGCCTGCCCGGCCTTGGCCCGCTGGCGCCAGTACGCGGCCGCGTGCCGGGTGGGGGCGAACACGCCGCGCAGGTGGGTCCGGATCACGCCGTCCCAGTCGTCCTCGGTCATGTTCACCAGCATCCGGTCGCGAAGGATGCCGGCGTTGTTGACCAGCACGTCCAGCTGGCCGTAGGCGGCGACCGCGGTCTGGATGAGCTGGGCCGCGCCGTCCCAGTCGGCCACGTCCTCGTAGCTGGCCACGGCCTCGCCACCCAGCTCCCGGACCTCGGCGGCCACCGCGTCGGCGGGCCCGTGGCCGCCGCCGGTGCCGTCCCGCTCGACGCCCGTGTCGTTGATGACCAGCCGCGCGCCTTCCCGCGCGAAGGCCAGCGCGTGCGCCCGGCCCAGGCCCCGGCCGGCCCCGGTGACGATCACGGCCCGGCCCGCGCAGATCCCGCTCATGCGTCCGTCCTTCCCGTCAGCCCGATCGCCCGGGCCCACAGGGTGGTGAGCTCGTCGGCGGCCTTATCCAGCTCGAATTCCTCACCCTGGGCGCACCAGGTGTAGGCGAACCGGCTGACCATGCCGGTCAGCGCGTGCGCCGCATAGCGCGGGTCGAGGGACGGGTCGGCCAGCCCGGCTTCCTGCAGGCCGCGGAGGGACTTCTCGGCCCGGGTGACGAACGCCCCCTTGGCCTCGTGGAGCAGCGCGGCGATGTCCGGGACGATCGCCGCGACGTTCTCCCAGATCACCATCAGCTTGCTGTTCGCCCGGTAGGTCTCCAGGTAGCGGCGGTTCGCTGTGCGCAGCGCGTCGAGCGGGGCCCGGTCATCGCGGCGGCCCTGGTACTGGGCGGCCCCGGCGCCGAGGAGCTCGGATTCCAGCTGCAGGATGACCGCGCGCAGCGCGGCCTCCTTGGAGTCGAAGTAGGTGTAGAAGGTGCCGTGCGCGGCCCCGGCTTCCTCGGCGATGTCGGTGATGCGGGCATCGATGAAGCCGTCCCGCTCGAAGACCCGGCGTGCCGCCGCGATGAGCGCCTCGCGGGTGCGGCGGCCGCGCTCACTGAGCTGCTCGGGTGGTTTGGGGGAGCCGCCGGCCGCAGGCGGGTCGGCTGGCCTGGATCGCGCCATGCGACCTGACGATAGTCGAACTTGACGTCGGAATCAAGTTCGGCTTAGATGGACCTGACCAGGGCGCAGGGAACCCGCCGGGTGGCGCGCGGTCCCCGCCGGGACCGGCCGCCCAGGCCCGCAGGCACATGCGTGAGGAGTCTGATGGATTTCGAGTTCTCCGCGCGGTCGGCGAGGCTCCAGCAGGAACTCCTCGCCTTCATGGACAGCCATGTGTACCCGGCCGAGGAGCTCTATGAGAGCCAGCTCGCCGCCTCGGGGGACCCGCACAGCCAGCCGCCGGTCATGGAGGAGCTGAAAGCCGCCGCCCGGGCCCGTGGCCTGTGGAACCTGTTCCTGCCCGGCCGGGCCTGGGGCGCGGGCCTGACCAACACCGACTACGCGCCGCTGGCCGAGATCATGGGCCGTTCCGCGATCGCCTCGGAGGCCCTGAACTGCTCCGCGCCGGACACTGGCAACATGGAGCTGCTGGTGCTGTTCGGCACCGAGGCCCAGCAGCGTGAATGGCTGGTGCCGCTGCTGGACGGCGCGATCCGGTCCTGCTTCGCGATGACCGAGCCCGCGGTGTCCAGCTCGGACGCCAGCAACATCTCCGCCACCATCACCCGGGACGGCGACTCGCTGGTGCTCAACGGCCGCAAGTGGTGGACCTCCGGGATCCTGAACAAGGACTGCAAGCTGATGATCTTCATGGGCGCCACCGACCCGGACGGCGGCGACCACCGCCGCCAGAGCATGGTCCTGGTGCCCACCGACACGCCCGGCGTCACCGTGCTGCGGAATCTGCCGGTGTTCGGGTACACCGACCGGCTCGGCCACGGCGAGGTGCAGTTCACCGACGTGCGGGTGCCCGCGGCGAACCTGCTCGGCGCGGAAGGCGCCGGCTTCGCCATGGCCCAGGCCCGGCTGGGGCCCGGGCGGGTGCACCACGCGATGCGCGCGATCGGGATGGCCGAGCGGGCCCTCGAGCTGATGTGCCGCCGGGTGACGTCCCGGGTCGCGTTCGGCGGCCCGCTGGCCGATCAGGGAGTGATCCGGGACTGGATCGCCCGCAGCCGCCTCGAGATCGACCAGGCCCGGCTGCTGGTGCTCAAGGCGGCCTGGCTGATGGACAGCCAGGGCAACAAGGCCGCGCGGACCGAGGTCGCCGAGATCAAGGTGGCGGCCCTCGACGTGGCGCACCGGGTGATCGACCGGTCCCTGCAGGCCCACGGGGGGGCCGGGGTCAGCAACGACTTCCCGCTGGCGCGGATGTACACCAGCGTCCGGGCGCTGCGGATCGCCGACGGCCCGGACGAGGTGCACCTGCGCACCGTGGCCCGCCGCGAGCTGGCGAAGTACCGTGACTGACCCGGCCGGCCCCAACCCAGCCAGCACTGAGCCGCTCGCGGGCCGCACCGCGCTGGTCACCGGGGCGTCCCGCGGGATCGGCCGGGCCATCGCGGAGGCGTTCGCGGCGGCCGGCGCCGACGTGATGATCTCCTCGCGCAAGGCCAGCGCACTCAAGCAGGTCGCCGACGAGGCCGCGGAGCGCGGGCTGCCCGGCCGGATCTCCTGGCAGGCGGCGCACGCGGGCAGGCCCGCCGAGGCGCAGGCCTGCGTGGCCGAGACCGTCCGGCAGCTCGGCTCGGTGGACATCCTGGTCAGCAACGCCGCCACCAATCCCTACTTCGGCGATCTGGCCGGGCTGGACACCGCGCGGGCGGAGAAGACCTTCCAGGTCAACCAGCTGGGCGTGCTGACCTGGGCTCAGCAGGCCTGGCAGGCGTCGATGCGCGAGCACGGCGGGGTGATCATCAATATCGCCTCCATCGGCGGTTTCATGGTGGAGCCGATGATCGGCTTCTACAACGTGACCAAGGCCGCGGTCATCCAGCTGACCCGCCAGCTGGCCTACGAGATGGCCCCCGGCGTGCGGGTGAACGCGATCGCGCCCGGCCTGGTCAAGACGGACATGGCCCGCGGCCTGTGGGAAGGCCGCGAGCCGGAGCAGTCACGCCGCATCCCGTTGCGGCGCCTGGGCGAGACTGCCGACATCGCCAGCGCCGCGGTGTTCCTGGCCAGCGACGCGGCATCCTGGATCACCGGGCACACACTCGTCGTGGACGGCGGCGCGATGATCGCGCCGTCCGTTCCCGCCGGGGACCAGCCGGACCGCACGGGCCAGGCCAGCACGGGCCAGGCCAGCACGGGCCAGACCAGCACGGGCCGGGCACGCTCTAGTCGCGCAGGGGAACAGGCATGGACTACCAGGAGATCCGGTACGGGCCGGCCGAGGGCGCAGGCCCGCAGGTCGTGCAGGTCACGCTGGACCGGCCGGCCGCGCTGAACGCCTACACCTCGCGGATGTGCGAGGAGCTCAACGACGCGCTGCTGCGCTACGCCCGGGACGAGGACGCCCGGGTCCTCGTGCTGACCGGCGCCGGGCGGGCCTTCTGCGCGGGCGGTGACGTGGCCAGCCAGGCCGAGGTGGAGGAGGCGGCCCGGCGCCAGCTCGGCCACGGCGTGGTGATGCGCGAGCGGATGCACCTGCTTGTCCAGTCCATGTACCGGATGGACAAGCCGCTGATCGCGATGATCAACGGCCCGGCCGTGGCCGGCGGGCTGACCCTGGCCCTGCTGTGTGACTTCCGCGTCGCCGCCTGGAGCGCGCGCCTGGGCGACACCAGCGGCCGGGCCGGGCTGCTGCCCGACGAGGGCGGCGCCTGGCTGTTCCCCCGCGTGATGGGGATCGCGGCGGCCACCCGGATGACGCTGCTGAGCGAGCTGTATGACGCGTCCACCGCGCAGCAGCTGGGCCTGGTCGGTGAGGTCGTTCCCGACGAACAGCTGCACGAGCGGACCGTGCAGCTCGCCGACGAGCTGGCCGCCCGGGCACCCCTCGCGGTCCGGGTGGCCAAGAGGATGATGCGCCGGTCGCTGGAGCTGACGTTCGAGCAGTCGCTCGGCGACGCCGAGTACGCGGTCAACATCGTGAACGACAGCGAGGACGTGCAGGAAGGCGTGGCCGCTTTCCTGGAGAAGCGTGCTCCCGTGTTCCGGGGGCGCTGAATGCCCGGGGACGCCGGCGTCCCGCAGCCACCGG
Source organism: uncultured Actinomycetes bacterium (assembly GCA_963713815.1). GTDB lineage: Bacteria > Actinomycetota > Actinomycetes > Streptosporangiales > Streptosporangiaceae > RYN-230. The sequence goes on from CAVQNH010000026.1 coordinate 135,851, forward strand.
CCACGCCGCCCGGGCCGTCCGGTGCGCCGGCCGCCAGGGCGGCCGGGACGCTGGACGTGCGCGGCCTCCCGCCCGTTGCGGAGAATCTGTTCGCCTGGCCGGACGGAAGGCCGCGGCTGATCGGGTCGGCCTGCCGGGCGTGCGCCACGCTGGCCTTCCCGCAGCAGCAGTCCTGCCCGCGGTGCTGCGGCGAGGACGTGGCGGCGGTGCTGCTCCCGGCGGAGGGCACGCTGTGGTCCTGGACCGTGCAGCGGTTCCCGCCGAAGTCGCCGCCGTACGCCGGGGCAGAGGCGGAGTTCCGGCCGTTCGCGGTCGGCTACGTGGCGCTGGACGGCGGGATCGCGGTCCAGGGGCGGCTGACCGGCGCGGCCACCCCGGACGGGTACCGCATTGGCATGCCCATGCAGCTGGTCATCGAGCCGTTCCCGCGCAGCGACGGGACGACCGTGGCCGCGTACGCGTTCGCGCCCGGCCCGGCGGGCAGCGGCGGCAGCCTGCCCGGCGCGCCGGGGGAGAGGAGCGCGGCGTCATGACCGGCAGCCTGGCCATCGCGGGCATCGGCATCTACCCGTTCGGCCGTCACGAGGACGTATCCGGGCTGCAGATGGCCGTGACCGCGGCCCGGGCGGCGCTCGCTGACGCCGGGGTGAGCTGGCCGGACATCCAGTTCGCGGTGGGCGGCTCCGACTCCGCGGGCAGGCCGGACACCATGGTCAGCCGTCTCGGCCTGACCGGCCTCCCGTTCACCAACGTGATCAACGGCTGCGCCACCGGCGGCGCGTCCCTGCTCACCGCCCGCGACGCCATCGCCTCGGGCGCGCACGAGATCGGGCTGGTCGTCGGGTTCGACAAGCACCCCCGGGGCGCATTCGACCCGCGGCCGGAGGACTGGGGCCTCGGCGCCTGGTACGGGGAGCTGGGCCTGATGCTGACCACGCAGTACTTCGGGATCAAGATCCAGCGTTACATGCACGAGCACGGGATCAGCGCCGCGTCGCTGGCCAGGGTGGCGGCCAAGGCGTTCCGCAACGGCGAGCGCAATCCCGCCGCGTGGCGGCGCAAGCCGCTGCCGGTGGACGACATCCTGGCCTCGGCCATGGTCGCCGACCCGCTGACCCAGTACATGTTCTGCTCGCCGTCGGCGGGCGCGGTCGCCCTGGTCGTGTGCCGCCCGGATCTGGCCGCCCGCTTCCCGGCGCCACCCGTGTACGTCCGGGCCGTGTCCATGCGGTCCCGGCGGTTCGGCTCCTTCGAGGTGTTCAGCCCCAGCGTGCCGGTGACCCGCGGGCCGTCACCCTCCCAGGAGGCGGCGCGGGCCGCGTACGCCGAGGCGGGCATCGGCCCCGGCGAGTTCGGCGTGGTGCAGGTGCAGGACACGGAGTCGGGCGCGGAACTCATGCACCTGGCCGAGTGCGGGCTGTGCGAGCACGGCGCCCAGGAGGAGCTGATGCGCACCGGCGCGACCGAGATCGGCGGCCCGATGCCGGTCAACACCGACGGCGGGTGCATCGCCAGCGGCGAGCCGATCGGCGCGTCGGGCCTGCGGCAGGTCTACGAGACCGTGCTCCAGCTGCGCGGGCGGGCCGGGGACCGGCAGGTCGAGGGGGCGCGGACCGGGTTCACGCACGTGTACGGCGCGCCAGGCATCAGCGCCTGCGCGGTGCTGAGCCGGTGACGCCGTGACTGACCTCGCGGAGTGGCAGGCCAGGGCGCGGGACTGGCTGCGGTCGCATGCGCGGCCGCGGGATGGCGGGGCGGAGGCGGCGGCCGGCGGGGCGCCCGGACGCGGCCCGGCTGCGGCCGGGCTGGGGTCGGTCGCCGTGTTCGACAACCTGACCTTCGAGCAGGAACAGGAGCAGCTGGCCGCAGCGGCCGCCTGGCAGCGGGCCAAACTGGCCGCCGGGTACGGGGCGATCACCTGGCCGGCGGAGCACGGCGGCGCGGCGCTGCCCGCCGCCTACGAGGACGCGTTCAGCCGCGAGGAAGCGCAGTTCGCGGTGCCCCGCCAGAACGAGCTGTTCTCGGTCACGCTCGGGCTGGTCGCGCCGACCATCGCCGCGTTCGGGACACCGGCCCAGCAGCGTGAGCTGATCCCGCGGCTGCTGGCGGCCGAGCTGTTCGTGTGCCAGCTGTTCTCCGAGCCGGGCGCGGGCAGCGACCTGGCCTCCCTGTCGCTGCGCGCTGAGCGCCGGGGTGACGACTGGCTGCTGAACGGGCAGAAGGTGTGGACGTCCGGAGCCCGGCACGCGGCGCTGGGCGAGCTGATCGCGCGGACCGACCCGGGCCAGGCGCGGCACCGGGGGCTGACCGCGTTCCTGGTGCCGATGGACGCCCCCGGGGTGGAGATCCGCCCGATCCGGCAGATGAGCGGCGGGTCGAGCTTCAACGAGGTCTTCTTCACCGATGTCGTGGTGCCCGACGGGGCGCGCCTCGGCGACGTCGGCCAGGGCTGGGCCGTGGCGATGACCACGCTCGGGTTCGAGCGGGCCGCTTCCGGCGCGGGCCCGCAGCAGCCGGGCGGATCCTACGACCAGGTCGCCGCGACCGCCCGTCAGCTGGGTGTGCAGGGCGAGCCGCTGGTCCGGCAGATGCTGGCCGACCTCTACGTGCGCTCGGAAGTGCAGCGCCGGTACGCGGAGAAGATGGGCCAGGCGGCCGCGTCCGGTACTGGCACACCGGGCGAGGAAGGGTCGGTGCTGAAGCTGATGTGGTCGGCCAACCTGATGCGGACCTCGGCGGCAGTGACCGAGCTGCTCGGGCCGCGGCTGGTCGCGGACACCGGGGAGCCGGGCACGTTCGCCTGGTCCGAGCACCTGCTGGGGGCGCCTGGTTACCGGATCGCCGGCGGCACCGAGGAAATCCAGCGGAACATCATCGCCGAGCGCGTCCTGGGCCTGCCCCGCGAGCCCCGGCCGCCCGCCGGAGCGTCCTGACCGCCGGAGCAGGATGAGCGGCCCATCCGTGCCCGGCCGACTGTCGTACCCGCCGGGCATTGTGGGTGGCCACGGTTCCTTGGAGGGGAGAGGCAGATGATCGGCGAATTGCATTCGGTGGTGCTGGACGCCCGCGATCCGCACGCGCTGGCCAGTTTCTACTCTGAGCTCCTGGGATGGCCGGTCGTCCGGGTGGACGGGGACTGGATCGATATCGGTGACGGCCAGGGACGGCAGCTGAGTTTCCAGCACGCGCCGGACCACCAGCCGCCCCGCTGGCCCGACCCGGCCTTCCCCCAGCAGGCTCACCTCGACATCGGGGTCCAGGACATCGACACGGCCGACGCGCAGGTCCTGGCCCTCGGGGCGACTCCGCTGCCCAGCAACGAGCCCGGATTCCGGGTGTACGCCGACCCGGCGGGCCACCCCTTCTGCCTCACCTCGGACTAGCCCGGACCGGGCCCCGCGTGGAGAGCTCCGGCCGCACGGCGACCGTCCGAGCTGTCGGTATTGACATGTGCAAGGGGACCTGGCAGCCTGCTCACATGTTCTAGATGACATGTCCAGAGTTACATGATCGCGTGAAAGGGATGCCATGGCCGAGCGCGTCACCGGCGGGCACGTGCCTGATTTGCCCGACGTGCGCAAAACGATCACCGTGCCAGCGCCGGTGGACGAGGCATTCAGGATCTTCGTCGAGCGGCCGATCGAATGGATACCAGCCACCCACTCGTTCCTGAACGACCCGCAGTCCATGGCCATGGAGCCGAGGGCAGGCGGGCGGTTCTACGAGCGGGGGCGGGACGGCGCGGAGATCACCCGGGGCACCATCCTGGAATGGTCGCCGCCGCACCGGCTCGCCGTGACCTGGCGGGTCGGCCCGGGATGGCAGCCCGTCTTCGATGACGAACAGGCCAGCGTCATCCGGGTCAGCTTCACCGCCGCCGGCCCGGGCACGACCGACGTCGCCCTGACGTACACCCAGCTGGACCGGCACGGCGAGTTCGCCGCTGTGCTCAGGGCGGCTCTCGCCGGGCCCGACCCGGGGCAGACCCTGGTCCAGTACGCCGGCGTGGTGGCGCGCCACGCCGCTGGTGCCCGCGGGTGATTCAGGCGGCTGGTGCGACGCTGACGTCCAGGGTCATGGTCTCGGCCTCACGGTCGTAGTCCCGGGGATCACCTTCGAGGGCGAAAGCGATGGCGGTCAGGGACTCACGCTCCGCGTCCGCCCGGGTCGCTGCGCCTCCGCCGTTGATGTGCAGCGCGGGGACGCGGAAGTGCCAGTTTCTGGCCTCGTCATCGAAGAAGAACTCGACTCGCAGCGCGCTCACGGCAAAACCCTCCTACAGTTTTCGCAGTTCAGCAAGGGTATAGCCATAGTCGCGGGCGATCCTCGCCATCGCCGGGCCGCCTAGATCCACGCCATCATGGTAGGCCCAGATGCGCTGCTGGTGCTGATGTGGCCTGATGGCACCCGGACCAAGGTGGCCGGGGTTCGTAGGCTGATCAGCTCACCGGGAATGAGTATTCGTACTCAGGTGCCGGGCGGCCTCCGTCCGGACAATGGTGCGCATGAGTACCCCACTTCGGCCCCGGACCACTATTGCGTTCTTCATGCAGGCAGCGATTTCCTTCGCTGTCTCCCTCGCGGTCACCATCATCGGCATCGGTTATCTGCACGACTCGCGCTGGGTGCGCGCCTTCCTCGCGCTCGGCCTGCTCTACGTGGTCACCTCATCGTTCACGCTGGCCAAGTGCATCCGCGATCGGCAGGAGGAAGGCGTCATCGTCAGCCGAGTCGATCAGGCCAGGCTGGACAAACTGCTGGCGGAACAGGATCTCCTCCGAGTCGGCGACCACTAACGGTCGGCACGGTTATACCGGGTCCCACCCTGGTTTTTATCGGCGGGAAGCAGCCGAGCAGGCTGGTCAGCGGGCGGCGTAATCGCCGGCCCGGCTACATCCAGCCGCCGTCGGCGGCGAGCGTGGACCCGTTGAGGTACGCCGCGTCGGGCGAGACGAGGAAGGCGATCGCGGCGGCGATCTCCTCGGGGTCGGCGAGGCGCCCGAGCGAGGCGTGCAAGCCGATCTGGGTGCCGGGCGGCAGGTCATGCCCGCGTAGCAGCGGGTGGGTGTAATGCCGGGAGTTCTCGGCGGCCATATCGGTGGCGGTGCCCCCTGGGGCGATGGCGTTGATGGCGATGTTCCGGGCCGCCAGCTCGGGGGCCAGGTTGCGGGCCAGTGCCACGACCGCTGCCTTGCTGGCCGCGTACAGGCTGTGCTCGAAGACGGCGATGCCGGCGCTCACCGAGGACATCAGGACGATCCGGCCCCCGCCGGTCATCAGCGGCACCGCGGCCTGAACGGCATACAGCTGGCCCGCCACGTTGGTGTCGAATACCCGCCGGAAGTCCTCCTCGGTGATGCCGGCCAGCGGCCCGAAGTACTCCACCCCCGCGTTGCTGATCAGCACGTCGAGGCCGCCCATGCTGTCCGCGGCCTGCCGCGCTAGCGTCTGCGCCGCGGCCCGGTCCCGCACGTCACAGTGGAACGCGAACGCCGTGTGGCCAGCGCCGGTGAGCTCGGCCACCAGCGCGCGGGCCTGCTCAGCATGGCGATAGTAGGTGACAGTGACGGCCGCGCCCTCGGCGGCCAGCCGGCGGGCCACGGCGGCCCCGATGCCGCGGCTACCGCCCGTGACCAGCGCCCTGGAATTGGCCAGACGTTGCATGAGGTCATTCTTCACCTGGTAGCCGCCCATTTCCGCGGTTGAAGCGTTTGCGGGGCTACTTCGCCCGCGGTCCTGGACTGAGGCGGCGGTGATCAGCGCGCGCAGGATCGGCTCGGTGGTGCCAGCGGCGACGCGGCCCTTGATGCAACTGATCGGTTGCCATAGTATGGCAACCGATCAGTTGCTACATGTGGGTGGCAGCGCAGACAGGGCCCGCCGCGAGGCACAAGCCCGGGAAAGAGTGATCATGGCTCAGGTAACGGACAACATCGAGATCATCACGCGCTTCGAGCACGCGTTCCGCGCGGCCGACCAGGCGACGATCGGCGAGCTCTGCGACCCGGGCCTGGTCGACCACAATCCAGCGCCCGACGAAGAGCCGACGCTGGCCGGCTTCAGGCAGAAGGTCGCGGGCTTCAAGGCGATCTTCCCCGACCTGGAGGAGGACCTGCAGGACATCATCGCCAGCGGCGACACCGTCGCGACCCGGTGGGTCGTGACCGGTTCTCAGCAGCAGGAGTTCATGGGGATCCCCGCCTCCGGCCAGCCGATCAGGGTCGAGGGCATGAACTTCTACCGCCTCAAGGACGGCCGCGTGACCGACATGTGGACGCAGTTCGACGGCGTCGCCCTGATGCAGCAACTCGGCGCCATCCCGGCCTGACGGCCAGGTCAGCTCCCAGCCGTGCGGATGAGGCCCAGGGAGCGGGCCCGGCTGACTGCCTCGTCCCTGGTGTGGACGCCGAGCCTCTTATACAGGCGCGACGCTCGTTCCTTGGCTGCGGACCGGGAGATGCCCAGCTTGTCGGCGATGACAGAGAAGGATATTGGCTTGGGGAGGTACCGGAGTATCTGGGCCTCGGCCATGGTGACCGACGCCGCCCTGACCCGGGCGTCGGCCTCGCTGGCCGCCTCCGCGGCCACCTCGTCAGCCGCGCCGATGACCGCCAGGGACTCGGCCAGATGCGCCGCCGCCACTTCGTCGTCGGCTTCGATGGTGGCGGCGTCTTCGGCTACGGCGTCAGCGGTGGCCAGGTCGGCGGCCGCCACGATCAGCCCAGCTGTGGTCAGCGCGGTGACGGCCTCGTGGGCAGCCGCCTCCTCCACCAGCCCGGCAGTGATCAGCGCGCGGACGGCGGCAGCGGCCGCGGCCGACTGGATCTGCTCTGACTCGGCCACCGCCTCGGCCGCTTCGGCTCTGGCCGCGACCACTGCCAGCAACGCATCGGCCTCCTCGGCCTGGGCCAGGGCGATAACCTCCGACGCCTCCTCCATGGCGGCGACCTCGGCTCCGACCACCAGCCCGGTCTCGGCGGTCAGGAAGCCCTCGCCGATCAGAAAGCCGCCGCTCTCGGCGATCGCGTCGAACAGCGGCGCGGCCCAGTGGTGCTCGACGAGCAGAAAGGCCAAAGCGGTCCCCGGCTGGAGAGACTCGGCCAGAGCCTGCGCATCGGCCGGGTCAAAGGCCGCCGGGCCGCCAGCGGGCGCCGGCCTGACCGCTCCGCCGTCCGCAGCGGGGACGACCGCCGCCAGGAGCGACCCGAAGTCCTCGTCACTACCGACCGCCAGCCGTTCGATAGTGCCGTCCTGGCTTTTGCCCACGAAGAGCATGTCGAGAAGGCGGAGAACTCCCCGGCCGCGCAGCCGGTCCACTTCGGCCAGGATGCGGTCCTCAGCACCGGCGTCGCGGCTGAAGCTCAGGGCGATTACCTGCAGCGGTGCGGTCATCGTTGCTCTCCTTGGTCAGGCCCGTAGTGCCGCCGACGGTATCACCGGGCGATGTCACCGCCCGTGGTGTACACGCACCCCGGACTACTTCGGCACGGTTTGCTCATCAAGTCGATGCGATGAAGGAGGCCAGCTTCTGGATGCGCCCCACGATGTCCTCGTGGACGGTATCCGTGGGGCGGTCACCATTGACGGTAAACATCCATTCCCGGCCTGCGTAGTACTCGAGCAGGGGCAGGGTATTTTCCTGGTACACCTGCAAACGGTGCTCGATAACAGACTGGGTGTCCTCTGAGCCTCGGCCGCGGGCCAGCAGCCGGCGCTATCAGCTCCTCGCGGGGGACGTCGAGATGGATCGCGGCCTGCACCTCAGCCCCGAGGGCCCGGACCACGTCGTAGGATGCCTTGGCTTGATCGACGGTCCGCGGAAACCCGTCGAGCACATAGCCGCTCGCCGCGGCCAGCACGGGTTTGCGCAGCATGTCCATCACGACGCCGTCCGGGACCAGGTCACCTTTGTCAACATAGGACTTCACCCTCAGCCCCAGCGGTGTCCGGTCCCTGACGTGCTGGCGCAGCAGGTCTCCGCTGGAGATGTGCGCGATGCCGAACCGCTTGGCCAGCAGTTCGGAGTGCGTTCCCTTGCCGGAGCCTGGAGCACCGATCAGGAGCAGGCGCATCTGACTACTCGCCCTGCCCGGCGACCGCCAGGCAGCCCGCGCTCACCGGATCGCTCATCGCCCCTCCGGGATTCCACATCTACTTCCACTCCTCCCCGCGAGTACTGCGGCGGACTCCGCATTGACTGCCGGCTGCAGGCCGCATGGCCTGACTTTCGCTGTTATGGCGGCCCGTTGTCAACGCCCACGTCACAGCCGCCTCGCCAGGTGCTTTCCCGGGGGTGATCTGCGCGGGGAGTCCTCGGCGGCTCGCCATCGCTGCTTCCATCTGCTCGATCTGGACGCGCAACGCCTCGATCCGGTCCTCGACGACATGTGCCCAGCGCCGGGTGGCTCCGGGCCCGGCCAGGATGCCTGCGATCTCTTCAAGGCTCATCCGGCCAGTTTCCTTCCAGTGCCGGATGATCGCTGGCCGGCGCGATCCCGGCGGGCTCGTGCCAGCGCCGGCCTGCCGGGAGGCTGGGCTGAGGGGGCGGCGCCGTTCGTGATGGCTGATCGCGGAGGCCCGCAGCCCGCGACTCCCGGCCACCTCATCGATCGGCCGCCGGCGGCCAGGCGCGATCCTGACGGAGCCCGATTCGACCGGTCAGGGAACGGGCGCCTGCTCCGGGACCATATCCGGGTCTTTGGCAGACGATCGCAGCAATTGCAGCGAGATGATGGGAAAAATAATGACACTGAAAAGCCCGGCGGCGACGAGTGCAGCCGCGTTGGCCGGGCTGATGGCGTGCACCTGAAGCCCGATGGTGGTGGCGGCGACGATGAAGGGCAGCGACGTGGCCTGGAGCAGCCCTACGGCTGCGACATCACGGATGCTCGGCAGGGCGGACCGGTAGAGGACGGCGGGCAGTCCGCGCACGATCAGCAGGGCCAGCAGGAACAGCGGGACCCGCAGCACGGTGGAGGCGCTGGAGAACAGCACCGACAGGTTGAAGGTGAGCCCGCTGGTGACGAAGAAGACCGGGATGAGGAAGCCATAGCCGATGGCATCGAGTTTCGGGTGGAACAGCGGGTGGCTGTGTTCGGCATCCGGGTCCACCAGGCGGAGGATCGCCCCGGCGATGAATGCGCCGAGGATCGCCTCGAATCCTAGATGTGTGGCCACGGCGCCCAGGCCGACCACGAGCAGCATTGACAGTCGTATGCGAATCTGGGCTGAGGTGTCGGCCAGCTTGTTAATCATCCTCGTGATCCACATTGACCGTTCGATGCGGAGCGTTGCGATGACGACGAGGACAACCAGGACGCCCAGCAGCGACAGCAGCAGCAGTTTGGGCCCTATGGCGATCGCGCGGCCCGAGAAGAACAGTGAGAGCAGAATGACCGGGCTGAGCTCGCCGAGCGAGGCCCCGGCGATCGCGAACTGGCCGACTGGACGGTCGGCTACACCCGCGTCCTCCAGGATGGGAACGATCAATCCCAGCGACGTGGCGATGAGAATGATCCCCACGAGCAGCGGGCTTTCGACGACGCCCGCTGCGTGAAGCACGATACCGATGATCAGGGCGAGCAGCGCGCTCAGGCCCAGCGCCAGTGCGGCCAGGCGGGCGCGGGGCCCGCGAAAGTGGCGGACATCGATTGCCAGGCCGGCGAGGAAGAGCAGGAAGGCCAGCCCGATCGTCGACACCAGCCGTACCGCCTGGTCAGGTTGCACCAGGTCCAGTACCGCGGGGCCAAGCACGATCCCGGCGACGATCTCCAGCACCGGCCCGGGGACACGCACCCGCGGCACGGCCGCGAGAATCAACGGCACCGCCGCCGCGACCGCAAGCACGGCGACGAGATTGTCGAAATTCATCGCGGACACCCTGCCTCCCGGGTTGTGGTGCCCGCATGACGCTTTCGTTCAGCGGGAAGATCTCCATGGGTCTTCGTATTGCCGATGCCACCAAGACTGATCTCCGCCGCTGCCCGTCGCGCCCGGTAAGGCCCCTGGTGCAGACCCCCCGGGGTGCCCGATCCCGGGGTTACGGGTCCACGGCGCCGTCACGACCCCGGCAGGGGCAACTCGCGGCACGGGAACGTCTCGCCCACCTGACGTGGCTCCGGCTGAACACCGGAATTCCGCTCCTGCCACCCAGGAGAAGCAGCCCGCTGAACACGGGAACCGAAGGGGCCTGCTGCTACGACAGGAAGAGCATGGGATCACCTGAACGGCTGCGGCACGCGCGCCGGGTTGCCGCGGTCATCGTCGCCGGCGCGGTCACCGCCGTGGCCGCGACAGCCTGCACCGCCGCGACTTCTGGCACCGGGGCTGCCTGTCACGCGCCGCCTTCCGGCGCTGCGGATCAGGCTCCGCCGGTCAAAGTGCTGACGCAGAGTGCGGACGATGGCAACGGTGATATTTTCGTCGCCCCGCAGGGCTGCGGCTACGCGAGCGGCCCGGAGATCATCAGCAGCACTGGCCGGGTGATCTGGTTCCGCGCCTTGCCGGCGGGCGAGTTCGCGACGGACTTCCGGACCCAGTCCTACCAGGGCAGGCCGGTGCTCACGTGGTTCCAGGGCAGGGGCCTGAGCGGCACCGACTACATCTACAACGACCGCTACCAGCAGATCGGCGTAGTGAGAGCCGGTAACGGCTACTTCACGGACTTTCACGAGTTCCTCGTCACGCCCTGGAACACGGCACTGATCACGGCCGACAAGTACGCGACCGCGAACCTGACCTCGATCGGCGGTCCCCCCGACCAGAAAGTCTTCGACGGCATCGTCCAGGAGATCGACATCCGCACCGGCAAGGTGCTCTTCCAGTGGAACAGCGCGGACCATGTCCCCTACCGCGACAGCCACAACCCGCGGCCTGCCTCCGCGGCCATCCCCTGGGACTGGTTCCACATCAACGCCGTCCACCTCGACACCGACGGGAACCTGCTGATCAACTCCCGCTACACCTGGACGACCTACAAGGTGAACCGGCACACCGGGAAGATCATCTGGGAGCTCGGCGGCCGGCAGAGCACGTTCAAGCTCACGGCGGCCCCCGGCCAGGTCCTCGACAGCGCGGGTGAGATCTTCGCCTTCCAGCACGACCCGGAGGCCATCGGGAACGGCGAGTACACGTTCTTCGACGATGAGTCCGACGGCACCACCAGGCTGCTGCCCCACAGCCGGGCCGTCACCGTGAAGCTGGATCTGACGACCAGGGTGGCGACCCTGGTGAAGTCCGTTGACCAGCCGGAGGGCCTGGTGACCCCGGCCGAGGGGAACGCGCAGACCACCCGCAACGGGGACTTGTTCGTCGGCTGGGGCGAGCTGCCTTACATCTCCGAGTTCAGCCCATCCGGGCATCTGCTGTTCAGCGCAGAGTTCCCGGCTGGCGTCAGCACCTACCGCGCCTACCGCCTGCCCTGGCACCCGGCCAGCTAGGCAGCCGGGGGCACGCTCGCAGGCCGGGGATGCCTTCTGTCTACGGCTCGCCCGCAGCCCCGTTGCGCGGGATGCGGTTCTTCACGGGGAACTGCGCTGGGGGGAGGGGAGCCGGTGAAGGTTGCGCGTGTAGCGGTGCCAGCGGTCGCGCATCGCCGCGCAGCTCAGGGCCAGTCCTGCCGTCGCGACGCAGGACCAGGCGATGGTCACGGCGTGCGCGGCGGCGGGTGGCCCGACCAGGAATCTGCCGGTGACGGGCGCGTACCAGGCGAGCGCGATGGCTGCGAAGCTGACGGGCGCGGCGATGGCCCCGCCGAGGTCGGCGTAGCGGGAGCGGTCGGCGCACGCTGCGGCGGCCACGGTGACCGCGCACCACCCGGTGAGCTGGGTTATCACCGGGTAGATGGCGGGCGGGTGGCTGAGGGCGTGCGGCGGGATGGTGTGGGCCACGATGCGCAGTTGCGCCCAGCAGGTCACCGCCAGAACCGGAGCGGCCAGCGCGACGTGGCCGGCCGGGGCCAGCCAGGCGGGGACGGGGGTGACCTGGGTCAGCGGCCGGAACGGGGTGCGGAGAATGAATGCCAGTGCTGCGATGGCGGGCAGGAAGGCCAGGCGCGCGGTGCCCAGGTCGAGCGGTGAATGGGAGGTGCGGGCGACGCGGGCCATGACGGCCAGGAAGGCCGTGCCGGCCAGGCAGCCGGTAATCAGCGTGACCCATGGCATTGTCCGGGTGATGGGCCGGGCGAGGAGGGGCAGCGCGCGGAACCAGGACATGCGGGGCCGGCGCGCAGGCCGGCTTGGCTGGCCAGGGGCGGGCGGCACGCCCTCGGTGCGCGGGACGTGCGCAGGCCGCGGAGTGGCCAGCACCTCCGGTGCTGGGTCCGTCCTGGTCGGCGGGCCCGGCCGCGGCGGATGATTCAGGCTGCGCCCCGGTGGCGCCCGGCGGGTTCATGCCGTGCACACCGGGTTCTGCGGTCCGCTGCCCGGTCCCGGCGGCACGATCGGGATCCCCGGTCCGGCGGCCCGGGGGGGAGCCGGGGGGGCAGGCACGGCGGGCATGCGGATGCCGAGCGCGGCGGCGAGCTGGGCGTCGGTGGCGTGCCAGTTCAGCCAGGTAGCCCAGGCGCTCTTCAGGACGTGGGCGACCCTCTGTTCCGGCAGGCTCGTCATCGCGCTGGCCAGCAGGTACCCCGCGGCCGTGGTCTGCGGCACCACGCCGGGCGCGACGTAGCTGGCGCCCGCGCCCGGTGAAGTCCAGATGGGGATGATGGTGTTGCGGACCCCCACCCCTTGGAAGCCCTGACCGGTCCCGGGGCCGCCCAGGCCATCCTGGAGCTCGCCCGCTGGAGGGCGGGTGGCCAGGATGGCCAGCCAGATCGCGATCGCCTCCCGCGCCTGGTCGAGCGGCACGCAGGGCAGGAACACGGGGCCGTCGGGGGTGCCGGTCGCCTGCGGCGGGAGGCGGACCGCCCACTCGGCGGCGGCCAGGGCCACGTCGAAGTGGGCGTCGGACAGCTGGCCGCCAGTCGCGGGCCACGACCCGACCGGCAGGTAGATGGCCGATGCCGTGGCGGCGTTGCCCGGTGCTGCCTGCATCTGTGCTTGCCACTGGGACACCTGCCGCTCCGGATGGCCATGGGTGAGGGTCGGATCGAGCAGGTCCGGCGACAGGACCTGCCGGACCGTCAGCGGCTGGTCAGGCCGGGCGGGCAGGTGCGCGAGCACCCCGCTGACCGGCGCTTGCACTGATGCCAGGTCGCGGCCGAAGCCGGGGTAGAGGCAGTAGCGGACGTGGCTGACGGTGGTGCAGCGCTGCACCGAGGCCGGATCGGCGGCCTCGGTGACCAGGTGGTTCAGCTCCGGGGTCGGGATGGGGCGCAGCTGCAGTGCCCCGGCGAGGCAGGTCACCGCCAGGGCCAGGATGCCGGCCGTTGCCAGCCCGGCCCGGGCCCGGGCGCGGCCGGCGGTCACCGTCAGCGCGACTATCCCGGCCAGGACGGCGAGGCCGGCCAGTTCCAGCACGTGCGCGCCGGCGGGCGGATATCCGGCCATCGGGCCGGGCAGCCAGCCCAGCTCGATCTTGCGTCCACTCCCACGGGAGCAGCCAGATACCACTTCCGGTGGCCGTGTGCGACGTGCCGGAGCTGAGGAGCAGCACCAGCGCGCCCAGCACTCCGGCCAGCGGATGCGGGAAACGCGTGCCGATAGCGATCCCGGCCGCTCCCGCGGCGATCACCAGCAGCAGCCCGCCTGCCAGCACCGTGATGCTCGGCGTCCCGATAACGCCGCGTACCTGCACCACGGCGGCGGCCGCGCCGATCAGCAGCAGGCTGGCGGGCGCGGCGCCCGCCAGGCCAGCCAGATGGGCGAGGGTGCGGTGGCTGGCCGTGGCCGGGAAGCTGGCGTACAGGTCAGCCATGGCGTCCCTGCGGGGCCGCCCGGCGGCCAGCTGCGTGGCGACCAGCACGGCCATGGCCAGGACGAGCTGGCCGAACCCGATCCGCCAGGCGGCGTTCCACCACAACGGTTCCCTCGGCGAGATCAGGACCCAGGCCACGGCGCCGCCCGCCACCAGTCCAGCCAGCACCAGCAGGCTGCGGACCAGCAGGAGCGCCTCTACCCTGGCCACGCCCAGCACCGTCCGCAGCCGGGGGGCCCGGGACCGCGCCGTGACACGTGACCGGCCGCCCGCACCGGCCGGGGCGCCGGCGGCCGCGCTGCGCACGGCCGGTCCGCCTCCGGGAGCGGTCATCGGGCACCGGCCGCGTGGGACAGCAGCAGGTAGCCATCTTCGACCGTCGGCGCGACCAGCTCGGCGCCAGCTGGCTGGGCGTCGCCGATGTGCCGCCACCGGTTGTCACCGCCGCGCCAGGACAGATGGGCATGCGGGTCGCGCGCATCAGCCGCCCACACCCGCCCGGCAGCGGTGGCGGCCAGCTCGGCCGGGGTGCCCGCGAACTGGACCCGGCCCTGGAGCAGCACGACAACCTGGGGGCAGATCGCGGCGATGTCGTCGGCCTGGTGGGTGGACAGCACGATCACCGGGTCGCCGGGCAGGCCCGACAGCAGCTCCCGGAACCGCAGCCGCTGCTCAGGGTCCAGCCCGGCCGTCGGCTCGTCCAGGATCAGCAGGCCAGGGCGGCCCAGCAGGGCCTGGGCAATCCCCAGGCGCTGCCGCATCCCGCCGGACAAGGCGCGTATCCGGGTCCGGGCGCGGCGTTCCAGGCCGGTGGCGGCCAGCACCCGGGCCACCTCGTCGGCCCGGCGGCGCCGGTCGGTGATCTCCTTCAGGATCGCCACGTAGTCCAGGAACCCGGCGACCGTGAAATGCCGGTGATAGCCCAGCTCCTGAGGCAGGTAGCCGAGCCGCCGGCGGATCTCCACCCGCTCCGCCGCCTCCCGCGGGTCCAGGCCGAACACCGACACCCGGCCCGCGTCCGGCTCGCTGACGGTGGCCAGGATCGACAGCAGCGTCGTCTTCCCTGCGCCGTTCGGCCCCAGCAACCCGGTGATCCCCTGCTCCAGCGTGAGATCGACCTCGTCCAGGGCCCGGGTAGCCCCATACCGCCGGGACAGGCCATCGACGCGGATGGCTGCGGTGCGCATGTTCAGGGTCATCTCATCCCCACTCGAAGTGGTCACGGCGCGCCAGCAGCACCACCGCGGAGACGCACAGCACGGCGGCGCACGCGAACTGGGCGTCCGGCTGCACGATCTGGAGCGGCACGTGACTCGCCGCCAGCAGGAGCGCCGGCAGGGCCCACAACGCCCCCGCCGCGACGGCGGCGCCGCGGGGGTCCATGACCGTCGTGGCCGCGAGCGTGAAGGTGCACAACGCCAGCGACGGCAGCAGCAGTGCGATGGGCAGCCATCCGGGTCCGGGCAGGAGGAACGCGGCGGCGGCCACCGGCACCAGCGCGGCGGCCAGCGCGGAGACGGTGCGGGCCAGAAGCAAGGTGAACCCGGAGAAGGGCGCCGCGACCGCCAGCCGGTGAGCGGGATCGACCATGGGCAAGAACGCCGCCGCGACCCCCGCCAGCACGAGCAGGGGGGCCACCAGCAGGAACGGCGCCAGGACCTCCGGGTCCGGGTACCCGGCCAGGCGCCTGGGCCCGCTGGCCCGGATCCAGCCGTACCTGACTGCCGCGGCTTCACCGGTCACCACGGCCAGCACGCCTATGACGGACAGCAGCCAGGACCTGCGCAACGAGGGGGTGGCCGCGACCAGGCGAAGCAGATGGTCGGGAACGCCGCACCGGCGCACCAGGCGCCCCGTGCGCCCGCCGTCGGGGAGTGCGGCGCGCACCAGCAGCACCGAGCGGTTGCGGGCCAGCCGCTGCGGGTCCGCCTGAGCCGAGAGGGCTGAGCGGCACCGCCCGCACGCGGTGATATGGGCCTCCACCGACCAGGTAGCGACTTCCTCGGAAGTCCCGGCGGCATAGCTAGCCAGGAGGTCTGCGCCTGCGTGCCAGCCTGCTCCGGCTACCGGTCCGGCCGCGTCGGGACATGGGCTTGTCATGATGTTCCCCAGGCTTGTCGGGGGTGGGCCGGTGTTTCGGCTCCGGCTTGCTGATCGGCGAGCGCGGCGCGCAGCGCCAGGCGGGCCCGGTGGCAGCGGGATTTGACGGTCCCTTCCGCGACGCCCAGCAGGACGGCCGCCTCCGCGCAGGTCAGGCCGTCCAGCACGGTCGCCTCGATGGCGCCGCGCAGTTCGGGGGATAGCTGGGCCAGGGCCTGACCCAGGCGGCCGTGCTCGATACCGGCCAGCACCTGATCCTCAGCGGAGACGACCACCGCTGGTTCCGCTGCGCGCCACGGCAGCCGCCGCCGGGCGCCGTTCTCCCGGCGGATCGCGTCGATCAGGCGGCGGACACCTATTCCCCAGATGAACGCCGCGACATCGCCGCCGCCGCGGTAGGCGCCGGCTTGCCGCCACAGGGCAAGGAAAGTGTCCTGGACTGCGCGGTCAACCACATCCGGCATCGCGCACCGCCGCGTCATCCGGAGGGTCAGCCAGCCCGCGTGCCGGTCATACAGAGCGGCAAGAGCCTCCTCATCACCGCGCCTCACCCCGCGCAGCAATGCGACGTCATCGCGCTCCTCGGCACCCGGTCTCATAGCCGAAGCCGCTCACGTGCTCCCATGCACTCCCTGTCGCAGTACCAGACCAGTTCGGTTCCCATCATCCAAGACCAAATCTGCTGCGAGACCGGCCAGCGCGTGCGCCCATCGCCATGGTTTACCGTCTCTTGACACGCACGCCCGGCCCGCGCACCATGCGTTCAAGTTCCAGCCAGCCCATCCGGGCGGCGGGATGACTTTCAACGCTGATGCTGGGGGCGGGCGGCATGAAGTCATCAATGTTAGGCAATCAGGAATCCGGCTCTCCTCATGTCCGCGCAGGCGATTCCCGGCCCGGCGCGCCTGCGTCGCTGCCCGGGGATGTGGTTCTCGGTTTTGATGCCGCGTGGGGTTTCGCGCCAGCCGATCAGTCCAGCCCGGTGCTGGCGGCCGCAGCCGGAGCCCTGGTTGACGTGACACTGGCCGGTCAGCCGGTCACCGAGCTGCGCATTCACGGGGTATCTGGGTCGAATGGCCCGACGATGCTTGAACATCCGGCCGCGCTTCAAGTCGCCGGTGACAATGTGACCGGCTTCTACCGGCGGTGGAGCCCGGATGGCCCGGGACGGCCGAGCGTGCCATGGAAGCTGGAGGCGTACTCGTGGGGCGGCCTGACCGAGGCGCCGCTGGCGTCAGCGTCGTGGCTGCTGATGGCCCCGTTCATGTTGTACAACGTCGCCTACTTCATGCTGCCGCCCGCGGCAGTGCCGCCCGGCGCCACGGCGGAGGTAGTAGCCGAGCCTGCCCCCCACCTGAGCCGCGGCATGGGCCACCGGATCGCGGGGGGCCTGCTGAGGATGCTGGCGCTCGCGGCCACGGTTCAGTTCGTGAGCGCGGTGATGGCGGTGACGGTCAGTACGGTCGCCTGGCAGGCCGCGGGCCGTGCGGGCATGCTCCCCAGCTGGATGGGGTGGTACGGGGCGTGGACCGCCGGATGGCGCATCGCCCTCGCCCTGGTGGCGGTCGCGGCGGTCGTCGCCGCACTGTGGTGGCTGAGTGTCACGACCGCGAGCAAGTATGAGGCGAGGATCGCCGGCACGGCGCCTGATCTGGATCCGCGGCTGCCGTTGTCCCAGCCGGGGTTCTGGAAGGGTAATGCACTGGTCAGCCGCCAGCGCGCGCTGCACTCTGCGGCCGCCCTGGCGGCAGCGGCGCTGATCACGGCGCTTCCCTCGGACCGCCCGGCGGCCGCCCGGTGGGTGGTGGTGGGTTTCGCCGCGGCCGTGCTCGCCGCGGCGGCTATCTCAGTCGTCTCACCGCTGGCCGAGCGCTACCGGGTCACGATGGCGCTAGACGGTAACCCGCAGAAGAAGGGCGCCGACCGCTGGTGCCTCGGGGTTCTGGCCGCCGCGGCGGCTGCGCTCCTCGGCGCGGCCCTGGTCAGCGGCTGGACCGACCACCGGCACGGCCCGCAGCCAGGCGCGCTGCCCTTCTTCACCGGCTTCCTGGCGGTCCTGCTGATCGTGCAGGCGGCCGTGCTCATAATTCTGACGGTCATCGTCGCCGTGCTGGCCAGGCGGGCCCGTGCGGCCGGCAGTTACGGGGAAGTCACGCCATACCTGCACGGCTGGCTCAGCCCACTCGTCGCGGTGCTGGGTTTCACGCTCGGCGGGCTGCTGACAGCGATCGTCAACTTCGGGGTGACGCGGCTGCTGGGCACGCCGCTGCCCAGCGGATTCCGGTTCGATGTCACCCCGGGGAACGTGCTGGCCGTGCCGTGGCCGATCTACGCCTTCGGTGCCGTGGCCGCCGGACTGCTGGCCGGGGCCGCCGCGGCGGCTATCCCGCTCGGCCGCAAGTACCGGACCCACTGCCGCCAATTCGAGACGAGCGGGCCAGGTAAGGCCTCTGCAGTAGCCGCTGCCTATGGCGACGCGACAGCCGGAGGAGCCCGCGGCGGTGATGACCCGGGCTATGCCAGCAACCGCACAGCGATAAGCAAGGCGTGGTCTATCGGCCTGGTCGCTGACCAGGCTGCATCCGCAGCGGCCTGGGTAGCCGGCGGCGGTCTGCTCGCGCTGCTGGCTGCCGAACTCGCTGCCGCTTTCACCGCCGGCCCCGCAGGCCACGTACCCGACTGGGGGCACGGTCTAGCCTCACTTATCGCGGCCCTTGGCGTTCTGGCGGCCGGGTGGCTGGTTGCCTTGCTGCGCCAGGCGTATTCCGATCCATCGAAGCGCAAGACCATTGGTGCCCTGTGGGACGTGGCCACGTTCTGGCCGCGGGCCGTGCACCCGCTGGCGCCACCGTGTTACGCCGAACGGGCCGTGCCCGAGCTCGTCGACCGGATCCGCCTGCTCACCGGGCACGCTGGCCACGGCGCCGACGATGTGGCCGGCCTGCTGGCCGAGGCCTGGCAGCCGGACCTGCAGCGCACGTCCGGGCTCACCGTGAAGCCCGGCCCCGTCCTGCTCACCGGCTACAGCCAGGGTTCCGTCATCGCGCCAGCCGTCATCGCCCAGCTGCCGCCAGAGGTCCGGTGCTGCGTGGCCCTGCTCACGCTGGCCTGCCCGGCGCAGCGCCTTTACGGCCGGGCATTCCCGGCCTACTTCGGCAGCGGCCAGCTCGCCGAGCTCGCCGCGCTTCTCGGCGCAACGACCGCGCCTCAGGATTCACCCGGAGCTGGCCCCGCAGGACGGTGGAAAAACCTGTGCCGGAAAAGCGACTACATCGGCTCATGGATCTTTGCTGAGCCCGAGTTCCGCCTCGACGACAATGACCTGAGAAGTCAGGTTGACCAGCCCTGCTGGGATCCCGTAGTGCTGGTCCCGGACGGCAACCCCACCCCACCGCCGACACACCGGCACTCTCAGTGGTGGCCGGATCCTCGTACCCGGGAACTCGGTGCCTACCTCGTCCGCGTGCTCACCGATCACGCGAATGACGAGTCGTGCCCCGGGCCTGGCCCGGGCTCACCAGCGCAATCATCGTCCCTGACGAGGCCGTGAACCGGAGCCCTCTCCTCCCCGTGTACGGAAACGGAAGGGATCACTGGGACACGACCACGCTAGGGGGACGACGATGGCTGGGCAGCAGGTGGTGGACTGGGCCGGTTCGGACCGGCCCGGGGTGAGGGCCGGTGCCGGGCCGGAAATAGCCGTCCGGATGGTGGGGGCGCTCCTGGCCCTGGCCATCGCCACCGTGCACGTGGCGGATCAGGGCGGGATCAGCAGCTTCGCGTCACCGGACTGGATTGGCTGGGGCTACCGGCTCATCGAGGTGGGGGCCGTGGTCACGGCGGTCACGTTGCTCGTTCCGTGGTCGGCCTGGGTGGGGTGGGCGTTGGCCGCACTGCTCGGCACGGGGCCGTTTATCGCCTACGTCGTGTCCCGTTCAGTGGGGCTCCCGGGTGATCACGGCGACGTCGGCGACTGGGGCTACTGGGTCGGCACCGTGTCGCTGGTCATCGAGGCCGCTCTCGTCGTGCTGGGGGTCACGATGGTCATGGCTTACCGGCAGCGGGCTGGCCATCGGCTGGTCGTCGGCCGCCTGGGCCAGCTGCCCTAGCGGATCCGCGCCGGATCCCTCGGCCGGGCTCCCAAGCCGGCGGGGATTCCACGCCCGGGGCTGCAGATCCCCTGACCGGCCGCCCGGCGTGCCAGAATCTCAAGGCGTGACGACAAACCCGGTCAGCCGCCGCGCCACCGCCCGGGACGTAGCCGAGCGGGCCGGCTGTTCCGCGTTGACCGTGTCACTCGTGTTCACCGGCAAAGATGCGGGGCGGGTCAGCCCGCAGCTGCGCAGCCTCATCTTCGCGGCCGCCGCGGACCTCGGCTACCGGGTCAACTCCACGGCCAGCGCCCTGGCGCGGGGGCAGCTCGAATCGGTCGGCTTCGTCGGTCCCGACCCCACGAACCCGTTCTTCTCCATGGTCCTGGAGGGGCTTACCCGGCACCTGGACCGCGACTTCTCGCTGACGGTGCTGATGCCCGAGGGCGGCGAGGACTACAACCTCAGCACGGTGCAGCGGGCGCTGGCCGGCAACCTCGCCGGGCTGATCCTGGCCACCCCGGGCAGCGAGTTCCTGGCCAGCTTCGTGCCCACCTGCCCGACCGTGATCCTCGACGCCGGCGGGACGGCAGGGGAGCTGCCCAGCGTCGACCTGGACCTGCGCAGCGCGGTCCGTGAGCTGTCCGGGTACCTGGCCGCACTCGGCCACGACCGGGTCGCCTACGTCGGGGTCAGCCGGAAGAAGAAGGTCTCCCTGCAGCACCGCCGCGAAGAGCTGCAGGCCGGGCTGCTGGAGCACGGCTCGGGCCTGGCCGTGGACGATCTGGTTCTCGAGGGCATGACGATCGATGACGCCTACGAGGGCTTCCGGCGCATCTGGCCCGACTGGTCCGCGTCGGGCGTGACTGCCGTGGTGTGCGGGGACGACCTGCACGCCTACGGGGTGCTGCGGGCCGCCCGGTCGCTGGGCCTGGACATCCCGGGTGACCTGTCCCTGGTGGGCTTCAACGACCTGCCCTACTCCGAGCTGACCCAACCCTCCCTGAGCACCGTGAACCTGTTCGCGACCCGGCTGGGCACCGAAGCGGCGGCCCTGCTAGGCACGTACATCCGGACCGGGCGCGCGCCCCGCAGCAAGGTGCTGCCCAGCGCCCTCGTCGTCCGGGAGTCCACCGGCCCCGTTCGGCCCCGCGGCCCGCGCGCCCGGCCCTGACCCGGGCCCGCCCGGCGGGCCGGACCCGCCAGACCGGGCGGACTCGCCGGAGCGGCCGTACCGGTCCAGGAACGACACGGCCACCAGCTCGTCGATGAACTGCGGGACCGGCACCACTGCGTGCCCGCCGGCCAGCGACCCGGCCGCGACGGCCTCCAGGCAGCGCGCCTGCAGGGCGAACCCGAGGTCCATCGACTCGATGGAATTGCCCAGCGGCCGCGGGCCCGCCAGGTTGGCCATGTGCCCCCGGGTCAGCAGGTGGAATCGCCGGCCATCCTCCAGGCGGAACGTCTCGATCCCGTCCGCCGCCGGGTACCGCTCCACCACGGACGCCGCGCCGGCCAGGTCGTCGACGGCGATCTCCCGGGGGAAGTGGCCCGCGTTCATCAGCACCGCGTCGTCCTTCAGCAGCCCCAGGTCGTCCGCGGTAATCACCGACTCGGCCCCGGTCACCGTGATGACCACGTCCGCGGCGCGCAGGGCCTGGTCGCGGCCGGGGACGGCGAACCCGTCGAGGCTGGCTTCCAGCCTCGTGACCGGGTCGATCTCGACCACCGCCACTGACGCGCAGGCGTTCCGGAAATTGGCTGCCACGCCCTTCCCGCACGCGCCGTAGCCGAACACGGCCACCTGCCGGCCGTTGGTCATCTGGTTGGTGATCCGCAGGTACGACTCGAGCACGCTCTGCCCGACCGCGTGCCGGTTCTCCGCGAACTGCTTGATCGGGCTGTCGTTGATGACCAGGACCGGGACGCCCAGCCGGGCGGCCAGCGGCCGGAGCCGCATCCGCCCCGAGGTCGTCTCCTCCGTCCCGCCCAGCAACCCTGGATACGGCTCGGCCAGGTACCGCACGAACAGGTCGCCGCCGTTGTCCAGCAGCAGGTGCGGCCGGGTGGCGATGACCTCGTGCAGGTGCTCGCCGTGCACACCCTCGTCGGTGGTGGCCGCGCCGATCACCTCCACCCCGCGGGCGCGCAGGTACTCGACCGCGTCGGCCTGGGTGCTGGACAGGTTGCCGGTGGAGACCACCCGCGCGCCGCCCTGGGCCAGCGTCAGCAGCAGCGCGACGGTCTTGGGCTCCAGGTGGATCCCGGTGCCGATGGTCAGGCCGTCGAACGGCCGGGTCCGGCTGAACTCCGCCGCGATCGAGCCGAGCAGCCGGCAGCCGCTGCGCACCCACTCGATCCGGGACATCCCCGCCGCGCTGCCAGTCCCCGCCGTGCCGCCAGTCCCCGGCCCGCCGCCTGCCCCGGCCATGTCCCCGGTCACCGGAACCGCGCGCCGTCGGCCGCCAGTGGCGGGGTCAGCGCGAGCGGCGGGGGCGGGGGAGCGCCGTCCCCGCCCAGCCGCTGGCGCAGCAGGTCGGCACCGTAGAACTTTCCCGCGTTGACCAGCTTCCGGAAGCACTTGACCGACCCGTGGATATCCGAGACGAAAAATATCCTCAACGGTCCTCCCGTTGTGGTCAGCCGCCGGGGCCCGGGACGCCGGGGCTGGTGCCGCCAGCCGCCGTACCAGAGACGGTAATCGCGTCCGGCCCCATGGGTCAAGCGCTTGACTACAGGGATTACAGGCGATTACGGGGGATTACCCGGTTCCGGGATCGCCGCACACTGGAGCCGCACAGTGGAGCCGCACAGCAGGGCCGCACAGCAGAACAGCGCCGGCCCGCGTGTAATACGTGGGGACCGATGGCGGAGGCGGCATTGACGTTCGAGGAATTCGCGGCGGCCCGGCTGCCGGCGGTGCTGCGGTTCGCCGCGGTGCTCACCGGCGACCGCAGCCTCGCGGAGGACGTGGTGCAGGAAGTCCTGCTCCGGGCCAGCCGGCGCTGGGAGACCATCGCGGGCCTGGACCGGCCGGAAGCGTACGTCCGGAAGATGATCGTCAACGAGTACCTGTCCTGGCGCCGCCGGTCGTGGCGCCTGGTGCCGTCAGGGGCCGGCACCGAGGTGGACGGCCGGCTCACGCCGGATCCCGCCGCCGGGCATGCCGAGCGCGAGGCCCTGCTGGCCGAACTGGCCCGGCTGCCCGCCCGGCAGCGGGCCGTGCTCGTCCTCCGGTACTACGAGGGGCTCTCTGACACCGAGATCGCCGACGCGCTCGGCTGCGCCGCGGGCACGGTGCGCGGCTACGCCTCCCGGGCGCTCGCCCTGCTGCGCGTCGAGATGGCCGGCCCCCCGAGCCCGGCCCAGCACGTGATCAAGGAGAAGTCATGACGCGCGACGGGAACGGGGGACCGATGCGAACCGAGGACGACCTGCGCCAGGCCCTGGCCACGCTCGAACGTCACGCACCGAGCGCGGACACCGTGCTGGCCGCGGTGCGCGGTGCCACCGGAGCGGGCGCCGGCCCGGGCGGCCCCCGCCGGATCCGCCGGTGGCGGCCACCGGCAGCACATCGGTGGTGGCGCCGGCCCCGGCTGGTCCTGTCCCTGGCCGTTGCGGCGGCGGCCGTCGGACTGGTGATCACCTTGCTGCCGGGCTCCGCGTCGCCGCGTCCCGGCAGCAGGCCCGGCCAGGCCGGGCTGCCCGGCAGCGCTCACGGCGAGGCAGGACTGCCTACCGCGGCCGCCGTGGGCCGGGCCATGCTGACCGCGTTCAATGGGGTCAGCGACGACATCGAGTACGCCACGGAAACCGGCGTCACCAAGGGCGTCACCGTGGACGTGTACCGGGACTGGTCCTGGCCAGCCCAGCCTTCCGTGGGGCAGCGCCAGGTCGACCGCACGGTCTTCGCCGAGCGCACGCCGAAGGTACCGGCCCTGACCGTGGTCGAGGACAGCGCACTCGCGTTTGCCACTCCGCGGGCCGGGGCAAGCAGCGTCCTGGCTCAGCTCACCATGGTCTGTTTCGGCGGGACGGGCCAGACCGCCTGCGGTTTCGGCCCGACCAACACCCCGCCCGGAACCTGGTCCCGGATCAGCGGGAGATTCGCGGCATTCTCGTCCGACATCGGCGCGGGCGGCTTCCTCAGCCCGGCTTCGCTGGCCCGGGGGATCGCTGAGGGTGAATGGCGGGTCGTGCACCGCACCCGGATAGAAGGCCAGCCCGCCATTGAGCTCAGCGAGACGAACCGGGGCCCGGATCACATCGAGCCGCTGCCCACCCTCCTGTGGGTGAACGCCCGCACCCACCTCCCGATCCGGATGGTCAACGGAGTCGGCCACGCCACCGTGACCACGAATGACTGGACCTACCTGCGCCCCACCACGGCCAACCTGAAGCTGCTCCAGGTGCCCATCCCCCCGGGCTACCCACGCTACGTCCCGAAAGCGCTGAGTTCCTCCTCCGCGGACCCGGCGGCCCGGGCTGGCAGAAAGCGGGACGAGTGTGCCACCGTCGGGCGGCATGACCTTCGTGATCGGCCTCGACCTGGGCACGGCGGTCTCGCGGGCCGTGGCGGCCGGTGCGGACGGCCGGATCCTGGCCGCGCCGCCGACCGGTCCGGGCGCCTGGGTGAGGTGGCCAGGCCTCGTCGTGGCACCCTTGACGGGGCCCGATCACGAGGGCCGGGATGGGAGTCAGCATGGATCTCGAACTGCGCGGCCGCCGCGCCCTGATCACCGGCGGCAGCAGGGGCATCGGCTTCGCGGCCGCGGAGGCGCTGGCCGCCGAGGGGGTCGCGGTCGGTCTCGTGGCCCGCAACGCCAAGGGCCTGGCCACCGCAGCCAAGCGACTGGCCAGCCACGAGACACCCGTGACCACCACCACGGCGGACGTGACGGACATCGACGCGCTCAACCGCGCGGTGGATGACATAGCGGCGGCGCTCGGCGGCCTTGACCTCCTGGTCGCCAACGCCGGCGGCACCGTCGGCAGCGGCAACCTCAAGAGCGCCGGACCGGGCGACTTCACCGCGACGTTCGCGCTCAACGCCGGGCACGCGGCCGAGCTGATCCGCGCGGGCCTGCCCTACCTGCGCGACGCGGGCGGGGGCGCCGTGGTGATCGTCTCCTCGATCACCGGCCTGCGTCCCGCGCCGCGCACCGCCTACGCGGCGGCCAAGGCGGCCGAGATCCAGCTCGCGGCGACCGCCGCCCAGGAGCTGGCGCCCGATCACATCCGAGTGAACGCGGTCAGCCCGGGCTCCATCATGTTCCCGGGCGGATCCTGGGAGACGCTTCCGGCAGCAGAACCCGGAGGACTTCGCCACGTTCCTCGCCACCCAGTTCCCGTTCGGCCGGCTGGGCCGGCTGCGGGAGGTCGGGGACGTGATCGCCTTCCTGCTGTCCCCGCGGGCTTCGTGGGTGACCGGCTCGAACGTCGTGGTCGACGGCGGCCAGCGGTACCCGAGCGCCCGCCGCTTCGACTGAGTCCCCGCCCCGGCCAGGGCCGGGGCGGATCGTCGGCCGTCAGCTCAGCCGGCCGCGGTGGTGGCGCTGCCGCGGGAGAGGATAAGCAGGAACTCGGCCGTGCCGTTGCGGGCCAGCGATCCCAGGAAGCCGAGTCCCTGGGGTCCGCGGATGCCCCACCGCGAGAAGGTGACCGGGATGGAGCCGGCGGCCTGCAGCGCCAGGCCATCCCGGCGGCTGGTGAGAGCGACGGTCACCGGCCGGGAGACCTGGTGCATCGTAAGCCGCCCTGCGGCCGTCAGGCTGACGGCCGAGCCCCGGGTGAACGCGGCTGCGAGGGTGACCGGGCGGGTGAGGATGAACGTCGCGACCGGATCGCCCTGCGTTCCAAGGCTCTGGGCGAACTGGGGCTGCCGCTTCCCGTTGACCGTCATGCCCGTGAGCCGGATGCGCAACGTCGCCCTGGTCACCCGGTCGCCGGTGATGACCAGGGTGCCGCTGACCTGGTCCGTGCGGCCGACGACGTCGTTGCTGAATCCCACCGCGCTCTCGCGGACCCGGAACCCGGCCTGCGACCCGGGGGCCACGGTCCAGGTGCCGCCGAGCGGCCCGGCCGGTGCGCTAGCCCGGCCCGCGGGCAGTGCCAGCGGGGGCGCCGCGGCCTGGAGCTTGACGAAGAGCCCGGTCGCGAGCACGGCGAGGACGACGAGCACGCCCACGCCCGCGAGGATCCAGCGCCACCAGTGACGTTTCCGCGGTGCCGCGCGCTCCCGGCGGGCGGCCTGGTCTCCCGGGTGGCCGGGGTCAGCAGCGGGAAGCACCCGGAACACCGGGTACCGGGCCGAGATGGACTCAAAATCCGCCTGCGGCGCGTCCCGGCCGACCGGGATGTGCGGGCGGGCCCCCGGCACCCTCTCCAGGTAACGGCGCAGGATCGGGGCACGCTCACCGGCCGGCACCTCGGCCAGCTGGCACGGGACGCCGCGGCGGCGCCGGAGGATCACCTGGCCGTCCGCGGCCCGCACGTTCTGCACCCAGTTGCACCGCGCGCCGAGCATCGGCACCAGGTACCACTGACCCTCCCAGTCCGCCATGCCCAGCGGGAAGCGGGTGCGGAATCCCGTCCGGCGCCCGGGCACCTCCAGCGTCACCCAGCGCCGGGGCAGCAGCCCTAGCCGGATCACCCATGCCCACCAGCGGGACATCCGCCGGGCAGCCGCATCGGCCCGGCCTCCCGGATACATGGCGCGCACACTCTCCTCTGAGATGAACATGCGTATCGTTCCTCCGTCCATATTGCGGGTCGGCCCGGGTCCTTCTGGGCCCGCGCTCGGGTATAGAATTACGAATATCAAACTTGAAACATAGAGTCCTAAGTCCCAAGACTGCTCAATCCCACAAGACTGGATCCCGAGCGTGCTGGATTCCTAAGGCGGGTGAATTCCGGTGAGCGACCTGAAGGCGCCGACCGGCCTGGCGCGCCGCCGACGGCGGCTGTCGGACCACGAGACTAAGCAGCGGATGCTCCGCACCGCAGTGGCCATGGTGGAGCGCACCGGCCTCACGGTGAGCCTGGACCACATCAGCCTGGAAGACGTGATCCGCGACGCCGATGTCTCGCGGAGCGCCGTGTACCGCCGCTGGCCCTACAAAGACCTGTTCTTCAGTGACCTGGTCCGGGAGCTGGCCCGGAATGCGGCGCCGACGATCGTTGAGGATGAGCTGGCCATGATCCGGGGCATCGTGGCCGGGCGCCTGGACTGGCTCGAGACCCCCGAGCTACGCCGCAGCCTGCTCGCGGAGCTGTTCCGCCAGCTGGCGCTGCTGGACTTCGGCACCCTGTACGGATCGGTGGCCTGGCGGACCTACCTCGCGCTGCACGCAACCTTCATGAGCTTGTCCGACGGCGACCTGCGGGACCAGGTCCAGGCGGCCCTGGCCCAGTCCGAGCGCGGCCAGCTGGCCCGGATCGCGGCGGCCTGGCGGCGGCTGGCGGGCCTGTTCGGGTACCGGCTGCGGCCCGAGGTCGGCGCCACGTTCGAGTCGCTGGCCCCGCTGCTCAGCGCTACCATGCGCGGCCTGGTGATCATGGCCCTGTCCATGCCCGAGCTAGCCGCGGAGCGGACGGAGGCGAAGCCGTTCGGGGCGGCGGCCACGGATGAGTGGTCCCTGCCCGCCCTCGGCCTGGCCAGCATCGCCTCCTCGTTCCTCGAGCCGGACCCGGCCGTGGAGTGGGACGGGGATCGGATCGCGGCCGTGGGCGAAGCGCTCGCCGCGCTCACGCTGGACGCCGGCTGAACGCGGCGAACGGGCCAGCAGGCCGGCGATCAGCACCTCGAGCACCTCGCGCAGGGTCACGGGGAAGTCGGTCCGCATGACGGCCAGCGCCGGATCGGCCTCGTAAGCCGCGAGCACGGCCGGCGACGGCTGGGCGTGCGCCCACAACGCGCCGGCCACCAGGACCGCACCGGCGGCGAGCCGCTCCGCGTCCTGGTCCCCGAGTTCGCCCAGGTGGCGGTGGATGAGCCGGCCCAGCCGCGACACGTCAGCCAGCGAGGCCCGCTTGTAGGCGGTGGCGACCTCCACGGAGACGTTGCGCTCCAGCACGGCGGCCTGGGCGCTGAGCAGGTCACACAGCACGGGCCGGGCGGCCAGCGACACGGCCAGCGCCGCCGCCAGCTGGTCACCCCGCCCGGCCGGGGGTGCGGCCGCGTCCACCGCGCCGTCCAGGCCTGCCTCGAGCGCAGTCAGCCATTCCTGCCACGCCGAGTCCAGCAGCTCCAGGAGCACGGCCTCGCGGGACTCGAAGTAGCGCAGGACGTTCGACTTGGCCAGTCCTACCCGCCGGCTGAGCTCGTTGAGGGTCACCTGGGCCACCGGCATCTCGGCCAGCATGGCCGCCGCGGCGTCGAGGATCGCCCGGCGCCGTACCTCCCGCTGCTCCTCGCTGCGCGCACGCTGGAACGTGGTCATGGCCACATTTTACAGACCAGCGGTCCCTTGTCTACAGACCACCGGTCTGCTAAGTTCGCAGATAAGAGACCGATGGTCTTTCACAGGTCCGGAAGGAAACGTCACCATGTACACGGTCCCTGATCAGGCCGGCCAGCGCGTCATCGTTACCGGCGCTAACAGCGGCACCGGCAAGGAGGCGGCGCGGCGTCTCGCCGAGGCGGGCGCCCACGTCATCATGGCCGTCCGCACGCCGGCCAAGGGGGAGCAGGCGCGGGCCGAGATCCTGGCCCGCCACCCGGAGGCCCGGCTCGAGGTGCGCCGTGTCGACCTGGCCGACCTGGCCTCCGTCCGGGAGTTCAGCGACGGGCTGCTGGCCGAGGGGACCCCGGTCAACGTGCTCATCAACAACGCCGGGGTGATGGCGCCGCCGGCCCGGATGACCACCGCCGACGGCTTCGAGCTGCAGTTCGGCAGTAACTTCCTCGGCCCGTTCGCGCTGACCCTCCGGCTGCTGCCGCTGCTGCTGGCCGCCCCGGCGCCGCGGGTGGTCACGATGAGCAGCGGCACCGCGAACTTCGGCCGGATCCACTTCGGCGACCTGCAGTGGGAACGCCGCTACAGCGCCAATTTCTCCTACGCCCAGTCCAAGCTGGCCGACCTGATGATGACCCTGCATCTCGCGGCCGTCGCGGCCGAGCGGGACTGGGACCTGATGAGTGTCGCGGCGCACCCGGGATTCACGCGCACGAATCTCCAGACCGCCGGGGCCAGCCTGGGCCGCGACAAGCCGAAGCGGTCGGTCTTCAACAGCATGAGCTTCCTCCCGTCGCAGGACGTCGGGCCAGGCACCGAGCCGCTGCTGTACGCGGCGACCAGCCCGTCGGCCGTGCCCGGTGGCTACTACGGCCCGGGCGGCACGTTCGGGCTGGTCGGTCCCACCACCTTCGTCCGCCCGCCGCGCCGGGCCCGCGACACCGCGGCCGCCGCCCGGCTGTGGGCCGAGGCCGAGCGGCTGACCGGGGTCCATCTGCCGGCCGGTGCCATCCATGCCTGACCGGCTGGGCTGTTAGCCGCCACGCTGACGGGTAGCACGCAGGTATGAGCACTGAGGGCCCGGCGCCCCCATCCAGGCCGGCCTCCGCCCCGGGGGCGGTCACCGCGCCTGCGGCAGGATCCGCCCCCGCGACGGGAGCCGCGGCGGGGACGGTATCCGCGCCGACGGCGGCCCCGGGCACGGAGCGGCCGCGGCGGTACCTGCCCAAGCTCCGCTACGAGCTCATCGGCTGCGGCCTGCATGGTCACGAGCTACTCGGCACGGACGCGGCCGAACTTCGGGGCGGCGATAACCTCTTCGCCCGGGAGTCGGGCGGGCTGCGCTGGTACCGGTGCCTGCGCTGCGACTCCTGGGTGGTGCTGAGCCCGCCCGGCCAGCCGGCCCGGCGGTACCCGCCGCCGCGCGAGGAGGTCACCCTCCCGCTGCGGGGCCGGCCGCTGCGCGACCGGTACGTCCTGCGGCTGATCGCCATCGACCGGGTTCTGCATTTCCTGGTCCTGTCCGCCCTCGCCGCCGCCGTATTCCTGTTCGCCGGCAACAAGGCGGCGCTGAACGCCGACTTCACCCGCATCCTCCACGACCTGCAAGGCGGCCTCGGCGGCCCGATGGTCAGCAGCCGCCAGGGCATCGTGCTTGACCTGCAGCGGCTGTTCGCCGTCCAGCTCAGGAACCTGTACCTGCTCGGGGTCGCCATCGCCGCGTACGCGGCCCTCGAGGGTGTCGAGGCGATCGGGCTGTGGCTGGGCCGCCGCTGGGCTGAATACCTGACCTTCGTCGCGACTGTCGTGTTCGTGCCGTACGAGATCTACGAATTGACCAAGAGCGTGACCACGCTGAAGGTGCTTGCCCTCGTCATCAACCTGGCCATCGTGGCCTACCTGCTGATCTCCAAGCGGCTGTTCGGCCTGCGCGGCGGGGGGCGGGCCGAGCGGGCCGAGTACGACGCGGACGTCGGCTGGCCCGCCATCGAGCGCGCCACCCCCGAGTCCTTCCCGGACGGCCCGCCCGCCGCTCACGGTCCCGCAGCCCCCGGCGGGCCCGCGGGCGCATCCTCCACGTCGATGTAGAGCTCCCGGCCGCCCGGCAGCGTCACGCCCAGCGAGTATGAGGTGATTCCTTCCAGGATCTCGGCCTGGCCGAGGATCTCGATGTCGACGACGTCAGGGTGGGAAATGAGGAGGCGGCACAGCACGCTGCCCGCGTGATCGGACCCTGCGGATAGACGGGGCCGCCTCGGGGTTACAGGCGTCATCCGGAGAGGTCATGCCACCACCGCGAGCGGGTTGCAGCCGTGAGCGTGCTCCGTCGCGCGGCGCCGAATCGGACAAGCTCCACCGGCCAGGATGAAACTGCGTAGGCGAACACAATTCCTAAGGTAACTCGGCGTGAACGCGAGAACCCGGAATGAGGCTCCAGAATCGCCTACGGCGTGTCATATCGCGGGTGAAATAGCCGCCAATGTCCGGCGGCAGTGGTGACGCTCCGCCGTGGTCATCGCGCGGCTGCGCCGCTGCCAGGCATCCCGGCGCGCTGCCAGCCGGGCGCCGTGGGCACCGCGGCGCGCAGGCAGTGCATCATGGGCGGGTGCCATTGTTCTCTTTCGAGGGCCTCGCGCCCACCGTGAGCCCTGAGGCCTGGATCGCACCGACTGCCACCCTGGTGGGCGACGTGCACGTCGAGGCGGGGGCATCCATCTGGTACGGGGCCGTGCTCCGGGCTGATTTCGGGCCGATCCTGGTGCGGCGGGGCGCCAACGTCCAGGACGGCTCGGTCCTGCACGGCGGCCCTGATCCGGTCACCGAGGTCGGCGAGGGGGCCACCATCGGGCACCTGTGCGTGGTGCACGGCGCCGTGGTGCACGCGGAGGCGCTGATCGGCAACGGGGCCACCGTGCTCGACGGGGCCGTCGTGGGACCGCGCGCCCTGGTCGCGGCGGGCGCCACGGTGCCGCCCAGGATGGAGATCCCCGGGGGGATGCTCGCCGTCGGCGTGCCGGCCCGGGTGGCCGGGCCGGTCACCGGGGGCGCGGGGGAGTGGGTGGCGGGCAATCCCCGCATCTACCGCGAACTCGCGCGGCGGCACGCCGCGAGTGTGCTGCCCGTCCCCGAGGACGGCCGGGCGTAGGGCACCCGGGCGCCTGGGGCCAGCGTCACGTCGCGCGGCCGGCCAGCGTCACAGCTGCGTGGAACGGGCCCAGCCGCGGGTGATCCGCCAGGCCCCCAGGGCCGTGGTGACAGCGGCCACCGCGACGAGGACGGCCATGGCCCGCAGCGCCGGGCCGGCCTGGCCCGCCACGGCCGCGCGGAGGGCGGACATGGCCCAGTAACCCGGGGAGACCGGCGCGGCGGCCTGGGCCCACCGGGGCAGTACGGACAACGGGACGAGCGCGCCCCCGAGCGCGCTGAGCAGCACGCCGCCGATGTCGTAGGCCATGTTGAGCTCACTCTGGCTGCGCAGCGTGGCGCCCAGCGCCGTGCCGATGCCGAGCAGGGCCAGCGCCCACGAGAGGACGGCGGCGGCCAGCAGGATCGGGTCGGCGATGCGGAGGCCGAACGCGACGACGCCGAACAGCAGCACCTCAGCCTGCTGCACGGCCAGCATGCCGAAGCCGGGCAGCGCCTTGGTGGCGAGCAGTTCGCCGCTCCGCGCCGGGGTGGCCCGGAGCCGGTCCCAGGTCCGCCAGGTCCGCTCGGTCAGGATGGCGGTGCCGACCACGGAGAGGGCCAGCAGGGAAAACATCACCAGCATGCCGGTGACCACCTGGACGGTGCCCGCCTGCACGCCGCGGCGGGCCAGCGCCGACAGGTAGAGGGGCCGCAGGAGCACGATCATGACCAGGGGCATGATGAGCCGGCTCAGCACCGGCCCGGGCTCGCGCAGCATGAGGGCTGCGTTGTGCCGGCTCAGTGCGGCCAGCCGGACAGCGGTGCCGGACGGTGCCATCGGTCCTCCCGGGAGGCAGAGGGGTGATCGGACGCTGAGGGTGTCGTGACCGCAGTTCCCCTGGTCAGCCGGGGAGCGCGGCCGAGGCGGGCGCGGAGTCCCGGATGAGCGCGGCGTAGAGGTCGTCCAGCCCCGGGCGGCTGACGTCGATGGAGACCGGTGCCGCGCCGGCGGCAAGCAGCCGGGCCAGGGTGGCCGGCGGGTCGGAGGTGGCGACCCGCAGTTCGTCGCCCGCGACCCCGCAGACCTGCCCGTAACTGCGCAGCTGGCCCGGCACCGGCCCGTCGAAGCGGACGTTCACCGTGCCCGCCAGGCCGGAGAGCAGTGCCGCCTGGCCGCCGCGCGCGATGATCCTTCCCGCCCGCGCGACCGCCAGGGTGGCGCCGAGTTCCTCCAGTTCCGGGAGGTAGTGGGTGGTGTAGACGACCGCGGCGCCTGCGGCCGCGCGCTCCGCGACCACGGCCAGCAGCGCCTGGCGGGTCTGCGGGTCGGCGCCCGCGGTGGGCTCGTCGAGCAGCAGGACCGGCGTCTCCGCGATCAGCGCGGTGGCCGCCTGGCTGCGCTTGCGCTGCCCGCCGGAGAGCAGTCCCGCCGGGCGGCCGAGCACGTCCGTCAGGCACAGTTGCTCGGCGACGCTGTTCACCGCCCGGCGCAGCGCAGCCCGGCGCAGCCCGGCGAGGGCCCCGAACAGCCGCAGGTGCTCACCGACGGTCAGCCGGGGATAGAGCGCGGTCTCCTGGGGGCAGACGCCCAGCCGGGCCCGGGCCTGGCGGGGATGCGCGAGCGCATCGATTCCGGCCACGCTGACCCGCCCCGCGTCCGGGCGGGCCAGGCCGGACACTGTCTCGACGAACGTGCTCTTGCCCGCGCCGTTATGGCCGACCAGGCCGGCGATCTCGCCGGGGGAGACGGACAGCCCGAAACCGTCCAGGGCAACGCTTCGCCCGTACGCTCGCTTCACCAGCCCCCCGGCGACCAGGCCAGCCGTGGGGCCACCATCCTGCATCCTGGACATCGCACCGCCGCCCGCTAGTGATCTACACCGTATATATCTACACTGTATATCCATGGCTGACCGGCGGCAAGAAATCCTGGACGCAGCGCTGGCGCTGGCCGATGAGGACGGCCTGGACGCGGTGTCGATGCGGGCGGTGGCCCAGCGGGTCGGGGTGACCGCGATGGCCCTGTACCCGCACTTCAGCAGCAAGGACGCGCTCCTGGACGGGCTCGTCGGCCGCATCCTGGCCGACCTGGCGCTGCCCGATCCGGCCGGGCCGTGGCCAGAGCGGCTGAGCGGCCTGGCTCACGCCGTCCGTGAGCTGGCGCGCCGGCATCCTGCGGTGGTGCCGCTGCTGTTCTCGCGCCCGGCGGTGACTCCCGACGCGGTCCGGGTAGTCGATGCGATCTACCAGGCCCTGCTGGACGCCGGTGTCCCGCCTGGCCAGGTCGCGCGGCTGGAACGGATGCTCAGCACGTTCGTGCTGGGCTACGCGGTCTCTGAAGTCGGCGGCCGGTTCGCCGCCGGGACCCTGGGGACCAGGGAAAGACGGGCCCAGCTGCCCGGTGCGGAGTTGCCTGCGCATCAGGAACTGGGAACCTGGCTGGACGCGCCGTGGTCCTGGGAAGCCGAGTTCGACGCGGACCTGGCCGACCTGACTCAGCTGATCCTGCGTATGGCCGCCCCCGGGGAGGAGGCCGGGCCCCCGGCCCCGGGGGGCGGCCCGCAGGCTCAGGCCTGAGCCAGGATCTGGCCCGGGCCCGTCAATCCGCTGCTCCGCCGCCTACCAGTGACGCTGCACGGGGACGGCCATGCCGTCGTCGTCCGCGGACCGGGTCTTGCGGACGATCGTGAGCCCGTCTACCGCCGCGGCCGGGCCGTGGCCGGCACGAAGTCGCTGATCGGCTGCCCGGCCGGGGTGGCCTGCTTGGCGCGGTAGTGGGACCGGGCCTCGCGGTGGTCAGGCGCGGCGTGCCGGTGCCGCACGGTCATCCAGAGCGGGATACCGACGATGGCCAGCACGATCAGCAGGGCGATGGGCCAGATGGCAATGATGACGCCGGTCATGGTTCCACCTCACTTCCTGAGCCGGCCGCAGCCCGGCCTTGGCTGGGTACTGCTAACCCTGCCCCCTCGAGCCTGGATAAACGTGCTATCCGCGGTCCCAGGGAGGGTCCTCGCCCATTTTCTTGTAGTACTTGGCGAGATGGCTCTTTACCCGGTCTATGTCTTGTTTGGGCAGGTCAACCCCACCCCGGGAGCCCTGCATCACGTTTCCCGCGGCCATGATGCCCCGGGGGACCGCGTAGACCTTCCCCTGGATGACGTCCGCGATCAGCAGCTTGTACGCGGTGAAATTGTCCTTGTTCTCACTGTCGTACCAGACGTGCGCATCCCGGTATTTCGCGTTGGGCTCGTCCTCGGCGCCGGCCCACGCCCGGATCCGCTTCTCCGCCGCGCCGCCGTCCCATTCCCGGTCGCGATCGGCCAGCGGGTAATCCTGGAAGGCTGACACAGCCATGGCGTCTCCTTTCCTCGCTGTCACTAAGCGTGCCTGCCCTTAGCTGCCCGGCACAGCCTGGATAAACGGCCCGGCTGGGCCGCCGGGGGAAGAGGCCAGCCGGACCCGGGCTCAGCGGGCCGGGATGAGCTGTGCGGCGAGGTCGGCCAGGTCCGTGGCGTGCACATCGAACTGGTCCTCCGGCGCCGGGATGCCCTCGCCACGCCGGGCGATGTAGCCGGTGCGCAGTCCGTGCCCG
Organism: uncultured Actinomycetes bacterium; assembly: GCA_963713815.1. Taxonomy (GTDB): domain Bacteria; phylum Actinomycetota; class Actinomycetes; order Streptosporangiales; family Streptosporangiaceae; genus RYN-230. The sequence goes on from CAVQNH010000026.1 coordinate 171,076, forward strand.
GCCGCGGCCCGCAGGTCCCAGGGATGAGCGGCGATCATCATGGTGTGCCCGGGGTCCAGGCCGAGCAGATCCAGCGCCATCCGGTAGACGGCCGGATCGGGCTTGTAGCCCTGAGTCAGTTCCGCGGACAGGACGCCGTGCCAGGCCAGGCCGCCTGCTGCCGACATGGACGCCAGCTGGGCCAGGCTGGCGTTGGACAGGGCGACCACGGTGAAGTGCCCGGCCAGGGCGCGCAGGCCCCGGGCCGAATCCGGCCAGGGCCGGAGCCGGTGGCCGATCAGGGCCAGGCCGTCCAGCAGGGCCTGGTCGCTGGCCAGGGCCGGCGAGAGTCCATCCTGCGCCGCGGTGCGCAGCGCCTCCCGGAGTGCGTCCCGCCGCAGCGCGTCGTTGGATCGCCACGGTGCCTCACCCGCGGCGATCTGGCCGGTCAGGGCTTCGACCCGGTGGGCCCATTCCGCCGCGACCCGGCCTGGCCACGGTGGCCCGGCCCCCGCCGCGGCCAGCGCCCGGGCCGTCTCGGCGGCGACCGACCCCGCCTCATCGACGACGGTGCCGAGCACGTCAAACACCAGGGTGCCTACGTCGGCCCGGGGCCGGGCGCCGGTGGTGCTCATCGTCAGCCTCCCGGCCGGCCGGGGCCCGCAGGCCGGTGATTCGTCCCCGGCGCCGGATCGCGGCTGCTGCGGGCCGGGGCGACGCGGTAGTGGAAGTCATGGTGGGCGGCGAAGCCGATGCGGCCGTACAGCGCCCGGGCCGCCGGGTTGTCGTCCTCGACCTGGAGGTAGAGGTAGGCGGCGCCCTGCGCGGCCGCCCGGGCGGCCAGAGCCGCCGTCACGACGGTGGCCAGCCCGCGGCGCCGGTGCCCCGGGTTGACCTCGATGGCGGTCAGGCCCGCCCAGCCCTCGGCCGCGGCCACCCGGCCGATGGCGATCGTCTGGCCGGCGGCCCGGATCGAGGCGAACGCCTGCCAGGGTGCGGACGTGAGTACCGTCCTGGCGATCGGCGGCAGCCCGTGCTGGCCCCGGTAGTGGTACCGGGCGAGCCAGGCCTCATCCGGCTCGGGGTCCACCCCGACCGGAACGGCCGGGGCGGCTTCCGCGGCGCGGGCCACCTGCCTCGCCGGGGCGGTCATCACCGTCGCCGTGCCGGGCCGGACACTCCAGCCCTGCTCCGCGAGGTATCGGTCAACCGGGACCGCCTGCGGCCTGGCGCGGATGGGGGATGGCGATCATGGCGGGCAGGCCGCGGGCCTGGTACCAGTCCCGCACCGCCCCGGCCGCCCGGTCCAGCGGCTGCCCCGGATCGCCGACGGCCAGCGCGCTGTTCGCCCGTCCGGTGAACCCGCCCGCGGCGCGCAGCAGCCAGTCACCCAGCCGCTCTTCCTCCGGTGCCCGCCAGCCCAGCGCTGCCCGGCGCTCCAGGTCGGGGATCGTGATGGCCACACGCGCCAGCCTGCCACACGCGGGCCGCCGCCAGTTGGTCCGGTAATGCCGGAATTAATAAGAGAGTGGCCTCTCTTATTGCACAATAAGTAGCCGGCGAGTGTTCTTTACTGCCAACGGGCAGCCGGCCGGCCACGGTATTGTGCGCTGCATGTTAAGCCTCCTGGGTCGGCGTTCCCCCATCCGCGCGGCCGGACGGAACAATCCGTTAATCCGTTATGCCGGAAACGGTGTGAGGCTAGATTACTGCCGTGAGCTTGTCCCGCTTGGCCTGGACCAGGTCCGGGGCCTGGGGCGGGGCCGGTCCCTGGACGCGAGCAGCATCCGGAACATCCTCACCGGTGCCGACAGGCCGCAGCCGCCGCAATTGATCGATCCCCGGGGGATAGTGATCTGCGGTGTATGGATTCGCGGCGAGCTCGACCTGGAAGGCGTGAGCGCCGCTATCGGGCTGCGGTTTACCGGATGCCGCTTCGAGAAACCCCTGAACCTGTCCGGCGCGAAGCTGCCGTGGCTTTTCCTGGATACCTGTGTACTGCCTGCGGTCGCGGCGGACCGGGCCCGGATTGACACGCTGAGTATTCGTGGCTGCGAACTCGACGGGAACCGCGCGGACGCCCTGATCCAGCTGGCCGGCGCCCAGGTGGCCAGCGAACTCAGGCTGGACGGCACCCGCCTGGTCAACCGGGCCGGGCCGGCCTCAGCGCGCCCGGCCTGTCCGTGGGTGATGGCGGCACCTGCGTCGGCGTGTTCATGGACGGTCTCGATGCGTACGGCCGCGCGGCCGGCGAGGCGGCCGTTCAGCTATCCGGCGCCAAGATCAGCGGAAACCTCATGATGCGCGGTGCCCGGCTGGTCAACCGCGGTGGTCCCGCGCTGATCGCGGACGGTCTCTCCGTCCGCGGGGACCTCATCCTGGCCCGCGACGCCGCCTCGGGCCGGGACTTCTGGGCGTCGGGCAGCGGCTGGCAGGGCACCGTGCTGCTGCGCGGCGCCACGGTCTGCGGCCAGGTGTCGCTCGAACGCGCGAGGGTCCGGTGCGGTCCCGCGGAGGCCGGTCCCGCTGAGCCGGCCACGCCCGGCGACGCAGGGCCGGCCGCGGACGGCGCCCCGTGGGCCGGGGACGACCCGCCGCCCCACCGGCGCCGGTCGGCCGGGGCGGTCTGCCTGTCCGGCAGCACCATCGCGGGCAACCTGGTGCTCCGGCACGCGCAGCTGGCGGCGGCCACGATGTCCGCGCTGATGGCCGAGAACCTGACGGTCAAGGGCCATGCCGGAGCCTGCGAGAGCCGTCACGAGGGCCTGACCGCGACCGGTTCGGGGCCGCTGGGCGCGGTCTGCCTGGCCGGGGCATCGGTCACCGGCCAGCTGTCGCTGCGCGGGGCGACCCTGGTCAACGAGTCGGGGCCGGCCCTGCTGGCCGACCTCATCACGATCGGGGACGGGGCCCGTCTCGATCAGGACTTCAGCGCCGAGGGGGAAGGCGAGGCCGGTGCCCTCCGCCTCCCCGAGGCGACGATCAGCGGCGATCTGCTGCTCAACGGCGCCCGGCTGAGCAACCACACCGGGCCTGCCCTGCTGGGCGACGGCCTGACCGTGCACAGCGATCTGGTGCTCAACGCCGATGTCGCGTCGGGCCGGCGGTTCGAGGCGGCCGGTGCGGGCCGCCGGGGGACCCTCCTGATCCGCGGGGCCGCGATCAGCGGCCGGCTGTCCCTGGAAGGCGCGCACATCCGCCGGGGGCACGCCCCCGGCAGCCAGCCCGCGCAGCAGGTCCGCGACGAGATCGAGCAGCACAGCCCGGCCGGGCTGGCCGCGATCACGACCATCCTGCGGGGCTGCGACTGCGAGCCGGCGGGCATGGACGGGTCGGTGGGGGCGGTCTGCCTGACCAACACGACGGTCGGCAGCCGCCTGGCCATGCGCAACGCGTTCCTGTGCAACGACACCGGTCCCGCGCTGATGGCCGACTACCTGACCGTGAAGAACGACGCGGCCGGGTGCGAGGAAGCCCGCAACGGGCTCACCGCGATCGGGTCCGGGCCGTCGGGTGCCGTCTGCCTCGCCGCAGCCACCATCAACGGCCAGCTGTCGCTCAGCGGCTCCACGCTGGCCAATGCGACCGGGCCGGCCCTGGTCGCGGACTTCGCCCAGATCCAGGGGGACACGCTCCTCGATCAGGGATTCGTGGCGGTCGGCACCGGCCCGTCCGGCGCGGTGAGCTTCACCGACGCCAGCGTCGGCCGGGAGTTCCGCTGCGCGGGGCGCTTCGTCAGCCCGGCCCCGGAGCCGCGGGACGGCGCCCAGGATGGTCCCGGCGCCGGCGACACCCCGGCCGTGGCGCTCAACCTGACCCGCACCAGGACCGGCACCCTCCAGCTGGGTGACCAGCACCACGGGTTCCTGCTCGATGGCCTGCTGGAACTGGACGGCCTCAGCTACACCGGCCTGCCCGGCCTGGGTGACCTGGACCGCGTGGGCCCGAGGCCGCCTGCCGGCCGGGGGCTCTCCCGGTGGGGCCGGCGGGCTCCGGGTCCGCATGCCGCTCACGTCGCGCAGTGGCTCTGGTGGCTCCGCGCATGCTCAGCCGAGTACCAGGCCCAGCCGTATGAGGCGCTCGCCGCCGCGTACGGAGGGGCCGGCTACGACGACCTGGCCCGCCGGATCCTCGTCGCCCAGCGGGACGACGTGCGCGACCGCGGGTCGCTCAGCCCGGTGCGCAAGCTCGGCCAGTACTGCGCGAAATGGCTGACCGGCTACGGCTACCACTGCTTCTACGCGCTCTTGTGGCTGGCCGGATTGTTCGCCGTCACAGCGCTGATCGCCGTGTTCTGGCTGGGGCCCGGGAAGTACATCGTGGCGCAGCCGGCGGCCGGGCCAGTGGTGGCTAGCCCAGTGGTGGCTAGCCCAGTGGTGGCGAGCGCAGTGGTAGCTAGCCCGGTGGTGGCTGGCACAGGGGCCACCGCGCCGGCGTCAGCGAGCCCGCCGGTGTCGGCCACCCCGTCAGCCACCCTGCCGTCGGCCACCCCGTCAGCCACCCCGCCGCCGGCCACCCCGCCGGCCGCCGCGACTGCGTCCGGGCCGGCCAGCCCGCCGGCGTCACCGGCCGCGCCAGCGTCGGCGTCGGCCAGTCCCGGCGCCACCGCCCCGGCCCCTGCTCCGGCCAGGCGGGGCGTCAGCGTCCTGGCCTCGAGGCAGTGCTCCGATCCGGCCCGGATCGGGTACGCGATCGAGCTCGCCTTTCCCGTGATCAACCTGAACAGCAGCTCGGCGGGCCAGTGCGGCGTCCCGGCCAGCGGGGCCGCCCCCGGGGTGGTCGTGTTCGGCTGGGTGGCCCGCGCCCTGGCCGCCACCCTGCTCGCCCTCTACGCCCTCGGCCTGACCGGGGTCACCCGGAGGCCGCCCGGCGGCGGGTAACCCCCGGGAGCGGGTAACCCCCGGGAGCGGGTAACCCCCGGGAGCGGGGTAACCCCCGGAGGAGGCCGGCCGCCCGGGGGAGCCGCGCCGCCCGGCCCGGCGTAAGGTCGGGTCCCGTGTCCAACCGTGAGCTGGTGGTCCTCGGCACGGCCAGCCAGGCCCCGACCCGGGCCCGTAACCACAACGGGTACCTGCTGCGCTGGGATACCGAGGGGCTGCTGTTCGACCCGGGAGAGGGAACGCAGCGGCAGATGCTGTTCGCCGGGGTGACCGCGAGCCAGATAACCCGGATCTGCATCACCCATTTCCATGGCGACCATTGCCTGGGCCTGCCGGGCGTGCTGCAGCGGATGTCCCTGGACCGGGTGCCGCACCTGGTTCGACGCGTACTACCCGGCGCAGAACCAGGCCGTGTTCGACCGGCTCCGGCACGCGGCGCTGTTCCGCGACGTGCTCAACCTGCGCGAGCGCCCGGTGAGCCAGCCCGGCCCTCCGGCCCCGGCGGGCAGGCCCGGCCCCGGCCATCACCGTGGCCAGCACGCCGTCGTTCCGGCTGGACGCACTGCCGCTGTCGCACAGCGTGCCCACGTTCGGGTACCGGCTCGCCGAACCGGACGGGCGGCGGATGCTGCCGGACCGGCTGGCCGCGCTGGGCATCGCCGGCCCGGACATCGGCCGGCTGCAGCGGGAGGGCAGCCTGCCCGCGGCCGGGCGCCAGGTCACGCTCGAGGAGGTGAGCGAGCCGAGACGCGGCCAGCGCTTCGCGTTCATCATGGATACCCGGCTGTGCGACGCGGCGTTCGCGCTGGCCGACCAGGCCGACATGCTGGTCTGCGAGTCCACCTTCGCCGATACCGAGGCCACCCTGGCCGAGGAGTACGGGCACCTGACCGCCCGCCAGGCGGGCCGCATCGCCGAGGAGGCCGGAGCCCGGCTGCTGGTGCTGACCCACTTCTCCCAGCGCTACGACGCCGGGGACGGGCAGCGGCTGGCCGGCGAGGCGGCCGGCGCGTTCGGCGGCGAGATCGTCCTGGCCCGCGACCTGTCCCGGATCCCGGTTCCGACCCGGGCGCCGCTTCCGTAATCAGGTACCAGTGGGGTCAGCTGCCGGGCTTCGCCCGGAGTTGCCGGATCCCTTTTCCGCGTGACCGCCGAACTCGCTGCGCAGCGCGGACAGCACCTTGTCGCCGAATTCGCCGAGGCCGCGCGACTCGAACCGCTCGATGAGCGCGGCGGTGATCACCGGGGCCGGCACTCCCTCGTCGATCGACGCGATCACGGTCCACCGTCCTTCGCCGGAGTCCGAGACGTGCCCGCCGAAGTCGTCCAGCTCGGGCGACCGGGCCAGGGCATCTGCGGTCAGGTCCATCAGCCAGGAACTGACGACCGACCCGCGCCGCCACACCTCGGCGACCTCGGCGACGTCGATGTCGTACTGGTAGTACTGGGGGTCGCGCAGCGGCGTGGTCTCCGCGTCCGCGGCCTGCATCTTCTCCTCGCCCACGTTGGCGTGCTTGATGATGGACAGCCCCTCGGCGATCGCGGCCATCATCCCGTACTCGATCCCGTTGTGGACCATCTTCACGAAGTGGCCCGAGCCAGCCGGCCCGCAGTGCAGGTAACCGTCCGGAGCGGTGCCGGTCCGGGTCCGGCTGGGGGTGGGCTCGGCCGTCCCGGCGCCCGGGGCGATGCTCTTGAAGATCGAGTCCAGGTGCTCGACCGGCCCGTCCTCACCCCCGATCATCAGGCAGAAACCCCGCTCCAGGCCGAAGACCCCGCCGGAGGTGCCGACGTCCACGTAGTGCAGCTGCCTCGGCTGGAGCTGCTTGGATCGGTCGATGTCATCCCGGTAGTAGGTGTTGCCGCCGTCGATCACGATGTCACCCGGCTCGAGCAGCCCGGCGAGCTGCTCCAGGACCGGCCCGGTCACCGCGGCGGGCAGCATCAGCCAGGCCGCCCGCGGCTTGTCCAGCTTGGCGACGAAGTCCTCCAGGGTGAGCGCGCCGGTCGCGCCCTCACCCTCGAGCTGCTTGACGTGGTCCGGGGTGTGGTCATAGGCGACGACGCGATGGCCGTCGCGCATCAGCCGCCGGGACAGGTTGGCGCCCATCCGGCCCAGCCCGATCATGCCCAGCTGCATCGGCTTGTCGGTTGTCATAGTGGTTCTCCGCTCTTACTCGCTCTTCAGCTGCCGGTAGCGCGTGATGAGAGTGTTGGTGGACGAATCGTGGTGCAGATCGGGCTCCCCGGCGTTCTCCAGCTCGGGCAGGATCTGCAGGGCCAGCACCTTGCCCAGCTCCACGCCCCACTGGTCGAAGGAGTCGATGGTCCAGATGGTGCCCTGGGTGAACACGCTGTGCTCGTACAGCGCGACCAGGGTGCCCAGCAGCCGGGGGGTCAGCACCTCGGCCAGCAGCACGTTCGTCGGCCGGTTCCCGGGCATGACCCGGTGCGGCGCCACGTCCGGCGCGGTGCCCTCGGCCAGGACCTCGTCCAGGGTCTTGCCGAAGGCCAGCGCCTGGGCCTGCGCGAAGACGTTCGAGGTCAGGATGTCGTGATGGTCGCGCAGCGGGTTGAGCGTCTTGCCGAAGCCCATCAGGTCGAGCGGGATCAGCTTGGTGCCCTGGTGGATCAGCTGGTAGAAGCTGTGCTGCCCGTTGGTGCCCGGCTCGCCCCAGAAGACCGCGCCGGTCTGGTAGTCCACCGGCGTGCCCTCGAGCGTGACGCTCTTGCCGTTGGACTCCATGGTCAATTGCTGCAGGTAGGCCGGGAACCGCTTCAGGTACTGCTCGTAGGGCATCACGCCGTAGGTCTGCGCGTCGAAGAAGTCGCCGTACCAGACCGCGAGCAGCCCCATCAGGACCGGAAGATTTGAAGCCAGGGGGGCGGTTTTGAAGTGCTCGTCCATGTCGTGGAAACCGGCCAGCATCTCGCCGAACTGCCCGGGCCCGATGGCCACCATGGTGGACAGGCCGATGGCGGAGTCCATCGAGTAGCGGCCGCCGACCCAGTCCCAGAACCCGAACATGTTGGCCGGGTCGATGCCGAACTCCCTGACCCGCTCCTCGTTGGTGGACACCGCGACGAAGTGCCGGGCCACCGCGTCCTCGCTGCCGAGCTGGCTCACGACCCAGTCCCGGGCGGAATGGGCGTTGGTCAGCGTCTCCAGGGTGCCGAACGTCTTGGAGGAGATGATGAACAGCGTCTCGTCGGCGGACAGATCCCGGGTCGCCTCGGCGAAGTCGGTCGAGTCCACGTTGGACACGAAACGGAAGGTCAGGTCCCGCTGGCTGTAGTAGCGCAGCGCCTCGTACGCCATGACCGGGCCGAGATCGGAACCGCCGATGCCGACGTTGACGACGCTGCGGATCGGCTTGCCGGTGTAGCCCTTCCACTCCCCGGAGCGGATCCGGTTCGCGAACTCCGCCATCCGGTCCAGCACCTCATGGACCTGGGCCACCACGTCCACCCCGTCGACGACCAGCGAGGTGCCCCTCGGCATCCGCAGCGCGACGTGCAGCACGGCCCGGTGTTCCGACACGTTGATGATCTCGCCGCGGAACATCGCGTCCCGGCGCTCTTCCACCTGGGATTCCTGGGCCAGCTGGACGAGCAGGGCCAGGGTCTCGTCCGTCACCCGGTTCTTGGAGTAGTCGAGGTACAGGCCCACCGCCTCGGCGGCCAGCCGCTCCCCGCGCCCGGGGTCCTCCGCGAACAGCTCCCGCAGGTGCCGCTCGCCGATCTCGTGGTGGTGCTGTTCCAGTGCCTTCCAGGCCGGGCGCTGGCGTAGGGGAGTGGTCGGCATCTGCGCAGTCCTCCAGTAGTCACCGGGTCAGCGGGCGGGATGATCAGCCATGGGCCGCAGGGATCAACGTAGCCTGCTGGATTCCTCCCCGGCGCGCCGCACCGGGGGGACGGCGGGAACAGGTGCGCCGGTCAGGAAGTCCAGCATGATCGCGTTGCACAGGTCGGGCTTCTCCCGGAGCAGGAAATGTGAGGTCCCGGGCACGATGGCGAGCTCGGTGTCCGGTATCCCGTTGTACAGGGTCACGGTGTCGTCCAGGGAAACAGCGTCCTCGTCGCCGGCCATCAGCAGCGTACGGCTGCGGACGCCGCCGAGGTCCGCCCGGGCCAGCGCGGGCGCCCCGGTCAGCATGGTCACGATCTTGCCGGCCACGACGGGGAAGTGTGCTTCCCCGTCGGGCGAGACCTCCCCGTAGCCGGGCCCGAGAAACCTGATCAGGTCAGCCAGGCCCGGCCACGGCGAAGCCGGGTCCCGGGGCCGGGGTGGCCGGATGCTCGCGCTGATCAGGATCAGGCGGCGGACCAGGTCCGGGTGGCGCAGCGCGACGTGCAGGGCCGTGAAGCCGCCCATGCTGTGCCCGGCCAGGTGGGCCGGGCCGCCCACCACGCTGTCCAGGAAGGCCGCCGTGTCCTGCGCGAGCAGCTCGGCGGTGATCGGCCCGGGCCGGTCCGGGGTGTGCCCGTGACCCCGGGCGTCCGGGGTGTAGACGTGGAACCGCTCGGCCAGCGCGGGCACGTTCCGCGAGAAGAACCGGGCGTCGGTCAGTCCCCCGTGCAGCAGGACGAGTGGCTCACCCGAACCCTGCTCGGCCCACCACAGCCCGGCGCCGGGCCGCCCGCAGTGGCCGGGCGCCGGGTCCTCGCATCCTGGTATCCCCATGACCCTTCAGACCACGGGGGGCGCCGGAACTCACCGGCCCCCGGGCGGTGCCCGCCGCCCGGCCGGCGCAGGCATCACTCTTCGAGCGCGCCGGGGTTGGCCGGGACGTCAACGGAGTGCCGCTGGAGGGCTTCCAGCGGGACGACCTCCAGGGCCCGCTCGTGGGTGGAGGCGAGCACCACCGGCGACGCCGCCCCGTCCTGATGGGCCCGCAGCCAGTTCGCCGCGGTCACGCACCACCGGTCCCCCGGGACCAGCCCGGGGAAGCGGTACTCCGGCACCGGGGTGCTCAGGTCGTTGCCGATGCGGCGCTGATGATCCAGGAACTCGCCGGTCACCACCGCGCAGACCGTGTGGCTGCCCCGGTCCTCCGGACCCGTGTTGCAGCACCCGTCCCGGTAGAACCCCGTGACTGGGTCGTTGCCACACGGCTCCAGCTCCCCGCCGAGCACGTTGCGGTCGCCCATCCCAGCAGTATGGCGCACCAGCGGGTGGCCCGGAACAGCCCGCGACCGGGTTGTTCCGGGCCGCGACCGATGCGGCCGCGGGCGGGGGTGCCTACTGCCCCCCGGATCCGGCCTGCACCACGCCGATGGTCAGGATCCGGACCGGCTTGGCGCAGGTCTGCGAGGTGTAGGGCAGGGACACCAGCGTGGTCTGGTTCGGCGGGTAGATCTGCAGGTGGTCCGCGGTGACCAGGTGGCACTTGGCGGCGGGGAAGTTGACCGCGTGCACGATCTGGAGCACCGCGTTGGCGACCGCCCCCGGGGCCAGGGTGACCGGCGTCCGCGCCGTGGTGTGACTCTCGGCGGCAGCCAGGCCGATCTGCGTGACGGGTTTTCCGCCCGCGAGGGACACGCCGGGGTACCCGTAGAGCGTGCAGGTGGCGTTAGAGATATTGGTGAAGTCGATGACCTGGAACGTGCTGCCCGCGGCGCCCTGGGCCAGCCCGAGCTTCACGCGCGAGAGAACGTGTCGCGCAGGCCGGTGCCGCCCCGGCGGCGGTCGGGCTGGCTGTGCCCGTGGCGGGGACCGGGCTGGCCGCGGGGCTGGTGACCGGCGCGGCGGGGGTGGCCCTGACGGTGATCGTCTTGGTGGGCGCGGCAGCAGGGCTGCCGCTGCTCCCGCAGCCGGCGGCGAGCGCCGCGGCGCACAGGAGCCCCGCCGCGGCCAGGAGTCGCCGGAGCGGGGGTGGGGATGAGGTCATCGGAAGGTTCTTTCTGCCCAGGCGGCTCCGTGAGCCGTATGACTGGTATGACGCCCTTTGCCTCCCGGCGGTTGGCGCGCCCGGCGAGGTAACGTCACAGACGTGTGCTTGCTCATCGCCCTGTCCGGGACCGTGCCCGGCGTGCCGCTCCTGATCGCGGCGAACCGGGACGAGCTGTACCAGCGGCCGGCCGACCCGATCACCGTGCTCCGCGCCACCCAGCCGCGGATCCTGGGCGGCCGGGACGAACTGGCCGGCGGGACCTGGCTGGCCGTCAACGAGCACGGGGTGGTGGCCGGCCTGACCAACCAGCCGGCCGCGGCGCGGGACCCGGCGAAGCGGTCCCGCGGGGAACTGCCGCTCGCCTTCACCCGCTACCCGGACGCCAGGACGGCCGTGACCGAGGTGTGCGCCCGGCTCGATCCGTCCGCCTACAACCCCTGCGCGATGCTGGTCGGCGACCGGCACGCGCTGTTCTCGGTCGATCTCAGCGGCGGGCACCGCGCCCGGGTGGAGGAACTCCCGCCGGGGAGCTATGTGCTGGAGAACACGCCGCTCCGGCAGCCGTCCGCCAAGCAGCAGCGGGTGGCCGGGCTGGTTTCCGGGCTGGCCGGCGGCACGCTGGATGGCCGGGCGGCCGAAGCCGGGCTGGCCGGGGTGCTCCGGGATCACCAGCCCGCGGCCGGGCCCCAGCCCGCCGGATCCGGCCGCCCGGCCCGGCCCGCCGAGCTGTCGGCCGCCTGCGTGCACACGGAGCGCTACGGCACCCGGTCGGCCATGATCGTCAGCGTGGGCCTGGCGGGCGCGCCCCGGGTGAGCGTGGCCGCGGGCCCGCCGTGCGTGACCCCCCTGCTGGACGTGACCGGGATGTGGGTCACGCCAGCTGGCCAGCCCGCCGCCGATTTGCGGTGATTGCTAGTATCGCGAGCATGCTGACCAGGGGGCGACGTGGCTGACTACGTGATAGCGGGGGTCCTGCTCGTCTTCATCGTGGTCGTGCTCGTGATCCTCAAGCGCTACGACAGCAACCGCAACCGCAAGCCGGGTGACTGAGCCCCGTCCCCGTGCGGCCCGCGCCGGTGACTACGAGGCCATCGCGGCCGCCGTGGACGACTGGTGGGGCCGCCCCATCCTGGGCGCCCTGCCCCGGCTGTTCCTGGACCATTTCCACCGCACCAGCCTGGTGATCGACGGGCCCGGCGGCCCGCTGGCCTTCCTGGTCGGGATCCTGTCGCCGTCCGACCCGCGGCAGGCCTACATCCACTTCGCCGGGGTCGCCCCGCAGGCCCGCCGCCAGGGCCTGGCCGAGCTGCTGTACACCGAGTTCTTCGCGCTGGCCCGCGCCGACGGCCGGACGGCCGTGGCGGCCGTCACCGCCCCGGTCAATACGGGCTCCATCGCCTTCCACCGGGCGATGGGCTTCTCCGTCACCGGCCCGGTGCCCGGCTACGACGGGCCCGGCCGCGACCTGGTCCGCTTCGACCGCGCTCTCTAGGGTTCCCGCGCGCCACCACGGTCCGCACCGGACGTTCATGCCCGATAACGGTGGTCTCGGGGCCGGTGTGTGTTACGTGCCTGTTTATGCCCGGATGGGCGATTCTCTTGGGTAGTGTCGGCCGAATGTACCCTCGTGTCCGATTCTCACGATGGCGGCAGTCGCTGAGCGGAGCCCCTGGCCGGGCCGCGGCCGCCGGGCTGCTCGCGGCCGTTCTGGCCGTGCTCCTCGGCTTCGGGGCGGCCGGTGCCCTCACGCCGTCCGGGCCGGCCGGCCGGGCTTCCGCGTCGGGCCCGGCGGGCCTGGCCGGTGCCGCCGGTCGGCCCCGCGGCGGCGGCTCACCCGGCCGGCTCGGGAGCCCGGGCATCCGGTGCCTCCGGCCAAGACGCCGCCCGGTCGGGCGCCTCCGCCTCCGGCAGCTCAGCGTCCGGCCGCGCCAAGCCGGGCGCCGGCCGGCCAGGAACCACCACCGCCGGGGGCACCCGGCCGGGCACCAGCAGGCCGGGGGTGTCCGGCCCATCCGCCGGCCGGGCCTCCGGCCACGGTGCTTCCAGCCATGGTTCGCCTGAGGCCATGGTTCGCCGGGCCACGGTTCGCCGGGCCACGGGGCCGCCCCGCGCGGGCCGCGGCCACCGGGCCCGGCACGTCCTGCCGTTCCGTGGCCCACATTGGCGACTCCACCTCGGTGGGCCTGGTCTCGCCCCTGGACCTGCCCGATCCGGCCCAGCGCCTGGCGGCCCAGTACGCCGGCGTCGGGGTCAGGCACACCTGGATCGACGCCTCCGGCGGGCGCTCGATGGTGGAGGAGATGCCAGGCCAGGTCAACGGCTTCGACACGGCCCGGAACATGGTCAGCCAGGGGTTCCGCGGCTGCTGGGTGATCGCGCTCGGCACCAACGACACCGCGAACGTGTCGGTCGGCTCGGGTGTCGGCCGGATGGCCCGGATCCAGGAGCTGATGTCGGTCGCGCACGGCGCCCCGGTCATGTGGGTCAACGTGAAGACCCTCGATTCGTCGGGCCCGTGGTCCGAGGCCAACATGCAGCTCTGGAACGACACCCTGCTCCAGGCCTGCCACCAGTACCCGAATCTGCGGATCTTCGACTGGGCCTCGGCCGCCCAGGATGGCTGGTTCATCTCGGACGGGATCCACTACACCCCGGCTGGCTACGCGGCCCGGGCCCACCTGATCGCGGGCGCGCTGGCGCGGGCCTTCCCCCGCTCCGGCCACAGCGCCGGCTGCGTCGTCCCCTGACCGCCCGCCCAGCCGGCTACTCCGCCGGCCGCCCCGCCGTCCGGGCGCCCTTCACCGGCGCCATTCCGCGGTTATGTGCGTCAATGGCCGGACATTACGCATCGCCCGTAGCGGGTGATGCCCAAAACTCTCATGACTACTGCGTGTAATCAACACGAAGCGTTGGGTAGTGCCTTTCCTGCCGCGCACCAGCACGACCTTGCCGGACGGGGGGAGCTGGACAGGACGTCCGCGGCACGGGGGGAAAACCATGCCGGAACCAGTCCGCTCCGGCCAGCGCTACATGCCCGGACTGGACGGGCTGCGCGCGCTGGCGGTACTCGCTGTCATCGCCTATCACGAGCAGCTCGGCTGGGCGCCCGGGGGCCTGCTGGGCGTGGGCGTCTTCTTCACGCTGAGCGGCTATCTCATCACCGACCTGCTGCTCGGCCAGTGGGCCCGGTCAGGCGGCCTGAACCTGGGAGACTTCTGGCTCCGGCGGGCCCGGCGGCTGCTCCCGGCCCTGTTCGTGATGCTGGCCGTGGTGACCGCGTGGGTCACGGTGGTGAGCCCGTCCCGGCTGGCCAGCCTGCGCGGGGCGGTGGCCGCCGCCGCGACGTACTCCAGCAACTGGTTCTACATCTACACGCACAATTCCTACTTCGCGAGGTTCGCCCCGCCCGGCCCGCTCGACCACCTCTGGTCGCTGGCCGTGGAGGAGCAGTTCTACCTGGTCTGGCCCTGGCTGCTGCTGCTGGGCGTGTACGTGGTGCGCGGCCGGCGGCCGAACGCGGTCCGCTGGCTGGCGCTGCCCACCCTGATCCTGGCCGCCGCGTCGGCGGTGGCGATGCTCACGCTCTACCACCCCGGCTACGACCCGACCAGGATCTACGAGGGCTCCGACACCCGGGCCTGCGGCCTGCTGATCGGGGCCGCGCTGGCCATGGTCTGGCCCAGCCGCCGCACCGCCCGGACCGCGCTGTGGTCCCGGGTCGCGCTGGACGGCGCGGGCTTCGCCGGGCTGGCCGTGGTCGGCCTGATGATCTGGCGGGTGGGCCAGTACTCGGCGTTCACCTACCAGGGCGGGCTGGTGCTGCTCTCGGTGGCCACGGCCGGGGTGGTGGCCGCGGTCGCCTGTCCCGGCACCCTGGTCGGCGCGGCCCTGGGCTGGAAGCCGCTGCGCTGGATCGGTGTCCGTTCTTACGGGATCTACCTGTGGCATTACCCCGTGATCATCCTGACTTCGCCGGCCAATTCGACCGAGAACCTGCCCCGCGCCGCCCTGCAAGTGGCCGCGAGTATCGGGATTGCCGCCCTGTCGTGGCGTTTCGTCGAAGAGCCGATCCGCCATGGCGCGCTGGAACGGGCCTGGAAACGGATGCGTTCGCGGACGGCCTGGCAGGCGCAGTCGGGCGGGGTCAGCAGCTGGGCCGCGGTCACCGGCGGGGCCATGGTGGTCGCGCTGGCCTGTGCGGGCTGAGCGGCGCGGTGCGGGTGCCCGTCGCCAGCAACGCGGCCACCGGCACCCTGGCCGCGGGCTCGGTCCTGCCGCCGGCCGGCGGCGCGGGCCAGGGCGGCTCGGGCACGAGCGGGTCCAGCACGAGCGGGACCAGCACGAGCGGGACCGGCGCCAGCGGGACCGGCACCGGCGGGACCGCGACAGGCGGGTCCGGCGCGGGCGGTTCCGCGAAGGGCCCCGGGAGCGCCCAGGCCGCCGGCCCGGGCCCGGCCGGCAGCGCGCCGGCCCCGGCGGCCTCGCTCCGCACCTCCTGCCGGGCGGTCACGCACATCGGCGACTCCACGTCGGACGGCCTGGTTTCCCCGGAGTACCTGCCCAACCCGGCGAAGCGGATCGCCGCGCAGTACCACGACGTGGGGGTCGGCAGCGTCCGGTGGGACATCTCCGGGGCCCGCTCCGTGGTCGAGGTCCTGCCGGGGCAGGTCAACGGCTACGACGCGGCGCAGGCGATCTACCGGGGCGGGTTCCGCGGCTGCTGGGTGATCGCGCTCGGCACCAACG
Source organism: uncultured Actinomycetes bacterium (assembly GCA_963713815.1). Lineage (GTDB taxonomy): Bacteria > Actinomycetota > Actinomycetes > Streptosporangiales > Streptosporangiaceae > RYN-230. Next base: position 186,575 of record CAVQNH010000026.1, read on the forward strand.
ACACCGCGGACGTGGCCGTGGGCTCCAACGTGGGCCTGATGACCCGGATCCAGCGGATGATGGCGGCCGCGCACGGGGAACCGGTGATGTGGGTCAACCTCCGGTCGCTCCTGACCAGCGGACCCTACTCCGAGGCCAACATGGTGACCTGGGACAACACGCTGATCAAGGCCTGCGCCAGGTACCCGAACATGCGGGTCTTCAACTGGGCGGCCCTGGCCAAGACCAAGTGGTACATCTCCGACGGCATCCACTTCACGTCGGCCGGGTACGCGGCCCGCGGCCGGCTCATCGCCCAGGCCCTGGCCCGGGCGTTCCCGAAGACCGGCCAGAGCAGCGGGTGCGTCGTCAGCTAGCGCACCGGAGCGGGCGCCACCAGCGGCCAGGCTGGACCGCCCGGCACGGAAGCCCCCCACCACCAAGCCCGTCCGCGGGCCGGTGCAGAAAGAACTGCGGCGGCCCGCGGGCGGTTCCATGCCCGGCCCCAGGCCGGGGCCCCAGCACGGGTCCCGGCCTGGTGGTCAGACCCGGGCGGTGTCCTTGCGGAACCGCCAGGCGGCGCCCCCGGCGAAGATGGCCAGCCAGACCACGGCGTTGACTGCCCAGGCCCACTGGACGCCGACACCGAGCAGCGGCGCGTGCACCAGCTGGTTCAGCCCGTAGAGCGGCGTGAACTCGGCCACGGTCTGCACCGCACTGCGGGAACTGGCTCAGCGGGATGAACAGGCCGCCGGCGAAGGACAGCAGGGCCAGCCCGAGGCCCAGGAACTGCATGACGTTCTCGGTGGGCAGCAGGTAGCCCATGAACAGGCCGAAGGCGGCGAAGACCAGCGAGCCGATCCAGACGCAGGCCGCGCTGACGATCCACAGGTACATCGGCATCGACGGCTTGCCCGTCAGCCCGCCCACGGCGAAGACCACGACGACCGACGCGAGCCCGAGGACCATCGCGGTCAGCATCTTGATCACGATGTACGCCACGGGGGAGAGCGGGGTCAGCCGGAGCTGGCGGCTCCAGCCCGCGGCCCGCTCGATCGAGACCATCGCCCCGCCGCTGGTCGTGGCCAGGACCGCCCCGTACAGCGCCATGCTGATCATGATGAACGCGGACACGTTGCCGTGGCGCCGACCGGCGGACTGGTTGGCGTAGGCCTTGTTCAGCCCGAAGGCCAGGAAGAACACGACCGGGAAGATCAGCGCGAAGATGACCGTCCGCCGGTTGCGCAGCAGGCGGCGGATCTCCAGCCTGAGCACGGTCACGTTGAAGCCGCCCAGGCCCGGCGCTTCCCGGTTCAGGGCGGCGGGCGCCGGGACTGACTGGGTGGTCATCGGGATCCTCCTGCGGAAGTGTCACTGTCGTCGCTGGTCAGGGCGATGAATGCGTCCTCCAGGCCCCGGGTGTTGATCTCCAGGTCCCGGGCCGGGGTGCTGGTCAGCAGGTACCTGGCCACCGCGTCGCTGTCGCTGGAGTGGATCAGCACGGTATCGCCGCGCACCTCGACGCTGTCCGCGCCGGGGATCGCGCTCAGCCTGGCCTGGTCGGGGTCGGGCAGCGTGGCCCGGACCGTCCGCCCGGCCGCCATCGCCTTGACCTCGGACGAGGTGCCGTCCGCGACGATCTGGCCGTGCCGCAGCAGGATGATCCGGTCCGCGTAGGCGTCGGCCTCTTCCAGGTAGTGCGTGGCGAACAGCACGGTCCGGCCGCGGGCCGTGTCCTGCCGGATCGCTCCCCAGAAGCCGCGCCGTCCCTCGACGTCCATGCCGGTGGTCGGCTCGTCCAGGATCAGCAGTTCCGGGTCGGGCAGCAGGGCCATGGCGAAGCGCAGCCGCTGCTGCTCCCCGCCGGAGCACTTGCCCACCCGGCGGTCGGCGATGCCGGTGATACCGGCCCGGTTCAGCGCCTCGTCGACCGGCCTCGGCCGGACGAACAAGCTCGCGGTGTACTCCGCGGTCTCCCGCACGGTGAAGTCCTTGAGCAGGCCGCCGGTCTGCAGCACGGCGGAGACGAGCCCGCGGGTGATGGCATGCCGCGGCGGCATCCCGAACACTTCCGCCGTGCCCTCGGTGGGCTGGGACAGCCCCAGGATGATGTCGATGGTCGAGGTCTTCCCCGCGCCGTTGGGCCCGAGGAACGCGACAATTTCCCCCGACGAGACATCCAGGTCGATGTCCTTCACCGCCTGGACCGAGCCGAAATTCTTGCGTACCCCGCGCAGGGCGACTGCGGCCGGCTGGCTCCCCGCAGCGGGCCGGCGCCCCCGTTCGTCCGCCATGTTCGTTACTGTCATGCGCCCATCGTGGCACCGGCACCGCCGGCCCCCAAGAGTTCCGTGTCACGACGCGTCCATGACAACTGTCATGGGGCCGCCGCCGCCGGGGCGGCCGCCCTATCGTGAGGGGGCCGGCGCCCGGGGCGCCGCGGGGACGGACAGGAGGTCCGGGGGATGGCGTTCGACGGGTGGCCGGAGGAAGCCCTCGAGTTCTACGAGGGCCTCGCGGCCGACAACTCCAAGGCCTACTGGACCGCCCACAAGTCGGTCTACCAGGACGCGGTGCTCCGCCCGATGACCGACCTGCTCGAGGAGCTGGCTGCCGAGTTCGGCGAGGCCAAGATCTTCCGCCCGTACCGGGATGTCCGGTTCAGCGCGGACAAGTCGCCGTACAAGACGCACATCGGCGCCGTCCTCGGCACGGGCTACATCCAGCTGTCCGCCGAGGGGCTCGCCACCGGGGACGGGATGTACGGCATGTCACCTGGCCAGCTCGACCGCTACCGCCGGGCGGTCGTGAGCGACCTGCCGGGCCCCGAGCTGGAGCGGATCATCGGGGGGATCGGGCAGCACGGTATCGGCGTCTCCGGGCGCGACGTGCTGAAGACGGCTCCCCGCGGCTACCCGGCCGATCACCCGCGTATCGGCCTGCTGCGGTACAAGGGCGTCGTGGCCTGGCGGCAGTGGCCGGTCGAGCCCTGGCTGGAAACCGCGGCGGCGCGGGACCGGGTGGCGGGCTTCCTGCGCACCACCGCACCGCTGAGCAGGTGGCTCGAGACGCACGTGGGTGCCCCGGCCGCGCACGAAACCCGCTAGCCGGATCCGGGCGGCCGCCGGCCCGGAATGACACCGGGGGTGGCCGGGGTTACCTCTACCGAGCCGGAGCGGCCCGCTCGGCGATGAGATGCGCACGATGTGCGCCCCCGGGGCCGCGCCCAGAGCCGCGGGTGACCATGCCCGGGGCCACCGGCCGGGCGCGACGAAGCGGCCACCAGCCAGCTGACCGGACACGCCGTACCCCCGAGAGGACCCAGCCTGTGGTTACCAGCCTGCCCACGCACAACGGGCGCCGGATCGCCCTGATCGCGCACGACCATAAGAAGCAGGACATGCTGGAGTGGGCGGAGTACAACCTGCCGCTGCTCGGCCGTCACCAGCTTTTCGCGACCGCGACGACCGGCCGCCTGCTGCAGGATCAGCTCGGCCTGCCGGTCACCTGCTTCCGCAGCGGGCCGTTCGGCGGCGACCAGCAGATCGGCGCGCGCATCGCCGAGGGCGAGATCGACGTGCTCGTCTTCTTCTGGGACCCGCTGGAGCCGCAGCCGCACGACCCCGACGTCAAGGCGCTGCTCCGGGTGGCGGTCGTCTGCAACATCCCGGTGGCGTGCAACCGGGCCACCGCGGACTTCATGATCTCCTCGCCGCTGATGAGCCGGTCCCACGAGCCGTGGGATCCCTCACCCGCCCGGGGTGTCCCGGACCAGGTCCTCCCGGAGGAGCCGCTGCCGGCCGTGGGCCGGATCGGCTAGCCCTGCGGCCGCGGCTAGTCCCCGGTCACGCCGTCGATCTGCTCGCGGAGAATGTCGGCGTGCCCGTTGTGCCGGGCGTACTCCTCGATCATGTGCGGTAGACCCAGCGCAGGTCCGTGAGGTCGCCGGCGCGTTCGTGCACGAACGTGTCGTCCAGGGATCGGCCCGCGGCCGCCGCCCGGGCCAGCTCGCATTCCCGGGCGCAGGCCGCCAGATCGGCCTCGGCGCCCGCCGCCTCGGCCAGGTCGAAGTCGCCGTCCGGGTACTCGTCGCTGCAGTACAGGTTGCCCAGGTCGGCCTGGCCCGCGACGCGCCGCCGGAACCAGGCCCGCTCCACCTCGGCCATGTGCCGGACCAGTCCGAGCAGGGACAGGGCGGACGGCGGCACGGCCCGGCGGGCGAGCTGCTCGCCGGTCAGCCCCTGGCATTTCATCAGCAGCGTGCTGCGGTGATAATTCCAGCCAGCCTGTCCAGCGATTCCCGCTCGGCGGCCATGTCAGGGCGGATCGTGGCGGGTCACCTCAGGTGCGGTCCATGTCATCCGGCACATCCTGCTACCCCGGAAAACCGCCCGCAACGAAATTCCGCCCCGCCGCGCTACCCAGGCGGGCGCGCGATCACGAGGTCACCGCATCCCTCCGTTACCCTGCCAGGGTGGCGGAACAGGCGGAATGGGACGTCGCGGTGGTGGGCGCGGGGCCGGCCTGACCGCCGCGCTGGCCGCGGCGGCGGCCGGGGCCCGGACGGTCGTGATCGAGCGGGCCGAGCATCCCCGGTACAAGACGTGCGGCGGCGGCCTGATCGGGACCTCGCAGGCGGTCGCGGCCCGGCACATCCAGGTGCCCGCCCGCGACCGCATCCACACGATCACCGCCAGCCTGGGCGGCCGGCGTGAGTTCACCCGGCGTGCGGACGCGCCGCTGCTGGCCATGGTGTCGCGGGAGGACTTCGACGACGCGCTGCGCAAAGCCGCGGCCGACGCCGGCGTCGCGCTGCGGCAGCGGGCCACGGTGCGGGGGATCAGCGAGGACGGCGGGCTGGCCTGCGCCCGGCTGGCGGACGGCACGAGTGTCCGGGCCCGGGTCCTGGTCGGCGCGGACGGGTCATCGGGGGTCAGCGCCCGGTACGTGGGGGTGCGCTTCCGGCAGGTCGATCTCGGCCTGGAGCTGGAGATCCCGGTGCCTGCGCCGGTCGCGGCCGGGTGGCGGGAGCGGGTGCTGCTGGACTGGGGACCCATGCCCGGCTCGTACGGCTGGGTGTTCCCCAAGGGCGACGTGCTGACGGTGGGCGTCATCGCGGCCCGGGGCCAGGGGGACAGGACCCGGCGCTACCTGCGCGATTTCACCAGCCGCCTGGGCCTGGCGGGCTACCCGGCGGCCCGGGACTCGGGGCATCTCACCCACTGCCGGGCCGACGGCTCGCCGCTGCGCCGCGGGCGGGTGCTGGTCGCGGGGGATGCCGCCGGCCTGCTCGAACCGTGGACCCGGGAAGGGATCAGCTTCGCGCTCCGCTCGGGAACGCTGGCCGGGGCGGCCGCCGCGGATGCGGCTGCCGCCCCGGATCCCGCGCGCCTGGACCAGGCGCTGGACGCCTACCCGGCCGCGGTCGGGCAGGCCCTGGTGCCCGAGATGGACGCCGGCCGGCGCCTGCTGACCGCGTTCAGCAGGCACCCCGGTGCCTTCCACACCGGCCTCGCGTCGCCGAAAGGCTGGCATGCGTTCGCCCGGTTCTGCCGCAGCGAGCTGCCGTTCGCGGCGCTGGTCGAGCGCAGGCCGGTCGCCGTGGCCCTGTCCCTGATGTCCCGTTTCTGAGGACAGCCTTTAATACCAGCCATACCGCACCTCGTGCTGCCACGCGCTCCACGGGTCTCCGTAACGTGCCCGGATGTAACCCATGCCCCAGATGATCTGGGTGCGGGCGCTTGTCCGCCAGTTAGCCCCGGCCGATGCCATCTTGTCCCCGGGCACGGCCTGCGGAATGCCGTAAGCGCCCGAACTGTGATTGATGGCAAAACGGTTCCAGCCACTCTCGCGCATCCACAGCAGGTTCAGGTAGTGGAATTGCCAGCTGGACCACTGGTAGGCGGGCATCAGCGAGCCGGCGATCTGCCAGGGCGAGCCGTGCAGCCGGCCCCGGTGCCTCCTGGCCCGGTGCTTCCTCACGTGATGATGCTTCAGCCGGTGGTGCTTCTTGTGGTGTCCCGGGTGGTGCCTGCGGGCGTGATGCCGCGGTCGCGGGTGCTTTTGCGCTGTCCCGTAGGCGGTCAGGGCGATGGCGCCCGACGCGCTCTGGCTCCCGGTTTCCAGGCCGGTCCCGAGGCCGCCGATACCGGCCCCGAGGGCCTGGACCTGATGGACGGCCGGGAGCGCGGCGGCCAGGCCAGACTGCTGCGCTCCACCGCCGTCATGGCCGGTGTCGTGGGATGATGCCCCGAGGTAACCGGCCAGCGCGATGGCCGAGCCGGTCAGCACGAGGGCGGTCTTGGCTGGTACCTGATTGAAAGATCTCTTCGGTGACAAAGGGAGCCTTCGGACGGGCGTGTCACGGCACGCTCGGCTTCCGCCCCTGAGCACATGGCGGCCACCAGGAGAAAGGTGACCGCGGTGGCGGCGGATGTGACGCAGGTTCAGGGCGTCGGCGTCGCCTGGGCGACCATCACGCACGCGGGGCGCTGGAATTACCTGGCCCCGGGCACCCGGAAGGCTTCGTGCCTGGGCAGTAAAAAGTTCCTAAGCCATGAGCCAGGCTGGCCAGGCCAGCCTTATCGCGAATATCGCGGTCACCCCCTGTGCGCGTATTCACTGCCCCGGAGGCCGTTCGGCGCCGATAAAAATGAGGCTTTCGGTACGCCGGCTTCCCCCAAGTATTCTCGATCTTTATCAGTAGCCATTTAAAGCAAGTGGTAAACACGGGCTACTTACTCATGTCACTGCCCCCTATAGGAAGCCCCCCGGCAGTTAGGCTGATTAAACTGCCTTTAACGCTATGAACCGCCTCTTCCGCCGGCGCCCGGGAACTGGCTGGCCGGGCCGGGAGGCCAGGACCGGCCGGTAAGGTCGTCGTGTGGCTGAGGCTCCGCGCGCGACAGCCGGTCCGCCCCGGTCGCGGCCGACCCCGGCCGATCTGGATGCCGCCCGGGACACCACGATCCCCGATGTCCTCGCCGGCGGCCTGCGGGTCGTGTTCGCGGGGATCAACCCGGGCCTGTATTCGGCCGCGACCGGCCATCACTTCGCCCGGCCCGGTAACCGTTTCTGGCCCGCCCTGCACCGCTCCGGGTTCACCCCGCGCCAGTTCCGCCCGGACGAGCAGGACCAGCTCCTGGCCCTCGGGCTCGGGATCACCAACGTGGCCCCCCGGGCCACGGCCCGGGCCGCCGAGCTGAGCCCGGCGGAACTGCGCGAGGGAGCCCTGGCCCTGCAGGACAAGGTGGCCCGGTTCCGCCCGCAGTGGCTCGCCGTGCTCGGCGTGACCGTGTACCGGACCGCCTTCGGCTCCCCGGGCGCGATCGTGGGCCCCCAGGCCGCCTCGCTCGGCCCGACCCGGGTGTGGGTGCTCCCCAACCCCAGCGGGCTCAACGCCCACTGGACCCCGGCCGCCCTGGCCGGCGAGTTCGCCCGCCTCCGGCTCGAGGCCATCGACCCCTCCGGCGCGGCCCCGCCGCCAGACCGCCCCGCGTAGTCGTCCGGGCCCGGCCTGCGCGACATGTCCCGCGGAACGCTCGCCTTAATCGGGCAAATCACCCGGCGCAGCGCACGTCTCACGGGAAATGTCGCAAGAAGGGCGGGGGCAGTGGCGTATAGAGTCAGGTTGATCACTCTGGAACGCGGTCACGTCCGCTCACAGGCAGGGGGCAATCATGACTGTCCGGCCAGACTTTGGGCCCGAATACGGCGACGAGGAGCGGAAGCGGTTCGAGGAGGAGGGTCCCCCAGGACCCCAGACGGCCGAGGAAGAGGGCGAGCTCCACGACCGCGAACGGGAAGACGAGGAGGTCAACTTCCTCGACCCCGAGAGCAACGAGGCGCACGCGGCGGGCCAGGTCTGCGAGCGGTGCGGCCAGGTCATCACCGCCCAGCAGGACGTCCGGCTGCGGCCGGACGGCCGGTGGGTCCATGAGGAGTGCCCCTTCGTCAGCGGGCTGGCCCCGGGGGCCGATTCCGGGACCCCCGGGTAGCGCCCGGCTCCCACATCGCGGCCGTCCGTGGCGGGCGTCCGCCTGCGGCCGGTCAGTGGCGCCGCCAGATGGCCTCCCACTGGGACCACTGGCCGCCTACCGCGCGTCCCAGGCGGCAGCCTCCCGCACGGTCACCGGCCCGTCCCGCTAAGCCCGTCCCCCGGGAGCGACGCCGGGGAAGGTGCCTGCGGCCGCGAGCGCAGCGGCTAACTCGGCCTCCGGGAGCGGGCCGCGGGCGTCCCAGCCCGGGCCGTTCACCCGGAGCGACAGCGGGCTCGACGCGTCGGTGCCGCAGTGACGGCAGGTGGTCACCGGATCGAGTTCGTGATCGCCGTGCATCACCGTGGCCGGGGGCTGGTCCGAGACCCAGCGGTCGCCCCACGCCAGCAGGGCCCGGAGCACCGGCGCGAGATCCTGACCCGCCTCGGTCAGCCGGTACTCGGCGCGTGGCGGAGAGCTCTGGTACTCGCGGCGCTCCAGGATTCCCGCCTCGACCAGGGTGTGCAGCCGGGCCGCGAGCCGGTCGCGCGGTGCGCCGGTGTTCCGCGCGATCTCGTTGAACCGGCGGTTGCCGAAATTGATCTCCCGGATGGCCAGCAGGGCCCACTTCTCGCCGATCAGGTCGAGGGCCCGGGCGACGGAGCAGGGCCGGCCGGGCAGATCCGGCTGAGCCAGACGCCCGTCCCCAGCCGGGCGCCCGGGGTCAGCCAGACGTCCCGCGCCAGGGACGCCGGGGTCGGATGTAGTCCTAGCCATGCTCCTAGGTTGCCATATCAAACCTACGACCGCTACTCTCCTGCCATGGCGGTTGGAATTCCAAACCATGAGGCGGCCGAACCGCGTGGCGCGGGACCGGGGGCCGTGTTCACGGTGGTGGTCGCCGCGATCTTCATGTCCAACCTGGACCTGTTCATCGTCAACGTGGCGCTGCCCAGCATCGGGCGGGATTTCGGCGGTGCCTCGCTGGCCGGGCTGTCCTGGGTGCTCAACGCCTACGCGATCGTGTTCGCCGCCCTGCTGGTGCCGGCCGGGCGGCTGGGGGACCGGACCGGGCAGCGCCGGGTGTTCCTGGCCGGGATCATGATCTTCACGCTGGCGTCGGCGGCCTGCGCCGCCGCCCCGGATCTCGCCGTCCTGGTCGCGGCCCGGGTCGTGCAGGCCGCGGGGGCGGCCGCGCTGATCCCGACCTCGCTGGCGCTGCTGCTGGCCGCCACCCCGCCGGACAAGCGGCCCGGCCGGGTCCGGGCCTGGGCCGCGGTCGGCGGCGTCTCGGCCGCCCTGGGCCCGGTGGCCGGCGGGCTGCTGGTCCAGCTGGACTGGCGGTGGGTGTTCCTGGTCAACCTGCCGATCGGCGCGGCCGCGCTGGTAGCCGGGGCCCGGGTATTGCCGCACCCGCCGGCCCGGGACAGCGAGCGGCTTCCCGACCTCCTCGGCGTGGTGCTGCTCACCGCCGGGATCGGCGGGCTGACCGGCGGCCTGGTGGAGGGCCCGACCTGGGGCTGGTCCTCGGCCGGGGTCATCGCCCTGCTGGGCGGGGCGGCGGTGGCGATCGCCTGGTTCTTGTGGCGCTGCTCGCACCACGAGCGGCCGCTGGTCGAGCTGCACCTGCTGCGCATCCCGGCCTTCCGGTCGGCCAGCGCGGCGGTCTTCGTGTTCAGCATCGGGTTCGCGGCCATGCTGCTGTCCAACGTGCTGTGGTGCCAGACGGTCTGGCACTACTCGGCGCTGCGCACCGGACTGGCCATCGCGCCCGGGCCGGCCATGGTCCCGGCCCTCGCGGTCGGGGCGGGCCCGCTGGCCCGGCGGATCGGCTCCGCGCCGGTCGCGGCGGCGGGGAACCTGCTCTTCGCGGCCGGGCTGCTCTGGCGGGTCTTCGCGGTCAGCGTCGTCCCGCACTACGCCGTGGACATGCTGCCCAGCATGCTGCTGACCGGGATGGGGGTCGGCCTCACCCTGCCCACGCTGATGAGCGCGAGCACCACCGCGCTGCCGGCCGCCCGGTTCGGCACCGGGTCCGCCCTGGTGAACATGGCCCGGCAGGTCGCCGCCGCGCTCGGCGTGGCCGTGCTGGTCACCATCATCGGGGTCCCGGCCACGGCGGCCGGCGCGGTGACCGCGTTCCGGCACCTGTGGCTGATCATGGCCGGGGCCGCCGTGCTGGCTGCCACCGCGGCCGCCTTCGTCCGCCGCCCGCCCCCCGTCCCAGCCCCCTCAGCCCCGGCAGCATCATCCGCCCTATCAGCCACTTCACCCCCTGCCACGTGAGCCACGACCACCCACCAGCCCCTCACTCCAGCCACTTGTGACACGCAGTAGCCGCATCAGCCCCACCAGCCCCTGCAGCTCACCCGCCGCCCCGTGATCATGGGGTTCCTGTCGTCCTGGCCCCAGCAACCCCATGATCACGAAAGGGCCGATCGCGCTACCCGCAGGGACGGGCCTGGCCGTGGATGCCGGTCCGCCCGTGCTCGCCGGGCATGACCACCGGGAGGGCAAACCGGATCCCCGCTGGGGCCCGGGACGGGGTGCCGAGGGCGTGGCGGTCCGGGCCGGGCCGCGGCATGCGGGGCCGCGGCGCCGTGGCGGGCTGGGGAGCGCCGCCCGGAGGACCAGCCGCGAGCCTCGCTGGTGGCCCGGGCCGGGCGGGGGAGCCGGGAACCCCGGGTGTCGGGCCCCGCACGCTGCCGCTGGCCTTGGACCGGCGGGGGTCAGCGGGGATCCCCGACGGGACGGATGGACCGTTAGGGGGACGTTAAGGTCCTGTGCCGCCGTGTTAAGGGGGCGTGAAGATCGGCTCCTGCGGGCCCCGGACGGGGTGGACTGGACCCGATGGACCGCAACCGTTCCCCGCGCGGGCTGGCCGCCCACTACGCGCTGCCCGCCGGCTTCACCGCGCTGCTGGTGACCGGCGCGCTCGCCGCCGGGCTGGGCGGCCGGCTGCCGGCCACCGGGGTGCTCATCCTGGCCGCGGCGGTGGTGTTCGCCATCTCCGCGGTGGCCGAGCCGCTGGCCGCGCCGGCCCTCGGGGTCATCGGGTGGCTGACGGTGGTGGGCTTCTCCCGCCCGCCGTACGCCCAGCTGAGGATGACCGGCCCGGTCGCGGCGCGGGCCGCGGTGACCATGGCCGTGTGCGTCCTGGCCGGGGCCGGCCTCGGCCTGATGGTGCGCTGGCTGGCGAAGTCGTTCAGACTAGGGATCGTGCGGGTGCATGGCGAGCGGCCCGAGGGCCGCGAGGCGGGCTGGCCCGGGATCACCGGGCTGCCCCGCGCAACCATGCGCACCGGCCTGCGCGGCAGGCGGCAGGCCGCCGGGATCCTGCTGCTGGTGGCGGGGCTGCCGCTGCTCACCCTGATCCTGGCCGCGCTCCGCCCGGACCTGGACCTGGCCAACGACCTGCTGGTCTACCTGGTGGCCGTGGTGGCGGTGGCGATCGTCGGCGGCTTCTGGCCCGCCGTGCTGGCCGCGATCACCGCGAGCCTGCTGCTCAACTGGTACTTCACCCGGCCGCTGCACACGCTGACGATCGCCGAGCCCCGGAACATGCTGGCGCTGCTGCTGTTCGTCACGGTGGCGGTCACGGTCAGCAGCGTCGTGCACCTGGCCGCGCGCCGGCAGGTCCAGGCGTCCCGCAGCGCCGGCGAGGCCGCGTCCCTGCTGGAGCTGGCCCAGACCGTGCTCGGCGGGGCCGACACCCCCGCCGCGGTGCTCGACCACCTGACCAGCGCCTGGGGCGGCCGGGCCGAGCTGGCCGAGCGGGTCCGGGACCAGTGGGTGACCGTCGCGGTCAGCGGGTCCGCGCCGGCGGCGGCCGTGCCCATCCGGGTCCCGGTCAGCGACGCGGTCGCCCTGCTCGTGGCCGGGCAGCCCCGCCCGATCACCGCCCGGCTGCTGGACGGGTTCGCGGCCCAGGCCGGCGCGGCGCTGGACCGGGACCGGCTGCGCACCCAGGCGGCCCAGGCCGAGGCGCTGGCCGAGGGGAACCGGATGCGCACCGCGCTGCTCGCCGCGGTCAGCCACGACCTGCGCACCCCGCTGGCCTCGATCAAGGCCAGCGTGAGCACCCTGCGGCAGACCGACGTGGAATGGACCGCGGCCGACGAGGCAGCGCTGCTGGCCACCATCGAGGACGGGGCCGACCGGCTGGACGCGCTGATCGGCAACCTGCTCGACATGAGCCGGCTGGCCACCGGATCGCTGCAGCCGTTCCTGCGGGCCACCTCGGTGGAGGAGGTCGCGCCGGCTGCGCTGCTCGGGCTGGCCCCGGCCAGCAGCGTCCGGATCGCGGTGCCCGACGACCTGCCGCTGGTCCGCACCGACCCGGTGCTGCTGGAACGCGTGCTGGCCAACCTGTTCTCCAACGCGCTGGCCCACTCGCCGTCCGGGCGGCCGCCGGAGCTGCGGGCCGGCCCGGCGGGCGGCAGCGTGCAGCTCGAGGTTCTCGACCACGGGCCGGGGGTCCCGGATGAGTTCAAGCTGCGGATGTTCGAGCCGTTCGAGCGGCTCGGCGAGCGGGCCACCGGCAACGGCGTGGGCCTCGGGCTCGCGGTGGCCAAGGGCTTCCTGGAGGCCATGGGCGGCACCATCCACGCGGCGGACACCCCGGGCGGCGGGCTGACGGTCCAGGTCAGCCTGCCGGTGGCGGCCGCGTCGGCCGAGTCGGCCGCACCGGCCGAGCCGTGACCACCCGGCAGGACCGGCGCGAGATGACCAGGGTCCTCGTCATCGACGACGAGGAACCGATCCTGCGGGCGCTGCGGATCAACCTCACGGCCCGCAAATACGAGGTCACGACCGCGGCGGACGGCGCATCCGGCCTGGCCGCGATGGCGCGGGACCGCCCGGACGTGCTGATCCTCGACCTCGGCCTGCCCGACATGGACGGCACGGACGTGATCCGCGGGGTCCGCGGCTGGACGTCCACGCCGATCATCGTGCTGTCGGCGTGGGGCCAGGAGGTCCAGAAGGTGGCTGCGCTGGACGCCGGCGCGGACGACTACGTCACCAAGCCGTTCGGCATGAACGAGCTGCTCGCCCGGCTCCGGGCCGCGGTCCGCCGGGCGATGCCCGGCCCCGACGAGCCGGTCCTGGTCACCCCGCACTTCACCGTGGACCTGGCCGCGAAACGCGTGATCCGGGACGGCGCCGACGTCCGGCTGACCCCGACCGAATGGTCGCTGCTGGAAATTCTCGTCCGCAACGAAAACCGGCTCGTCACCCAGAGGCAGCTCTTGCAGGAGGTGTGGGGGCCGCAGTACCAGACCGAGGCGAACTACCTCCGGGTCCACGTGGCTCACCTGCGGCGCAAGCTGGAACCCGACCCGTCCCGGCCGCGCTATCTGCACACCGAGCCCGGCATGGGCTACCGCTTCAGCAGCTAGCGCTGTGCTGGCCCGGGGGGCGACCCCCCGGACCCCCCACTTGCCCGCTCCGGTATGCGCTTCATCTGCTGCGACCGCAGGGTTAATCGCCGGCTCGGAGGGAACCCGCCTGCGGCGGGCCCCGCCTCGCCAGCGAGCTTGCCTGGGGCCGAGGTCCCCTGCGCAGCGGGGACGTTGGGGGCTCCGGGGGCTCGGGCCCCCGGGCAGCAGAGCTAATCCGGGCCGGGCTGGAGCTGGTAGCTGGGGTTGTAGATGGTCCGCTCGTCCTTGACCTGGGCGACCCGCCCGTGGACGGTGATCCGCCGGCCGGGGCGGATACCCGGGATGTCCCGGCGGCCCAGCCAGATCAGGGTGACGCTGGCGGTGCCGTCCCACAGGTCGGCTTCCATCGTGAGGCTGGTGCCCCGCGGGCGCAGGGTGACCGTGCGCAGCGTGCCCGCCACGTCCACGTAGTCGTGGGCCGCGGTGTCGGCGATCGGGGTCGCTCCCTGGTCGCGGCAGTCGGCCTGGAGGTCAGCAGCATGCAGGGCGTCCCGGTCGGCGGTCAGCTTGACCAGCGGCGGCATCGCGTCCGCCCCGCCCTCCGGCGGCGTGGCGTCCACGGTGGTCGGCAGCGGCACGCCCGAGGGGTAACGATGCGCCGCGGAGCGGAGCTGGTAGGGGACGCTGGCCACCACCACGCCGGGCACGAGCAGGAGCCGGGACTTCAGCCGCAGCGCGCTGTGGTTGTGCAGCAGCTGCTCCCACCAGTGCCCGAGCACGTACTCCGGGATGTACACGGTGACGATGTCGCGGGGGCTTTCGCGGCGCAGCCGCTTGACGTACCCGAGCACCGGCCGGGCGATCTCGCGGTAGGGCGAGGCGACCACGGTCAGCGGGACCGGGATGTTGGCCCGCTCCCAGTCTTCCTTCAGCCGCAGCGTCTCCGCCTCGTCGACGTCCACCGTGACCGCCTCGAGGTGGCTCGGCTGGGTGGCCCGCGCGTACGACACGGCCCGCAGGGTGGGCAGGTGCAGCTTGGAGACCAGGACGATGGTGCGGTTGCGGGCGGGCAGGGTGATGGTGAGTTCTTCCGGCGGGGCCAGCTCGATGGCGACGTTGTCATAGTGCTTGTGGATGCCGCGCATGGTGAGCCAGATGATCGGCATGGCCACCACCACGATCCACGCCCCGCTGGCGAACTTGCTGATCAGCACGATGACCAGGACCACCGCGGTGAAGCAGGCGCCGATCGTGTTGATGATCCGGGACCGGACCATGCGCCGCCGGGCGCCCTTGTCGGTCTCGTCGCGCAGCAGCCGGTTCCAGTGCCGGATCATCCCGGTCTGGCTGCACACGAACGATACGAACACGCCGATGATGTAGAGCTGGATCAGCCGGGTGGGGGAGGCCTGGAACACCACGATCAGCAGGATCGCGAACCCGGCCAGCAGCAGGATCCCGTTGCTGAACGCCAGCCGGTCGCCGCGGTTACGCAGCTGGCGGGGCATGTTCCCGTCCCGGGACAGGATCGAGGCCAGCACCGGGAAGCCGTTGAACGCCGTGTTCGCGGCCAGGACCAGGATCAGCGCGGTGAACAGCTGCAGGACGTAGAACAGCGGTGAGGTGTCGCCGAACACGGCCCGGCCGACCTGGGCGATGACCGTGCGCTGGGTGGCGCCGTGCGGCATGCCGATCAGGTCCTGCGCGGGGGCGTAGTGCACGTGGCTGGCCAGGGCCAGCGCCGTGACCCCGGCGAACATCGTCACCGCGATCACGCCGAGCAGGAGCAGCGTGGTGGCGGCGTTCTTGCTCTTGGGCTTGCGGAAGGCCGGCACCCCGTTGCTGATCGCCTCGACCCCGGTCAGCGCGGTGCAGCCGGAGGAGAACGCGCGCAGCAGCAGGAAGATCAGGGCCACCCCGGTGAACTCGCGGCTGGTCTTGATCCGGTAGGACGCGCTGTCGGACTCCAGGTGGTGGCCGAGGCCCAGCCGGGTGAAACCCCAGATGATCAGCAGGGTGACCACGGCGATGAAGCAGTAGGTCGGGATCGCGAACGCGGTGCCGGACTCGCGGACCCCGCGCAGGTTCATCAGCGCGATCACCGCCACCACCAGCACGGCGATGAGGGTGACGCGCGAGTCCAGGACCGGGAACGCCGACGCCAGGTTGGCCACCCCGGCCGAGACCGACACCGCCACGGTCAGCGTGTAGTCGACCATCAGCGCGCTGGCCACCACCAGGCCCACCGGGGGCCCGAGGTTGGTGGTGGCCACCTCGTAGTCCCCGCCGCCGGACGGGTACGCGTGCACGTTCTGCCGGTAGGAGGCGACCACGACCAGCATGAGCACGCCCACCGCGAGCGCGATATACGGGGTGTAGTGGAAGAACGCGATACCGCCGACCGACAGGACGATCAGGATTTCCTCGGTCGCGTAGGCCACCGAGGAGAGCGCGTCGCTGGCGAATACCGGCAGGGCGATCCGCTTGGGCAGCAGGGTATGACCGAGTCGGTCGCTGCGTACCGGGCGTCCCAGCAGCAGGCGCTTGACGACCCCAAACATCATGGCCACGCCCGCGATGGTAAGCCGGCGCCAGGGTGTGCGCTAGCCACCGGTTCCTGCTGATGCTCCGCGCGGCCCGGAAACCACCCCCCGGCCAGCCCGCGCGGATCGCCGGGATGCGGCGCCAGGCGGGTCAGTTGCCGAAGGCGATGTTGTGCCCGGTGATGTGCACCAGGGCACCCTGGGACGTGAGCGTGACGCTCTGCAGCGTCATGCCCATCGGCAGGTTGGGCAGCGGGATCGTGAAGTCCCCGAGGCCGCCCAGCAGCGAGGTCGGGAGGCCGCCCGCCGAGATCAGCTTCACGTGGATCTTGTCGCCCGACTGGGTGACCCGGGCCACCCCGCTGCCAGAGAAGATCCCGGCCACGTTCGCGGTGACTTTCGCCTCATCGTTGCTCTTCCGGGCGATCTTCAGGTCGGCCACCCCGGCCGCGCTGGACCCCGCCTTGGCCAGGCTGCCGAAGGTGATCAGCCCGGTGCCGTCGATGCTGGCCACGGTCCCGCTGCTGAACCCGGAGGTCAGCTTGATGTCCTTCATCGTCGCGTTGATGTCATCGATCGTCACCGGCCCGGCCTTCTCGCCGGTGGCGGTGATGTGGACGTTCTTGAAGTCGCGGGCGGCCAGCTGGGTCAGGAACGGGAAGCCCTGGATCGACACGTCCGGCTTGGAGCTGAAGCCCTGCTTCTGGATCTGGGTCGCGAACTCGTTATCCGCGATATGGACCGCCACCCGGTCGACGACCACGAACAGGCCGGCCAGCACCACCACGACGATGACCAGGATCAGCGGCCAGCGGCGCCGCCGCCGGGGGGCGCGGCTGTAGCGGCCCTCGGGCTCGTTAAACAAACCGCCGTGCCCGCCCTCGTTTCCGTGCTGGATCGGCAGGCGCTGCGTCGGGTATTCGCTCACGGAAGCCGCCAGGTGATCGTGTCCCGGCCGGGTGCCAGGCAGCGTTGCGCAAATGTTATGACATGACCGCTCTCAGCGCAGGGGCTGACGGCGCCGCGGTAAGCCGGGCGCCGGCCACCCGCCCTGGTATGTGCCCTGGCCGCATGCGGGTTATCCAGATTTCTGGGAATTGAGCTATCCCAGCTGGGACACATTTACGGCCTCCAATTGGTGTGAGGCCGAATTCGTGACCAGTGCGGTCCGGCCGCCGGGTTCCACGGCGAACTCGCGCGGCAGGACCCCGGCCCCGATCACGCCGACCAGGGCCGGGCGCCCGGCCAGGGCCGCGGGCGCATTGATCACCGCGAGACTGGCCTGGCTGGCCTGGGGGATCTGGCTGGCCTGGTGCAGCCCGGAGTTGGCGACCAGGATCCGCTGGCCGCCGGGCAGCATGGTGAGCCCGATCGGCGCCTGCCCGACCCGGACCTTCGCGATCAGCGCCCGGCCCGGGTCGCTGAGCAGCCGCCCGGCCGAGAAGGCCAGCAGGGCGTTGCTGGCCCGGGCGGTCACCCACACGGTCGGGCCCGTGGTGATCACCCGGCCGGGATCACAGCCCGCCGGTGCCGTGCTCCGGACCGACCGGGCCGGATCCGACTCGGCCCGGCGGACGCTGATCACGCTCAGGGCGCCCTGGTCGGCCTGCCGGTCCCGCTTCTGGGTGGTTACGTACAGCCACTGGCCATCGCGGGACATGGTGACCCCGATCGGGCTGACGCCGAGCCGCACGGTCCCGACGAAACCGGAGTCACGCAGCCCGCTGGCCAGCGCGGCAGCCAGGTTGAACACCGCCAGGGTGCCGCTGCCCTGCAGGGTGACGAACGCGAACCGGCCGTCCCGGGACAGCGCCACCTCGACCGCCCCGGCCCCGCCCGGGCTGCTGAGAGTGCCCAGCACGCTGCCGGCCCGGCCGTGCTCGGCGCGGGCCGCCCGGAGCACCACGGCCCCGCTGCCCGAGGCGGCCAGCAGGTAGTGCCCGTCCGGGGTGAGGGCCTCGCCGTGGACCGGGGCCGGCACCATGATCCGGTGGGCCAGGACCGGGGCCAGCCCGGCGCCGGACCGCAGCACGTCGATCGAGCGGCCCATCCCGGTGGACACGAACGACCAGCGCCCGTTGCCGGTCACCGCGACGGCGAACGGCATCCCGGTCAGCGTGACGAACCGGGGGTGGATGCCTGCCAGCCGGGGCCCGGCGGAGGACGCCGTGACGCAGCCCGGCGCGGCCAGCCCGGCCCGCGCCGCGGTGGCCGGGCGGGACCGGTGGGTCATGGCCAGCGCGGTGCCGCCCAGGCCCAGGATGACCAGGGCGACCAGCACGGCCACCATGCGGGGGCGCCACCAGATCCGGGAATCGCGGGGCTCAGGGGCCCCGGGAGGACCGCCGCCGGCCGGCGGCGGCCCGATGGGCGAAAGAGGGCCGGTCTCCGCCAGGGGACCAGGGCCAGGCGGCGGGCCGGCTCTGACGGGGGGCCGGCCTCTGACGGGGGCACGGTCGGCGGGCCCGGGGAGAAGGAGGCTTCCGTGGCCGGGCCCGCGGGGAACGGCGGGTCCGTAGGCGGGCCGGACGGCGCTAACGCGGGCTGGGCCCAGCCGGAGACGGCGGGATCGGTGGGCGGCCCGGCGCGGCCCTCGTCGTAGGCGGCGCCGTGAATCAGCGCCGTATCCAGATCGTCCGCCGGGACGGGGCCGGCCGGGCCGGCCGCCAGGGGGCCGGTGCCGGCCGGGGCGCCCCCGGCCGGGCTGACCGTTAGAGAAACGCTCGTGGCGGGGCCGGGCAGGCAGGCAGCCCGCAGCGCTTCCGCGAAGTCCAGGCACCGCGCGTAGCGGTCGCCAGGTGACTTGGCCAGGGCTTTCGCCATGACCTGGTCCACCGCGAGCGGGAGGTCGGGACGCCGGCCGGTGAGCGGCGGCGGCACCTCGGACAGCTGCGCCCACAGCAGGGCCAGGTGCTGGTCGCGGCGGAACGGCGGGACGCCGGAGAGCATCTCGAACGCGGTGCAGGCCAGCGAGTACAGGTCGCCCCGGCCATCGACCGGCCGGTTCTCGATCTGTTCCGGGGCCACGTAGTCGAGCGTGCCGACCAGCTGCCCGGTCGCGGTCAGGCCCAGGCCCGCCACGGCCTGCTTGCTCAGCCCGAAATCGGACAGGTAGACGTGCTCGGTGCGGCCGCCGCCCGGGGCCGGGTCGAGCAGCATGTTCGCGGGTTTGACGTCCCGGTGCACCAGGCCCCGCCCGTGCGCCGTGTCCAGCGCGGCGGCCACCTGGGACACGATCTCAATGGCCCGCCCGGCCGGCAGCGGCCCGGCGGACTGGAGCAGGGTCCGCACATCGGGGCCGGAGACGTACCGCATGGCGATGAACAGCACGCCGTCGGCCTCGCCCGCGGCGAAGACCGGGATGATGTTCGGGTGATCTACCGCGGCAGCGGCGCGGGACTCGCGGAGGAAGCGCTGCCGGAAGCCCGGATCCTCCGCCAGCACCGGGTCGAGGATCTTGAGTGCGACCTGGCGGTCGAGCCGGAGGTCGTGCGCGCGGTAGACGACGGCCATCCCGCCCCGGCCGATCTGCTCGTCGAGCCGGTACCCGGCGACCCGCGCCCCGGCCGGGACGGAGCTACCTGGCCACGGGGCCTCGTCACTCACCACGCCTCCAGCAGTCGCCTGTCTCTGATGCACCCCACTGCGCTTCCCCCGGGGGTGTGCGCCTTGCATTCTGCTCGTTACCGGAGCATTGGCGCGGAAACATTCAGTATCGGGCATTCCGGACACGATATACCGCCCAGATCTGGGCAAAGTCCGCGAAACTCCCGCAGGCTGGATACTAAGAGCGGCTATATTACCTCGCGTTGAATCACCATAGACTAGGCAAATGAACGAGCGTCTTGTGTCGCCGCCGGATGCCCCGGTGCTTGTGGTGAAGACCCAGGGAACCGACCAGACACTGCGCGCTGGCTCGCAGTACCGGGTCGGTCGTGATCCCCGGTCCGACATCGTCGTCAACGACTCCCGCGTCTCCTGGCAGCACGCGGTGCTCCGGGTGGACCGCGACGCCTGGATCCTCGAGGACGCCGGGAGCACCAACGGGACCTTCCTCGGGACCCGTCGCATCGGCAAGATCGAGATCGGCCAGAACTGCATCCTGCGGCTCGGCCATCCCGACGACGGGCCGGTCATGATGTGCTCGGTGAACCGGGCAGGCAACGGGAAGGCCGCGCCGAACACCGGGATGAGCAGCGTGGACCGCCGCCCGACCTCGGTGATGCGCGCGCCCACCCGGCTGCTGCGCATCGGCCGGGACCCCGGCAATGACCTGGTGGTCCCGGACCTCAGCGTGTCCCGGGTGCACGCCGAGCTGCGCAACCTCGGTGACGGCCGGTACGAGATCGCCGACCTGGGCAGCCATAACGGCACGTTCGTGAACGGCCGGCGTATCGCCGGTGCCACCACGGTCACCGACCAGGACCTGATCGGCATCGGCCGGGCCACCTTCCGCCTGTTCGGCGACGAGCTCCGGGAGTTCATCGACGAGGGCGACGTCTCGCTCGTCGCCCAGGACCTCACGGTGCGCCTGTCCGGTGGCAAGGTCCTGCTCGATCACGTGAGCTTCCCGATCCCCGAGAGGTCACTGGTCGGGGTCATCGGCCCGAGCGGCGCCGGCAAGTCGACCCTGCTCGGCGCCCTGACCGGCATGCGTCCCGCCACCGAGGGCACCGTCCTGTACGACAACCGCGACCTCTACACCCACTACGCGGAGCTACGGCACCGGATCGGCCTGGTACCCCAGGAAAACATCCTGCATGCCCAGCTGAAGCCGAAGCGGGCTCTCCGCTATGCCGCCGAGCTGCGGTTTCCCGGCGACACCTCGCGGACGGAACGCGATCGCCGGGTGGATGAGGTCATCGACGAGCTCGCGCTGACCGCGCATTGCGGGACCCGGACCGGGGCCATGTCCGGTGGCCAGCAGAAGCGGGTCAACGTCGCCCTCGAGCTGCTCACCAAGCCATCCCTGCTGTTCCTGGACGAGCCCACCTCCGGCCTGGACCCCGGACTGGACAAGTCCGTGATGGAGCTGATGAGCGGCCTGGCCAAGGACGGCCGGACCGTCATCATCGTGACCCACAGCGTGGCCAACCTGGGCGTGTGCGACCGCTTGCTCGTCCTGGTCCCGGGCGGCCGGGTGGCCTTCTACGGGCCGCCCGCCGAGGGCCTGCGCTACTTCGGGAAGACGGACTGGGCCGAGGTCTTCCAGGCCTTCGACGCCGAGCCGGACCGCGACTGGGCCGGGGACTTCAAGCGGTCGCCCTTCTACGCCGAGCACGTGGCGGGCGGGCTGGCCCAGAAGGTGCCCGAGGGTGCGCGCGAGTCCCCGGGCCGCCCGCCCTCACCCCGCGGGGCGATTGCGCAGATCTCCACCCTGTGCCGGCGTTACCTGGCCGTCATCGCCTCCGACCGCAGCTACCTGGCGGTGCTGGGGATCATGCCCATCGTGATCGGGCTGCTGCTGCGGGCGGTCCCGTCACCGGAGGGCCTGGCCGGGAAGCCGGGCACCAACGGGGACGCCGAATCCCTGCTCCTGGTCCTGGTCATCGGGGCCTGTTTCATCGGGGCGGCCAACTCGGTCCGCGAACTGGTCAAGGAACGGTCCATTTACGCCCGAGAACGGGCCGCCGGGCTGTCGTCCGGCACCTACCTCTTCTCCAAAATCATCGTGCTGGGGGTCATCAGCGGGATCCAGGCGCTGCTCCTGGTGGTCCTGGGCCTGGCCGGGCGGCAGATGCCCGCCCACGGCTCCCTGATCAAGTCGCTGCCGCTGGTGGAGATAATTCTCGCCATCGTGGTGCTCGCGCTGGCCTCGATGGCGCTGGGGCTGCTGGTCTCCTCCATCGTGAGCACGTCCGAGAAGGCCATGCCGCTGCTGGTCATGCTGGCCATCGTCCAGGTCATCCTGTCCGGCGGGGTGCTGCCGCTCAACGGCAACGTGGGGCTGAACCAGCTGTCCTGGATCTCCCCGTCCCGGTGGGGGTTCGCGGCCACCGCCTCGACCGTCAAGCTGAACGTGATCTCACCCCCGGTCAGCGGGCTCCCCGACCCGGTCTGGGACCACAAACCGGCCATCTGGCTGATGGACATGGGCCTGATGGTGGTGCTCGCCCTGGTGTTCACCATCATCGCCTGGCGCCGCCTGGTCCGGCTCAGCCCCGGCCGGAAACGGCGCTGACCCGGTCCCGTGCCACCGCCGCATCCGGTCCTGGTGAAACGATCGTGAGGTGACCACACCCAAGCGGACGCCGCGGCCACCGCCCCCGCCCGCGGCCGTTCCGCGCGCAGCGGCGCCGGCGGATGCCGGGCCGGCTGCTGGGCCTGATGGTGCCGGGCCGGTTCCCGCGGCCCCGGTGGTCGTCGAGGACCACCTGGCGCGCCGGATCCGCCGCCCCGGTGACCTGCTGCGGTTCGCGGCCGCGTGCCTGGGGATAGCCCTGCTGGTCGCGGCCGGCCTGCTGGCCAAGGCCACCACGCACGGCGTGGAGACCGACGTGGTGGCGGCGAGCCGCCGGCTGCCGGGGGAACTGCGGGGCACGCTCCGCTTCCTGTCCATCGCGGTCCTGGTGGCTGCTGCCGGTGGCCCTCGCCATCCGCCAGCTCGTCCGCCGCCAGGCCCGGCGGCTGGCCGAGGCGGTGGCCACCGGCGTGGCCACGGCCGGCGTGGTCGGCCTCGCGGGTGTCGTCCTGCGCAGCGGCATCGGCGACCAGCTGTACCGGGCGATCGCCATGTCCTCGCCCGGCGCGAGCCACTTCGCGCTGCTGGACGGTTACCTGGCCGGCCTGGTGGCCTACACCACGATCATCGACCTGGGCGGACGGCCCCGCTGGCGCAACGCGCTGTGGCTGACCCTCGCGGTGTACGCGGTGGCCAGCCTGGCCACGCTGCGCACCACCGTCCTGTCGGTGCTCATCACGCTCCTGCTGGGCCGGGCGATCGGGCTCGGAGTCCGCTACGCCGCGGGTTCCATGTCGCAGCGGCCGAGCGGCGAGGAGATCGCCGCCGCGCTCGGCGCGGCCACGCTGCCGGTGACCGAGCTGCGCCGGGCAGACGGGCCGGGCGAGGCTTCGCGGGAGTACGCGGCGCGGACCCGCAGCGGCGAGCGGCTCGACGTCCGGGTGTTCGACCGTGACCAGCAGGCCGCGGGCGCGATCTACCGCGTGTACCGGCTGGTCCGGCTGCGCGGGCCGGTCTCCCGGCGGGCGCCGCTCAGCACCGACGCGGCCGCGGAGCGCACGGCTCTGCTCACGTACGCGGTCGAGGACGCCGGCGTGCCCACACCCCGGCTGCGCGCCCTGGTCCGGGTCGGGCCGGAAGCCCTCGCGCTGGCGACGGAGGAGCCCCACGGGAGCCCGCTGACCGACCTGGCCGAGACGCTGACCGATGCCCAGCTGGAGGCGGTGTGGGACGCGGTGGACCGGCTGCACGCGCACCGGGTCGCGCACCGGTCGCTGACCGCGGACCGGATCCTGTTCGACGGTGCTGGCCAGGTCGTCCTGCTCGATCCGGGCGGCGGGGACGTGGCCGCCACCGACCTGCAGCTGCGGCTGGACCTGTCCCAGCTGCTCGCCGAGCTGGCTGCGCTGGTCGGGCCGGACCGGGCCGCGGATCTGGCGCTGCGCAAGCTCGGCCCGGCCGGCTCGGTGACCCTGGTCCCGCTCCTGCAACAGGTGGCGCTCGCCCGCTCCACCAGGTCCGCGCTGCGCCGGGACAAGCACGTGCTGCCGGCCCTGCGCAAGCGGCTGCTGGCCGCGGCCCCCCAGGACGCGCCCGAGGCCCCGCCCGTCCAGCTGGAGCGCGTCCGGCTCCGCACCCTGGTCACGCTGGTGGCCTCGATCCTCGCGGGCTACCTGCTCATCGTCCAGCTCGGGCGGGTCAACTTCGCGACGCTGTTCAGCAGGGCCAACCCGCTCTGGATACTGGTGGCCCTGGGCCTGTCGGCGCTGACCTACGTGGCCGCGGCGTTGTCCCTGTCCGGGTTCGTGCCGGGCCGGCTGAACTTCGTCCGGACCATGCTGGCCCAGCTGGCCGGGTCGTTCATCACCCTGGTCACGCCGGCCGCGGTCGGCGGCGCCGCGCTCAACATCCGTTACCTGCAGCGCAACAAGGTCCCCCCGGCCGTGGCGGCGGCCAGCGTGGGCGTCGTGCAGGTGGTGGCGTTCGTCCTGCACCTGCTGCTGCTAGTCATCTTCGTGGCCATCACCGGCGCGCGGAGTCATTCGCTGCGGCCCCCGACCTGGGCCTACTTCGTGATCGCCGGGCTCGTCGTGGCCGCCCTCGTGGTGGTGGCGGTGCCGCAGGGACGGCGGCTCCTGCGGGCGCGGGTCTCACCGGCGCTGGGGCAGGTGCTGCCCCGCCTTCTCGAGGTGCTCCAGCAGCCCCGGAAACTGGCCGAGGGCATCGGCGGCGCGCTGATGCTCACCGTCTGCTACATCCTCTGCCTCGATACCTGTGTACGGGCCCTCGGCGGGTCCCTGCCCCTCACCAGTGCCGCCGTGGTCTACCTGACCGGGAGTGCCCTGGGCTCGATAGTGCCCACGCCGGGCGGGCTCGGCACGGTCGAGGCCGCCCTGGCGGCGGGGCTCACCGCGACCGGGATGGCGGCGGCGACCGCGGTCAGCGCGGTGCTGCTGTTCCGGCTGCTCACGTTCTGGCTGCCCGTCCCGACCGGCTGGGCCGCGTTCACCTACCTTCGCCGGCACCAGATCCTGTGAGGCGGCCCTGCGGGGGCTGCTCCGGGCGGCCTCTGGGCGGCCCTCGGAAGCCGGTGGTGCCGTTCGGCGGCGGTCACGTGACCTTGGTCCCTCGCGCCAGGCCGCTTCCGGTGGCTCACTGAGGACATGTTCGCGAGCCACGAGGTCATGCTCAGCATGAGCTTCGCCCAGTCGCGGGCCCGGCTGGCCGCGCTGGGCCGCGGGGGATGGCTGAGCGGCCCCTCGGAGCGGGCCTACGCCGAAGGCCTGGACGGGCTGACCGGGACGGGGCCAAGCGGCGCGGTACTGAGCGCGTCCAGGCTGGTCCGGGTGCAGTTGCTCGAGCTGGTGCCGCGCGAGGACAGCCTGGTGCTCCCGCTGCGCTGGGAGGCCACCGGGGCGGCCGGGCAGTTGTTCCCGGTGCTGGACGCCGACCTGACGCTCAGCCCGGGCGGCGAGGAGCGCAGCACGCTCACCCTGACCGGCGCGTACCGGCCGCCGCTGGGCCGCGCGGACGCGGCGCTCGACCGTGTCCTGCTGGGCCGGGCCGCGGCCGCGACCGTCCGGTCGCTGCTGACCCAGGTCGCGGCGTCGCTGGCGGCGGGGCAGGGTCCGCCGGGTCCCGCGGCGGCGGGGCCGGGCGCGGCGGCCGGGAGCGGACGGGGCGTCGCCCGCCCGCTGGCCAGCGGAGCCGGAAGCCTCCGCCTGACGCTGGCCTGATGCGGCGGGACCGTGGCCTGACGTGCGGCGGGACCGTGGCCTGGCGGGCCGGCGGACCCTGGGCGGCCGGGCGGTGACTCACCAGTAATCCGGCTTCCCTAAGATCGCTCATCATGACGGGGCTGCTCGCCGCGCTACGCGGATTGCTGCACCGCGCCGGGATATCACTGAACATCCTGCTGGTCGCGGTGGTGGCAGTGGCTGCGGTCACCATCGGGCCCGCCTACTATGCCGCGGCCCAGTCGTCCGTGCTCCAGGACACGGTGGGCCAGGCTTCCGCCCCGGGCCGTGGGCTGGAGGTGTCACAGTCCGGCCCGGTTGACGCGGTGGCCGGGGTGGCCCAGCAGGCCCAGGGGCTGCTGGCCCACTACCTCGGCGGCGTGCCTGCCCTGACCCGGCTGTTCGGGCCGCCCGTCACTGCCGCGGAGACGACGGTGCAGGCCAGCGGCCAGACGGTTCCGCTGGTCTACCGCTCCGGCGTCTGCGCCCATCTGCGTTTCACGTCCGGCCACTGCCCCAGCGCGGCGCGCGAGGTGGCGGTGAGCCGGTCCCTGGCCTTCCTGCTGCACTGGCACACCGGCCAGCGGATCGCCTCCTCGACCTGGGGGCATCTGGTTATCACCGGTGAGTACCAGATCACGGTGACGGCCGCGAGCACCCGGTACTGGTTCGAGGCAGGCAGCCGTTACTTCCCGTACGAGATGGCGTATGGTCCCAACCGGCCCGGTAACCCGTACGACGCGATGTTCACCCCGCTGGACACCATGGCCGTTGTTCCCGGCACCGTGCAGGGCACCGACTACGCCGACCTCTCCCTGATCCCCGCCCATCTCACCGGGCCTGACGTGGCGCTGGTGCAGAAGGCAGTCACCGGGCTGACCCTGAACCGGACCCTGACGGGCGAGGGCGCGACCACGACCACGTCCCTGCCGGCCACCCTCGCCACCGTCCGGGCCAGCTGGCGCGCGATCGAGGTGCCCGTGGTGCTGATCACCGCGCAGCTCCTCCTGCTGGCCTGGCTGCTGCTGTTCCTGATCGTCGCGGACGCCGCCGAAGCCCGCGGCCCCGAGATAGCGCTGGCCAAGATGCGCGGCCGCGGCCGGTGGCGGACCCTCACGTTCGCCCTGGCCGAGCCGGTCATCCTGCTCGCCGTGGCGCTGCCGGTCGGCGCGCTGGCCGGCTGGGCGATCACCACGGGACTCGCGCACATCCTCTTCCGTTCCGGGACTCCGGTCGGGCTGCCCGCGGCATCCTGGCTGGCGGCGGTGGTGGCGACCGCCGGCGGCGTGGCCGCGGTGGCGGTCACGGCGCGGCGGACACTGAGCCGGCCGGTCGTCGAGCAGTGGCAGCGGGCCAGCCGGGGCGCGGCGCAGCGCGGCTGGGTGCTGGACGCCATCCTCATCACCGCGGCCGTGGCCGGCCTGGTCGAGCTGCGGGTCAGCGGCCAGATCGGCTCGGCGCGCCAGGGCGTGCTCAGCCTGCTGCTGCCCGGGCTGCTCGGTGTCGCGGTCGCGGTGGCCGCGTCCCGGCTGCTGATCGTCGCCTGCCGGGCCGGGTTCCGGACCACCGAGAGCAGCGGCCGGATCGGCCCGTTCCTCGCCCTCCGGCACGTCGCCCGAAGGCCCGGCGGGATGCGCACCACGATCGTGCTCGCCACCGCGTTCGCCCTGGCCGGATTCGCCGCCGGGATCTGGTCGGTCAGCGTGGCCAACATCCGGGCCGTCGCGGACGCGCAGGTCGGGGCGGCCACGGTACTCTCGGTCACCCCGCCCGCCGGTCACGACCTGGCCTCGATCGTCGACCGGATCGATCCGGGCGGCCACCAGGCCACGGCCGTGGACGAGTACACCAACATGTCCGGCAGCGGCGCCGGGCAGGTGCTCCTCGGGGTCAACCCGCAGCGGTTCGCCCGGATCGCGTCCTGGCGGCCCAGCTGGGCCGCAGGCCGGCCGCTCCGCTCGCTTACCACTGCGCTGGACCCGCCCGCCCCGCCCCCGGTCGTGCTGCGCGGGAGCCAGGTGCGGGTCAGCTTCGACGCCACCGGGGTCAAGCCGGCGGGCAGCACCCTGATCCTCGACGTGTACGAGCAGGGGGTGGGCGCGGTCGGGCAGACGCCGGTGTACGTCGGGCCCGCGAATGGTTCACGCTCGGTCACCGCCCAGCTGACCGGCTGTCCGTGCGTGGTGGCCGACCTGACCGTTTCCGTGCCCCCGCCGAGCGGTGCCGTGATCAACCCGGCGCAGGTCACCGGATCGGTCACCATCACCAGCATCGACGTCCGGACCGGCCATGGCCCGTGGGCGCCAGCCGGCGCCGGGCTGACCACCCCCGGCCGGTGGCGGTCCGGCGGCGCCGCGGGCACGGTCGGCAGCGTCCTGCGGGCGGGCCCGGCGGGCCTGGTCTGGCCGCTCCGCTCCCCGCCCGGGCAGACCCCCCGCGCGGTCGCCGTTGACCGGCCCTATCCGCTGCCGGCCATCGTGGCGCACGGCGCGGTGCCCGCGGGCAGCAAGCCGGTCCAGGTTGACGGCCTGGACGGCAGCCCGCTGCTGATCCGGGCCACATCGACGGCCGCCGCCATCCCCGGCGCGCCGGCCAACGGCATCGTCGTCGACCGCACCTACGCGGAGCGGGCCGCGGGCGGCACGCCCGCCTACGCCAGCCAGCAGGTATGGCTGGCCCCCGGGGCGCTGGCCCGGGTGCGCCCGGCGCTGCTCGCGGCCGGGGTCCGGATCAGCGGCGCCGTCAGTGCCAGCTCGGCGCGGGCGCGGCTGATCCGCCAGGGGCCGGCCCTGGCCACCGTGCTGTTCCTGGCCGATGCGGCCGCCGCCGCGGCGCTGGCCGCGGGGGCCGCCATCAGCGGCCTGTACGCGTCCGGCCGGCGGCGGCGGCACGAGTACGCGGCGCTTCTGGCGAGCCGGGTCCCGCGCCGTTCGATCCGCGCGTCGCTGCTGGCCGAGCAGGCCATCGTGCTCGGCTTCGGCGTCGTCATCGGGCTGGCCGCCGGGGTCGTGGCCACGCTGCTGGCGGTCCGCAGCGTCCCCGAGTTCATCAACCAGCCCCAGGCCCCGCCGCTGGATTACCTGCCGCCCGTCGCGGACCTGGCCCTGCTGGTCGGCGGGGCGCTGATCGTGCTGGTCCTCGCGGCCGTCATGGCCAGCGTGCTGCTGGTCCGGTCGGTCCAGCCGGACCTGCTGCGGGAGGCCGAGCCGTGACCCAGCCCGCACCTGGCGGCCCCCCGCCGTCAGCCGCCCCGCTTTCACCAGGCCACCCTTCAGCGGCCCAGCCGGCTGCGGGCCGCGCGCTCGCGGTGCGCTGCGACAACCTGGTGCACGTCTACGGGACCCCCGGCTCGGAGGTGGCCGCGCTGCGCGGGGTGGACCTGACCGTCCGGCCCGGGGAGATGGTCGCGCTGCTCGGCCCGTCCGGGGCGGGCAAGACCACCCTGCTCTGGCACCTGGCCGGGCTGCTCCGGCCGACCGCGGGCCGGGTGGAGGTCAACGGCCGGCGGCTGACCGAGCTCGGCGCCGGCGCGCTGGCCCGGTTCCGGCTGACCGAGGTGGGCCTGCTGCTGCAGAACCCGGCCCGCAACCTGCTGCCGTACCAGAGCGCCCAGGGCAACCTGATGTTCGCCCAGGCGCCGGCCCGGCGGAGCGCGGTGGCCCGCCGCAGGCGGGCTGCGGAACTGCTGGACCGGGTCGGCCTGGCCGGCGCGGCGCACCGCCGGGCCGGCCGGCTGTCCGGGGGCGAGCAGCAGCGGCTGGCCCTGGCGGTGGCGCTGGCCAACGAGCCCGGGCTGCTGCTCGCCGATGAGCCGACCACCCAGCTCGACCCGGTGTCGGCCGCCGCCGTGATCGAGCTGATCCGGGACGCCAACACCAGCCTGGGCACGACGGTGGTGGCCGTGACTCACGACCCGGCCGTGGCGGCCGCGCTGGGGCGCACCATCACGATCCGGGACGGGCGGGTCGGCGCCGAGGGCCTGGACGGGCAGGAATACGTGGTGGTGGGCCGGGACGGGACGCTGCAGCTGCCGGCCGACCTCACGGACCTGTTCCCGCCCGGGTCGCTGGCCCGGGCGGAACGCCACGAGCACGGCGTGTTCCTGCACCAGGTGGATCCTCCCGCGGCCGCGGATCCCGGCGGCCGCCCGGAGCCGGCCGGTGATCTGGAGTCTTCCGGGCACCCCGATGCGGACGGCCACCTGGGTCCCGGCGGCCCGGCGGGTCCTCCTGGCGAGGGGGCGGCCCGGTGAGCGTGCTCGAGGCCCGGGGCCTGCGCTACGTGATCGGCGGCCGCCTGCTGCTGGCTGATTTCAACCTCACGGTCGGGCCGGGCGAGCGGGTGGCCGTGGTGGGGCCGTCCGGCTCCGGCAAGACCAGCCTGCTCGCGCTGCTGGCCGGCCTGGCCGCGCCCACGGGCGGCCAGGTGCTGCTCGACGGGGTCCCGATCGTCCCGGGACAGGTACCGCCGGGCGTGGCGACCGTGCTCCAGGGGCACGGCCTGGTCTCCCTGCTCACCGCGACGGAGAACATCGAGATCGCCCTCTTCGCCACGGGCATGCCGCCTGCCGGGGCCGCGGCGGCGGCCCAGGAGGCGCTGGCCGCCCTGGGCCTGGCCGAGCACGCCGGGCAGCTGGCCGACGAGCTGTCCGGCGGCCAGCAGCAGCGGGTGGCGGTGGCGCGGGCCCTGGCCACCAGGCCCGCCGTGCTCATCGCGGACGAGCCGACCGCCGAGCAGGACAGTGCCTCACGGGAGCTGGTCCTCAGCCGGATGCTGGGCCTGGCCGGCGCCGGGACTCTGCTGGCCCAGGGGGGCGACCCCGCGGAACCCCCCGCGAGATCGCTGATCCTGGCCACGCACGACCCGGAAGTCGCGCAGCGCTGCGACCGGGTGGTGGACCTTGCTGACCTGCGCACGGACCCGCTCGGGCGCTCCGGCCTGGCCACTGGATGACGATCTAATTACTATAGCTTTACCATTTAATGGTTTTTTGCTTACCGTCGCGCATCGTACCGTCACGGCAACCCCGGCAGAGGTGCTGAGTCCCGGTAACGACATTGCCCGCCCAGCGCCGCTGCGCCCCAGCTACCGCAGGAGGAGCTACATGTTACGGAGATGGTGCATCCCGCTCGCTGGCCTGGGCCTCGTGCTCGGA
Source organism: uncultured Actinomycetes bacterium (assembly GCA_963713815.1). Lineage (GTDB taxonomy): Bacteria > Actinomycetota > Actinomycetes > Streptosporangiales > Streptosporangiaceae > RYN-230. The sequence continues at coordinate 217,026 of CAVQNH010000026.1, forward strand.
TCGGTGGCGGCGGCCGGAACGGCCTCCGCAGCACCAGCCGCCCAGCACGCTTCCCACCTGATCAGGCCCGCCGTGCATCTCATCCGCCCGACTGGCCACGGCACCAGACCCCTCAGTCGCGCACGGCGGCCCGGCGAACGCGACCACCAGCAGCAACTGGTCCGGCTACGCCGCCGCCAGCGGCACCTACACCAGCGTGTCCGCCAGCTGGACCGAGCCGACCGGCACGTGCAGCGGCTCGGCCAAGTACTCGAGCTTCTGGGTCGGCCTCGACGGCTACAACAGCAGCACCGTCGAGCAGACCGGCAGCGAGGTGGACTGCTCCGGCAGTACCCCGGAGTATTACTCCTGGTACGAGATGTACCCGGCCTACCCGGTTAACTTCAGTAACACGGTCCGGCCCGGGGACCACTTCACCGGCTCGGTCACCCACACCAGCGGCAGCAGCTACACGCTGAAGCTGAGTGACACCACCCAGGGCTGGAGCCACACCGTCACCAAGTCGCTTTCGGGCGCGGCGAACTCCTCGGCCGAGGTGATCGCCGAAGCACCGTGCTGCACGGCCAGCGGCGGCATCCTGCCCCTGGCCCATTTCAGCCCGGTCACCTTCACCAGCGCCGCGGTGAACGGCTCGGCGATCGGGAACTTCAGCCCGACGGAGATCATCATGGCGGACAGCGCCGGCCGGGATGAGGACTCGGTCTCCTCGCTCAGCGGGGGCAACAGCTTCAAGGTCACCTGGCTGAGAAGCAACTGACCGCCTGACGGAACGGCCCCGGCAGCGACGGCGTTGCCGGGGCTGATCCATGTCCCGGGGCGTTGCGTAGGTTAGGGGCACGCTCAACCGGGGCGCCGGCCGGCCGCCGCCGCGCCGCGCCGCGAAGGAGGCATGCATGAGTAGCGGGGTCCGCCGCATCGTCCTGCTCACCCTGGGCTGGGCCGATGTGGCCAAGTCCGTGTCCGTGGAAGGCGCCCCCGACCACCCGGTGCTGCGCGAACCGGTCCCCGGCGTGCTGCTGCTCTGCGATGGCGGCTGGCTCCTCCTGGACACCGGATACAACACTGCCCTGATCACCGATCCGGCGCTGCGCGCCCGGTTCCATGGCAACCCGCTGGAAGTGCCGCTGCTGCCCGGGCCCGGCGAGCCGCTGGCCGAGACGCTGGACGCCGCAGGCGTGGACCTGGCCGGCATCCGCGCCGTAGCCGTCAGTCACCTGCACTATGACCACGCGGGCGGGCTGAAGCACTTCGCGGGCCGGGTGCCCGTGCACATCCAGCGGGCCGAGCTCGACTACGGGATGTCCAGCCCGCCCGGGCCGGAGGAGAACGGCATCTTCCGGGTGGACTTCGACGACCCGCGCATCGACTGGCGGACGGCCGAGGGGGACGTGGAGATTGCGCCCGGCGTGACCGCCGTCCTGACCGCCGGGCACACACCCGGCCACCAGAGCTTCGTGGTCGAGATGGACCCGTCGGCCGGCGGCGGGGGCTTCGTGTTCGCCTTCGACGCGGCCGACCTGACCGAGAACATCGAGCGGGAGGTCGCGGTCGGCGGCCGGATCGGGGCCTCCCCGGAGCAGAGCGTGGCCCAGATCCGCAAGCTCAAGCGGATCGCGGCGGAGCGAGGCTACCGGCTGGTGCCCGGCCACGACCCGGACGCCTGGCCCGCGCTCACCGCCGAACTGGCCGCCGGGGCGGGCCGGCCCGTGCCGGAACCCGGCTAGACGCCATCCTGCGCAGCGCGGAGGTCCTCGGGGCGTGGCGCGCCAGCCAGGGCCGCGGGCCGGCTCAGGCGGGACCTGAGCCGGCCCGGGTACGACGGGCATACCGGGGAGCATGACCGGCCCTGCCGTATCAGCCCTCGGGATCAATGCCGTTGACGGCTGGCACCCGCACCGTCCGGTGGCCCGGCTTCCCGCCGAGAATGACCTGCCGGAGCGAGACGTCGTTGCCGGTGTCGCTCTCGTGCAGGACCTTCTGCGGGTTCGCGACCACCTCGATGTAATAGGTGCCGTTCGGCACCTTGGTGATGTCGAACGACTGCCCGGCGACCTGTCTGGAAATAGGTGTCTCCCCAGCCGACCGGCATCAGCTCCTGCACCCACAGGGCGGTCGTCGAACCGCACTGGCCGCCCAGTCCCAGGAAGGACGGCTGCCAGACCGCTCCCGGCTGCACCAGGTCGACCGGGTCCGTCGGGGCGATGCAGAAGCCCACCTTGTGGCTGCGCACGGCCAGCTGCTTACCGGAGTTGAGCAGCTGGTACTGGGCGAACTGCTCGAAGTGCCAATGGTTATGGCCTTTCTTCGAGTCGAATCCCATGGTCCCGGCGCGAACCCGGCCGATAATGTGCCCGTTGCGCCAGAAGTACTGGTACGCCTTCATGACCGGCGAGCCGTTGGACCGGAAGCCCTCGACGTCCAGCGGGGCGTGACCGACCGACACGGTGGCGCCGAAATCGAGCTGGTCGGACGCGCCATGCCTCTTCGTCTTCTTCACGTGGGCGACCGAGATCCCCCACGACGGGAGCGGGACCAGATCCGGCAGCGCACTGGCCGGCGGGTTCGCCAGAGCCGGGACGGCCGGTGCGGACGGCAGCGGCCGGCTCTTCGGCTGGCTCTGGGGGCGGTTCGCGGCCTGGGCGGCCAGGCCGCCGCCCGCCGACGCCTTGACCACCGTCATCTTCACCGTCGCCGTGCTGTCGGCGGCCGAGATGTTCAGCAGCTGCCGGTAGGCGGACGTGATGGTCTCGGTGGCGGTGTAATGGCCGAGGGCGAGTCGCATCCCCTGGAAGGACTGCTCGGCCGGGTCGACGGCCCAGCCGCGCGCCACCCCCCAGACCAGCGACTTCGGGAACGGATCGCCGACGCACTCCTGCGGGTACGGCGAGGTGGCCGGGCTACTCGGGCTGGCCCGTTCCGGGTCGTAACTGTCCGGGCAGAACTCCATGCGGCGCGACCCCACGACCTTGCCGGCGGAGTTCCTGATGGTCAGGTTGACGAAGTCCTTCAGGCCGTACGGCACCGTCCCGATGACGCTGGCCGGCCAGGGAATGCGCTGGGTGCCGCCGCCGGCCAGATGGACCACCTGGGTGATGGCCAGCGGGGTCGCGTAGTCGGGCCGCTGCACGTTGAGCTGGAAGGCGGAGCCCAGTGAGGCGACCCAGATACCGGGATCGATGTACACCTGACGGCCGTACCTGGGCACGGTGATGCTGTTCTGCGCCACGATCAGCTTCACGTGCGGCCCCGTGGCCGGAGCGGCCCCCGCCGCGGCCACCGGCCCGCCTACTGCCGCTACCGCTAAACCCGCCGCCGCTACCGCGGCCCAGCGCCGGCGCCAGCCAGTTCGTTTCATGAGTACCTCCACGGTTTCCCCCGTCCCGTTTCTGGCCGGGACGCGCAGCCAATTCCCATGGAAACGGTACTGCCGATAGGCGGGAAAGGCCATGACTGACTTTCGTGACGACATACCCGGTGAAAATGTTGCTCGGATACCCATTACTATTAAATAACGATTATTCCGTGCGGCCGCTATTCCGTGCGGCCATCTCGCTCAATAGCCGGCGCGTTCCTCACCAGGATCAAGCCCGCAGGCCAGGATCACGGCATCCGGGGCGGTAGCGGTCACCGCGGCGCCCCAGGCGGGCCAGCGGCAGCACGGCCAGGCCTTCGTGGACCGCGGCGCCGGCCGGCGCCGGTCGCGGCGTCCGCGAGCAGCACGCGGGCCGCGATCACCGCGGTCGCCTCGGGATAGTCCAGCCGCGCGCCGCGGCCGCGGCGTTCGCGGGCCAGGCCGGGGCCACGTGCTGGATCCCTGGCGGGCTGGCCGGGCGTGGCCCTCAGGCAACGAATGCCTATCGAACCCCCGGTCGTTGTTCGGCTGGGCGGATGAGCGGGAACTATGGACCAAGGGAAAGTAAAGTACCCCAGGTAATCAGTGTGGCCAGAGAGACCGAGTACTGGCTTCGGCACGCGTGGGCAGGGGGCCGCGGTGGCTGATGAGACTCCGGCGTTTGACAGGCTCGGAGTCGGGTCCCGGCTGGCCGGGTACCGCCTCGACGAGCAGATCGGCCGGGGCGGGATGGCCGTGGTCTACCGCGCCTACGACACCCGGCTGGAGCGCCCGGTCGCGATCAAGGTCCTGACGCCCGAACTGGCCGAGGACGAGGCCTTCCGGCAGCGGTTCATCCGGGAATCACGCACGGCGGCAGCCGTGGACCACCCCAACATCATCCCGATCTTCGAAGCGGGCGAGGCCGGCGGGGTGCTGTTCATCGCGATGCGCTTCGTGCAGGGGCCGAATGTCCAGGCACTTGTCGAAACCACCGGCCCGCTGCCAGCCGCCCGGGCCTGCCACATCATCACCCAGGTCGCGGCCGCCCTGGAGGCGGCACATTCCCATGGCCTGGTGCACCGGGACGTCAAGCCGGCCAACATGCTGCTGGACTCCGGCGGCGGGGGCGATTACCCCGGCCACGCGTACCTCTCCGACTTCGGCCTGAGCAAGCGGGCCCTGTCGGTCAGCGCACTGACCTCGACCGGGCAGTTCCTGGGCACGCTGGACTACATCGCGCCCGAGCAGATCGAGGCCCGCGCGGTGGACGGCCGCACGGACGAGTACGCGCTGGCCTGCTCGGCGTACACCATGCTCTCCGGGCAGCCGCCGTTCGTCAGGGACGAGTCGGTCGCCGTCATGTGGGCGCAGATTTCGGCTATCCCGCCCGCGCTGACCACCCGCCGCCCCGACCTGCCCGCCGCCGTCGACGACGTGATGGCGAAGGCCCTGGCCAAGGTCCCCATGGAGCGGTACGCCACCTGCCCGGAGTTCGCCGTCGCGCTGCGCCGGGCCTGCGGGCTGGAGTCGTCCGGGACCGACCCGGGGCAGGCGGCGATCTTCCCGGACCCGCCGCCCCGTGAGGCGACGCGGATCGTGCCCGCGATACCCGCGGATCCGGGGACGGCCCCGGCCGGGGAAACCCCGGCGGGGGCAGGGGATACCCCGTCCGGCGACCCAGCGCCTGGGCGCGGCCAGCCTCCCGCCGCGTTCCCGGCCGCCGCCGGGAGAGGCGCCACCGAGATCGCCGGACCCGCCTCCGGCGGGTCGCCGCCGCATGAGACCCCGCCGCATGAGACCCCGCCGCCTGGCCCGCTGCCGCATGATCTCCCGCCGGATGAGATCCCGCCCCATGGGACGCAGCGGGGTGATTCCCCGCCGGATGAGTCCCCGCCCTGGGAGTCCCTGTACCGCGACCCCGCGCCGCGGGAGCCCCGCCCGCAGGAGCGGTGGCCGCACGAGGCTGACCCGCGCCAGGCCGCAGCGGCCGGACCCCCCCTGGCGGCCGATGCGACCCGGGATGTCCCGCCCGTCACCCCAGGCCGGTACCCGCCCCAGCCCCCCGGCCCCACACCGGGCTTCCGCCGGGTGGCTCCGCCCCCGCCCAGCGGCCCGGGCCGCCGGCGCCGTGGCGTCTGGGTGATCGCCGCGGCCGGTGTTGTCGTGGTCGTCGTGGCGGTGGCGCTCGTCGTGGCCAAGCCCTTCTCCTCCAGCGGTAAGACCGGCGGGTCTTCGCAGCCACCGGTGACCCTGGCGGCGCCGGGGTGCACCACCCAGGCCGCCAAAGGGTCGCAGCTGAACCAGGTGACCAGCCACATGGTCACGACCGGCGGCAACCCGTTCGACATCGCGACCGTTCCTGGTTTCGCGTTCGTGTCGGGCGGCGGCAACGGCGTGGCCGTGATGAACACGTCCAAGGCGGTGCCGTCCAAGATGTGGAGCAGTAGTCCTCTCGCGCACGCCCAGGGTGAGGCGCTCACCCCGGACGGGCGCTACCTGGCGGTCACCGGGGGCAGCGGACTCACCGTCTTCCAGGTCAGCTCCCTGGAGCAGCAGTCTGGGGCCAACCCGATGGGGTCGCTGACCACCCCCGACCAGAAGCACGCCGAAGCCGTCGCCATCACCCCGGACGGGCGGTACGCGTTCGTCACGTTCCAGAACACGGCGCACGTGGGCGTGTTCAACCTGCACCGGGCGCTGACGTCCGGTTTCGGGTCCGCCGCCTTCGTGGGGCTCATCCCGGTGGGCCCCCAGCCGATCGGGATCGCGATGGCCCCGGACGGGCAGCACGCCTACGTGGCCAGCGGCCTGGACAACCCGCCCACCGCGGATGCCGGCGTGGTGAGCGTCATCGACGTGCCCAAGGCCGAGCAGCACCCAGGCTCGTCGGCCGTGGCGAAGACCATCGCGGCGGGCTGCAAGCCCAACCGCGTGGTGCTCTCGAACAGCGGCCAGGATCTGTGGCTCACCGCGGCCGGCTCCAACGCCCTGCTCGGGTTCTCCACGGCGAAGCTGCTCAGCGATCCCCGGCACGCCCTCGTCTCCGTCGTCCCCGTCGGCCAGTCACCGCTGGGGATGGCGGTCATCCACCACGGAACGCGGATCGTGGTCGCCGACTCCAACAAGAACGGGGGATCCGGCTCCGCCGCGAACCTGGCCGTGGTCAGCACGTCCAAGGCACTGGCCCGCCGCTGGCCCTGCTCGGCTATCTCCAGTCCGGCGTGCAGCCCCGCCAGTTCGCGGTCACCTCTAAGGGCGACACGCTGCTGGTCGCCAACACCGGGTCGGCCCAGCTGCAAGCGGTGGACCTGAGCCACCTGCCCTGACGCCCGGCGACACCGGGTCAGGCCGAGCGGGGGGAGCGCTCGGCCTGGTGGGCGCGGCGGCTCAGGCCCGATCGCGGAATGCCTGCGGCCCGGGATCGCGGCCTCGGCCGTGGCGTGCTGGCGGGCAGCGGCCAGTCCCGGCGCCGAACGCCGCGCCGACTCCATGCTGATCCGGCCGCGCCGCTCCCTGGCCTGGAAATGGGCCCGGGCCTCGGCATAGTCGGGGTGGTGCTCCGGGCGCTTGAACGTCAGCCACAGGGGGATGCCGACGATGGCCAGGAAGACCAGAACTACCAGGGGGACATTGAGCCAGACCAGGCCGGTCACTGGAGCCTCCATATGCGTTCCTCCGGCAGCGGCCCTGCCGGCTAGTCAGTAACACGGTTCCGCACGCCGTTCTGCTCACCGTTGGCGGAACTTCTCAGCCGGCTATGAGTGCACCGGGTGCCGCTGACCGGCCGGACCCGGCTGGTCAGGCGTGCAGCGCCAGGCCCTTGCAGACCTTGTCCACGGCGTTGCGCGGCCCGTACACCGCGACCCCGGCCAGGCGCAGGTCGCCGGCGGCCACGGCCCGGACCACATCCCGGTTGGCCTCGTCGTGCCCGGTGGCGAACATGTCCTCGGTGTAGATGGCGACGGGCATCTGCCGGGCGACGGCCCGTTCGCGGACCAGGCCCAGGCCCGGCCCGTCCGCCGCGTAGACCAGCACCGGCTGGCGGAACATCTCCAGGTAGCGGTTACCCGAGCCGTCCTCGTACGGCTTCCCGATCGTCTCGCCGCAAGTGGCCGCGATCCCGCTGGCCAGGAACGCCGTCACGTTCAGGCTCTGCCAGGGCGCCAGGTCCCCGCGCACCACAATTGCGATCTTGGTATCAAAGCGCATCCCCCCACGATGCCGCGCTCCCGCCGCGCGCGTCTTGAACGCCCGTGCGCCCCGGGTCCCTCACGATGCGGCCCGGCAACCGGGGGAGCAGCGACGCACGGGCCCAGGCCAGCCACGCTGAGCCAGGACGTCCGCGACCTCGGCCGCCACCCCGCAGCGCCGGGTGGTTACGTCGGACCAGTTGTAGCGCAGGATCTCTATCCTCAGGCGGGTCAGCGAGTTGTCCCGGTGGATGTCGCGCCAGCGCTCAGCCACCGGGTGTGCCGCGGCCCCATCCAGTTCCACCCCGAGGCGGTAGTCCTCGTAAAGATTGTCCAGATAGCGACGGCCCCCGCCGAGCGTTACCGGCGCCTGGCGCCGCGCGGCGGGCAGGCCATGCGGACGCTCGACCCCGTGCACGTAGCGATACTCCAGCAGGGAGAAGGCGCCGTCCGCCACGTCGCTGAGCGCTGCCTCCAGTTCGACCCGGTACCGTACCTTCTTTCGGCGGTCCAGTGCCCCGCGGATCATGCCGACCGTGCAGAGGCGGCTGCCGCAGGCCTGGCTAAGCCAGTAGAACGCCTCATCGAACGCGGGCGCACTCTGCGTGAGGTCTACGACGGTCTCCTCGATCCGGGTCCGTGGAGGCAGCAGGGCCGGATGACGCGCCCGGACGATCCGGTCCGACCGGCTGATAATCACCGGAGGCGCCTCCGGCCTCAGCCGGTACGTCCGGCGTATATGGCGATCTTCCGGGACAGCTACATGGATGGCTCGCTGGGTGCGACGGCCGAGCTGGTACAACTCAGCCGCGGTCTGATGGGAGATCACCGCGTCCGGCCCGGCACGTCAGTACAGCTGCCCAGAGGAATGCCAGGCGAGGTGGGTCGCCACTGTACGTGGCATAGGCCCTCCGGTAGAGCTGCTGCCACCGGCCACTGTCCAGCCGGACACGTATCGCGGACTCGGACAACCCGGCGTCGAGAGCCTGGCTGCGCGACAGGACGCGATGCTGCTGATCGAGCAGTTCGGTCTAACCCGGGGGATCTGGAGGGAGCGGCATAGCACCCGGTGGCTGAGCGCCGTCCCGGACATCGGAACATCGTCTTCCCTTCTGTGGATAAACCGGGCTTATGCTCATCGTTCATGCGTCCGCGCTGTGTATAACTCCTATCGCCCTGTCATTCTCGGGCGGGCCATCGGTCATTTTCCATGATCCTGGTCATTGGCTGCGAAATGGCCGCGTCGGTTGACCAGGATCATGGACGCCGCGGGGCGGCACGCTGGGGCGCATCCGCGGGGCGGCGCCGGGCCCCTGGGGGACCGACACGGGAGGGGGCCCGGGGCGACGGTGGCGGGGGAGGGAGGGGGCCGGGGTGGGGGACGGCGGGATACTGGGGGGGTGGGTGACGGGATGAGGGTGGCGGGCGAAGGCGGAGTGGTCTCGGTACTGGCGGTCAGAGGATGAGCCGCTGGAGGCCATGCACGCTTACTTCCGCGAGCACGTGTACCACCGGCACAGTCACGACACCTACTCCTTCGGCGTCACCGAGTCCGGCGCGCAATCGTTCACCTGCCGGGGAGCCGCGCACACCAGCGCGGCCGGGATGGTCATGGCCTTCAACCCCGACGATCCGCACGACGGCCACCCCACCACCGGGCAGGGGTTCAGCTACCGGATGATCCACGTGGGTCCCGGCCTGCTGGCCGAGGTCCTCACGGATATAGGTGGCCGTCCGGCCGGGCGGCCGCTGTTCGCCGTCCCGGTCCTGGCCGACCCCGGGCTCGCGGCGGCGGTGCGTCGGCTGCACCAGGCGCTGACCGGGCCGGCCACCCCGCTGGAGCGCGGCGAGCGGCTCACCGTGGCGCTGGGCCGGGCGGCCCGCGCCGCGGCCGGGCGCCCCCTGGGACCGGGCCGGGTCAGCGCGGCCGAGACCCTGCGCATCGCACGGCGGGTCCGGGACCTGCTCGACACGAACTACGCCGCGCCCGTCTCTGGCGCCGACCTGGCCGCCGCGGCCGGGTCCAGCCGGTACGCCGCATACCGGGCCTTCCACTCACTCACCGGGCTGGCACCCGGTGAGTACCAGCGCCAGCTGCGGCTGCGCGCCGCCCGGCAGGCGCTGGCCGGCGGCACGCCGCCCGGTCAGGCCGCGGCCGACGCGGGGTTCGCCGACCAGGCCCACCTGACCCGCTGGTTCCGCCGCTGCTACGGCATCACCCCCGCCGCCTACGTCGCCGGTCCGCGCGGTCCCGCCGGCTAGCGCTGAGCGGGGCCAAGGCGGCGGCGGGGAGGGTGATGGCGAAGCGGGTGTGGCCCGGCTTGCTCTCCAGCCGGACCTGACCGCCGTGCGCGGTGGTGACGGCGTCCACGATGGCCAGTCCGAGGCCGGTGCTGGCCGCCCCGCCCGTGCCCCGCGCCCGGGACGAGTCGCCGCGGACGAACCGCTCGAACAGCGTGGGCTGGAGTTCCGGGGGGATACCCGGCCCGTCGTCGGTCACGCTCAGCTCGACGGTGTCCGGCGCCTCGCCGACCGCCAGCGCCACTGTGACCACGGTGTCCCTGGGGGTGTGCTTGGCCGCGTTACTCATCAGGTTGGCCAGCACCTGGTGCAGGCGGTGCTCGTCGCCACGGACCATGACGGGCTCGTCCGGCAGTTCCAGGAGCCAGCGGTGACCGCTGGCGGCGACCCGGGCGTCACTGGTGGCGTCGATGGCCAGCCGGGTCAGGTCCACCGGCTCGCGGGCCAGCGGGCGGCCGGCGTCGAGCTGGGCGAGCAGCAGCAGCTCGTCAACCAGCACGCTCATCCGCTCGGATTCCGATTCGACCCGCTGCAGGGCGTGCTCGATGTCGGCGGGAACCGGGCCGGGGTGGCGCAGGGCCAGCTCCGCGTAGCCGCGGATGGCGGCGAGGGGCGTGCGCAGCTCGTGGCTGGCATCGGCGGCGAACCGGCGCAGCCGGGCCTCGCTGGCGGCGCGGCGTCCCAGCGCAGACTCGACGTGGCCGAGCATCCGGTTGAACGCGAGACCGACCTGGCCGACCTCGGTCCGGGGATTCGCGTCCGGGACCCGCTCGGCCAGCGTGACCTCGCCGCTGGCCAGGGGCAGCTCGGTGACCCGGGTAGCGGTCGCGGCGACCCGGCGCAAGCGGCCGCAGCGAGAGCCGGACGAACCCGGTGCCGAGTAGGCCGGTCAGGATCAAGGTGGCTCCGAAGACGATGGCCTCGGTGAGCTCTACGTCCCGGAGGATGTTCTGCGCCGGGCCCAGGGGCAGCCCAGTGATCACTGTGGTCCCGTCCGTGGCGGGAGAGGCCATCAGCTGGTAGGGGCCAAGCGAGGAAAACGAGACGGTCTTCGGCTGCGTGGTCCCCTTGAGCGTCTTGAGGGCGGTCAAGTCAGCCTGGGTCAGGTTGCAGCGGCCGTTGGCCACGGTCGGATAGAACACCTTGCCGTCATTGAGGGCAGCACTGAATGTCTGGCCACCCTGCTGATCCCCGCACCCCTGCGGGGCACCCGGCACGTTGTCGTTGTCGTGGTCGCTGTCGCCGGCTGGCTGCGGGCCCTGGCTCTGCCCGTTCCCACCATCACTGTGGTCGCTGTCCGGGACGGCTTCGAGGCAGTTGCTGTAGCGGGTGCTGGCCGCACCGAGCTGCTGGTCGAGCTGGCTCATCAGGCCGTGCCGCAGCCCGACGTAGGTAACCAGCCCGATGGCGGCGCAGGCTACGGCCAGCAACGCCAGGAGCCCGGCGATCAGCCGGCCGCGCAGGGTCCGGCGGCCAAGCCAGCGCTGGAAAGGGCTCGCGTGCCGACCAGGGTCGCCCTCCGCGCCCCCGGACGGACCGCGACCCGGTTCGTTACCGGCCTCGTCGCCGGCCTCACTCATCGGTAACGTCCTCAGCTCACGGGTTTGAGCACGTATCCGACACCGCGGACGGTGTGGATCAGCGGCTCGCGGTTCGCGTCGATCTTCTTGCGCAGGTAGCTGATGTACAGCTCCACGACGTGAGCCTGCCCGCCGAAGTCGTAGTTCCAGACCCGGTCGAGGATCTGGGCCTTCGACAGCACCCGCCGCGGGTTGCGCATCAGGAACCGCAGCAGCTCGAACTCGGTCGCGGTCAGGTCGATCAGCTCGTCCGCGCGGCGCACCTCACGGGCGTCCTCGTCCATGCTCAGGTCCCCGACCACCAGCTGGGTCTCCCCGCGGGCCCGGGCCAGCCCGGCCCGGCGCAGCAGCCCGCGCAGCCGGGCCAGCACCTCTTCCAGGCTGAACGGCTTGGTGACGTAGTCATCCCCGCCCGCGGTGATCCCGGCCACCCGGTCATCGACGGCGTCCTTGGCCGTCAGGAACAGCACGCATACATGCGGGGACTCCTGCCGGACCCGGCGCAGCACTTCCAGGCCGTCGAAGTCGGGCAGCATGATGTCCAGCACCACCGCGTCAGGGCGGAACTCCCGCGCCGCCCGCACCGCCGACGCGCCGTCGCCCGCCGTCATGATCTCCCAGCCCTCATACCGCAGCACGCTGGCCAGCAACTCAGCCAGGCTCGGCTCATCATCAACGACCAGGACCCGGATCGGGCTGCCGTCCAGTCGCCTGATCTGGGCGGCCTGGCCGGTGCTGCCCGGCTGGGCGGGCGGAGCGGGGGTCGCGGGCTGGGCGGCCTGCGCGTCACTCATCATTGTCCCAGTGTGCATGCGTTATCTAGGGAGTATTTCTATGTAGCCTCTGGGTTTCCTCTCAGGACGCGGGCAGCAGCTTGAGGGCCAGCGCGGGGCAGTCGGTGACGGCCCGGCGGACGTGCCGGTCCAGCGAGCGCGGCACCGGCCCGCGGGCCACGATCGGGTAGCCCCATTCATCCAGCGTGACGAGCTCGGGCAGCAGTTCCGCGCACAGGCCGTGCCCGGAGCAGAGGGTGGGGTCGACGCGCAGTTCTTTCTTCATCGGTGCTTCCTCAATCTCAGCTCCAGTCCGCCGCGTCGAGCGCGGCGTCCGCGGGGAGCGGCAGGAACGGCTGCCGGGCCGGGTCCACGCACCGCCCGGCGGAGTGATTCCGGATTTCCTCCCGGAAGACGTGCAGGGCGCTGCGGACGAACCGGGTGGTGCCGTCGGGGTGGTGGCAGGCGCCGCGGCCCTCGACCAGGCCGGCCCAGCGGATGATGTCCGTGACCGCGCGCGGGTCCGGGCGGGGGCTGGCCACCTCGTCCAGGGCGGCGGCGATGCGGGGCAGGCCGTTGAAGCACGGCCCGCACTGCCCGGCCGACTCCAGCGCCAGGTAACGGGCGACCCGCGCGGTCTCCGCGATCCCGCAGCAGCGGGCCGGCAGGGCCACCAGGACCCCGGCGCCCACAAAGGCCCCGGCGGCCCGGAGGTCCGCGTTGCTGAGCGTCATGCGGGCCGCGTCCGCGGCCGGCACCCACGCCCCGTGGTAGCCGCCGCTGAGCACGGCCTGGGTGCCGTCGAGCCGGAGCAGGTCACGCAGGGGCGTGCCGAGCCCGGTCTCGACCACGTTCCGCTGGCCGTCGGCCTGGTGCAGCGTGCACAGCATGCTGCCCGGCTCGCCCGGCGTGCCGGCCGCCCGGAACCAGGCCGGCCCGTACCGGGCGATCAGGGCGATGTGGGCCAGGGTTTCCACGTTGTGCACCAGCGTCGGCCGGCCCACCACGCCCCGCTCGAAGACCCGCGGCGGCTTGAACCGGGGCATAGCCGGGCTCGCCGCTGATCCGGCTGGCCAGCGCGGATTCCTCACCGGCCAGGAAACGGGGCGGCGCGTCGATGATCTCCACCGCGGCCACGTCCACGCCGGTCGCGGCCCGCTCCGCGATCGCGGCCCGCAGCCGCTCCTGCAGCCGTGCGTTGCGGTGCACGTAGAGCCCGACAGCCTGGGAGCCCACCGCCTCGGCGGCCAGCTGGAGCCCGTCCAGGACGAGGTGCGGCGAGATCCACAGCAGTGACTTGTCCTTGTCGCTGGCGGGCTCGCCCTCGGCGCCGTTGCCGATGACGATCGGCCGGGTCCGGGCCTCGGCGACGGCCTCGAGCTTGCGGTGCACCGGGAAGGCCGCGCCGCCCCGGCCGGTGAGCCCGGCCGCCTTGAGGACGGGGATGAGCTTCCCGGGCGCCCCGAAGTAGGGCGGCGCGGCGTAGCGGGACAGGTGGGTGCGCAGGTCAACCGGCACCGCCCCGTGCACCGGCAGCAGTCGCGGCAGGTCGCCGGCGCTTCGGATCCGCTGCGGGCCGGTGCCGTTCCGGCCGGGTGGCTGTCCTGCCGCCCGGGGTGCGGGGCGGGGTACGGCACGGTGGTGCCATAGGTCATCGCGTATCGGCTTTCTGAGTCGGTCAGCGGACGTTCTCCGGGTCGCGCCGGCCTGCCCGGTCACGCGGGGAAGCAGGGGCGCGGGGGTCATCGCGGGGGGACATCATGGCCAGGGTGGCGGCCGCGCGCCCTTCACGCGGTATCTCCCGCCCGGCGTGGGTCACCCGCCAGATGACCGCGGCGAGCACCGACAGGGTGCAGGCGATCGTCAGGTACAGCAGCAGGCCGCTCTGCAGGTCAGTGCTGCTGAACAGGCTGTGCACCAGGGCAGAGACCCAGGCCGCGTAGCTGAGCCAGTGCAGCGACCGCCAGAAGCGGCGGCTTATCCGGGCCCGGGCCAGGCTGGTCAGGATCAGCGCCAGCACCAGGTCGAGGGAGATCGCGCCCAGGCCGAGCCACAGCGGCTTGTACGACGAGGTGAACGGGACCACGATCGCGGTGATCTGGATGGTCACGTAAGGATCGAGCACGGCCGTGATGACGTGGATCGCCACGAACACCACCCCGAGCAGGGACAGGTTGCGGTGCAGCCCGGTGACCACGAAACGGGGCAGCCCGGGCAGCCGTCCCTGGCGGTTGACCAGCACGCCCAGGAGGACTACGCCCGTCAGCAGCAGCAGGCTGACCACTCCGGTGGCTCTGCTCGCGTACCAGAGCGCGGTGCTCTGGGTGATTCCGTTCATCGGGGCCTCTCCGGCGGTGGCCGTGCGGGGTGTCGCGGCCAGGGTGGTGACCACGCTCTGGGATAAGAATCACCGGCCCGGCGCAGGCCGCCCTATGGCGCGGCTCTCAATTCCCTCTGAACGTCCTGGCCTGCCCCGATCCGCCCCCGGCGGGAGACGTTAAGCGGCCGGTTCGGTATACATGCCGCATGCCCGGACAGCCTGCGGAGCCCATCCGGCCCGCAGCCCGGTCCGGGTGCGCGGGCGCTGGTCCCGCACCCGCCGGATCCGGTCGCCTGACCGGGCCCGGGGGGACGGTCAGCTGCAGTTCGGCTGGCCGGGCAGGCAGGCTGGCCAGGCAGGGGCAGGGTCAGGAGCCGCCGGACGTGGACTGTGGCGGTGCGGTGGTCGCGACGGGCGCCGGGACCGCCGGGGCGGTGGCCGCCGCTGCGGCCGGGCTGGCCTTCCGCGGGGATGATGATGATGATGCCTGGCGGCCTTGGCCGCGCTCCCCGGCGCTGCGCTGGCGGAGGCGCTGGGAGACTGGCGCTCGCAGCGCTGCTGGCCGCCGCGGACGGAGCGGGTGCGCTGCGGGCGCGCGAATTCGCCGCGGCGTGGGCCGATCCGGGCAGGATGGCGGCCACGGCGCCCGCCGTGACGACGCCCGCCACGCCCACCGTGGCGGTGACCGCCCGCAGGTGCCCCTGGCTCCGCCGCCGCTGGGACACGGCGGCGCGGACGTCGGCCCGGCGGTGGTTCATGAAGGTCCTCTGCAGGGTCAGCGGATCTCGGCGGGCCATCCGCCGACGGTCCGGACGTTACCCGCCGTATCGACCAGGCGGGCCGGGAAGCCGAGGTTTGAGAGCCAATCCAGAGCCTGGGGGCCGCGGATGATCGCGGCGGTGCTGGCCGTGTTGGCGTCCACGCAGGTGGCCGCGGCCACGGAGACGGTGCGCCAGTGCACCGGGGCGGGCAGGCCGGTGCGCGGGTCCAGGATGTGGTGCAGCACGTCACCGCCGCGCCGCCAGCGCCGCGCCGTGGTGCTGGACGTGGCGAGCCCGCCTCGCTGGATGGCCACCACGGCGGCGGGTCCCTGCGGCGGGTCCTCCGGCCGCCCGGTGACGTCCTGGACGCGGATCCGCCAGCCGCCCTCCGGGCGGCGGCCCGGCTACCGCGATGTCGCCGCCCAGCCCGACGAGCACGCCGCAGCCCAGCGCCCCGGCCAGCCGGGCGGCGGACCGGTCCGCGGCCCACGCCTTGGCCGTGGCACCGAGATCCAGGTGCACGCCGCGGGGCAGGGTCAGCAGCCTCGACTGCTCGTCGAGCCCGACCTGGCGCCAGCCGGGCACCGCCCGGACGGTCAGCCGGACCGGGGGGCCGGCGTCGGGCAGCAGCGCGAAGTCGCGGTCGTAGCCGAGGGCCGACATGGCGTCAGCCACGGTCGGGTCGACGTCCCCGTCAGTCAGCCGGGCCGCTCGCAGGGCCACCGCGATCGCCTCGGCTAGCAGCGGGCTCAGCTGTGTCGTGCTCACCTCGGCCGTGCTCTCGCCGGCGGGGCTGGCGGGCTCGCACCGCCGGGCTGGCGCCGGGCGGTCCCGCTGGTCCGGCGGCCGCGCCCAGCCGCATCAGTTCTGAGTCAGGCCGGAACCGGCTGCACGCCCGGTCCACCGCGTCCAGGTCGGCTTCGAGGAGGCGGCGCGCCTCGGCCAGCTGGCCCGGGTCGGTGACCAGCAGCCATACCTGGGTGCCCAGGGCCTGCCAGTCCGCGGCCCCGAGGGCTTCCGGCTCCCGCATGCCCGTGCCTGGCGGAGGCATCAGGAGCCGCCAGAGGTGGCGTGGGCCGAACTGGAGCTCGACGACGGTGCCGAGGACGACGAACCGCTGGTCCCCGACGACGAACTGCGCGCCGAGCGCTCGTCCCGGACGAGGAGCTGCTCGTGCTGGAACCTCCCGAGGTCGCGTGCGTCGCGGACGACCCCGAGCCGGACTTGGCCGACGTGCTGGACGCGCTGGACGTACTGTGCGTGGCACTGGGCAGGGTGAAGGCGAGGCCGCCCGCGACAGCCAGACCCAGCACACCGGTGCCGGCGGTGACGGCGCGGAGCCGGCGCCGCGCCCGCTCCCGCTTCACCACGGCCGTGACGGTGCGAGGGTCGCTGCTGTTCATCATGACTCCTTCACGGAAGCTAATACTTCTAAATTCCCGCTAACGATCTATGGCTGGCGTTTCCTCTTCATCTGCGGCAGCTCTGAATGCCGCCACCCCCTCTGGCGGCGAGTCTTTGGTCCCGGGCCGGGAGGACGCACGGCTCTGCTCAATGTCACTAGGCCACTGCATACTGTCACTAGTCAGGCAGGGGGAGATATGCCGGAGATACCGCTCACGCTCGGTCAGGCATCCGCTGCGGATGCGGCCCTGACCCAGGACCAGGTGGCGTTCCTGGTGGCGACGGCCGGACGCGCCCCATCAGTGCACAACACGCAGCCCTGGCAGTTCCGGGTCCACCAGAACGGGCTTGACCTGTTCGCCGACCCGGGCAGGCGGCTGCAGGCCATCGACGCGGACGGCCGGGAGATGCTGATCAGCTGCGGCGCGGCCCTGTTCGGTCTGCGGTTGGGCCTCCGGAACCTGGGCTACCAGGCCACCGTGGAGTTGCTCCCCGATCCGGGTCACCCCAGTCTGCTCGCCCGCGTCCGGCTGGGCCGGCGGGCGCCGCTCACACCCGAGGAGTGGGAGATGCTGGTGGCGGTCCCGCATCGGCATACCCACCGCGGCCCGTTCAGCCCCGAGCCGGTCCCGGCCGGGCTGCTGCCACGCTTGCAGCACGACGCGATAGCCGAGGGAGCCACCGTGGTCCTGGTGGATCAGCGCTCGCAGGGCCAGCTGCGGGACCTGGTCGAGGCGGCGGCGCGCTGGCAGCAGCGCAACCGGGTGATCCGCGACGAGCTGCGGGAATGGACCGGGGCGCGGGGCACCGACACCAGGGACGGTGTGCCGCCCACCGCGTACCCGTCCCCGGCCGGCGGTCAGGAGGACGCCACGGCCGGCTGGGACGGCGTGCTGACGCGGCGAGACTTCGACCAGGGCCACGGCGAGGGCCGGCTCGAGACCGGCGGGCCGCCCCCCTCGGTCACCGCCATCCTGGTCACCGCGGGAGACACGCCGACCGACTGGCTGCGGGCCGGGCAGGCGCTGAACCGGATACTCGTGCACGCGGCGAGCGTGTGGGTGTTCGCCGCGCTGAACAGCCAGCCCATGGAGTCACGGCCGCTGCGGACGCTGGTGCGGTCGCGGCTCTGCCTGCCCGGCGCGCCGCAGATGCTGCTCCAGTTCGGCCGGGCCCACACCGCCGCGGCGACCGCGCGCCGACCCGTCGGAGAGCTGATCTGCTAACCCGTGCCCAGGACCCGGGCCAGCTTGGAGGCGGACCGGGACGGCCTGGCGCCCGCCGCGGCCAGCCCGGCGGCCGCGGCGTCCAGCACCTCGGGGGTCCCGGACTTCAGCTCGACCTCCACCTCCCGCCAGGCGTCCTGCTGCCGCCAGTGGTCCGGGTCGGCCGGGTCCGGCCGTGAGCCGGCGACCTGGTCGTCGGCCAGCTCCGCGAGGACCTGGCCCGCCTGGTCCAGCAGCCGGTGGACGGTGCGGCGGGTCTCCAGCCGCGCGACCGGCCGCAGCGGGGCGCCGCCCGACCAGCGGGCGACCCGGGCGGCGATCTCCTCCGGGACCGGGTGCCCCGGCAGGTCCAGCGGGAAATGCAGTTCACGCCGGGTGTCGCCGCCGACCGGCAGCTTGATGTGCCACCCCGCGTCGTCGCCGCCGGTGCGGCGGCGCAGCGTGATGCGGGAGCCGATGAGCCGCAGATCGTCGGTGTCGTAGTAGGTCGCGGCCAGATGCTGGACGTCTGGCGGGCCCATGCTGTCCACGCCGCCGGACCCGGCCAGGTCAGGGACCACGAACCCGGCATCCACGTCATACTTCCGCTCGGTCTCGGTCTGCTCCTGCTCATCAGTGGCCATGGTCTGAGGCTACGAGGCTGGCTGTGGCCCAGTGCCATGAGGCTCGCCGGCTCCCGGGATACCCGCGCGGACGGCCGCGCGGGCCGAATTCTCCCCTGTGACGGCAAACGCGCAGCCAGCGATGTGGCTGGGCCGCGTGTTTCCACGGTGATTCCGCGATCACGATGCCAAACTGCGTGGTGACGTTTCGTATGCGGGGCAGCGCCGGGAGCCGGGGCCGGGCTGGCGGGGACGGGGGAAACGCGCATGGGTCTCATCACGGATGTGCACGACGCGGTCGAGGGGTACGAGGCGGTGGCGCTCCCGCTGCTGCTGGAGGAGTCGTCGGGGGCGCACGGCCTGGACGGCGCGGTGCTCCGCCGGCGCAGCGCCCGGCCGACCAAGCGGGCAGTGATCTACCTGCACTGCATGAGCGACTCGTTCGTGCCCGCCGACCTGGCCAGCTGGTACACCGAGCGCGGGTTCCACTTCTACGTCGCCGACCTGCGCCGCCTGGGGGACCCGGACCGGCCCGGCGCGGAGAATAACGCCGAGGAGCTAGGGGAGTACCTGGCCTGCCTGGACACGGCGGTGCAGCATGTCCGGGAGGCGGACGGCATCGAGACCGTGGTGCTGTGCGCGCATGACACGGGGGCGGTCATCGCGGCGCTCTGGTGCCACGCCCGGCGGGCCAGCCAGGGCGTGGATGCGCTGGTGCTGGCCAGCCCGTCGCTGCGGGCCGGCTCGTGGCTGGCCCGGACAGTGGGCCGCCGGGTATCCGTGCCGAGACGCCGCACCCCACCCTTGCTCGCCGTGGCCCGCCGCCGGGTCTGGCGCGGCCTGGACATCAGCTGCCCGGTCCTGGTGCTGTGCCCGTCGGAGGACTGGGACGCGCCGGGCGGCTCGGGCAGGCTGCTCGCGCTGCCGGTCCGGGGCGGCCAGGCCACGATCCGGCTCGGCGCGCATGTGACCTGGCTCAGGCTCGAGGGAGTCCAGCCCGCCCAGGCGCTACCTGGCGGTACGGCCCGCAAGCGCGTGTTCGACGAGCTCGCCCGCTGGCTGAGTGCCTACCTGTCCGGCCAGATCCGGGACCAGCTGCTGTAGGGGTGAGCCCGGGCGGGCGTTGTGGTCCCCCTGGGCCGCGGGCCGGGGGGAGGGAGAACGGGTGGCGGTTTTCGTTGCGGAAAAGAAGCGTCAGCTGACGGAGATCGTGACGCTCGGGTAGCCGCTGGCCCCGTTGGGCTCGGGTGGTTCCTGCAGCGCGGTCTGCGTGTAGCCCGTCGCGTCGGTGGCGCGCGCCTCGATCAGGTGGCTGCCGCGTGTCGCGTCCCACTCCCAGGCCCATTGCCGCCACGTGTCGATCCCGGGCACCGCGGCCAGCCGGGCCTGCTGCCACGGCCCGCGGTCCACCCGGACGTGCACCGCGTCGATCCCCTTGTGCTGGGCCCAGGCCACCCCGGCCACCGGTGTCCGGCCCGCGGACACCGAGCTGACCGGCACGTCGATGCGGGATTCCGTCTTGATCGGGGCCCGCTGGGACCAGCCGCGCTGGGCCCAGTAGGCGAAATTGCCGCGGAACGTGGTCACCTTGATGTCGGTCACCCACTTGGTGGCCGACACGTAGCCATACAAGCCGGGGGTCACCATCCGCACCGGGAAACCGTGCGCGACCGGCAGCGGCGCGCCGTTCATGGCCACCGCGAGCAGCGCGTCCCGGCCGTCCAGGACCGTGGCGAGGGGCGTGCCCGAGGTGAACCCGTCGGTGGAGGTGCAGATCAGCTGGTCGGCGCCGGCCCGGGGCCGCGCCTCCCTCAGCAGGTCAGCGAGGCTGGCGCCGAGCCACTTCGCGTTCCCGATGTAGGGGCCGGCGACCGGGTTCGAGACACAGCACAGGGTGATCCAGTCCTCGGTCAGCGGCCGCTTCAGCAGCTCGTGATAGTTGATGGTGATCTCGCGCTCCACCATCCCGTGGATCCGCAGCTGCCAGGTCTGCGGGGCGACCTGCGGCAGGATCAGCGCGGTGTCCACCCGGTAGAACGACGAGTCCGGGGTGACGAACGAGCTCAGGCCCTTGATATGGAAATCCACCCCGCTGGGCAGCGGCGGCACCGGGTGCGCGGCCTTCGGGAACCGGATGCTGGACCTGGCGGCGGTCACGCTGGAGCGTTCCGACAGGGACCGCCCGCCGAGGAGGCCGACGCCGCCCGCCCCCAGTGCCACCGCGCCGGCGGTCAGGAAGCTGCGGCGGCCAGGCTGCCACGGTGCCCGGCGCGGATCGGCCGACGGCGGGCCGCTGCGGGCCCGGGAGACGGGCTGCGGGCGGTCACCGCTTCCGTGTTCTGCCTGGCCGGCCGCTGCCTGGCCGGCCGGTGGCGGGCCGTCGGTGTCCCGGTCAGACGGTGCGGGCCCGGCCAGGGCAGGATCGGCTGGCACGATGAAATCGGGCTGGGAGGCCGGGCCCTGGGGACGCGGTGGCCGCGGTATCGCCGCCGGACCGGAAGCGGACTCGAGTGGCGCCCGGCCCCCGGCCGCGCGGACCAGCAGCTTCAGCGCGTAGCCTCCGGCCAGGGCGCCGATCAGGGTCGGCAGCGCGTCCCACGGCGTCGCGTTCGGCCGGGTCAGCGCCGCCGCCAGGCCGATGGCCGCGAAGATGGCCAGCCCGATGTAGCCGCGGCGCAGGTTCCGCATGGCGGCGATCCCGATAGCCGCGGAGAACACCGCCAGCACCACGAGGATGCCGATGACCAGCACGGTCTTGTCGTGCGACCCGAACGCCGAGATGGCAAAATTCTTGACGGCGGGCGGGGCGTTGTCGATGGCTGCGCTGCCGACGGCGGCGACGGGCGACCCTTGCGGGCGGCCGATCCCGGCCACCAGCTGGCCCACGCCGAGCGCGACCCAGGCCATCAGCAGGCCGACGAGTACCCCACGCCAGGCCGCGGGGGAGTCAGAATGGTCTCTCACAGGGTCTATTCGTAGCCGACGCCGGAGTGGATTGCCGCGGATCAGCCCTGGATGGCCAAGCCATCAGGGATCCGGCTACGAATAAGGGACATGCGGATGACCGACAGCCAGCCCTGGCTCCCGGCTGGAGGCCGGGGCGCTGGCGGGCCCGGGGCGGGGATGCCGGGCCCCGGCGGTCGGGCTGACGGCCAGGACGGCGCTGACCTGAGCGTGCTGCTCGGCCAGGTAGCCCGGGGCGACGAGGACGCGTACGGCGTGGTCTACGCGCAGCTCGCGGGGCACGTGCTCGGCATCGCCCGGAGCGTCCTGCGTGACCCGGCCCAGGCCGAGGAGGTCGCCCAGGAGGTCCTGCTCGAAGTGTGGCGCGACGCGGCCCGCTTCGACGCCGGCCGGGGCACCGCGAAGGCCTGGGTGATGACGCTGGCCCACCGGCGGTCCGTGGACCGGGTGCGGTCCGAGCAGGCCTCGGCGGACCGTGAGCAGCGGGCGGCCCGGGCCGAGATCTCCTATGACGTCGTGGCGGAGACCGTGACCGCGCGGCTCGACGCCGAGCGGGTCCGCCGCTGCCTGGGTTCGCTCACCGAGCTGCAGCAGGAGTCGATCACTCTCGCGTACTACCGGGGCTGCACCTACCGTGAGGTGGCCGGGCTGCTGAAGGTGCCGGTCGGGACCGTGAAGACGCGGATGCGCG
This sequence comes from uncultured Actinomycetes bacterium, assembly GCA_963713815.1. GTDB lineage: Bacteria > Actinomycetota > Actinomycetes > Streptosporangiales > Streptosporangiaceae > RYN-230. The sequence continues at coordinate 239,172 of CAVQNH010000026.1, forward strand.
ACGGCCTGATCCGGCTCCGTGACTGCCTGGGGGTGGATTAGGCGGTGAGCATGTTCAGGTTCCGCCGCACCGATCCGCACACGCTCGCGGGCGCCTACGCCCTCAACGCCCTCGGCGACGCCGACCGGGCGCGGTTCGAGCGGCACCTCAGCGGCTGCCCGTCCTGCGCCCAGGAGGCCCGGGGACTGCAGGAGGCCACCTCGCGGCTCGCCGACACGCTGGCCGTCCAGCCGCCGGACGTAATGCGCGAGCGGGTGATGGCCGCCGCGGCGCACACCCGGCAGAACCCGCCCGTCACCGAGCCAGCCGGTGCCGCATGGCCGGCCAGGGTGGGGTTGCCGGGCCAGGCTGCATGGCGGGGCCGGGGTGAGCGGCGGGGGCGGCGCTGGGGAATCCTGATCGCCGGCGGGGCCCTGGCTATCGCCCTCGCGCTCGGCGGCCTCGCGTTCCACACCGAGCAGCAGCTCAACCAGATGCGGGACCGCAGCCGGGCCATCGCCGCGGTGCTCAACGAGCCGGACGCGGCCATGATGACGGTGACGGCCGCCACCCAGGGGAGCGCCACCATCGTCATGTCGCACCAGGCCCGGGCGCTCGTCTTCACCGCGGCCCGGTTTCCGGCACTGCCGTCGTCCCAGCGTTACGAGCTGTGGCTGATGGGCCGGGACGGGCCCCGCGCGGCGGGCATGCTGCCGCAGCCGCGCGCCGGGATGACGGCCCCCGTGATCGTGTCGGGCCTGCGACCGGGCGACGCGTTCGCGGTCTCGGCCGAACCCGCCGGCGGGGCCAGCCACCCCACCTCGCCGATGATCCTGCAAGTCGCCCTGTCCTCGTGATCGCTCCCGCCGCGGGGGGCTGCGGCGGCCCGTTTCCGCTGGGGTCGGCGGCAGGCTAACGTGGGGACCCGTGAAAGCATCTCCCGAGGCGCAGCAGCGGCTGCTTGAGTTGGCCGATCTCGACGCCGAGCTGAACCGCCTGGATCACCGGCGGCGTACGCTCCCCGAGATCGAGGAAGCCGATCGGATCGAAGCCCGGGATCGCGAGCTGCACGACCAGATCGTCGCCCTGGACGCCGAGGAGAAAGATTTCGGCCGGGAGCAGGGCAAGGCCGAGGGCGACGTCGATCAGGTCCGGGCCAGGGTGGACCGGGACCGCAAGCGGCTCGACGGCGGCCAGGTGTCCTCCGCCCGCGAGCTGGAGAACCTCCAGTCGGAGATCGTCTCCCTGGAGCGCAGGCAGTCGGACCTGGAAGAGATCGTGCTCGACGTGATGGAGCGCCGGGAATCCGCGCAGAGCCGCCGGGACGCTCTGGCCGGCGAGCGGTCCGGGCTGGCCGGGAAACTGCAGGAGGTCACCGCCCTGCGGGATGCCGCACTGGCCGAGATCGCCGACGAGGCGGGCAAGGCACGTGGTGAACGGGCGGAGGTCGTGTCCAAGGAGCCCGCGGACCTCATGGCGCTGTACGAGAAGTTGCGGGAACAGCACGGGGTGGGCGCGGCGGCCCTGCGCGGCGGCCGGTGCCAGGGCTGCCATCTCTCGCTGAACACGGTGGACCTGAACCGGATCCGGGCCGCCGACCCCGACGAGGTGATCCGCTGTGAGGAATGCCGGCGGATCCTGGTCCGGACGCCCGAGTCCGGGCTGTGACGGGCCGCCCCCATGGCAGGCAAGCAGGTGACAGGCAAGCTGCTCGTCGAGGCGGACGGCGGCTCACGCGGTAACCCGGGGCCGGCCGGGTACGGTGCCGTGGTCCGGGACGCCGATTCCGGTGAGGTGCTCGCCGAGCTCTCTGAGAGCCTGGGGACGACCACCAACAACGTTGCGGAGTACTCGGGCCTCGTCGCGGGCCTGGAGAAGGCGGCGGACCTGGCGCCGGGTGCTGATGTCAACGTCCGGATGGACTCCAAGCTCGTGGTGGAGCAGATGTCCGGGCGCTGGCAGATCAAGCACCCGGCGTTGCAGCCACTGGCGTCCCGGGCCAGCCAGGCTGCCCGGCGGCTGGGCCGGGTCAGGTACGAGTGGGTACCGCGCGCCCGCAACTCGCACGCGGACCGGCTGGCCAACCAGGCGATGGACGGGGCGAAGAACGGCGGTGCCCGCGCCGGGGGCTCGGCCCCTGAGGCCGGGGGCCCGGACTCCGCGCCGCGGCCGGGCCCCGGATGGTCGGCGGCGCAGGGCGAGCCCACCACCACCGTGCTGCTCCGGCACGGCGAGACCCCGCTGTCGGCCGAGCGCCGGTTCGCCGGGCGCGGGGACATCCCGCTCACCGAGGCCGGCAAGCTCCAGGCCAAGGCGGCGGCCCAGCGTCTCGGGCGGCCCGCGGCGGCATCGACCTGATCGTGACCTCCCCGCTGCAGCGGGCCCGGCTGACCGCGGAGGCGGTGGCGGCCGCCACCGGGGCCCCGGTCGAGGTGGACGACGGCTGGATCGAGACCGACTTCGGTGAGTGGGAGGGGCTGAGCTACGCCGAGGCCATGGAGCGGTGGCCGGACGAGGTGACCGCCTGGATGAAGGACACCGCCAAGGCGCCTCCCGGGGGCGAGAGCTTCGCCGCGGCCGGCCGCCGGGTGCTGGCGGCGCTCGACCGGCTGCTGGCCCGCGCCGAGCCCGGCCGGGTCGTGGTGGTCAGCCACGTCACCCCCATGAAGACCGTGCTCCGCCACGCGCTGCTGGCCCCGCCGCCGGCGCTGCGCCGGATGCATCTCGACGTGGCGTGCCTGTGCGAGGTCAACTGGTACGCCGACGGCCCGGCGGTGGTCCGGTCGTTCAACGACACCGCGCACCTTCACCCGCGGGACTAGGCAGCAGTCCGTCACGGGTCCGGTTCCGGGCGCCCGAGCCCTATGCTGAGGACACGGCGGGCGAGCCGGCCGGGCGGCCGCGCTGGGACTCCGGTCCCGGTGAGGAAGGTCCGGGCTCCGCAGGGCAAGGTGGTCGGTAACGCCGACCCGGGGTGACCCGCGGGAAAGTGCCACAGAAAACAGACCGCCCGGGCATGGGGCTTGCCTCCGGTGCCCGGGTAAGGGTGAAACGGTGGTGTAAGAGACCACCAGCGCCGCAGGTGACTGCGGCGGCTTGGTAAACCCCACCTGGAGCAAGGTCAGAAGGGACCCCGGCTGGTGCCGGGGGACTGCGCGAGCGTTTGAGGGCGGCCCGCCCGATGCTCGCGGGTAGACCGCATGAGGCTGTCAGCAATGGCAGCCCAAGATGGATGGCCGTCGGCCCGCTTCGGCGGGTGCACAGAACCCGGCCTACAGGCCGGCTCGCCCGCCGCCTACGTCCCTGACGTGGCCCGAAGCGGTGCCCTAGATCCTGAAGGGCACGTCGGGGGCACATGCACACCTTCTCAGCCCGCAAGGTCACGCGAAGTTCAACGTCGATGGCATCACCGCTCCGGCGGAGGTCCGGGACTGTCCTCGTAACGGGACCAGGTGCCGGAGGGCTCACTTGATGGGCGACACTTTGGCTTCGCTTGATGTGCGCAGTCCCTGGGTTGTAACCGGGCTCGGTTGAGCCCTGGGCAGATCGGGCGAGATTCCTCAGAGTTGGGCCTTCAGCTCGTCGATCTTGCCGATGTGCTCCCGGAGCTGGGTGTAGGCGGGGCGCTCGCGGATGCGGGTCAGCGCCCAGCGGACGCCGTCGGCGCGGTTTGGAGACGATGCCAGCGGTGATCAGGGCGTCGAGAACCTCAACGTCCCTGGGGTCGAGCCGTGCCATCACCGCGGTGAGAGTGCGGCCCGCGGCCGTGCGGTCCTGCGGGCCGACAGACATCGAGATGACGGGATGTCCGCGCTCCCCGGGCTGTGGGGGGAAAGTGAACTGCGACGCGCCCGACGGAGGGCATCGCCCGGGCGATCGTCTTGCGCAGGTCCTCGATAGCCCCACTATGCGCCCGCTCAAACGCGTGAAGCGCCTCCTCCGGATCTTCGCCGGTAGGGGTGAGGATCACCCGGACCATCGCCTGGCCGGGCTCGATCACGGGCTCGTCACCGTACTGCAGCACCTCGACCTTCTGCACTGCCCCGTCGCCGCACCGCCTGTTCAGCTCTTCTTCGGCCCCGCGCTCGAGGCGTTCCTTCTCTTCCTGCTCCACGATCAGCTCCTTGATTTCCCGAGCAATCATCGTAACTCCGTCTACTCACGCAATCAAAGAATTTACCGGCCGGGTGAGGCAACACAGCCTGGCCCCACTGCCTGGCGCTGCTGAACAGCGGTCGTCAGCCGTGGTTTGACGCCTTGTGCCGTCTGATGTCCCGGCTGGCAATCCGGGGCGCGGTAACGGTGGTGCCGGTCTCGACGGTGATCTGGTAGGTGTCCGGTCGGACGCTGACCCGCAGGATGACGGGGCCTAACCGAAGACCTGGCGTCGTGCCCGTCCGGGCGCGCTGTGGCTGGGCGCAGTGACCAGAGCGCAGGCCGCGCAGGCCGATCGTGAGAGCCTCATGGCGTGCTGAAGTTGCTGGCCTTCGTGCTTCCGCTGGGCCTGGACTCGTTCGCGCGCCGCCGCGAGCGCGCCGAGCAGACTGCGCTCGGGATCGGCTGCGATCCTGCTCGGCGGCTGACCTCATCACCGAGCAGATCATCCAGTAGCACGGCCGAGCGGGAAGCTGCACGCCACTCGAATCCAGCAACGCCATCGACTGCGAAGGCGGTGGAAATGAGAAAACGTACCCTGATCGAGGGCTAGAACGGAGCAGCAGGAAGGGCAGCGGCAACAGGTAGCGCAGCTGCCGATCGCCCGGACGGTTTTGCCGCCGTAGCAGCGGGCCGGGATGGGCTTAAAGATCTCTACGGCGGTGGTTACCGCGCCGGGCACGGCGGCGTGGGATGCTGACGGACGGCCGCGACAGTACCCATCGATCACTGACCTGCCCCAACGACCACCGACGACCGCGAGGGTGACGCGTTCTAACCCAGCACACTGTGTCGGGGCACATTCGGGGCACATGACCTCGCCATGTGCCGGGAACTGTTAAGAACCGCTGAGATCGCAACCGCAGGTCAGAACGCATGTTGTTCGTATCGTCCAAGGTCAGCGCCCCCCGGGCACAAGACCCGGCCTACAGGCCGGGCTCGCCCGCCGCCCACGTCCCTGACCTGCATCTCAGCGGAACTTACCGGCTTAGGGAGGCGTCATCGACGACCAGGCATAGATCCCCGCTCCCCGGTGTCGGCTTCGCGGCTTTGGGCTCGAACTCGTGGTTCACCTGATGAAGGTTGATCTTGCTCTGTCCGAAAATCAGGCCCTTGCGGCCGGCAAAGGTTGTCTCCTGCATGCATAACCGCCGCCCTATCGTTTGCGGTGAGCACGCTGGTACTGCGCCGTCATTACGCGAGGTACTTCGAGGCGCAGGAGGAGCACGGTGTCCGCAGCGTTGAATCGCGTAAGGCGTCGAATCCGGTGGCCTTCGGGATCATCGCCCTGATAGCGGTATTCGCGGCGATCTTCCTTGTCGTCTTCAAGGGAGTGACGTTGTAAACGTCAGACGGAATGCTCGGCGCATCCGTCGAGGTTGACGACACCTCTGCACAAGACCCGGCCTACAGGTCGGCCCGCCCGCCACCTACGTCCCTGACCTGCATCTCAGCCAGGGAGATCCTCCGGGCGCTTCGCGGCGAGATGGCCTTGCAGCAGGCCGGTGGACTGGCCGATCTCGATCAGGTACCCGTCCGGGTCGCGCATGTAGCAGCGGATCTCTGCTCCGCGGTCGATCGGCGGCGTGACAAACTCTGCCCCCTTCGCCTTCCAGTCCTGGTAGCAGGCCTGGATGTCAGCGACCCGCAGGTTCATGAAGATCGAGGTGGTGTCGCCAGGCTGGTAATCGACCACCGAGATGCCCGGCTTGTCGGGAGTGGGCGGCCCGCCGGGGTTCATGATGATCCACGAGTTGGACAGCCTGACCGTGCACGGGTTCTCTTCCAGGATGACGGTGCCACCCAGGACGCGCGAGTAGAAGTCCCGCGATCGCGCGACCTTGCGGACGGTGATGAACAGCGCCACCAGAATGCCCTCGGCGGGCGACGGGAAGCTGGCGAAATCGTTGCGGGGCTGGGATTCTGTCATGGTTGTTCCTCTCCGGCGGCATTGGCGGACAACGCCAGCGTTCCCGGGCAGGTGCCAGTTAATGCCGGGCAGTGCACCACCGCCGCCTAGGCCGGCTCGCCGAGGCGAGCGGTGATCGCCGGGGCCGACTCGCGCAGCCACGCCTCGGCGCGCGGCAGCACGTCCTTGGCGCCGTCCTCCCATAGCTTGCGGAACACCGGGTCCAGCTCGGCCGACGCGCGCGAATCCTCGTGATAGCGGCGCGCCATATCGACGGCGAACGGTGCCAGCTCCGCGCGATGCCGCGCCGTCATGCCGTAGGCGTCCGCGAACACCGCGACCCGGTGCGGGATGTCGGCGTCCGCGAGTGCGGGCGCCCGGTCCCGCGGATCGCGCAGCGGCGCCCAGTACCACAACGCGTTCGCGATGTCGTAGAGCCGGGTGGTCGGATGGGCCAGGTCGAAGTCGATCAGGGCGGCGGGCAGCCCGTTGCGGAAGACCACGTTGCCCGGGTAGTAGTCGCAGTGGCTGACCAGCTCGGTTCCTTCGGGGATCGGGCGTCCCGCGGTGGCGGGCGTCCCGCCCCACACCGCGCCGGGCGGCGGCGCCCACCCCGCCGACGCCTCATGCAGCGTACGGATCAGCCGGGCCAGGGCGACGAGCACGTCGTCGCCCGCCGTCCCCGGCGGCAGCGGGTTGCGCGGCACGTCACCGGGGACGAACGACAGCATCTCGCGCCCCTGCTCGTCGACGCCGAACGGAAGCGGCGCGGCGGTGAACCCGGCCTCGTGCAGGTGGGCCAGGTACGCCTGCACGGTCAGGCTGAACGGCCGCAGCGGCCGCCGCACCGTGTCCCCGATCCGCACGATCCCCTGGGTGACGCCATCCCCGGTCAGCAGCTCGCCTTCGCTCATACCGCAGCACCCTAGCCAGCGCCCGCGCCAGCTCACGACGGGCCGGATCAGCCAGGCAGCCGTTTCTCCATGTAGATGCGCCGGTAGCCGTCCTCGGCGCGACGCTCGACCTCGGTGTAGCCGAGCCGGGCGTAGATGGCCTGGTTCTCGGTCATGACCTCGTGGGTGAACAGGGTCATCCGGGTAAGCCCGCGGCGGGCGGCCTCCTGCTCGGCGAAGCTCATCAGGACACGGCCGAGCCCGCGGCCCTGGGCTCCGGGGTGCACGGCGATGTTCTCGATGAGCAGGTGGTCGTCGCGAGGGTACAGGGTGACCACGGCGGTGATGGGGGAGCCGGTGACCCAGGTGGTGCCGGCCTCGACGGACGGACCGTAGTCGCGCAGCATGGGGCCGGGAGGCTTGTCCATCCGGGTGAGGTACCTGGCGTAGGCGGCGTCGATGAGCGCCTTGATCGCGGGCAGGTCGGCGGCGGTCGCACGGCGAGGGCTGAGCGGCCCGGGCGTGGTATCGGGTGGCGGCGGCACGGGCCGACTGTACCGGCCGGTGACGTTCTGACACTGGCGGGTCTGTGGACGAATCTGTGGATGACGTGTGCATATACGCCGTGCTTCTGTGCGTAGCGTGGGGATAACGCTGTGGACTTTTGGAAAGCCACATGTCAGCCACGGCCGTTACCTGGGTGGAGACTCTCCACACCCTGTGCACAGTGCCCAATAGAAAAGTGTCCACAGCGATCGCCGCATGAGTGCATAAGATGAGCCGAAAGTTTATCGGAAGTTTATTCAAACGTGATCCACCTATAGAACGGTAGATGACTAAAGACGACCAGGCATTAACTGGACGTCAAGGGGACGGCTGTCCGGGGGGAGAGTACGTGGTCATGAGACCGTACACGCGCTGCAGGGGAGCCAGGACCGGCCGGGCCGCATGTTCCGACTCCCTCCGTCCCGGCCAGTAACCGATTCGCGCGACCGCGATTTACTGGCTTTCCGCCCCCTTGTCCCACTGCTTTTACGGGTTTAGCAATGACGGTGCTGGAGTCCGCTGCGGCCTATGAGCTGCTGAATACCGCCTTCCAGGACAGTGTCCTGCAATTGGGGACCTTCCAGAGACAGTGCCGGACCGGCTGCCCGACAGCGGTTAAAAGAGTCGTACAGCAGCCATATGCGCTGCGTCGGAGGTGTGCGCCATGAAGACCAACGTCAGGAACGAGGACGCGATCACGTCGGCCATGGGCTGGCTCGACCAGTTGCGTGAGGACGGTTACGCCGAGCCGGTATCCGAGACTGCCGGCGAACCGGCCACGGCCGGTGGCCCGCCCGCGGATGCGACCGCCCGGCCGCCGAACGCGGATGCGACCGCCCGGCCGCCGAACACCGTGAGCGGCAGGCATGAGGTGCGCGAGAGCGCTGAGACTATCGAGCCGGCGCCGATCGGCGATGCTCTACGCATACCGATGTCCTGGTGCGAGATGGGTTCGTGCATATCGCACTACGAGCATCCCGCGGCCCTTGGCGAAGCTGACATCCGGGCCCGCGCGATCGAAGCTGGATGGCGGGTCGATGCGCTCGGCCGGCTGGCTTGCCCCCAATGCCAGCGGAGCGGGCCCTGGTTCTGGACCACCCACCCGATCGTGCCGTGGGACCGGCACAGGGCGGTCAGCGCGGTCGCCGTGATGACCGCAGCCGTGCGGGACGATGCCACGGGCGGTGCTGGGCACGGGGCTGGAAGCGGCGTGAGCCAGGCCGTCGAGCCGCCCCTCGTCCCTTTGCCGGCTCCGGGACGGCACCGGGAATCCCTGGGCGACTCCGGCCGTGCGGGCTGAGCAACGCGAAATCCGGGCGGCCAGCGAACGACTGGCTGGTAGCGCAGCCAGCCACTGGCTGACACCTGCTGTGGAGATGGCGGCCCTGGTGAGCGATGAGCTGGCGCTAGGCCCGGATTATGCCGGCCTGCGCTGGGCCTGCTTCCCCGGGATGGGCACGCCCACACCTGGCGGGGAGGCGAGCCGGGTGCGCCGAGCCCGGGACTTCACGGCCAGCACCTTGCATCAGTGGGGGGTGGCAGGACGCTGCGATGACATCGCCGTCGTCGTGTCGGAGCTGGTGACCAACGCCTTCCAGCACGCCCGGCCAGCTTCCAGGAGCACCCATGCCGGGTGGCCGGTCCAGCTCGGCCTGGCTCATCCAGGGCACCGGGTCATCTGCGCAGTCGCCGACGCCAGCAAGGCGGTCCCTGTTCCCAGGGAGCCGGACTTCCTTGACGAAACCGGCCGCGGCCTGCACGTCATCGCCGCGCTCAGCGACCAGTGGGGCTACACGACTTCTATTCACACGGGGAAGGTGATCTGGGCGCTGTTCTCCATATGACCGGTGTCCTGCCCAGGCGGCGCTGGCCGCTTACTTTCCGGTGAGGGCAGCATCGGTCGTGACGAGCGAGCCCGGGGTCGTCGAGGGAGTCGGCCGGTTCGGTGCGGTCAGGTAGAAGCCGGCCACCAGCCAGGAGATGGCGAAGGCCCAGACGGAAACGACTTCCCCGATGTAGAGCCGGGTCAATTGCCAGATGCCTCCGCCCGCGAAAGCCCAGGCTCCGGCGGCCAGGATGAGCAGCGTGCACGTGATGTGGATCCAGAAGAGGGCCGGCTTCCGGAACAGGCTCGGCTTGGATTCACCCGGGACCATCCGCCGCTCGGTCTCTGGAAGTACCTCGCTGGTCGCGAAGAGGAAACTCATAACGGCCAGGAAGAGGATGAACACGATCGCGCACACCGCATGTATCGTCGCCGTTTGATGCTCACCGAGGGACTGCTCGACGAATGAGCACCCGGCCGGCTCGGGAGTGCTGCCGCAGGCTGGCGCGCCGGGTGGGAGACCCGCACGCATGGTGGGGAAGAAGACGACCCCGAGGACCGCAATTCCCGCGATCAGGCTGGCCCAGAAATCCACGGTGCGGGACTCGCCGGCCATGTACGTGGCGAGCAGGAAGCCGATGACGCACAGACCGCCCACGAAGATGTCCTGCATCGACGTGTGGTAGTACTCGCTGAGCGACCCCCGGACATGGACGCCTCCCCTGAGGAAGAACGTCTCCCCGACGATGAAGGCGATGGGCAGGAGCAGTCCCAGGAATCCGACCACGAGACGGCTGACCCGGTACGAACGGGTGTACGCGTCGTCCCTTCTGGAGTCGGGATAGCGGCTGTGCGTATTCAGTGCGGCCAGAAGATCAACAATTTTTTCGCCGAGCGCTGCCATGACTGGTCTCCATCGTCCCTGGACGCTGATCTTCCAGACGTCCTTCTGCTTCTGCTTCTGCCTTGATGGAGGGAACGGCAGGGCAACCTGATACATCCGGACCAGCGCCGGACGGCCGCCGGGTGGGATTTCCGCTCATGAGAGAGTGGATGCATGGGAAGCAACGCCAGCCGCCGGGAGCGCAAGAAGGCCAATCGCCTGCAGCCGGGTGGGCAAGCCGCGCAAGCCCGTGGCCCGTCCGCAGGACGACAGGCCGCCGCCGCTCAGCATGTCTGAGCAGATCCGGGCCGGGGTCCCGCCGCGCCCGAAGCGCTAGCGGGGCAAGCTGCTCAGGAGTTGCCGGACCAGGCTCCGGGCGTCCTGGGTGGTCGTGGCAGTCGCGACCCTGATCGCATTCAGTAATTATCCAGACCCTCTAAGTGAGGCAAGGTCGCCGCACCTTAGGGTGGTTCAGCATGATCAAGGTCCTGGGACGCTCGCTGGACAGGCGAGAACGGCAGGTCATCGAGTTGCGGCTGATGCAGGCGCACGACATGTTCGAGATGCCCAGCACGGACCTGTTCTCGGAGTACCGCAACTTTCTCACCGGGGTCGATATCTGCCTCAGCGAACTGCGCAGCCGCCGGTCCGTGCGCCCGGTCCGGCTGGAGATCCGGATGCCGCCGGAGGCCATCGACGATGGGGTGGCGGAGCGGCTGGCCGGGACCCTGCGCCGGTACTGCAACCACCGGATCCACTACAACCGCCGGGAGAGCCAGGCGCAGCGGGTCGGGGGCGTCAGCGCCTTGCGGATCGGCATCCCCATCTCCGCTCTGGGACTGGTGCTCGCCGCGCTGGCGACGAAGATCAAGCCCGCTGGCGGTGCTGCCAATCTCGTGACGGACCATCTCGGGTGGGTACTGGCGTGGATCGGGTTGTGGTTCCCTCTTGACCAGTTTCTGTTCAACCCCCTGGCCTACGGCCGCGAAAGCCGCGTGCTGCACCTCCTGGCCGGCGCTGAGATCGAGGTGAGCCCCCACCGGCCCGATGCCTAGCAAGCCGCCCACCGCCTGAGTCCCGCAGCGGGGGAAGGCCGTCACACGGTCTGGAAGTGGTAGCCCTCGCGCAGCAGCCGGGGGAGCACGATCTGCAGCGCATCCACGGTCTGGGACCGGTTGCCGCCTCCGTCGTGCTCCAGGATGATCGATCCCGGATGGGTGTTGCGCATGATGTTGCGGACAATCCTCCGGACTCCCGGCCGGGCCCAGTCGCGGGGGTCGACCGACCAGTCCATCGGCACCATCCGCATCCGCTCGCACTGCCGGATCACGGTGGCCGACCAGGCCCCGTAGGGAGCGCGGAACAGCTGCGGGTGGACGCCGGTCGCCGAATGGATGGCATGACTGGTCCAGGCGAGTTCCGTGTGCACTCTATGAACCGGCACGCGGGCGAGGTCGGAGTGGGTCCAGGTGTGATTGGCGATATGGTGGCCCGCCTCGGTGACCGACCGGGCCAGATGCGGGTAGGCGGCCACATGAAGACCGATCATCGAGAACGTCGCCGTGACTCCGTACTGGTGCAGCACCCTGAGCACCTGCGGGGTGTAGACGGGATCGGGCCCATCGTCGATGGTCAGCGCGATCGCCTTGGACGCGTCGTCGATGTAGTAAAGGGGCCGGTTCAGTGGGTAGGAGGCCGGGTGATAGGCACGCGGGTCAGGGTGCTTGACCGCAGCGTGGTGGGTAACCGGGCTGCGCTGGGCAGCTGGCTTCCGGGCGGCTGGCTGCTGGTAGGCACTCACCTCCCGGTGGGGCGGCAAATGATCGGGCCCGGAAAGCCACCGGGAGCCGACGATGCCGGTCAGCGTAATGCCGCCGACGGCCAGGAGCAGCCGCCGCCGCCGAACCTCATAAATAGCTCCCGAATCACGATCAGAACCCGAGAGATTCCCCATCCGCGCCCCGGTTTGTCTGTGCCTTATTGCGGCAAGTACGGCTGCAGAAATCGTGTCTAAGCCATCTAGGGCATCATGCCGGAATTAACCGGCAACACAAAGCAAATCCGAAGGTGTGTCGCATGTCCCGGAGCGGATGATTTCCGGGTGGGACGGCCCGGGCCGGCCGGCAGTAACCGGGTCCGGATCGGCGTGGCCGCGGACAGCGGTACGGGTTAAAATGTCCTGGTGATGGAGTTGTTTCACCCGGCTGTTCGAAACTGGTTCGAGGGCAGGTTCCCAGCCGGGCCCACAGAGCCCCAGGCGGAGGGCTGGCAGGAGATCGCGGCCGGCCGCCATACGCTGATCGCCGCGCCGACCGGGTCCGGGAAGACCCTGGCGGCGTTCCTGGTCTGCATCGACCGCATCTACCGGGCCCACGACGCGAACAGCCAGGCCCCCGCGCACGAGGCAGACAGCCAGACCCCCGAGGCGGGCTCCCCGGTGCCCGGCCCCCAGGCCGGGCCGCAGGTCGTGTACGTGTCGCCGCTCAAGGCGCTGGCCGTGGACATCTGGCAGAACCTCGAGGCGCCGCTGGCCGAGATCGCCAAGACGGCAGCCCGGATGGGCCTGCCCGCCCCGGACATCCGGGTCGCGGTGCGGACCGGTGACACGGCCGCGGCGGAGCGCGCCGCGATGCTCAAGAACCCCCCGGACTTCCTGATCACCACCCCTGAGTCGCTGTACCTGCTGGTGACCGCGGAACGGAGCCGCGCGATGCTGGCCCCGGTCGGCACGGTCATCGTGGACGAGATCCACGCGGTCGCGGACAACAAGCGGGGCTCCCATCTGGCGCTCACCCTGGAGCGGCTGGAGCACCTGGCCGCCCAGCCGGTGCAGCGGATCGGCCTGTCCGCGACCCAGCGCCCCATCGAGACCGTCGCCCGGCTGCTGGTCGGCGCGGGCCCCGGCCGGTCGGCGCCGGACGGGTCGCCGCGGTGCGCGATCGTGGACTCCGGCCACCGCCGCGAGCTCGACCTGGCTCTCGAGCTGCCCGGCGACGAGCCCGGCGCGGTCGCCTCGGCAGAGCAGATGGACGAGATCCTGGACCTGATCGCCGGGCACGTGCTGGAGCACCGGACGACGCTGGTGTTCGTCAACACCCGGCGGATGGCCGAGCGGATCGCCCACCAGCTGGGGGAGCGGCTGGGCGAGGGGCAGGTCGCCGCGCATCACGGCAGCCTGTCCAAGGACCGGCGGCAGCGGGTGGAGTCGCGGCTGCGCGGCGGTGACCTGCGGGCCCTGGTCGCGACCGCGTCGCTGGAGCTGGGGATCGACATCGGGCCGGTCGAGCTGGTGTGCCAGATCGGCTCGCCGCGCAGCTTCGGCACCTTCCTGCAGCGGGTGGGCCGGTCCAACCACAGCCGCGGCGGGATCCCGGCCGGGCGGCTGTACCCCACGACCCGGGACGAGCTGGTGGAATCCGCGGCGCTGCTGCGCGGCGCCCGGTCCGGCCGGCTCGACGCCCTGCAGGTCCCGGACTGCCCGCTGGACATCCTGGCCCAGCAGATGGTGGCGGAGTGCGCGGCCGAGGACTGGGCCGAGGACGACCTGCTGGCCCTGGTCCGCCAGGCCGCCCCGTTCGCGGGCCTGACCGCTGAGGACTTCGGCGAGGTCGCCGAGATGGTGTCCGAGGGCATCCGGACCGGCCGCGGCCGCCGGGCCGCCTACCTGCACCGGGACCGGGTGACCGGGCGGCTGGCCGGCCGGCGGGGCGCCCGCCTGGCCGCGCTCACCTCGGGCGGGGCGATCCCCGAGCTGGGTGACTACCGGGTGCTGGCCGAACCGGACGGCAGCCTGGTCGGCACGGTGAACGAGGACTGGGCGATCGAGTCCATGGCGGGCGACGTGTTCCTGCTCGGCACCACCTCGTGGCGGATCCGCCGGGTCGAGCCGGGCGTGGTGCGCGTCGTCAACGCGCAGGGGGCGCCTCCCTCGGTGCCGTTCTGGCTGGGCGAGGCACCCGGCCGCACGGTGGAGCTGTCGGAGGAGGTCTGTGCCCTCCGCAAGGCGGTCGCCGAGCGGCTGGGCACCGGCGGGCCGTCTGAGGCCGTGGCCTGGCTGCAGGCCGACTGCGGGATCGGCGCGGACGCCGCGGAAGTGATCACCGCCTACCTGGGCACCGCCCTGGCGCAGCTGGGGCTGCTCCCGGACATGGACACCATCGTGCTGGAACGGTTCTTCGACGAGAGCGGCGGGATGCAGCTGGTCGGGCACGCGCCGTTCGGGGCCCGGCTCAACCGGGCGCTCGGGCTGGCCCTGCGCAAGCGGTTCTGCGTCACCTTCGACTTCGAGCTGCAGGCCGCGGCCAGCGACGACGCCATCCTGCTGTCGCTCGGGCCGCAGCACAGCTTCCCGCTGGAGCAGGTGCCCAAGTTCCTGGCCTCCAGGACCGTGGAGGGCGTGGTCCGGCAGGCCGTCCTCACCTCACCGATGTTCACGGCACGGTGGCGGTGGAACCTGAACCGGTCCCTGGCCGTCCTGCGGATGCGCGGCGGGAAGAAGAACCCGCCCGCGATCCAGCGGATGGAAGCCGATGACCTGATGGCCGCGGTGTTCCCGACCCTGGCCGCCTGCCAGGAAAACGTCGCGCCCGGCCCGCTGGAGATCCCCGATCATGTCCTGGTCCGCCAGACCCTGGAGGACTGCCTGCGTGAGGCCATGGACATCGACGGCCTGGCCGAGCTGGTGGGCGCGATCGAGTCGGGCCGGGTCACGGTCGTGGTGCGGGACACCACCGAGCCGTCGGTGCTCGCGCACGAGATCCTGAACGGCCGGCCGTTCACCTTCCTCGACGACGCCCCGCTCGAAGAACGCCGCAGCCGCGCGATACCGCTGCGCCGCGGCCTGCCCGTGGAACCCCACGAGCTGGGCCGGCTCGACCCCGAGGCCATCGAGCGGGTCGCCAGCCAGGTCCGCCCCGACCCGCGGGACGCCAACGAGCTGCACGACCTGCTGATGACGCTGACCGCGATCCGCCCGGACGCGGACTGGCAGGGCTGGTTCGAGGAGCTGGCCGGCGACCGCCGCGCGGTCAGCGTCTACGGGCCGGCCGGGGTGTTCTGGTGCGCGGTCGAACGCCGCCCCGCCATCGAGGCCCTGTTCCCGGACGCCGCCGTGGCGCCCGATCACCCCTGCCCCGTCGCCAGCTCCCCGCCCGACCCGGACGCGGCCGCGGCCGACATGCTCCGCGGCCACCTGGACTGCCGTGGCCCCTCGACGGTCACGGACCTGGCCCAGGCCACCGGCCTGCCGCCCGCTGACATCGGCATCGCGCTGGCCCGGCTGGAGGAGGAAGGCTTCGCTATCCGCGGCCGGTTCACCCAGGCCCGGGAAGACGCCGGGGCGCAGGCGGGGCCAGATAGCGGCACAGCCGAGGAATTCTGCGCCCGGCGGCTGCTGGCCCGCATCCACGCCTACACCCGGCAGCGGCAGCGCCGCGAGATCGAGCCGGTCACCGCCCGGGACTTCATGCGGTTCCTGCTGCGCTGGCAGCACGTGGCGCCGGGCACCCAGGTCGAGGGGCGGCTCGGCGTGCTCAGCGTCATCGAGCAGCTGCAGGGCTACGAGCTGGCCGCGGGCGCGTGGGAGAACGCCGTCCTGGCCACCCGGGTGGAGGGTTACCGGCGCGAGTGGCTCGACGAGGTGTGCCTGTCGGGCCAGGTCATCTGGGGCCGGCTGTCGGTGCGCGACAGCGAGCCGGACCCGGTGCCGAAGCGCAGCGGGCTGGTCCCGTCCCGGGCCACCCCGATCACCCTGGCCATCCGTGATGACCTGCCCTGGCTGCTCCGCGCGGCCCGGGGTGACCTGGCCCCCGCCGAGCCCGGGCCCGGCCGCACCCAGGATGTGCTCGACGCCCTCCGCCAGCACGGGGCGCTGTTCCGGCCCGACCTGGCCACGGTCAGCGGCCGCCTGCCGGGGGAGGTGGAGGAGGCGCTGTGGGACGGCGTGGCCCGCGGCCTGATCACCGCCGACGGTTTCCGGGCGGTCCGGTCCCTGCTGCAGCGGTCCTCCGCGCACCGGGCCCAGCGGCCATCCGGGCTCCGCGGGCTGCGCCAGGGCCGGTCCCGGCCCGGCACTGCCTCGGCCGGGCGGTGGTCGCTGCTCCCGGTCCCGTCCGCCGGCGCCGACCCCGACGAGCTCGCCGAGGCCGTGGCCGAGCAGCTGATCGTCCGCTGGGGCGTGGTCTTCCACGATCTGCTGGCCCGGGAGAACCTCGCGGTGCCCTGGCGCGAGATCTTGTGGGCCCTGCGGCGCATGGAGGCCCGGGGCACCATCCGCGGCGGCCGGTTCGTGGCCGGGTTCAGCGGCGAGCAGTTCGCGCACCCGGACGCCCTCGACGTGCTGCGCACGGTCCGCAAGCAGCGTCCGGCCGGCGAGACCGTCCGGATCTCCGCCGCTGACCCGCTGAACCTGACCAGCGTCGTGCTGCCCGGCCCGCGGGTCCCGGCCATCCCGTCGAACACCGTCACCTACGTCGATGGGGCCGTGCCGCCCGGGACAACCAGCCCGGAGGCCGCCCGGACCGCCTCCTGAAGGTCCCCGGGATCCGTGATCATGGGATCACTGGGGCCAGGGCAACAGCAAGCCCATGATCACGATCACGGTGCGAGGCGTGAGGGGCTGGTGTGGCGAGAGGGACTGGCGATGCGACGCTGAGGCGCGGGCTGGTGCACAGCCGGGGCGGGGCGCTCTCCACAAGCACTGTTCAGGACGAACGCGCTGCTCACACGAAAGCACTGAGGCCGGTGATGGCCCGGCCGACCAGGAGGGTGTTGATCTCGCGGGTGCCCTCGTAGGAGTAGATCGCCTCGGCGTCGGCGACGAAGCGGCCGACCTGGTTCTCCAGCAGGATGCCGTTGCCGCCGAGCAGCTCACGCGCGTAGCCGACGGTTTCCCGCATCCGTACCGTGCAGAACGCCTTGGCCAGCGCCGAGTGCTCGTCGGCCGCCGTCCCCTCCGCCTGCAGCTGGGACAGCCGGGCGCACAGGCAGGCCGAGGACGTGATGTTGGCCAGCATCCGCACCAGCAGGTCCTGCACCAGCTGGAATCCCGCGATCGGCCGGCCGAACTGCTGCCGCTCCTTCGCGTACGCGAGCGCGTGCTCGTACGCCCCGCGGGCACACCCCACCGCCTGCCAGGCCACCCCCGCGCGGGTCAGCCGCAGCACCTTGGCCGTCTCCCGGAACGAGCTTGCTTTCTGCAAACGGTTCGCTTCAGGCACCCGGACCCCGTCCAGCGTGATGTGGGCGTTCTGGACGACCCGCAGCGCGATCTTGTCGTGCATCTTCATGGCCGAGAAGCCCGGTGTGCCCTGCTCCACCACGAAGCCCTTGACCTGGCCGTCGGCCACGTCCCGGGCCCAGATGATGGTGTAGTCGGCGAACGTGGCGTTGCCGATCCATTTCTTCTGCCCGTCCAGGACCCAGTCGGCGCCGTCGCGGCGCGCGGTGGTGGTGAGGCCGCCCGCGACCCCGGAGCCGACGTCCGGCTCGGTCAGCCCGAACGCGCCGATCTTCTCCATCCGGGCCATCTCCGGCAGCCACCGCTGCTTCTGTTCCTCGGAGCCGAGCAGGTAGATCGACCCCATCGCGAGGCCGCTGTGCACGCCCATGAACGTGGAGATCGACGGGTCGGTCCGGGCCAGCTCCATCGCGATCATCCCGTCCAGGAACGGGCCGCCGCCCGGGCAGCCGTAGCCGTCGTAGGCCGTGCCGGCGATGCCCAGCCCCGCGAACGCCGGGATCAGGTCGTACGGGAACTCCTCCCGGGTCCAGTAGTGGTTGATGACCGGCTCGATCTCCTTGGTCATGAACTCCCGGGTGCGCTGGAGTGTGGCCCGGCCGCGGTCGTCCAGCAGCTGCTCCAGGCCGTAGAAGTCGGCCTCGGCGGCGTTGGCCATGAGAGTCCTCCCAGGGAGTTCGAGACGGTCTAGCCTGCCCGGCCACTACCCGCGCCGGCGGACAGGAACCGGCTGATCACCGGCGCGACCTCGGCCGCCTCGGTGACCAGGCCCAGGTGGCCGCCGTGGAACACGTGCAGCTGCGAGCGGGGGATCAGCGTGTGCATCAGCCGGGCATTGGCCAGCGGGATCAGCGGGTCGTCATCGCCGGACACGATCAGGGCCGGCTGGCGGATGAGCGGCAGGAACGGCAGGCTCGTCCAGCCCGCCCCGGCCGCGAGCTGGTAGAGGTAGCCCCGCGGGGCGCCGACCCGGCTCTCGGCGTGCATCAGCGCACTGACCCGGTCCGGCTCGGTGCGCGCCGAACCGCCGTAGAGGTCGGCGGCGACCTCCCGCATGTAGTCCCGGTCCAGGTAGCGGCGGGGGGTGACCATCCGGGCCAGCACCGCCGGCCGGGCCGGCACCATCAGCGACCCGGTCGCCGTGCTGGCCAGCACCAGGCGGCGGCAGCGTCCCCGCTGGACCACCGCGAAGTGCTGGGCGACCGCCCCGCCCCAGGAGATGCCGAGCACGTCGGCCTGGCCATAGCCGAGCTCGGACAGCAGCCGGGCCATCAGGCGGCACAGGCCGGTGAAACGGTACGGCCGGGCGGGCAGCGGGGAACCGCCGACCCCGGGAACGTCGAAGCGGATGACGCCGAGCGCGGGATCAAGCTGGTCGACGAACGGCTGCAGCAGCTCCAGGCTGGCGCCGATGCCGTTGACCAGCAGCAGGGGCACGCCCCCGCCGGTCCCGGGCCGGACCGTGACGCGCAGCGGCTGGCCATCGACCACGATGCTGCGCATCGCCGGGGGCCCCGTGCGTGCCGGACCGGTGCTGCCCGGACTGGTGCTGCCCGGACCGGTGCTGCCCGGACTGGTGCTGCTGATCGGCATCGGGCGGCTACCGGTCCAGGACGTACAGGCCAGGCGCGGCGTCCAGGGGACTGAACTGGCTGCTGCCCAGCCCGCCGGGCCGGTCCTTCTCCCCGCCGCTGCGCGCGGCCAGCCACGACGAATAGTCCGGCCACCAGCTGCCCGGCACGGTCTCGGCGGTCTTCAGCCAGTCCCGGGGGTCGGCCGGGTTGGTGGCCGACACCTGGAACCGGGCTTTCTTGTTGCCGGGCGGGTTGACCATCGACGCGATGTGCCCGCTGCTGGACAGCACGAACCGGACGTCCCCGCCGAGCAGCTGGGTGGTCCGGTAGCAGGCCTGCCACGGGCACAGGTGATCGGCGATACCCGCGATCACGTAAGCGTCCACGTCCACCCGGGACAGGTCCACCGGCGAGCCGAGCATCGTCGCGGTGCCCGGCTTGGCCAGCGCCCGGTCCAGGACCAGCTCGATGAAGTCGCGGTGCAGCGCGGCCGGCATCCGGGTGGTGTCGGCGTTCCAGTACAGGATGTCGAACGGCGGCGGGGCCTGGCCCTGCAGGTAGTTGTTGACCCAGTAGGTCCAGATCAGGTCGTTGGGGCGGAGCCAGGCGAACACCTCCGCCAGCGACCGGCCGTCCAGGTAGCCGCGGGCCCGCGGACGCGGCTATGGCCATCGCGGCCGTGTCCTCGTCGATGAGCGCGGCGACCGTGCCCTCGGGGGTCTGGTCGAGCACCGTCACCCCGAGATACAGCGTGGCGAGCTGGTCCAGCCGGCCGGTGGCGCTGAGGTGAGGCGGCCACCATGGACGACACGATGCCGCCGGAGCACAGCGCGAAGATGCTGGCCTGCTCGGCCCCGCAGATGGACCGGGCCAGCTCCAGCGCGTCCGCCACCGCCTGGCCGTAGGCATCCAGGCCCCAGTCCCGGTGCCGGGCGTCAGGGTTGCGCCACGAGATGGCGAACACCTGATGGCCCTGCGACACCAGGTACTCAGCCAGGCTGCGTCCGGGCGAAAGATCCGTTATATAGAACTTGTTGATCATCGGGGGAACGATGACCAGCGGGTACTGGTGCACCCGCGGGGTGGTGGGCTCGTACTGGATCAGCTCGCAGATGTCGGTGCGCGCCACGACCGCCCCGGGGGTGACGGCCAGATCGCGGCCCACCTCGAACGCGTCCGGCGACACCATCGCCGGGATCCGGGGGGCGGTGGAGAGATCCGACGCCAGCGCGCGGGCGCCGCGCACCGCGCTCAGCCCGCCGGTGTCGATGAGCGCCTTCCAGGCGACCGGGCTGATCAGCGGGTTGTTGCTGGGCGCGGCCGCGTTGACCAGGTTCCGGACGATGAACCCGGCGCGCTCGGCGTCCCGCCAGCCCAGTTCCGCATCGGCCAGCAGCGACTCGGCCGCCGCGGCCCCGGCCAGGTACAGCTGCACGATCCGCCTGAGGAAGGGGTTCTGCGTCCATGCCGGGTCGGTGAACCGCCGGTCGCGCGGCGCGGGGGCCAGGGCCGAGCGGCCGGCCGTGATCCGGCCCAGCTCGGTGCCCAGCGCCGCCGCACGCCGGGCCACGGACCGCGGCTGGCGGGCCAGGTGCAGGCCCAGCCGGAGCACCGACCCGTCGGGCTGGAACCGGTGCAGCACCCCGAGGGCCGCGTCCGACAGCAGCAGGTCCAGCGCGGGTACGCCCTCCGCCGCGTCGGCGAAGGCGTCGGAGGAGCCGGGGGAGTCGCCGGGGTCGCGGCGGTCCCCTTCGGCCGGGCTCACGACCGCTCCGGCCCGGCCGCGCCGGCCTGGCCGCCCGGCCGCAGGGCCGGCCGTTCCCAGTGCCCGGCCCGTGCCGCCTGCGCCTGCACCATCCCGGCCAGGTGTGTCATCGCCGGCTCCTCTCCCTTGAGACCGGCGGCCAACTCCGAGCCTTCATCCCATGCTGCGCCGGGTGGCACTGTCAAGACATCGACGGGGAGGGCGCGCCGAGGCCCCGGGCCGCCCGGCGCGCCGGGGTGGTGCCGGCGAGGGCCGGCGGCCAGGATAGGCGCATGGGAGTGCTCCGGTTCACGACGCAGTTGCAGCCCCGTGGCAACGCCTCCGCGGTGGTGCTCGACGATGACCAGGTCGCGGTCGTGGGGGAGGGCGCCAAGCGGTTCCCGGTCGTGGCGACCGTCAACGGCTACACATGGCGGACGAGCGTGACCCGGATGAAGGGCGAGTTCCTGCTCGGCCTCAGCCGGGAGGTCCGCGACGGTACCGGCGCCCAGATCGGCGACGAGGTCGAGGTGACCGTCGAGCTCGACCAGGCCCCCCGCGAGGTCGAGGTGCCCGAGGCGCTGGCGGCGGCCCTGGCGGCCGACCCGGACGCCAGCGCGACCTTCGAGCGCCTGGCCTTCACCCACCGGAAGGAGTACGCCCGCTGGGTCGCGGAGGCCAAGCGGGACGAGACCCGGCAGCGGCGCGTGGAGCAGGCGGTCGAGATGATCCGGTCCGGCCAGACCCGCAGCTGACGGGCGAGACCCGGATGCCCGGACGACCAGCCCGCGTGCGGCACGCGACGCCGTCCGGCGTGAGGCCTGCCAGCTGAACTAGGGCCACCTGGCGGCGCGGTCAGTTCTGGAGCTGGCGGAGGATACGGGCGAGGTGGTCGCGGTCGGCCGGGCTGAGCCGGTCGAAGACCCGTTCGGCCTCGGTGCCGCGCGCCGCGCGGATCCCGCGGAGCACGGTGGTGCCGTGCTCGGTCAGCTCGGCGAGCGTGGCCCGCCGGTCGCTGGGGTCGGGCCGCCGTTCGACCAGGCCGCGGGATTCGAGGGCGTCGACGACCTCGGTGGCCGAGCGCGGCGCGATATGCAGGCGCCCCGAAAGGTCGGACAGGCGTATCGCCCCGTGGTGGTTCAGCACGCGCAGGGCCCGGAACTGGGACGGGTTGATGTCCCAGGGGGCCAGGGTCTCCTGGGACGTCTCGCGGAGCTTGCGCGAGACGGACAGGAAAGCGTCGGCCAGCGACTCGTCAGTGCCGGTCTGGTCGGCACCACCGCCGCTCTGGCCGGGACCGCCGGCCTGCCCGGGACCGCCGGAGTCGTCACCGCCGGCCTGCCCGGCACCCTCCGGGCCGGCGCCGGTCCGGCCGCTGCGGATGCCGGGCTGGCCCGCGGTCCCGCTGCCCTGGATCACGGGAATAGCTTACCAGGGACTACCGTTGTACCCTCATATTGAGGTAACCTCAGCAATCGGGAACCTCACCACGAACTTGATCCACGGCCTGCCCGGCGCGGGCCCTTCCCCCGCAGAAAAGAGCAAGCACTTGGCGTCCCCAGACACGAACACCCAGAATCCGCAGAACACCCAGAACCCCGGCCCCGGCCGGGGCCGCGGCGCGAGAACGGTCACCGCCGAGGAGAAGGCGCAGGCCCGCGAGGTGTCGCTGCGCCGCATCGGGCGGCTGTTCAGGCCCTACACCTGGCAGCTGACCATCGTCACCGCCATCATCGTGGCCTCCTCCATCGTGGGCGTGGCCTCACCGTTCCTGCTCCGCGCGGTGATCGACACCGCCCTCCCGGACCGGAACCTGCGGCTGCTGATCCTGCTGGTCGCCGCGATGATCGGCATCGCCGCCGTCACCTCCGCCTTCGGCGTGATCCAGACCTGGATCAGCACCAGGGTCGGCCAGCAGGTCATGCACGGCCTGCGCACCAGCGTCTTCGGCCACCTGCAGCGGCAGTCGGTCGCCTTCTTCACCCGGACCCGCACCGGCGAGGTCCAGTCCCGCATCACCAACGACGTCGGCGGCATGGAATCCGTGGTCACCTCGACCGCGACGTCCATCGCCGCCAACCTCACCACGGCAGTCGCCACGGCGGTGGCCATGGTCGCGCTGTCCTGGAAGCTCTCCCTCATCTCGCTGGTCGTGATGCCGCCGTCGGTCTACCTGAGCCGCAAGGTCGCCCGGATGCGCCGGGCCATCACCACCGAGCAGCAGCGTGAGCTGGCCAACCTCAACGTCACCATCGAGGAAGGACTGTCGATCAACGGCGTCCAGCTGGCCAAGACGATGGGCACCGGGCCGTCCCTGGTCCGGCGGTTCACCGCCTCCTCGGCCCGCCTCATCGACCTGGAGCTGCGCTCCCAGCTGGCCGGGCGCTGGCGGATGGCCTCGATGAGCATCATCTTCGCGGCCGTCCCGGCCGTCATCTACCTGGCCGCCGGCCTGCCGGTCACCGCGGGCGCGATGACCATCGGCACCCTGGTCGCCTTCACCACCCTGCAGAACAGCCTCTTCCGGCCGCTGACCGGCCTGCTCAACACCGGCGTGTCCGTGGTCAGCTCGCTGGCCCTGTTCGCGCGGATCTTCGAGTACCTGGACCTGCCCGTCGAGGTGGACGACCCGGCCCATCCGGTGGAGATCGTCCCGGAGGTCATGACCGGGCACGTCCGGCTCCAGGACGTCAGCTTCACCTACCCGGGCGCCGACCGGCCCGCCCTGACCGGCGTCAACCTGGACGTCCCGGCCGGCACCACGCTGGCCCTGGTCGGCGAGACCGGCTCGGGCAAGACCACCCTCGCCGCGCTGATCGCCCGGCTCTACGACCCGGGCAGCGGCGTGGTGAGCATCGACGGCATCGACATCCGCGACATGAAGCTGACCGACCTCGCCGCTGTCGTGGGCGTGGTCAGCCAGGAGACCTACCTCCTGCACACCACCGTGCGGGAGAACCTGCGCTATGCCAGGCCCGACGCGAGCGACGAGGAGATCGAGGACGCGGCCCGCGCCGCGCAGATCCACGACCTGATCGTCGGCCTGCCCGACGGCTACGACACGATGGTCGGCTCCCGCGGGCACCGTTTCTCCGGCGGTGAGAAGCAGCGCATCGCCATCGCCCGGACGCTGCTGCGCGACCCGCGCGTGCTCGTCCTGGACGAGGCGACCAGCGCCCTGGACACCGAGACCGAGCGTGCCGTGCAGCACGCGTTCGACCACCTCGCCGCAGGCCGCACCACGATCACCATCGCCCACCGGCTGTCGACCGTGCGCAACGCCGACCAGATCGTCGTCCTGGACCACGGTCACGTCATCGAGTCCGGCACCCACGCCAGCCTGCTGGCCGGAAACGGCCGCTACGCCGCCCTCGCCGCGTAGGCTCCGCGCATGCCGGTCGCGCACGGCGGGCGCAGCCACCTGGCTGCGCCCGCCGCTTTGCCTTCCCGGCCTGTCCCTCCCGTTCAGCCGCTCGCCAGGCCTGGCAGGACCTTCGTGTGCTCGATCTGGACGGCCTGCAGGGCCTGCGGGTTCAGGCCGAGCAGCCGGAGGATCGTCGGGGCGATCTGGGTGGTCCCGACCTGGGCGCCCACCGCCTGGCCGTGCCGCAGGCCGGGCACGTCCACCAGGATCGGCACGTTGCGGTCCTGGATGCCGGCGCCGCCGTGCTCGGCGATCTTGCTCTGGCCGCCGGTGTAGACCACGCCGTGCTGCACGATCCCGAAGACGTCGGGGTGGCGGGGGTCACTGCTGCGCACGCCGAAGTACGCCGCTGACTCAGCGCCTGCGTAGACCCTGGTCAGGCCCGACGCCGGCACGGTCACCGGGCCGCCGCTGACGTTGTTGCCGGCTGCGCTGTGGGTGAGCAGGTACTGCTTCACGAAATTGGCCGCCGCCTGCGAGCGGTCGCTGAGCCACCACAGCATGCCGTCGTCGTCGGTGGAGAAGGAGACCAGAGCGCCCGCCCCGGGGTGGGCCGCGGTCCAGGCCGCGTTGACCGCGGCGATGATCGGGGCGTCCGGGACACGCTTGAGGTCGGCCGGGTCAGTCGGGGACTGGCCGTGCTTGGCCGAGATGATCAGCGCCGTGCTGCCCGCCAGGCCCTGGGCCCTGATCTCGGCGACCATGCTGGCGACCTGGGTGTTGATGTAGTTCAGCGCGCGCACCAGCAGCGGCCCCGGGACCTTCCCGCCGGGCAGGTAGCCGCCGGCCAGGCCGTCGGAGGTCGGCAGCTTCTGGGCGGTGGAGACCGTCTGGAAGTTCATGCCGAAGATGCCCGGCACGCCGACGCGGCTGGTGCGGCTGTGGTTGTAGCCGTCGATCTCGTTCAGGATGGCCTGGACCTTGTAGCTGTCGTACTGCATGGTCGCGGCGTTGTCGCTGGTCCAGTCCTCACCGGCCGGGTAGCCGATGGCCTGGCTGTTGATCTCGGGCGTGAAGTAGTCCTGCACGCCGTTCCCGGACGGCCCGGAGAGCGTGAGGTAGGCCGGGTGCTTGTCCGACCAGGCCGTGCGCAGGCCAGCCTGGCGGGCCACGTTGAAGATCGTGTTGACCTTCAGGTACTGGTTGGGATAGATCGGCTTGCACGTCTGGGCGCTGACCGGCAGGTTCGCGGGGTTGATCACGTCCCGCGGATTCGAGGTCATCTGCAGGATGCTGCCCGGCAGGCCGCTCAGACCCTGCCCGGCGTCGAGTGAGTTCTGGTTGACGTCGATCGCCTCCTCGAAGGCGACCTCAGCCCCGGGCGCCGGCCCGGAGCACGTCGTCGTCCCGGCCGGGAAGACGTCGTGGTTATAGGTGTCGTCGTAGTAGATCCCGGTCACGCCCGGGTCACCGCCGGTCGCCTGGGCGACCATCCCGGGGGAGGAGTCCGACGGCACGGGCGTCAGGGCATCGGTGTAGTCGATGCCGTGGCGGACCAGGGACGCCAGCGTCGGACGCCGGATAATGCTGCACGTACCACGACAGATCCTGCTGGTGCAGGCCGTCGACCGACAGCAGCAGCACATGCCTGATCTCGCTCCGCGGATGACCAGCCGCGCCGCCGTCGGACGGTGGCCGCGGACGCTGAGGCCAGCGCGGTGCCGGCCACCAGGGCCGCTCCGCCGGCCGCGGCTGCGGCTGCTCGTAAACTCCTGACTCGCATGAGCCCTCCCGAATGCGCACAAAATCACCCGCCCGCGCGGGCGGGTGATCCCTGGCTACCGGAGCCAGGCAGCGTCCCGGCAACGGGCGGGCGAACGGGTAGTGACCGCCGTCAGGCGGGTGCACTCTCAGCACGCTCAGGGGCGCGGGATCAGCGTGCGGGCAGCCCGGTCTCAGCGCCATCGCAGCGCATCCTCAGGACAACCGCAGCGCAGCCTCAGCGCACGGCGCATGGCCGGTGCTGGCCGGGGAGCCGGGCCGCCGGCGGGTAGCCTGATGCCTACCGCGCTGGTGTGAATGCAGAGGCGGCCGGCCGGAGGCCGGCGCTGCGGGAAATCGGTGCGGTCCTGCCCCCACCATCGACGAGGAGTGGACCGGCATGACCCTCTTCCAGCGGGCTCACGACATAGTCAACGCGAAGGCGAACAAGGCGCTCGACGCCGCCGAGAAGCCTGACGAGATGCTCGATCTGTCGTACGAGCAGATGCTTGACCAGATCACCCAGGTCCGCCGGGGGCTGGTGGAGATCGCGGCGTCGCGCAAGCGGATCGAGCTGCAGGAGCAGCAGTTCCAGCACACGGTGGACCATCTCCAGGACCAGGCCAAGGCGGCGCTCGCGCAGGGCCGGGAGGACCTGGCGCGGGAGGCCCTGTCCCGGAAGGCCGCGGCCCAGGCCCAGATCGACGCCATGGAGCCCCAGCACGAGCAGCTCGTCGAGGAAGAGGAGAAGCTCGGGAACACCCTCGACACGCTGCAGAAGCGGGTCAACAACTTCCGGACGCAGAAGGAAGTGCTGAAGGCCCAGTACACCGCGGCCCAGGCGGAAACCTCGATCGGCGAGAGCGCCGCCGGGATCTCTAAGTCGTTCGGTGATTCGGGAGCGGAACTGCAGCGGACCCAGGACAAGATCGAGCAGATGCAGGCCCGCGCGGGCGCCGTCGATGAGCTGCTCGCGTCGGGGGTGCTCGAGGATGTCGGCGGTGACACCGACGACATCCAGAAGGAACTCGACGAAGCCGGCGCCGCCGCCGGGGTTGACCAGGAGCTCGCCGCGCTCAAGGCGGAGATCGGCCCCGGTTCGCCGGCGCCGCGCGAGATAACCGGAAGCTGAGGCGCCCCGGCCCGCCCCGCGGGGTGGGGCGCGGGGCAGCGCTGCGTCAGCGCGGGGAGGCGCCGACCCAGACGGACTTGATGTTGCAGAACTCGCGGATGCCGTGCCACGAGAGCTCCCGGCCGAATCCGGAACTCCTGACCCCGCCAAACGGCAGCTCCGGGTAGGACGTCACGTTGCCGTTGATGGACACCATCCCGGCGCCGAGATCCTGGATGAACCGCTCCCGTTCCGCGTCGTCCTCCGTCCAGGCGTTCGCGCCCAGCCCGAACTCGGTGCCATTGGCGATGTCCAGCGCCGCGTCGATGTCCGCGGCCCGGTAGAGGGTCGCCACCGGGCCGAAGACCTCCTCGCGGTGCACGCGCATGTCGGGGGTGATCCCGGCCAGGACGGTCGGCGGGTAGTAGAAGCCGGGTCCCTCGGGTGCTGCGCCCCCGCACAGCACCCGCGCGCCCCTGGCGACCGCGTCGGCGACCAGCTTCTCGATCTGGTCGCGCTGCTCCTCGGAGGACAGCGGGCCGATGTCGGTGCCGTCCTGCATCGGGTCGCCGACCTTCTTGGCCGACATCTGCTCGGCGAACAGCCGCTCGAACTCGCCGTAGACCGCGTCGTGCGCGATGAAGCGCTTGGCCGCGATGCAGGACTGGCCGTTGTTGATGCACCGCGCGAACGCCGCCACCCGGGCCGCGGCCGGCAGGTCGGCGGAGGGCATGACGATGAACGGGTCACTGCCGCCGAGTTCCAGCACGACCTTCTTGATCTCGCTGCCCGCGATAGCGGCCACCGACTGGCCGGCCGGCCCCGAGCCGGTGAGGGTGGCGGCCATGACCCGGCCGTCGCGCAGGATCCCCTCGATCCGGCCGGAAGACACCAGCAGGGTCTGGAACGTCCCCGCCGGGAAGCCGGCCCGGGCGAACAGGTCCTGCATGAACAGGGCGGTCTGCGGGACGTTCGAGGCGTGCTTGAGCAGGCCCACGTTGCCGGCCATCAGCGCGGGGGCGGCGAACCGCATGGCCTGCCAGAGCGGGAAGTTCCACGGCATGATGGCCAGTACCGGCCCCAGCGGCTGGTACTTCACGTACGCCCGCTGGGCCCCGACGGCCGCGGAGTCGGCGGGCTCATCGGCCAGGAAACGCGCGGCGTGCTCGGCGTAGTACCGGCAGGCCGAGGCGCACTTGGCGACTTCCTGCCGGGCCGCCGCCAGGGTCTTGCCCATCTCGGTCGTCATCATCGCCGCGATCTGGTCCTGCTCGCGGTCCAGGATGCCGGCGGCCTGGCGCATCCAGGCGGCCCGGTCGTCGAAGCTGGTCAGCCGGTAGCCCGCATGCGCCGCCGCGGCGGTAGCCAGGCACCGCTCGACGTCGGCCGGGCTCATCTCGTCGTAGGTCTTGACGGTCTCCCCCGTCGCGGGGTTGACGGTCGCGATAGCCATGGTGCCGTCCCCTCCGCCGCCGGGCGCCCGCCACGGCGGCCCCGTTCCGCCGGCCCGGGATGGCCATCTGGCTCTGCCCCGGGCCCTGACCGGGCCCCTGCCCGTATCGCCGGGGACCACACCTGGCCCGCGGCGAGCAGGGCCCGCCAGGGTGCAGCCTCTTGCAGAAGCCCGACGGTAAATCGATTGCCATGTCTCTGACTTCCGGCCCCAAGATCGCAGGCGGCCGGCTCTGACGTTTCGCAGAGGAAACGTCTAGATTAGGACCGGTAGCGATGTTTCGGCCATCCGCCTCCGCGCCTCGCGTGGAAGGCGGATGATCCACTGGCTCTAGGCCCAGGGCCCCGATGGAGCAGGCGCGCAGGACGCTACCTGTGGCCGGCGTGCGTGCAAGGACTCCGGCTCCGGCCAGTGGCCTGCGACGCGGCGCTCCGGTGCGACGACGGCATTCAGGTCAGCCCTACCGTTGCGAGGAGGATCCATGTCGCAAACCATGACGGAGTCCGTGGCTCTGGGTGTCCTGGGCATCTCCGTCCCCGCCGGCTCGCACCTCTGCGTCTTCTTCCGGGGAACGTCGGGGCTGGAGGACATCGTGCTGCCCTTCCTGGCCGAGGGCATCCGGGCCAATGACCGGTGCCTGTGCATCCTGGAGTCGCGGGTGCCCTCCGACGTCCTGTCCGGGCTGGCGCTCCAGGTCGACGTGGGCCCACCGGTCGCGACGGGGCAACTGGAACTGGTCACGCCACGGCCGAGGCCTACCTGCGCTCCGGCCGGTTTTCCACCGAGGACATGCTCGACTACTGGGCTGACGAGGCGGCCGCCACCCGCAGCAGCGCGAACTTCAGCCTCACCAGGGCCACCGGGGAAATGCCCTCCGTCCTGAACCAGCCTGCGGGCCGCGCGGAATTCTTCCGCTACGAGGCCAGGCTGAACGAGGTCATAGCGAACGTACCCGCAGGTGATCCTCTGCCTGTATGACCTGGAGCGGTTCGGGGCTGAGGTGCTGATGGACGCCCTGCGGACCCATCCCATGGTGGTCGTGGACGGCATGGTGCACGACAACCCGTACTACGTGGAGCCAGGCAAGTTCCTCGTCGGCCGGAACTGACGCCCATGCTGCCGCCCGGCTCGCCGGCGGGCGCCCCGGGCGCGCCCGGAGTCGAGGCGGTTCTGGCCCCAGGCGATGATCCTCTCCGGGAGCAGCTGTCCGCCCTGCGGAGCCTGCTCGTGCTGTCCATGCTCCTGACCCGGCAGGACGATGAGGCCGGGATCCTGCACCTGGTGGCGAACGCCGTCGAGTCGTTCGGGCACTGCGTGACCGAGCGCATCCTCCTGGACGGACGGTGGACCGAGGTCCGGCTGCCGCACCACGAACTCACGGGCCCGGACCTGACCGCGGCCGTCCTCCCGCAGGAGGGCGCCGCTTCGGGTTGCGGGATGTGCCATGGGCGTGGGCCTACTCTCTGTCCAGCCCGCGCGGGCCCGGCTGGCTTCCTGGTGGTCGGGGCGGACCAGGAGCCCGCCGAGACCGAGCGATTCCTCCTGCAGGTCCTGACCCAGCAGGCCGGGGTGGCGCTGGCCAACGCGCGCCTGCACGCCCGCGAGCGGGATCAGGCGGAGCAGCTGCGGGCCAGCAACCTGGCGTTGCGGCGCACGATGGAGATCCACGACCGGCTGACCCAGGTAGCGCTGACGGGGGAGGGCCAGGAAGGGATCGCCCAGGCCGTCTACGACCTGACCGGTTACCCCGCGGCCATCGAGGACCGCTTCGGTAACCTGCGGGCGTGGGCCGGCCCGGGGTGTCCCGATCCCTACCCTAAGGACCCCCCGGAGCACCGGGACAGCCTGCTGCGGCGGGCCATGAAGGCCGCCGCCCCGGTCCGGGACGGCGAGCGCCTCGTCTCCGTGGCCATGCTCAGCGGCAATCCCCAGGGCGTGCTCGTGCTGCACGACCCGGACGAGACGGCGGTGGAGGCCGAGCGGGTGGCGATCGAGCACGCCACCACCGTGCTCTCCATGGAGCTGGCCCGCCTGCAGACGGTGGCCGAGACCGAGACCCGCCTGCGCAGCAACCTCGTCATCGAGCTGATCGAGGGCACAGGCGGCCCGCAGGCCCTCAACCGGGCCCAGGCTCTCGGCTACGACCTGGGCCGCCCGCACCGCGTCGTCGTGATCGAGGCAGGCCGGAGCCACGAGGATCTCGACGCCCTGTTCCGTGCCGTGCGCCGGGGCGCGCGCGAAGTGCGGGTCGGGTCGCTGCTCGCGGCCCGGCTCCGCGACGTCGTCGTCCTGGCTGACACGAAGGAGGCCCCGTGGGCCAGGTTCTGGGCCGTCGTGGCCGGGGAACTGCGCGGCACTGACTGCCGGATCGGCGTGGGCGGCCGGCGCGCCGCCATGGAGGAGTTCCCGCACTCCTACCAGGAAGCCCAGCTGGCGCTGAACATCCAGAAGGCCGTGGGCGGCCGTGAGCACCTCACCCTGTTCGACGACCTCGGCGTCTACCAGGTGCTGGCGACCGCGAACGACTCAGCGTCGCTCGAGCGCTTCGTGCACGAGTGGCTGGGCGCCCTGATGGACTACGACGCCACCCATGGCTCGCAGCTGGTCCTGACCCTGAGCGAGTACCTGGACCGCGGGGGCAACTACGACGCCACCGCCCGGGCCCTCTCGGTGCACCGCAACACGCTGAAATACCGCCTCCGGCGCATCCGCGACGTGTCCGGCCACGACCTCGGGATCCCCGACACGCAGTTCAATCTGCAGCTCGCGTCCCGGGCCTGGCGCACCACGCAGGCCCTGCGCGGGAACCTGAGCATCCCGGCCATTTGTCCTCCCAGGACAACTGGTTGGTCCAGATGGGACGGCGTACCGCGCTGGCCGCCCGCGAATGCTGGGTGTCAGGCAGTCACGAGGAATGGGGTGTGTCGTGACTCGCACAGAGGTGGAGCTGCACGCGTACGTCCATCAGCTCGAGGACCATCTCCGGCGGGCCGTGTTCGGGCGACGCCCCGGATCCGGAATCCGCGGTCCTGCTGGTCCGCGGCGCTCTGGCCGCTGATGACGAGGCCCGGGCCGCGGATCTGGCCGAGGCGACAGAGAAGCTGGTCCCGGACGGCCTCGGCCGCCGGTGACATGGCGGCGGCAGCCGCCCACGTGCGCGGGCTGGTGGATCAGGACCCCACTGCCCTGGAGCGGGCCGCCGTGACCTACGTGAGCCCGCTCGGCCGGGCCTGGGCGACCGAAGATGCCGGGGTGGCCTGGGCCCAGCGGGGGAACCGGGCCGCCGCGGTGGACCGGCTGCACGAGGCCTACACCCTCTACGAGCAGCTGGGCGGCACCGACAGCATGGGCCGGGTCCGGGCCCGGCTGCGGGCCACCGGGGTCCGGGTGCGGCACTGGAGCTACGCCGACCGCCCGGCATTCGGCTGGGACAGCCTCACCGACACCGAGCAGCGCATCGTGCACCTGGTAGCCGAGGGGCGCAGCAACCGCCAGATCGCGAGCCAGATGTTCCTGAGCGTGCACACGATCGCGTTTCACCTGCGCCGCGTGTTCTGCAAGCTCGATGTCTCCTCACGGGTCCAGCTGGCCGGCCTGGCCGCGGGACAGGTCCGGGAGGGCGTGGCCGCCGGCCGGCTCGGGTAACCGGGCGTCAGCGGGGCTCGGGCCGATCCGGTGTCCCGGCCACCGGGGCGCCGGTGCCGCGTCCGGCCTGATCGTCCCGGCCGGCGGGCCGCCAGCAGTACGGGCATCCCGGGCCGAAAGCGCTGTGCAGATGGGCGCAGTCCACGAGCTGGGGCGTTATCACTGGGCTTACCACCTCGGATTCCCGGCGCGGGTGAGCCGGTGTGGCTCGGCAGCGCCTGCGGTGCTCAGCGTTTCCAGTGTCGCCCCGGCACCCGGCCAGGCCAGAGAATCGCAGCTCAGGGAGCGTGTCGGGAGTCCCTGCTCAGAGGAATTGGCCCGGCGTGTCGTTACCCCGGTCGCCGTGCCACACCACCGCCACCACCTCACGGGGGTCGATCACGGTCCATCCGGTCTCGCGCTCGAGCCGGACCAGGCCGTCCGGGCGGACCTCCACGCCGGTCAGCCGCTTGTCCTCGGCCGTCGGGAAGGCGACCGGCCCGATCCTGCTGACCAGCATGGACATGGACCCTGACTTGCCGATGAGCGGCTTGAGCAGATCGCGCATCGTGTCGCCGGTCATGATCTGGCACCTCCAGCTGTCGCTATGAGCAGCATGCCCGGGCTCGAACAGGACGCGCGCGGTTTGTCGGGTCGCCGGCCGCCGCGCCGGGCTCTTCTAGCATCCCCCTGATCTGGGCTGGGCGGGCACGGGGGACACGGGGATGCTGAAGCGACGGACGTGGGCGGCATGCACGGTGAGCCTGGCTACCGCCATGCTGATCGGCACGGCAGGCCTGGACGGCGCCAGTGCCGCCCCGGCGGGCCGCCAGCCCGGGCCGGGGCCGGCGCGATGACGCCGGTCGGCACGGCGCCCGGGATTCCCCCGGGGGCCAGGGTCACCGGCCCGGAGGCCGGCTCGGCCACACTGCACATCACCGTGGCGCTGCGCTCCGCCGACGCCCGCGGCCTCAGCCGGCTGGCCGCCCAGGTCGCTACCCCCGGTTCGGCCCGGTTCCGCCGGTTCCTCAGCCCGCGGCGGATCCAGGCCCGCTTCGGCCCGCGGCGGTCCGCGCTGGCCGCGGTCCGCGCCTGGCTGCGCAGCCACGACGTCACCACCAGGCCAGCCCTGGGGGATGGCCTGCTGCTGCCCGCCACCGGGCTGGCAGGCCGGATCGAGGCGGCGTTCCGGACGACGATCGACCGGGTCCGGCTGGCCAGCGGCCGCACCGCACTGATCAACCGGCGGCCCCCGGAGATACCCGCCCGCCTGCGCCCCTGGGTGTCCGCCGTGATCGGCCTCAGCACCGTGCACCTGCCCGGATCCAGCCTGGCACCGGGCCGGGTTCCCGGGCCCCGGGCGTGCCGCGCGGCCCGGCGCACCCGGCACGTCTACACCGCGGCCTGGCTGGCCCGTGCTTACCGGTTCAATCCGCTCTACCGCCGCAGCGACTTCGGCCAGCACGTCACCGTGGCCCTGTTCGAGCTGGCCGACTACGCCAACCGGGACATCCGGGCCTACCAGCGATGCTACGGGGTGCATCCCTCCGTCCGCCGGGTCCGCGTGGACGGGGGAACCAGCGTCGCGGCCTCGGGAGACGGCACGCTGGAGGTCACGGCGGACATCGAGGTCGTCGCGGCCATGGCGCCCCGGGCCAGCATCCTCGTGTACCAGGCGCCCCTGTCCGGCGGCGACCAGTCCATCGTGGACACCTACGGCGCCATCGCGCAGCAGGACCGGGCCCAGGTCGTCAGCAGTTCCTGGGGCGGCTGCGAGCCGCTGGCCGGCACCGCCGCTACCCGGGTCGAGGCGCAGCTCTTCCAGGAGATGGCCCTGCAGGGCCAGTCCATGATGGCGGCGGCCGGCGACTCCGGCTCCGAGGGCTGCCTGCCCGACGTGAAGGAGGTGCCCGCCCGCCTCGCCTACAGCCTGCAGGTCGGGAACCCGGCCAGCCAGCCGTTCGTGACGGCGGTGGGCGGCACCGCCATCACCCGCTACGGCTCACCTCCCGTGGAGTCGGCCTGGAACCAGACCCCGGCCGGAATGGGGTTCCCGGCCCCGTTCAACGGGCGCCACGGCCGCCCGCGCACCTACCCGGGCAACCTGGTCGGCGGCGGCGGCATCTCCCGGATGTGGTGGATGCCGTCCTGGCAGGCTGCTTTCCTGGGTGGCAGTCACGCCAGCGGGGCCCGCTGCGGTGCTCCCCGCGGAACCGGCTGCCGCGAGGTCCCCGATGTGTCGGCGCTGGCCGCGATCGGCACCCGCGGCACCCGCGGGTACGTCATCTACGGCACCGCCGGGGCGTTCAAGGGCCAGGGCTGGCAGAGCGTCGGGGGCACCAGCCTGGCCACCCCGCTGTGGGCCGCGCTGACCGCCCTGGCCGACCAGCAGGCGGCCGGGCACCGCCTCGGCCTGCTGTCCCCGAGCCTGTACCGCATCGCCCGGCAGGACCCGAGGGCCTTCACCGATGTGGTGGCGGGCACCAACGACTACCTCGCCACCTACGGCCGTCACTCCCATCACACCTGCCGGTCCGGCAGCCGGCGGCGGCTGGCCTGCTACCCGGCCACGCGCGGCTACGACATGGCCACCGGGCTGGGCTCGCCGCAAGCCGGGTACCTCGTCGCCGACCTGCTCCGGGAGCACCCCGGCCGGCCCTGGTAGCGGCTGAGGGCCCGGTAACCGCCTCGGGTCGGCCAGCGAGACCGGATGACAGCGGGACCGGATGACAGACTGACAGCATGACCGGACCGGACCCGAAAGGAGACCTCCTCGGTTACCTGCAGGCCGGCCGCGAGGCGGTGCTGTGGAAGCTCGAGGGGCTCTGCGAATATGACGCGCGGCGCCCGCTCACCCCGACCGGCACCAACCTCCTGGGGCTGGTCAAGCACCTGGCCACCGTCGAGCTCGGGTATTTCGGCGAGACCTTCGGGCGGCCGTCGGGCGAGCCCATGCCCTGGCTGGCGCAGGACGCGGAACTGAGCGACGACATGTGGGCGACCGCGGCGGAGTCGCGGGGCCAGATCGTCGCCCTGTACCACCGGGCGTGGCGGCACGCGGACGCCACGATCGGCATGCTGCCGCTCGAGGCCACCGGTCACGTGCCCTGGTGGCCGGCCGACCGGAGCGAGGTGACGCTGCACCGGATCATGGCCCACGTGACCGCCGAGACCCACCGGCACGCCGGCCACGCCGACATCGTGCGGGAACTGATCGACGGGTCAGTAGGGCGCCAGCCGGCGAATGACAACATGATGCCCGGCGACGCATCCTGGTGGGAGGCTTACCGGAACCGGCTGGAGCAGGCGGCCCGGGACGCCGGCCGCTGAGCCCGGCTATGAGCGCCGTCCTGCCGGGGCCGGGCCTACCGCCAGCACCTGGCCCGCGTCGTGACCCTCCGGGGCCCTGGAGCACCAGACCGGATAAGGGAACGGCGGCGGGCTCGATCCTGGCCCGGCGCACTCCCAGCTGTTCAGGGAGCCAGGAAGATCAGAGGCGGGAGCTCCGTTCCCAGCCGGGAGCGCCGCAGCCGAATCCCTGCCCGCTGAATTGGTGGTCGGGGCGGCAGTGATGCTCGGTGTCTGAGTCAGCTCAAGGGGAGCCAAGGTTTCTCCAGGGCGCAGGTCATGACGCATCGCGAGTCGCAGCTGAGCCACTTCGCCGGCGAATGCTGACTGGTTCCCCTGGGTGCATGTCCGGGCATCATTAAAGCTGATCTCGTCTTTACCGCGCCCAGGGTGAGTTCGTGGTCAGTAACGAGGTGGGCGCGCAGGTTCGTAATAAGAGACATCATCGGATGCTTTGTGCCGAGCAGCTCTGTTGCCGTCTGGAGGTAGGAATCCAGCATGCTGCGGAAATCTCCCGGCAGCACGTCGTCCTGGTTATGGGGATCAGCGAACTGCCGCTCCAGCTCACGCAGAACTCGCGCGGTTTCCCAAGCCAACTGGCGGGCGCGCTCTTCCGACACCAGGTCGCCGTCAGACGACACGGGCAGCTCCGGCTGGACGGAGCCCCTCTTCGACGGGGGCTGAGCTTAAGTGTGCCGCAGGCCATAGCGGCCCGGGGAACAGCGGGGAGCGCTCCAGCGTCATAAAGAGTGTGAAGGCGCATAGTGATACGTCCGGGGACGCCCGCCCGGCCAACCTGGTTCTCGTAGAGCAGTCGGGCGCGAAGCACGAGATCCCGCAGCCCTCTCCCGGTGACGGGATGGCCGAGGCTGAGCAGGTCATGCATGACCCCGGCCTGCACCTGCGGGAGGTCAAGGTCGTCAGCGAGCACAAGGCCATCGCCCGCTGGAAGGCTTCCGAGCTCGGCTGGCGCCGGGTCGCCTGATCGGCGGGCTCAGTCCCGCAGCCTCGGGTGACCGAAGATGATCGGCACGCTGGCGGTCACCACCACGCCCGAGCTGGCCAGTTCGCCGGCGTCATACTGCGGCATATGATGGAACGAGGGCCGCGGGCACTCCGAACGCTGGCAGTCGGGCCGACGCCGTCCGCGGGCCCGGTAAGCCCGGCACACCCTGTGCCAGGGATGGGATGGCCGAAATGTTCGGCTTCAGGATCATCCGCCAGTACGAGCAAGGTGTCGTTTTCCGCTTCGGGCAGGCCCTGCCCGGCGTGCGCAAGCCCGGCCTGACCTGGATCAACCCGTTCACCTCCCGGCTGACCAAGGTCAACATGCAGATCGCGGTAGCCAGCGTGCCGGCCCAGGAGACCATCACCCGGGACAACGTCACGCTGAAGGTGGACGCGGTCGTCTACTACCGGGTCGTCGACCCGCTCAAAGCCATCATCAACGTGCAGAACTACCACTTCGCCGTGTCCCAGGTCGCCCAGACCTCACTGCGGTCGGTCACCGGGCGCAGCAACATGGACCAGCTGCTGTCCGAACGCGAGCAGGTCAACCGCGAGCTCAAGGACGTGATCGACGCCCCCACCGAGGGTCCGTGGGGTGTCCGCGTGGAGCGCGTCGAGGTCAAGGACATCTCCCTGCCCGAGTCCATGAAGCGCTCCATGTCCCGGCAGGCCGAGGCTGAGCGTGAGCGCCGGGCGCGGATCATCGCCGCCGACGGGGAGTACCAGGCCTCCAAGAAGCT
Organism: uncultured Actinomycetes bacterium; assembly: GCA_963713815.1. Taxonomy (GTDB): domain Bacteria; phylum Actinomycetota; class Actinomycetes; order Streptosporangiales; family Streptosporangiaceae; genus RYN-230. The sequence continues at coordinate 276,326 of CAVQNH010000026.1, forward strand.
GGCCCAGGCCGCCACGGTCATGGCCGCTGACCCGGCCGCCTTGCAGTTGCGGCTGCTGCAGACCGTCGTCGAGGTCGCCGCCGAGAAGAACAGCACCCTCGTCATGCCGTTCCCGGTGGAACTGCTGCGCTTCTTCGACCGCGCAGCGGGCGGCGTCAGTCCCGACCAGGCGTCCGGCCGGTCCGCCGAGACCGGGGGGACCGCCGAGGTCGCCGGGAACGCCGAGGTCACCGGCGCGGCGGCTCCGCCCGCGCTGCCCGCCGCGGCCGACGCCACCGTGGTGCCGGGAGCCCAGCCGGCCGCCGCGGCCGAATCCGTGCCGCTGAACGGCTCCCGGAAGGCAGACACCACGGGCTGACCCGGCACCTGTCCCGCTGCCCCGGTCCGCGGGCGCCTGGCCTGCACGGCTACCCGAGGGGCCGGGGCTAGACTGCGGGCGGGGGCCGGGGCCAGGTGCCGGCGGCTCCCGGTCCTCAGCGAGCAGAGGTGGAGCCCGCCTGCTGGGCGGCGCCGCCCAGGCGGTACACCTGCGCGCCGTCAGCCGCGTAGTCGAACCGGAAGCCGACCGCCTGCAGGTACCGCAGGATCACCGGGGTGTGTGACCAGACGATGGCCCAGCCGACATGCATGCGCCGCGCGTCGAGCCGGGCCGCGTCCAGCCAGGCCGGGTCGGTCTTCCTGTCCCGCAGATCACGGGAGGCGACGGCAGGCTCCCCCTGGGCCTCGAACAGATCGGCGTAGAACGGGTGCCGTTTGACCGCGGCCAGGACGGACTCCGGCAGCCGGGATATGTAGGCGACCGCCCGGGGATGCCCGTCCGCGGTGGCCTGCACCTCGGCCTCGGGATCGAAGGCCGCGCCCTGGTTGGGCAGCGGCACGGCGCCGCGCACCCCGAGCGGGACGTCCACGACGATCGACCCGGAGTGGTCAGCGGCGATCGGCCGGTCCAGGGCGGGCAGGGCCGTGGGGATGGTCGCGGTGACCTGCGGGGTGGCGCCGGCGCCGACGCTGCCAGCTTCGAGGACGGCCAGGGCGGCCACCACGATCACGGCCGGCCAGGCGTGATAGCGCAGCCAGTTCACGCCGGCCGCCGCCAGCAGCGCGGCCGCCACCAGCCCCAGTTCGGTGAGCCGGTTGGCTTCCCGGAACGAGGACAGCAGCGAGATCCGGACCATCCAGGTGTACGGCATGATCATCGACAGCCGCACGCCGTGCCAGACCTGGGGCAACGGCACGTACCGGCGGCTGCCGACGAGAATCCCGGTGCCCAGGGCCAGCCAGGTGGCACCCAGCCAGAACAGGGCGAGCAGCCGGGCGCTGCGCCGCCGCCAGCAGACGACCAGGCCCAGCAGGGCCATGACGGTCAGCACCACGCCGTAGGCCACCAGCGTCGCGCTGTGCGGCCCCGAGCGGTAGTAGTACGCGGCCAGGCTCTTCAGCCCGAACGCGCCGACCCGCGGTGAGGGAGCGAATATCTGCTGCACGGCCGCCCCCGAGTGGGCGTAGTCCGCCGCGAGAGCGCTCTGCGGCACTGACGCGTCGCCCGTCACCGCCTGCTGGGCCATGGCGATGAGCTGCGGGCTGGCGATGACGGCCGTCACCGCCGCGGCGATGCCGGCCAGGCGCAGCTTGACCCAGGCGGTCTGCCCGCCGCGGGCTGCGCGGCGGACCAGCCAGGGCAGCAGGGCCGCGACCACCACGATCCCGGTCATGATCGACGATTCCAGGTCGGTGAGCAGCGTGATGCCCAGCACCACGCCCAGGATCACCGCCTGGCGCCAGCCGGGCCGCCGCCCCAGCCGCACCGCGGCCTCCAGCGCCAGGGGCAGGCAGATCGCTCCCAGCGCCAGCTGGATCTCGAACCAGGAGTCCCACGTCAGCATCGTGGACAGGCCGTAGAACGCGCCCCCCGCGATCGCCCCGGTCTGCGACGGCACCCACAGCCGGGCCGCCCGGTACATCGTGTAGCTCATCAGGCCGGGCGCAGCCGCGGAGAGCAGGTTGTAGCTGAAACTGGGGCCGAATGCCTGCGTGACCGGCGTCATGATCAGGCCCGGCAGCGGCATCAGCACATGAAAGCCCAGCGGGACCCCCACCGGCGCGGCCAGGTAGTGGCTGAACCAGGGATTGCTGAGGTGCAGCACCGAGCGCGCTACCCACCAGTAGTCCCACACGAACAAGCCGGCATCCCGGCCGGTGGGCAGCACGTGACCGGTCAGGTAAGCGGCGCGGGTCCAGTTCACCGCGATGCCTGCGGCGAGGTAGGCGGCCAGGATCGCTACATGCACGCCCACCGAGCGGGCCGCTGACCCCCTGCGCAGTGGCCACGCCCCGGCCCGGGTCTCTGAGTCTCTCTGGTCAGTGGACGCAATACCCCCAGCCTTCAACGCGCCGGCCCGTCCTTTCTGCTGGACCTGGGGCCTGCCCAGGTCGGGTCCGCTGGCTGGGGCAGCTGCCCGGGAAATCGCATATCTAAGAGATGCACGGAACGATTCAAACGTTGCCCAAGAGCATTTAAAGAAAGCGTCTGCTTTCCCTGGGCGACTTCAGCGCCTGGTGGTCAGCGCAGCGTGGATACCTCGCTGACCTCGTCTTTCCCCGTGTTCGTGCGCCCCATTCGCGGCTTGGGCGGCCTTTATATGCGGGCGAGGATTTTCGTGGCGTCTTCGCCAGGATGATAACCGAGTGCGGCCGTGGCCGCGCGGGAAACATATCCCCGGCCGATCCAGCCGGGCGGGCCGGAGGATGGTTCAGATGCGCGGCCGGCCGGCATCGCGGAGAGTCAGGCCCGGAGAGTCAGGCCCCGGAGAGCCTGGCCTCGGGCATGGCCGGCTCGAAGAGCTCCACCGGGTTGCCGGACGGGTCCTCCGCGATGATCTGCCTGCCGCCGACGCCGGTCACCAGGTCGTTGCGGAACCGGACCCCGTCGCCCCGCAACCGCGCGACAGTGGCGGCCAGGTCGGGTACCTCAATCGAGAAGCGGTTCCAGCCGCCTGGGTGGGGCATCGTGCCGTCCGGCATCGCCTGGCCGCCCCCCGGGGCCTGACCCGGGACGCTGAGCACCAGCCGCAGGTCCCCGCGGGTGAGCATGGCGAACATGTCGTTGGGGTGCATCTGCACGCTGAATCCCAGGTGCCTGGTGTAGAAGCCGATCGCGGCATCCAGGTCGTTGACGATGTAACGGACACTGACCGTGGCCATCTGGGTCTTCCCTCCCGTTGATGTGCCGTTCAGGGCCCTGGGGACCCGGTGAGATGGAACTCGACCCGGTACAGCAGGGTGTCGTCAGCGATCGGGCCGGCGTGCGCGGCCCGCCGGCGCAGTGCTTCCCGGTCCTTCTCCCCGGACCGGCGGACGTCGTCGGCGGTGATGGACGCGAAAGGCACCAGCTCCACGCCGTCCACCTCGATCTGCGCGGGGCCGACCGGGTACCGGCCGCCCTCCTTGACCTTGGGACGGCGCCACAGCCGGAACGACACCGTGATGTCGCCCGACATCACCGCGTCGCGCAGTTCCCGGCTGAACTCCACCGTCCGATGCTACGGCGGCCGGCCAGGAAGGTGCTGGCGGCGCTCGCTCACGGCTGGGACCTGCTCCCTGGCCGCCCTTACGCCCGCCGCGAAAACTCCCCGGGGGCCGGGACGTGGCCGGATACCGTGAGCTGGCCGGGGCCCGGCAGCGGGTCCCGAACGCAGCCACGGAGGCGACGGCGATGGGTGGTCCGGTCATCACCAGCCCGGGAGTGCGCCGGCGGGGCTCCAGGCCCCTGCTGCGCACCAAGATCGGCGAGCGGCTGCGCCGGACCCGCAGGGACCAGGGCCGGACCCTGGCTGATGTGTCCCGGGCCGCACGGGTTTCGGTGCCGTACCTGTCCGAGGTCGAGCGCGGGCGCAAGGAAGCCTCCTCAGAGGTCCTGGCCGCGATCTGTGACGCGCTCCGGATCGACCTGTCCGACCTGCTGGCCGGGGTCGCGCGGGATCTCGCCGCGGAGCGTGTCCCGGGCGGCACCGTCATCCGGCTGGACCGGGCAGGCGCCGGCCGTCCCCGGCCGCCGCTGCGTGCGCCGGGCGACGCCCAGTGCCTGCTGGCCGCCTGAGCATCCCACCCACCTCCCCATCCCCCTTCATGCGGCCGCTCGCGACGGCCAAGATCCACGAGACACGCCTTAAGCCGCCTGATCGGCCTCCCGGGTGGTGATGACCTCGTCGGCCAGGCCGTACTCGACCGCCTCGCGGGCGCTGAAGGTCTTGTTCCGGTCGGTGTCGATCCTGATCTTCTCCACCGGATGGCCGGTGTGCCGGCTGAGGATCTCCTCGACATCACGGCGGGTCCTGGCCACCTCCTTGGCCTGGACAGCCAGGTCGGGCAGGGCGCCCTGGGCCTGGCTCGACGGCTGGTGCAGCAGCACCTTCGCGTGCCGGAGCACGGCCCGCCGGCCCGGCGCGCCCGCGGCCAGGAGCACGGCGGCCGCCGACGACGCCTGGCCCATGCAGATGGTCGCGACGTCCGGGCGGATGTACTGCATCGTGTCGTAGATCGCGGTCAGGGCGCTGTAGGAGCCGCCGGGGGAATTGATGTACAGGCTGATCTCGAGGTCCGGGCTGGCCGCCTCCAGGTGGAGGAGCTGGGCCATGATCACGTTGGCCACCCCGTCGTCGATCTCGGTGCCGAGGAAGACGATGCGCTCGGACAGCAGCCGGGAGTAGATGTCGAACGCCCGCTCGCCGGCCGGGGTCCGCTCCACCACGGTGGGGATCGTGTACTGGCTCATGGTCACAGGCCCGCCTTCCGGCCCGCGGCAGCGGGCCGCACGTCATCGAGGCGCTCCACGATGTGATCGACGAGCCCGTAGTCGCGCGCTTCCTCGGCACTGAACCAGCGGTCGCGCAGGCTGTCGTGCTCGACCCGCTCCAGCGGCTGCCCGGTGTGCTCGGAGATCAGCCGGAGCATCGTGTCCCCGGTGCGCCCCAGCTGCTCGGCGTAGATCTCGATGTCGGCCGCGGTGCCGCCGAAGCCGGCCGAGCCCTGGTGCATCAGCACCTGGGCGTGCGGCAGGCTGAACCGCTTGCCCGCGGCCCCGGCGCACAGCAGGAACTGGGCCATGCTCCCGGCCAGCCCCATGGCCAGCGTGCTGACGTCGTTGGGGATCAGCCGCATCGTGTCGTAGATGGCCAGGCCCGCGCTCACGGAGCCGCCCGGCGAGTTGATGTAGAGGCTGATGTCGCCCCGCGGGTCCTCCGCGGACAGCAGCAGCAGCTGCGCGCACAGCCGGTTGGCCACCTGGTCATCGACCTCGGTGCCGAGCAGGACGATGCGCTGGAACATCAGCCGGCTGATCAGCTGCTCGTCCAGGGCCGCGGTGGCGGGGGGTGCTTCGGAAACGGCAAGCTTCATGATCTCCCTGCTCTCGGTCACGCCCGCGGATTCCGGGCTCACCATCAACCATGGGCCGCCCGCCGCGGCCCGGCCAAGTTTCTCTGCTGCCAGCAGAGAAACGAGAGTCACCCCGGGCAGGCGCGCCGCGTATCCGGGCAAAAGTGATAATTGGCGCCCCGATCTCGCAAAAGCCATTAGCGGGGAACGGAGTACCCCGCCTGGCGTTTAACGCTTCGCCGTTCCTGGTGACCGTTATTAGTGAGGCGGGCTTTCGTGGGCCTGCCGCGTGAGACGGCGGAGGTTCTGCAGTGGGACACATCGAGATCATCACCCTGAAGAGATCCATAAGACCGCCTGGCCCCGGCCGCCGGGATACCGGGAAAGTCATCCTGCTCACTAACGGGATAATTGTCATGGCGGGCAGCATCTATGCCAGCACGCACTCGGTCGCCGCTACCGCCGTGGCCGGCTGCGCGGGGCTGGCATCAGTCGTGGTTTACGTCTGGAGGAAGTGACGGCCGCCCAGCCTCGCGACCTATGAAATAACCCGAAACAGGCCTTCACGCTTTGCCCCCGTCTGGAGGAATTACCGATTGAGGCGACGTGATCAGGCGTGACGCGAAGGGTCGCTCATGGAACGGATGAAAAAGGGCTGTGACCGAGGCGCGCCCGCGTTTCCGCTAACGTGCCGGGCAACTTGAGGTGTTCTACGCTGCCGAGTACCCGAAGCTGGTCAAACTGCTGATGCTGCTATTTGGCGCGAGTATGGAGGAAGCGGAAGACGCGGCCCAGAAGGCCATGATGGATTTTGCCCAGCGCTGCGGATCCGCCGGGGCGGGTATCCGCAATCCGGCGGGCTATGTGCGCCGGGCCGCGACGCACTTCTTCGTGAAGGAGCGCCAGCGGGACCGGGAGCGCCTGCCGCACGAGATCCGCGGCGGTTACCTGGTCGCCGACGCGCAGCCGGACCGTGAACTGACCGCCCTCGAGGACGGGCAGTACGTCGAGCGCCTGCTCGAGTTCGTCACGCCGATCCAGCGTGACGTGCTGAGGCTGGTGATGGAGGGCCTGTCGACCCGCGAAATCGCCGGGGAGCTGCATAAGAGCGACGAGAACATCCGCCAGCATCTGAAAAATGGCCGGGACCGGATAAAGCTTCATCCGGACCTCGCCCGGCTGACGTCTCGCAAGCCCGGGAAGAGGGAAGCCTAGTGAACGACCGTCAGCACCTGATGCCGCAGGACGACTATATGGATCCGCGAGCGCAAGAACTGGCCGGGCACCTGAGCGTCCTGGGTGATATCGACTTCTGGGTCACTCCTGACCATGTCGCCAAGCGCTTCCACGAGCTGCTGGACGAGATCGGGAACGAAGACCCGCCCGGGGCCAGGGCTGAGGGGATGCGCGGCAGGCGGCCGGTCCCGCCGGCTGACCGTCCCGCCTCGCCGCGCGGGAAGCTGCGGCTGGGCAGGACGCGGGTTCGTTGGCAAGATGAAGCGACGGCCCGGCGCGGGCCGGGGGCGGGCAAGGGGGCCAGATGAGCGGACCAGACGCGGAGTCTGCGGGCGCGGGACCAGCCCTCGCGGGAGTCCCCGGCACCAGCCTCGTCGTGCGCGACGTGACGGTCCGGCCGGTGGTCGTCCCGTTCCGGCGGCCCCTGGCCACCAGGGTGGGGCACTTCGCACGGTGGCCGTTGCTGCTCATCGACGTGACCACGCAGCAGGGCATCACCGGCCGGTCCTACCTGGCGCCGTACCTGGCCAGCGCGGCGGCCGGGCTGCGCACCGTGCTGCACGAGCTGGCTGAGGGCCTGCGGGGCCAGCCCGCCGCGCCCGGGCAGGCCTTCACGGGCGCCCGGGGCTGGTTCGCGCTGGCCGGCTACCAGGGCCTGGCCCTGGCCGCGGTGGCTGGCCTGGACATCGCGCTGTGGGACGCGCTGGCCCAGGCGGCCGGGCTGCCCCTGGCCCGGCTCCTGGGCGGCACCCTCGAGCCGGTCCCCGCGTACAACAGCAACGGCCTGGGCCTCATCCCGCCCGCCGCGGTCGCCGACGAGGCGCTGGAACTGCTGGCCGAGGGCGGGTTCACCGCGCTGAAGGTCCGGGTGGGACGGGACCGCGCGGCTGACGACATCGAGGCGGTCCGCCGGGTCCGGGCCGCGGTCGGCGACGAGGTCACGCTGGTCGCCGACTACAACCAGGGCCTGACCCTGGGCGACGCGCTGGAGCGCTGCCGGGCGCTCGACGCGGAGGGCCTGACCTGGATCGAGGAGCCGCTGCGCTACGACGACCTGGACGGCCACGCCCGGGTCGCCCGCGACGTCAGCACCCCGGTCATGCTGGGCGAGAACTTCTACGGGCCGCGGGCCATGCACGAGGCCATCCGGGCGCAGGCGTGCGACCTGGTCATGCCCGACCTGATGCGGATCGGCGGGGTCACCGGCTGGCTGCAGGCCGCCGCCCTCGCCGACGTGGCCGGCCTGCCCATGTCCTCGCATCTGTATCCCGAGGTCAGCGGGCACCTGATGCGGGTTACCCCGACCCGGCACTGGCTGGAATGGCAGGACTGGGCCGACCCGGTGCTCGCTGAGCCCTTCCAGGTCCGCAACGGAACCCTGGTCGTGCGTGATGTCCCCGGCAACGGACTGGAATGGGACGAGGACGCCGTCAACCATTACCGGTTCTCAAACTGACCGGCCCGGTCGGGTGGCCTGCTCCGGCGGCGAGGACGGGGCAGCGGGGCCCGGCCAGCGCTGCTGGCGCCGGGAGGCCCGCCGGCGGCTATTCCGGCAGCCGGGCGAACGCGCGGACCGGGATGGTGCCGAATCCCTCGATGCGCAGCGGCGCGGCGGTGAACCAGGACCCGGCCGGCGGCAGCTGCCCCAGCCCGGTCAGGTGCTCGACCACGGGGATCCCGGCCGCCAGCAGCAGCGAATGCGCGGGGCGGCGGCCATCGGCGGCGTCGTCGATGTTGACCGAGTCGATGCCGACCAGGGCCGGTTCCTGCCCAGCCAGCCAGGCCGCCCCGGCCTCCGTGAGGAAGTGCGCGCCCTCGGCGTAGGCCGGCGAGCCGAACCGGGCATCGTCGCCGGTGTGCAGCAGCACCGCCACGCCGCGGACATCGAGCGCGGCCAGCGCGCCCACATCGATGCCGCGCTGCCGTGTCCCGGTCACCCGGACCACCACGGCCGGCAGGTCAGCGGTCCGTTCCAGCGGGACCGCGGCCAGGTCGGCGCCGCCGGCGTAGCGGTGGTACGGCGAGTCGAGGTAAGTCCCGGTGTTGCCGACCAGGCTGATCCGGTCGATCGCGAACTCGGTGCCGGGGGAGTAGCGGCCGCGCGACGCTTCCCGGGTCAGGTGCGGGGTGATCTCCGGCCCGGGCAGCCCGGGATAGGTGATCATCCCGGCCCGGATCACGTGGCTGAGCTCTACCAGGGGCCCGCGCCGGGACGGCGGGACCGCGGCGCGATCCGACGGGCCGCCGCGGGTCCCCTTGTGCGGCTCGGCGATGATCTCGACGTTGGCCAGCTCGACCGACTCCGTCATCAGCAGGCCGAGTGAGGCCACGAACAGGGCGGCGATCCCCGCCTCGCCGATACCGGGGTCCGGGACGTCCACCCGGAAACCGTGGACGGCCAGGCCGCCCCCGTTGGCGAACGACACGCTGGCGTCGAAGGACGCCCGGTACTCAGTCATGGCCGAGTCCCAGCCGTGCGGCGAACGCGGACATCTCCCCGAGCTGCTCGCCCAGGTCCGGCGACGCAGCGGGCACGACCAGCCTGGTCACCCCCTGCCCGGCCAGGTCCTCGACGTCCGCCGCGGACAGGCCGAGCGACCCCCAGCGGGTGTACTCCAGCGCGGCGGGGTCGCGGCCCGCCGCACGGGCGGTCTCCCGCATCAGCTCCACCTGGCTGGCGCGCCCGGCCGCGGTGAGCCCCCCGCCCGGAAAGTAGCCATCACCGCGCAGGCCGGCGCGGCGGGCCGCGGCGCGGCTCGACCCGCCGACGTGCACCGGGAGGGTGGCCGCGCCGAGGGGCTTGGGGAAGCTGGTCAGGCTGGTGAACGAGAAGAACTCGCCCGCGAAGCTGACGCCGTCCGCGCCGCCTGCCCACAGCAGGTGCAGCACGTCGATGGCCTCATCCGCGCGGCGGCCCCGCGTCCTGAAATCCACGCCCACGGCCTCCGCCTCCCCGGGCAGCACGCCCAGCCCCACGGTCAGCAGCCGCATCCGGCCCCCGGACAGGACGTCGATGGTGGCCAGCTCCTTGGCCAGGATCACCGGGTGGCGAAACGGCAGCAGCAGCACGCCGGTGCCCAGCAGGATCCGCCGGGTCGCGGCCGCGACGAAGCTGAGCGTGCTGAGCGGGTCCGCGAGCGGCAGGTCGGGCGGTACCGGGTGGGCGCCCAGCATGGCCCCCGGGTAGAGCGCGATGTGCTCGGGCAGGTAGAAGGACTCGAACCCGCAGTCCTCCGCGTGCCTGGCCACCGCGATGATCCGGCTGGGGTCGACACCCAGCTGGCTCGTGTTGTAGATGATCCCGAACTTCACGGCATCCTCTCGCCTGGGGTGGATGGGCTGGGTCGATGGGCCGGGCCGTGCGCCGGAGGCGGCCCCGGCCGTGTGATGCAACCTAGCCTCCGTACCGGGGTACGCGGCCAGCCGGCCTGCCGCGTCGTCAGCGCAGATCCTGGGCTCCCGCGGCAGTGGAGATGGCGCGCGAGATCGCCCGCGCGACCGCCACGACGGCCGGCCGGACCGCGGCCGGGTCCAGGCGCTCGGACCGGGTGACGACGGACAGGGCGGCCACGACCGCGTGCCGCTGGTCGGTGACCGGGCAGGCCACCGAGGTCATCGGCTCGGGATGCCACCGCGCCGCCACGGCCACCCCGTCGCGCCGGACCGCGGCCAGCTGGGCCCGCAGGTCCCGCGCGGACAGCGGGGTGTGCTCCGGCTCCAGGGTCAGGTCACCAGCCAGGATCTCGTCCTGCACCGGCGCGGGCGCGTGGGCCAGCAGGACGAGCCCGACGCCGGTGGAGTGCAGCGGCATCCGGCCCCCCACCCGGTACAGCACCCGGCCCGCGCCGTGCGCGGACAGCCGCTCGACCAGGACCGCCTGGTACCCGTCGCGTACGGCCAGCAGCACGTGCTGGCCGGTCGCCTGGTGCAGGTCCTCCAGGTATGGCAGGGCAGTGGCCCGCAGCCCGTGCCCGCGCGGGGCCAGCGACGCGACCTCCAGCAGCCGGAGCCCGATCACGTAACGGCCGTCCCCGGCCCGCTCCAGCGCGCCCCACTCGACCAGCTTGCGGGCGAGGCGCAGGGCGGTCGGCTTGGGCAGGCCGGCCCGGGCGCTCAGCGACGTCAGGGACAGCGCGCGGTGCGCCGGGCCGAAGGACCCGAGCAGCCGGAAGGCCCGGTCCAGGACCGGCTCACCGTGCGCGGGCCGCCCCCCGCGCGGCCGGGCAGCGTCGGTCATGGCCCTCCTCGCTTGTTCCAACCAATGGAACCACGGATGTACAGCCAGGTGATGGTGACCGACCATGCATGTCGTGGCGATGACGGGCAGCGCACGCAGCCGGGAGACGCCCGTGCTGGTGGCCGGGGGCGGTCCCGCCGGGCTGGCCGCGGCCGCGGAACTGGCCAGCCGCGGCATTCGCTGCGTGGTGATCGAGCCGCGGGCGCAGGTCTCGCACCGCCGGCCCCGGGCCAAGACGACCAGCGTGCGGACCATGGAGCACCTGCGCCGATGGGGGATCGCGGAGACGCTGCGCGCCGCCGCGCCGCTGCCGGTCGCCTGGTCGCAGCGGGTGACGTTCTGCGAGTCACTGGCCGGGCGCCGCATCACCGACTTCGACGGCGCGTTCGGGCTGGTGACGGGCCGGGACGAGCGGTTCGCCGAGGCGGGCCAGCAGGTCCCGCAGCCGGTCGTGGAGGAGGTGCTCCGCACCCACGTCCGCGGGCAGGCCGGCGTGGACCTGCGCCTGGGGCACGCCGTGACCGGCCTGGACCAGCGGGACGACGCGGTCACGGTCACCGTCCGCGACACCAGCGGCGCCGGTTACCAGATCACCGCCCGCTACGTGCTGGGCTGCGACGGGGCCGCCGGGGTGGTCCGGGACCAGATCGGGGCCCGGTACGCCGGGCAGTCCGACCCCCGTCCCAACTACAACGTGGTGTTCCGCGCCCCGTCCCTGGACACGCACCTCGGCCCGGCCGTGCAGTACTGGGTGCTCCGCGCGCCCGTCCCCGGCCTGCTCGGCCGCCTCGACCTGCACGGGACCTGGTGGGGAATCCTGCCCGGAATCGACGCCAGCTACGGCGCGGCGCATGCCGGGGAGCTGATCGCCGGGCTGGTGGGCGCTCCCGTGGAGCATGAGGTGCTCGCGTCGGACCCGTGGACCGCGCGGATGCTGGTCGCGGACCGGTTCGCGGACCGGAGGGTGTTCCTGGCCGGCGAGAGCGCGCACGTGAACCCGCCCTGGGGCGGGCACGGATTCAACACCTCGGTGGGCGACGCGGTCAATGTGGCGTGGAAGATCGCGGCCGTCGAGCAGGGCTGGGCCCCGCCCGGGCTCCTGGCCAGCTACGAGCCTGAGCGCCGCGGGGTGATCGAGCAGACCGTCGCGAGCGCGGCGGCCAACATGCGCAGCCTGTCCCGCGACCTGCCATGCGACGAGCAGGCCATCCAGGCCGCGAAACGGTCGGAGTTCCACAGCCTCGGGCTGGTGCTCGGGTACTCCTACGCGGGCTCGCCGGTCATCCAGCCAGGTAACGGGCCTGTTCCCGGGACAGCGGGCGGCCCGGGGGATGACCCGGGGACTGCGGGCGGTGACGTGAGCAGCTACACGCCCGGCACCGTGCCGGGCGCGCGACTGCCCCACGCGTGGCTGCCTGGCGGGTCGTCGCTGTACGACCGGCTGGGGGCCGGGTTCACCCTGCTCGGGCCCGCGGCGGAGGACGATCCCGGGGTGGCGGCACTGCAGGACCGGGCCCGCCGCCGGGGAATCCCGCTGGCGGTGCTCCGGTCACCGCCCGGGTACCCGTGGGGACAGGAGTTCCTGCTCGTCCGGCCGGACCAGCACATCGCGTGGCGGGCGGGTGGCGCCGCGGAGATCGACCTGGATCTCGTCACCGGCCACCTGGGCCGCCCGGGACGCAAGCGAGCGGAGGAGACAGCGTGAGCAGCATGGAAGCAGGCGCGTTCGGGAAGACGGCCGTGACCAACGTGCGCGTGTTCGACGGCCGGGGGCTGCGGCCGCCCGGAACGGTCCTCATCGAGGGGGACCGGATCGCCGAGGGCCCGACCGGCACGGGCCCTTCGGGTGCCGAGGTCATCGACGGGGCCGGCGGCGTCCTGCTGCCGGGGCTGATCGACTCGCACGTCCACGTCCGCGGCCAGGACATGCTGCGGCGGCTCTGCGGCTTCGGGGTGACCACCGTGCTGGACATGGCGAGCGGGTCGCCCGCCCTGGTCGACTCGCTGCGCGCGGTCCCCGGGCTGACCGCTCTCCTGAGCGCGGGGACGCCGGCCATCGCGCCCGGCAGTCTGCACGCCAGCTTCCCCGTCATCGGCGAGCGCGGGCTGGTCAAGGACCCCGGTCAGGCGGAGCAGTTCGTGTCCGACCGGGCCGCCGAGGGCTCGGACTACATCAAGATCATCGTGGGCAGCCCGGGTGCTGACCATGACCAGGCCACGGTGGACGCGCTCGTGGCCGCCGCACACAAGCACGGGAAGCAGGCCGTGGCGCACGCATCGTCCTGCGCCGCAGTGGCGAAGGCGCAGCAGGCCGGGGTGGACGTGCTCACCCACGTGCCCCTGGACCAGGCCCTGGATCAGGCTGCGGCGGCGCAGATGGCCGCGGCCGGCCGGATCCTGATCCCCACGCTGACCATGATGGAGACCCTTGTCGCCCTGCTCGGCCGTCCAGGTGACGACTACGCCGCGGCGCGGGACAGCGTGGGCGCGGCGTACCGGGCCGGGGTGCCGATCCTGGCCGGCACCGACGCGAACGCCGACAGCCCGGCCGCCGTCAGCTACGGTGACAGCCTGCACCACGAGCTGGAGCTTCTCGTGGGGGCCGGGCTGAGCCCGGCCGACGCGCTGCGGGCCGCGACCGATCTGCCCGCCCGCTACTTCGGGCTGGACGACCGGGGAGTGATCGAACCAGGGCGCCGGGCCGACCTGGTGCTCATCGACGGGGACCCACTCCAGGACATCAGGGCGACCCGGTCGATCCGCCGCGTCTGGTGCGGCGGGGCCGGGCATGCTCCACTGACTCAAGGATGAGGAGGTCCCTATGAGCCTGCACGGACTGCTATCGGTCACCATCGGCGTGCCGAATACCGCCGAGACCGGTGCCTACTACTCCGACTTCGGGCTTACTCCCGAGGCTGACGGCTGGTACAGCACGGCCGACGCGGGCCGCCAGCTGCGGATCGTTCCCGCTCCGACGAGGCGTCTGGTCGAGATGCGGGTCGGCGCGGACGACCCGGACGACCTCGCGCGCGCCGCGGCGAGCCTGGAGCGTCTCGGCGTGCCGGCGGCGCTTACCGGGATGAGCCTGGAGACGGCCGAGCCGGTCACCGGCACCCGGGTTTTCGTGGACGTCGCACCGCGGATCCAGCAGCAGCCGGTGGCCCCGGAGGTCTACAACGGGCCCGGCCGGGCGGATCGGCCGGACCGCCGGGCCCCGGGTTTCTTCCGGCCGGGCCCGGTGCGGCCCCGTAAGCTCGGCCACGCCGTGCTGGGCAGTACCGACTACGGCCGCTCGACGTCCTTCTTCACCGACGGCCTCGGCTTCAAGATCAGCGACCGGATATCCGGGGTCGGCGCGTTCATGCGCTGCTCGACCGACCACCACAATGTGCTGGTGCTGGCCGCCCCGGTGAACTTCCTGCATCACACGTCCTGGCAGGTGGACGACGTCGACGAGGTGGGCCGGGGCGCGTTCGCGATGCTCGAAGGCAGGCCGGAGCGGCACGTCTGGGGGCTGGGACGCCATTACGCAGGGTCCAACTTCTTCTGGTACCTCAAGGACCCGGCGGGCAACTTCTCCGAGTACTACGCGGACATGGACTGCATCGTGGACGACCAGCTGTGGACCCCGGAAGACCTCGAAGGCGCGCGTGGCCTCTTCGCCTGGGGACCGCCGCCGCCCGCCTCCTTCCTGCACCCCGAGGACCTCGCGGCCATGATGACCGGCGCCCACGCACCGCACTGAAAGCCGGCCCGGTGGGGA